>CALSVD010000001.1:0-95935 GCA_943840765.1 uncultured Flavobacteriaceae bacterium
AATCTTCATGTGATGATACTTCAGCATCAGTAATTTGTGACGGTAAAGTTTTATCAAACCTTATAGCAAATCAAGAAATACACAAATCTTTTGGAGGTGTAGTTCCAGAATTAGCATCAAGGGCCCATCAACAAAACATAATTCCAGTAGTTAATCAAGCAATCCTCAATGCAAATATCGATAAAAAACAGTTAAATGCTATCGCTATACACAGAGGGCCTGGTTTATTGGGTTCGCTTCTTGTGGGATCCTCGTTTTCAAAATCACTTTCGATGGGATTAAATATTCCTCTTATTGAGGTAAATCACATGCAAGCACACCTTTTGGCACATTTTATTGAAGACTGTGGAGAAACAAAACCAAATTTTCCGTTTATTGGAGTAACAATTTCTGGAGGCCATACTCAAATTGTTTTAGTAAAAGATTATTTCAAAATGGAAATAATAGGCGAAACATTAGATGACGCAATTGGAGAAACGTTTGATAAATGTGGAAAAATGTTAGGTCTCCCCTATCCAGCTGGTCCACATATCGATAAAGAATCTAAGTCAGGGGACATAAAAAAATATAGTTTCACAAAACCTAAAGTTGAAGATCTAAATTATAGTTTTAGCGGATTAAAAACAGGTTTTATGCGATTTTTACAAAAGGAAAAACAATTAAATGAAAATTTTATTGAATCGGAACTTAAATAATCTTTGTGCCTCATTGCAACATACTATAATTGAGATTTTATATGAAAAAGTAATTAAAGCTATTAAACAAACTGGAATTAATAGAATAGTTTTTGGAGGTGGAGTTTCTTGTAACAGCGGAATAATTAATAAGTTTAAAAAGAACGAACAGTATGAAAATTATAAGTCTTTCTTTCCAAAATTTGAATATACCACTGACAATGCAGCAATGATAGCCATGGTTGGTTTTTTAAAATATCAAAACAGTGATTTTTCATCATTAGAGAAAGGCGCAGAAGCACGATTTAAATTTTAATATGCAACTATTTTATTTACCTAATCTTGACGAAAAACTCAAAAAAAGCTACTTTTTTCAAAAGAAGAAAGTAGACATTTATTTAAAGTATTAAGAAAAAAAATTGATGACACAATTTTAATTACAAACGGAAAAAATATTTTTTTTAATGGTAAGATCAGTTCTATTTCAAAAAACAACTGTGAAGTTGATATTTTAAATTTTGAAATAAAAGATAAACTTAACTATTCTTTACATGTTGTTATATCTCCTCTAAAATCAAACGAAAGATTTGAATGGTTTTTAGAAAAAGCAAGTGAAATTGGAATTTCAGAAATAACTCCAATAATTTGTGAAAGAAGTGAAAGAAAATTTATCAATGAAAAAAGATTAAATAAAGTACTTGTTTCTGCAATGAAACAATCCCTTAAAGCTCATCACCCAATTTTAAATCCAATGACCACGTTAAAAGATTTTTATAAAAAAAAGTTTAACGATGAGCTATTTATAGCTCATTGTAATAATTCAGAAAAAGAATTTTTTATGAATTGTTTAAAACCTAAAACTAAAAATCATTGTATTAATTGGACCTGAGGGTGATTTTACCGAAAATGAAGTGAAAAAAGCTATTGATTTAGGATTTAAACCCGTATCGCTTGGTAAATCAAGGTTTAGGGCTGAAACTGCTGCAATAATTGCTACACATACAGTGTCTATTGTTAATATGTAATATATTTGCGCTATGGATTACAAAGAAATTTCCAAAGGAATATTAAGATCTATTGCAATTTTGACAGCTATTTGCATAGGATTGTTTCTATTAAATGAAATTCAAATTTTAATATCATACTTAATTATTGCCGCAGTGGTTTCATTAATTGGAAGGCCTTTTGTGAATTTTTTTACCAATAAATTAAAATTAAAAAATACTACAGCATCCATTCTAACAATGGGTATTTTGACCGGTATAGTTATTGGAATAATTTCACTATTTGTTCCCCTTGTCATAGAACAAGGAAAAAACCTTTCTTTATTAGACGTAGATTCTTTTAAAGAAAACATTTTATTTCTTTACTCTGAGCTATCTAGTTACTTAATTAGTTATGGATTTAGTTTAGACAATTCGATTTTTAATTTAAACTGGTTAAACAATATTGATTTTACATTTTTACCAGAAATTTTAAATTCAGTTGGTAAGACGTTAGGTAATTTAACAATTGGAATCTTATCTGTAATGTTTATTTCATTCTTCTTTTTAAAAGATTCTAAACTAATACTTAATAGCTTACTTGTTTTGATTCCAAAAAAATCAAATAAAAAATTTAAAAAATCTTTTGACTCAATTTCAGTTCTTTTGTCCAGATATTTTGCTGGACTTATTTTACAAATCTTTATTCTTTTTATCATTTATACTATACTTCTTCTTATTATAGGAACTCCAAATGCTATTGTAATTGCATTTTTATGCTCTCTGTTGAACTTAATCCCTTTTATTGGACCATTTATTGGTGGAATTCTAATGATTCTTCTAACCATGTCAAGTCATATAACTCAAGACTTTAGCTCCGTAATTTTAGCCAAAGCAATCTATGTAGCCATTGGGTTTGCAATTGGTCAATTAATTGACAACTTTTTCAGTCAACCATTTATATTTTCAAATAGTGTAAGATCTCACCCACTTGAAATATTTATTGTTATTATAAGTGGAGGTTTGTTATTTGGAGCCGTAGGTATGATAGCAGCAGTTCCATCTTATACTGCTTGAAAGTTATTGGTAAAGAATTTCTTTCAGAAAATAGAATCGTAAAAGAATTAACAAAGAATCTATAATTTTTATTTTAAACCTTGTTGAATTGAATTCTAAAAGTTAAATTTGCTCGCTCTTTTAACTTAAAAGAACTACTGGAGAGGTGCCAGAGTGGTAATGGAGCAGATTGCTAATCTGTCGACGGGTAACTGTCGCCGGGGTTCGAATCCCCGTCTCTCCGGCAAAAAAACCCTCGCTAACAAATAATTGACGAGGGTTTTTTATTTTATTAATTCAGGATAAATTATTCCTTTTCTCCTCTTTTAAATTGATTCCATGAAACTACTTTACCATCAATAATATGATAAAACTCATAATATACATTTCTTGTATTACCATCAACCGGAGTTTCAAGTTCTTGAGTAAATTGAGCATTAACCCAATCGCCTTGATCAACATTTGTTGAATCATCATTATCTAATGTAGTTGCTAAGGAAAATTTGTAATCTGTTGTCCAAACATATTCAGCTTCTCCCCACTGTTCAACTTCTTGTTGAATCATTTTAACGAATTCATCTCCGCCAATTGCAACTTTTCCATCTGCAAATTTCATTACTGCATCCTACGGAAATGATATGATGTTAACATCTGGAGATTCGAGTTTGACAGAATTTTATACTCAAAATGAAGAGCGTTTTTTAACTAAAAGAAATTTTACTTGGGATAGTTTTGATTTAAGAGATTTTGATATTGATTTTTCTCCTGATATGAATACTGCAATAGTTAAATTTTACGCTAATGGAGCATATACGTTTAATGATTCACAAGAGAAAATTGATTACAGCACAAGAGCTTCTGCTGTATGGATTTCAACAGATTCTGGTTGGAAAATGGTTCATGCAAATTGGGCGCCATTTGGTGGTTCAGGGATCCCCAAATAACTAATTTAATTTTTATAATTAAATCCTTACAAGTCATTGATTTGTAAGGATTTTTTATTTACTTCATTTAGGTACAGTATTTGTTTTATTAATGCTATGAAAAAATATATTTACTTAATAATCTTTATGATCAATTCAATAATCACAGCCCAAAATTTAGATTTAATTAATACTAGCAATGATATAGGACTCGAGGACTGGAGAATTGTAAACGATGATGTAATGGGTGGAGTTTCATCTTCAACATTATATTTAAATGAAGAACAAAACTTAGTGTTTTCAGGAAATCTTTCTTTAGAAAACAACGGAGGGTTTGCCTCCTCTAGAATGGGATTTGAGAGAGGAATTCTTGATAAGGTAAAATTATTTAAATTAAAAGTTAAAGGAGATGGAAAAACTTATAAATTTAGATTTAGAGAAGGCTATCGTTCTACTAATTACTCATCGAATTTCAACACAATTAAAAATGAGTGGATAGAAATCGAAATAAAAACTAGTGATTTAAAACCTATGTTTATGGGATACTATTCCTATAGATCACCTAAACTTGACACAAAGAAATTAAGTTCATTAGGATTCCAAATTTCGGATAAACAAAAGGGAGATTTTAAATTAGAAATAATGCATGTAAAAGCTATTTATTAAACCAAAATTATTTAACTAATAGCATTGATTTATTCCTCTTTTCTCCACACTCTTACATAATCAATTTTAAAATTACTTGGCAAGTCCTCTAATTTGGGTAAACCATCCCACACTTCCATTATTTCAGCATCAAAAATTATGTGTAATGGTCTTTTAAAAAAATCATTTTTTCTTCTAAAAACTTCTTTTCCGTCCAAGTACCATATTAATAGTTCAGGTGTCCATAAAAATCCATAGATATGAAAATCTTCATAAAAATCATAGGACACATTAACCTTGGTATATCTATTTTCAAGTTTATATTTCTTTTTGTTAACTAGTGACTCTACATAAGGAGTTTGATAACGATGGACTGCTGCATAGTATGCCCGGTGATTTTCTTCTTTAGATGCTTTTCCAAACACTTCAAATATGTCAATTTCCTCTGAATACTCGCCATGCTTATATTTAATCGATTCCTCAAGGGGGTCATAAAGCCAAAAAGCATTACATACACCAGCAGACATTGATTTTGCTCTGGCTTCATAATATCCGTAATGGCTTCTATTTTTACTTTTAACTATTGCTGTACTGAATTTATCATAGCCCCTTGCCTTGTCTTGAACACTAACGTTTTTTGGATTCAATGATTTTGCAATTAATTGCAGATAACCTCTTTTAACTTTAACATTTGATCTAGAAAAATGGGAAGGTTTTCTTCCATGCCATGATGGATTAAAATCCCACCATTGTTTAGAATTTAATTTTTTTCCATCAAATTCATCACTAAAATTAAAATCCATTTTCCATTTACCTTCCAATTTTACAGTGGGGGTAATTTCATCTTGAGCACTTAGATCTAAAGCTAAGATTGTTATGATCAATATTATTATATTTCCAGAGTTAACAGTCATAGAATTTATTACTTAGAAATTATTTAAATTTTAGATTAGCATAAACTGGATTATGATCAGAAACCCATCTACCCGTTTTAGTTTTAACATGTAAGTGACCAGAACTTAACATATTAAAATTTTTCTCAAAAATATAATCAATTCTATTGTTGGATGATGGATTTAGCTTAAAACCATTATAAGTTCCATAAACAGGATTTGTATTTTTAATATCAAAATTTGTATCATTTAAATCCTTAGCCAAAATAGAAATAGTTTTTGAATTATCTGTTGAATTAAAATCTCCAGTTAATATAACGTAATCATCTTTTTTGGAAAGTTCACTAATTTTTTTTAGTATCAGTTTAGCTGATTCTTCTCTAGCAATTTCACCAATATGATCAAAATGAGAATTGAAAATCCATAATTTTTTATCAGAATTTCTTACTTTGAAATATCCATATGTACAAATTCTTTCCATAGAAGCGTCCCATCCTACGGAAATAGATCCTGGTGTTTTCGATAGCCAAAATGTTTCAGTTTTGAGTAATTCAAATAAAGATTTTTTATAATAGATCGGACTGTATTCACCTTTTGTTTTACCATCGTCTCTACCAACACCGACATAAGAATATTCTGTTAAGTTTGTGTTTAGATAAGTAAGTTGAGATAAGGTAACTTCTTGTAAACCCAAAAAATCAGGGTTTTCATTTTTAATAAAATCAACAACAGAAGATCTTCTGTTTTCCCATATATCTTTACCATCATTTGGGTTATTATATCTTATGTTATATGAAATAACTTTTATTTCCTGATTTAAAAAAGTTAAAAAAAACAGGTATATGAACAAAAAATACTGCATTAAAAAGAATAATTGATAACTTTAATTTACTAATACATATTTATATATTAACCATATGAGGTCATTTTTTTTATTTTTTTCATTATCCCTTATCAACTGTAATAACTCAGACAATTTAGAATTAGATATAAATGATAAAATAATTTTACCTAAACATTACATTGTAAATAAAATAAATGATCAAATAAATATTGACGGAAAAGATGATGAATTAGCATGGAGCAACGCTATTTATACTGATGATTTCATTGATATTGAGGGGGATAAAATACCAAGGCAAAAAACGAATGTTAAAATGTTATGGGACGATAAATTCTTATATGTTTTTGCTAAACTTTATGAAAATCACATTTGGGGAGATATTACTAAAAGAGATGAGGTGATATATTACAATAATGATTTTGAAGTTTTTATAAATCCAAATGATGACGTTTTTAGCTATGGAGAAATTGAAATAAATGCTCTGGGGACTGAATGGGATCTATTTTTAAATAGACCATATAGACTAAAAGGAAAAGCTGACAGTAGTTGGGACATAAATGGATTAAAATCTGCAGTAGATATGAGTGGCACATTGAATGATCCAAATGATTTAGATGACTACTGGACTGTAGAAATTGCTATTCCTTTAAAAGAAATAGAAAAACTAAATACATCTATAAAAGATGAGAAAGTAATTTCTGGAGATGTCTGGAGAATCAATTTTTCAAGAGTTAATTGGGATTTCGAAATAAATAATGGTGTTTATTCCAGAAAAAAAGAAAATGGCAAGTACTTACCAGAGTATAATTGGGTTTGGTCTCCTCAAGGGATTATTAATATGCATGTCCCAGAAAATTGGGGTTACTTAGTTTTTTCTGAAAATAATGAAGTTTTCAATATGACCAACAAACTAATTACTCAACATATACTTTACACTGTTTTCCGTGAAATTACTTTTGGAAATTTAAAATATTTGAAAAATTTAGAAGCTAATACTTCAATTGAATTTAAAGATTTTGAATATAGAAATATAAAAATTTCTTGTAATTTTCTTAAAACTGAGGATGGTTATGTAATTGAACTAAACGATGGTGAATATAACTTTTCTATTGATGAAACTGGAAAAATTAAAAACTAAATTATGATTAAAAAGGTACTATTAATATTTAGCTTATGCTGTTTTGTTAGCTGTATAAATGAAAAAAACGAAAATGAGTTTACAATTAGCACATGGACAGGTGCAGGAAATGATTTTAAAGAAGAAATTTGGATTAAAAAAATTAGCTACTACGATTCACTTGGAATTAGTGAAATTTTGGTTGGTGGCTCCCCTGAAATATTAAGAAAAATTATTCCTTTAGCTAATAAAAAAAATATAAAAGTTCATGGTTGGATGTGGACAGTAAACAGACCTGGTGATACTATTGCTAACAAAAATCCAGAATGGTATGCAGTCAACAGAAATGGTCAAAATTCTCTTGAGTACAGAGCTTATGTAAATTATTATCAATGGTTAAGTCCATTTCATCCCGAAGCGAGAAATCACATAATAAATAATGCAAAAAAATTAATGGAAGTTGAAGGATTAGCTTCAGTACATTTAGATTATGTCAGATATCCAGATGTTATTTTAGGAGCTGACTTACAACCTAAATATAATATCGTACAAGATACTGAGCTGCCAGAATACGATTATGGTTATCACCCTATAGCCATTAAAGAGTTTAAAAAAATATTTAATAAAAATCCATTAGAAATGAGAAATCCACACCTTTCAACAGAATGGAGACAATTTAGACTTAATGCTATTACAAGCTTAGTAAATGAAATTATTGATATTGCTCATTCAAAAAATAAAAAAGTAACTGCTGCAGTTTTTCCTTTCCCAGAAATGTCAAGACAGATGGTTAGACAAGCATGGAACGATTGGAATTTAGACTCGGCATATCCAATGTTGTATCAAAATTTTTACCGAGAAAATATCAATTGGATTGGATTTGCAACTAGACAAGGAGTTAGTGATGTTGAATTCCCTATTCATTCAGGGCTTTACGCAGGAGCTTTAAAAAAACCTGGTGATTTTGAAAAGGCCATTAAGATATCTAAAACAAATGGTGCTAGTGGAATTTCAATTTTCACAGCTGATGGTTTGAACGATGAACAAAAATCTGTATTAGTAAAATTAAAAAACTCATCAAACTGATTAAATGAAAAATTTTTTAATATTAATCATATTAATTCCCTTTTTCTGCTTTAGCCAATCAAAAGAATCTGATTCTTACAGTTATTTAGCTCTTGGTGATAGCTATACTATTGGAGAAAGTGTAAAAGAATCTGAAAGATGGCCAGTTCAACTTTATAAATCCTTAAAAAATAAAATAAGTTATCCAACAATTATTGCAAAATCAGGATGGACTACCGATCAACTGATCGATACTTTAAACAAAACAAAATTTAAAAATTATGATTTTGTTTCTTTATTAATTGGAGTTAACAATCAATATAGAGGAAGAAGTATTGAAAGTTTTAAAAAAGATTTTATTGAGCTTTTAGAACGATCTATAAAATATGCTAATGGGAAGAAAGAGAGAGTTTTTGTTGTCTCAATTCCAGATTGGGGAGTCACTCCTTTTGCCAATGGTAAAGACAGAAATATTATTGAAAAAGAAATAAATGAATTCAATAATATAATATCTGAAGAGTGTAGTATTAATGATATTAAATTTTTTGATGTAACTCAAAACTCTAGAACAGCTTTACAAAATAAATCTTTAATAGCTGAAGATGGTTTACATCCTAGTAAAAAAATGTATAAACAATGGGTTAAAATAATAAAACCATATTTTAAAAGTTTTTAATGGAATTAAAACAGATTGCAATAGAAAAGGATAATAATGATGATCTTAAATCATTCAAATCAAGATTTGTAAACAATGAGAATGAAATTTATCTAGATGGAAATTCTTTGGGTAAATTACCTGTTGTTACAGAAAATGATTTAATTACTGCTGTTAAAAATGAATGGGGTCAAAATTTGATAAGTAGCTGGAATGACAATTGGTTAAAAATGTCTGAAAAAATTAATTTTAAAATGTCAAAATTAATTAATTCAGATAATGATGAAGTTTTAGTAGGCGAATCAACTTCAGTAAATTTGTACAAAATCTTATACTGTCTATTAGATAGTAATCAGTATAAAAAAAATCTTGTAACTGACTGTCTAAACTTTCCTAGTGATAATTATATAATTGAAGGATTAAAAGACCACACAGAAAAAAAAGAAATTACAATCTTAAATTATAATAATAATTTAAGCTGTAACATTGATGTTTTAAAAAAATCAATTCAAGAAAATCCAGGAATATACTGCTTAAGTCTTGTAACTTATAAAAGTTCCTTTCTTTACCCTATTAAAGAGTTAAACGAATTTGCCGAAAATAATAAAAGTATAATTGTTTGGGATTGTAGTCATGCAATTGGAGTTGTGGATATTGATGTTAAAGATTCTAAAACTAAAGCTGCTATTGGATGTACGTATAAGTTTTTAAATAGTGGTCCTGGTTCCCCATCATTTTTATATGTTATCTAAAGATATATTGAATCATTTACAAAACCCAATAAAAGGATGGTTTGGACATTCAAAACCTTTTGATTTTGAAAATAAATATAAACCTGCTGATAATATAAATAAATTTAATGCCGGCACTCCATCTGTTCTTTCATTAATACCTGTCAACACTGGACTTGATTTAGTACTTGAAGCAGGAATAATGAATATTAGAAATAAAAGTATTGAATTGGGAGAGTATTTAATAAAAATTATAAATATTGAGCTAAATAAATTTGATGTAAAAATAATATCACCAATTGAATCAAAATCTAGAGGATCTCACATTACTATTCAACATAAAGAAGCTTGGAAGATTTGTAAACTCCTCATTAAAGGTGATAAGAATAAGAAAAAGAATAATTCCTGATTTTCGACCAGAAAACAACATTAGATTAGGGTTTTCTCCTCTTTATGTGAGTTTTATTGATCTTTATGAAACTGTTATAGCTATTAGAGATATTTTAGAAAACAAAGAATACTTAAAAATCGATGACAGTAAACCTGAGGTTACCTAAAAGTTAATCTAAACAAAGTTCAGTTGTTGCAAATCCAAGATTTTTATATTCATTATGAATTGTTTTAAGCAACGAATATTCAGAAAAAGAATCTTGTCCAAGTTCCCATATCATTATCCCTGAAGCCTGCTCACTAGCTAGTTTAACTTTTGATTTAATTGTTGGTCTTCCATTGTAAAACTTTAAACCAACATTATCAATATCAGCATTTAGAAGTTTGTGAATTAACCATATCTCCATATGAAAAGGATGTAACATTTGATGAGTTTGTAAAATCATATCCATAAAAAGGGCACGCCTAAAGTTAACTTTGAACCTAGGAATACCTACAGTATATTTCCAAAAATTAATAGATTCTAACAGAATGATTGTATGAGCTATGCTGACCAGAAACAGTTGGATTCCATGGACCAGTAAAATCATAAGCCATCAGATTAATAAAATCAAAAGTTTGTAGGGCCTCGTCAGTTATATTATTATATCTTGTTGTTCCTGGCAATGCAGCTGTCATTCCTTTTCCTTTAGCAGACAAAGCAGTTTTTAATTGAATTACAAAAGGACTGTACCCTGGTGTAACATATTGCCATTCTAAATCAACATCTACGCCATCAAAATTATTATCAACAACAAAACTCACTATCTCATTAATTATCTGAGGTCTATTAGCTTCTATATCAATTAAATTTGACCAAGTCGAAGCCTGAACATCTGTCAAATATCCTCCACCAATAGAAATGTAAATTTTAATTTTACTATTATCAGCTCTGGCTTTTACTAGTATATTATTAAAATCATTAATTATTAATTTACCGTCAACTCCAGGATTAGCAAAGGCAAGATTTAAATGGGTTAATTTACAATAGTCAATATTATTGTTAAAATCAAATTTGTATTGAGGAAGATACCCTACAACTCTTGCTGTTCCATCAGAATCCAAAATTAATTCTTGCTCTACAGAATCATCTTTACTACATGAGAAAAAAAATAAAAAAGAAAGAAATAAGGTAAGGTTAATTAACTTCATTTTTAAGTGATTTTTTATTTAAATAAATTGTTATTAAATATATGATTGGAGTCATCAACAACCAAGTTGATTGTGACTGAAAAGTCACCGGTCTTCCTGAAATTTCAAAAAGAATAGGGTTGAAATAAGAACCTAAAGGCATTAGTGGTCCCCAAGATAAGTCTCCGTTTGATCCTAACTGAAGGTGATAAAAAAATACTTCAACATAAATATTTTGAGCCACGAACCATACAAGAAAAACTATAAAAACAGACCAATTCCATTTTTCAAATGGATTAAAAGATTTAATGAAAATCTTTTTTACAATGAATAAACCTATCCATACTATCAGTACATCACCCAATGAGTTTAAAACCCAGTTTAAATCTTGAGGAATTGCACAATTCAAAGCTTCAGATCTTCTCAAACTTACAGGAAGACCATCAATTAAACCATAGGTTAACCAAATTTCAAATCCAAAAGCACATATAAAAAAAGTTAAACATAATGTGATAGCAGTATTGATATTGATTTTATTTTTTTTCAAATAATAAAGTGCCAAAACAATGGGAGTTAATGCAAAAAAATATAACCTAATAATTAGCCACAGCTCTTCATTATTTAAGTTACACATTGTTAATAGGTTAGAAAGTATAATTATAAATATAGGGCTTTTAAGATAAATTTAAGTTTTCCCATTTTTTCATTAACAAGTCTAAATCTGCTTTCTTTTTTTCATAATTAACAAAAAAATTTGGAGAAGAAATTGTTTTTTCATAATTATTTAAAAGATTATCGTCTATGATTGATATTTCTTTCTCAAGTCTAGATATTTTACTTTCTACATTACTAATTTTTTTCTTTAAATTTCTTTCATTAGAATTTGAAGGTCCTTTGTTTGACTTTGAAGCTATTTTTTTTTCTTTCTTTTCAATTTCTCTAAAATTTTCAACTTGCCTTTGGTCTAAATAATAGTCAATATCTCCTAAATACTCCTTAATCTTTTGATTTTTAAACTCATAAACCTTATTGGTTAACTGTTGAAGAAAGTCTCTATCATGTGAAACTAAAATTAAGGTACCATTAAATTTAATCAATGCTTGTTTTAATACATTTTTAGATTTTATATCTAGATGATTAGTTGGTTCGTCCATTACAAGGACATTAAAGGGTTGTAATAATAATTTTGCAAGTGCTAATCTATTTCTTTCTCCACCTGAAAGCACTCTTACGTATTTTTCAACGTCATCACCCTGAAATAAAAAAGATCCTAGAATATCTCGAACTTTTGATCTGTTAGATTCATTTGCTGAATCTATCATTGTTTGCAGCACTGTTTTAGTTCCGTCTAAATATTCTGCTTGATTTTGAGCAAAATACCCTATTTGAACATTGTGACCTAGTTTAGAATTTCCTGACGTAGGATTCAATTCACCAACAATTACTTTTGCTAATGTAGACTTGCCCTGACCGTTTTGTCCTACAAATGCAATCTTACTTTGTCTTTCAATTAGTAAATTAATGCTGGTAAGAACTTTATTTTCACCAAAATTTTTGGATAAATCTTCAATTTCAGTAACAACTTTTCCAGGATTTACTGAAATATTAAAATTTAATTTCATTACACTGTTATCATCTTGATCTACCTCAATTCTATCAATTTTTTCTATTTTCTTGATTAAGGACTGGGCCATTGAAGCTTTTGATGCTTTTGCTCTAAATTTTTCAATTAATTTTTCAGTGTGTTGTATGTGCTTATCTTGATTTTTTTGAGCACTTATCTGTTGTGATTTTATTTCGTCTCTTAGAATAAGATATTTTGAATAAGGTTTATTAAAATCATAAATTCTTCCAAGAGAAATATCAATTGTTCTATTTGTCACATTGTTTAAAAACATTTTATCATGAGAAACTATTACTACAGCTCCGGAGAATGATTTAAGAAAATCCTCAAGCCAAATTATAGACTCTATGTCTAAATGATTTGTTGGCTCATCCAATAATAGTAAGTCGTTATCTTGTAAAAGAAGCTTTAGCTAACTCTATTCTCATTCTCCATCCACCAGAGAAAGGTGTCAGTATTTTTTAAAAAGTCTTGTCGATCAAAACCTAAACCCTGTAATATTTTTTCTGTCTGACCTTGATAATTATATCCACCAATTAGTTCATATCTATCGTTTACATCGCTTATATCATTTATTAGTGATAAGTAAGAGTCACTTTCAAAATCAGTTCTATCGTTTAGCTGTGCATTAATATGATTCTGTTTTTTTTCTAACTCTTTTATCTCTGTGAATGCTTGATAGGCCTCATCCAGGACAGTCCGTCCTTTATCAAAATCAATATCCTGTTTTAAAAATCCAATTTTTAAATCTTTTTCATAAGCAATTGAACCAGAGTCAAATTCTGATTCTTTGGAAAGTAACTTTAATAAAGTTGACTTTCCAGCACCATTTTTTCCAATTAAACCTACCCTATCACCTGAAATTAATTTGAAAGATATTTCTTTAAATAGATACTCTCCAGAGAAAGAAACAGATAGATTATGAATATTTAACATTGATTAATTTTCTGGCAAATGTAAATAATTATGCTAATCAATATTAAGCAGACTCTGAAAACTATTTGAGGATTTTTTCAAGTCACTATAGTATAAAACTTTTAAATTCTTTTTTGAATTAACTAATTGGAAAATCATAGCTTTTGATATATCATTTGCTGAAATGCTTTTGTATTTTTTAAAGGATCCGAAAAGAATTTTATCAATTAGAAAAAAAAATATTTTACCCAAATTCTCACCTACTCTAGTTTCAATCCTTTTCCCAAGAATAATTCCTGGTTTTACTATATTTAAATGATCCAAGGGAATTTTAATAATGTCTCTTTCAAGCATTCCTTTTGTTCTTGGATATAAAAAATTAGAATTAGGATCAGAACCAACTGAGGAGATAACCGATATTCTTTTAACACCCATCTTATTTGCAGACCTTGCTAAATTTATACAATAGTGATAATCTACTAATTCAAAATTTTTATCACTGCCAGACTTTCTTCTGGTTGTTCCAAGAGCAATATACAAGTGATCGATTTCTTTAAATGAGATTTCATTTTCAAGATTATTAAAATCTATGATTATATTCTTTACATTTTTTTTATCAAAATGAATTTTTCTTCTGGAATAAGAAATTACCTTCGGATATAAAACTGAAAGATTATTAATTAAAAATGAACCAACTAATCCTGAAGATCCAACAACAGCAGGAAGATCTGTCTTAATAACCATTAATTAAATTAAAAAAGTGTAAAGTAGACCTGCACAAATTGCTCCAAAAAGAGGTCCAAAAACCGGAACCCAACTGTAAGACCAATCTGCATTTTTATTTTTTCTAGGGAGTAATGAGTAAATTAATCTAGGTCCAAAGTCCCTAGCTGGATTTATAGCAAAACCAGTGGTTCCTCCTAGAGTCATTCCTATAACCCAAACTAATATACCGACAGGAAGAGCACCCAAAGCTCCTAAACCAAAGTTTACAATCTCTCCTTCTATCTCTAAATTGGGTTCCACAATGAAAAATATTGCAAAAACTAAAATAAAAGTTGCAATTGATTCACTGAAAAAATTGTTTTTATAGTTTTTTATTGCCGGTCCAGTACAAAAAGAGCCTCTAACTTTATCCTCATCCTTAGTCAGTCTATAATGATCTATGTATACAATATAAGCAAGCCAACTTCCAAACATAGCACCCAGCAGTTGGCTAAATACATATCCTAAAACTAGGGACCATGAAAATTTTCCGGCAACAGCTAGACCAACAGTAACAGCAGGGTTTAAATGAGCTCCGCTATACTGACCTGTAATAAATACTGCTACAAAAACTGATAATCCCCAGGCCATACTAGTTAATATCCAATTAGAATTTTCACCTCCAATTGTATTTTTCAAACTAGTATTGGCATTTACTCCAATTCCTAATAACATTAGTATAGATGTTCCTATAAATTCAGCTAAAATTGAGTCCATAATTATATTTTATAAAGTTTTGTTAATTCAATAAAAGATTTTAGTTGTTCATTCTGCCATTTATCATCTTTTTGAAGCTCTTTAGCCATGATTTTAACAACTTTTGGAGCAAGACGTAAGCTTTCATCAACATCTAAAAATAAACATCTAGAACGACGTGACATAATATCATCAAGATTAATTGCCATTTCATTTCTAACAAAATGAACTATGGATAATGGAGATAAATCAATTTTTTTACTAATAGATTTATCGTTTTTAATAATACTAAGACCATTAAAAATTTTTATTTTTCTTGTTTTAGATTTTAAAAATTTTAAGTTACTATTCCTAATACCTTCATCTACAGTTTTTTCTGATATCTTCCTGTAGGTAGTCCATTTGCCTCCAACCACACTGATCAAGCCTGATTTACTTGTAAAAATTTTATGTTTTCTTGATAAATCTTTTGATTTTGATTTGGAAGAATCTGCAACCAAAGGTCTTAAACCAGTATAGATAGTTTTAATGTCTGTTTTATGAGGTTTCTCTCTTAAATATTGTTCAACATTTTTTAAAATATAATTTATCTCACTAAGTTTTGGTTTGGGATTAATCTCAGGTTCATTTATTTCATTATCTGTTGTTCCCAAAATAACAGAATTATGCCACGGAATTGCAAATAAAACTCTTCCGTCAGAGGTTTTAGGAATTAAAAATCCGAAATCACTTTTTAAAAACCTTCTTTCAACAACCAGATGTGTTCCCTGACTAGGTTTGATAATATTTTTAGGAGTCTCATAATCTAAATTAATAATTGATTGGGAAAAAACTCCTGTGCAATTTATAACAATCTTTGATTTAACTTCATAAATATTATTACTAACGCTATCACGCACATTAACACCTTTGATAATATCATTATGTTTAATAAAACTTTCAACTGAAGAATAGTTAAACAGAGTAGCTCCAAATTTTTCAGCAGTTAAACCAATATCTATACCAAGTCTTGAATCATTAAATTGGCCGTCAAAGAAACAAACTCCACCTAAAAGACCCTTATTATTAATATTGGGTAACAGCTCTTGAACTTTTTTCTTATTAATAATTTTTGATTTTGGAAAAAAAGAATCTCCTGAAATTAAGTCGTAAAGTTTTAAACCAAACCAATAATAAAACTTTAATAATGGTTTATAAACCGGAATAACAAAGCCTATTTTATTTGTAACATGAGATGCATTTTTCATCAAAAAGTCCCTTTCTTTTAAAGCTTCGTAAACGAGCTTAAATTGAAACTTCTCTAAATATCTTACCCCACCATGAATTAACTTTGTGCTCCTTGATGATGTTCCCTTGCAAAAGTCATGTTTTTCAAATAAAGCTACAGAATATCCCCTGCTGGAAGCATCTAAAGCACAACCCAAACCAATTGCTCCGCCTCCAACAATAATGAAGTCAAATACCTTGTTTTTATTTAAATATTCAAACTTTTGTTTTCTATTCAACTTTTATTGAACTTTTTTTATTCTACTCTCCCAATTATTAATGACTGATTCATCATTTTTTGATGGTGCAGCACAAAATTCTCTATCAATTTCCCATATTCCGTTTAACTCATCAATAGAAGACCAAAAACCGGAGGCTAGTCCTGAAAAGAAAGCAGCTCCTAATGCAGTAGTTTCGGTAATTTTTGGTCTAATTACATTTGTGTTTAATAAATTAGACTGAATTTGCATTAATAGGTTATTGTTACTGGCACCACCATCAACTTTTAAATTATTAAATTTTGTTCCTGAATCCTTCTCCATTTCTATTATTATTTCACGTGACCTCAATGCAATGGCTTCCAAAGCAGCTCTCGCTATGTGTGATTTATTAGTTCCTCTTGTAATACCCATTATTGCACCAGTAGCATTTGGATTCCAATATGGAGCTCCTAAACCAGAAAGTGCTGAAATAAAAGTTACTCCTCCACTGTTTTCAACCAAACTTGCCAATCCTTCAATCTCAGCAGCATTCTCAATGATGTTTAACTGATCTCGTAACCATTGAACAACTGCACCTGCAATAAATACACTTCCCTCCAAAGCATATACAGTTTGGCTACCCATTTTCCAAGCAATAGTTGTTAACATTTTATTATTGGATTTTACAGGTTTATTTCCTGTATTCATCATACAAAAGCAACCTGTACCATAAGTATTTTTAACATCTCCAGGATTTGTACACATTTGTCCAAATAATGCTGCTTGTTGATCTCCTGCAATTCCACATATTTGAATTTCAACGCCAAGAATATTTGGATCAATAGTTCCTACTTTTTCTGAACTATCAACAAGTTTTGGTAAAATTATTTTGGGTACATTAAGTAAAGCTAAAAGTTCTTCATCCCATTCTAGAGAATGAATATTAAAAAGTAAAGTTCTACTTGCATTTGTATAGTCCGTTACATGATATTTTTTGTTAGTTAAATTCCATATCAACCATGTATCTATTGTTCCAAACAATAAATCTCCTTTCATGGCTGAATCCTTAATTTCTTTATTGGAATCTAGAATCCATTTAATTTTAGTACCAGAAAAATAAGCATCTAATACTAAACCTGTTTTTTCATAAAATAATTTTTCTAAACCCTTATTTTCTAACTCTTCACATAAAAAAGCTGTTCGTCTATCTTGCCAAACTATGGCATTATACACTGGCTTTCCTGTATTTTTATTCCAAACTACTGTTGTTTCTCTTTGATTTGTGATTCCAATCGAATCTATCTCATTTGGATGAATACCAGATTTTTTGACAACATCTTTTATAGCTTTTAATTGAGTCTCCCATATTTCAATTGGATCATGTTCAACCCAAGATTCTTTTGGAAAAATTTGGGTGAATTCAAACTGTGAAATTGATATTTGTTTACCATTCTTGTCAAATAAAATTGCTCTTGAACTTGTAGTTCCTGCATCAATTGACAGTATATATTTTTTCATAATATTTAGTTTATTCGATTATTAATTCATCTGCAAAAATCCATGATGGTAAATCTGCGCCGTGATGCCAAATTGGTGCTTTACTTAAATTTTTAGCAACAACTTTAACATACCTTGTTTTAATGTTTTCAACATCAATTGAAAAAGTTTGGATATCGTTGACTTTTGAGCGTGGATTTAATTTTAAATTGTTTTCAACTCTGCCTAAACTAGTCCAGTTAGATTTATCATCAGATTGTAAAAATTCAACATTTTTAGGAAAAAAAACAATGTGATTTGTTACCTGTAAAAAATTAATACTTAAAGAATTAATTTCAGTAATCTCATTTAAATCTACATAAGCTTCCATGTTATTTCCTTCAAAACCCAACCAGTTAGAATAAAAACTATTTCCACCCAAAGCACCATCTGTTAAGACTTGAGGATCCTCATTAGCATATTTTTTTGGAATTGTTTCTAAAGTGACCTTTTTTCCACTAGCTATATTATTTTTTATTGCAATTGTTAAAGCATTTTGATAATTTGAAACGTAATCTGTGACAGTGAAACCCATTTCATTCATGTAAGTTATATTGTTTTCTGAGCATACATCACTAAAATTATTAAGTCTTTCAATTAGTTCAGGGTTGATTATTTTTAAGCTATTTTCATTAAAAGTCAGTTTATATAAATCTGAAAAATTTTTTCTGTATAATTCTAATATCGCATAATCAATCGAAATTTTTGATCTTAAAATTCTCTTGTAATAATTCGAATTATAATCAACTTTGCTTAGAGCTTTATTAAATAGCTTATCGTAATTAGAAAGATTTTGTGGACTTAAAAAAGAGTCAAAACCTTGAGAAGGATCTCCATATAAAAAAAGAAAAAATGAAGTATTATCAATTTGACTTTGAATTTTACTAATATATTCAGTTATGTATTTTCCACCATCACCATAATACTTGTCATTAAAATCTTTAATCAATGTATTGAAATTCAAAGAGGGATCCCACAAAAGCTTAGCCATAACGTAACTTCTTAGTTCAAATAATTCACTATCATTTCTGGAGTGCTGTTCAAATATCCACTTTGCATTATTATCTACAAATAAATTTATGTTAGGTTTTATAGTTCCCCAGTTTGGAAAAGGAGCCAAAAAATTAGTAAACTGAGTTGTATAGTCCCATATTCTTATATTATCAGTCAAACTAGACCATCCTTTCAAATCAGAACTAAAATCTTTACAACCCTCATCAATTGGAATACTTCTGTCACATTCGATAGAACATAGTGTAATAAGAACATTTTTAAGAGGCTTTATTTTTGGAGGTTTTCTTGTGTATTGGTAAGCTAAGGTTGAAATAGTTTTTTCTGGAAAATCCTTAGCAATATCATTTACAAAATGAATTAAAGATCCTGCTGGGCTACCTTCTTTATTATCAATTTTTGAACAATTTTCACATTGACAATACTGTGTATTATCATCTTGACTCACGGAAATTACATCAGAGATTGGAGAGTTTTTGAAAAAAGATCTAACACTATCTTTGACAATTTCCAAAACAGCATTGTTTGTTAAGCACAACTGAGTTGGGAGTCGTTTTCCATTTCTTAAGGCATAATATTCTGGGTTTTTTTCATAAAAAACATCATATGGCATAAATCTATGAAAAGTATGAACTCTTGCATTAGGAACATACCTGGGAAATGCTTCATTTGTTACCTTGAGTTTGTCAGCAAAAATAGAATCATCATAAAATAATTTAGAATGAACTGTTCTAGTTAAAACAGGAGGTTCATAATAGTAATTATAATTATATGGTATGTTTAATGAACTTAGCTTTTCATAATGGGTATAATCAGTAGAAAGCCATTTTACATTTAAAAACTTTTCGATAAATTCATATGTGGCATAAAATAAATTTTTCTTATTGTTGGAAGATATAGTGATTAAAGAATCCTTTAATTGGATTGAAATAAAATCATTTTCTATGTTTGGTTTGGTTAATAAAACTATAGATTTATTTTTTTTAATATTGGAGACATTAAGTTTAGTTTTAAAAGATTTTTCAAAATAAATATTTAAAGTATCTGCAATATCATCATACTCTGATACTATATTGTATTTTAAAATTGTTTCTTTATTAATGGAAAGTTTATTTTCAGTACAAGAAAAGAAGGTTATAAATATTAATAAAAAAAGTTTTCTCATAATAGAATTATAAGTTAAGAAAACTATTTAAATATCAAATCTATAAAAGCGAAGATTAATTGGTTTTTTGAAAAATTAATTTGAATTCAATATCTGCAAAATCATCCATTTTTACCAACATTAGAGAGGGTAATTTAATGTCAAAATCTGTTAAAACAACTGAGAATTCTCCTTCAATAATAAGCTTATCATTTGTATTTACATAAGTTCCCTCAAAAGATTTTTGAATTTTTTTTCCATGAAAATCTAATTCACCATTAAAAGTTATTTTATCAGAATTTATACTAATATCAGCAGAATAAAATTTTACTTGTGGATAATTAAAAGCATTTAAGACTCTTAGCGCATTAGAATCTCTATTACTAATTCCACTATCAAAATCAGCAATATTTGCAGAAACGGCTATTTTACTATCATTTTGTTGTAAAAAGATTCCTTTAATATTTTTATTTGTACCACTCCACTTGTGAAGTAGGTGCTTAGCAGAGTATTGTATAAAAGATTCATCTTCGATTAACATCCACTTATTTTCCTGAGCTGATAAATTAATTGTGGTTACAATAAATAGAAAAAATATAATCTTATGCATGATCAAAATTTTATTACTAGTACTGCAGTTGCATAACTGGCAAATGCTGTGTATGCTGCAGCTTTATGATTACTTTTATTTTTGTCTTTATAATAATTTGTTGCTACCATTGCAGAAAAATGAAGAGTTGCTAACATTTTATGAGCTTTGATTGAATTAAATCCTTTAACTTTTTTATTAATTAAAGGAGGTGGTGAAAACAATGATAAACCAGCTCCAGTAAAATATCCAATATTTACAATTTTGCCCATTGTTTTGTGAGTTTCATATAAATCATCTTGTCCATTGTAAAGTTTACCTCCTATAATTCCTTGTGCAATCATAGAAGCTAATGTTAAATAACCAATAGCTTGGTGAGTTGTTAACATTGTCTTTCTTATTTTAAGTTCCTTTTCTCTATTTTCTAAGTTGAGTGGGGAAATCCCTGTTTTTCTTAATAAACCATTTTTACCCCACAATAAGCTTTGAGTAAAAATCATTTTTTCAGGAAGTAACTCAATTTGTTTTTGATCTTGCTCAATCATGCTGAAAAGATCCTCTTTTTCTTGAGAAAAAGAATATGATAAACTCAAAATAAATGCAACAAGTAAAAATTTAAGTTTCATAATAAAAAATTAAATGGTCCAAGCTCTTCCGTTAGTGGCTTCTATTAAATCAACACATCCTCTTTGTTCACCAGGTATTGGCCTATAAACTAATATGTTTTTACCAATATATTCATTTGTCTTAAATGCACTTATCAATAATTCTCTCAATGAATATAAGAAGATATATGATTGTGATTCTTCAGTGCTCATAAAATCATTCATCCAAATATCGTGCTTGGGTTTATTTTTAACAAAAAAATAATCTAACAATGAGTTTAAAGTTTTAGAATCAATATTACTTAAAGATGATGATTTCAAATATTCTAATTTAAATTTATCTAAAGCATTATAAATTGTTTTTTGTTCACCTTTGGATAAAACCTTTGAGATATAAATATCCACAAATCTTAATAAATTTAATTCTTTAGATCCTGGAATCTTAGCTGAGCTTGGAATTATCAAATCCGATAGTTCATTTAAAAATTCAATATCACCCTTTTTAAAAAAAATTGGATTCCAACTAAAATCCTTATTGCAGGATTGTAATAAACTAATTGTAAAGGGAGAAACAGCCAACGCACCTACTCCAAAACCAACTTTTTTTAATAAATCTCTTCTTTTCATTTTAAAGTTTATTTTTTTTAAGCTCATTGACGGCATGATCAACAGCTCTAACAGTTATTGCCATGTATGTCAAAGATGGATTAACATTTCCTGAGGAAGTCATACAAGATCCATCTGTTATAAATACATTTTTAACTGAATGGATTTGGTTAAAAGCATTTAGAACAGAGGTTTTAGGGTCCCTACCCATTCTTGCTGTCCCCATTTCATGAATACCTAAACCTAACCCATATGAACTTTCATAAGGTTTTACATTTTTAAACCCGGCTTTATCCAACATTTCCATTGCTTGAAGTTGCATATCCTTTCTCATATTTAATTCATTTTCTCTAAGTTGAGCATCAAAAGTTACAGTGGGAAGTCCCCATTTATCAGTTTTTTCATAATTAAGAAAAATTTTATTTTCATGATAAGGTAAAACCTCACCAAAACCGTTTAAACCCATATTCCATTTGCCTGGTTTTATAACTGCTTGCTTTAATTTTTCTCCATAGGATGCTTCTTTAACATACTCTTTCCAATCTGTTCTACTTGCACCACCTTGATATCCATATCCTCTTAAAAAATCTTTACTTTTCGTATTTCCTCCTATGTTTTGAAATCTAGGAATATAAATACCATTGGGTCTTCTTCCAGTGTAATATTTATCCTCAAAACCATCATAACTAGCATCTGCTCCAATTTGAAAATGATGGTCCATTATATTATGTCCAAGCTCACCCGAATCATTTCCTAAACCATTTGGAAACCTGTTGGATTTTGATTGCATTAAAATTGAGGTGGTTGGTACTGTGGAGGCACACATGAAAATAATTTTTGATTTAAATTCATAAGTTAAATTAGTCTCAGAGTCAATTATTTTAACACCTGTTGCTTTTTTCTTTGACTCATCATAAATTATTTCATAAACAATTGAATTAGGTCTCAAAGTCATATTTCCAGTTGCTTCAGCCGCTGGAAGTGTCGAAGAATTACTACTAAAGTAAGCACCATAAGGACACCCTCTTCTACATCTATTTCTGTATTGACAATTTACTCTTCCTAAACCTGGTTTTGTACCCTCAGTTATGTGTGCAACTCTTCCAATTGTCATGTGTCTATTTGAATATTTTTCTGAAATCGACTTTTGCAAAACTTTTTCAACACAATTTAATTCCATTGGTTTAAGAAGTTTTTGATCTGGAAATTGATTTAAATTCAAATTTTCTCCACTAACTCCAATATAATTTTCTACATAATCATACCAGGGTGCTAAATCATTATATCTTATGGGCCAATCAACACCATAACCATCATTTTTGTTAGCTAAAAAATCAAAAGGGGTTAATCTGTAACTTTGTCTAGCCCAAAGTAAGGATCTTCCTCCAACATGATATCCTCTAATCCAGTCAAACCTTTTATTTTCATTGTAAGGATGTTCAATATCATCAACAAAAAAATCTTTAGTTGATTCCGTATTTACATAACCTGTTCTACTTTGTTTGGGTTGTCTTTTTTCTATTTCTTGTGTTATAACATCACCTGCAGGAAATTCCCAATCTTCTTTATTTGCTGTTTTATAATCCTCAATATGTTTAATCATCCTTCCTCTTTCCAAGACAAGAGTTTTTAGTCCTTTTTCACACAATTCTTTAGCAGCCCATCCCCCACTTATTCCAGTTCCAATAACAATGGCATCGTAATTCATTTCCATAAATAATCGTCTGGTTTATTGCTTAACAATTGGTAATGTTATACTTGAGGGATATTTTCTTGAATGATGAATAACGTTGTTCGCAATAATACTTTTAGATTCATCATAATTATTTCCACCAGTATTTAGATTTCTGGCAAATCTTGGAAAATTGCTGCTAGATACTTCTATTCTAATCCTATGATTTTTCTTAAAATAATTACTTGTTGACATTTGAGATAAATTGACTTTATAAACATTTCCCTCTTCCATAAAAACTTCCTTATCGTAGCCTTCTCTAAATCTTACTCTTTGAATAGTTTCATCAATATTATAAGCTGTTCCATCTGGGTAGACATCAATGAGTTTGATTGTTATATCAGTATCTTTAACATCAGAAGAAATATAAATTGAGGAATTAATAAAGCCAGTTACTTCAAACCCATCTTTTAGAGGATCTGAAGTGTAAACGAGTACGTCATCTCTTGTTTCAATTTCTTGTTGATCAAATGCACCTCCCTTTACAGCATTACCCATACAACAAACTCCACCGCCGTTTGATGTAACGGGGTCTAACGGATTATAAATAAAACTATCGGGCTTATCATTAATTTTTCTTTTCAGGGTAGTTAGTTTACCATCTCCATACAACGTATTAGCATTTCCATCACTACTTAAATAAAATGGAATCATCTCTATATTTTCTGGGGGCCAAACTTCTGAGTTTTGCCATTTATTAGAACCCATTGTATAATACTGAACTCTTGGTGTTTTTTCTTTAAAATCGTTCTTTTTTTCTTTTAGCATTAAATCAAACCAATCGTAAACCTGCTCGTCGTAATTTAATCTTGCATCACCTACACTTCTTTCTCCAACTATTGTATTTTCAGTTGCTCTTGTAAACCGCAATGCAACGTTGGAGCTATTATCAAATACTGATTGTCATTTACATATTGATTTACTGAGTTTTCTCTAACATGATTAAATAAAGCAATATTTGGAGTAGTTGCAACGTCATACCAAGAAACAAACCAAAAACTAGGCACGCCAAAATCCATATTGTCGTGATATAAGCCACCCTCATACCATGCTTTATCATTTGGTTTTCTTCTTATCATTTTATCAAATATTTCTTTCTTTCCACCAACATTTTTTAAGAGGTCTTGTAACGGAAGGTGTTTAATTTTTTCAGCCCAATCAACAGGTGGGTTTTCAGGAGCTAAATCATAAAATCTTGAAATTCTGATTAAGTCTTCTTGAGACGCACCTGCAGGAATTCTTGGCTTAAACTCATCATGCTCCACACCATACAACCATGTTCCGAATAACAATTGTTCTACACCTCCCCTATACCAATTTCCTTGTTCAAAAAAATCTCCAATCCTTCCAACTCCTGCTCCAAATCCCTGAGGAACCATTGCAGCATGAGAAGGATGATCTAAAGCTGCAACAGCCATTTGCCATTCAGCTGTGGAAGAGCACCCTAGTGTACCTATTTTACCATTTGACCAAGTCTGTTCACTCATCCAAGAAAATGCATCATATCCATCTGTCAGTGGCATACCTAAAATATCCCATTCGCCTTCACTAAAATATCTTCCCCTCTCATTTTGTACAACATAAGCATATCCTCTTTTTAAAGCCTCATAGGCTCTTTGATGAGTACGGTTTTTTTCTTCGCCATCTCCCCATGAGTTAAAGTTATATGGGGTTCTTGAGAAAATAATTGGAACTTTCTCATCAGTTTTGGGCCTGTATATATCAGTAGCCAATCTTATTCCATCTCGCATTGGCATCATTACTTTTTGTTCAAGAGTAGCTATTTCATTTATTTTTTTTAAAATATCATCTTGAGAATTTGAAGTTTGAGAGGTAAAAAGTAAAACAATTAAAATGAAAATATTATAAAGATTCTTCATATATTAAAATTATTAATTAAGTTATTAAAACAGATTTGTTATGCACAAAATGATTCCTGAAATACTAGAATTTTTTTCAGCTATTTCATTCATTATTTACGGAATCCTTTCCTTTACATCTAATATAATGAAATCTGAATTTAAAAGATGGGGAATTTCAAAATTTAGGTTGATAGTTGGTTATGCTCAGTTAATTGGTGGCTTTGGTCTTATTTTAGGATACTATTTTCCAATAATGACTCTTTTATCTTCTTTTGGTTTGGCAGTTTTAATGCTTTTAGGTTTTACTCTCAGATTAATAGTTAAAGATGGGATAATTAAATCAACACCTGCATTATTATACTTAATAATTAACCTGGTAATTTTATGTAATAACTTAAATCTAGTTCTTTGAAAAAAACAATAGTCATTGCAGGTGCAACTGGGTTTATCGGAAAATGGTTTATTGAAAAATATAAAGAAGAATTTAATATTATAGCGTTAAGTAGGAGCAAAATAAAACATTCAAATAATGATCAAGTGCAGTGGAAACAAGTTGATCTTTATTCAATTTCAAGTACTACTAATGCATTAAATGGAGCAGATATTGGAATATATTTAGTTCACTCAATGATGCCATCAACAAGATTAAATCAAGGGGATTTTGAAGATACCGACATTCTGCTTGCAGATAATTTTTCTAGAGCTGCTCAAGATTGTAAACTAAAACAAATAATTTATGTCGGAGGAATTCTTCCAAAAGATGATCAAAGTATTTCTAAACATCTGAAGTCTAGATATGAAGTTGAAAAAATTTTAGGATCACGAAAAACGCCTTTAACTTCTGTTCGTGCTGGAATAATTATTGGCCCAAGTGGTTCATCATTTAGAATTGTTCAACAGTTAGTAAAAAACCTTCCTTTGATGGCCTGTCCAGAATGGACCAAATCTCTCAATCAACCCATTGATATTTTAAATGCACTTGAAATAATAAGATGGTGTGTTGACAATAAGTCAACATTTAATAAACCATTAGAAATTGGAGGGAATCAAATAATAACCTACATGGATTTATTAAAGATAACAGCTAAAAAAATGAATAAGAAAAGATTAATTTTTTCATTGTCCTTCATTACAATTGGTTTATCTAAATTATGGGTTAGTTTGATAACAGGAACTAGTAAATTTTTAGTTTCTCCATTGGTGGAAAGCTTAAAACATAAGATGACACTAAATCCAGAAAATATGGTTAATCTTCCTATTAATTATATTTCAGTTGAAGATAGTGTAGAAAAAGCATTATATCCTAAAGACAAGGTCCCAACAAACCCAGAATTTTATCCGAGAAAAATCAAAGAAAATACAGTTAGAAGTGTTCAAAGAATTGCAAACCCAAGTAATAGAACTACGGATTTTATTGCAAGAATTTATCCTATTTGGTTAACTAAAAGATTTGCTGATTTAATAAAGGCAAACTATGATGGAAAATTTATAAAATTTAGTTTTTTCAGCTTACTTCTTCTTGAACTAAAAGTCATCAAATCAAGAAGTGATGATAATCGAAAGTTATTCTACATTACTGGAGGATGGTTAGTTAAAAGAACTTCACTTGGATGGTTAGAGTTTAGATCTGTACTAAATAATGAGTATATGATTGCTGGGATTCATGAGTATGTACCCAGTTTACCATGGTATATTTATAAATATACTCAAGCTAAATTACATTTAATAGTAATGAAAAGATTTGAAAAGTTTCTATTTGGTGTGCCTAAAAAATACTAATTAAAGTCAATATCCCAACCCTTTTCATATTCTCTAGACCAAAATTTCTTTTTGATCTTTTTATCTAAAACATTTCCATTTTTAGGATCTATTTTAAATGACTTTCCAGATCTGTGGGCTAAATTAGCATAATGAACCATGCTCTGACTGATTACTGCATCATCTATTGGAGAATTTAATTCAGCTGACTCTCTTATTGATTTGAAAAAATTTCTAAAGTGCTTTGTAGTCATATTACCCCCGCCTCCTAATTCAGTACTTGATTCCTTATCAGTTGAAACACTATTTTTAATTTCTTTACCATTTAAGTCATAAACTGAAAAGCCGTTTCTATTAATAAAAGCAGAACCATTTGTACCATATACTACAGTACCTCTACCTCCCATCATTTTTTTATAATAAGAATTTCTACTATGACAATTCCAATCTATTTTTAGATTATTTGGAAATTCAAATTTTGCTTCCATTGTATCGTACATAGTCCATCCATCATCTAAAAAATGGTTTTTGCCAGAATAAACATCAACTTTCTCAGGATAATGAACATTTAGAGCCCATCTAGCTATATCAAGCTCATGAGTAGCATTATTACCAGCTTCTCCAGTACCAAAATCCCATCCATACCATCTCCAATTATAATCCCAGGTATCATAAGTATATGGTTTTCTTTTGGAAGGACCCTGAAACAGTGCCCAATCCAAACCCTTTGGGACTTCAGATATTACTTGATTTGGAACTCTTGGTCGATTATTATTATAGAAAGCTTCTGCTTTAACTAAATCTCCAATAATTCCATTTCTAAGCAATTTAATACACTGTAAAGTTTCATATGAAGATCTTTGTTGATTTCCCATTTGAACAGATCTGTTGTAGTATTTCTGAAAATTAACAAGTAATTCGCTCTCCATTAAATTATGACTACATGGTTTCTCTAAATAAATATGCTTACCTGCTTCCATTCCCTTACATGCGGCGTAAGTATGCCAGTGATCTGGTGTAGCTATTATTAAAGCATCAACATCTTTGTCATCAATAATTTTATGAATATTTTTTTCTGTATTGGTTTTCTTACTTGTAAGGTTAAAATATCTTTTGTTAGCCTTATCAATTTGTTGATCCATTACATCACAAAAATATTTTATTTCAACATTTTTCATTTCTAAAGAAGAGTTTAATAAACCTGGAAATCTTCTTCCAAGTCCTTGAAATGCTAAAGTAATTCTGTCGTTAGATCCAATTATCCTTGAATAACTTTTTGCTGAAGACTTATGAAATGGGGATAATATTGATGCTCCAACAATACCCATTGTTGATTTTTTAATAAAAGTTCTTCTGTTTTTCATAATTAAATTTTAAAATTCTCTTATTTTGATATTTTTAAAGGACACTTCATCCCCATGGTCTTGCAAAAGAATATGACCAGTTTTTGATTGACCAAAATTTTTCCATTTCGAATATTTACTATACTCTACTAATGCCTTAAAAACTTGTGAAAACCTGTCATACTCAAGTAATTTGATATTGTCTAACCAATGTTCAACATGACCATTATTTACTATTATTCTTGCTCTGTGCCAGGTCTCAGGATAAACTGGGCGTTTAGACCTTTCTTCATTTAAATTTTCAGCTTCAATTAAATCATATAAAGAACCAACTGTTCTATTTTTTTTAAATCCTTCTTTATGAAAATTCCATTCTCCATTAGATTGCTCTAAAACTTTAAATTTTTTATTTGCATCGGGGTGATTTCTATCATCTAAAATCTGATATTCTAATCCAATTGAGGAACCATTTCCTTTATTTAAATCAGGATCAACAAAATATTTAATTCCACTATTTGCTCCTTTGGAAATCTTAAAATCAAGTTCTAATTCAAAGTTTGAGAATTTCTTTATTGTTATAATATCTCCTCCATTTGAAGACTCTGATCCATCAGATGCTAAAACTTTTAAAATATTGTTTTCTATAGCCCATCCCTTTTGAGGAAAAGTTTTAGTATTAGCACCCCTCCATCCAGTTGATGTTTTACCATCCCAAAGAAATCTCCATTTATTTTTAATTTGATTTTCACTTAAAATATTATCTAAATTGTTAATTTCAGTTGCATAATCAGAAGAATCAGAAATATGTTTAGAAATGTTTTTTGTTAAAATTCTTATATTTTTCCACATAACTTTTTTACCAACTAGTGACTGTTCAGCAATATTATGTATTTGAAGAGCTATAAAACCATTCGCAGACATAGGGTCTAATAGATTGGCACATTGAACTCCATTTATCCAGGTTTTAATAGAATTACCATTTGCTTCTATTCTAGCCTCATTCCACTGACCATTTTTAAATGCTTTTCTTCCTTTTTCATTTCTAGTAATTGGGTACAAAAAAAAGTTTTTTCTAGATTGATCATAAATACCGCCGGACCAGCCTCTTTTTAAATTTGTATCCAATTCAAATTGATATCCATAAACTCTACTGTGTTCAGGAACATTATTATTTACTGCGCTTCTAAACTGAACTCCGGAGTTTAATCCTTCGTCCACAAAAACCTCAAACTCAAGAATAAAATCAGAGTACTCCTTTTTTGTTCCTAAATACGTACTTGGTGTATTTAAAATTGAGGTGGCAGAAATTATTCCATTTTTTAATTCAAATTCAGCTGAGCCCTGCTTGATTTCCCAATTATTTAGATTATCATCATTAATTAAGTTAGTCCAATTTTCCTGAGCAAATAAATTTGAGGTTATAAATAATAAGATTAAAATTTTAAGAAGTCGCATTGCTAAATTTAATTAAATAGTGATTTTTATTAAAAATGATAATAAATGAAATCAAACTACTTAAAATAAAGTAAGCTATTATCAATGAAAATTCAGTCGGATAATTAACAAATAAGGAATAGTCATTTATTGAATATAAAATAAGGATTGTAGAAATAGATCTTATAACTTCAAAAAATGGAGCCCAAGACTGTAAATCTAAAAGTGAAGTAAATCCAAAAACTGAAATAAATATTATTAATCCAAAAATCAAACGTAAATCAGTTTCTATAATTGAAATATTACTTAAAAAGAAATAGAGTAAAAAATTGATAGATATAAAATGAAAAATAGCTGTAAACTTCATGAAATTCGAATAGTTAGGACTATATTTTTCTCTGATTGTTATGATCTGTTATAATATTTCTTGGAAATTTTTCAACAACATCATTTGGTCTCCACCCAGTAGGCATAAACCATATTCTTAGTTTGTCTTTAAAGCTTGATGTATTGTAAGCATCTTGAATAACATTAAAAGCATGTTGGAAATTAATTAATAAAGGGTTCCAGGTGTTAACAGGCTTTAAGAACACCATAAACAGGTGGTTCTTCATCTAATTCCTCTTGAAAAGTCCCAAAAGCTCTATCCCAAATACAAAAGATGGCTGAAAGATTTTTATCAATGTAGATTGGATTAATTGCATGATGTACTCGATGCTGAGATGGCGTAACTATTATGTATTCTAAAAAACCTAGTTTTCCAATATGTTGAGTATGGTACCAAAACTGGGCAAATAAATGAATTGGGGCAAGCAAAGTTATTAGTTGAGCAGGAACTCCAAAAAAAGCGGCAGGAATTAAAAAAAATGCTCCAAAACCAATCCAAGCAGATATACTTTGCCTTAAAGCACAAGCTAAATTAAATTCTTCACTACTATGGTGAATGACGTGTCTATTCCAAAATATATTTACTTTATGATTAAGTCTATGATTCCAGTAGCTTGCAAAATCAATACAAATAAAAGCTACAACATATAACATAACACTTGATTCTAAATTAAAAACAGCAATGGTGTCTAGAATATATGGATACGATAAAATAACTAAAACTAAACCTAAAGAATCCTTTAAAACATTTGTAATTCCTGAGCTTAGACTAGATAATGTATCCATAAAAGAATACGTTTGTTTGTTAGTAAAATGACCGTAAAGAGCTTCAATAGTCATTAAAACCATAAAACCAGGAACTACCCATAACAGTATTGAAGCATAAGTATTCATGTTATCATGATTTACATTGAATTTTTGTACAAACAATAAGACTGAGAGTAAATTCATTTTTTTAAAATAAATAAAAACTATCTATGTTCATAAATTTAAACATATTTTTTTACATTTGCATTCGTCAAAAAAGGTCGCGTAGCTCAGCTGGATAGAGCATCTGCCTTCTAAGCAGACGGTCAGAGGTTCGAATCCTCTCGCGATCACTTTAAACCTTACCTTATTTCGGTGAGGGTTTTTTTTATATTTATATAATGTATTTGGATTCAAATAACATTGAAAAATATTTAAAAAGACTAGATAAAAACAGCTCTCCAAAATGGGGAACTTTAGAACCCTAGTCAAATGCTATTTCACTGTAATTCATTTATTGAAGTTTCTTTGGGAAGAAAAAAATTAAATTTTATTACTAAGATTATCTCAAGGTTATTTTTTAGATACTTCTTCTTAAAATATTTGAATTATATAGATTTTAATATTAATAAATTCAAAAGAAATTCAGCAACACTTCCAATTTTTAAAACTTTTCCTAAATCTATTGATTTTGATAATGAAAAAAACAGATTAATTAATATTTATAAAAAAGTTGAAGAAATAAATACTGAAAAAGTATTCCATCAAATGTATGGACAAATTCCTTCTTTAGTTATTAAAAAAATTAGTCCGCTTTCATACCTCCTATCATTTAAATCAATTTGGTCTTTTTTCTTAAAAAAGTAAAGTAAACATTACATAATTAAAATATTTTCATATATTTGTAAAGTAAACATTACAAAATATAATTATGAAAGAACAAAAAAAACAAACCAAGGTTATGCTAGGATGGACATTAGCATGGGTTGTAAGTTTAGCCTTTTTAACAGGTGCAGAAAACACATTATGGAATGATTTAATATTTACAAAATAGGATTATTAATAAATTTAGCTATTGGAATTGGTATGATACTAGCTAATAAAAATTTGTTTAAGACTTATGACGAGTTGCAAAAGAAAATCCAATTTGAAGCAATGGCTATCACATTAGGATTAGCTGTGGTTGTTGGTCTCACATATGAAGTTTCTTTTGATTTTGGAGTTATTGACAAGGAACCCGAGTTTGAATATTTAATGTTATTTATATCTTTTTCTTATATAGCTTCTAATATTATTAATGCAAGAAAATACAGATGAAAAACAGAGTTAAAGAACTAAGAAAAAATCAAAAATTAACTCAAGAAGAATTAGCACAGTTGATTGGAATTTCAAGACAAGCAATTAATGCAATTGAAAAAGAAAAATTTGATCCTAGTTTGCCAACTGCCTTTAAAATGGCAAATCTATTTAAAACAACAATTGAAGACATATTTACATTTTCTAATTAATATGAAAGAATCTAAAACATCAACAGGTGCAGGAATAGGTTTAATTGCTGGAATTATAATCGGAAGTATCACCAATAATGTTGGCTTATGGATTGCATTAGGTTTATGTTTTGGTGCAGGCATTGGGCAGATACTAGATAAGTAATAGCTTTAATTAAATAGCTGAATCCTTTAAAATATTCCATATATAATTTATTTGATTTTAAATTAAAAGGATTCAGTTATTACTTTAAAAAATCTGAAATCAATCTGTGAAAATGATGTACACCCTGTTCTCTTGTAGGTGAAAACCTTCCTGCTTTATAAAAAGAGGATCTTAAACCATTATGAACGTTTTCTACTACAAATTCATCTTCTTCTTCTACCTTTTGAAGTTGGTTACCTGCTCCCCTATTTAGTTTAGATTCATCGATAAACATAAGATCTGAAAGAAACCTTAGTTAAAGAATCTGAAATTGGTTTAACTAGGTTTAAAGATAAACCCCAAGGATAAAAATTAAACATCATATTGGGAAAAACCCAGTAATAATAAGCTGCCACATTTTTTCCATAATCCAGGTGATCTTTAGGTAGTTCAAAAACATCACTATCATCTTCACTATATCCTATTTGCAAATTACAATGCTCATAAACCTCTGTTTTATAATATTGTAATCTAAAACCTCATTTAAATCTTTGTGAACAAATGGAATATGAAATCCTTCTAAATAATTATCACAATACAACGCCCAGTGAGCATTAATGGTAAAATCTTTTGATAAAGAATCGTCAAAATCAAAATTTTCAATTGGAAGAAAACCAATTCTTTCACTCATCTTATCAATGACTGTTTGAAAATCAAAAGATGGGATTTAAACCTGCGAAAAGTAATTTTCCCCATTTAATCAAGAGGAAATTTATGTAAATTATCACACGGCCTTGGAAAATTCTTAGCCTTTTCAAACTCAGGCATATATTCAAATTTTCCTTTATTATTAAATCTTCTTCCATGGTACATGCAAACCAATTTTTTTGATTTTCCAGGTTCAAAAACTAAAATATTTCCTCTGTGAGTACAAACATTAGTTAAACAATGAATAGTGTCATCTTCATCTCTAGTTAATACAATAGGTTCTGTCAAATAATCTTCTAATAAAAGTTGAGGGTAAACTGAATTTTTTTCTTTAACTAAATCTGAATCACCAACCCATTGCCATGATTTTAAAAAAATTTTAGTCTTTAATTCCTCAAATATTTTCAGAGTCCTTATAAAAAGATGAGGGAAGTGTTTCAGCTTTAGAAATATCAGAATCAATATTGAATTTTCTTTTCATTATTATGTCATTAAACTAATTCCAAGTTAATTTAAAAAACAAACAATTCAAATTTGATTAAGTTTGTTAGATTCAATAATTAATCATGAGCAAAAACAACATATCAAGAACCCTAAGTAAATTAGGTATAAAAAATAATCAACAAGGTTGTTCTAACGGATCAGAATGGTTTGGTTCAGGATCAAAAATTGACTCATTCAGCCCTGTTGATGGATCAAAACTAGGTAACGTAAGTACTGGAACAAAAAAAGATTATGAAAAATTAATTAATGATGCTCAGAATGCATTTTTATCGTTTAGAAAAATACCTGCTCCCAAAAGAGGTGAACTTGTAAGACAATTAGGTAACAAAATTAGAGACAATAAAGCAGAACTTGGTGAATTAGTTTCATTTGAAATGGGAAAGTCTTTACAAGAAGGTCTAGGTGAAGTTCAAGAAATGATTGATATCTGTGACTTTGCAGTTGGACTTTCAAGACAACTTTATGGATTAACTATGCATTCTGAGAGACCAAATCATAGAATGTATGAACAATACCATCCTTTAGGGATAGTTGGAATTATTTCAGCATTTAATTTTCCAGTAGCTGTTTGGAGTTGGAATGTAGCCTTGGCTTGGGTTTGTGGAAATGTTTGTATTTGGAAACCCTCTGAAAAAACTCCACTCTGTAGTATTGTTTGTCAAAAACTAATTGCAGATGTTTTAAAGGAAAATAAAATTGATAATGGAGTTTCATGCCTAATCAACGGAGATAGTTCTGTAGGAAAATGGATGTCTGAAGATAAAAGAATAAATTTACTTTCAGCGACAGGATCTACAAGAATGGGTAAAGATGTTGCACAAAAGGTAGGTGCTAGACTTGGAAAATCCTTGCTTGAACTTGGAGGTAATAATGCTATTATAGTAACACCAAGTGTAGATATAAAACAAGCTGTAATAAATATTGTTTTTGGAGCGGTTGGAACATGTGGTCAAAGATGTACATCAACTAGAAGAATTATTGTTCATGAATCGATTATTTCTGAAATCAAAACAGAACTCGCTAAAGCATACAAACAATTAAACATTGGTAACCCTTTAGATGAAAGTAACCATGTAGGTCCATTAATTGATCTTGACGCAGTAAATCAATATATTTCTGCACTAAATCAAATTACTGAACAAGGTGGAGAATTAATCGTTGAGGGAGGGATTATCACTGGAAATGATTATGCAAGTGGATGTTACGTTAAACCTGCAATTGCTCAAATCAATAATGAAGCATCAATTGTCCAAAAGGAAACTTTCGCACCAATTTTATATGTAATTGAATATAAAGGAGAAGTTCAAAATGCTATAGAAATAATGAATGATGTGAAACAAGGTCTTTCTTCTTCAATTATGACTAAAAATCTAAAAGAATCTGAAATATTTTTATCGGCATCTGGAAGTGATTGTGGAATTGCGAATGTAAATATTGGAACTTCTGGAGCTGAAATTGGTGGTGCTTTTGGTGGAGAAAAAGAAACAGGTGGTGGAAGAGAAAGCGGTTCTGATGCTTGGAAAGTCTATATGCGAAGACAAACCAATACTATAAATTATTCAAACGAGCTTGCTTTAGCTCAAGGAATTAATTTTGATTTATAAAAAAAGCTCCTTTAAAGGAGCTTTTTTATTTTTTTAAACAAGATATTATTTAGCTAAAACAGCTAATGGTTTATCTTTTTCACCTAGCCAAGAAACTATAAAAATAAGATCTTCACTTCCATTATTTTCCGAAATGATGCCAAGTGTTTGCAACTCCTAAAAATGCTTTATCACCTGCTTTATAAGTTTCGGATGAAAGTATTGTTTTTTCAGATCCAGTACCGTCAATAGAAGTTTCAGTATCGTAATTTACAGTCAACTCTCCTTGAACAACATATGCAATTCCAGTATATGGATGATAATGCCAAGGTGACTTAAATCCTGGTTCCCAAACTTTAACCTGACTTGTTACTGCTGCTTCACCAGTTGGATATGAGAATACATTTCCAAGTGGATCCTGTGTCACACTAGTCATTACATCTCCATTTTTAAAAAATGAAGAAAATTCAGACTCATGTTCTTCTGTTTTGACTTCTGTATTACAACTGGATATGAATAGTAATAGAGTCAATAAAGTAAATTTTTTCATAAGTTTTATTTTTTAAATAAATTTAATAAAAATTATTTTTCTGGATCGTATTGACAACATAAGGGAAGATTATCGTAGGCTTCTTGATTTAAATCTACCAATTCTGTTGAATAGCCTGATGCAGCTATTGTGTTGTGAATAGTCATTAATTCTACCAATTGATCATCATATACAAGATCTATTTGCTTAGTTTTAACATCCCAGTTAGCTTTAAGAACTCCATCAAGAGACATAGCAGAGGTTTCGATTGTCTTTTTACACATCTTACAGTTACCTTTTACAGCAAAAGAGGTTTCAGTACCCATTAGTTCAACAATAGTTTCTGCTTTATCTCATTATCACTATTTCAACTTCTTCACTAGTGATAACATAATCAGCAATTGAATAGCCAATAAAAGCACCAAATAGTGCTGCTAATGTTATTTTAAATATTGTTTTAAATGTTGTTTTCATATTATTATTTTAATGTATTTCTAGAGTTTCATACTTGCAACAATCAGGAAGAGTATTATAAATTTTCTCAGGTGCATCGTATTTTTCGGTACTGTGTCCAAGAAGTGAAATTTCCTTGTGTATATCATCCAGATTTTATTTTTTTTGAGTTGTATATAATTGAAATTTTATTGGAAACTATTTCCCAATTAGAATACTTTACTCCTTTTAGCCTAATAGTGCCATTTTCAATTCTTGTCCTTACACATTTCACAAACGCCTTTCACTTTAAAACTAGCACTTTGAGCTTTGGAATTATTTTCTTGAGAATAAGTCATGCAAGAAATTAAAAGTGACAATAATTATTAAATATTTCATGTTATAAAATTAGTTATTAAATCTTAATCCTACATATATTAATGATCCGTGAATTGGAGCGTATACTAATGAAGTATCAAAATCTGTTCCAAAAGGATATCCTCCTAAAACAGGTTTTCCTGTTTATAACTTCCTATATTTTCTCCACCTAAATACATTTCAAATTTTTTAGAAAAAACTCTTGTAATTTGACTATTCACCAAACTGTAATTTGGTGAATATCCGCTTTTTATAATACTCTAATTCATGTTTAGGCAACCTTTGTTTCCCGACCCAGTTGTAGGTTAAGTCAAATTTCCATTTTGAGCCGTTTTCTTTTTCAATTGTGGATGCTTCGATATTAGTAAAAAATCTATTTTTAGGTGTTAAAGGATTCTGTAAAAAACCAGACTTATATTGTTTTTTTACATCAAAGTTCTTTAAATGTAGATTTTAAAAGTATAGTTATCACTAATTTCATATTCAAAATCTACTTGAAAACTTTTTGCATAACTTTTACCATTTAAATTGTAAAATGATAATTCTCCCTTGGGTTTCCCAGTCAACAATGACTTGATTTTCAAAATCTGTAACATAGTAATCAAAAGTTATATCCCCTTCTCTGTTATTAATATAAAACCCTTGTCTAAAACTTAATCCATAATTAATAGCTTTTTCAGGATCAATCCATAAAATTTTCCAGAATGATTTAGGAATTATCAGTTCTCTTCCTGTTGCAAATACATTTTGATTTTCAGAAATTATATTGAGATGGCTTTCTTCCAGTTCCTAGTCGAAAGTCTTAAAACAGTTTTTTCAAAAGGCTGATATCTAAGATGTAATCTTGGAGTAAAAAAGTTTCCTAAATTATTATGAAAATCATATCTGATTCCTGCAACTAAACTTATTTTATCCATACTATCATAGCTGTATTCAAAAAAACCTCCAAAGGATTTATCTATCCTATCACATTTCAACACTTTTCCACTGGTATGTAGCTATAATAGTGGGATCATAAACTTCATTATAATCATCATATGAAAGATTAAAACCTAACTTTAATTTTATTTAGAGTACTTCCAATAATTGAATTATAAATCATACTTGAGTAAAAACTTTTTGATCTATTTCATACTTTCTTTTTCCAAAGAAAGAATCTTGATCATGATTTGAAAAAGCCATTTGAAATCCTAAGGATTGATATGGAATATTTGGATTTACATAGCCAAATTTAAAATTAGTATCGAATCTTTTTGTATTAATCTCCCCCCTCCATGGATCACGAACTAGAATACAACATCTTTTGTATTTTCACCAACTACTTTTTTCATCATTCATAAAACGATAACCAAAAAAACTAACAGTTCCCTTTTGATGGATTAATATATTGCCATCTATTAAAAAAATTGAAAGCTTGCGATTTGATAAAGGATTGATCTAAAAACCCATCGTTGTTTTTATCATTAATATGGTTGTTTTTATTGGCATGTAAATAGACTCCCGTACTTAACTTGTCGTTAATAGTTTTATTAGCTGTGTAAATTGATTTCATTTCTTCCCATTTATTTGAATAAATATTCAAATAAAAGGAGAATCTGTAGTAAGGTTTTTTTAATTCAACATTAATTTGACCTGAAATACTTTCAAATCCGTTAGCTAACACTACCAGTTCCTTTTGTTATTTGCATACTTTCAACCCATGTGCCAGGAATAAATGATAGTCCATAAACTTGAGAGGCTCCTCTTATCATTGGGATATTTTCCTCAGTTATAAGAAGATATGGACTTTCTAATCCTAAGCATTTTAACTTGCTTAGTTCCTGTTATTGCATTTGAATAATTAACATCAATTGAGGGATTAGTTTCAAAGCTCTCGGAAATATTACAACATGCAGCTTTTAATAACTCTTCACTAGAAACATTAGTAATGTTTTGAGTTTTAAAATATGATTTTTGAAGAGTTTTTTTCTTTTTATTTACTACAACTTCATCAAGAATATTTTCATTTTCAGTCATTATTATATTAAGAAAATTATGATTTTCAACATTGAATTAATTTGTCATTAAACCTAAAAATTTAAAAATTAGTTCATTAGTTAAATTAGTCTTTGAAATCTTGAATTTTCCATCAATATCAGAAAGAGTCCCTATAGATGTATCTTTCCAGTAAATACTTACACCAATTAAAGGTGTATTTTCACCTAGATCATTAGAATAACTTATTTGCCCTTCAATAATATTTTGTGAATAAATACTTAAAGAATAAAAAGATAGAATCAATAAAATTAGAACTCTTAGTTTTTTCATGTTGCAAATAAAATTATAAAAAGAAGTTATGATTAAAATTAGAAAAAAGTTGCAAAATTTTATCCTAAATCTCTAAGATTTTTTCTAATAAATTGTTTTTTTCTAAAAAAAGATGGAGAATACCAGTACTGTTTTTGAAATGGTTGCTTAAATGTGAAACAGAATGATAATTAAGTTTATATGAAATTTCTTTGATAGATAATTCTTTATAGCTTAATAATTCTTTAATTTTTTCAATTTTTAAATTCAAAAAAAATTTTTCTATAGTTTTATTTTCATTTTTAGAAAACAATTTACTTAAGTAGTTATAACTATAATTTAAATTACTAGTCAAATATTTTGAAACATTAATTTTTTCTGAGTTCTTGAGAATTAATCAATTCAATTAGAAGAGATTTTATTTTTGAACAAATAATTTTATTGTTTTTGTCAGCTATTTCAAAGCCTTCTTTTATTAAGAAACTCTTAAGTTCTAAAAACTTTTTATCTTCTAATTTTTCGATTTCATAATGTCCTAAAGAAATGAAATTAAAATTTATTTCTAATTTTTTAAAAATATTGTCAACGGAGTGTATACATCTGTCACAAACCATATTTTTAATTGAAAGATTATTCATTTAAATTATAACTATTCAAGTAAGCTTTAGATCTTTCAATACTATTTAGACGTATATCTTCCCAAAATAAATTTACATCTGCTTTATGATAGTCTTTAACAGATGATAAAAGTAAAGTTTTGATAATACCCATCTTGGGTAATTTCACAAATATTTTATTATCAATACTTTCTATTTTAACAGATTTAGGAAAAACTTTCTTATTCAAATATAAAAATCCCTTGTGATCATCATAATTAGAAGAGTTTTGATTATCCCAAGTGATAGGATTTGAACATAAAGCATCTTGAATCCAATCTTGACTTATAGTAAAAGAAGCTTTTTTAGTTTTTCTTTCGGACATTAGTCTGTATGTATTCCAAGTAACAAAACCTCCTGTTTCAGAGCTATTATTCATCATAGGAATTGTTAGAAAAATCCTCGTTAGTGATCTTTGTCCCTATTAAATAAGCTGCAACTAATTTTTCTTGTAAAGGTTTATTATCAAAAAAGTCTTGAAGAAGTCTTTTTGCATGTCCTGCTCCTTGACTGTGACCAGCGATAATTATAGGTCTTCCATTATTAAATTTTTCCAAAAAGGTGTCAAATGCTTGTTTTATGTCATTATATGCCATTTCATATGCTTCTTTACCTCCATTTTTCCAGAAAGATTCTCTAAATACTCTTAAATGTGCTTGTCTGTAATAGGGTATATATAGATTTCCAGTTGAAAGCCAAGCAGAGGCTTGATATTTTACGGAGGATCCAAGAACATAATCCCTTGTTTTCTGATCATAAATGTCTGCATTCCATCTTGTATTGTTCTTATCAGTTAAAAGAGTAGGATATATAAAAAAAACATTAACTGGAAGGTTTTCGTTAAGCTGAGTAAAATCATTAAAAACTTGTTGATCACCACTTGGATGAACTGCCCAGGAATCAATATTGGAGTAATCAGGTGCATCAGAAATTTCAAAATCTTTAAAAGATTCAGAATTGTAATTAACAGGCTTGCTATTCTCAGATAATAGGCCACAAGATGTTAACGAAAGAAAAGAAAAAAATAATATGAAATATTTCATAACTTTAAAAGTACAATAATCGTGCAAATACTTTATCTATGAAAAGCTATCCATTTTACATCTTAATTTTAGTACTTATCTCGAGTTGTTCAATTCCAAATATGGTTGTTATAGAACTTGAATCTAAAAGCTCATCAGAAACTAATGGTTTTGTAGTGTTTGTTGAAGAAGAATCAAAGGTCACTATGGAAGCTACCATCACTAATCTAGAACCTGGAGAGCATGCTATCCATATTCACGAAAAATCCGATTGTTCATCTGAGGATGGAAAATCAGCCGGTGGACATTGGAATCCTACTTTGGTTAATCATGGCAAATGGGGAGATTCCTCAGGTTTTCACCGTGGAGATATTGGAAATTTCACTGTTGACGAAAACGGAAATGGATCTGTTTCTTTTAGTACCGATTTATGGTGTTTAGGTTGTGATGATAAAAACAGAAATATATTGGGTAAATCTATAATTGTTCATAAAGGAGCTGATGATTTTATTTCTCAACCTTCAGGTGCAGCTGGATCAAGGATTGCTTGTGGAGGAATTATTGAAGAAAATGCCCTCTTAAAAAGCAAAGAATAGCTACCACTCTCTTTGTTTATTACTTTTTTCAAGATCTAGCAATTCTTTTTCAGATAAAACTTTCAAAAAGGATGGATGTTGTTCGATAGCATATTCAATTTTTTCGACAATACTATCAATAGACTCTTTGTCATAATCAATTTCTATTGGTTTTTTAATTTCCATTGATTGAAGAATATTTCTTTTTTTTATTCTAATACCTTTTTTATCAAAAGATCTTCTAAAACCATCAATTACTATAGGGATGACAATTGGTTTATATTTTTTTATTATGTGAGCTGTTCCTTTTCTTATAGGTTTAAAAGGGGTTGTAGTTCCTTGTGGGAAGGTAATTACCCAACCATCATCAAGTGCAACTCCAATATTACTAATATCACTCATTTTTACCTGTCTATTCACATCCTCTCCTTTGGATCTCCATGTTCTTTCAATAGAGACTGAACCAACATAAGCCAATATTCGAGGTAATAAACCCGCTTTCATTGTTTCTTTTGCTGCAACGTAGTATATGTTAAGTTTTGGTTGCCACAAATAAGTCATATTTTTTATAGAATCTACCCTTCCACTTAAACTCGCATTAAAAACATGAAACATTGCAGCAACATCAGCAAAATAAGTTTGGTGGTTTGAAACAAACAGAACATTATTTTGAGGTAAAGATTTTAAAACATCAGAGCCTTCAATTTTTAATTTATTAAACCTGTTAAACCTTTGATGAGTTAAAAGACCTAAAACACGGATCAACCATTTTTTAATAAAAAGGTTATGTCCAAAAGGATTTCTTTTAAATAAGTTCACACAATAAATTTTGGTTTGGCAAATGTATTAAGAATTAATCATTTGTTTATATAATATAATAAATTCATGAACCATAATAGCTGTAGCTCCCCATAAGACATGATCATTTATAAGATAACTTGGAACTTTTTGAATTGTCTTATTTACCGTTACAATAGATTCTGTAATTTTCATTTCAAGCAATGAAGCTAGGGTTGGTTCTAGAATCATAGAAACCTCTTTTTTATCAATTGAAAAATTTGGTTTATTGTCACAAAAACCTATATAAGGATAAACATTAAAATTACTTGGAGGAATATAAACACTTGAAAGAGATCCAACATAATTAATTTGTTTTTTTGATACTCCAATTTCCTCCTCAGTTTCTCTTAGTGCTGTATCTAAAAGAGTTTTATCTTGATTTTCAACCTTACCGCCTGGAAAACTAATTTGATTTGAATGAACTCCATTATAAATATTTCTTAATATCATAACTAGCCTTGTCTGACTATTTTTATCAGGATAAAATAATAGTAAAACAGAGGCTGTCTTTGAGTTATCTAGGAATTTTATTAGTTTTAAGATGTTTAACTCTTGCAGGTGGAGCAATTTTTAGCAAATGTTCATGACCAGGAAGATCGTAATCTTTTAATTTTAAAATTATATTTTTAAAATCTTTAAAATGCATTTTTACAAAACACTATTTATTTGTCTTCTGATTATATCATGTAAAGATATAAGTAAAAAAGAAAAGGTAACACTAGAGCCAAAAAAAAAAATAATTAAAAAAGTCGAGAAGAAAACTAAAAAAGATTTTGTTTTGGATGATAAAAATGCAATTCCATTTTTATTTGAATATGGAAATAAAAACAAAGAAAATAAAGTAAGAATTAGTACTAGTTATGGAGATATTGATGTTGAATTATTTAAAAATACACCATATCATAGGGCAAACTTTATCTATCTAATAAAGAAAAAATATTTTCAAGGAGAGTATTTTCATAGAGTTGTAAAAGATTTTATAATTCAAGGTGGAAACTCTGATAATATTAGTACCTCGAAAAAAAGAAGAAAAATTGGTCGATACCTATTACCTCCTGACACAAAAAAAGGTTATAAACATCACCGGGGTATTATTTCAATGCCAAGTAGTGAAATTGAAAATCCATATAAACTTGCATCTCCTTTTGAATTTTTTATAGTTAAAAAAATTGACGGAGCATACCATTTAGATAATAATTACACTGCATTTGGAAGAGTTATTAAAGGAATGGAAGTAGTTGATAAAATTTCTGATTTAGAAACTGATAAAAGAGAATGGCCTCTTGATAATGTTAGGTTTAGTATTAAAATTATTGAATAGGATTTTCTTATAAAATATTTAATTTTATAAGAAAATATTATATGACAATAACTCAACTAACTTATGTTCTTGCTTTAAATAAACACAAAAACTTTACTAAAGCTGCGAAAGCATGTATGGTTTCACAACCTTCATTGAGTATGCAAATTCAAAAACTTGAAGAAGAGCTAGAAATTTCATTGTTTGATAGATCTAAAAAACCTATTAAAACAACAGAGATTGGAAAAAAATTAATAAATCAATTTAAAGTTATAATTAGTGAATCAGAAAAAGTTAATGATATAATTGAATATGAAAAAAAGAAAACTTTTAGAAAAATTAACTTTGGAATTTCATCTTCCTTTGAATCTTCTTTACTGCCCCTTTTTTTAAAACCCTTAAAATCTAAGTTTGAAAAAATCAACATCGATTATTTCCAAAGCAAAAATGAAGAAATATTAAAACTCTTAGAGGGAAATGAGGTTGATTTTATTATTACAAATTCTCTGATAAATGATACCGACTTGGATGTGATGGTTCTATATTATGAACCATTAATGATTTTAATTCCTGATAATTTAAAATCAAATAAAACTGATATAATTGAACTTAAAAATATTAATACTGATAAAGTTATTGTTCCTAATAACAGTGATCTTAGAAAAACAATTAATAAATTATTTGATTTTAAAAAATTTAATTCAAAAATTAGAAGTAATAGCCTATTAAGCCTTTTTAATTTATCCTATTCTGGGTTAGGTATGACTATAGTTCCTTTTCTAAATTATAGAAGTTTAAATAAAGAAAAAAGAAATAAAGTTTATCATTTTAAAAAACCTTATCCATCAAGAGAAATTAGTATTGTTTACAAAAAGAATAATCTAAAAAAACACTTAATAATTGAAATGAGTGAACTAATCAAAAGTAAATTGAAAAGTATTGAAACATTTTCAGATGTTAAAATAATAGATACAATAAACTAAACTATTGCATTGTATAAATGAGGATTTTGAAAAGTATAATTTTTAACCCAAATCATTAATTCACTGTATTCATGAGGTAAAAGTCTTTTTGAAGCCTTTACAAGTTCTTTTTTAAAAAGTTTTGGATTAAAACTTACTTTCTTTAAAATTTCCACTGTATAGTTATAAACAGATCTTGACATAAGTTAATTGTTTCTTACAATATAACTAATAGTGTTATAAAAAAATGCAAATAAAATGTTAATACTTATTTTTTTGATCTAAGCTTAATGCTCCATTTGAAAGAAAAATCAGAAACGACATCTCCATTTTCATCAATTCCCTTTGTATTTATCGTAATAATCTGAGCATCTTTAGTTATAACAGCATCATTTACTAATTTATCCAAATCATCACCATTTTCATATGTGAATAAAATTTTTCCAACGGCTTTTTTAGTAAAACTACTAGACGAACCAATTAAGAGCATGGCTATACTATGACCACTTCTTTTAATTTTTTCTTGTAATAAAAGGCCTCCTGGCATTTCAGCAGCCATTCCTTGTACTGCCCAAAATAGAGAATTGAAAGGATTTTTATTTAAAAAACCATGTTTAACTCGAACAGAGCAACTATTAGTATGAAGACTATCTACTCTAACCCCACAAAGCCATGCAGAAGGAAGCCAAAAAAAAGACATTTGATTTCTTAAAAAAAGTCTGGATTTGTTCATTATAATTTTAGTATGAATATACTAATAATTATTTATTCAATAGATGCTAAATATCTTTCAGCATCAAGAGCAGCCATACACCCTGTTCCTGCTGCTGTTACTGCTTGACGATAATCTTTATCTTGAACATCTCCAGAGGCAAAAACACCTGGTTTATTAGTATGAGTTGATTTTCCTTTTGTTATAACATAACCTGAATCATCCATGTCTAATTGATCTTTAAAAATGTCAGTATTAGGTTTGTGACCAATAGCTATAAACAATCCAGTAACTTCAACATTATTTATTTCATTAGTTTGATTATTAATAATACTAACTCCTTCAACAACATCATTACCTAAAACTTCTTTAATTTCTGAGTGGTACCAAACATCAATATTTTTTTTTGAATTTACTCTATGTTGCATTGCTTTTGAAGCTCTCATCTCTCCTTTTCTAACAATCATTGTTACATTTGAACAAATATTCGCTAAATAGGTTGCTTCTTCAGCAGCAGTATCTCCACCTCCAACTATAGCTACCGGTTGACCTTTATAAAAAAACCCATCACATACTGCACAAGCAGAAACCCCACCTCCTCTTAATCTTTGTTCAGAGGGTAAACCTAAATATTTAGCCGTGGCTCCTGTTGAAATAATTACACTTTCAGCCTCAATCTCTTTATTGTTATCAACTTTTACTTTGTGAATACCGCCTACTTTGTCACTAAAATCTACTGACGTAACCATACCAATTCTTACTTCAGTTCCAAATCTTTCAGCTTGTTTTTGTAATTCAACCATCATAGTTGGACCATCTACTCCATCGGGGTATCCAGGAAAATTATCAACTTCTGTTGTTGTGGTTAATTGACCTCCAGGTTCCATTCCAGTATATAAAACTGGCTTTAAATCAGCTCTTGAGGCATATATTGCAGCGGTATAACCTGCTGGTCCAGAACCTATTATTAAAGTTTTAATTTTTTCAATAGACATATAAATATTTTAAAATATAAATTTATAATTTTTAGGGATTTACTTCTCATAAAAATTTAAAAAGTTATCATCAAAAATTAATGTTTAATATTATTAAGTATTATTTGATGATTTTTGAAATAATCCTATATTTGCTGCCGAATTTCGGGGTGTAGCGTAGCCCGGTTATCGCGCCGCGTTTGGGACGCGGAGGTCGCAGGTTCGAATCCTGCCACCCCGACTAAAACCCTTATAAATCATTAATTTATAAGGGTTTTTATCATTAAGAAAATCAATAGTTATTATTTGTAAATAACTCTATATTTATAAAATCGGGATGTGGCGCAGCTCGGTTAGCGCACACGGCTGGGGGCCGTGGGGTCGCAGGTTCAAATCCTGTCATCCCGACATTTTCTTTATATTAGGAGGTAATTAAATTTAATAAAAATGAAAAACATATTATCATCAAGTCTATTTCTAACTTTAATGCTTATTAACTATTCTTGTGCTCAAGACCTAAAACCTCTTGATGAAGAACCTGATAATCGATTTAACGAATAAATTATGAAATGGAACTTGTGTTTGAAGATGAAAATATTATTTGGGGAATTGAGTTTTTAAGTGATAACTCAATTTTAGCCTCAATAAAATCTGGATCTTTAATACATTTTAAAGAAGGAAAAAAAACACAAATCAATGGACTTCCAGAAATATATTTTAGAGGCCAAGGTGGATTGTTAGATATTGCTCTTCATCCAGATTTTGATCAAAACAGATGGCTATATCTATCATATTCATACGAAGAAAATAAAGGTGATGGTGGTAATACAACAATTGCAAGAGCTAAATTAATTGACGATTCATTAGAAGATCTTGAAATTCTTTATAGGGGTTCACCAAATTCAAGAAAGGGGCAACATTTTGGAGGAAGAATGGTATTTGATAATGATGATTTCCTTTATTTCTCTATTGGTGACAGAGGAAATAGAAATGTTAATCCACAAGATTTATCAATTGATGGTGGAAAAATATATAGAATTAAAGATGATGGTAGTATTCCCAATGATAATCCTTTTTATAATACTCCAATGGCTAAAAAAGCTATTTATTCTTATGGACATCGTAATCCTCAAGGAATATTTAAACATCCCAGAAACTGGAAAAATATGGACAAATGAACATGGCCCAAGAGGAGGAGACGAAATTAATATCATAGAAAAAGGTAAAAATTATGGTTGGCCTAAAATCACATATGGAATCAACTACAGTGGGACAACAATAACTAAAAACAAAAGTCTTCCTAATATGGAACAGCCTCTTTATTATTGGTTACCATCCATAGCACCAAGTTCATTTGAATATATCTCAAGTGATATTTATCCAGAATGGAAGGGTAGTCTTTTGGCAGGTGCTTTAGTATTCAAATACGTTGAAAGAATTGGTCTTAAAAATAACAAAGTAATATCTAGGTCAAAAATTGCTGAAGGTCTTGGTAGACCAAGAGACGTTGTACAAGCACCTGATGGTTATATTTATGTTTCGATTGAAAATAAAGGAGTTTACAAAATTGTTCCAAAAAATGAAACTAATTAAACTAATTCTATTATTATTTCCAGGTTTTCTGCTATCACAAAACATTGAATTATCAGAATCAATAAAAAGAGGAAAACTACTTTACCAAGATTTTTGTGTAAGGTGTCATTTGCCAGATGGAAAAGGTTTAAAAGGAATATTCCCTCCCCTAGCTAAGTCAGATTACCTTTTTAAAAATATGGAAGAAAGTATAAAAGCGTTAAAATTTGGAGGAATAGATGGTGAAATAATCGTTAATGGCGTAAAGTATGACTCTTACATGGCTAAAGATAGGGCTATATGATGATGAAATAGCTGATGTTATGAACTATACTCTAAACAGCTGGGGAAACAAATACTCTAAGATGATAAAAGAAGAATATGTTAAAAGTTTAAAAAAATAAAATGTTACTAATTGGAATTGGAGGAGGAACATCCTCTGGAAAGAGTACAATTGCAAAAAAATTAGTAGAAAGTTTTGATAAAACAGGTGTTGTAAGATGCTTTCAGATTCTTACTATAAAGATCACTCTAATTTAAATTTTCGTGATCGTTCAAAAATTAATTTTGATCATCCTAACGCGATTGATTTTGATCTTCTAATTAAAAACTTAAAAGATTTAAAAAAAAACATCAAAATAAAAGAGCCAGTATATTCATACAAAACTCACAAAAGATTAAAAAGAACTAAAACAGTAGTTCCAAAAAAAATAATAATTTTAGAGGGTTTACATATTTTTTGTAATAAAAAATTGGTTAATCTGATTGATTATGGATTTTTTTTAGATTTAGATTCAAAAACTAGGCTTCAAAGAAGAATTAATAGAGATGTAAAAGAAAGAGGGAGATCAATAAGTGAAATTAAAAAACGATATATTGAAATGTGCGAACCAATGTATAAAAAGTTTATATTTCCCTCAAGATTAAATGCAAATAAAGTTTTAGATATGAAAAAGGTAAATTATGATTATATCAAAGAAATTATAAATGAATTTATTTAGATCTTTATTTAAAAAAATACAATCCAACAAGTATTTTAAAATTTTCACAAACTTCTACATAATAATTAGTTTATTTTTTATTATTTGGATGTTATTTATAGATACTAATTCATACATTTTTCATCTTAGTTTAAATTCTGAAATTGATCAACTGATTCAAAAAAGAGAAGACTTAAAAAAAGAAATTGAAAAGGATCAAAAATTCATTAATGACTTAAAAGATCATGACAACTATGAAGCCTTCGCTAGAGAAAAATTTTTTATGAAAAAAGAGGGTGAAGAAATTTATATTTTAGAATACAAAGACAGTATTAAAAACTAGTTAACAAAAACCCACACTACTTCTGTTTTTAGATTTCAAAAAATTGTATTTTTAAATAAATGTAATTCTATGAGTAAAATTATTGCAGTATCAAATCAAAAAGGAGGTGTTGGCAAAACCACAACTGCACTAAATTTATCGGCATGTTTAGGGATTTTAGAAAAAAAGGTTCTTTTAATTGATCTTGATCCACAAGCAAATGCAACATCCGGAATTGGATTAGAAAAAAAAGATTTTAAACTATCCTCATACCAACTTCTTGAGCATACAGCAGAAGCAAAAAAAATAATAATAGATACATCCACTCCAAATTTAGATTTAATACCATCAAACATAGATTTAGTAGCAATTGAAATTGAATTAGTAAATCACACTAATAGAGAATTTATGCTTAAAGAAGCTCTTGAACCTATTAGAAATGATTATGACTTTATAATTATTGACTGTGCTCCATCTCTTGGATTAATTACATTAAATGCCTTAACAGCTGCGGAATCCGTAATTATTCCTATTCAATGTGAGTATTTTGCATTAGAAGGGCTAGGAAAATTACTTAACACTATTAAAAGTATTCAAAAAATTCATAATCCTGACTTAAACATTGAGGGACTTTTATTAACAATGTATGATTCTAGACTAAGGCTTTCAAATCAAGTTGTGGAAGAAGTAAGAAAACATTTTCATAACATGGTTTTTAAAACAATTATTCAAAGAAATGTAACATTAGGTGAAGCTCCTAGTCATGGAAAAAATATAATTGATTACGATTCTACAAGCAGGGGAGCTAAAAATTACATAAAATTAGCACACGAACTAATAAATAAAAATAACTAAATGGCTAAAGCTTATAAAAAACAATCTTTAGGAAGAGGGCTCTCAGCAATTTTAGAGGATCCTAATAACGATATTAACTCTGCTCAAGATTCGAATGCAGACAAACTCATTGGAAATATTATTGATCTTCCTATTGATCAAATACAAAAGAATCCTTTTCAACCAAGAACAAATTTTGAAGGTGAAAAAATTGAAGAATTAGCTAAATCAATTAGAGAACTTGGAATTATTCAACCAATAACTGTTAGAAAAACAGGTTTTAAATCTTATCAAATTATATCCGGTGAAAGAAGATTTAGAGCTGTATTGTCATTAGAAATAAAATCAATTCCAGCATACGTGAGAATAGCTAACGATCAACAATCTTTAGAGATGGCGTTGGTTGAAAATATCCAAAGGGAAAATTTAGATCCTATAGAAATTGCCTTGTGCTATCAAAGACTTATTGATGAGGTTATGCTCACTCAAGATCAAATGAGTAAAAGAGTTGGAAAAAAAAGATCAACAATTTCAAATTATTTAAGGTTATTAAAATTGGATCCCATAGTTCAAACTGGACTTAGAGATGGATTTATTTCAATGGGTCATGGTAGAGCTCTTGTTGCATTGGATAATAAAGATGAGCAGTTAAAAATTTATAAGAAAATTTTATCAGACTCTTTATCAGTTAGAAAAACTGAAAATATAATTTCAAAACCAAAAGAAAGTATTTCAGTAAAGAAAAAACAACTGACAGCTGCATTCAAAAATGACATTATAAAGGTTACAAAAAAATTAAATCTTGAAGTTAAAATATCGTTAAAATCCAAGTTTAAAGGTTCTGTTTCGATTTCATTTGATGATATTGATAATTACAAAAAAATAATTAAGATACTTTCCGGTGAATAATAAATTTATCTTATCATTAATAATCCTCTTGATTTCATCTACAACTTATTCTCAAGAAAACGAAGAAATTAAGTTTGATGAATTGGATCCGACTGCTCCATCTAAAGCTGCATTTTACTCTGCTATTTTACCTGGACTGGGGCAAGGATTTAATAAAAAATATTGGAAAATTCCAATTGTATATGCTGCCATAGGAACATCAATATATTCTTATGATTTTAATCATAAAAAGTATTGGGATTATAGGAATGCCTATAAAAGCAGAAAAGCTGGTTATAAAAATGATCCTTATCAAAATTTAATTCTTGACGATGATAGACTTTTAGATGGAGCTGATTTTCATAAAAAAAACAGAGACTTATCAATGGTCTTTATAGTTGGTTTTTACATTTTGAATATCCTGGATGCCAATATTGATGCTCATTTGAAACAGTACAATGTAAATGAATCATTATCTCTAAAACCTTATATTGAAAATGGAACTAATTCTAACTACGAATCAATTGGAATATCATTAAATTTGAATTTTTAAATGAAGATAGCATTATTAGGATACGGTAAAATGGGTAAAGAAATAGAAAAGATTTCCATTGAAAGAGGTCATTCTATTTCTGTAATTATTGATAAAGATGACGATGTGAAATCATTAATTGATTCTGACGTTGCTATTAACTTCAGCACACCCAGTTCTGCTGTAAGTAGTATAAAATTAGCACTTGATAGCTCTGTACCAATAATATCTGGAACTACAGGATGGTTAGAAAAATATAATGAGATTGTTGAATACTCAAAAAATACTGGAACTAGTTTTATGTATGCCTCTAACTACAGTTTAGGAGTAAATTTATTTTTTGAATTAAATAAAAAACTAACAAGATTACTTAATAAACACGATCAATACAAAATAGCCTTACAAGAAATTCATCATGCGGAGAAAATTGATAAACCTAGTGGAACAGCGTTGACCCTTGCCGAGGATATAATTAAGGATACTGACTATGAGGATTGGTCGTTTAAAAACAATACTAATAAAACTATAAAAATGGAGTCTGTTAGGGAAAATAATGTTCCTGGTACTCATAAAGTTAAGTATGATTCTGGAATTGATTCAATTGAAATTACCCATACAGCACATTCTAGAAAAGGATTTGCACTTGGTGCTGTTGTAGCAGCTGAATGGATTATTGACAAAAAAGGTGTTTTTAATATGACTGATATAATTAATGACACCAATTTAAAATTATAAAAATGACTGTATTTGAGTGGTTAATCTTTTTTTTCGTAGTTCAAATAATTCATGGTTTAGGAACTTGGAAACTATATAAGTTTTCAGGACATAAACCAATTGAAGCATTTATTCCGGTTTACAATGCAATTGTTTTAATGAAAATAATCAGAAGACCTAAATGGTGGATTGTTTTATTATTTATACCAGTGATAAATCTTTTGATTTTTCCAGTTATATGGGTAGAAACAGCGAGGAGTTTTGGCAAAAACTCAACAATTGAAACCCTACTTGTTATCACCACTCTTGGACTTTACCTGTACACAATTAATTATTCAAATAAAATTAAATATTTACACAATAGAGATTTAAATCATAAAACTGCTTTTGGTGAGTGGATCAGTTCAATAATTTTTGCTATTGTTCTAGCAACAGGAGTTCACACTTATTTTATTCAACCCTACATCATTCCCACAGGTTCATTAGAAAAATCATTATTAGTTGGTGATTTTTTATTTGTTAGTAAATTTCATTACGGTGCGAGAGCTCCACAAACAGCAATTTCATTTCCTATGGTCCATGATACAATTGTTGGAACAGGCATTAGGTCTTATTTAAACAAACCTCAGATACCTTATTTTAGACTTCCAGGCTTTCAAAATATAAAAAGAAATGAAATTGTAACATTTAATTGGCCTGCTGACACAGTTAGAAAATTTTTTGTTCGCGAAAAAGGGGTAAGTAAACCTATTGATAAAAAATCTAATTATGTTAAAAGATGTGTAGGTCTTCCAAACGACACATTAGAAATTATTAATGGTAAGATTTATATAAATGGACAAAAGAGTAAAATGCCATTTAGAGCTAAGCCAGTATTTAATTATACTGCCTACAACAATAAAGGAGTTTCTAAATCAGAATTAATGAAAATGGGTATTACTGATATCCAACGCAAATTTAAAGTTGATCAAATCAATCAATCAAAATTTGAAGCAATAAGACCATATTTATTAAATATAATTGATAATAGTTCTGACAATTTTACAGTTCTAACGGGACCTGAGGGAATCCCTTACGATGTTAGACTAAAATCAAGAATTTCAATGGTTGAAATAACTGATTTTAAAGCCAATTTATTTTTAACGGAAAGTGAAGCTAAATTAATAACAGAATCTAACGTTATTGATAGTTTAAAAAGAAATTATAAAACAATAAAGTCTTATAATACTTCCTTCTTCCCTAATGATATTAGATTCAATTGGAATGAAGATAATTTTGGACCAATAATAATACCCTCGAAAAACAAAAAAATAAAACTTACTCAAGCTAATCTTCCATTATATAAAAAAGTAATTCGAGACTATGAAAAGAATACTCTATCGTTAGATAAGAAAGGTAATATTAGAATAAATGATATTTTAACCGACGAATACATTTTCAAACAGGATTACTATTGGATGATGGGAGACAACAGGTATAAATCGGAGGATAGTCGAAGCTGGGGTTTTGTTCCTGAGAATCATATTGTTGGTAAGCCTGTATTTATCTGGTTCAGTATTGATGGAATTAATGACGGTTTTAAAAATTGGAAAGTTCGATGGGAAAGAGTTTTTACAACCGTAAATTTAGATGGAGAACCTAAATCCTACAGATGGTATTTTTTAATTGGAGTGCTAGTAGTTTTAATTTACTCTGAATTCAATAAGAGAAAGAAAAAATAGTAAACATTGGGGTTAACTAAAAAACTTTTAATTCCACCTTATTTTGGTCCTATCTCAACCTGGGCTGAAATTTATAATTGTGATGTAATTTGGGACATTCATAAAAATTACAATAAACAATCTTACAGAAATAGAACATTTATTCATTCGGCAAATGGAGTTCAAAAACTCACAGTTCCAATAAAACATTCATTAATAAAGTTTACTTTAAATGATTCTTATATTGACAACTCTACAAATTGGCAACAGATTCATTGGAAATCTATTAAAATTGCATATAGCTCATCTCCTTATTTTGAATTTTATAAAGATTCTTTGGAAGTTTTTTTTTCAAAAAAATATATCAAACTTTTAGATCTAAATATGAATACAATTAAAATGATATCAGAATGGCTAGAAGTTGATCTAAATAATGATTTTTCAAAAAAATATGTAGAAGATTATAATACTAAATTTGACCTAAGAAACTTAATAGAACATAAAAACAAAACAAAAAAATTGATACCAAATTACACTCAAGTATTTTCAAACAAAAATGGATTTATTAATGATTTGAGTATAATTGATTTAATTTTCAATGAAGGACCAAATAGTTTAAGATTTTTAAAATAAAAAAAGCAGGCCATAAGCCGGATTCTGTCGTGTCTTATCATTTATCTAGACAAAATATTACTATTTTGCTCAAACCGCCCACCCTCCAACATCGAACGAGCAGCTCTCAAACGTTGGTATACGTGACGTTTCACCTTATAGAGTTTACATGATTTCACTACAGCCGAACTGTACATTCTTTCTGTTGCACTTGTCCTCTATTAAAAATAGTGACGGGCGTTACCCGCTATAATGCTCTTTGGTGTCCGGACTTTCCTCTTTTAAAAATAAAAGCGATAAGAAGGCCTGCTTTGACAAAAATAGATTAAAAATCATGTTGATAAAAAAAAATTATAAAAGATTTAAAATTTACAAAATCAATAACGTATTTTTATATTTGTGTCAATGGAAAATTTTACCGTTTCTGCTTTAAAATACAGACCCAATAGTTTTGAAAGTGTAGTAGGACAAAGTGCCATTACAAAAACTTTGGAAAATGCTATTCAAAATAATCAACTCCCTCAAGCAATGTTATTTTGTGGGCCAAGAGGAGTTGGAAAAACAACATGTGCCAGAATTCTAGCTAAACAAATTAATGGAGCAGATGAATCTTCAGATTTTTCATATAATATTTTTGAACTTGACGCGGCATCAAATAATGGAGTTGATGATATAAGAAATCTAATTGATCAAGTGAGAATTCCTCCTCAGACTGGAAATTATAAAGTTTATATAATAGATGAGGTTCATATGCTTTCAGGACAAGCATTTAATGCTTTTTTAAAAACTCTTGAGGAACCTCCAAAATATGCTATTTTTATTTTAGCCACTACTGAAAAGCACAAAGTAATTCCAACAATTTTATCACGCTGTCAAATTTATGATTTTAAAAAAATAAGTTCTTCTCACATTAAAACACATTTAGAGTTCATAGCAAATAAAGAAAATATTTCATTTGATGACGAATCACTTTTTTTAATTGCAAATAAATGTGACGGAGCTTTAAGAGATGCTTTATCTATTTTTGATAGATTGGTTAATTATACAGATGGAAATATTACAAAAGAGTTAGCATATAAAAATCTGAACATCTTAGATCACGATGTTTATTTCAAAGCAACCAGATTAATTGTCAGCAATGACATAACAAATTGTCTCCTTTTGTTTGATGAAATTTTAAATCAAGGTTTCAATGGACAACATTTTATAGATGGCTTATGTTTACATTTTAGAGATCTATTAATATCAAAATCTTTAAAAACCCATGTTCTTTTAAATCAAAATGAAAATTTAAAAGATAGATACGTAGATCAATCTAAAAATTTAGATATTGATTTTATTTTAAAATCAATAAACCTCACTGAAGAATGTAGCTTTAAATATAAAAACAGTAAAAACCAACGGCTCCTAACAGAAATTTGTTTAATGAAACTTTGTTCAATAAATAATATTGAATTAAAAAAAAAAGTTAAAATCTTAAGTAGATCTGAACTAGCTGCAAATAAAACTTCTTATAAAGCAGATATTCATTCCCCAAAAGAGAATTTAAAAACTAATATACTAGATAAAGAATACTCAAAAGAAAAATTAAAAATTAAAAAAGAAACTTCCCCTGTTTCGGGATTATCTTTATCCTCTTTAAAGGCTAAAAAAAATATAGAAAGTATAGCTTTGTTAAAAAAAAATGAGTCTGAAAGTTCAAGCTCAAATAAAACTAAATTTGATGTAAACTCCCTTTCAAATTCTTGGAAAAAATTTCAAGAATTGACTGTCAAAAAAGGAAGAAAAAATTTAGCGAGTATTCTCTCAATAAGTCAACCTCAAATTTTTGAAGAAAACAAATTAACTTATACTCTAACTAACAATACTAATAAGTTAGAGTTAGAAAAAAGTAAGTTGGAATTAGTTGAATTTCTTAAAAAAGATTTAAAAAATGATAGCATTTCTTTAGAAATTAATGTAAATAAATTAAAAGAAAAAAAATTCGTTTTTACACCGGGAGAGAAATATGAAAAGTTAAAAAAAATAAATCCCAACATTGAAATATTGAGAAAAGAATTTAAACTTAATCTATAAATTATTTAATAATTCATGAACCATTCCATCCGCTAATCCTATTTTAGGAACCAATATTTCATTAGAATTCATTTTGTTCATTACAAACTGATATATTTCTCCAGCTGGCACAATGACGTCGACCCGATCAGGGTTTAATTTTAATTTAATCACTTTATCATAAACTGACATTTTAGATAAATCATTTAATGAATTATCCAATGATTTTTTGGTTAAAGATTTACCAATATTATTTCCTGATAACTTAAATATTTTATTAATATTTCCACCAATACCAACTAAATTTACTTGTTCAAACTTATTAATATTAGAGACTATCCACTGATCTAATTTATTCCAAGTAGATTTCTTAACTAAATTATTTATTAACCTAACTCCTCCAATTTTAAAAGATTTAGAAATAATTATCTCTTTATTTTTAATTAGTGTAAGTTCAGTACTACCTCCTCCAACGTCAACAAAACAATAAATATTATCTTTTTTTAAAAATGATTGATTATTTGTAATAAGTTGAGCTTCTTTTTTTCCGCTGATAATTTCAATTCTAATTTTAGTCTTTTTTAAAATCAGGGCAACAATTTCATGTCCATTAGATGAACTTCTTAATGCAGATGTTGCATAAGCTAAATATTTTTCAACTTTATGAACTTTCATTAATAATTTAAATGATTTTATGGAGTCTAATAATCTTAAGATATTCTCCTTTGAAATTTTACCTTTTTTAAATGAATCCTGTCCTAATCTTAAGGGTACTCGGACTAAAGAATTTTTTGTGACATACACATCAGATCTATAACTATAAACATTTGAAATCAATAACCTTATAGCATTGGAACCTATATCTATAGTTGCGTATTTTTTAACTTTTTTCAATTTTATTTAAATAATATTGATATATTTTTTCTTGTGATCTATGAATATTTTTTGAGTAAAAAGGTTTAATAGATTTAGACGAATTAATCCTCGAAGATTTTACATTGTCCATCCAATATATTTCAAAAATATCATTAATTTCTTTTTTTAAATCATTTTGAAAAATTGGACATGTTACCTCAACTCTATTATCTAAATTTCTTGTCATCCAGTCAGCAGATGAAATGTATACTTTATTTTTATTGTCGTTATTAAAAATCATAAATCTAGTGTGTTCTAAAAATCTATCTACAATGCTAATAACCTCAATATTATTACTCATGTTTTTAATTCCTGGAACTAAACAACAAATTCCTCTAACAATCATTTTAATTTTAACCCCAGCTCTACTAGCATCATATAAAGATTTTATCAAACTATGACTAGTTAGATTATTTATTTTTATTTTAATCCAAGCGACTTTACCATTTTTAGCATTAACTGTTTCCTTTTGAATTAATTTCTTAATTCTAGATTCAGTATTTATTGGAGATACAAATAAATTTTTAAAACTATATTTTTTGTAATTAGCAGTGAAAAATTTAAAAACATCTATAACTTCTCTCAATATTTCTTCATTTGAGGTAAATAAGGTTAAATCTGTATAAAGCTTAGCAGTAGATTCGTTAAAATTTCCTGTACTTATAAATCCATAATTTTTAATTGAATTGTTTTCAAGTCTTTCAATTAGACATATCTTACTATGTACTTTGAGATTAGGTGAACCAAATATTAATTTTACTCCATTTGATTGCATATCCTTAGCATATTTTATGTTGGCAGATTCATCAAATCTAGCTTGAAGTTCTATTTGAACAATAACTTTTTTGCCATTTCTAGCTGCATTAATTAATGCACTTGCAATTTTAGATAGTTTTGATAATCTATAAATAGTAATAGAGATCTTTTTTACCTTGGGATCTATTGAAGATTTCATTAATAAACTAATTATATATGAAAACTTATTATATGGTGTATGTATTAAAAAATCTCTTTCTTTTAATCTTTCAAAAGTATTATCGCTGTGACTAAAATCAGTAATATTAACAGGATAAAAAGGGGGATAAACTAATTTATCATCTAAGTTAGGAAAATCCATATAATCTCGTCTATTATGATATTTTCCACCAGGAATGATACTGTCAGTATCTAAATTAATTCCCATTTTTTTTGTCAAAAATTCAAGCGTATCTTTATTAATCTTACTGTCATAAACAAACCTAACTGGCTCTGCTATAGACCTTTCCTTTACACTTTGTGCAATTTTATCTAAAAAACTTTTTGAAATATCATCATCAAAGTCAAGTTCAGCATCACGACTGGTTTTAACCATATTAGCGCTTATAGAAATTGGATTAAAGATTTTAAAAATATCTTTTAAATGCAGTCTTATGATATCATCAATAATAATTATTTGATTTATTGATTTTTTTGAAGGAAGTTTTACGAATCTATTTAATGTTTTTGGAATTCTTATAATGGCATTTTGAATTATTTTTTTTTCAAGTTCCATTCTCACTATCAAAAATGAAAGATTTTCTTTAAACTTTGGTAACTTTTTATTTTTATTTAAAATTATAACATCAATTGAGGGACTTATATATTCAAAAAAATAATTACCAATAAATTCTTTATGGTTTGGCTCTATAGATTTTTCATCCAAAAAATAAATATTTTCTTTTTCTAATAGATTTATGATTGAATCTAGTACTTGAAAACTTTTTTGCTGTAAAGCAGTTGACTTTAAAGTGATATCATTTAACAGCTCTTTTGCAGTTCTGTCTCTGTAAAGACGTTTTCCACTATTAGAACTTACAGCTATCCTCTTTACTGTTGCATATCTAACTCTAAAAAATTCATCGAGATTGTTAGAGAAAATACCTAAAAACCTTATTCTTTCAATTAATGGAACTGAAGAATTATCAGCTTCCTCTAAAACTCTTTCGTTAAACTCAAGCCAACTTAACTCACGATTTACGAATATATTTTTTTGACTTTTCATCTAAAATTCTTTGGAAAATAGTAAGTACATTTTCCGTTTTTAATATCAGCCCATAAAGATACATCAAATTCAAAAATTAAAATTCCACATGTAGGTATATGCAAATTTTTATGATCTGTAAATTTTTTATAAAGATTTGAACAAGTATTGTTATGCGAAAAAATCATAACAGAATTATATGAAGCATCTAAACATTTTATAAATCTTTCGGTAGCTTCTCCTTCAAAATCATAAAGACTTGGTTCAATAATTAGTTTAATATTAAAATTTAAATTATCAATAAACTTATGAGCAGTATCCAATGTTCTCCTTGCTGGACTTGAGTAAATAGAATCTATATTTAATTTAAAATTTTTAAAAATGATTGACATAATATCCGCATCATTATAGCCTCGGATAGAAAGTGGTCGTTCCAAATCAGAACAATTATAATCCCAAGATGATTTAGCATGTCTAATTAAAATAATCTTTTTCAAGGGGAGAGTCTATTTTTTTCCCATTGTTCATTGTTTTTAAAATAGAAAATCCTGTCGTGAAGACGACTTTCTCTACCTTGCCAAAATTCAATTGATTTTGGAATTACATTATAACCACCCCAATGTTTTGGTCTTTTTAAACAATTGACTCCAACATTAAAATTTTTTAATTTATTGTCAATAAAATCTCTTGAGGGAATAACTTCACTTTGATCAGAAACTATTGCACCTATTCTGCTCGATTCAGGTCTAGAATTAAAGTATTTATCAGATTTTATTTCACTTATTTTATTAGCAGTTCCATGTATTATAACCTGTCTTTCTAGTGAAGGCCAATAAAACGATAGACATGTTTGAGGATTAAGTTTTATGTGATTTCCTTTTCTACTATTGTAGTTAGTAAAAAAAATAAAACCTGAATCAGAGAATTCTTTCAATAAAACTATCCGAGTTGTTGGAAATCCTTCGTTATCAACTGTTGATAGTGACATTGCATTAGGTTCTTTTTCGTTTCCGATATTTTCTAATTCAGAAAACCACTTTGAAAATAAATCTAGCGGATTATTTGGTAAGTTATTTTCAATTAACTCTCCTTTTAAATACTTATCTCTATAATTACTAAGATCTTTTGACATTTAATAAAAATAATGATTAAATAATGAAAAATTTATTTTCTAATGCTAAATCAACATTTTTAAATTTGGTTTTAGCTTCTTCAAGAAATAAATTTAAATCCTTATATCTTGATGAAAAATGACCTAATATCAACCTCTTAGCATTAGATTCATTAGCAATAATACCAGCTTGTTCAGCAGTAGAATGAAATGTCTTTGTAGCAAAATTTTCATGTTTGTTAAGAAATGTAGACTCATGATACAATAAATCACAATTCTTAATTTGTTGTATAATTTTACGATCAAAAATAGTATCTGAACAAAATGCATATGTAATGTCTGGAACTAAAGGCTCCACTAATTCCCTGTTTTTTATAATTTTTCCATTTTCAGTAACTCCATCTTTTCCTTGTTTAATACCTGCATATTGAGTTTTATCAATCCCTAATTTAATAGCTTTATCAACTATTAATTTGTGAGTAATTGTTTTTTTTCTAAATAAAAACCCATTAGTATAAACTCCATGTGTGAGCGGAATAGTGCTTACCGAAAAATTAGTTTTATTTAAAATAATTTCTGGGTTTACATTTTTTAATTCTATAATTTCTAGTTTATAATTAGTCCAAGTATTTCCTTTTTTCATTAAAGAGGTTATTATTTCTTTTATGCCCTCAGGACCATAAATTTTTAATGGTTTTTCCCTACCCAATAAGTTAAAAGTTAAAATTAAACCTGGTAAACCAAAATAATGATCTCCATGCAAATGAGAAATAAAAATATGTTCAATTGTATTAAATTTTATTTTATTTTTTCTTAGTTGAATTTGTGTTCCCTCTCCACAATCAATTAGATATGATTTTCCGTTATTTTCTAAAATTTGAGAGGTAGTGAATCGTTTAATAGTCGGGTATGCGGAGCAGCTTCCTAAAATTGTTAACTTCATCATGAAAGTAAATCTCTTTCAATTTCCTCAATTTCTATAATATCGTGAGCTTCTCTAACAGTAGGTGCTACACAAATTTTTTCATTATGAAAAATAGAATTTACTAATACAAAAGATTTGTTATTTTGACTTGAAAGATTAGATAACTCAAATAATTTTTCTGTAATATTATCAAAATCATTAAAATTTAAAGTAATTATAATATTAAACGTAGTATTTCTTTTTATTGATTTAAAATTTAAAAGAAATTCTTCCTTATTTTCTATATTAAAAATTTTAATACTAGAGTTCATATTATTTTAGCTTGGCAGCTAACAGATACATTACAGCCATTCTTATAGCAACTCCATTTTCAACTTGATCTAAAATTATAGCTTGATCTGAATCTGCTACTTCACTTGTAATTTCTACTCCCCGGTTAATTGGTCCAGGATGCATTACTATAATTTTTTTATTTAAAGAATCTAAAATACTTTTATTTAAACCATATTGTTGAACATATTCCCTAACTGAAGGAAAATATGATTCAGACATTCTTTCGTTTTGAATTCTCAGCATATTTACAGCATCACAATTTTTTAATGCATTAATAAAATCTGTATCAACAGTTACATTTAAAGATTCAATATCTTTAGGAATAAGTGATTTAGGTCCACATACAGTAACATTAGCTCCTAGTTTTTGATAAGCATAAATATTAGATAAAGCTACTCTTGAGTGCATTATATCACCAACAATTAAAATATTTTTGTTCTTTAAATTACCGATTTTTTCAATAAGAGAGTATGCATCTAATAAAGCTTGTGTTGGGTGTTCATGAGTTCCATCTCCAGCATTGATTATACATGAATCTATATTTTTTGATAGAAATACACTTGCACCAGGACTCGGGTGACGTATAACAACCATATCAACTTTCATGGATATAATATTGTTAACAGTATCTATCAGTGTTTCTCCTTTAGAAATTGAAGATCCAGATGAAGAAAAATTTACAACATCAGCAGAAAGTCTTTTTTGAGCTAATTCAAAAGAAAGCTTAGTTCTTGTACTATTTTCAAAAAAAAGATTTGCAATCGTTACATCTCTTAATGAGGGTACTTTTTTAATCTTTCTATTTATTACTTCCTTAAAATTATCCGCAGTCTTAAAAATTAAATTAAGATCATCTGAGTTTAAATATTTTATTCCAAGTAAATTATCTGTACTTAAATTCTCCATCAATTATTTTTAATTAAATAAACAGAATCTTCATTATTATTTTCTTTCCAATTAACTATAACTTTTTCATTTAATCTTGAATCTACTTGAGTTCCACAGTAATCTGGTTGAATTGGTAATTCCCTAGAAAATCTTCTATCGATTAAAGTTAATAATTTGACAGCCATTGGGCGACCAAAAGATTGAATGGCACTCAAAGCTGCTCGAATACTTCTTCCAGTAAATAAAACATCATCAACTAAAACTACAGTTTGATTTTCTATTGAAAAATCAAGTTTCGTAGAGTTAGCTTTCAAAACTTTTTCAGATCTTCTGAAATCATCTCTAAAAAAAGTAATATCAAGATAGCCAATCTTTAAATCATTAGATTTATTATAGTTATTTATCAACTTTGATATACGTTTAGCTAAAAGGGACCCCCTTGGCTGTATACCTACTAAAACTGTATTTTCAAATGAATTATGGTCTTCAATTAACTGAAAGGACAACCTATTAAGTATGGTGGATATTTCATTAGCGCCGAGTATTTTTTTTGGCTTCATAACGCTTTATTTCGAGCCAAAATTAGTGTTTTTTTTTTTTATAGGTAAATGAGATGTAGAATATTAACCTATTTTAGGCTATAATTAGCTCACATTAGCTTTTTCAGCAATTCTTCTATATGTACCATCTTCAAGCTTAGATCTAATTTTAGAAAAGGCGGATAATGTTTCGTTTACATCATCAATATTATGTGAAGATGTTGGAATCAACCTTAATAAAATAAAACCTTTAGGAATAACAGGGTATACAACAATTGAACAAAATATAAAATATTTTTCTCTAAGCTCCTTAACCATAACAAATGCTTCGTGAATATCACCCTTAAGAAAAACAGGAGTAACACAGCTTTGAGTGGTACCTAAATCAAAATTTTGTTTTCTAAGACCAGTTTGCAATGCCTTAACATTATTCCAAAGTTTTGTTCTAATTTCAGGTCTAGTTTTAAGCATTTCAAGTCTTTTCAAAACACCCGCCACCAATTGCATTTGAAGAGATTTTGCAAAAACTTGAGACCTCATATTATATTTTAGAAAGTCAATTATCATGCTATCTGATGCAATAAAAGCTCCTGTGCTCGCCATTGATTTTGCAAAGGTTGCAAAGTAAACATCTATTTGATCCTGAACTCCTTGCTCCTCTCCAGCTCCAGCACCAGTCTTACCAAGAGTTCCAAAACCGTGAGCATCATCTACTAATAATCTAAAATTATATTTGTTTTTTAAATCAGCAATTTCTTTTATTTTTCCTTGTTCTCCTCGCATTCCAAATACACCCTCAGAGATAACTAAAATTCCTCCACCTGTTTTTTCTGCAATTTTGGTAGCTCTTTCAAGATTAATTTGAAGACTGTCTATATCATTATGTTGATAAGTAAATCTTTTACCAATATGTAATCTAACTCCGTCAACAATACATGCATGACAATCTATATCATACACAATAACATCATTTTTAGAAACTAAAGAATCAATAGTAGATAATATACCTTGATAACCAAAATTTAAAACGTATGCTTTTTCTTTAGAAACAAAATCAGCTAACTCACACTCCAATTTTTCATGTAGGTCAGTATGTCCAGACATCAGTCTTGCTCCCATTGGATAAGCAGAACCATATTTCTTAGCAGCTTGGGCATCAAATTCTCTTATTTCTGGATGGTTAGCTAATCCTAAATAGTCATTTACACTCCAAGTTATAACTTCTTTTCCATTAAATTTCATTCTATTACTGATAGGACCCTCTAGTTTTGGAAAGGCAAAGTAGCCCTCTGCTACACTAGCATATTTTCCTAATGGACCTTTATTAGATACAATTTTGTCAAATAAATCGTTCATTGTTTGATTGATGTTTCGTCTACAAAAATAATACTTATTTTATGTATTCAATAGGTTTTTCTTGTGGAGTTTTTTGGGAATCAAAAAAACCTTGATCAGACATCCATTTGTCGCTGTAAATTTTGCTCATATATCTAGATCCATGATCACAAAAAATCATTACAACAACACTGTTTTTATCAAAGATATTATTTTTGGACAATTGTTTTACAGCCTGCATTGCAGCTCCAGACGTATAACCAACAAACATTCCTTCTTTAAGTGCTATTTCTCTGGAAGAATGTGCGCTTTTTTCATCATTAACTTTTTCAAAAAAATCAATAATATCAAAATCTGTAGCAGTAGGTATTAAATTTTTTCCAAGACCTTCAATTCTGTATGGATAAATTTCATCTTCGTCAAACTCTTTTGTTTCATGATATTTTTTCAAAACAGACCCATATGCATCAACACCAATAATTTTAATATTTGGGTTTTTAGATTTTAAAAATTGACCTATTCCTGAAATAGTTCCACCAGTTCCACTACTAGCTATTAGATGGGTGATTTGACCGTTAGTTTGATCCCAAATTTCTGGACCAGTGGATTTGAAATGGGCCTCAGTATTTAGCTTGTTAAAATATTGATTTATATAAAATGATCCTTTAATTTCCTCATGTAATCTTTTAGCGACTTGATAATAAGATCTTTCATCATCAGCGCTAACATGAGCTGGACAGACATATACTTTGGCTCCCATTGACTTTAACATGTCAATTTTATCAGAGGATGATTTTGAAGAGACAGCTAGAATACAATTATAACCTTTAATCATACTAACCATTGATAAGCTAAACCCAGTATTTCCAGAAGTAGTTTCAATAATCGTAGACCCTGGTTTTAATAAACCTTTTTTCTCTGCACTTTCAATGATGTGAAGTGCTATCCTATCTTTGTTTGAGTGACCCGGGTTGAAGGCTTCAACTTTAGCATAAAAATCACCAGGAATATCTTTTGTAATATTATTGAGCTTCACAAGAGGAGTTTTCCCAATTAAATCTAAGATACTATTGTAAGCTTTAATATTTTTACTCATAATGTGCTTTAGGCATCATTTGCAGGGCAAATTACTTAAAAAAAGACTTTAGAACCAAATATATTTATCATTTATAAACATTTTCTAAATCAAATAAAAATGAATATTCTTTTGCTAAATCCTTGATAGCCTCAAATCTACCTGAGGAGCCACCATGTCCAGTATCCATATTGGTATTTAAGAATAATTTATTATTACCTAATTTATTAGCTCTTAATTTAGCAACCCATTTTGCAGGTTCCCAATATTGTACTTGAGAGTCGTGAAGTCCAGTTGTTACTAATAAGTTTGGATAATTAATTTTAGAAACATTATCATAGGGAGAATAAGAAAGTATATAATTGTAAAATTTTTCTTCATTAGGGTTTCCCCATTCATCATATTCACTAGTTGTTAAAGGAATTGTTTCGTCTAACATAGTTGTAACGACATCAACAAAAGGAACTGCTGCTATCATTCCATTATATAATTCAGGTGCCATATTCATTACAGCTCCAACGAGCAAACCACCCGCAGATCCTCCATAAGCATACATATGATTACAAGATGAATAATTCTCTTTTATCAAATGTTTTGTGCAATCAATATAATCGTTAAAAGTGTTTATTTTATTTAATAGTTTTCCATCCTCATACCATGATCTACCCAAGTACTCACTTCCTCTAACATGTGAAATAGCGAATACAAAACCTCTGTCCAAAAGACTTAATCTACTAATTGAAAAGGTTGGGTCAATAGTATTACCATAAGAACCATATGCATATAGCAGAAGAGGGTTTGTGCCATCTTTTTTAATATTTTTTTTGTGTATTATGGATATAGGTATTTTAGTTCCATCTCTTGAATCTGCCCAAATTCTTTTAGTAATATAATTGTCTTTACTGAACTTAGTGTCTAAAACTTGATTTTGCTTTAATATTATCTTATCCTTTGAAAACATATCAAATTCAATGATCGAATGAGGCTCGTTTAATGAATTATAAGCATACCTTAATTTTTTTGAATCAAAATCTAAATTCCCAGTTGTATAACAACTGAAGGTTTCACTTTCAAATTTTATGTAATAGCTTTCAGATCCATTCCATGGTTTAATGTTAATTCTATTCAAACCATTAAACCTTTCACTTACAACTAAAAAATCTTTAAAAATGTCTATACCCTCTATTAATACGTTTTCTCTATGCTCAATAACCTCAATCCAATTTTCAGATGAAGTATTTTTTAATTCTGTTCTTAGCAATTTATAGTTAAAAGCATCATTCTTGTTCGTTATTATATAAAAATGGTCTTCAAAATGACTAATACTGTATTCAACCCCTCTTTCCCTTTTATTAAATAGCGTGAATTGGTCATCTGGTTTATTTGATGATAAAAACTGAAATTCAGACGTTAATGTACTTGACGAAGAAATAATGATAAACTTATTAGATTTTGATTTAGACACATTAGTGTAAAAAGTTTCATCTGTTTCATGAAAAACTAACTTATCATTCACTAGAGCATCACCAATTTTATGTTTAAATATCTTGTCATTTCTTAAGGTTTGGGTGTCTCTATTTGTGTAAAAAAGAGTAGAATTATCACTTGCCCATGCAAAGGTTCCAGAAGTGTTAATTATCTCATCCTTCAAAATCTCACCATTATCTAAATTTTTAAATTTTATTGTATAAAGTCTTCTTGAAACAGTATCAACACTAAATGCAACAATTTTATTATTGGGACTAACTTTAAAATTTGATAAATTAAAATAATCATGAGATTGAGCTAATTTATTACAATCAAAAAGTATTTCTTCTTTCGATTTCAAAGAGTCTTTATATCTAAAATAAATTGGGTAGTCTAAGTTTTCTTCGTATTTAGTAACATACCAATACCCATTTAAAAAATATGGAACGGATTGATCTTCCTGTTTGATTTTATTTTTAATTTCATGAAATAACTTGTCTTGAAAATCTTTAGTGTGAAGTGTCATCTTTTTATAATAATCATTTTCGCTATTCAGATATTCAATCACACATGGATTTTCTCTTTCTCTGAGCCAATAATAGTTATCAATTCTCTCATCATTAAATTTTATTAATGACTTTGGAACTTTTTTTAAATTAGGAGGTGTAATCTCTTTCAATGAAATTTAAATTTTTATGAATAAGTTTTCAAGAAATATTATATTAATTAAAATTTTAAATTACTTATAATTTCTAGAAATTTTTCATGCATTTGATTTGTATAATCTTTATGAGTAACAAGTCTTAGTTTATTATCACCCATTGAAATAAGTTTAATATTTTGATTTGACATTTTATTTAAAAAATTATCAGTATCAATACTTTTTTCGATTTGAAATATTAATATATTAGTTTCTACTTTTTCAACTTGACTAATAAAATTTGAATTCTTTAATACACTTTCAATTTCTTTCGCTTTGATATGATCTTCATTTAATCTTTCAATATTATTTTTTAAAGCATAAATTCCACATGCTGCAAGGTAACCTGCCTGTCTCATACCGCCTCCTAATAATTTTCTTACTTTAATTGCTTTATTTATAAATTCCGTTGAGCCCAACAAGATAGAACCTATAGGGCATCCTAATCCTTTACTTAAGCATACTGAAATTGAATCAAATATTTTTCCATATTGCAAAGGGGTTGTACCGGTCTTTACAATAGCATTCCAAATTCTTGCTCCATCAAGATGATAATAAAGATTATTTTCTTTACATGTTTGTTGAATCTTTTTTAACTCACCAATATCCCAACAAGCCCCTCCACCTTTATTAGTTGTATTCTCTGCGCAGACTAGTGATGTTTTAGGACTATGATAAAAATCAGGTGGGTTTATAGCACTAATTACTTGATCATTTGTGAACATGCCTCTATTGCCATCTAGTAATTTACAAGATACACCGCTATTAAAACTAACTCCTCCACCTTCATAATTATAAACATGAGCATACTTATCACATATTAATTGATCCCCTGGTTGGGTATGTATTTTAATTGCAGTTTGATTTGCCATTGTTCCTGAGGGAAAAAAGAGTGCAGATTCCATTCCAAACTTTGTAGCTATCAAATCTTCCAATTCATTAACAGTTGGATCATCCTTAAACACATCATCACCAACATTGGAGCTCATCATAAACTCTAACATTTCTTTTGATGGTTTTGTAACTGTATCACTAATTAAGTTTATTTCCATTTTTAATTTTAAATAAAAAATAATGTTGTTAAATATAAAAATAAATTAGGTCTAAGTAATTTAATATAAAATGTATTTTTGTAGATAAATGATAACATTTGACCAAATAAAGAATCTCCTTGAACGAACTAAATCGTTAAGGAGTTATCTTTGACATTGATTCTAAAAACATAGAGATTTCTAATAAAGAAGAAATCACATTTGACCCTGATTTCTGGAATGACTCAAAAAAGGCTCAGAAAATCATGAAAGAACTTCAAGGTTTAAAACAATGGGTTAAAGATTATGAGAAAGCCAAATCACTTACTGATGATTTGGAAATTCTATTCGATTACTTTAAGGAAGGTGAAGTTAATGATGAAGAAATTAATATTCAATACATACAATGTAAGGAACATATTGAAAATATAGAATTTAAAAACATGTTATCTAATGAAGGGGACGAAATGAGTGCAGTAATTCAAATAACTGCAGGAGCTGGAGGAACAGAAAGTTGTGATTGGACTCAGATGCTTATGAGAATGTATGTTATGTGGGCTGAAAAAAATAAATTCAAAATTAAAGAATTGGATCTTCAACAAGGAGATGTTGCTGGAGTTAAGTCAGTTACACTAGAAATTGAAGGAGATTATGGTTTTGGCTGGTTAAAAGGTGAAAATGGTGTACATAGACTTGTTAGAATATCACCATTTGACAGTAATGCCAAAAGACATACTTCATTTGCTTCTGTCTACGTTTATCCTTTAGTTGATGATAGTATTGAAATAAATATAAATCCCTCAGATATTTCTTGGGAGACAATGAGGTCAAGTGGAGCAGGCGGTCAAAATGTTAACAAAGTTGAAACTGCTGTAAGGTTGAGACACGCTCCCTCAGGAATAGTTATTGAAAACTCTGAAACAAGGTCTCAGCTTGAAAATAAAGCTAAGGCCATGCAATTATTAAAATCTCAACTTTATGAAATAGAGCTCAAAGAAAAATTGAAAGAGAGAGAAAAGATCGAATCTAATAAAATGAAAATAGAATGGGGATCACAAATTAGAAATTATGTATTACACCCCTACAAACTAATTAAAGACGTAAGAACAAATCATGAAACTAATGATGTTGAAGGAGTACTGGACGGAAACATTAGTCCATTTTTAAAATCCTACTTAATGTCAAATTAAAATGAAAAATACTTTTTTAGTCCATAATCCAAGATGTAGAAAATCAAGAGAAGCATTAAATTATATAAAAGAATTAAATGTTGATTTTGAAGTTGTTTTATATATGAAAAAAGGGTTAGAATTAAATTTATTAAAAAGTATAATTATTAAAATTGGGATAGATCCTAAAGACATGGTTAGAACTCAAGAAAAAACCTGGAAAGAAAATTATAGCTCTAAACTTTACAATAATGATGAGATTTTAGAAATTCTAAACAAGCATCCTAATTTAATTAAAAGGCCAGTATTTATAAACAATAATAAAGGAGTTATAGCCATTCCACCCAACGAAATTGATAAAATTATATAATCATTAAACTTTTAGACTTATTGATTGTCATAACTCAGAACTTAATGGCAAGATCTTTGCCTTACACAAGCTATGAGAAAAATATTTTTAATTTCAGTTTTGTTTTGCAACCTTATTTTTTCACAAAACAATAATTTAACAATCAGCGGATTTATCAACGATTCCGAAAGTAATACAGCATTAGAATATGCCACTGTAAGTATATTAGATGCTAGTAGTAAAAATTTAATTAATGGAGTTATTTCTGAAAATAATGGTTTTTTTAGTATCAATGTATCAAAGGGTACTTATGATATAAAAATTGAATATATTTCATTTGAAACTAAAACTATTGAAAATATAAAAATTGAAAAATCAATCGATTTAGGAACAGTAAACTTATCAATCAATGAAAATATTTTAGATGAAATTGAAGTTATTGGTGAAAAAACTGAAATAGAAATAAAACTAGATAAAACCGTCTACAATATAGGAAAAGACTTAACCCTTAAAGGAAGTAGTGTTAGTGATGTATTAGACAATTTGCCTTCATTAGAAGTTGACATTGATGGTAATGTTTCACTCAGAGGAAATCAAAGTGTTAGAATTCTTATTAATGGTAAACCATCTGGATTAGTGGGAATTAGCAGTAATGATGCACTAAAACAATTTCCATCTGAAAGTGTTGAAAAGGTTGAAGTTATTACCTCACCCTCAGCGAGATATAATGCTGAAGGTACCGCCGGTATCATAAATATTGTACTTAGAAAAAATAAATTAGCTGGATTAAATGGATCTGCTAGCTTAAACTTGGGTGATCCCAAAAGAATTGGATTATCGTCAAACTTAAATTATAGAACAAAAAAAATTAATCTTTTTTCAAATATTGGAGACAATACAACTAACTACATTAATGGTTTCAAAAATCAAACTGAATATTATACAGATAGTGGGAGAAATAATTTTTTGAATGAAGGTGGAGATAGAAATTCAGAGAGGAAATCCAATTACTACAATGGAGGAATTGAATATTTCTTTGACGATAAAACTAGTATTGTAGCTTCTTACGTAAACAGCACAAGTAATCAATCAACTAATACTTTAAATTCTATTAATCAAAGTTTTAATGGAACAAACAACTTATCAGAAAGAGTTGAAGATGAAAATGAAGTTGACGATTCCAATGAATTTTCAATAAATTTTTCAAAAGAGTTTGATAAAGAAGGTCACATTTTAACTCTAGATTACCAAAAAGAAAAATCTATCGAAATCGAATCTTCAATTATTTCAAATACACAAATTGTTCCTGATTTTGTTAAATACAATTCAGAAAAAATAAAAACTGATGAAAATCAAAATAGTGAATTGTTTAAAGTTGACTATGTTCTTCCAATAAATTCGGATGGTCAATTTGAAGCTGGATTCAGAAGAAGTAATCAACATCAAAAAATTGATTATTTGGTTGAAAAAGAAAATAATTCAGGAGAATATGCATCAGACAATAATTTAAGCAATACGCTTCTTTATAACGAAAAAGTAAATGCCTATTACACTCAAATTGGAAATAAAAAAAATAATTTTTCCTATTTAATTGGATTAAGATTTGAAGAATCTATTACAAATGTTACTCAGGTTGTAAATGGAGATAATACAAAAAAGAAATACAATGATTTTTTTCCAACTTTAAATCTGGCATTTGAGATTAAAGAGAATGAGACACTTACATTTGGATACAACAGAAGAATTAGAAGAGCTAGATCATATTTTATTAATCCTTTTCCATCAAGATCAAGTTTAACTAACATATTTCAAGGAAACCCAAATATAAATCCAACATATTCAAACGGAATTGATTTGGGTTATTTAAAAAGATATGAAAAAACAACTATCAATGGATCAGTTTATTTTAGAAAGTCTACTGGAGAATTTACATTCATTACTGAAAACACTGGAGAATTTGTTTCTGTCAACGGAAGCTTAGTTCCTGTGATTAGAAGAACTCCAATAAACCTGGCTAGTAATTCACAATTAGGTATTGAATTTAGTGTTAATTATTCTCAATCAAAACTTTGGAGGTTAAGAGGAAATTTTAATTTTTTTGAATCTGATTTAAAAGGAGATTATAATGGAGTTGTATATGACTCCAAAAATTTATCTTGGTCTGGCGGATTAAATAATTACTTAAAACTATTTTCATCAATTGACTGGCAAACAAGTTTGAATTACAGAGCTCCTCAAAAAACAGCTGTTTCTAACAGAAAAGCTAGAATTAGTTCTAATACCGCCCTTAGTAAAGATTTAATGAAGGATAAACTATCCTTAACTTTCAAGATCAATGATATTTTTGAAACTCAGAAATGGAGGATTGAATCTTTTAATGAAAACTACAAAAGTTTTAGTGAAAGTAGTTGGAGAGGTGGTAGAAATTTTGAATTAAATTTAATTTACAGATTTAATCAGAAAAAAGACAACAGAAAAAGACCGTCAAATTATCAAGATTATGGTGAAGGTGGTTTTGGAGCTTAAATTATTTCTTTATTTTATTTTTTATTTCCTTTAATCTTTCAATTAAAGCCCCTCCAACCCAATAAGGGACTATAAAGGTTAATAAAAGAATTAACAGCCAAAATCCCATAGTGAGGACAGATAAAAATAAAATGAATCCTAGGTACTGATCAAATTCAAACATATTATAATATTATTAATACAAATATAAATCAAAGTAATGATCTTGAAAAATATTTGTTAATAAATGATAGTAAATTATAATGTTAAGCATTATTACTAAATTTGTATTATAAAATTTGATATGGAATTCAGAATTGAAAAAGATACTCTTGGAGAAGTTAAAGTTTTAAAGAATGCATTGTGGGGTCCACAAACTCAACGTTCAATTAATAATTTTAAAATTGGAAAACCTGGCTCAATGCCTATTGAAATAATTCATGCTTTTGCGATTTTAAAAAAGGCTGCTGCTTATACAAATTTTGAATTGGGAGTTCTGAGTGAAAAAAAAATGAAACTCATAAGTTTAGTTTGTGATGAAATCATTGATGAAAAACATAATGATCAATTTCCATTGGTTATTTGGCAGACTGGCTCAGGAACACAAACTAATATGAATATTAATGAAGTGATTTCTAATAGAGCCCATTTAATTGAAGGAAAAAAAATTGGTGAAGGAAAAAAAACTTTAGCTCCCAATGATGATGTTAACATGTCTCAGTCTTCAAACGATACATTTCCAACTGCAATGCATATTGCAACATATCAGAAACTAATTAAAAATACTATTCCAAGTCTAGAAAATTTTAAAAAAACTCTTTTAGGTAAATCTTTAGAATTTAAAAATGTAATTAAAATCGGTAGAACTCATTTAATGGATGCAACACCAATAACATTAGGTCAAGAGTTTTCAGGGTATCATTCACAAATCGATCATGGACTAGAATCATTAAAAAAATCATTCAGTCATTTATCAGAACTTGCTTTAGGTGCTACTGCAGTAGGAACTGGACTAAATTCTCCAAAAGGTTATGATGTTTTAGTATCAAAATATATTTCTAAGTTCACAGGAATTAGTTTTATTACAGCAAAAAATAAATTTGAGTCAATTGCTAATCACGATGCAATGGTTGAAACTCATGGAGCGTTAAAATTAATTGCTAATTCATTAAATAAGATTGCTAATGATATTAGAATGATGGCTAGTGGCCCTAGGTCAGGTATCGGTGAAATAATAATTCCCTCCAACGAACCAGGAAGCTCTATTATGCCAGGAAAAGTTAACCCAACGCAATGTGAAGCACTATCAATGGTATGTGCTCAAGTTATTGGAAATGATGTCACAGTTACAATTGGAGGAATGCAAGGACATTATGAACTTAATGTCTTTAAACCTGTAATAGTTTCTAATGTTTTAGAATCTCTAACTCTTATTTCTGACAGTGTAAAAAGTTTTAATGATAATTGTTTGGTTGGTATAAAACCCAATACAAAAAAAATTAATGAATTACTCAATAATTCACTTATGCTTGTAACTGCATTAAATAGTAAAATTGGCTATTACAAATCAGCTGAAATAGCAAATATTGCCCATGAAAATGGAATAACATTAAAGGAAGCAGCGCTAAAAACAGGTTATCTATCGGAGAAAGAATTTGATTCATGGGTAAAACCTGAAGATATGATTGGCAACGGGTAACCAATGAAAATTATTGAATATTCCAGAGCTCATAAACTATCTTTTAAAAAATTGAACGAAGAATGGCTGGAAAAGTATTTTAATGTTGAACCCTATGATTCCACTCTCTTAGAAAATTGTGAATCTGAAATAATAAACAAAGGGGGATATATTTTCTTTGGAATCATTGATAATGCAGTAATGGGAACATATGCACTATTACCACCTGTGAATGGACGCACTGAATTAGGAAAAATGGCAGTTACAGAATCATACCAAGGAAAAGGGTATGGTCAACAATTACTAAAACATGCACTTTCAACAGCAAAATCATTAAGAATTAAGGAAATATTTTTATTTTCTAATAGAATTTTGAAAAATTCTATTCACATATACAAAAAATTTGGTTTTAAAGAAGTCGAAAATATGGATAGTCCTTACAAAAGAGGTAATATTAAAATGCTGGTAAAACTTTAGTATTTAGTTTAATTTAAATCAAACCCTTCCTTTAAGTGCAGAAAATGCCCAACCTATACAAATGAAACCTATACCAACAAAACTAAATCCAATAGCATAATCAGTATATTTTAAAACTCCAAGCAAAATAAGTATTATACCAATTATTGTTAAAATTAGAGAAGCAACACTAAAAATTCCGTTTTTATTTAAAGCCATAAACTTAATTTGATTGCAATATGATAATAAATGATATATTTAAATGTTAAAAAATATATAAAATTAATTAACTTTTCCTGTAAGTTTATCTTTCCAGCTTCCCCATTTATATTTCCTTGAAAAATATAAGAGTAAAATTGGATAAACAATAATCATAGTAAAGAAAGATTGATTAATTAGATCAGGTTCACCAATATATTTAAATATAGACGTTGTTTGAAAAACAGTCCAATCAGCAGTAACAATCAATGCAATTAATAAATTATTTCCAGCGTGAAAACCTAAGGCAAGCTCCATACCATCATCCATTAAAGTTATTATTCCAAGAAATAATCCCGTAGCAACGTAATGTACCAATAATACTGATCCAAGCTTCATAATTTCAGGATTATAAAAATGTAAAAATCCAAAAGACAAAGAAGTTAAAATTAGTGGAAGGAATTTATTATTAAATAAAATACCTAAACCCTGCATTAAATAGCCCCTGAATACATATTCTTCTAGACTAGTTTGGATTGGAATAAATATAATGGCTATTAAAACTAAAATTAAAAAATCATTTAAATTAAATTGTAAAATATATTCTTCTGGATTTATAAAAAAAGAAAGAGTTGTGTTTAATATAATAATAGCAGAAATAGCAGAAAATGATGTTAAAATTCTTTTGTAATCAATTGATTTACGTGTGGTAGTTACTGATAAAAAAGATTGATTATGCAAAAATTTTATAACAAATAAAAATCCAATAAAACCAACAAAAAAAGTAATTAAAGTGTAGAAAAAAGTTAGATTACTATTTTCTAAAATTGTCATCATTTTAGAGGGATCAAGATTAGCAGCCCCCTCTAGCCCTACTTTATTAAAAATTGCAACAATAAAAGGTATAGATCCAATTTGTGTAAAAATGAATATTATAAAAACTCCTAATAACATACCTCCAAAAATTATTTTTTATAGTTAAAGCATTTGCTATATACATATTTTATTTGTTTTTATTTAATACCATAGTAGAAAGCTTACAATGAGATATTAAGTTGTTATTATCATCTGTAATTTTAATTTCCCATAACTGTGTTGATCTTCCTCTGTGAAGCGGTGTTGCTTTAGCGTATACATATCCTTCCTTAACACTTTTTAAGTGATTAGCTGAAATAACTATTCCTCTAACAGTTTTGTCCTTGTAATCAACAGACATGTAGGATACAGCACTTCCAACAGATTCTGCCAATGCAACAGTGGCTCCTCCATGTAATACTCCATCAGGTTGATAAACTTTAGAAGTAACTGGCATTCGAGCAACTAAAAAATCTTCGCCAATATCAACATACTCAATATCTAAAGTTTCCATTAAAGTATTTTTGTTAGCAGTATTAATTTTATCTAAAATTATTTTTTTATCCATAGTTAATAAATATAAAAAAAACGCATTAGAAACCTAATGCGTTTTTAATTATTAAGAATTATTAAAATTATTTAACCTCTTCAAAATCTACATCTTGAACATCATCAGAATCGTCTTTTGATTTTTCATTAGGCTCAGCTTGCCCTGCTCCTGCCCCACTTGCTTGTTGAGCTTCAGCTTGTGCTTTATAAAGTTCTTCTGAAGCATTTTTCCATGCCTCATTAATCCCTTCCAAAGCTGTTTTGATTGATTCAACATCTTTACTTTCATGGGCTTTTTTCAGAACATCAAGTGCATCTTCAATAGCTTTTTTCTTGTCTTCAGGAATTTTTTCACCATATTCCTTAATTTGACTTTCAGTTTGAAAAATCATAGCATCAGCACTATTTAAAGTATCCACTTCTTCTTTAGCTTTTTTATCAGATTCTGCATTAGCTTCAGCCTCTTTCTTCATTTTTTCTATTTCTTCTTCAGAAAGACCAGAGGAAGCTTCAATTCTTATGTCTTGAGTTTTACCAGTAGCTTTATCAGCTGCAGTAACATGAATTAGTCCATTTGCATCAATATCAAAAGTTACCTCAATCTGAGGGGTTCCTCTTGGTGCTGGTGGTATTCCATCAAGGTGAAATCTACCGATCGTATTATTATCTTTTGCCATAGGTCTCTCACCTTGTAAAACATGAATTTCTACAGAGGGCTGATTATCAGCTGCAGTTGAAAAAACTTGAGATTTTTTTGTAGGAATAGTTGTGTTTGCATCAATTAATTTAGTCATAACACTTCCCATAGTTTCAATTCCAAGTGAAAGTGGAGTAACATCTAATAATAAAACATCTTTTACATCTCCAGTTAACACACCCACCTTGTATAGCAGCTCCAATAGCTACTACTTCATCTGGGTTAACCCCTTTAGAGGGTTTTTTTCCAAAAAACTTTTCAACTTTATCTTGTATTACAGGAATTCTTGTTGATCCACCAACAAGGATAACTTCATCAATTTCTTTTATACTAAGCCCTGCATCATCAATTGCTTTTTTTACTGGCTCCATAGATCTTTTAACTAATTCAGCTAGTTAATTGTTCAAACTTTGATCTGGTTAATGAAACTACTAAGTGTTTTGGACCTGAAGCAGTAGCAGTTATGTATGGTAAATTAATTTCTGTCTGAGTTGACGAAGAAAGTTCAATTTTAGCTTTTTCAGCTGCTTCTTTCAACCTTTGTAAAGCCATTGGGTCTTTTCTAAGGTCAATATCTTCTTTCTTTTTAAAATCATCTGCTAAGAAACTTATAATTTCCTCATCAAAATCATCTCCACCTAATCTTGTATCACCATTAGTAGATAAAACCTCAAATACTCCATCACCTAATTCTAAAATAGAAATATCAAATGTTCCTCCACCCAAATCATAAACAGCAATTTTTTGGTCTTTACCAGATTTATCAAGGCCATAGGCTAGTGCAGCCGCAGTAGGCTCATTTATAATTCTTTGGACTTTAAGTCCTGAAATCTCTCCGGCTTCCTTTGTTGCCTGTCTTTGAGCATCATTAAAATATGCTGGAACTGTTATTACTGCTTCACTTACAGTAGTTCCTAAATAATCTTCTGCTGTTTTTTTCATTTTTTGAAGAACCATTGCAGATAACTCCTGAGGTGTATATAACCTTCCATCAATGTCCACTCTTGCAGTGTCATTATCTCCTTTAACAACTTTGTAGGCAGATCTATTCGCATCTTTTTTAGATTCACTAAACTTGTTACCCATAAATCTTTTTACAGAAGCAATTGTTTTTGTTGGGTTAGTTACTGCCTGTCTTTTAGCAGGATCTCCAACCTTTATTTCACCACCCTCAACAAAAGCAATAACAGAGGGAGTAGTTCTTTTACCCTCAGCATTAGGAATTACAACGGGTTCGTTACCTTCCATTACTGAAACGCAAGAATTAGTTGTTCCTAAATCAATACCAATTATTTTACTCATTATTTAATTTTTATAATTTATCTAATATTTTCAATGATTATGCCATTTTATAGACATGACAGTGTGTCAGTAAATAGTTTCAAAATAAATTTACATTTGTAAAAAATAAATTAAGATGTCAAAAAAAGAATATAAAAGAGTTACTACTCATACCCTTAAAGAAATGAAAACTCGAAAAGAAAAAATTTCAATGCTCACGGGTTATGATTATTCAATGGCAAAAATTATTGATAATTCTGGAATTGATGTAATACTTGTTGGAGATTCAGCTTCAAATGTAATGGCTGGACATGAAACTACTTTACCAATAACTCTTGATCAGATAATATACCATGCATCATCGGTTGTTCGTGGTGTCAATAGAGCATTGGTTGTTGTTGATTTACCTTTTGGAAGTTATCAATCAAATTCGGGCGAAGCTTTAAGATCAGCAATTAGAATCATGAAAGAATCTGGGGCTCATGCTGTAAAAATGGAAGGTGGTGAAGAAATTAAGGAATCTATAATAAGAATTTTGAATGCTGGAATTCCTGTCATGGGTCACTTAGGGTTAACTCCTCAGTCAATTTATAAATTTGGGACTTATACAGTCAGAGCAAAAGAAGAAGAAGAAGCCAAAAGATTAATTGAAGATGCTAAACTTTTGGATGAATTAGGTTGTTTTGGAGTTGTTTTGGAAAAGATACCTGCAAAAATTTCCAAAAAAGTTACTTCCTCTGTTTCTTGTCCAGTTATAGGAATTGGTGCAGGTTCTGATGTGGATGGTCAAGTTTTAGTAACTCATGATTTAGTTGGACTAAGCACTGAATTCAATCCAAGATTTTTGAGGAGATATGTTGATTTAAATGAAATAATGACTAATGCGATTAAAAGTTACATCAAGGATGTCAAAAATTTAGATTTTCCAAACGAAAATGAACAATATTAAATTTTTTAAAAAATCTATTTTATATGAAGATAACCATCTAATAATTATAAATAAAAAACCTGGCGAACTTACTCAGGGTGACAAAACTAAAGACCAAACTTTAGGAGATAAAGTCAAAGAATACATAAAAAAGAAATACAATAAACCAGGGAATGTTTATTTAGGAATTACACATAGACTAGACAGACCCACTAGTGGAATTATTATTTTTTGTAAAACATCTAAATCTTTAACAAGACTTAACAAAATGTTTAAAGAAAATAGTATTAAAAAAACTTATTGGGCCGTAGTAAATAAAATAGATGAATCAGAAGAAGTTAAACTTGAAGATTTTTTATTAAAAAACAACAAACAAAATAAATCTTATGTCAAAAGCGATAAAAACATTAATGCGAAAAAATCAGTTTTATATTACAAACAAATACACACTCTTGAAAAATACTCTTTACTTGAAATAAGATTAGAAACAGGAAGACATCACCAAATAAGAACACAGCTTTCCAACAGAGGAATGGCAATAAAGGGAGATTTAAAATATGGCTTTCCTAGATCAAACAAAGACGGAAGTATTCATCTTCATTCAAGAAAAATTGAATTTCAACATCCAGTTTCTAAAAAGACAATCAAAGTAACTGCGGATCCTCCTAAAAATGTTATTTGGGATTTATGTAATAATTAGTAAAATTATTACATAAAATATTTACTCAGTTTTATTACTTTTACATCTTATGCTTATTTCAATTTATAATTAATATTGATGGCTAAAGAATTAGTAAAAATTTTTGACACAACTTTAAGAGATGGGGAACAAGTTCCAGGTTGTAAGTTAAACACTTCTCAGAAACTAGTAATTGCTAAAAGATTAGATGAGCTTGGGGTAGATGTTATTGAGGCGGGATTTCCAGTTTCAAGTCCTGGAGATTTTAAATCAGTAGTTGAAATTTCTAAAATTGTTAATAACGCAACAGTTTGTGGTTTATCAAGAGCTGTTGAAAATGATATTAAAGTTGCTGCTGAAGCATTACAATTTGCTAAGTATCCTCGAATACATACTGGAATTGGAACTTCTGATTCACATATTACTCATAAGTTTAATTCATCTAGAGATAAAATAATTGAAATAGGTTTTAATGCAGTAAAATATGCTAAATCTTTTGTAAAAGATGTTGAATTTTATGCCGAAGATGCTGGAAGAACTGATAACGAATTTTTAGCTAAAGTTTGTGAGAAAATGATTGAGGCAGGTGCAACTGTTTTAAACATTCCTGATACCACTGGATATTGTCTTCCAGATGAATATGGAGAAAAAATAAAATATTTAGTTGACAACGTAAAAAATATTGAAAAGGCTACAATTTCGTGTCATTGTCATAACGATTTAGGTTTAGCGACTGCAAATTCAATTGCTGGTATTGTAAATGGAGCAAGGCAAATTGAATGCACAATTAATGGAATTGGAGAAAGAGCTGGTAATACTTCTTTAGAAGAAGTAGTAATGATTATGAGACAACATCCTAATTTAAATCTTGACACAAACATTAACTCTAAGTTATTATTCGATACAAGTAATTTAGTTTCAGAAGGAATGGGAATGCCAGTACAACCTAACAAAGCAATTGTTGGTGCAAATGCATTTGCTCATAGTTCAGGAATTCACCAGGATGGAGTGATTAAAAATAGAGAGACTTATGAAATTATTAATCCATTGGATGTAGGGGTTAATGAATCTGCAATCATATTAACTGCCAGAAGTGGTAGAGCAGCCCTAGCTTATAGAGCAAAAAAAATAGGATATAATCTTTCTAAAGATGAATTAGACATCGTATACCCTGAGTTTTTAAAATTTGCTGATATTAACAAGGAAGTTTCTGACAATGATATACCTACAATAATAAAAAATTCAATATAATTTTATAAATGAATAATACCTTATTTGATAAAGTTTGGGACTCACATGTAGTCCACAAAATTAAAGATGGACCTGATGTTCTATTTATAGATAGACATATGGTTCATGAAGTAACAAGTCCTGTTGCTTTTCTTGGGCTTAAAAACAGAGGAATTAAAGTTTTATTTCCTGAAAAGACTTTTGCAACAGCTGATCACAATACCCCTACTATCAATCAACATCTTCCGGTTAAAGATCCACTATCTGCGAATCAACTCAAGGCTTTAGAGCAAAATTCTAAAGAACATGGAATTTCATATTGGGGACTTGGTCACGAGAAAAATGGAATTGTTCATGTAGTTGGACCTGAATACGGAATCACTCAACCAGGAGCTACTATTGTATGTGGAGATTCACATACCTCTACTCATGGAGCTTTTGGAGCAATAGCTTTTGGAATAGGAACATCTGAAGTTGAAATGGTTCTTTCAACCCAATGTATTATGCAGCCCAAACCAAAAAAAATGCGTATTACAATTAATGGTAACTTAAACATTGGTGTTACTCCAAAGGATGTGGCACTCTATATAATATCAAAACTTTCAACATCAGGTGCTACTGGATATTTTGTTGAATATTCTGGTACAGTATTTTCAAATATGTCAATGGAAGGTAGAATGACGGTTTGTAACTTAAGTATAGAAATGGGAGCAAGAGGAGGAATGATTGCACCAGACGAAAAAACTTTTGAATATATAAAAGACAGAGAATTTACTCCTAAAAATGAGGATTGGAACAAAGCAATGAAATATTGGTCGACTTTGAAGACTGATGAAGATGCAATATTTGATAAAGAAATTGAATTTGATGGATGTAAAATAAATCCTATGATTACATTCGGAACTAATCCAGGAATGGGAATAGGTATTTCTAAAGAAATTCCTAATGCAGAAAATCAAGAAGGAGGAGTAAAAACATATAAAAAATCTTTAAGTTATATGGACTTTGAAGAAGGCCAAAGTATGATTGGAAAAAATATAGATTTTGTTTTTTTGGGAAGTTGTACTAATGGAAGAATTGAAGATTTTAGAGAATTTACTAAAATAATAAAAGGTAAGAGAAAAGCATCAAATGTAACTGCATGGTTAGTTCCCGGTTCACATAAAGTAGAAAAAGCAATCAAGGAGGAAGGTTTACTGAAAATTTTAAATGAATCTGGCTTTGAACTTAGAGAACCTGGCTGCTCTGCTTGTTTAGCAATGAACGATGATAAAGTTCCTGCAGGTAAATATGCGGTTAGTACTTCAAATAGAAATTTTGAAGGAAGACAGGGACCTGGATCGAGAACTTTATTAGCTAGTCCTTTAGTAGCTGCAGCTGCTGCAATTACTGGAAAAATCACTGACCCAAGAACATTATTATAACAATATGGCTTACGAAAAATTTAAAATTTTAAAAAGCAGATGTGTTCCATTACCCATTGAAAATGTTGATACAGATCAAATAATACCTGCTAGATTTTTAAAAGCTACTGAAAGAGTTGGGTTTGGAGATAATTTATTCAGAGACTGGAGATATAATTCAGATAATTCACCAAAAAAAGATTTTATATTAAATAATACACAATTTGAAGGTAAAATTCTTGTTGGAGGAAAGAATTTTGGATCAGGTTCATCCAGAGAACATGCTGCGTGGGCTATATATGATTATGGATTCAGATGTGTAATTTCAAGTTTCTTTGCTGATATTTTTAGAGCTAACTGTTTAAATATAGGAGTTTTACCAGTTCAAGTTTCATCAGAGTTTTTAGATAAAATATTCGATACAGTATATAAGGATCCAAGCTCTGAAATAATTGTTGATCTTGTTAATCAAAAGGTAAAAATATCAAAATCAAATATTTCAGAATCATTCATCATAAATTCATATAAAAAAGAAAATATGCTTAATGGTTACGACGATATCGATTATTTAATGAATCTAAAAAATACCATTAAAAAGTTTTCAGAAAAAACCCCTTTATAGAGATGAAATGGTTAATGTAAGGAACATAGAGATAATGGATACCACATTAAGAGATGGTGAACAGACCTCTGGAATGTCATTTTCTGCATCTGAAAAATTAGCTATTTCAAAATTATTAATTGAAGAACTTAAAATCGACAGAATTGAAGTCGCATCTGCACGTGTATCCCAAGGAGAATTCGAAGCTGTTAAAAATATAACCAATTGGGCAAATGAGAATAATTATTTAGAAAAAATTGAAATACTCACATTTTTAGATAATAACATATCATTAGAGTGGATGAATAAAACAGGAGCAAAAGTTCAAAATCTTTTAACTAAAGGATCCTTAAATCACCTAGAGCATCAAATAAAGAAATCACCAAGTGAATATTTTAAGCTGGTTAGCAAATGCATTACAAATGCTAATAAATTAGGTATCACAACCAATGTATATTTAGAAGACTGGAGTAATGGAATGAGAAACTCATTAGACTATGTTTTTGATTTTTTAAATGTTCTTACAAAACTTCCTGTGAAAAGAATATTGCTTCCAGATACTCTTGGTATTTTAAGCCCAAAAGAAACTTTTAAACATATCTCGTCTATTGTAAAAAAATATCCAAACACTCATTTTGATTTTCATGCCCATAATGATTATGATTTAAGTGTTTCTAATGTAATAGAGGCATTAAATGCTGGGTGTAACGGTTTACATCTAACTGTAAATGGAATGGGTGAAAGAGCAGGAAATGCCCCAATGGCAAGTGTTGCCGCGGTGATTAAGGATTTTATTCCTAATGTTAAAATTAATTTGAAAGAAAAATCTTTATACAGGGTTAGTAAATTAGTTTCTGCTTTTACAGGGTTTAGAATACCCGCAAATAAACCGATTGTGGGTGACAATGTTTTCACTCAAACTGCAGGTGTTCACGCTGATGGTGACAATAAAAATAATTTATACTTTAATGATCTTCTACCTGAAAGATTTGGCAGAAAAAGAAAATATGCTTTAGGTAAATTATCCGGAAAGGCTAACATAAAAAAAAACCTACAAGACTTTGGACTTACATTAAACGATGAAAATTTAAAAAAGGTTACCAACAGAATCATAGAGCTTGGAGATAAAAAAGAAAAAGTTACTGCTGAAGACTTACCATATATAATTTCTGATGTAATTAATAGCCAGGGATTTGTTAATAAAGTTAAAATTGAATCATACATTTTAAATCATGTTAAAGGAGAAGACCCATCTGCAAAAGTTGATATTAAAATAAATGGAAAAAAATACACTGAAATCGCTACTGGTGATGGACAATTTGATGCATTTATAAATGCAATTAAAAAAATATCTATTGAAAATGAATTAAAACTTCCCAAACTAATTGATTATTCAGTAACTATTCCACCTGGAAGTAATTCAGATGCTTTATGTGAAACCTTTATTACTTGGAAAACCAAAGAGAAAGAATTTATAACTAGAGGTTTGGATTCCGATCAGACAGTTTCAGCAATAAAGTCAACTGAAAAAATGTTAAATATTATTTGTAATTAAAAATGAAATTAAATATTGCTCTATTAGCCGGAGATGGAATTGGTCCTGAGGTAATACAACAAGCAGTCAAAGTTACTGACGCAATTGCTAAAAAATTTAATCACACTGTAAATTGGATGCCTGCATTAACGGGAGCTGCTGCTATTGATGCAGTTGGTGACCCATATCCAAAAGAAACTCATGATATATGTCTTAAATCTGATGCAATTTTATTTGGAGCTATTGGACACCCAAGATTTGATAACGATCCATCTGCTAAAATCAGACCTGAACAAGGTCTTTTAAAAATGAGAAAAGATCTTGGTCTCTTTGCAAACGTTAGACCTACTTTTACATTTCCTTCTTTAATTGATAAATCGCCATTAAAAAAAGAAAGAATTGAGGGTACAGATTTAGTTTTTTTAAGGGAACTGACAGGGGGAATTTATTTTGGTGAAAGGGGAAGAAAAGATAATGGCAATACAGCATTTGACACATGTACATATTCTCGATTTGAAATTGAAAGATTAGCTATAAAAGGGTTTGAGTTAGCGATGAAGAGGTCAAAGAAATTATGCTGCGTAGATAAAGCCAATGTATTAGAATCTTCTAGATTATGGAGAGAGACTGTACAATCTTTAGAAAAAAAATATCCAGAAGTTGAGGTAAGTTATGAATTTGTAGATGCGGTTGCAATGAGATTAGTTCAATGGCCAAATTCATATGATGTTTTAATAACAGAAAACTTATTTGGAGATATATTAACTGATGAAGCTTCTGTAATTTCTGGATCAATGGGATTAATGCCATCTGCTTCAGTAGGATCAAAAACCTCTTTATATGAACCAATTCATGGTTCATATCCACAAGCAGCAGGAAAAGATATTGCAAATCCACTTGCAACTATACTTTCAGCTGCGATGATGTTTGAAGATGCTTTTAATTTAAAAGAAGAGTCATTATTGATTAGAAAAGCAGTTGACAAGTCATTAGAGGAATCTATTGTTACTGAAGATTTGTCTGATGGACAAAAGGCTTATAAAACAAGTGAAGTTGGAGATTGGCTTGTCAAAAAAATACTAGAATAAAAAAAGCACCTTTAAGGTGCTTTTTTTATTAGAAGTATTTATTACTTTTTCTTTTTTTCATCATCAACCATTTTCTTTTTTAGATCAGCCAAAACATCAAGATCACCTAACGTAGATTTATCAGATTCTTTAACATTGACCTTTTTTAATGACTCCTTAACATTTTTCTTTTCTTGATCATTAAATAAAACGGTATGAGACATAACAACTCTTTTAAAATCTTTATTATATTCAATAACTTTAAAGTCTGCTGTATCACCCTTTTTTAACTTGTTTCCATCTTCTTTAACTAGATGTCTATTAGGAACAAAAGCAGTAATATCATCATTAAATATAATAGTGGCTCCTTTGTCATTGGAATCAGAAATAGTAGCATTATGTGAAGTTCCTTCAGCAAATGATTTATCATATGCATCCCATGGATTATCCATAGTTTGTTTGTGACCTAAACTTAATTTTCTAGCTTCAGAATCAAGCTCTAAAACAACGACATCGATTGTATCCCCAGTTGCAAATAGTTCAGATGGGTGCTTAACTTTTACAGTCCAAGATAAATCTGAAATGTATACTAATCCATCAATACCCTCTTCTAATTCAACGAAAATTCCAAAGTTTGTAAAATTTCTAACAATTCCGGAATGTTTAGAACCAACTGGATACTTTTTAGTAATATCTGTCCAAGGATCAGAACTAAGTTGTTTTATTCCTAAAGACATTTTTCTTTCTTCTCTGTCAAGAGTTAGTATTACAGCTTCAACCTCATCTCCTACTTTAACAAAATCTTGTGCGGAACGTAAATGTGTTGACCACGACATTTCTGAAACATGAACTAACCCCTCTACTCCATCTACTACTTCAATAAAAGCACCATAATCAGCAAGTACTGAAACTTTCCCTTTGATTTTATCACCCTCTTTTAAATCAGAATCTAGTGATTCCCATGGATGTGCACTTAATTGTTTAACACCTAACTGAATTCTAGACTTATCATCATCAAAATCAAGAATAACAACATTTAATTTTTGATCTAATTCTAAAATTTCACTTGGGTGATTGATTCTGTTCCAAGATAAGTCAGTGATATGAATTAAACCATCAACACCACCTAAATCAATAAATACTCCATATGTTGTAATATTTTTTACAGTTCCTTCAAGAACTTGACCTTTTTCTAATTGACCAATGATTTCCTTTTTTTGAAGTTCAATATCAGCTTCAATTAAAGCTTTATGAGATACTACAACGTTTTTAAATTCGTGATTAATTTTAACAACTTTAAACTCCATGTTTTTATTAACATATTGATCATAGTCTCTAATTGGCTTAACGTCAATTTGAGAACCTGGTAAAAATGCTTCTAATCCAAACACATCAACAATCATCCCTCCTTTAGTTCTGCATTTAACAAATCCAGTAACAACAGTTGAATTATCATGAGCTTCATTAACTCTGTCCCACGCTTTAATAGTTCTAGCTTTTCTGTGAGATAAAACTAATTGACCAGTTTTGTCTTCTTGAATATCAACTAAAACTTCAACTTTATCTCCAACCTTTAAATCAGGATTATATCTAAATTCATTCAATGAAATTACACCTTCAGATTTAGCATTAATGTCGATAATAGCTTCTCTATCAGTAAGACTAATTATGGTACCTTCAATAACACTTTCGTTGTATGTGTCTACAAAATTTTCTTCAACAAGTTTTTCAAACTCAGAAAGTTTTTCATCTTTAATAGTCTCTATACCTTCTTCAAACATATTCCAGTCAAAATCATTTAAAAAATCTTCTTTTGAAGAATCTTCTTTTGTAGATTCTGTATTTTGAAGTTCCTTTCTTTGCTCGTTTGAAACAGTAATATCTGATTCAATGATTTCTTTCTCAACTTTTGGTTCTGTTACTGCTTTACTAGCTTTTTTTTCAACTTTTGGTTTAGTAGCTTTTTTTTCAACTTTTGGTTTGGTAGTTTTTTTTGCAGCTTTTGGTTTGGTAGTTTTTTTTGCAGCTTTTGGTTCAGCAGCTTTGATAGTTTTTTTTACAGCTTCTTTATTTTTACTATCTTTTGTCTCTTCTGACATAGCGGTAAATTTGTATTCTAATTTTTTATAGATTGAAGGATAAAAATTAGAAGAATTAATATAATCTAACCTTTTGATTATCTATATTATCCACTCAAAAGGAATGCGAAAATAACTTGTATTTGTAGATTATACAAATAAACTACTGTTTTTTTATAATTTGGGAGTAATATAAGAAAGTAACTTTTCTTCAAGTTCATCTAAGGAAAAACTGTCTGTATTTATTACTATAGAGTCGGGTGCTATTTTTAAAGGAGAATTTTTTCTGTTTATATCTTGATTATCTCTAAGCTTTATGTTTGACAATACTTCATCAAAGGATATTTTATAATTAGCCTCAATAAGTTCTTTATACCTCCTTTTTGCTCTTAATTCTAAAGATGCATCTAAATAAAATTTTATTTCAGCATTAGGAAAAACTACAGTTCCAATATCTCTCCCATCCATAATTACACCATTTTTTGAACCTAAAAAATGTTGAACTTTTACCATTTGTTTTCTAAGCTCACCTACTGTAGCAATTTGACTTACTAAATTAGAAACTTTTAATGAACGAATATGTTTTTCAACTGAATTGTTATTTAAATGAACCTCGTACTTATTATTTTGTTGATTGTACTGAAAATCAATATGAATATTTGGAATATCTTCAATAAGTTTTTGACTGTCAAAGTGAGATTTTGAAATATATTTATTTTGAATTGCGTAGAGAGTCAATGCTCGGTACATAGCTCCAGAATCGATATAAAGATATTTTAATTTTTTTGCTAATCTTTTGGCCAATGTACTTTTTCCAGTCGAGGAAGTTCCATCAATTGCTATGATAATTTTATTTGACATTCAAATTCTTATAGTTTTTGACATTTTTATTTGTGATTGCAATATCTAAAACTTGGTGCATATTGGAAACATAATGAAAAGTTAATCCTTTTAAATATACTTTATCAATTTCATCAATATTTTTTTTATTATCCTCACATAAAATTATTTCTGTAATTTTTGCTCTTTTAGCGGCTAAAATTTTCTCTTTAATCCCTCCAACAGGTAAAACCTTTCCTCTTAAAGTAATTTCACCTGTCATTGCTAACTTTGATTTAACTCTTTTTTGTGTAAATAATGAAACTAGAGATGTTAGCATTGTAATTCCAGCGCTAGGACCATCTTTGGGTGTGGCACCTTCCGGAACATGAATATGAATGTTATGTTTAGATAAAATATCTGTATCAATTGATAGTGCTTCTGAATTAGATTTAATATATTCTAAAGCAATAGTGGCAGATTCTTTCATTACTTTACCTAAATTACCAGTGATTGATAGATTTCCTTTACCCTTAGAAAGTGCTGATTCTATAAATAAAATATCACCCCCAAACTGAGTCCATGCTAAGCCGGTTACTACACCTGCTACATCATTATTTTCATATTTATCTTTTGAAATTGAAACTCCTAATATTTTATTTACATCTTCAATTGTAATGTTTGAAGAAAAATCTTCGTCCAAGGCTATTGATTTGGCAATATTTCTAACAATTTTTGCAATTTGCTTTTCTAAACCTCTAACTCCAGATTCTCTAGTGTAACCTTCAATAATTTTTACAGCTGAGGACTTATTAATTTTAATAATATTTTTTTCAAGGCCATGCTCTTTGATTTGTTTAGGAATTAAATGTTTTTTTGCAATTTCAAATTTTTCCTCAATTGTATATCCAGAAACCTGAACAATCTCCATTCTATCTCTCAAGGCAGGCTGAACATTAGCTATATTATTCGATGTAGCAATAAACATTACTTTAGATAAATCAAATCCAGACTCGACAAAATTATCATAAAAAGAGGTATTTTGTTCTGGATCTAAAACTTCTAACATTGCAGATGAGGGATCTCCTTGATTTCCAATAGAAAGTTTATCAATTTCATCTAACACAAAAACAGGATTTGATGTCTTTGCTTTTTTTAAGCTTTGAATGATTCTTCCTGGCATTGCACCTATATATGTTTTTCTGTGTCCTCTTATTTCAGATTCATCTCTGAGTCCACCTAAAGAAATTCTTACATACTCTCTGCCTAAAGCTTCTGCAATTGATTTTCCTAATGAGGTTTTACCAACACCTGGAGGGCCATTTAAACACAAGATAGGGGATTTCATGTCATTTCTTAATTTTAAAACAGCTATGTGTTCTATAATTCTTCTTTTAACGTCTTTTAAGCCAAAATGATCCCTATCTAGAATTTTTTGAGCCCTTCTCAAATCAAAATTATCTTTTGAATACTCATTCCATGGTAATTCTAAATAAATATCTAAATAGTTTCTTTGAATTGAATATTCAGCAACCTGTGGATTCATTCTTTGCAACTTAGACAACTCCTTTTTAAAATGATCATTGATTTCTTTAGACCATTTTTTATTAGTAGCCTTAATTCTCATTTCATTGATTTCTTCATCATATGAGACACCACCTAACTCTTCTTGAATGGTTTTAAGTTGTTGATGTAAAAAATATTCTCTCTGTTGTTGATCTAAATCAGATCTTACTTTAGATTGAATATCGTTTTTTAAAGAAAGTCTTTGTAGTTCTACGTTCATTTGCTTCAAACACATTAAAGCTCTTTCATTTAAATCACTAGTATTTAAAATCTTGTATTTTTCGTCAATACTCAAATTCATGTTAGAACATACAAAATTGACTAAAAATGAATCACTTTGAATATTTTTAATAGCAAATGATGCTTCACTTGGTATATTTGGGTTTTCTTCAATTATTTTAAGAGCAATATCTTTAATCGACTCAATTGTGGCCACAAATTCTTTATTATTTTTTTCAGGTTTTAATTCTGGAATTTCTTTAATTTTTGCAGTTATATATGGTTCTTCAGAAACGATCTGTTCAATTGAAAACCTCTTTTTTCCTTGAATAATAACAGTTACGTTACCGTCAGGCATTTTTAGAACTCTCAATATTTTTGCCACCGTCCCGGTTGGGTGAATATCATTTAATGAAGGAGATTGAACTTTAGAATCTTTTTGAGATACTACTCCTATTAATTTATCGTTTGTATTTGAATCATTAATAAGTTTTATTGACTTATCTCTAGAAGCAGTAATAGGAATTACAACACCTGGAAACATTACTGTATTCTTCAGAGGAAGAATAGGAAGTGTTTCCGGAAGAGATTCTTTTGAAATTGCTTCCTCATCATCAGAGGTCATTAATGGTATTAAATCAGAATCTTCATCAATATTTTGAAGTGACATCATGTCAAGATTTAAAATTTTAGTTTTAGACATAAAAAAAATTTAGGTCAAAATGTCAGGCTATAAAGTTTTAAAAAAAAAATTCTCTGGGTAGAACTTTAATAACTCGTATCATTTATTTGTTGTTATAAATAATTCAAGTTTCATGCCACATAAACCTAATAATTTTTAATCTTAATTCTTTTCAGTAGAAACGCACCTACTAAGAATATTATTACGAAAACCAAAATTGATGACCTCATACTTCCAGTAATTTGATCTAAAAATGCAAATAATGTCATTCCAAAAACTATACTTACTTTTTGTGAAACATCATAAAAACTAAAATATGAAGTTGTATTTTCTGTTTCTGGAATCATCTTAGAAAAAGTAGATCTAGATAATGCTTGAATTCCTCCCATAACTAATCCAACTAAAGCTGCAGCAACATAAAATTCTATTGGTTTAGTTATGAAGTATGCTCCAATACACAAAAATGCCCAGATTAAATTCAAAATAATAAGGGTATAGATGTTTCCAAATTTTTCAGATAATTTTGAAGTAAAAATTGCTCCAAAAATAGCAATTAACTGTATTAATAAAATGCTTACAATAAGACCAATTGTTTTTTCATCTTCAGGCCAAATTATTTCTTGTTCACCAAAATATGCTGCAATTAATAAAACTGTTTGAAGAGCAGAACTATATATAAAAAATGCGATCAAATACTTTTTTATTACCAATATATTTTTCAATTCATTCCAAACATCAATCAGTTCTTTAAAACCATTTAGAATAATATCTTTTATTATTTTCTTTTTTTCAAAGGGCTCTGGCAAATAATAAAAAGTATATTGACTACATGATATCCACCATATTCCAACACTAACAAAAGAATATTTCATAGCAGTCAATTCTGGATTGGAACCTACAATTCCAAATGTATCAGGGCTCATAACCATTGCTAAATTGAGTATTAACAAAAGAACACTTCCAAAATATCCAAGTGCATAACCCTTGGCGCTAATTGAATCTTGTTGGTTTTTAAAGGCGATATCTGGAAGGTATGAGTTATAAAAAACTAGGCTTGCCCAAAACGAAATTAGATGCAGTAAAATAAAAAAATAAGCCTAATATAAATATTGGATAAATCAAACCAATATAAACCCATACAGGAAAAAGAACCTAAATAACAAAAAAGTTTTAAAAATTTTTTCTTGTTACCCATGTAATCTGCAATTCCAGATAAAAGTGGTGTAATAAAGGATAATACAATAAAGGCTAAAGCTGTTAAAAAACTTATTAATGCAGTATTTTTAAAATTAAAACCTAAAACTTCAACATAAAGGTCATCAACAAACAAAGAACCATAATATATTGGAAAAACTGCAGAAGAGATTACAAGAGGATAAACTGAATTGGCCCAGTCATAAAATGCCCAAGCATTTAATAATTTAGAATCTCCTTTTTTATATTTTTTTTTAGGCATTACAAAGTTTTACATGCAATATAGCTATTAGAAAGTAGCAATATATTAAATATAATAATTATTTTCGCAGACGATAAAGTTTATGAAAATAATACAAGTTTTTGCTCTTTTTTTTGTAATAACAGGATGTGATTACCTCTCACCTAAAACTAGTAATTCTAAACTTAACTCAACAATATATGTGTGCTCGAAATGTGAAACAATTTTATATGATGAAAAAGATATGTTATACCAAAATGAAACCAGTAAAGATTTTTCAAAATCAATCTCAGATAAAGTAAGTTATAACCCAAACTCCATTTCAAACAAAGAAAAATTATTTTGCAAAAAATGTAATATGAAAATTGGTAATTACATAAAAAGTGATTCAATTAACAGCAACGGAAGACATTGTATTGATAAAAACTCAATAATTTTAAAAAAAATATTAAAATGATAAATTTAAAATACATATTAGTTTTTTCTATCTTACTAATTCCACTTATTAGCATATCTCAAAACAATAATAAAATGATTAAAACAGAAAAAGAATGGAAAGCCACTTTAGATGAGATGAGCTTTCAAGTTTTAAGAAATTCATACACAGAGAGACCATTCACAGGGGAGTATAATCTACATTTTGAAAAAGGAGCTTATAACTGTAAAGGTTGTAACCAAAAATTATTTGAAAGCAATAATAAATATGAAAGTAATTGTGGGTGGCCAAGCTTTGATCAAGCCATTGAGGGAAGGATAACTTATGTTAAAGATTATTCTCATAACATGTTTAGAATTGAGGTTAAATGTTCTAAATGTGATGGACACTTAGGCCATGTTTTTAATGATGGTCCAAAAGAAACTACAGGAAAAAGATATTGTATTAACTCAGCTGCATTATCATTTAAAAAATAATTAATTATGGAAAAATTCGATATTATAATTTTAGGTAGTGGACCTGGTGGTTATGTAACAGCCATAAGAGCTTCACAACTTGGTTTAAAAACAGCTATTGTTGAAAAAGAAAGTTTAGGAGGAGTGTGTTTAAATTGGGGATGTATACCAACAAAAGCATTATTAAAATCTGCTCAAGTTTTTGAATACATAAAACACTCTGAAGAATATGGTATTTCAGTTGAAAATTTTGATAAAAATTTTGATAATGTTGTGGCTAGAAGTAGAAATGTTGCTAAAACGATGAGTAAAGGAGTAAATTTTTTAATGAAAAAAAACAAAATCAAAGTCTTTGAAGGTTTTGGGAAATTAAGTGAAAATAAAAGCATAATTATTTCTAAACAAGATGGGTCAGTGAATACCATTATGGGTGAAAAAATTATTATTGCTACTGGAGCAAGATCTAGAGAACTACCCGCTTTAAAACAAGATGGAAAAAACATCATTGGATACCGTGAAGCAATGACATTAAAAAACCAACCAAAGGATATTGTCATTGTTGGTTCTGGAGCAATTGGTATTGAATTCGCATACTTTTACAACTCAATGGGAACAAAAGTTACTATTGTTGAATTTTTGGATAGAATTGTTCCTGCCGAAGATGTTGATATATCAAAAGAGCTTGAAAAAAATTTAAAGAAAAATGGAATAGAAATTCTAACATCATCTGAGGTTAAAAACACTGAAATAAATGAGTCTGGTAATGTAGATGTGTTAATAAAAACATCAAGCGGAGATACTAAAACTATAAATACAGAAATAGTTCTAAGTGCAGTAGGGATTAAAACCAACATTGAAAATATAGGTTTAGAAGAATTAGGAATAAAAACAGAAAAAGATAAAATATTAATAGATGATTTTTATATGACCAACATTAAAGATTATTATGCGATTGGAGATGTTGTCAAAGGGCAAGCGCTAGCACATGTAGCATCAGCAGAAGGTATCTTATGTGTTGAAAAGATAGCTGGTCATGATGTAAACCCACTTGATTATAATAATATCCCTGGGTGTACCTATTGTAGTCCTGAAATTGCATCAGTTGGATACACAGAGGATCAAGCTATAAAAAAAGGATATGAAATTAAAGTTGGTAAATTTCCATTTTCTGCATCTGGAAAAGCTCAAGCATCAGGAAAAAATCAAGGTTTTGTGAAAGTGATTTTTGATTCCAAATATGGAGAATGGTTAGGATGTCACATGATTGGGGATGGTGTTACTGATATGATTGCTGAAGCAGTTGTTGGAAGAAAATTAGAAACAACAGGAAATGAAATCCTTAAAGCAGTACATCCTCATCCAACAATGAGTGAAGCAGTAATGGAAGCTGTCGCGGCAGCCTATGACGAAGTTATTCATTTGTAGCTCTTAGCTAAAACTTTCTATGGCTAAATCGTAACTTCTAAGTCCAAATCCTAAAATTACTCCTTTGACGTGAGCGCTAAGAAATGATTTATGTCTAAATTCTTCTCTGGCATATGTATTTGAAATATGTACTTCAACAACTGGGCTTTGAATAGACCTTATAGCATCTCCAATACCCACAGAAGTGTGTGTATATGCGGCGGCGTTGATAATAATACCATCAAAATCAAAACCAACGTCCTGAATTTTTTGTATTATTTCTCCCTCAATGTTAGACTGAAAGTAATGTAAGTCAAATTTCTCAAATTTTAATTTTAATTTATCAAAATATTCATCGAAGGTTTGATCCCCATAAATATTTTTTTCTCTAGTTCCTAATAGATTTAGATTGGGACCATTAATAATTTGTATTTTCATTAAATAAAATTAAAGTCTAAAGATAATATTTAATTTATATTAAAATAGTTTAAATATGTGGGATAAATTGATTAAAAATTTTAAAAACTATTTAAAAATAGAAAGAAATTTATCTCAAAATACTATAACTAGTTATTTGTTTGATTTACAAAAGTTGAATATTTTTCTTCAGGAAAATAATTTTAGCTCAAATCCCTCACATATTAAAGAGTCAACTCTAAAAAAGTTTGTTTATAAA
>CALSVD010000002.1:0-217856 GCA_943840765.1 uncultured Flavobacteriaceae bacterium
AGCACAGACTTAGACTGTCAAGGCATAATAGAGAGAGAAGTGTTTATCTCTGAGGATATCTTGTATTACCCTAATCCAACACCAGGAGATGTTAATGTGTATGTTAATGGCCAGGATAGTAAAGTAATGATGACTGTGTTTAGTGCTAAGGGAGACTTAATCTTTACAAGACAGCAAGACATACAGTCGACAAGAAAGACGGATTTAGATCTTGGTGGAGTACCAGCAGGAACTTACTTAGTAACCTTGGATGGTCCAACAGTTAGAAAAACATTTAAAATCGTTAAAAGATGAGAAGCGATATATTAAAATACTTTAGTTTTATTTTTACACTTCTCTTCTAAGCTGCGGCGGCGGAGGAGGAGATGACTCCGGCGGCGGAGGCGGAGGTGGTCCAGTGGATCCACCACCACTCACCCCCTGGAAAAGCGACATTAGTTGCTCCTGCTAACAATAAAACTTGTGAGACTGGAACTAGCGTGTCGGATACTCAAAGTACAGTAACTTTTAATTGGAATGCATCTGCAAATACTAATACGTATGATGTTCAGATCACCAACTTAAATACAAGTACAGCTACAAATAAAAACGGAGTGTCTTCTACTAGTACTACAGCTACACTTGATAAAGGAGTTCCTTATTCTTGGAGAGTAACCTCAAAGAACACCTCTTCAACAACGACAACACCTAGTGATCTTTGGAAGTTTTACTTGGCTGGAGATGGTGTGGTTAATTATGCCCCGTTCCCAGCAGATCTTAAAACCCCTGCGTCTGGATCAACTGTAACCCTTAGTGAAGGTAAAGCGACGTTTAGTTGGGATGGTTCGGATCCTGATAGTGGAGACACGCTTAGTTACACGGTTTATGTAGATAAGGTGGATGGTAAAGCAAACACCAACTTCTGCATTGAGTAATCTATCGTCAGAGACTGTGGATGTTGAGCTTGAGGCTGCTACGACGTATTACTGGAGAGTGAAGACATCGGATGGAACTAATGCGAGTTACTCAATCATCTATTCGTTTAAAACACAATAGGATCCTTAAAAAATAGTTAATTTTGAGCTTTAAATACTACTATTATGAAGCTGTTTAGACTGTTTTTTGTTTGTCTTGTTATTGTTAGCTGCTCTGGTGATGATGAGATTATTGATAATTCCCAAGAAATACAACCAGGTGTAAAGATTGTAAATAATTCTCATTTAGCAACCTCAAAAATTTCCAATTGGGTTAATTATGGTGTTTCAAAAATGAAAAATCAAAATTCCGATATCCTTATGGTTACCTGGAATGTTGGTAATTTTATTTCTGAAGGTGGTTTCGATAGACCTTACAATAAGCACGAAGTTCTTTTATCAAACTCTCAAATTGAAAGTATGCTTTCTCAAATTTCAACATGGCTTGATCGTTCTTGTTTAAATAATTCCGAAAAATCGGCTGAGTTAAATAGTTATAGAAACTATCTTGAAAATGGTGCCGATGCATCATCTCAAATTGTTTTATGTTCAAATAGTAGAATTATTCTTGCAGCTTTTCAAGAACCTGTATTTGACGAAGAAGAAGAGAATATACAGTCTTTTTTATTACATGAGTTATATCATGCATTTCAGCACGATATTGGAAGTAGTTGTGATTCTACTAGAGAAAATAATTCATCATCAAATGGTAAAGAAATTGTTGAAGGAGCAGCTGAATATTTTGGAAAAATTGTAACTGGACAAATTAATGGAACAGATGGTGTAAATAAATTATTAGAACAAATATATATGGATTATCAATCCAGTAAGGATAAATCCATAGATAGCGGAAACAATTGGGCAGCTGGAGTTAGACTAATGATAGAAAGAAATATTCTTAATGAGTCAATTGTTTTAGATGGCAGCCTTTTTCATAACTGTGAAACTGAAACTAATTATACAGATTCTAATCTGGAAATGGGTAAAATTAAAACTCTTTGGTATTTAATTGAAAAAAATGATGATCAATATTCTTTTTCAGCTCAAGCATTAAACGATTAATTTAGTTTATATTATTACTTAATGTCGGATATTAAAATTCATATAATAGATAGAGATCAAAAAAAACACTCTATTGATGTTCCAACAGACATGAACATGAATCTAATGGAAGCTTGTAAAAGCTATGAATTCCCAATTGAAGGAATATGTGGGGGTATGGCTATGTGTGCCTCATGTCACGTTTATGTCAGTTCCGAAGATCTACTTAAAGATATTTCTGAAGATGAAAAAGCTATGCTTTCTGAAGCATTTAATATACAATCAAACTCTCGATTAGGATGTCAAATTCAATTATCTCCTGATTTGAATGGAGCCACTTTTGAGCTTGCTCCAGAGTAATTCTTAATTAGCTTTTTTAATTAAATTCAAGGCTGACCCTTCTTTATACCATTCTATTTGTTGAGCATTATAAGTATGATCAGCTTTTATTAAATCAATTGAACCGTCTGAATGAACTATCTCTATTGAAATTTGTTTTCCTGGACTAAATGATTCTAAATCAATGAAATTAAATAGATCATCTTCTTTAATTAAATCATAATCATTTTCATTTGAAAATGTTATACCCAACATTCCTTGCTTTTTTAAGTTTGTTTCGTGAATTCTAGCAAATGATTTTACCAAAACTACTTTAACACCTAAGTGTCTTGGTTCCATTGCAGCATGTTCTCTGGATGATCCTTCTCCATAATTGTGATCACCTACAACAACAGTATCAATTCCATTTTTTTTGTATTCTCTTTGAGTGTCAGGAACACCTTCATATTCACCACTAATGTGATTCTTTACAAAATTGGTTTTATTATTAAAAGCATTTATAGCACCAATAAGACAATTGTTAGAAATATTATCTAGGTGTCCTCTAAATCTTAACCATGGTCCAGCCATAGAAATATGGTCCGTTGTACATTTTCCTAATGCTTTAATTAATAATCGAGCATTAGTTATATTTTGTCCATCCCATGGTTTAAAAGGTTCAAGAAGTTGTAATCTTTCAGATTTTTCGTCTACAACAACATTGATATTAGAACCATCTTCAACAGGCTCTAAATAACCGGCATCCTCGACTTCAAATCCTTTAGGTGGTAATTCCCAACCAGTTGGTTCATCTAATTTGACTTCGTTACCCTCAGAATTTATCAAAGAATCTGTTATTGGGTTGAAATCTAATCTTCCAGAAATTGCTATTGCAGCTACCATTTCAGGTGAAGCAACAAAAGCATGAGTATTTGGATTTCCATCAGCTCTTTTTGCAAAATTTCTGTTGAAAGAATGTACAATAGTATTTTTTTCTTTTAAATCAGCTCCTTGTCTAGCCCATTGACCAATACACGGTCCACAAGCGTTTGTAAATATTTTTGCATTTAAATTTTCAAAGATATCTAAAAAACCATCTCTTTCAGCGGTATATCTTACTTGTTCAGAACCAGGATTGATACCAAATTCAGCTTTAGTTTCTAATTTTTTATCAATTGCTTGTTGAGCTATTGAGGCTGCTCTAGATAAATCCTCATAGGATGAGTTTGTACATGAGCCAATTAACCCCCATTCAACTTTAATAGGCCAATCATTTTTTCTAGATTTCTCACTCATTTCACTTATCGGTGTAGCAATATCAGGTGAGAAGGGGCCGTTAACATGTGGCATAAGTTCAGATAAATTGATTTCAATTACTTGATCAAAATATTTTTCAGGATTTTCATAAACTTCTTTATCTGCAGTTAAATAGTCTTTAACTTTATTAGCAGCATCTGCAACATCATTTCTATCAGTAGATCTTAAATATCTTTCCATAGACTCATCATATCCAAATGTTGATGTAGTCGCACCTACTTCTGCTCCCATATTACAAATGGTTCCTTTTCCAGTACATGACATTGATTGAGCGCCTGGCCCAAAGTATTCGATAATAGCTCCAGTTCCACCTTTTACAGTGAGAATTCCAGCAACTTTTAATATAACATCCTTTGGAGCTGTCCAACCTGATAACTTTCCAGTTAATTTAACTCCAATTAGTTTAGGAAATTTTAATTCCCATGGCATTCCAGCCATTACATCAACCGCATCAGCACCTCCAACTCCAATCGCAACCATTCCTAAACCACCAGCATTAACTGTGTGAGAATCTGTACCAATCATCATTCCACCAGGGAATGCATAATTTTCCAGTACAACTTGGTGAATAATACCAGCTCCTGGTTTCCAAAAACCTATTCCATATTTATTGGATACTGATTCTAAAAAGTTAAAAACTTCATTGCTATTGTTTAATGCAGATTGTAAATCTTTAGTTGCTCCAACAGAAGCTTGAATTAAGTGATCACAATGGACTGTTGTAGGAACTGCAACCTTTTTTTTCCCAGCTTGCATAAACTGTAACAAGGCCATTTGAGCTGTTGCATCCTGACAGGCAATTCTATCTGGTGCAAAATCGACATAATCTTCCCCTCTTGTGAAAGGAGTATTAAGATTATCACTCCATAAATGAGAGTAAAGAATTTTTTCAGAAAGTGTTAGAGGCTTTTGTGTTAGCTCTTTTGCCTTGTCTACTTTGGTTTTAATTTCTTTATAAACCTTTTCGATCATTTCGATGTTAAATGCCATGTAGTAGTATTTTCTGCAAAATTAATCTATATAAAATGAATTCAAAGTAAAATAATATTAATTTGAATATATAAGTTATGAGTTACAATATGATAAGTATGGAACACAGAATAAGCATAATTAATGCGGGAACAGACTTAATAAATGGATCATTGATTTTAGCATGAGCGAAAATTGCACCAACCATTAAAGTTCCAATTACAAAAGCAGCGTATTCAACAAGATTTGAATACCAAATCCCTGCAATAAGTAAAACAGCCATAGACAGTTTTAAAAATCCAACTAATTTCATGAACCAGCTGTTGAATCCATATGTTTCGAATTCCTCAGACATATTACCAGCGTTACCTCCTCTGTATTTAGAGGGTTTACTAAAATTTATTAGCCATACATTAAAAATTCCTAATGCTATAATAAGCTGAACAACGAGTTTTAAATTTTCCATTTGAGTTAATTTTCTTTTAAAATAAGCAATAAATTTAAATTTTGATAAAAAACCTTATCATTCAATTGAGTTAATTTTTTTTCTATACTCTGACGGGGTGATTTTTATTGTTTTCTTAAACAGTCTATTAAAGTGAGAAAAATTATTAAACCCACATTCATAGCAAATATTTTTAATGTCAATTTCAGACTGTGCAAGAAGTTTTAAAGCGTTATTGATTCTATATTCGTTTACAAATTTTATAAATGTTTTTCCAGTATGTTTTTTAAAATACCTACAAAAAGAAGGTGTCGTCATAAAAACTAGTTTATGTCAAATAAACCAAAATGTGGATGTGGAAATACATTAGATCCAAATGGATTTTGTGATGGCTCACACAACAAGGATTAAATTAAAATTTCTCCTTCTTTCTTTATTGTTACAGATGATGGATTCATGATTATTTCTGAATGACCAATAGTTTTAGGTAATTCATATTCAAAGAAATATTTCATAGTTTCTATCTTACTTTTATAGAAGATTTCTGAATATTTCTTATCTCCATTTTTAAGAGCTTCCTGTGAATTTGCCGCAATTTCTAACCAATTCCATCCAACTATTACTAAGCTGAAGAATTCCATAAATATACTTGCATCAGCTAAATACTTTTCAAAATCTCCTTTGAGGGCGTAAGGCATAAGTGTTTGTAAAATCTTTTCTGATAATTTAATTTTTTTACTAAGAGAATCACAATATTCTTTTAATTCTGGATAATTGCTTGCTTTTGTAATTGTTTTAATTATTTCTTCAAGTAATAGTTTCAAACCCTCTCCGTTATTCATGGTAATTTTTCGACCAAGAAGGTCTTGAGACTGAATTCCGGTAGTACCTTCATATATTGCAGAAATTCTAATATCTCTATAATACTGTTGCAGTATAAAGTCTGAACAAAATCCATATCCCCCTAACACTTGTAGTCCATTATTTACGGAATAAGCCCCAGCATCAGATGGGTATGTTTTTACAACTGGTATAATCATTTCAAGTAAAGTATTGTATTTTATTTTTTCCTCTTTTGATTGAGCAGTACTTTCTATATCATAATATTTAGCTGCTAATAAAACAAGACTCATAGAACCCTCAACAACCGCTTTTTGTAATAAGAGCATTCTTCTAACATCAGGGTGTTCAATAATTAAGGACTGACTTTCTTCTACATTTTTCTTACCATCACTGGAAAGTTTTCTTCCTTGTGGTCTTTCATTGGCATATTGAAGAGATGCATAATATGCGGCTGAAGCAATTGCTGATGCAGCTCTTCCAACTCCAATTCTAGCTGCATTCATCATCACAAACATGCAGCTTAATCCATTGTTCTCTTCTCCAACTAACCAACCGCGACAATCTTCTTTATCTCCAAACCCTAAATGAGTTGTACAATATCCTTTTTGACCCATTTTTTGAAAATCAGCAACACTAGTCACATCGTTTGGTTCTAAAGAACCATCATCTAATTTTCTGTTTTTTGGAACTATAAATAATGATATTCCTTTTGTTCCTTTTGGAGCTCCTTCAACTCTAGCTAGAACTAAATGAACAATATTATCTAGATATTGGTTATCCCCAGCTGAGATAAATATTTTTTGGCCACTAATATTATAGTACCCGTTCTCATTTGGTGTAGCTTTTGTTACAATATCAGACAATGAGCTTCCTGCTTGCGGTTCAGTTAAACACATAGTTCCTCCCCAATTACCAGCAAGCATATCAGGAACATACTTATCTAAAAGATCCTTTTTAGCAAAATGAATAATTAGCTCAGCAGCACCTTGAGTTAGACCTGCATATCCAGGTAAATGATTATTTGCAGCATCAAGTATGTAGCTTGATGCAGTACTAGCCATTAGAGGAATTTGTAAACCTCCAACTTCGTAATCAAAACTAGATGATATAAAACCTAATTCGCCTCCTTTTTTCATCATTGTTTCTACCTGCTTATGCACATATACCTGTCCATCTTTATGAAAAGCTGGATTTTCATCCATTTCCTTAAAATAAGGGAATAACTCTCTATCGGCAAAATCTTTACTAGAGTCTAAAAACATATCTAGAGATTCCTTATCGTGATCAACAAATCTTTCTCTTTTAAGTAATTTTTCTAACTCGTGTACATCATACAATAAGTATTTTAGAGTATCTATATCAACGTATTTATCAGCCATCTTTTACAAATTAATTATTGTAACAAATATATAGAAAACTGATAAATTACTATGCATGCATAGTAATTTTTATGTCAACAGTAATCTATCACTAATATTTAAGTTTTTTTATTCCAAAGAGCAATAGTAGAGGCAGTGAAGAAAATTATTAGAATGTGATTTAAATATCCTCCACAGACGATAATCCAAATATTTCCTGATAAATTTTTACAAATAAAGTCTTGAATTAAAAAAGCTATGAACAGAATTCAATCAATGATTGATAGATTTAATATTCCTTACCCAGATATTATTAGCTCAATACGGAAGCGTTGACACTAAACTAGCTCAAGAAAAACTTCCAATGCTAAAAGAAATTCGTTCCTATCCAACAACTATTATTATTGATAAGTCAGGAAAAGTCAATAGTATTCATACAGGTTTTAATGGTCCTGCAACCGGAAAAGCATTTGAGGATTTTAAGAAAGAATTTGATAATGAAATAAAAAGCTTAGTTCTACAATAATGGATTTGACAGTTTTAAATTTGTTATTGAAATATTCTAAAAATTTATTCAAAAAAAAAGTGTTTTTTTTATTAAAAAAAAAATTACATTTGGATTATGTATTAAAATAAAATGTTAAATTTTATTTATTTCGGAAGTAGTTTTTTTTGGAAGAAAAAAAATTGTTTTGTATTTGGTAAATACAACGAAAAAATTAGGTTTTCTTCCATTGTAATATTTTTAAATACACTTCAGATTCTTAGTCTTAGAGGAGTGTATCTCCAACTAGTAATTTAGTTTTTCAATTTCAATTAGTTTTCAACAAATCAAGTTATCAGATAGCGATAGGATTTGTTTTTTAATTTTTTAATTGGAATATAATGAACATAACTTATAAAGACTTAATAGAGCAAACTTTTGACTTTCCTCAAGAAGAATTTTCAATTCCTAATGGAGATTTGCTTTTTAATGGCGTTGATTTAACATCTTTGATTAAACAATATGGGACTCCATTAAAATTCACTTATTTGCCAAAAATTTCTAAAAATATAAACAATGCCAAGAATTGGTTTAGGGAAGCAATTAAAAAGCATAATTACAAAGGAAATTATTTTTATTCCTATTGTACAAAAAGTTCTCATTTTAAACACGTTATCTCTGAGGTTTTAAAAAATGATACACACATAGAAACTTCCTCAGCATTTGATTTAGATATAATTAAATCACTAAAAAATGAAGGAAAAATTTCTAATAAAACTTTTGTTTTATGTAATGGCTTTAAGCGAAATCAATACATTTCAAATATTGCAGACCTTATAGAATCTGGACATGAAAATTGCATACCAATTATTGATAATTACAAAGAATTAAATTTAATTCTTAGTGAAACATCACGTAAAATTAATATTGGCATAAGAATAGCGAGTGAGGAGGAACCAAAATTTGAATTTTATACAAGTAGATTAGGAATTGGGTATAAAAATATTTTATCATTTTATAGAGATGAAATAGAAAATAATAAAAAAGTTAATCTTAAAATGCTTCACTTTTTTATCAACACAGGTATAAAAGATAATGCATACTATTGGAACGAATTATCTAAATGTTTAAAATTATACGTTGATTTAAAGAAAATTTGTCCAACATTGGATAGCTTAAATATTGGGGGTGGATTTCCAATCAAAAACTCCTTGGCTTTCGATTATGATTATCAATATATGATAGAAGAAATAATCTATCAAATTCAGAAAGCTAGTAATGAAGCTAAAGTTGAAACACCTAATATTTTTACTGAATTTGGGAGTTACACGGTCGGTGAAAGTGGCGGTGCTATATATGAAGTTTTATATCAAAAAAAACAAAATGATCGTGAAAAATGGAATATAATTAATTCATCATTCATTACAACTTTGCCTGATAGTTGGGCCATAAATAAACGTTTCATTATGTTGCCAATAAACAAATGGAATTCAGAATATGAGCGAGTGTTATTAGGAGGACTAACTTGTGATAGTGATGATTATTATAATTCTGAACAACATGTAAATGCAATTTATTTACCAATATATAGAGATAAAGATCCATTATATGTTGGATTTTTTAATACTGGAGCATATCAAGAAAGTATTGGAGGTTTTGGAGGTCTTCAGCATTGCTTAATACCCCATCCAAAACATATAATTATTGATAAAGACTCAAATGGAAATTTTAATACCAAATTATTCAAAGAACAACAAAAAAGTGAGGAATTCCTTTCAATATTAGGATATGAAAACAAATAAAACTTATGCTGGAATAGCTAAAAAGTTTAGCAAAATTGAATCTGCTAAAATAGTTCTAATCCCTGTTTGTTATGATGGAACTAGTACATGGCAAAAAGGAGCTGATAAAGGACCATCAGCTTTTTTAGAAGCTTCAGAAAATATGGAACTTTACGATATTGAAACTAATAGTGAAGTTTACAAAAAGGGAATTTATTTATCTGATTCAATATCAGATTTTGATTCACCTGATGAAATGATCGACACTGTATACAAAATCACTAAAAAATATATTAGTAAAAATAAGTTTGTAACCATATTTGGAGGCGAACACTCAATTTCCATAGCTACAGTTAAAGCATTTAATGATTCCTTTGATGATCTTAGTGTTTTACATATTGATGCTCATGCTGATTTAAGACAAGTTTATGAAGGAACAAAATATAATCATGCTTGTGCAATGTATGAGGCTAATCAAAATACAAATTTAGTTCAAGTAGGTATTAGAAGTATGGATGTAGAAGAAAAAAATGTTATGAATCAGGATAATGTCTTCTTTGCACATGAATTGGCTTCAAATGAATACTGGATTGATGATGTAATTGAAAAATTATCCAAAAATGTGTTTATTTCATTTGATTTAGATGCTTTTGATCCTTCAATATTGCCAAGTACTGGTACCCCTGAGCCTGGAGGATTGTTTTGGTATGAAACCTTAGATTTTTTACGACGTGTTTTTAATGAGAAAAATGTTGTTGGTTTTGACATTGTTGAATTATGCCCTAATGAAATCGATAAATCTTCAGATTTTTTGGCGGCTAAACTATATTACAAGATGTTAAGCTATAAGTTTAAATCTAATGAAAATGACAATGAATATAATGAAGAAGAAAAAATCGATTCACCATTTAAAAAATTAATAAAATTTAAAAATGATTATGAGTAATACATATTCAATTTCAGAATTTATAGAAAAATATTTTCTGCATTTTAATGCTGCCACACTTGTGGATGCTGCAAAAGCTTATGAAAATCAAATAAATAATGGCTCAAAAATGTTAGTCTCATTAGCAGGAGCAATGAGTACTGCTGAGTTAGGAAAAATTTTTTCTGAAGTGATTAGAAAAGATAAAGTTCAAATTATTTCGAGTACAGGAGCTAATCTAGAGGAAGATATAATGAATTTAGTAGCTCACTCGCATTATAAAAGAATACCAAATTATAGAGATCTAACACCAAAAGATGAATGGAACCTACTATTAAAAGGATTAAATAGAGTTACTGATACATGCATTCCTGAGGAAGAAGCTTTTAGAAGATTACAAAAACATATTTTTAAAATATGGAAAGATTGTGAGGAAAGAGGTGAGCGTTATTTTCCTCATGAATATATGTACAAACTGTTACTTTCAGGTGTATTAGAAGAGTATTATGAAATTGATATTAAAGATTCATGGATGTATGCTGCAGCAGAAAAAAATCTTCCAATGGTTGTCCCAGGTTGGGAAGATTCAACAATGGGAAATATTTTTGCTTCATATGTTATAAAGGGAGAGTTAAAAGCATCTACTGTGAAGTCCGGAATTGAATATATGACTTTTCTTTCTGAGTGGTATACCCAAAACTCTAATAATGGTATTGGTTTTTTTCAAATAGGTGGAGGTATAGCTGGTGATTTTCCAATTTGTGTTGTCCCCATGCTTTATCAAGATTTAGAAAAAGAAACAACTCCGTTTTGGAGTTACTTTTGTCAAATTTCTGATTCTACTACTAGTTATGGTTCATATTCTGGAGCTGTTCCTAATGAAAAAATTACATGGGGAAAGATTGACATAGATACTCCAAAGTTTATCATTGAAAGTGATGCAACTATAGTAGCGCCTTTAATTTTCGCCTATTTATTAAAAATGTAATTACTATGAAAAGAATTATTATTGATTATAAAAAATTAACATCCGAAATATTAAACTTGTTAATCGAAAAATATCCCGAAGGATATGATTATGATGAAATTATTTCTTTTAAAAATTTAAAAGGTGAAACTATAAAAGCTGTAGAGGTTAGGGATTCGGATACAATTTATTTGGTCAAAATTAGTAGTAAACTAGAGCAAACTATGGACGACTTTAGTATAGATGATAAAACTTTTGTAGATGAATCTTTAGATGAGAATATCTAAAAGATTATACTTTAAATATAAAAACGGTTACACTATAATAGTATAACTGTTTTATTGTTTCAATTATTTGATGAGATAAGAAAAAGAAAATTAACTAACAAATACGGTGCAGTTACCAAGAGGGAATAGTCATAGACCCGAACGACAGAACATATCGAACCTCAAATTTGAACCCAATATTTAGGTTAATCCATTCATTTACAATGGGTAAGGATGATTGCAATAAAAAACGGACTAGTAAAAAAACTAGTCCGTCTTGTGTAGTAGATAACTCTATTCAAATATCGAACATTAGTCCAACTCCAAGAGATATAATCGATACTAATCATTTAATGACCCTTATTATGAAAAGTAAAAAAATAAGATAGATTAACTTAATTTCTTTAAATCTATATTAATTATCATTACCTGCTCTATTAAACTTACCTTGAGCATTTCTTGTATTTCCAACATGCACATAAATTTGATCTGAGTGAGATCCTTCAACTAAATTCCAAAAGCTTCCAGCATATTCAGAATTTCTAACGCCTTCAGGGCCGTTTGCAACTGCAAAATCAGCAATATTTTTATAAGCAGCCCAAACTTGAACATCTGATCCCGAACCGATGTAATGCGTTGTAGCTCCTCCATACCACATAACTCCATCATCTACACCTGGCTTCACATTCCATCCCATATATGCATCAATGAGTTCTTGATTTCCAGCTGATGAATTATAACTACCAACTACAAATACATACGGATTGTCCAAATCCAAATTTTCTTTTCCATACCAGTTTCCTTGCCAGTCTACAACTCTTACTTCATCAGTATGATTATTGAAATAACCCCACCATTTTGCTACTGTTTCTTGCATTTCTTTTTTTTCATCTTCAGGTAGTTTTTCAATGTTAGCTCCAAGAACAGTCCAAATATCATCTTTGACCATTTCTTCAGCAGAAGCATAAATGTCACTAATCATTATACTATGATCCGATCCATACCAGTGTCTGTACACAAACGACCTCGCAATAGTTCTGCCTTCTCCAATTGATGCATTTGTTACTTTTTCATGTAAGTCTACAAATTCACCAATTTTGTTCAGTGGAACATCTAAATAGGTTTGATTAATAACGTTTTGAGCATTAACAGAAAATGCAAAAAGCATTACTGCTAAATAATTTAAAAGTTTCATAAAGTTTTTTTTTGGTTAGTTATATCAAGTTACAAAAATTAATTTATTAGTCAGAAAGTTAGATTTTCTAAATTATTTGGAATAAAAAAACGGTTAACTATATAATAGTATAACCGTTTTATTGTTTTAGTAGATAACTCTATTGAAATATCGAACATCAGTTTTACGCCAAGAGATTTTGAAATTACCACTCAAACTATACGCCTAATTCAAAATGATTAACATCATATTTAAGTGTATTCATTAAACTATTTAGATAAATTGGGGTCTAAGTTTAAAAAACTAAAATGAATTTTTTTTTAAAATTATTCTTTCTATTATTCTTATTGTCGTGCAGTAATAATGAAGACCCCCAAGACCAAAATGATTTTGACTGTTCTGGGGATTATTCAACTGCTGGAATTTTAGTCGACATCAATGAAGAAATCTATAATGATGATGAGTCAGTAAACAAATACAGCAAATATTCATGGACTTCTGATGGTATCGATAGAATTTTAAGCGGAAATGGGATTCCTAATCATGAAGTAGGAACATTTCCAAATGCTGATAATCCAAATACAATCACAGAACAAAACGTAAATAAACGATTTACCCTTTGTCCTGAAATAATAACAGAAAGTGGATTGGAAATTGTGGGTCCTGCCTTAGTGATCGCCTACTCACTAAATAGTGTAAAGTTTGATCCTGCGACTGCGGGGAGATGTAATGATGCTGGCGAATGTAGTTTAGCACAAGGTCAGGGTAATTGGAATATTGAAGCATTAGGTCATGACACTTTTGACTTTGGAGATGACATGAATCATGCACATGTTCAGCCTAATGGTGCTTATCATTATCACGGAATGCCAGAACTATTGGTAGATTTTCTTGGCGACAATCAAGGGATGACAATAGTTGGATGGGCATCAGATGGGTTCCCAGTATACGCAAGATATGGATATTCTGACGCTAATAATTCTAACAGCAGTATTAAGTCACTTACTCCGAGTTATAGCTTAAAATCTGAGCCTGATGCTAATCGACCTACAACTTTAACTGCATTAATTGGTGGGCCTGGTCAGGGAACTACCAATCCAAATACACCAATCCCAATGGGTGCTTTTACTCAAGATTATGAGTATATTGAAGGACTTGGAGATTTGGATCAATGTAATGGTCGATTTGGTGTAACCCCACAATTCCCTGAAGGCATTTATTATTATGTCGTTACAGATGATTTCCCTTTTTTCACAAGATGCTTGAAGGGTGATATTTAAGAAATTAAAAAACGGTTACACTTTATAAAAATATAACCGTTTTATTGTTTTAGTAGCGGGAACAGGACTCGAACCTGTGACCTTCGGGTTATGAGCCCGACGAGCTACCTACTGCTCTATCCCGCGATTTGGAGTGTAAATATATAATAAATTAATTTTATGGGGAAGAAATAAATATTATTACTTTTTATAAGTTTCTTTTTTCATTGCAACCTTGGGAGTTCTGTTTTCGTTATATAAACCCCAATGCTTTTCAGGTTCTAAAGAGTCATCTGATCCTTTCCAAGGCTCATCAAAGGCTTCAAATAAGAAAGTCAGGACTTTTTTTTCTTCACTCCATTTAGAAAGTTGTTTGTAGTATATTTTTTGAAAATGTTCGTTAGTATTATGCTTTTTTATTTCAATGTCATTAGTTGAAGTTGTCCAGCCAGCCTCAGTTATAACAATTAATTTATTAGGATATTTAGAACGAACCAAATCAAAATTATCAATGGTATAATTTAAGGCATCATCTATATAAACATTTTCCCACTGAGGGTAGGTGTGAATAGAAATAAAGTCCAATACCTCAACTAGTTTTTCTAGTTTATTTACCCATGTAACATAGTTTTCACAAAAAGTAATAGGTTGTTTAGCTTTTGACTTTAAGATTTTAGCATAGTTTACTACACTCTCCACGGGGACCATATGGTCTGTCCAACTTACACAAGCTTCATTACCAATTGAGAGTGAAAAGATAATTTTAGGGTATTTATTTCCAAGTTCAGAAAGTAAATCAATTCTTTCTAAATTTCTTTTTTTATTTATTTTTAATTGATCTTCAGAATACTCTCCTCCCCAAGGACATGAGTAATTATTTACTTCTGCTTCAATATAACAACCGAGCATAACTTTTAAGTCGAGTTTTTCATTTTTTATAACTTTTAGAACAGTTCTCGAATGAAAATCACAACTGTATAATCTAATGTATTTCCATGTTTTGTTAATAATTAAAAGGTCTTCTTTTACCTGGTTGTAAGTAGGAAAAATTTCTCCAGGTGTTTGGCCTTTTCTATATCCAGAATAGCAAACTGCTTTACCGATATCTATGTTAAGTACTTTTGAGTAATCCAATATTAAAATTTTAATTTTTCATCTTTATCCCACAATCCCCAGTAAGCTCCTACATCTCCTTCAACACCAACTTTCCACGATTCATCAAAAGCTGAAAAATAAAACATTTCAATATTATCTTCAAATGACCAATTTTGTGCATTAATGAAATACTTAAGAGCATTTTCTTTCGATGGGTGAGCACCTCTTAAACTTGCTCCTTGACTTGGCCAACCAGTTTCGGTAATAATTACTTTTTTTCCTTTACCAGCTGAATTTGCCTCAAAATACATTTGTTTCATATACATTAATGAGTATTCTAAACTACAACCTTCCCAATATGGGTAGCAATTAGCTAATATAACATCACATGAATCTGCTAAATTGGGTCTTGCAGAAAATTCATAGTAAGCATCAACATAACCAGCAGGAATATCTCCAATTTCCTTTTTAACTAAATTAATGTAGTCGATAAGCTCACTTTCAGACATTTCTTTTCTATATAAAACTTCATTACCAACTCCCGCAACATCAACATGACCTGATTTACATAAAGAAATTAATCCGTTAATTTCTTTTTCATTTGTTAGCTTATTATCACTTAGCCATGCACCAACTAATGTTTTTAAACCTAATTCTTTTGCAAGGACTGGAATTCTTTCATTTCCCTCTGTACAAGAAAATGTTCTAATCCATTTAATGTAAGGTTTAATAATATTTAATTTTCTTAAAATTTGCTCATCAGAAATATTATTTCCAGGCTCTTGACCTTCATCATAAGCACTAAAACACAATCCATGAATTCCATTTTTAAGAAACTTATTACAAAGCTTTTTTAATTCTGATTCAGATACTATATTTAAATTGATTCCTGTTAAGGAATGTATCTTTTCCTTTCTGTAAGACATTTTTATTTTTTATTTTTTTTTAATTCCAATTGCTCTTTAATTTCATTTGCTCTTTCCTCAGTAATATCATAATCTTTCATTATTAAGATTGCCAGAATTACCCCAGTTATTGGAAGAAATGTATAAAATAACCTCATACCTACAAGAGCAGTTTCTGTGACTTGATCTGGGTCAAATCCTACCAACCATAGTATGAATCCACTGAACAAGGCGGCTACACCAAATCCAAGTTTTACCATCCACCAGTATACTGCACCGAGAACACCTTCTCTTCTAACACCATTTTCTAATTCATCTAAATCACATACATCTGCAGTCATTGACATCATTATCGTAAATAAACTTCCGATTCCAAAAGAATGAAATGGTAAAGCAAATAAAAACATATAAGGTTTTCCAGGTATAAATAAAAACCAAAATAAAATATATCCTATTATTGAAATTAATTGAGAAAGTATAAAGGCCTTCTTTTTTCCTATTCTTTTAGAAATTACAGTGATTAATGGAATGACCAAAAAAGATGTAATGAGTGCACCAACTGATCCGTGTAACGCAGGCCAGTTTCCAGCACTTGCGGGGTCACTGTTAAATAAATAATGAACAATTATTAAAAAAGTAAAAGCTGCAATTACTTGAAATGAGTTAAAAATTAAAAATGTTGCAAAAGCAATTTTTTTAAATTGTTTAATTTTAAATGCCTCAAAAGCAGAAATAAAAATCCCTTTTATACTTTTACTTATATAGCTAGAATTAACAGGTAAAAAATCTTTCCTGTTGAGGGTTGATTTACTCTTTATGAAAATCGCGGGTATAATTGCAAAAATTGTACACGGTATAGCTACCCAAATAGATAAATCCCTTACACCTTGACCTGCTCCGTCAGGAAACCAGGCAGGATCATAGAGAATAACCCAAAACCATGGAGCTATTACCCATGCCCATTGCCCTATAAATTGAGCAATAGCCATAATCTGAGTTCTCTCGTGAAAATCATCACTTATTTCATATCCCATGGCAACATAAGGAACACTGAAAATGGTTAACCCAAGGTAAAACACTAATGACCATGAAAAGAAATAAATAAAATTATATATGATTCCATCGTCTTCATACAATTGCCACATTGCAACATAAGCTAATCCCATTAATATTCCACCAACAAAGACATATTGTCTCCTTCTTCCCCATTTAGATTTTGTATTATCTGAGATAAATCCCATTAATGGGTCTGTTACAGCATCAAAGATTCGAGGGGCAAATTGTATTATTCCCCACAATAGCGCTGCAAAACCCAGATCTTGAACAAGAACAATTATAAATACTCCTAAAGCCGCAGGAAACATTTGATTTGCTAACATTCCAAAACCAAATGCTATTTTTTGGCCCATTCCAACTGAACTTTTTAAAGTATTGTTTTCCATGATATTAGTTCTTTAGTGTTATGGTTTGAATTGCTTGTGGGCTTATTGTTAAGGATTTTGAAAATCCATTTAAATTAAGATTAAAACTTTTTTCTTCAAATCCTTCATTAAATAATACAACAGCAATACTCTTGTCAGGATTTAAAGCGGCAGTAACCATTAATTCAGAATCAGTATTCTTTGCTTCAATAATTTCAGCACCTGGTCTTATATATTTACTAAAATGTGTCATTACATAGTAAAGAGGAGTGTAGTATATTTCATCAATATTTGGATCAACAATAATTGGTGCTACACACCAATTATTCACCCAATTTGGGCCTCCCTGAGTATCTAAAATCATATTCCAATCTACCCAGCCATCTACCCAATTATTAAGAGACCCAATGATGTCTCTTGAATATCTGTTAAATGGTGCATATTTTGGGTGTAAATATTTTTTTGCATCCTCTCTCCAATCATAACCCCAATCAGTGGCTTCTTTTCTAAAGTACCAATCGTCATCATTCCAATGAGGGACTTCGGAGTCTATACAAGCTTCAGTTTGAATTAAATATTTGTTTGGTGCTTTGTTGTGAGCGTATTGAAGTTCGTCAGGATAAAATTCATAAGTACTATCGTACCAATGAACAGCAGTTCCATCAAAATATTTAGATGATTCTTCGTTTTCAAACATTGAGTCAACCCATTTTTTTAGATCTGCTCTGTTTTGATCATAACCAAGAATTACAATATCTCCTTTACCGTCTTTTTCCAGTTGAGGACCTAAGTAATCTTTTACAAAATGTGTCATTTCTTCTGGTGTATAATGCATACTTTCCCAACTTGAATTATTTCCGTGTGGTTCATTTTCAACTGTAAAACCCCATATATCTATACCTTGATCTTTATAAGCATCAACATATTTTGAGAAAAATAGGGCCCAAGTATCGTAATATTTTGGTAATAATTTTCCCCCTTTCCACTCATTGTTATCTTTCATCCATGGAGCTGCTGTCCATGGAGATGCAAAAATTTTAAATCCATCTTGTGAAACTTCCATGGCTTCTTTTATCATTGGAATTATATCATCTATATCTTCTTTAACAGAAAAATGTTTAAGATCCACATCTCCCTCTACTGGGCTGTAAGAATAGTTGGAAATAGAAAAATCACATGAATTCATGTGAGTTCTTGTAAGAGAATAATTTGAACCTTTTTCAGAAAAATAAGCATCTAAAATTTCTTGTCTTTTTTCTTTGCTCATTTGATTAAGTAAATAAGCAGAGGATTCAGTGAAGGCTCCTCCAAAACCTGTTATAGTTTGAAATTTTTTACTAGTATTTAAGGTAATTTCTGATAAATTTTCATTGATTTGAAATTCTTTAATTTCAGATAATTTATTTCCATTTCTAGATGTTTCAAAAACATTAATTTCCATATTAGAATTTTTTTCACAAGAACAGAATGCTATTACTATAAGTAAAGATTTAATAATTTTGTTCATACTTAATTGTTGTATTTTTTCTTAATTACTTCAAAAGTTTTCTTTTTATTTCTTTCAATATCTACGATGCCCCAGAACTCCTCGTTCGGAGCTCCATCATAAGGAACTCCAATGCTATTTGGAGCCCATCCACCAATGTCTTGTTTGTCAGGATTTCCAGCCTTCCATAAACCATCAATAAATTGAAATATTAAAACACCAGAAACTTTATCTGCATTATTAAACACAACATCTAAAATTTTTGCGTTCGCATCAGCTTGAGCAAGTTGATTCTCTCCCTTTGAGTATCCGTGTTTTTCAATAGTCATATAGCTATCACTTCCAGCTTCAGAAAGGTATAATGGTTTTTCACTAATATTTACCCATTCTTCAAGCAAATCACTTGGATCATCCCATCTATATACATTAATTCCCCAAGCATCAATATTATCAAGTTTTTCAATAAGAATTTTGTCTGGAATTTCACCGTGAGCAGTAGTTACAGGTTTTGAACTGTCTATTTGTTTTATTTTATATGCAGCTTCATTTAATGCTTTGTACCAATTATTAATATTTCCTTCAAACCATTCTGCATGATAATTATATTCATTACCAAGCTCCCAAAATAGTATAGCATTATGATTTTTATACTTTTTTATATAATTTTCAAAGGATCCAGAAAGAATATCGTAATATCCGTCTTGATTATATCCAAACCCAACTATTATTTTGATTCCAGCCTTATCAATTTTATCAAGAATTGAGATATCATCAATTGGAGAATAAACACGAATTGTATTGACACCAGCTTCAACCATTAGCTTTAAATCTTCATCAATTTTTCGAAACTTCTTTTTTTATAGCCTAATGGAACAGGGTCATAGCAAACTCCTTTAATAAAATATCTTTCATTATTAACTAAAAAATATCTTTCATTAATTTCTACATTATTTTCTTCACAACAATTATAAAAATTCCAACCTAGTATCGTAACTATAAGAATTAAAAAAAAAGAATATTTTAATTTCATAACTTATTCATTTACAGGTGGAGTTAGTATATTATTAAATAAGGTTTCACTATTTCCGTTATAGGTTTTAGTTATTGAATTACCATTTCTTGTGAGTCCTTTAAAACTTCCATTATCAACATTTTCCCATAATGCATACTTTGCTTTTCCGTCAACTGTAAATAAACCAAAATGATTTTCAGAACCATTTGGATTATTTTGTGAATCTTTCCAAGGCTCATCAAATGCTTCAAAATAAAAACAGCTAATTTTTTCTTTTGTGGTCCACTCTCTAATTTTTTTAAAAAATAATGCTTGTTTGTACTCGTCAGCAGCATGAGTTCCATTGTCTCCGTAAAGTTCATTTGAAACGGTTGACCAACCTAATTCCCCAATATGAACTTGTTTTTTTACTCCAATTTTATCAAGATAATTTTTAACGCTATTATATTGTGAGATAGTATATTCAAGTACATTATCCATTGATTTATTTATAATTTCTAAATCAGAGAAGTCGTTCTTTAGGTTCTTATTAAATTTCCAAAAAGATGGATTGTAATGAGTATCATGAAATGCATATGTGTGCATTGAGATAAAGTCAACTGCTTTAATTAATGAATTTAAGTCTTCACTATGATAAGATTCTTCTCCACCTCCCCACGAGGCAAAATTATCTGAGCTAGTTATCCATAAATTTTCAGGAAGTTTTTTTTGTTTTTTCAAATCCTGAAGATGGTTAACCCAATTTAAAATAACTCTTGGTTTGACATAGTAACTCCAAGCCCAATTAACCATTGCTTCATTTCCAACTGCAATAATTTTCACAATTTCTGGATAAATATTTGCAAGATTAATTGCTTTTTGAATTTCTATTGCATTAGCAGATTCATTTTCTTTTTCATGATTAGGATTATCAGTCCAAGCATTTTCACAATCAATCCAAGCACCTAACATTACATACATCTCAAAATCTGGATCTGATATTTTTAGTTCTTTAATAGCCTTTAAAATATTAGGTGCTTGATCTAATTGTAGATTATATGTTCTTATAATTTTTATTCCAAGAGAAGAAAGTATTTTTAAATCTTCTTTTAATTCGTCCATAGTTGGTTGAATATCCCTAGTATTATGTCTATATCCCCCATATGAAATCGCTAAATAGTCAGGATTATTTAATATTTCTTCAGCTGTAATTTCTTTTTTATTTGTCATTTGGTTTTCCGAAAAATTACAAGAAATAAATAAGCATATCACTAACAACATAATCAAGTTTTTATTGATTAATTTATTTTTAGAGAACTTATGTATTTCTTTAATTATCATTTTAATACACTAACATTAATTTGCTTAATAATATTTTCTCTATCAAAAAGAGACTTGCTTGAATCATTATCAAGTTCATTGCCTTGAATGCTAACTGATTTCCCATTAATAAAATCTATAGTGATTTTTTGTGAAGAAGATTTAGAATAGATTATTGGAACTTGACAATATGTAAAGCATAGTGAATTCTTTTTAACATCTAATTCAATTTTTTCTTTTGATAAATTCACATATCTAAAAGTTTCAGTAGTTTCTAAAAATTCCTGATCCCTTAGCATTTCAGGATTGAAACTTATAACACCATTATTAACTTCAACACCAAGTTCTCCAAACCTAGATATTACATCTTCCTTTACCTGGCCAGTCATTCCTGGTTGTTGAGCTCCTTTTCCAGCTGGAGTATGCGAATAAGGGTCGGTTGGAAATGCCCCGTATAATTCAGGAGATTTATTAACGCCAATTCCCTCTAATATTTCAAAATAGTGATCAAAGAATCTCCCAATTATAACATTATCTTTTTCACGTATTGCTTTTTTGGTAGTTTCTAAAACTGCTAAAGAAAGTTTAGATACCATGTGCCAGTAGATTGAACCTAACCCCTCGTATCCGAAGAAAGTTCCTGATCGACCAGTAAATTCTTTGTGATTAAATACATCTTCAAAAACTTCAAGAATGTTGTCGTATTCCTCTTTGACTAATGAAGTGTACTTTTCTGGTAAATTTTTCAGTTCACTAATTAATCCATTTACATTATTAAAATCACAATTAAAATGGTATGAACTTTCACAGTCTTTTGAAATTATTTGTTGGTTACCATCATTTAATAATTCTTTCAATAATTTAGATTTATTAACCTTAAATGAAGGAATAGTATTCTTATTCAAGAATAAGCCTAAATCTTTATTGGGATAGAGTATATAGCTGTATTGATCCTTTCTAAATAATTTACTTGATTTTAGAGCATCTAAAACTTCTAAATTTTCTTTTGAACTGAGATATCCGGAACTTAATACAGCTACTTGACCTTCAAGCATTTCTGGCAAGAAAGAAACTGATATTTTATCCTTTTTTATAGTTAATAAATTGTAAGCGTGATAAAGTTTATCTTTTCTTTTATTTGAATCAATAGAATGGTCTATATATTCTAAAAGAAGTTCAGTAAAACCCTTAATTTCTTTGATTCCAATAGCAGATTTTGTTCCAGAGAAACCATTATCATAAATTTTATTTCTAAAATTTGAACCTGCTATACCAAGTAAGTCAACTATTTTTTTTCTGTTTTGATCAGAAATTGATGAGTCGATAACTTTTTTATTATTGTTTAAAGCATAATGAAGATCATTAAAAAAGTCATAAAGCTCAAATGATATTTCTACAGAAATTAAATCAGTTTTTTCTAATAATGAATTGAAAAACTTAACAAATCTTCTTAAATAATATAAAGTTACCATTGAAATTCCATTACCAACTAATGCATTGTTAGCATCATTCCATTCAGGTCTTTGAGTATTCATCCATATTCCACCCTCAGGTACAAAATTTGAAACTTTTGAAAGTAGCGTTGCTAAAATCTTTTCAATAAAGTTTACATGGTGGATTTCAGAATTTTTATTGTGTAGTAATGATCCGTCAATTCCCAGTTTTTTTCTTCTTTTCTCAATGATTTCTTCATTGGAATGGTCATAATCGATTGTATTTTTAGAATCCTCTAAAATCTTATCATAAGGTTTAATTTTATAGGGGACATTAGCATATACAAATAAGCTCTTTGAGAAATATTTATAAAGTTTATTTGGAAAATGATTTTCAATGAATTCTAAAAATTTTAAAAGGTATATTATTTGATGATCCCCCCAGTATCCAATGTATGACCATGGATTATCAGGCTCAATTGTTTCCCAATCAAATCCATATTTTGTCACCCTGTATGGATTATAACCATCAAAAGTTGTAGAATTTAAAAACTTATGAATCATTCCTTCAATAAATTGTGGATATGAGTATGCTAAAGCTTCCCAGTTTTGAAAAATATCTCTCCAATTACCTTGGTAATCTAAAATTTTAGATCCATCAACTTCACTTCTTGTATTGATTGAGAATTTATTCCAAGGTCTACTCGGGTCACCGTGTCTTCTACTAAATTTTAATGGCAGGTACTCTGTACATAATCTTTTAAAATCATGATTTGAGATATTTTCTGAAATTGACTTCAAATGATGCAAAGTAAAATTGTCAGGCAGGCTATTTAGAGTCTCATTAAACGATTGAAAAATAAAAGAATTTGATTTACTCATGTAAGAGAGAAAGTCATTTTTTTCAATCTGGTAATTTTCATCAAAAATACCACCCCTCATTATGTTAAACATTGTATTGGAAAAATGTCTAATCATTCTAAGTTTATCGTTAGTTAGCTGTAATCCATCTGAATTTCCAACCAATTCTCTTAGGTTTGATGATCCTAAAACAATATCATTTTTAACCTTGGTAATAATTTCTTTACCTGTGAGTATTGATTTTTTTAAGCTAACAACGTCTGATATAGTTTGGTTAACATTACAAATGATCATCCATTGGTGTGAAGAATTTTCTTTTAATTCAATCTTTTTATTTATGAAATAAGCACCTTTTTCTGCTTTAATTTCGCTTTCACTTTTTACATCAATACCCTTTCTAAAGTCATTTAACTGTAATGAGGATAAAAGGTGTTTAGTGTTCTCTATTTCACTAGACCAAACAGTGTTAGCTTTTAAAGCTTCGCTAGGCTCAGCTTTATCAACAATTATAGCACTCAAGGAAAAAATTCCTATTTTACTTTTGTCTTCTAATTCACATTTTTTATAAGCATCAACCAAATTACTTTGAGCATTTTGAAGTCCCTCTCCAACACCGTAGGGTAGGATATTTTGAATTCCATCAATCAAATTGATACTTACATTTTCTTTAGAATTATTTTTTATGAAAGATTTTTTAATGAAACCAAATTTATTACTTGAGTTCCATTGATAGCTAAACACAATATTAAGGTCATGGTTAATTTCTTCAAAAATCACTTTATTTCCGATAGTATTTTTATAAATATTTCTAGAAATATTATAAATCCCCGAATATTTGTCAGAAAAAGGCTCCCATAAATATTTTTTTCCATTAATTTTTAAAATCAGTATAGTTTTACTTCCTGTGGTTTCACTTGATTCTGTAATTTTATCATCAGTATAATAAGGAAAAAGAGCAAATTCACTATTTTTTCTTCCAGCTGAAAGACTTCCTGTACTCGAAATGAACATCCAGTGATTTGAGTTACTCACAATGCTCATGAAAAATGGACGCATTTTATCTACGTTAGAAATTTTATAAAAATTTTCATTGTTAATTCTTATTTGTTTTCCCTCCACTTTTTTGTCATTGAAAATGTATTCTAAGTTTCCAATGTGAATCTTTTCTGGCATTTATATATTAATTTTTAATTGTCTTCATAATGTTGTTGTGATAAAAAATCAATGATTTCCTCCATTGTTTTCTATTGATTTTAAAAATAAATCATATATACTTACTTTTTTCTTATAAAACCTTTACAGATATTATAAAGGAATGTTTAGTGCTGTTTTTCTGGTTTTCATCTGTTGAAAAAAATAAGATCTTAAAATGTTGTGTTTAATAAAATACTAATGTCTAAGTATTGTATAGGTATTTCATGTCATTTAATAACATTTATAAATCTTAAATTCCCTCTTATTTTGACTAATTTTAATTAATGACTTTTTGTTTTTAACATTTCTGTATTGTAGAGGCGTTTGAGTTAAATAATTCTTATAAAAACAAGCTGTTTTTTATAAAATAGTTAAAAAGATTATTAATCTTGATTTAAAACTTAAATTTGCGTTAATATGCATAGATCTAGTTTTGTTAATATTATTGGAAATCCTAATGTTGGTAAATCATCTCTTACTAATTCATTATTGGGACATAAACTTTCTATAATAACATCAAAAGCTCAAACAACAAGACATAGAATTCTTGCCATTCTAAATGAAGAAAATTACCAATTAGTAATTTCTGACACACCTGGAATAATTAAACCTGCTCACAAGCTTCATGAAACAATGATGGATTTTGTTTCATTAACAACCGAGGATGCTGACGTATTGCTTTATGTAGTTGAGTATAAAGACCACACTTTAAAAGATGAAAAACTCTTTTCAAAAATTAAAAAAATTAATATACCATTAATACTTGTTATTAATAAAATTGATTTAATAGATCAGGATAAGTTAAATGATGAATTAGATTTTTGGAAATTAAAACTTCCTAATGCTGAAATATGGCCAATTTCAGTTAAAGAATCATTCAATATAGATAAATTATTAGAAAGACTTGTTGAGCTAAGCCCAGAGTCACCACCATTTTTTCCGAAAGATCAGCTAACTGATAGAAACGAAAGATTTTTTGTTAACGAAATAATAAGGGAAAAAATTTTATTAAACTATAAAAAAGAGGTTCCTTATTCAGTCGAGGTTCTAACAGAGGAATTTAAAGAAGATGAAAATATTATAAGAATTCGCTCAATTATATATGTTGAAAGACCTACACAAAAGGGAATTTTAATTGGTCATAAGGGTTCCGCTATAAAGAATTTGGGAACAGTGTCTAGAATTGATCTTGAAAAATTTTTTAGTAAAAAAGTGTTTTTAGACCTGCATGTTAAGGTCAATAAAAACTGGAGATCAGATGAAAATAAACTTAAAAAATTTGGTTACCAGAATAATTAAATGTTTTTAAAATAAAAGTTTAGTTTTGTACACCTTTAAAAAATCATAATGAGTTCCATAGTTGCTATTGTAGGACGTCCAAATGTTGGGAAATCTACTTTTTTTAACAGATTGATACAAAAAAGAGATGCAATTGTAGATTCTCAAAGTGGAGTTACTAGAGATCGACATTACGGATATTCATTTTGGAACGGAAAAGAATTTACTGTTATAGACACTGGAGGCTTCATGCTTGGAGGAGAAGATAATTTTGAAAAAGAAATTAATTCTCAAGTTATGATAGCAATTGAAGAAGCTGATATAGTAATATTTGTTGTTGATGTTGAAACGGGAGTTAGTTCGATGGATTACGAAATCTCCAGACTTTTACACAAATCTAGCAAAGAAGTTGTACTGGCGGTTAATAAAGTAGACAATTCTAAAAGACAGTTAGATTCTATTGAATTTCACTCACTTGGATTTGATAAGACATTTAATTTTAGCGCAATTAACGGATCAGGAACAGGAGAGGTATTAGACTGTTTGGCCTCATTAATGCCTGATGAATCTGTCATTGAAAATGATGAGATCCCTGGTTTTGCTGTAGTTGGGAGACCTAATGCAGGTAAATCGTCATTTATTAATGCATTACTTGGAGAAGAGCGATATGTTGTAAAAGATTTAGCAGGAACAACCCGTGATAGCATTGATACTCATTTTAATAGATTTGGTTTTGATTTTAAATTAATTGATACTGCAGGAATTAGAAAGAAATCAAAAATTAGTGATGATGTAGAATTTTACTCAGTAGTAAGGTCTATAAGAACCATTGAAAATTCAGATGTGTGTTTAATAATTTTTGATGCTACAAGATCTTTTGATTCTCAAGTAAAAAATATATTTTGGTTAGCTGCTAGAAATAATAAAGGAATTGTAATATTAGTTAACAAATGGGATCTAGTTGATAAAAAAACTAATACAATTAAAATTATAGAGCAAGAAATAAGAAAAGAATTAGAGCCATTCACTGATGTGCCAATAGTTTTTATTTCAAGTATAACAAAGCAAAGAATTTTTAAAGCTATTGAGACGGCAATGACAGTTTATAAAAATAGATCTAAAAAAATTGTCACCAGAAAATTTAATGATTGTATGCTTCCAATTATTGAAAAGAATCCACCTCCAGCATATAAAGGAAAGTATGTTAAAATTAAATTTTGTACACAACTTCCATCATCGTTCCCACAATTTGCATTTTTTTGTAACCTTCCTCAATATATTAAGGATCCATACAAAAGATTTATCGAGAATAAGATTAGGGAAATGTACGACTTTAATGGAACCCCTATTAGGATATTTTTCAGAAAAAAATAAATTAAAGTTCTTTTTTAATGTTAATTAAATTTACTTTTATCTTTTCTAACTTTTTTATTATTTCAAAGTTCTTGTTTAATACTTTTAGTTGATCTTTGGCCCCTTCCAGAGTATATCCTTTTTCTTTTACTAAGTGATGAATAACTTGAAGTTTCTCAATATCCATTGAAGAATATCTTCTGGTTCCTTTTACATTTTTTTTTGGGTTTAAGTATTCAAATTCTTTTTCCCAAAAACGAATAAGCGAAGCGTTTACATTAAAAGCTTTTGATACTTCTCCAATACTGTAATAAAGTTTTTGAGGTAAATCTACATGCATTAGTCTAATGATTGATTTTCTTGATTAGCTAATTTTAACAAATCATCAAATTCATCGGGCGTTAAATTTCCTAAATAAAAATTAATAGGGTTAACTCTTTTTTTATCTTTATGAACTTCATAATGGAGGTGAGGAGCTTGAGATCTTCCAGTACTTCCGACAAACCCAATTACATCTCCTTTTTTTACCTTTTGACCTCTTCGAACATTATACTTGTTTAGGTGACCATATAGAGTGACGTATCCAAATCCATGATCAATTCTTATGTGTTTTCCATATCCTGTAGATCTGGAGTCAGCTCTTGTCACTTTACCATCACTAGCAGCATAAATTGGAGTTCCTCTTGGTGCAGTAAAATCCATTCCATAATGCATTTTTCTAGATTTGTTGAAAGGATCAGTTCTGTAACCATATCCTGAAGCCATTCTGGTCAAATCTCCTTTTTTTATTGGTTGAATCGAGGGTATTGCGGCTAATAATTTTTCTTTCTCACTAGCAAGCCTTTCAATTTCATCAAGAGATTTTGATTGAATAACAATTTGTTTTGTTAAAATCTCAATTTTTTTAGTGGTTTCAATCACTAATTCAGAATTTTCAAATCCCTCAAGATTTTCATACCTATTTACTCCTCCAAAACCAGCTTTTCTTACTTCGCTAGGAATTGGATTTGCTTCAAACAGTACTCTATATATATTGTTATCCCTTTGTTCAATCTCTTCTAAAACTATATTGAGTTGATCAAGTTTTTTATTCATCAAATCAAGCTGAAATTTATAATTAGAAATTTCTCTTGATTGTGATAGTTCAGTAGGTGTGTTCAGAACGGGAGATTGAAGTAGAACCAACAAAACAACAATTCCAAAAAATGCAGAGGCAAAAAGAAAAGCTAAAATATTTCTTAATTGAACTCCCTTACTAACCTTAATCTTTCTGTAGGAAAGAGTTTTAGAATCGTAATAATATTTGGTCTTAAACATTGATTAAATTATAGTATTTTTACCCTTAAATTGTTAAGATAATATTTAGTAAAGATATAAAATAGTTTATTTTAATGTAAATCAATAATTTAATAATTAATGAAGTCGAGTAAAGTTAGATCTACATTTCTAGAATTTTTTAAAAATAAAAACCATCAGATTGTTAAATCTGCTCCTATGGTAATTAAAAATGATCCAACATTAATGTTTACTAATGCTGGTATGAATCAATTTAAAGATAACTTTTTAGGAAATTCAAAAATAGTTAATAGTAGAGTGGCCGATACTCAAAAGTGTCTAAGAGTTTCAGGAAAGCATAACGATCTTGAGGAAGTAGGGATAGATACTTACCACCACACTATGTTTGAAATGCTTGGTAATTGGAGCTTTGGAGATTACTTTAAAAAGGAAGCAATTGAATGGGCTTGGGAACTACTAACAGATGTTTACAATATTGATAAAAATTCATTATATGTCACTGTTTTTGAGGGGTCAAAAGATGATAAAACTGAGCTTGATCAGGAAGCTTTTGACTTGTGGAGCCAAATAGTAGACAAAGAAAAAATCATTTTAGGAAATAAAAAAGATAATTTTTGGGAAATGGGTGATGTAGGTCCATGTGGTCCTTGCTCTGAAATTCATGTCGATATAAGGTCTGAAAAAGAAAAATTAAAAATTTCAGGTAAGGACTTAGTAAACAAAGATCATCCTGAAGTTATCGAAATTTGGAATCTAGTTTTCATACAATTTAATAGAAGAAAGAATGGTAAATTAGAAAATCTTCCCTCAAAACATATTGATACCGGAATGGGTTTTGAAAGACTATGCATGGTTTTACAAAACGTTAAATCTAATTATGATACCGATGTATTCACTCCACTGATTAAAAAACTTGAATCAGTTTCTAATTCTAAATATGGTAGTAGTAGTGATATTGACATTGCTTTCAGAGTTATTGTTGATCATTTACGTGCTGTCGTTTTTTCTATATGTGATGGTCAACTTCCGTCAAACAATGGGGCAGGATATGTAATTAGAAGGATTCTTAGAAGAGCGGTTAGGTATGGATATACTTTTTTAAATCTTAAAGAGCCATTTATATACAAACTGGTCAAAACATTTTCTGAACAATATATTTCTATTTTTCCCGAGGTTGACTCACAGTTCAAGATTATTGAAAATGTGATATTAAGTGAAGAAAGCTCATTTCTAAAAACCTTGGATAAAGGAATAATTAAGCTAGAAGATATTATTTCAAGTAGTGAATCAAAAGTTATTTCTGGCTCAGATGCCTTTGAGTTATATGATACTTTTGGATTTCCAATTGATTTGACCGCGTTGATTCTTAAAGAAAATGGTTTAAATTATAATGAGAAGGAGTTTATTAATTTATTAGATACTCAAAAAAATAGATCTAAAGCTGCCCATGTTAATTCAAATGAAGAGTGGGTTTCAGTTTTAGATTCAAATGAAACGGAATTTATAGGTTATGATAATTTAAGAGCTAATATTAGAATTTTAAAATACAGAAAATCAATAACAAAAAACGGAGATACGGTTTTTCAATTAGTATTTGATTCTACTCCCTTTTATCCTCAGGGAGGTGGACAGGTTGGAGATAAGGGACATCTGATTTTAGATAAAAATGAAATTATTGAGATTCAAAATACTGTTAAAGAAAATGATACAATAATTCATGAGTGTAAAAAATTACCAAATGATCTGAACTCAAGTTATGAAGTTATCGTAGATAAAGATAAAAGGTTTGATAGTTCATGTAATCACACTTCAACTCATTTATTACATGATACTCTCAGAAAGATTCTTGGTGACCATGTCCAGCAGAAAGGATCTATGGTTTCAGAAAAATATTTAAGATTTGATTTTTCTCATTATGAAAAACTTACTAGTCAGCAAGTTACAAGTATTCAAAACCTTGTAAATGAAAAGATCGACGAACAACATCCACTTGAAGAAAACAGAGAAGCAAACTATGAAGATTGTATAAAAAATGGTGTAATTGCACTTTTTGGAGAAAAATATGGTGATGTAGTGAGGTCTGTAAAATTTGGTAATTCTTATGAATTATGTGGTGGTACTCATGTAGCAAATACTGGATTAATTAAAAACTTTATTATAAAATCAGAATCTGCAATATCAAGTGGTATTAGAAGGATAGAAGCTATTAGTGGAAATGTTGCTAAAGATTTTTTAGAACAAAAACTAAATACACTAGATCAATTATCTTCAATGTTAAATAATGATAAAGATTTAGTTTCAGCACTTAATAAAATTAAGACACAAAATAACTTACTTAATAAAAAACTTGAAAATGCTAATAAGGAACTAATAGAGTTTTATTTAAATACAATCTCTAATAATTCTTTAATTAAAAATGGTATAAATGTAAGTTGCTTGGAAATAGGTTGTAGCCCTGAGATGTTGAAAAATTTATCTTTTAGTTACAGTAAAAAAAATGATAAAATTTTTTTAGTTCTGGTTGCTAAAAATAAAGATAAAGTTTATTTGACTTGTTATATTTCTAAGGAAATAGTCAATGAAGAGAATTTCAATGCAAATACAATTGTTAAAAGCCTTTCAAAGCATATTAATGGTTCAGGAGGGGGTCAACCATTTTTTGCAAGTGCAAGCGGAAATAATATCCAAGGTGTAGGAGAATTACTACAAGAGGCTTTGAAAATTATATAAATTTAATCTATATTTTTTTCGGGTGGATAAACTTCAAGAATTTTAGTTACATAATTGTTTACTAGTTCATCCCTATCAGATTTTTTAGAAGACAAAACTCCGATACCTTTACCTTGCCAAATTAATTGCTTAGATTTTGTATCAATAACATCTATGTACAGAGCACCTTGAGATGTTGAGTAGGCCACTTGTCTATGACCTCTACCATAGTATGGATACCAACCAGTGTAATATGGGCTGTAAAAAGAGTTGTCTATATAAATATTTTCAGAGGATTTGGTAGCAATATTTATTAAAATATCAGGATTTTCGTCGATAGTTAAACCTTTATTTAAAAGAGTATTTTGAATCGATTTTAGGATTCTTTTTTTATCAATGTCAGAAATTTCAACTTTATCAATTCCAGATTTATAAAAAGCAAAAGTTTTATAATTAGAAAAATCAGCATCAGAATCATAATCAGATGCTACTTTTATTGATCCGCAGCTTAAAATTGAAAGTGAAAATAATATTGTAAATAAAATTGAATTGATCTTCTTTGTCATAACTGAGTTTATTTAATATATAGCAAATTTTGTGCCTTTGTTTAATTAAATTTATGTTTTTTTATTTAATAGAAAATATTTATTTAACATTGAATGTCGTTTTTTAAAAATATAAAAACAGAAAATATTGAGTTAAAGTTGCCATTTTTAAAAGATGATGGATTTGAAATTTTCATGAAGAGAGAGGACCTAATTCATCCTATTATCTCTGGAAATAAATTTAGAAAATTAAAGTACAATATTGAAAAATTTAAAAAAAATAAAAATTCTACTTTAATTACTTTTGGTGGTGCTTATTCAAATCATCTTCTGGCCGTATCATATATAGCAAAAATTGAAAATATCAATACAATAGCATTCGTAAGAGGAGATGAGCTTGGAGTATTACCATTTAATTCAACACTTCAAAGGTGTTTTGATAATGGAATGGAATTTAAATTTATAAGTAGAGAAAAATATAGATTTAGAAATGATAGTAATTTTCTAAAGAATTTGAGTTCAAATTATAATAATGCTTTTATAATACCTGAGGGAGGAACTAATGATTTAGGAATATTAGGATGCGAAGAAATATTAACTCTACGTGACAAAAATTTTTTCGATGTTATTTGTGTGCCAGTTGGTTCTGGAGGAACTTTTTCTGGATTAATCAATTCGAGTTTAAAAAAACAAAAAATTTTAGGATTTTCTGCTTTAAAAAATAGTAACATAATCAATGTAATTAATAAATTTGTAAATAAAAATAACTGGAAATTAATTGATGAAGACTTATTTGGAGGATATGCAAAGTCAAATCAAAACTTAATTCAATTTATTAACAAATTTTATAATGATTCAAAAATCAAGTTAGATCCAATCTATAATTCAAAAATGATCTTTAAAATTTTAGAAATAATAAAACAGAATAAATGGAATTATGGAAAAAAAATTTTAATAGTAAACACTGGAGGGCTGCAGTCTGTTGAAAGTTTTAATAAAACACTAAAAAATAAAAAATGCGCAACTATAAATTACTCACTTTAATTTTATTATTATTTTTTAGTTCATGTGGAGTTAAAAAAGTTTCCTACAGAGATAAAAATCCTAAAAAAATAAAAAATAAATCGGTAAAAGCCGTTAACCGTTTTTTCAATTCTATGTCTAATGAAGAAAGAACACATTGGTATGTAAATACTTATTCTAAAATTGCCATAAATGAAATGAATAAGTATAATATTCCAGCTAGCATTACTATGGCTCAAGGTATATTAGAATCTAATGCAGGAAAGGGAACATTAGCTTTAAAATCAAATAATCATTTTGGAATCAAGTGTCACAAAGGATGGAATGGTAAAAAAGTATATCATGATGATGATGCAAAAGGAGAATGTTTTAGAAAGTATAAAAATCCTGAAAAATCCTATCGAGATCACTCCATTTTTCTAGAAACTAGGGACAGGTATAATTTTTTATTTAAGTACAGTAAAAAGAATTATGTTAAGTGGGCAAAAGGATTAAAAAAAGCAGGTTATGCTACTGATCCTAAGTATGCTGAAAAACTAATTTCTATTATTGAAAGATATGAGCTTTGGAAATTAGATGGCTCCAAAAAACCATTAAATAAAACTAGAGAAAAAAAAATATCAAAAAAACAACAAGAAAAAATACAGGAAAATAAATCAGACAAAATAGAAAATAAACATGTTGTAAAGAAAGGTGATACTTTATATTCAATTTCTAAAAAATTTAATATTTCTGTTTCGGAATTAGTTAAAACAAATGATATTAAAAATAATACAATAAGTATAGGTCAAACCCTAAAAATTATAAAGTAAGATGATTTATAAAAGAAGTAGTGAATTGTTCAAAATAGCTAAAGATTATATTCCAGGAGGTGTAAATTCACCTGTTCGAGCATTTAAATCTGTTGGTGGCACTCCAATTTTTGCCTCAAAAGCATTAGGAGCTTATGTGTACGATGAAGATGATAATAAATACATCGATTATATTTCATCATGGGGACCAATGATTTTAGGACATGCACACAAAAAAGTAATAAATGCTATCTCTGAAACTGCAAAAAAAGGTACTTCATTTGGAATGCCAACAAGTTTAGAAACTGACCTAGCAAAACTAGCCTTGTCTATGGCTCCGGGAATGGATAAAATAAGATTTGTTAATTCTGGTACCGAGGCATGCATGAGTGCAATTAGACTTGCAAGAGGATTTACTAAAAAAGATAAGATAGTTAAATTTTCAGGTTGTTACCACGGACATTCTGATTCTTTTTTAATTCAAGCAGGTAGTGGAGTAGTTACTTTTGGTACGCCAAATAGTCCAGGAGTTACACAGGGGACTGCAAAAGACACACTCATCGCACCTTACAATAATTTAAAATTTGTTGAAAGACTTATAGAAAATAATATTAATGAAATAGCAGCGATAATAATAGAACCTGTAGCAGGTAATATGGGTTGTATAGTACCTAAAGATGGATTTATTGAAGGTTTAAGAGTTTTGTGTGATAAAAATGACATCCTATTAATATTTGATGAAGTCATGACTGGATTTAGATTAGCTTCTGGTGGAGCTCAAGAATTGTTAGGAGTTAATGCTGATATTGTTACCTATGGAAAAGTTATTGGAGGAGGACTTCCAGTTGGCGCTTTTGCTTCAAGAAACGAAATTATGAAAGAATTATCCCCTGAGGGATCTGTCTATCAAGCTGGTACATTAAGTGGAAATCCTTTGGCTATGTCAGCGGGAATTGCAACTTTAACTGAGCTTAAAGAAAATAATGGTATTTATAAAAGTTTAGAAGAAAAGTCTTTGTATTTAGAAAAAGAAATGATAAAAGTCTTAGAAAAAACCTCTGTTGACTTTAAAATAAATCGTTTAGGCTCAATGATATCATTACATTTTACATCTGATGAGGTGATAGACTTTGAAACTGCTCAAAAAGGGAACAATGATAAATTCAAAAAATATTTTCATGGAATGCTTAACGAGGGGATATATCTACCTCCAAGTGCATTTGAAAGTTATTTTTTGAATGATGCTTTGTCTTATTCAGATATTGAATTAACTATAAATGCATTGACGAAAGTTTTAAAATCATTTTAAATAGGTTTCCCTATTAGAATACTAGAAATTTTATTCTGAACCATTTCTAAATGCATTTTAGTCATTTTATCAGATTTATTTTTATGCTTTTTTAAATCTTTTCTGAGTTCAATTAATTGATTAGCTGCAACAGTTCTAATATCTGATTGACTTACTTTGACACTTGTAACGTAATTTCTTGCCCATGAAGGTGTTGAACCTTGTTCATTGCTCATTAAGTAACTTATTCTATCTAAATAAGCTAGCTGTAAATTTCTTCTATATACATCAATAGTTTTATTTTTATAAACTTCATTAAAAATACCCTTTCTTAAATCTGTCATCATTTCAATCAATGAATAAGCGTTTTTACCATTTATAGCTTCATTTTCAATTAGTCTAGCCATCTTACCAAAATCTAATAAACTATTTAAGGTTCTAGATTGGGTACTTCTTATTCTGTTAGTTATACCAGCAAATTCAATTTTATTAAGTATTTCCTTGTTAATCATCCATTCAGGTGTTTCAAACAGTTGGTTCTGTAAAAAATTCATACAATTTTGCTGATACGATTTTTTTACGTGTGTATAAACAGCACCATCTTGGTCTGATGTTTTATAATATTGATAAATTCCACCAATGTTATTGGTAACATGTCCCATATATCTTCCAAATTGACCTAAAACTTGACCATACATATATCCTAATTCAGTGTATGTTTCACCATCCTTTGTAGTCCATTCCATAAGTTTAGGCATTATTCTTTTTAGGTTTGCAATACCGTATTCACTGGCTTTAACTGCATCATCACCTAAATCTTCGGTTTGAGAGCTGGGGTCTATTCCAGCACTACCAAATCTATATTTTAAATCATTTGCTTTCTCCATAATCCAACTTTTCAGAATAGACTTTTCCTCTTCAACAGAAACATCTAAAATTGGTTTATATCCCCATTTTACCGAATAAATATCATAAACTCCAACATTTGGAGTATTCCATTGGGACGGCATTAAAGCAACACCTTCATCTCCAGGTTGAGCTACATAGTTAAATCTAGCATAGTCCATAATTGACGGAGATGTTCCATACTTTTTAGTAAAGTTTGCTGATCTTAATGAATCAACAGGGTATGCGCTACTGCTACCCATATTGTGAGGTAGACCAATAGTATGACCAAATTCATGAGATGAAACAAATCTTATTAGTTCACCCATAACTTCATTTTTAAATTCCACTCCTCTTGAATCTGGGTTTACTGCAGCAGTTTGAACAAAATACCAATTTCTTAAAAGCTTCATTACGTTATGGTACCAATTAATGTCAGATTCAATGATTTCACCCGACCTTGGATCACTTACATGTGGCCCATTGGCATTTAATGAAGGAGAAGCTAAATATCTTACTGTTGAATATCGAACATCTTCGGGGCTCCAATCTGGATCTTCTTCCTTAGTTGGAGGATATTTAACAATTACAGCATTTTTAAATCCAGCAGCTTCAAATGCTACATTCCAATCTTCAATTCCGTCTTTCAAATATTTTCTCCATTTTTCGGGGGTTGCTGGGTCAAGATAATATACAATTGGCTTTTTTGGTTCGACTAATTCACCATTTTTAAATTTATCAATATCTTCATCCTTAATTTCTAATCTCCATCTATCTAAATATCTTACAGTCTCAGCTTCTTGATTGTCAATTCCATAATCTGTTTGAGCACTAGTAAACCAACCAACTCTTTGATCAAAATATCTTCTCTTCATGGGCTCTTTAGGTAACAATATCATTGAATTATTAAGAACCATTGAAATTTGTCCATTTCTTGAATTAGATGATTTATAAGTTTTTATATGTTTTGTCTCAATATTTAAAGGAAAACTTCTAATAGATTCAATAAATGAGAGTTTAGAATCTAGACTTGTTATTTTATACCCCTTTCTTGAAGATTGTGGAAATCCAAATATTTTAATATCACTCTTATATAAACTAGTAACATCAATTACATGAGAGTTGTTTTCTTTATTTTCTACAGCTATTTTAAAGCTTGAAATTATTGGCTCAAAATTGGAATTAGAAACAGCAATACTAATAGGTAATGAATCATTGGCAAATTTTGAATAAGATGCCTGTTTTAAAAAAATATTATTATCAAATTTCTCCCATTTAAGTACTTGTTCACTCATTTTATGACGATTTAATGGAAGTTCGGTTGCCATTTTAACTATTCTTGTCACCATGAGCATATCTCTTCCCAATAAAGAGTCAGCAATTTCATAATAGTATTTGTCTTTAACTTTGTGAACTTTAAACAAACCATCATCAGTAATTGCATCTTTAGTGATTATTTCTTCATAAGTTTTTTCTTTTTTTGGTTTTTTTTCTTCTTCAGTTGAATCCTTTTTCTGCGCATTTGTTCCTAAAGAAAATACAAGAGTAAATAAAATCGGGAGGTAAAATAATTTTTTCATAGACTATTATAAATTATATTTCGAATATATTAAAAGATTGAGAATATTTTTTAGAAATTATCATAAAAAGTTTAAGATTAATAATAAATTAACAAAAAAAATCTAACAATGGATACGTTTGAATATTGTTTATTCAATAACTTCAATGATTAACTTGTCATTTATTTTTTTTACTGAAGCGAGTTTATTTTTTGTCAAACTTTTAATTGCTTTATCCCATTTTTTATTTGAAAGGCCTGACTCTGCTTTTGCTAATGATAATTCTACAGGAGAATTATTTTTAATGAAATTCATAAGGGATTTTTCTTCTTCATTTAGTTCAACTCCCTTTCTTTCGGGTTTCATTTGAGGGAAAAATAATACTTCTTGGATTGAGACGTTATTTGTGAAAAGCATTACTAGTCTATCAATTCCTATTCCTATTCCAGACGTTGGTGGCATTCCATATTCAAGAGCTCTGATAAAATCGTTGTCTATGAACATTGCTTCATCATCTCCTTTTTCAGAAAGTTTTAATTGGTCTTCAAACCTTTCTAATTGATCAATTGGATCATTTAATTCAGAATATGCATTTGCGAGTTCTTTTCCATTTACTAGTAGTTCAAATCTTTCAGTTAATTCAGGATTATCTCTATGCTCTTTTGTTAAAGGACTCATTTCTTTTGGATAATCAGTTATAAATGTTGGTTGTAAGTAGTTATGTTCACATTTTTCTCCAAAAATTTCATCAATTAGTTTGCCTTTACCCATCGTTTCATCGACTTCAATTTCCAAATTTTTTGCTGTTTCAAAAAGTTCTTTTTCACTCATCTTAGAAACATCTATACCTGTATGTTCTTTGATTGAATCTAAAATGCTAATACGTTTAAATGGAGCTTTAAAATTTATTTCTTTTTCATTTAATTTTACTTTAGTAGAACCATTCAACTCTAAGGCAACTTTTTCAAGTAAAGATTCTGTCATTTCCATCATCCAGTAATAGTCTTTATAAGCAACATATAATTCGACCATAGTAAATTCAGGATTATGGGTTCTATCCATTCCTTCATTTCTGAAAGCTTTAGCAAATTCATAAACACCATCAAAACCACCAACAATTAATCTTTTTAGATATAGTTCATTTGCAATTCTTAAATAAAGAGGAATACTTAAAGCGTTATGATGTGTTACAAAAGGTCTTGCAGAAGCACCACCAGGAATTGATTGAAGTATTGGAGTTTCAACTTCCAAATAGTCATTGTCATTAAAAAAATTTCTTATGATATTAATAATCTTAGTTCGTTTGATAAACGTTTCTTTAACACTTGGATTAACAATTAAATCAACATATCGTTGTCTATATCTTAATTCGGGATCTGAGAACTCGTCGTAAGTTTTTCCTTCAGAATCTGTTTTTGGAAGTGGTATGGGTTTTATTGATTTACTAAGTAGAGTAAATTTCTTCACTAGGATTGTTTTTTGGCCAACTTGAGTTGTAAACAATTTTCCTTCAATTCCAATAATATCACCGATGTCTAAAAGTTTTTTATAAACTTCATTGTACATTGTTTTGTCTTCTCCTTCGCAAATCTCGTCTCGATTAAAATAAACTTGAATTTTTCCTTTACTATCCTGAATTTCAGCAAAACTAGCTTTACCTTGAATTCTTCGTGACATTAATCTTCCAGCCACAACTACATCTTTATCCTCCTTAAAATTTGAAGTAATTTCCAGTGAATTATTATTAATTGGATATAGATTAGCAGGAAAAGGATTAATTCCTAAAGATTTTAGTTTATTTAATTTCTCTCTTCTTATTTGCTCTTGTTCAGACAACATATTTAGAATTTTATTCAAATATAATCAATCAAATTCAAAGGAAACTCTGTATTTGAATCTTCATATAATTAATATATTTACTAAATAATATTAAAATAAAAATTTGAATTTTTGGAGAGTGATTCTTTCAATCTTATTTCCACCACTTTCAGTCATTGATAAAGGTTGTGGATCTATTATGATAGTATTTATTCTTACGTTTTTCGGATGGGTTCCTGGTGTTATTGCTGCTTTGGTTATTTTAAATAATAATAAATGAATAGAGATATAGTTTTACATGATTTGGGTTTATTAGATTATCAACAAGCTGTAGATTATCAAACTAAAATTTTTAATAAAATTATTGATCAAAAACTTAAAAATAGAAAGTCAGTTAATAAAGAAATTACTCAAAATCACCTAATTTTTGTTGAACACCCCAATGTGTATACTCTTGGTAAAAGTGGTGATATTAATAACCTTTTATTAAGTAAAGAAGATTTAGAAAAAAAAGAGATTCAATTTTTTAATACGAATCGAGGAGGAGATATTACATGCCACGGCCCAGGTCAAATTGTTTGTTATCCAATTTTAGATCTAGATAATTTTTTCTCTGACATTCATAAATATCTTAGATATCTAGAGGAGGTTGTAATTCAAACATTAAATGAATTTGGAATAAAATCTGAAAGAAGTCCTGATGAAACTGGAGTTTGGATAGAACCTAAACAAATCTCAGCAAGAAAAATTTGTGCAATGGGAGTAAAAGCCAGTCGCTGGGTTACTATGCATGGATTTGCTTTAAATGTAGATAATGATTTAAGTTATTTCAAAAATATTATCCCTTGTGGGATATCAAATAAGTCAGTTACTTCTATTACAAATGAGATAGCAAATCAAGTGGATAAATCTGATGTTAAAGAAAAAATAATTAAAAATTTCGAAAATATTTTTTCGGCGAAATTAATTAATGGTATAAATTAAAATTTCATTTTTTTCTCCCAGTGTTGTTATATATTTTTGTAATAGTTTGTCTTCAAAATAATCTATAGAGCTTGATCCATAAATTGGAAAATTCGGTAATATATTTGCGTTAGAATCAAATAAATAAATTTTATTTTCTTGTTTATCGTTAATAGAAATTATATCATTTGACTTAGTTTTAAAAATTTTTGGTTTAGAATAATCTCCAAATTTAAGTTCAATGATTTTTTCATTTATTGTTAAGATATTCTCGCTTAAGTAAACAAGATTATCTCTGTCAGCATTAATTAAATATTTACTTTCAAGGGGTAAAGGATTTTTTATTATTTTACCATCAGTTCCTATTTTAATAATATTATTTTCAGAATCAATAGTAGTAAAATAATTACTATTAAGGAAAATTTCATTGTTGATGTTTTTAAGTTTATTTTCAATTCTGATATTACCTCTCCTGTCTGTAATTATCAATTTATTATTTTCATTAAAAATTAGATAATCCTTACTTCCAATTCTAAAATGTTTTGGGCTTTTGGTCAATTCACCTTTTAAATTTTTTTTAGAAAAACCACTAACATTTCTCATCTTTGAGTTAATAACTTTTATGTTATTGTCAAAAAGAAAAAATCTATAATTTTTTATTTTATCATAATCAAAGACAGAAAGACCTAATTTATTTTTGTTTTTAACTTTTTTTACAACATTACTATTCTTATCAATGATTTGAAAGTCCTCAGTAGTATTGAATGCATATTGTAGTCTTCCATTTTTATAAAGATCCACTTGAACTATTTCTCCAATAATTTTTGCTCCAATATCCTTTTTCCAAATTAATTCACCATCAATAGAAATTAGAAATAATTGATTTTTTTCGTCCTGAAAAATAATTTCTCTTTTTTTTGTAACATAATTTGTAACAAATTTTGGTGTGTTAATAATGTTATTATCAATTTTGAAATTGTTAACAAGATTTATCTTGTTCTTATCAGGTTTTGCAATATTTTTTAAAACACTATGAGTATTGTAAATTAAATTTTCATCTAATGTTATCAAATTTATCATATAAGGAAAATCGTCAACTGAAACATCTAGATTTTTTAAAATTCTGCTTTTTATTTTTTTTAGATTAGATAGTTTTAAATAATTATTTTTTGTTGGAATTTTGCTCTCAAGTTGTCTGTATCCTTCCTCATCAATAATAGTGGAGTTGCTCGATAAACTAACTATAAACCTTTCGATTTCTTCTTTTGATTGACTAATAATTAATCTATTTCCTAAAATACTTGCAAAGTTTTGTTTGAGTTTATAATCATTGAAATATAAATTATCAAAATTTAAAATATTCTTTTTTAACGAATAAACTGCATAGTCTCTGTAATTGTAAGGACTATCACTTATTTCATTAATTTTTCTTTCTAATAATTCATTTTCTTTAAAATTTACTAGAAAAATAGAATCTTTGACCGTGTTTAATGTTCCAAACTCATTTATATCAATTAATAGAGAATCTGTTTTTAATTTACCTATTTGAGTAATAGATTCCGTTTTTTCAATATTTTCTAAATAATTATAAAAATTAAAACTGTAACGTTCAAACTCTAAAAAATTGTAAGGGATTAAGTCTGTAAGATTACTTTTACTAGGCTTGGTTCCATTTAAGTAAGAAATATTTTTTGGAATAGAATCATTAAGTAACGCTAAACCGTTAAATGTCAATCCATTTTTATTTAATTCAACATCAAATTGAAACCAGTTTGATAATTTGGAAATATTTATTATGTCAGTTAATTTGTCAGAATCCACAAAACCTTTTAATTCCTTTGAGATAAAAATTGCAATATTTGAATTTGATATATTATATAGCTCTTCCAATTCATTGTTAGAATTTTTTAATACGAGATTTGAATTTCTAATAGAATTTTCAATTAATAATTTACTTTCTGATTCTATGTGTATACCATTCTTCAATGTTGAATAATAAAAATTATTATCGTTACCAATTCTTTTTATAATGTGACGATCATAAACTATTGAATCAATAATATTTTTTTGAAACTTTGAATTTGTATTTGATTTGGAAAAGATAATTGGAGTTATCTTGTTTTTACCAATTGTATGATAACTTACTAAAATGTCAGAATCACCAATTTTTGATAAAATAGAATCATTATCGACATTAAGAATTTTATTTAAGTTTCGATTAAAATTTATTAAATTTTTTTCTGAATAATTATTATTTTTTATTAAAAGTACAGGGTTAGTGGGGACAAGATCAATTAATCTATTAGTATTGTTATTTTGTTGACAACCTGCAAGAAATAGTAATAATATAATCCAACTTTTTTTCATAATAAATTGTGAGGTAAAAGTAATGAACTATTCACTTAATTTAAAGTAACTTAAAACTTTTTCTGTGATGTTTTGTAACACCAAATTTTAAAATTGCTTTTCTATGTTCTTTTGTTGGGTACCCATTATTTTTATCCCATTTATAGTTGACGTTTTGAATTGACATAGTTTTCATTAATTCGTCTCTTGATGTCTTCGCTAAAATAGAGGCTGCGGCAATATTCATATATTTTGAATCCCCTTTAATAATGCATTTAAAAGGGATTTTTAGTTTGGTATTAAATCTATTTCCATCTACCAAAATAAACTCAGGTTTAGTTTTGAGATTAAGTATAGCTTTGTTCATAGCTTGTATGGACGCATTTAAAATATTTATTCTATCAATAGTTTTTACATCTATATGAACTATTGAGTAGTCAATTGCCTTCTCAATTATTATTTTTTTTAACCTGTTTCTCTTGAGTTCTGAGAGTTTTTTAGAATCTGTTAATTCACTGTTTTTAAAATCTTTAGGAAGAATTACTGCGGCAGCTGTAACTGGACCTGCTAAACATCCTCTACCAGCCTCATCTGTACCACATTCTAAAAGTTTCGAAAAGGAATTGATTAACATAATTAATAAAATTAAAAATTTTAAAATAATTAAATGAAATGAATAACTTTGAATCAAACAGAAAAATGAAGATTTATTACTTTATATTATTTCTATTATTAAAATTGAATTTTTTATACAGTCAAGAAGCTTCTGATCTTAGTTCTTTATCAAGAAGTATGGAAACGCAAAATGATTCCATCTCCAAAGAAAAAACTCCACCCATAAATAAATACTTAATTTTTGATCAAAAGGGAGATTCAACTGTAGTTGACACATCTTTAACTTTAAAAAAATATTATAAGTTCAATTATTTAAGAAAAGATAATTTAGAAAAATTAAAATTTTCAAACTTTGGACAGTCTTATAATTCCTTAACTTATGGCTACGAAAAGTCATCATTGCCATTTTCAAGTTTTTCTTCTAAACAACATGCCTACTTAAAATCAAGCGAAGTAAAATATTATAAAGTGCCTACTCCACTAACTGAACTATTATTTAAATCAGTAATGAAACAAGGTCAATTTACTGATGTTCTGTTTTCAACCAATACATCTGAAAATTTTAATTTTTCAATAGCATTCAAAGGAATGAGGTCTCTGGGAAATTATCAAAATATATTATCTGGACTTAAGAAATTTCGTTTTACATCTAATTATAACTCAATTAATGAAAAATATAAATTTAAAACGCATTATGTCAGTCAAAATTTTGAAAACAGAGAAAATGGTGGATTAACTAATTCATCTGTAGATAATTTTGAATCTGAGGATAATTTGTTTTCAGAAAGATCAAAACTTTCTGTGAAATTTGAAGATGCCACTAGCTCATTTTTTGAGCAAGAGGTTTTTCTTAGATCATCAATTCAGGGTATTAAAGTCTAAAAAAAATAATTCTCTATTTATAGGTCACATATTTGAGTACGAAACAACTTATAACGCTTTTGAACAAAATAATCCTACCCCATTTTATGGCAGTTCTGCAACTCCGATCAATGATAAGACTCAAATTAAAACCATGTCCAATAAATTTTATACTTATCTAAGTTCTAAGTTTTTTGGAGATATCAAAGTTTCTTATTTAAACTATAATTATAATTATTTAACAAATGCCTTAAGTTCATCTGAATTAGGTTTTAATGAAAATGAAAATTCTATTTCATTTGAGTTAGAAAATAACATTTTCAATCATGAGTTGCGTGGAAAATTAGAAAAAAATTTATTTGGAGATAGGCTGGGAGACTTAATTAATATCGTTATAGTATCACAAAATAAAAACTTTAATTATTCTTTAGGTTTTAATACATTAAATAAACATCCTGGTTTGTATTTTGAACTTTTTGAAAGTAATTATTCAGAGATTAGATGGGCAAATAAATTGAACTCAGTTAAAATCAATAATATTAATTTAGAATTTAGTTCTAGAACTTTTGGTTCTTTGAATTTTGATTTCACTAAAATTGATAATTTCACCTATTTTGATTTAAAAGATAAATCTACATTAAATGATGATCAAGATTTAAAATTAATTCCTAAAGTCAATCAACATACTAATTCAATTAATTATTTAAAATTAAAATGGCAAAAGGAATTTAAATTTGGAAAATTTGCATTAGATAATTCATTTATTTTTCAAAATGTTGATCAAGATCAGAATATATTAAACTTACCAAATTATATTTTTAGAAACACTATTTATTTTTCAGACCATGTTTTTAAAAGAGCTATGTTTTTACAAACAGGATTAACTTTTAAGTATTTTTCAAAGTATTATGCCAATGAATACAATCCTTTAATAAGTTCTTTTCATATTCAAAATGATAAGAAAATTGGAAATTTTCCAATGATAGATGTTTTTGTTAATGCAAGGATTAAAAGAACTCGACTTTTTTTAAAGGCTGAACATATTAATTCGACTATAACAGGTAATAATTTTTATTCTACTCCTTCATATCCATACAGGGATTTTATAATAAGATTTGGATTAATATGGAATTTCTTTAACTAATAATATTATCTAACTAAAGGAAGGTCACCTTTTTCTTTAGTTTCAAGTTTGGATGACCCCATTAAAAATTTATCAACTTGGTATGCAGCTTCTCTTCCTTCGGAAATTGCCCATACAATAAGTGATTGACCTCTTCTCATATCACCAGCAGAGAAAATATTGGGAATACTTGTCTGATAGTTTTTTGTTTTAATTTGTTGATTTTCGTTAGTTTCTAAATTTAATTTATCAATTAAATCTGGTTCGTGGCCTGTAAACCCTAAAGCAAGCAGAGCTAAATCACATGGCCATAGTTTTTCAGATCCATCAATTTCTTTTAGCTGTGGTCTTTTTCCATCTTCTTTAATCCATTCGACCTCAATTGTTTTTAAACTTTTTACATTTCCTTTACTATCTCCAACAAATTCTTTAGTTAAAATACTCCATTCTCGATGAATCCCTTCTTCGTGAGAAGAGGTTGTTTTTAGTTTAAATGGCCAGTATGGCCATGGATTTTCATCAGATCTATCTTTACTTGGCTTTGGCATTATTTCGAAATTAGTTACCGATTTAGCCTCTTGTCTATTTGAGGTTCCAATACAATCAGATCCAGTGTCACCTCCACCAATCACTATTACATGTTTACCTTTTGCATTTAAAGATTTTTTTGTCTTGTTTAATCCATCAACTACTTCATTTTGAAGTGTTAAAAATTCCATTGCTTGTTTTACTCCCTTTAGATCAGATCCTTTTATTGGTAGATTTCTTTTGATGGTTGCTCCTCCACATAAAACAATAGAGTCGTATTTTTTTAATTTATCACAAGTTAAATCTTTTCCAACCTCAGTATTTGGGAAAAATTTAATACCCTCTTTTTCTAAAATTGATAATCTTCTGTCGATAATATGTTTTTCCATTTTGAAATCAGGAATACCATATCTTAATAAACCTCCTATTTTTTGATCTCTCTCAAAAACATGTATAGTGTGCCCTGCTTTATTTAATTGTTGAGCAGCTGCAAGTCCTGCAGGACCAGAACCAACTACTGCAATTTTTTTGCTAGTTCTTTGAGAGGGTGGATTTGGTTTAATCCACCCTTCTTTGAAACCTCTTTCAACGATATACTTTTCAATCATTTCAATTGAAACAGGTGGATTTATAATTCCCAAAACACAAGCCGCTTCACATGGGGCAGGACATAATCTTCCAGTAAATTCAGGAAAATTATTTGTAGAGTGTAGTAGATATAAAGCCTTTTCCCATTCATTATTATATACGGCATCATTAAAATCAGGAATTAAATTTCCTAAAGGACAGCCAGAATGACAAAATGGAACACCACAGTCCATACATCTTCCACCTTGTTCCTTCAGTTTATCATCAGAGGGTTTAAGAGTAAATTCTTTATAATTTTTTACTCTTTTCTTGACGGGTATTAATCCTTCATCCGTTCTTTCATATTCAATAAATCCTTTTAATTTACCCATGAAAATTAATTTACTATTTCGTCAATTTTTTCTTTTGCCATTTTTTCCAGGGCTAGTTTATACTCTGTTGGCATTATTTTAACAAAATTTGATGATTCTTTTTTCCAATTATTTAGAATTTTTTCTGCCACTTTACTTGATGTATAAGTAAAGTGATTTTCAATTAGTGTTTTGATTAAATCTAAATCTTGATTTGAAGGATTTTCAAATTCTATCATTTCAATATTAAAGTTTCTTTTATCAAAATTCTGTGTCTTGTAAATATAAGCGGTTCCACCACTCATACCAGCAGCAAAATTTCTTCCAATGTCCCCAAGAATGATGGCTGTTCCACCTGTCATATACTCACATCCATGATCACCAACACCTTCAACAACAGCTTGAGCTCCAGAATTTCTAACACAGAATCTTTCACCAGCAATACCATTTATATAAGCTTCTCCAGCTGTTGCACCATATAATGCAACATTTCCTGTTATTATATTTTCTTCTGATTTAAAGTCAGCCTCTTTTGGAACTTTAACAATTATCTTAGCACCTGATAATCCTTTGCCAAAATAATCATTAGTGTTTCCATCAACAATTAGAGAAAGACCATGTGTTCCAAAAGCACCAAAACTTTGACCGGCAGCTCCCTTAAAATTCAATTCCAATGTGTCTTTTGGAAGCCCTTTTGCGCCATATAGTTTTGAAATTTCGTTACTTAGAATTGTTCCAACTGTTCTGTCTGTATTTTTAATTTTATATGATAAACTCATTTTTATCTTTTTCTCTATAGCGAGTTTAGCTTCTTTTAAAATTTTAAAATCAATAACATTTTCTAAATTATGATCTTGAGTAGTGATGTTTTTTAGTGGAGTATTATAAGGAACGTTCGGTTTGTAAAGAATCTTAGACAAATTAATTCCTTTAGTTTTGTAGTTTTTAATAGCATCCTCCATATTAATTTTTTGGCTTTGGCCTACCATTTCATCAACTGTTCTAAAACCTAATTGAGCCATTATTTCCCTAAGTTCTTCTGCAACAAAGTACATGAAGTTGATTACATGTTCCGGCTTTCCTTTAAAGTTTTTTCTTAATTCAGGATCTTGAGTAGCTATACCAACAGGACAAGTATTTAAATGGCATGCCCTCATCATAATACATCCTGACGCTACTAATGGAGCAGTGGAAAAACCAAATTCTTCAGCACCTAATAAACATGCAATAGCTACATCTCTCCCAGTTTTTAATTGCCCATCACATTCAATTACAACTCTTCCTCTTAAATCGTTCATTACGAGAGTTTGTTGTGCCTCAGCAATTCCTAACTCCCAAGGGAGACCCGCATGTTTTAATGACGTTAAGGGAGAAGCACCAGTTCCTCCATCGAAACCAGAAATTAAAATAACATCTGCTTTAGCTTTTGCAACACCAGCTGCAATTGTACCAACACCAACTTCAGAAACTAATTTTACGTTGATTCTGGCTTCTCTATTTGCATTTTTTAAATCATAAATTAGTTGAGATAAATCTTCAATTGAATAAATATCATGATGGGGAGGAGGAGAAATCAAACCTACATAAGGTGTTGAATTTCTGACCGCAGCAATCATTGGATTTACTTTTGGACCAGGTAATTGTCCGCCTTCACCAGGTTTTGCCCCTTGAGCCATTTTGATTTGAATTTCTTTAGCACTGCTTAAATAGTGAGAGCTTACACCAAATCTACCAGATGCAACTTGCTTTATTGCACTATTTTTCCAAACACCATTTTTATCCTTAATAAATCTGCTAGAATCTTCTCCTCCTTCACCTGAATTACTTTTCCCCCCGATTCTATTCATCGCAATGGCTAAGTTTTCATGTGCCTCTTTACTTATTGAGCCATATGACATAGCACCTGTCTTAAATCGTTTTACAATTTCGGTCCAAGGTTCAACTTCTTCGATTGGAATAGGATCAAAATCAACAAGTTTGAACATTCCTCTAATGGTCATCAATTGTTTATTTTGATTATTGATTAAATCTGAATAAACTTTATAAGTTTCAATTTTATCTTCTTTTACTGCTTGTTGTAATTTTGAGATAGTAGATGGATTTAAAAGATGAGCTTCTCCATTTCTTCTCCAGCGGTAGTTTCCCCCAATTTCTAAGCTTACAAATTTATTTTTGTGGTTAAAAGCATCAGAATGTCTTTTGGAAAGTTCTTTTTCAAGGCTATACAAACCTATCCCTTCAATTCTCGTAGGAGTATTAGAAAAATACTTTTCAGTGAAACTTTCTCTAAGACCTAATGCTTCAAAAATCTGAGCTCCACGGTACGAATGTAGAGTGGAAATACCAATTTTATTCATAACCTTCAGAATACCTTTATCAATTCCTTTGTTATAGTTATAGATAGATTCTTTTAATGATAGATCTCCGAAAGCACCTTTAGAATGATGATATTCAATTACTTCATTTACTAAGTACGGATTTATGGCACTTGCTCCATAACCAAATAACATTGAAAAATGATGAGGTTCTCTTGGTTCAGATGATTCTATGACTATTCCAAACTTGGATCTTTTTTTAGCTTTCATTAAAACGTGATGAACATTTGAACAAGCTAATAGAATTGGAATTGCTCCTTTTTCTTTTGTTACCCCTCGATCACTTATTATTATAATATTATATCCATCTTCAACAAAAGATTTAACGTCATTGACCATTTTATCTAGTGCTTCTTCAATTCCATTGTGACCTTTAATAACGTCATATAGGGCATTTACTGACGCCGTTTTGAAGTTTTTATTTTTTATAAATTTTATTTTATCTAAATCTTCATTTGAAATAATCGGATTGTTGATTTTTAGTTTTTTACAATGATCAGGAACTATATCAAAAATGTTGAAATCACTTCCAATTCCAAGTCCAGTATCAGTAACTATTTCTTCTCTTATTCCATCAAGTGGAGGATTAGTTACTTGGGCAAAAAGCTGCTTGAAATAGTTAAACAATAACTGTGGTTTAGTAGATAATACTGCAAGAGGTGTATCAGATCCCATTGAACCAATAGCTTCTTTTCCAGAAGAACACATTGGAAGTATTATGGTTTTCAAGTCTTCTTGTGTGTAACCAAAAATTCTCAATCTTGTTTCAAAATCAACTTTTTCTTTAGGAGTTTTATTGCCAGTATATGGAACATCTTTTAATGGAAGAACATTTTGATTTATCCATTTTCTGTATGGATATTTATTGACAATACTATTTTTAATCTCTTCATCCTCTATAATCCTTCCTTCATTCATATCAACTAAAAACATTTTTCCAGGTTCAAGTCTACCGTGAGATTGAACATTTTTAGGTTCTATATCCACAACTCCAGTTTCAGATGACATAACTACATAACCATCTTTGGTTACAGTATATCTAGATGGTCTTAGTCCATTTCTATCCAATAAAGCACCAATATATTTTCCGTCTGTAAATGGAATTGATGCTGGGCCATCCCAAGGTTCCATTATACTTGAGTTAAATTCGTAAAATGCCTTTTTTTCATCTGACATAGATTTATGTTTTTCCCATGCTTCAGGAACCATCATCATCATAATTTCTGGAAGAGATCTACCTGTTGTCAGTAACAACTCTACAACCATATCCATTTGTGCAGAATCTGACTTACCCTTTAAAATTGTTGGAAAAATTTTAGAAATGTCCTCACCAATGAATTCACTTTTCATAAGTTCTTCTCTTGAATTCATTCTAGTAACATTTCCTTTAATTGTGTTTATTTCTCCATTGTGACACATGTATCTGAAAGGCTGAGCTAAGTCCCATGTTGGAAAAGTATTAGTGGAAAATCTTTGATGAACAAGAGCAAGGCGAGTTACTAAATCAGGGTCTTTAAGATCCAAATAAAAACGATCAATGTCTTCAGGAATTAAAAGCCCTTTGTAAATTAATGTTCTGTTGTGTAAACTTGAAAAATAGAAATAATTTTTTTGATGTAATACACTATTGTATATTTCATTTTCAGCAATTTTTCTAGCAATAAATAATTTTGTATTAAACTCAATATCTGTTAATTGAGTATTATTTTTTCCAATAAAAACTTGTTTAATGATTGGTTGAGTTTTTGCTGCAATTGACCCAACAACCTTTGAATTTACAGGAACAGTTCTCCATCCCAAGATGTCTAAACCTTGTTTGGTTATTTCTTTTTCAAAGATTTCAACACAATAGTTTAACTGATTTATCTTTTGTGGAAGAAAAACCATTCCAACAGCATATTGGTACGAATCCGGAAGTTCAAAATTACATTGTTTTGTAAAAAAATCGTGTGGAATTTCAATTAATATTCCAGCTCCATCTCCTGTTTTACCATCTGAACTAACAGCACCCCTGTGCTCCAAACATGTTAATATATTTAAAGCTTTTGGAATTATGTTATTTGTTTTCTCTCCTCTGAGGCTACAAATAAAACCAGCACCACAATTGTCGTGCTCGTATTCAGGGGAGTATAAACCTTGTTTTTTAGGTAGCATAAAAGTATTAATTGGAACTTACAAAGATAATACATAAAATATGCCTAAGAGCGTGATTGTATGTCAAATGCTCTAATTATATAAAGTTGATAATTAAAATCCTTAATATTGATGATATGCTATTTTTCTTCTTTTTAATTAAGAATTTCATAATTTTTGACCAATATGACTTTCTTTATTTTTTTTTTATATTTTTAGGGCCTAATATTTAAAATGATGGAAATAATAATTATTGGAGTATTTGTTTTGGGTTATCTTTTAATAACACTTGAACACACGATTAAGATTGATAAATTAATTCCTGCATTGGCAATGATGGGAATTCTTTGGGCTATTATTGCTCTTAATCATTTGGATGTTTATGATATTAATTTAGAATTATTAAAACTTGAACCAACTCACATCGAAGAGGTTCTTTTGCATCATTTAGGCAAAACAGCGGAAATTCTAATTTTTCTTTTGGGAGCGATGACAATAGTAGAAATTATCGATTATTTTGATGGTTTCTCTGGAATTAAACAAGTTATTAAGACTAGAAGTAAGGTGAAAATTCTTATGGATTTTTGGTTTTTTAGCTTTTGTATTATCTGCTATAATTGATAACCTTACTGCAACAATTGTATTAATCACACTTCTTCAAAAACTTGTAAAAGTAAGGTCACTTAAATTGTGGTATGCTGGATTAATCATTATAGCTGCTAATGCAGGTGGAGCATGGTCTCCAATTGGCGATATTACCACTACCATGTTATGGATTGGAAACAAAGTCAGTGAAATTAATCTTGTTAAGTATTTGATAATTCCTTCTTTGGTTTGTATGATAGTTCCATTTATAGTTGCCTCTAGATTTAGTATTTTCAAAGGTGATTTGGAAGTAACTGAAATTAGTGAAGAAAATAATCCTCATGGAAATAAAATGCTATTTTTAGGTTTGGGTTCAATACTATTTGTCCCATTTTTTAAAGTTATTACTCATCTCCCTCCTTATGTTGGAATGATGCTCTCTTTAGCATTTGTTGCTACCATAGCTGAAGTTTTATCGAACAAAAAAATTAATATTTCTAATGTTGATTCTGAAAGCGATGCAGTTGCTCATCATAGTCCTGTTCATCACTCACTTTCAAAAATCGAACTTCCTAGTATCTTATTTTTCTTGGGAATTTTATTAGCTGTAGGCGCATTAGAATCCTTAGGAATTCTATTTAATTTTGCTGGCTATTTGACAGAGATATTTCCAAACACAGATGTTTTGATGATATTATTTGGATTTTTATCAGCTATCATTGATAATGTACCATTGGTTGCTGCTTCAATGGGAATGTTTCCAAATTTAATTGATGATCCATTATGGCATGCATTAGCTTTTTCAGCAGGAACTGGTGGAAGTATGCTTATAATTGGTTCTGCAGCTGGAGTAGTTGCTATGGGTATGGAAAAGATTGACTTTTTTTGGTACTTAAAAAAAGTTGCTATTCTAGCCCTAATCGGATTCTTATCAGGCTATGGAACATTTATGTTACTTAGAGATTTTGTTCTTTAAAAATCATGGACTATCAACAAACAGTTAATTGGCTATTTGACCAACTACCTGTTTATCAAGTTGATGGGTTTTTTAAATACAAAGTTGATTTAAAACCTATAATTAGGGTTTGTAACCACCTAGATAATCCACAAAATAATTTTAAATCCATTCATGTTGCAGGTACAAATGGTAAAGGATCATCTTCACACATGATTTCATCTGTTTTACAAGAAGCAGGCTATAGAGTTGGATTATACACTTCTCCACATTTAAAGGATTTTAGAGAAAGAATAAAACTAAATGGGAAAAAAGTTGACAAAAAATTTGTAGTAGACTTTGTTGAAAACAATAAAGATTTTTTTTTAGCTAATAAAATTTCTTTTTTTGAAATGACTGTGGCAATGGCTTTCAAATTTTTTTCAAAATCAAAAGTTGATATAGCAGTTATCGAAACAGGACTTAGGGGGAGGTTAGATGCAACAAACATTATTAAACCTTTAATTAGTTTAATCACAAATATAGGATTGGATCACAAAGAGTTTTTGGGTGATAGTCTTACAGAGATTGCAATGGAAAAAGCTGGCATAATTAAAAATGAAGTACCAGTAGTTATAAGCCAATATCAAAGAGAAGTGTTTTCAGTTTTTGAAGAAACAGCAAAAAATTTAAACTCTAATATTTTTCTGTCAGACAATAACACAAAATTTAAAACAGATTTAAAGGGAAATTTTCAAAATAAAAATATATCAGGAGTTTTAAAAGTTTTATCCTTGCTAAAGGAATTTGAATTTTCAGACTCAATAATAAAAAATGGACTTTTAAACGTAGTTAAGAATACTGGTTTGATTGGAAGGTTTCAAGTTATCAATAAAGAGCCTTTTGTTATTTGTGATGTAGGTCATAATATAGAGGCATTTAATGAAATATATAGTCACATAAAATCAATAAAACATCAAAAGTTAAGATTGGTTTTAGGCTTTGTTAAGGGAAAAGATTTTAAAAAAATATTAGATTTATTTCCAAAATCTGCAGAATTTTATTTTTGTTCTCCAAATATAAGTAGGGGCTTAGACATTAAAGAATTAAAAAACTATTCGAATGCAAATAAATTAAATTCTACTTTTTACAATAATGTGAAAGATGCTTATAAATGTGCTTTATTTAATTGTAATAAAAATGATCTTCTATTTATTGGAGGAAGCAATTTCGTAGTAGCTGAAATTTTATGATCTTGGTACAATTTTTGAAATAATTTTAATATGAAAAATTTTATTTTATTACTTACTTTAATTTTTTCTTTTTCTTGCTCAAGTGATGAATTTGAAAAAGATGGTTATGATAAGGATGGTAACTCTTATGATGGTCCGATTGAAACTATCACCCATAATGGTTTAGAAAGGAAATATGTTATTTATACTCCTCAAGGCTATGATGGCACTTCAAAATTACCACTTTTGTTAAATTTTCATGGATTTGGTGGACAGGCTGGTGATTATATGTCGATACAAACATGAGATCTACTGCTGATTCTGAGAATTTTATTTTAGTATATCCACAAGGCACTGATTTGGACGGTTCTCCTCATTGGAATGCTGCTCTGAACGGAGGAGACAACAAAAGTGATGTTGATGATTTAGGTTTTATTGAAGCTTTAATTAATAAATTAAATAATGATAATTTAATAGATTTAAAAAGAGTTTATTCCGTTGGTTATTCAAATGGCGGCATGATGAGTTACGCTTTGGCTTGCTATAAAAGTAATTTAATAGCTGCTATAGGTTCAGTTTCTGGATACATGCTTCAAAACGACGAATGTATCTCCATCCCATCCTATACCTATTAATAAAATTACATGGAACAACTGATTATTATGATGGAGGCGGAGTTTATAATTCTGTAGACTCTGTTCTTAATTTTTGGGTAAATTTTAATAATACAGATCTGATCCAATAATAAATAATATTGATGATAATGGCACTTCAATAATTAGTTACAAATACAAAAATGGTGATAATAATGTTTCTGTTGAACACTATAAAATTATTGGTGGTGAACATGTTTGGTTTAGTAATGATTTTAATGGTAAAAATACTGGCCAGTTAATTTGGGATTTCGTATCTCAATATGATATAGATGGCTTAATAGACTAAATATTAAATTTATTTATTCAAAAATAAATTTCCTGTGCCAATCTGAACGTGTTTGAATGAGCCTCAATTATTTCTTCAATATTAATTGAATAACCACCACCCATACTCACTTGAACTGGTATATTATTTTTTTTACAATTATTTAAAATAAACTCTATCTCTTTCTAAACATCCTTTAATTGTTAATGATAATCTGCCAAGCTTATCGTTTTTTAAAACATCTACACCGGCTAAATAATAAATAAAATCGGGTTGGAAATTATCAATCACTCTTGGAATAATTTCTTTTAATTTTTTTAAATAAAACGCATCATTAGTAAAATCATCAAATCCAAAATCTAAATCACTATTTTCTTTTCTGAAAGGATAATTTTTTTGACCATGAAAAGATAATGTAAACACATTAGGATTATTTTTAAAAATAGATGCTGTACCATTTCCCTGATGAACATCTAAATCAATTATTAAAATTTTTTTTATAAAACTATTATTCAACAAATAATTTGCTGCTATAGCTTGATCATTCAACATACAAAACCCTTCTCCTTTGTCATAGAAAGCATGGTGGGTACCACCAGCTATGTTCATAGATATTCCATTGTTAATTGAAAAATCTGAACATTCAATTGTTCCTTGCGCTATTTTTTTCTCTCTTGTGATTAGTTCTCTGCTCATTGGAAATCCAATCGGTCTGATTTCTTTTTTACTTAAACTAAGTGAACATAATTTTTCATAGTATTCTTTTTGATGCGTTGTTAAAACATTTTGATCACTCAAATTTTTTGGAACAAAAAAATTATTAGGGTTACAGGTTTTTTCTTTAATTAATTGAATAGGAATTAAATCATACTTTTCCATCGGAAATCTATGGTTTTTATCCAATGGATGTCTATAAATAATATCATGGGCTATTTTCAACATTATAATCAATTTAAATTTATGGCATTAGTTTTGAATTTATAAATTAATTATGAAAAACTTAATTATTGTAGGTCATCCAAATATTGAATCATTTTGTTACAGTGGTATTTTTAAGACTGTAAAAAATAGCTTATCTAAAAATAATGAAGAAATAGAGGTCATTGATTTGTACAGGGATAGTTTTACTAGACCAAGAAAAAAATTAATTAAAAAATATCAAGATCTAGTTACTTGGTCAGAAAGAATTTACTTTATTTCACCTGTATGGTGGTTCAGATTAACACCGAGAATGGAAATATTTTTTGATGAAGTTTTTGAACCAGGATTTGCATATGAATTTGTAAATATTACAAAATTGTATGCTTACCCAAAGCCATTTTTAAAAAATAAAAAAGTACGAACTTATGTAACCCATGGTGCTCCAGCAATTCCAGTATTGACCTTGTATCTTAATTCTGTAAAATTAAGATTGGTTATGGGAGTATATACTTTTGTTTTCGGATGGAGATTTTCTTTATTTACTAAAACCAGACAATTTTGGTCCGTTCCTTTTGTATCTCAAAAAAAGAGGGAAAAATATCTTAAAATAGTAGAAAAAGATATTCAGAATGATTTAGCCTTTGATTAAATATTTATATTATATTTGCCTTCGTTTTAGGGCGCTTAGCTCAGTTGGTTCAGAGCACTTGGTTTACACCCAAGGGGTCAGGGGTTCGAATCCCTTAGCGCCCACAAAATAAAAAACCCCACTCAACTTGGTGGGGTTTTTTATTTAAAACTTTCTTTGATTTTAAGGTAATTGAAATAATGCTTCAACTTTACAATTTAGAGTTTTTGCAATTTTTAATGCGAGTACCGTCGAAGGCACATAAACACCGTTTTCTATAGCGTTAATACTTTTTCTAGAAACCTCTGCTTTAATTGATAATTCATGCTGAGTTAAGCCAGCAGATTTTCTGATATCTTCTAGGTTATTTAAAAGTTTTTTATGGTTTTTACCCATTATTACTTTTTTTCAAATTCTTCAACTGCGTTACTTAATTCTTTACCAGTGTTTGGATAAAGATAACCTGCTATAATTGTTCCTAAACCAACTAATGAAACTAATGCTCCTACTGCTTGCATAATATTGCCTAAAAAGAATACTCCAAAAAGAAAAAGTCCAATTCCTGAAAACAAGTGTTATTACACCATTTCTTCTGTAATCTATGGGTTCTTTTTTTCTTTCATCAAATATTTTTAAAAGTTCATCTAGTTTTGATTTAGTCATCAAGATTTTTTGATATTTCTATTATTGTTGCTCTTTTGTTTTTTGAATCGTGGTATAACCACAGAAAAACGGCAATTGGAACGACCATTCCAGAGATAATTCCTAATATTGGTATTATTAATTCAGTTTGATATTGCATATTATTTATTTTATTAATGTAACGCAAACGTAACACTTTTTTGTTTGAGAAGCAAAGGTTACATAAAAATTTTAAGTTTATTTTTTGAAACCTAAAAACATTGGTACACTTTCCTGGTAGTTTTTATAATCGGGATATTTTTTTTCACTTATACTTTCTGTATAATTAGCGCTGTTATAGAAAAGTATTATTAAAAGAATACAACCTATAATCGACCAATTAAAATAAATTCCCGTAGATGAAATTGAAAATAAATAAAACGTTACCCATATTAGTTGTTCTGAAATAAAATTAGGATGTCTGGAAATACTCCACAGTCCTTTTGTTAAAAATCCTTTTTTAAAATCTCCCGTTAGTTTTATTATTACTAATTGAGATCATACTTAGTTGTTTGAAAATTATATTGTTGATTATCAGCAATTGATTCTAATAATATAAAAATTAACATAGCAATAGAAATAAAAACATCTGATATTCCAATGGGTGTGTTTTGACCTTGCCATGCAGCCAGAATAGGTAAACTGAAAAGAAATATTAATCCCATTTGATAGGTGCATATAAATAATAGATTGAATAGGCTCCAAATTATTTTAATATTAAAAACAGGAACTCTTTCTTTTAATATCTTCCACCTGTAATCTTCCTCTCCTCTCCAAAAATAAATGCTATATCCACTTTTTCGAGCAAAATTATAAGTCAATCTAATTCCCCAGACAGTAACCAATATTGACATTATTACCATTCTTGAATTAAATCCCGAATTATATGTAAAAAACCAAACATAAATGATTGGAGCTATACTCCAAATTTTGTCAACTTGACTATAGTTTTTTGAAATTTCACCAACTAAAAAACACATAGTAGTTAAGATTCCATAGATAATTAAAGATTGTTTGAAAACTAAAGATTGAATTTCATCTAATTTAAACTCAAAAATATTTCCATAAAAAATTACACTTACCAAAAAGATAAGACTCATTAAAAGAACAGCTACTTTTTTAATCATTGAAGCAAAGTAATGATATAAATTGTAAAAAAAAAGCCGCTCTAAAAAGCGGCTTTTATAAAAATATTTTGAGAAAAATTAAATGCTAGTAAAAAGCTTAGCCATTTTTTCATTTTCTTCTTCAGCCAATTCTTTATCAACTAAAATTCTTCCGCTATGTTCGTCAGTAATGAATTTTTTTCTAGAAGCAATATCTAATTGAACCTGAGGAGGAATTGTAAAGAATGACCCCGCAGAGGCACCTCTTTCAACAGCAACTACAGCAAGACCATTTCTAACGCTTGATCTTATTTTTTTGTAGGAAATCAAAAGGGATTCATCAATTTTTGATTCATATTCTGAAGATTTTTTGAGAAGATCACCTTCTTCTTTTTCAGTCTCTTTTAAAATATCACCTAATTCATTTTTTTTATGTTTTAGGTGTTCTTTTCTTTCATTTAACTTCTCATTATTCTCTTCAATTGTTTGTTTTTTTAACTCAATCTGCGCTTGAAGTTCTTTTGTTTGTTTTGCACAAAGTTCAATTTCTAGTTCTTGAAACTCAATTTCTTTACTCAATGATTCAAAAGCTCTGTTGTTTCTAACATTCTTTTGTTGTTCATTATATTTTTTAATCATTGTTTTAGCATGTTCAGTAGCAATCTCTTTAGATTTGATATCATCAGTAAATTGTTTTGAATCCTCTTCAAGTTTTGATATCCTAACTTCTAATCCCGCTACCTCATCTTCAAGGTCTTCTACTTCAAGGGGTAATTCACCTCTTACACTTCTAATTTTATCAATTCTTGAATGAATAAGTTGTAGATCATATAAAGCTCTTAATCTATCTTCTACCGAGAATTCTACTTTTTTTGCCATAACTAAAAATAATTAACTGGGTTTGTATTTGATTTTGATATAATGCACGCAAACTTAGGAATTTTTTCGTTAAGAAATTCTAAAATTAATTCTTTTGTAAATTGTTCACTTTCATAGTGTCCTATATCTGCCAATAATATCTTATTATCAGCTTTAAAATAATCGTGATATTTGAGGTCAGATGTTAAGTAACAATCAGCCTTTTCAGCAATAGCATTTTCAATCGCAAAACTACCAGATCCACCTAAAACAGCAACTTTCTTTATTTTTTTTCCAATAAATGGTGAATGTTTAATATTCTTAATATTCATTTTAGATTTCAAGAAATTAAAAAAATCTATTTCACTAAGTTCTTTGTTTAATTCTCCAATCATTCCCATTCCAAAAGCTCCTTCATTTTTAGAAATTAGAAATTTGGTATTATTCAATTCCAGCTTTTGACAAATTTTATAATTAACTCCTCTAGGATTATTATCAAGATTGGTGTGAATTGCATAAATATTAATATTATTTTGTATTGCTTTAAATACTATTCTTTCAACATAAGTCTGTTCTGTGATATTTTTTAAACCATCAAATATTATTGGATGAAATGTTATAATTAAGTTACAATCATTTTTGATAGCTTCATCTACAACTTCTTCAGTTGTGTCAATTGTTATGATTGCCTTATTAATAATTTCATTAGAGTTACCTACAAGTAATCCAACATTATCAAATTCTTCAGCAGAGTTTAATGGACACCAGTTTTCAAGAATATTTGATATTTCTTTTAATTGCATAACCCTACAAAGTTAAAAATTATTAAATGATCAAATTAAATTTTAATTTAGATAAAAATGAATAAACTTAAATTTTTACTTTTTCCTCTTGGCATTTTCTATTTAATTGTTACTAATATTAGAAATTTACTTTATGATCTTGATATTTTTAAGATCACATTCATTTAATGTTCCGTTAGTAGGAGTTGGTAATATTAGCTCTGGTGGAACAGGCAAGACTCCATTTGTTGAATATTTATTAAAGAAATATTCAAAAACTTTTAAAACTACTTTAATAAGTAGAGGTTATAAAAGGAGTTCCAAAGGATTTCAAAAAGCAAATAACTTAAGTTCACCCCAATCAATTGGAGATGAACCTTTTCAAATATTTAAAAAATTTGAAAATGTTCAAGTCGCAGTAGATAAAAATAGAGTTAATGCAGTATCTAAAATTTTAAATGATCATCCTGATACTAATCTTGTTCTTTTAGATGATTCTTTTCAACATAGAAAAATCAGACCGAAACTCAATATTCTTTTAACTACTTATAATAATCCATTTTTTAATGACTATATTTTACCTGTAGGATCTTTGAGGGAAAGTAAATCTTCATATCAAAGAGCAGATATATTAATTGTAACAAAATGTCCAGAAAAAATTGATAAAACAAAGTCAAAATCGTTAAAAGATCAATTAAATATTAAACCTCACCAAACTCTTTTTTTACTACAATCTCGTATAATTCTAAGTTAAAAGGAGATTGTCAGCAGGATATCAGTTCTTTAAAAAAACAAAAGATTTTTCTAGTTACTGGAATTGCTGATAGTTCTAATTTTGTAAATTTTTTCAAAAAAAATGAAATTGATTTTGATCATTTTTCTTTTTCAGATCATCATAATTATACACAAAAAGAAATAAATAAAATTGAAAATTCAGGAGATAATTTGGTTATAACGACAGAGAAAGATTTTCAAAAGATTCAATTTCTAGAAAGAAAAAATAAATGGTCTTATTTGGAAATAGAAATTAAATTTTTAGAAAATGAAGATGAATTTGACAATTTATTCAGAAAAAAAATTTCTATGTAATATGCTTTTGCGCTTTGTAAGATGAACGAACAAGTGGGCCACTTTCAACGTGTCTAAAACCGAGATCTTTTCCGAAAAGCTCGTATTTTTTAAATTGTTCAGGGGTAATAAATTCTTTAACAGGTAAATGTTTTTTTGAGGGCTGTAGATACTGTCCTAAAGTAACAATGTCAACATTATTTTTTCTTAAATCTTCAAGTGATTCAAAGACCTCCTTCTCATTTTCACCTAAACCTAACATGATTCCTGACTTAGTTCTATCTATACCATTTTCTTTTAAATAGTGTAAAACTTTTAAACTTCTATCGTATTTTGCTTGAATTCTTACCTCTCTTGTTAGTCTTCTAACAGTTTCCATATTGTGTGATACAACTTCAGGTTTTACATTCGCAATTTTATCTAGGTGTCTTTCAATACCCTGAAAATCTGGGATAAGTGTTTCCAGTGTAGTTCCAGGACTAATTCTTCTAATACTTTTAACTGTTTCAGTCCAAATTAGAGTTCCCATGTCTTTTAAGTCGTCCCTGTCAACTGAGGTTAAAACAGCATGCTTAATCTTCATGATTTTTATTGAGTTAGCGACCTTTTCAGGCTCTTCCCAATCAATATTTTCTGGTCTTCCAGTTTTAACACCACAAAATCCACACGATCTTGTACAGATGTTTCCTAAAATCATAAATGTTGCAGTACCTTCACCCCAGCATTCTCCCATGTTGGGGCAACTTCCGGATGAGCAGATTGTATTTAGTTTATACTTGTCCACTAAAGACCTTAGTTCAGTGTATTTTTTTCCAGTAGGTAATTTTACACGAATCCATTTAGGTTTTTTTGAAACTTTGGGCTTACTAACTATAGAATCAGCTAACATTTAAAATTTAAATTTATGTTGACAAATATACAAACTGATATCTAAAATCTAGCTTATAAAATAGTAATATACCATAAACTAAAACAAGCTAGAAAAAACAAGCCTATCACACTTAGTATGTTAATAAATTTTGAAGGTCTAAACTTTTTTGGAGTATGAGAGCTATTAATTAATTTGTAATTTATATAGGCATAAAATGGAGCAGTAATAAATGAAAGAATGGTAGCAATTTTTACAAGCGATCCCATTTCGGAAATAAAAAATATAAAAATAGATAATGTTCCAGCTGAAAGTAAAAAGATCCATAAATTATAACTTTTAAATCCGTTAAGATTTAAAAGTTCAGAGGTTATTTTCATGGCTCTAGGTGAGGCATCTAAACAGGTAATAGTTGTACTAAACATTGTTGTAAATGCTGCGATAGCAATTATTAAAAACACACTATCTCCAATAGAACTTGTGTATAGATTAATAAGTTGTTTTGCAAATTCACCACCAGAATTTGAAAAAACTTCACCACTTCCATACATTACAAAAGCACCTAAAGATAGAAAACTTAAACCTAAAATAATCGTTGTTAAATATCCAGTGTTGAAATCAAAAAGAGCATCTTTAATTTTAAAATTATCTTCTTTTTTAGTTTTTTCTAATGTCCATATTGATTGCCATATCGATACATCCATTGGGGCTGGCATCCAACCCATAAACGCAGCAAGAAAAATTATCCCAACTTCTGTTCTTGGGAAAACTTGATTTATCTCAAATGAGGTATTTGAATTAAATCCTGCAAAAAATACAGCAACTACTGTACTTAATGTTAGAAGAATAATTACAAATTTCATTAGGTTATCTAAAAACTTGTATCGTCCGATAATTAATATTAAAACACATACAATTGTAATAATAGTAGCCCACGTTGTAATATTTGACGATATTCCAAATAGTTCTATTGCTAAACCTGCTGTGACTATAGTTACTGCAGTTTGAATTGTGAACATGGTTACTATTGAAAGTATAAAATATGCTACTAAATAATATTTACTCATTTTTTTATATCCGTGAAGAAGAGTTTCTCCAGTAGCCATCGTATACTTTGGTCCAAATAAAAAAAATGGATATTTAATTATATTAGCAAGTATTAATGCCCAAATTAGAGTGAATCCATAATCTGCTCCGGCCCTGGTCGATTGAACCAAATGTGAAACACCAATTGCAGCACCTGCAAAAAGTAATCCTGGACCAAGTTTTTTAATGATATTAATCATTTTCTTTTATTAATTGAGATAGTATTTTTTTTGCTCTTAAAACTTTGACTTTAATATTATTTACTGGCTGATTAAGTTTTTTAGAAATTTCCTTATAGCTAAGTTCATTAAAACATTTTAGTTCAATTACTTCCTTATAGTGAGGTTTTAATTTATTAATTTTTAGTTTTAATGATTTAAGCTTTTGTTCATTAATGAGCTTATCTTCAGGACTTGGAGAGTTTTCTCGAACAGAAATTTTTTCATTAAACTCGTTTATATCAATCTTATTTTTATTTCTTCTAAGTTTATCTATGTGTAGGTTTTTAGAAATTGTTATTAACCAAGTTTTAAAAACATAATTATCATTATATGAGTTTATTTTGTGAAATGCCTTAGCAAAGCTTTCGATTGTAATATCTTCAGCTTCAATTTCATTTCCTGTCCGTTTTAATTGAAATTTATAAACATCATCCCAAAACATATTTAGTAAAAAGCTAAAAGCATTTTGATTATTATCTTTAGCTAGCTCAATTTGATTTTGAATAATATTATTTTCAGACAAAATTTAATTTAATTCAGGATTTTTACACTCAGTTTCAGTTGGGAGTTTACCACAAATTCCACATGGTTCGTTGTTTTTGTTTAAAAATGGACTGGCACTTGCACATGTTCCAGCAAATTCTCCATCTTTTTTAACGATAATTTTGATAGCTATTCCCGCAATTGCTAACCCAACCAGTATAAAAGTTATTATATATAACATAAGGTTTAATCAATAATATTTACTTCCTCTTCAAGCAAGATATTAAATTTTTTTAAAACAAGTTTTTTAATTTTTTGAGAGAAATTATAAATTTCAGTTCCAGTTGCAGCACCCAAGTTTATTATTACCAGCGCATGTTCTTTATGGGTACCCGTTTGCCCTTCAATTCTTCCTTTCATTCCGCATTTTTCTATTAACCATGCAGCAGGAATTTTAAATTTTTCTTCAGATAATTTAAAAAAAGGTATTAATTTATCAATAGAAGATATTTTTTCAAGTTTGTTTTTTGAAATAATTGGATTTTTAAAAAAACTCCCACAGTTTCCAATTATTTTTGGATCTGGTAGTTTACTAGATCTAATCTCTTTAACTAAATTAGAAATATCTTGTATGGTAGGATTGGGAATATTTTTAATTTTAATTAGTTCTTTTAATGGTTTGTAATTTGTTTTTAAAAAATGACTTTTTTTTGTCAATTTAAATACAACACTTGAAATTATATATTTATTTTTTAATTTCTCTTTAAAAACTGAACTCCTATATGTAAAGTCACAATCTATTTTATGAAATATTTTTACTTTTTTATTTTCCAGCGATATTGCTCTGCAACTTTCAAAAACGGTATCTAATTCTACACCGTATGCTCCAATATTTTGAATGGGAGCACTACCTACGTTTCCAGGTATTAAACTTAAATTTTCAATTCCCCCATAATCTTTTCTTAAACACCAATTAACAAAATTATCCCAATTTTCACCAGCACCAACAGAAATATAAACAAAAGCAGAGTCTTCTTTTACTACATTAATTCCTCTAATTTCAATTTTTAAGACAGGTCTTTCAATATCCTCCTTAAATAAAATATTAGATCCTCCACCTAAAACTATTGGATTATTATTAGAATGCTTATTTAAAAAATTAATTATTTCATCTTCGTTTTTAGCAATATTAAAATCATTTGAAACTACATCTAATCCAAACGTATTAAATTGTTTTAAAGATTTTGAAACATTCAATTTTATAAGTATTTAAATTATTTTTCTTATTTAATTTCCTCTTCATCAGTTTCATCAGGTTCAGGGAGAACTTCTCCCTTAATTCGCAGAATAACATTAGGAGTCTTTGCATTTGATTTAACAGTAATAGCTTTTTGAAAAATACCTGTTCTTTTTGTATCGTAATTAACTTGAATTTCCCCAGATTCACCTGGAAAAATTGGTTTTTCTGGTTTTTTAGGTATTGTACATCCGCATGACGAAAAAATTCTATTGAATACTAAAGGAGCATTGCCAGTATTTTTGAATTCGAAAATTTTTTTACCATCCTCACCATTTTCAATGATTCCGTAATCAATAACAGTTTCTTTAAATTGAATTTCAGCTATTTTTTCTTGACCGTAAGCTTTAGATGAGCTAACAAAAAGGACTATTATAAATATTATTTTTTTTACCATAATTTAAATTTTAAATACTTTTTTTAAATATATTACAAAAATACAACTTACCTTTTAAAATCCTTTTTAGTTAACTACTTTTGTTTTCTGGAAAATCAAAAATATTAAATGGATATTTCAAAAAATTTTGATTCAAAAAATCTAGAATCCAAGTGGTATGACTATTGGATGAAAAATAAATATTTTCGTTCAATTCCAAATGAAAAAACACCTTATACTATTGTAATACCACCTCCAAATGTAACAGGAATTTTACATATGGGTCATATGCTTAATAATACAATTCAAGATATATTGATTAGGAAAGCCAGACTCGAAGGCTTGAATGCTTGTTGGATACCTGGAACTGATCATGCTTCTATTGCTACTGAGGCTAAAGTTGTTAATAAATTAAAATCACAAGGAATTACTAAAAAAGACCTTACCAGAGATGAGTTTTTAAATCATGCTTGGGATTGGACAGAAGAACATGGTGGATTAATATTAGAGCAATTAAAAAAGCTGGGCTGTTCATGTGATTGGGACAGAACTAAATTTACTTTAGATAATGACATGTCTAGAGTCAGTAATTAAAGTTTTTATTGAATTACACGAAAAAAACTTAATTTATAAAGGTTACAGAATGGTGAATTGGGATCCTGAAGCTAAAACAACCCTTTCAAATGAGGAGGTAATATATGAAGAAGTTAATAGTAAGCTGTATCACATTAAATACAAAATAATTGGATCTGAAGAGTCTCTTTCAGTTGCAACTACTAGACCTGAAACAATTTTTGGAGATACTGCGATCGCTATTAATCCCAATGATGAAAGATATACTCACTTAAAAGGAAAAAAAGTTTTAATTCCAATAGTAAATAAAGAGATTCCAGTAATATATGATGATTATGTAGATATTGAATTTGGAACTGGATGTTTGAAAGTGACCCCTGCTCATAGTGAAAATGATAAAATAATTGGAGATAAGCATAATTTAGAGATCGTCGATATATTTAATGAAGATGCTACTTTAAATCATTTTGGTCTACATTTTGAGGGACTTGATAGGTTTGTTGTTAGAGATAAAATATCCGTTGAATTAAAAGAAATTGGTGCTCTTTCAAAAACCAAAGATCATATCAATAGTGTAGGAAAATCAGAAAGGACAAAATGCATAATTGAACCTAGATTATCTGAGCAATGGTTTTTAAAAATGGAGGATATTTCAAAGCCAGCTTTAGATGCAGTTATGAATGATGAAATAAAGCTTTTTCCAAAAAAATTTAAAAATATATATAGAAACTGGATGGAAAATGTTAGAGATTGGAACATTTCTAGACAGTTGTGGTGGGGACATCAAATTCCAGTATATTATTATGATATAAATAAATCAAAATATGTTGTAGCAGAGAACACTGATTTAGCCTTGGAAAAGGCAAAAAAAGAATCTGGAGACTATAATTTAAAATTAAGCGATTTATCACAAGAGGAAGATGTATTAGATACTTGGTTTTCATCATGGATATGGCCAATTTCAGTATTTGATGGAATTAGAAACCCCGAAAATGATGAATTTAAATATTACTATCCAACAAATGATTTAGTTACTGGACCAGATATTTTATTTTTTTGGGTTGCCAGAATGATAGTTTCAGGACTTGAATTTAAAAAAAGTATACCTTTTAGTTCAGTGTATTTTACAGGCTTAGTGAGAGACAAACAAGGCCGAAAAATGTCAAAACAGTTAGGTAATTCTCCAGATGCTGTTAAATTAATTGAGGATTTTGGTGCTGATAGTGTTAGGGTAGGACTTTTATTGAGTGCACCTGCTGGAAATGATTTATTATTTGATGAGTCTTTATGTCAACAAGGAAAGAATTTTTCAAATAAAGTTTGGAACTCTTTTAGACTTATAAGTTCATGGAAAGTTTCTAAAGAAATTCAACAGAGCGATTATTCAAAATCAGCTGTAAAATGGTTTGAAAACAAATTTAACCTTAGACTTTTAGAAATAGAAGATCATTTTAGTAAATATAGAATATCTGACGCATTAATGTCTATTTATAAACTTGTTTGGGATGATTTCTGTTCTTGGTACTTAGAAATAGTTAAACCTGGCTACCAGCAACCTCTGGATTTATCTACTTACAATAGTTCAATTATTTTATTTAAAAAATGTTTGACTATTATGCACCCTTTTATGCCATTTATAACAGAGGAAATTTGGTCTAAAATAAAATCTGAAAATGATTCTTCTTTGGTTGTTTCTAAATGGCCCAAACACATGAAATGTGATAAATTAGTAATTGAAAAATTCCAAGAAATTACTGACCTTGTAACAGGTGTCAGAAAATTTAGAAAAAATAAAGGAATATCATTTAAGGAAGAAATAACTTTATTTTCAAAAGTAATTTTTGAAAAAGAGCTAGTTTCTGTATTATTAAAGCTATCAAATGTTGTTCTTAGCAATGATTTTTCTAAAAAAGAACTTAACACAACATCTTTTATTGTAGGAAGCAATGAGTTTCATGTTAACAACAAGGTTGATGAAATTGAAGACACTTCGAAGATAAAACAAGATTTAGATTATAATTTAGGTTTTTTAAAATCTATAAAGGCAAAATTATCTAACAAAAGGTTTGTTGAAAATGCTCCTAAAAATGTTTTAGAAAATGAATTGAAAAAAGAGAAAGATACTCTAGCTAAAATTGCTATTCTAAAAAGTAAACTAAAAAACTAACTATTTTTCGGCAATTATATCCTCAGCACCTTTAACAAATTGATCAAGTTCTACTTTAATTTTAGAATCAAGAGGAAGAAAAAGATCTACTCTAGATCCAAACTTAATGAAACCTGCATCTGTTCCTTGAACAACTTCGTCTCCTACTTTTGCATAATTTACTATTCTTCTTGCAACTGCACCTGCAATTTGTCTATATAATATTTCACCAAAAATATTATTTTCAATAACAACAGTTGTTCTTTCATTTTTTTCAGATGACTTAGGATGCCAGGCTACTAAATATTTTCCAGGATGATATTTACTAAATTTAATTTTTCCACTCGAAGCATATCTTGTGACGTGAACGTTCAGAGGAGACATGAATATAGATATCTGTATTCTTTCATCTTTAAAGTATTCTTTTTCATAAACTTTTTCAATTGCAACTACTTTACCATCGACCGGGGATATTATAATATTATCATTGATTTTTGCTTTTCTTTGAGGGTTTCTAAAAAATTGTAGGATTAAAACTAAAATTATGATGGTTACAATTCCAATTGAATAGATTAATGTATTATTATCAATAAAACTTCTTGATAGTAAATTTATCATTGCAGTTATTATGAATGAAACTGTAATAATATAATGTCCTTCTTTATGAAACATAGTTAAATATTGTTAATGTTAAATATATAATTGGCGCGGCAAATATAATACTATCCATCCGATCGTAAAGACCTCCATGACCAGGGAGCAAATTTCCACTATCTTTTACACCCGCTTCTCTTTTAAATTGTGACTGTACTAAATCGCCGAGTGTCCCTGTACAGCCAGTTAAAAGTCCTAAAATTATCCATTGTAATAATGTGATATTTAGACTTAGATAAAAAGAAAAAATAATAGATAATATAATTGCAAAACTTAATCCCCCAATAAATCCTTCAATACTTTTTTTTGGAGAAACAGTTTTAAAAAGAGGTCTTTTCCCAAACGTAACACCAAATACATATGCAGCTGAATCAGAAATCCAAATTAGAGATAAAAAAGAAAATACAATGTATGGGTTGTATTCACCAAAAATATTTGGGAGAGAGAAAAATATAACTAGGGAACCAACTAAGTAAAAATGTCCAATAAATCTGTTTTTTAAAATAGAATATGAAAATAATTTATTTTTTATTAATGAGAATCCTAGTACAACATTAGTTAAAACAATTATTATTAAGAAAGCTATTTCAAATATTTGATTTTTTGAAAGAATAAATAATGAAATATATAATGGAAATGTCATGTATAATATAAAGTTTGATTTACCAGTGTCTCTAGAAAAAAACTTATGATTATAATTTGAAATTAGCTTTATGAATTCAAACACTAAAATTAAACTGCATACAAATCCTATTGTATAAAACAAATACTCACTATAAAATAGTGGTAATAATATTACAGTTGCATATGCAATTGCGGTTATTGATCTAGTGTAAAATTCTTTCATTTTAAAGATCTTCTAAAAGAAGCAAATACAAATTCTTTGCAGAGCTTCCGTATGTGAGAAAGTTATTATTCTCTTTATTGTCACTATTAAAATTTTTGATAGTTGTTATGTTAGTTGGTAGATTTTTCGGGTATTTACTTTTAATACCATTCAAGCCTAAGCTCAAAGTTTCTGTAAATTGACTGATCTTGGCAAAGACTATAAAATTTTGAGGAAGATCATTAACTTTATGAGACTTAATCTGCTCAGCACATATCAACAAACTTCCGTCTTTAGCTACCAAAAACTCACAGGTTGTTAAAAAAAATTTTGAGTTTAAATTAGTTTTTGATACTACCAATTTAGTCTTAGCTGAAAATTTATCTAATAATGAATCATCATAGCAGAGTATTTCAACATCTTCCCATTTATTTTCCTCTAATATTTTTGTAAAAAAATCATCACATTCAGATTTGTCTTCACAATACAAAAACTTACCTCCATTTTCTGTGAATTTATATGAAAATCTTTCTTCGATAGGATCTTCCTTTTTAGGCATATATCTACCTTCACTTACTTCGTCTTTCTCTGTATTAGAGGGATTGTTGAAAAATGATTTTATGAACTTTTTCAAATTTTATCTTTACCAAGTAAAGATAAAAAAACTTGTTATTCTATTCGGAAATGTTAATAATTATAAATAATTATTTCTTCTTAACTAAATCTTTAGGATCAAATGGTCTTTCGCCATATATTCTAATTAAATCTTCTTTGAAAATAACTTCTTTTTCTAATAAAAAATTAGCTAATTCAATCAACTTAGTTTTATGTTTCTTTAATAATTTAATTGCTCTCTGGTATTGTGTTTCTATAATATTAGATATTTCTTTGTCAATAACTTGAGCCGTTACATCACTGTATGGTTTCGTAAACCCGTAGTCATTCTGTCCACTTGAATCATAGTATGTAAGATTTCCAATTTTATCATTTAAACCGTAAACTGTTACCATTGATCTAGCTTGTTTAGTTACTTTTTCTAAGTCACTTAGGGCACCAGTAGAAATATTATTAAACATTACTTTTTCAGCAGCTCTTCCTCCTAATGCTGCACACATTTCATCGAGGATTTGTTCTGGCTTTACAATTTGTCTTTCCTCAGGAAGATACCATGCAGCACCAAGTGATTGGCCTCTTGGAACAATTGTCACCTTCACAAGAGGAGCAGCATGTTCTAAAAACCAACTTACCGTAGCATGACCAGCTTCATGAAAAGCAATTGTTTTTTTCTCATTTTCAGTTATAATCTTATTTTTCTTTTCTAAACCACCAACAATTCTATCAACTGCATCTAAAAAGTCTTGTTTATTTACAGATTTTTTAGATTTTCTAGCCGCTATTAATGCTGCTTCATTACAAACATTTGCTATATCAGCTCCTGAAAATCCAGGTGTTTGTTTAGATAAGAAATCAGTATCAAGATTTTTTGCTGTTTTAATTGGTTTTAAGTGAACTGCAAAAATTTCTTTTCGTTCTCTAACGTCTGGGAGGTCAACATAAATTTGACGATCAAATCTACCTGCTCTCATTAATGCTTTGTCTAATACATCAGCTCTATTTGTAGCAGCTATCACTATAACATTAGTATTTGTTCCAAAACCATCCATTTCAGTCAAAAGTTGATTCAACGTATTTTCTCTTTCATCATTTCCACCTGTCATATTACTTTTTCCTCTAGCTCTTCCGATTGCATCGATTTCGTCAATAAAGATTATTGCTGGAGACTTTTCTTTCGCTTGCTTGAACAAATCTCTAACTCTGGAGGCACCTACACCAACAAACATTTCAACAAAATCAGATCCTGACAGAGAAAAGAATGGAACTTTTGCTTCTCCTGCAACTGCTTTGGCTAGTAAAGTTTTACCAGTTCCAGGAAGTCCAACAAGAAGGGCTCCCTTAGGAATTTTTCCACCAAGCTTAGTGTATTTGGTTGGGTTTTTTAAAAAATCAACAATTTCTTGTACTTCCTCTTTCGCACCCTCGAGACCAGCCACATCCTTAAAGGTTACTTTAACATCACTCTTTTGGTCAAAAAGCTTAGCCTTAGATTTTCCAATGCTAAAAATTTGTGATCCACCGCCTCCACCAGCTCCTGACATTCTTCTCATAAAAAATATCCAAAGACCAACCAGTATTAAGAGTGGAAGAAAACCAATTAATACATCAAACCATTTGTTTTCAATTGTTTTAAAATTGTAGCTAAACTGAATTCCTTTTTCTTCTGCTAATTCTAGTTTATTTTGGAAAAGCTCTAGGTTTCCAATCTCAAAAACATAATGTGGACCATTAATATTTTTTTGACCTAAAAAGTTAACTGAATTGGCATTTTTGTGATCAGGACTGTTCAATGCATCTCTTTGCAGAGTAACTTGAGCTAAATTTTTATTTATAACAGTAACTTCCTTAATTTCTCCTTTGTTCAAAAATCTTTCAAAACTAGAGATATTAATGTTTTTTGAAACCGAAGTCGAACTATCTCCGCCTATGAAGTAAGTACTTGCAAAAAATAATATCACAAGAGCATAAATCCAATAGGAACTTAGTTTAGGTTTATTTGTAGGTTGTTTTGTGTTTTTCATTTTAATATTTTGTTTCTATTGTGGTTGACTCTGCTTCTTCCCACAATTCTTCTAGTTTATAAAAGTCTCTGGTTTCTTTGTTAAAAACATGAACTACTACATCTACATAGTCCATTAACACCCATTTGCAATTTTCTAATCCTTCAATATGCCAGGGTTTTTCAGATAATTCTTTACTAACACATTTTCTTACAGAACTAGTTATGGCATTCACTTGTGTTGATGAATTTCCCGTACATATTATAAAATATTTACAAGCGACATTCTCAATTGTTCTTAAATCTAAAATGTTAATTTCTTCTCCTTTAACATTTTCAATTCCCTCAATTACGTTAGAAATTAAATTATCTGTATTCAAATTTTATTTTATTAGATATAAATTTAGGATAATTAACGCTACTATTTTAGTTTTATTAAAAATTAAATTCATTAATGAATATAATCAAACTTGATGCCATTGAATCTACAAATGATTATTTAAAAAGAAGTAAAATCAATGATATTGAGATTGTATATACCTATAATCAAACTAAAGGAAAAGGTCAAAGAGGTAATCAATGGTTTAGTGAATCAGGAAAGAACATCGCATTTTCTATTAAATTGTTTCCAGTAAATTTTAAAGTCAAAGATCAATTTAGAATAAATGTAATTTTTTCTTTATTAATATTTAACACATTAAAATCTTTGAAAATTCCTGACATTAAAATTAAATGGCCAAACGACATAATGTCAGGAAATAAAAAAATCTGTGGAATATTGAATGAAATAAAGGTAAAAGGAAATTTTATTGAGGAGATTGTCGTAGGATTTGGACTTAATGTGAATCAAGAAAACTTTGATAATTTACCAAATGCGTCATCATTAAAAAAAATTACTTCAATAAATTATGATCTTGACGGAATCATAAATCTTTTCATTCAAAATATCAAAAGATATAATTATTTAAAAAAGTTAGTGATATCAGAACTCTGATTATGCAGAATTATTAGCAACTTATAATAATAATTTATTTGGGTTAAATCTAATTTTAGAATTCTTTAATAAAACATCAAAATTTAAGGGACAAATATTATCCGTTTCCTCAACGGGAACTATAAATATTAAAAAAAATTCTGGATCTATTGGTAATTATAATATTCATGAAATTAAATTGATTTATTAGATGGAATCATTTGTTGAATGGGGTTTTATAGGTTTATTTTTAGCAAGTTTTCTGGGTGCCACTATAATTCCCTTAAGTTCAGAAATAGTTCTAAGTATTCTTCTAGCTAAGGGCTATGATTTAATGTAAGTATAGTTGTAGCTACAATTGGAAACTGGCTTGGAGGTTTAAGTAGTTATTTTTTGGGAACTCTAGGAAAATGGAGTTTTGTTGAAAAATATTTTAGAATTCGTAAAGAAAAAATAATAAGATTTAAATCCAAGATTGATAAGTGGGGTAGTGTATATGCCTTCTTTTGTTGTTTGCCATTTATTGGTGATCCATTAGCTATTAGTTTAGGCTTTTTTAGAACCAATTTGTTAAAAGTTTCTGTTTGGATGTTTTTTGGAAAATTAGTTAAATATATTTTGTGGGCTATTTTAACTATCTGGGGAATTTCAATTTTTTAATTCTTCATATCTACCAGGTGCCAAAATCCCTGAAAGAAAATTAAAAATAAATTGAGGAACTATTTTTATTAAAAAAACAATGATTTTCCAGGTTTTGGTTGGGACAACAATTTTTTTTCCTTTTAACATACCAATTATGCCTTCTTCAGCAATTCTTGACGCAGACTTCTTCAAAAACCATGGAACACTATCCATTTCTTCTTGAACCCCACTTGCTGTGTGAAAGTTAGTAACTGTATATCCAGGACATAATGCCGTTGATGTAATGCCATATGAATTATAATTCATATTTAAAGCATCACTAAATCTATTCATGAATGTTTTTAGAGGCCCATACATAACCTGTATCGCAGCAGGTGGAGCAAATGCAGCGACAGATGAAACAATCATTATTTTACCTTGTTTTTTTTTGATCATTTCACGAACAAAAAGTTTAGTCAAAGAAATTACAGAAGTTCCTAAAACTCTGATACACTTTTCTTCATCTTCAACTGAATTTTTTTCAAAAGATTCAGGAAGAGCGTAGCCAGCATTATTTATTAAAATATCAATATGATAGTTATTTGATCTACAAAAATTAAAAATATTTTGTGGACCATTGTTATCAGCTAAATCAGTAGGAAAAAAATTGGATTCAACTTTATATTTGGATCTAATTTGCTCAGATATTGACTTTAATTTATCTTCAGATCTAGACGTTAAAATCACGTTGTATCCTCTACTTGCTAAAGAATGACATATTTGCAAGCCAATTCCTGAACTGGCTCCTGTAACTAAAGCAAAACTTTTCATTATGCTAGTTTAGAAATATTGTTGGACAAGTCATTAATAAAGGACTGAAGAGGTGTTTTTACCATCATTTGTATCATTGGGTTTAGATCACCGTTGAATTCAAGAGAAAAACTACAATTACTTTCATCAATTTTATTAATATGGGCTGTCAGTGAAAAATTGATTTTTGATTCACTTGAATTAAGAGTAATCAAAGATGGAGATATTTTTTCTCCAAAGACTAATTTAATTTCTGGCATTCCTTTTAATGAAAAAATTAAAGTATTTGAATCAATAATTTCAAATTTTGAAATATTTTCAGGCATAATTTTCTCATAATTATTTATATCAGTGAGTTTATAAAATAAATTTTGATCTGAAAGTTTTAGTTCGTTTGAAATACTGTTTAATGTCATAGTTATTTTATTAAATTTCCCATTGAGCTGGATTTTTCTTCCAGTCTTTTAATATTTTGAACTCATTATCTGTGATATAGTTAATATCAAGGGCTTGTTCCAATAAATAATCGTAGGAGCTTAATGAGTGAAAATCAACATTCTTATCTTTAAAATTTTCATATGAGATATCAAATCCATATGTAAAAATACTTATCATTCCCTTTACTTTTAGATCTTCACTTCTAAGAGCATTAATTGCCATAAGACTACTGTTTCCAGTACTAATAAGATCTTCAATAACAACAACTTTTTGAGATTTTGAAAATTGACCTTCTATTTGGTTTTTTCTTCCATGTTTTTTTGAGCTAGGTCTTACATAAATAAAAGGAAGATTCATTAAATCTGCCACCAGCATACCAATACCAATAGCACCAGTCGCAACTCCCGCTATAATGTCTGGTCTGCCATATAACTCTTCAATTTGTTTAACCATTTGTTCTCTAACAAATATTCTTATTTGTGGGTGAGAAAGAATTATTCTATTATCACAATAAATTGGAGAATTCCATCCACTTGCCCATTTAAAAGGATTTTTTGGACTTAATTTAATTGCTTTAATTTGAAGAAGTAATTCGGCAGTTTTTTTTGCAGTATATTTATCTAAAACCATATTAACAAATGTATAAAGTTTTTGTCAATCAAGATGTAATAATATTGACTAGTGAAATTCCTTTTGGAAAAAAAATTAATTTGTACGACTTAAAAAAAAAATCTTTGGATGAGATTATTTCTCTTGTTAAAAAACATCATAAAATATTTTTATTTCATAAAAACTCTGAAAAGTTAGTTTCAACTTTCCAAAAGAAGATCAAAGTCGTTAAAGCTGGAGGTGGAATTGTAAAAAATATAAATGACGAAACTCTTTTTATATATAGGAGAAATAAATGGGATCTTCCCAAGGGTAAAATGGATAAAGGAGAAACTATAGATCAAACTGCACTCAGAGAGGTTAAAGAAGAGACTGGAATTAAAAATCTTAGTATAATAGATTTTAAAATGAATACATATCATGTTTTTAAAAAAGGAAAAGAATATCGATTAAAAGAAACTTCTTGGTTTAATATGTTATCCACCCATGAGGGTAGCTTTAGTCCAGAATCAAAAGAAGGAATAACTAAAGTGGTTTGGAAAAGCAATAAAAAAATTAAAAAAATTAAAAATACTTTTCCAAATATTAAATTATTATTGGATAACTAAGAAATTTTAACTGAGTCAGGAACTAATAACTGAAAATCTCCTTTATTCAATATTAGTTCTCTAACAATGCTACTGCTAATAAAAGATGTTTTAGCAGATGTTAATAGAAAAACAGTTTCAATTTTAGAAAGCTTTCTATTAGTACGAGCTATGGCCTTTTCAAATTCAAAATCTCCGTTATTTCTAATTCCTCTTAAAATAAAATTAGCTCCATTTTCTTTACAAAAATCAATAGTTAAACCACTATAACTTTGTACTTTGATTTTAGGCTCATCAGAAAAATAATTTTCAATGAAAGAAATTCTTTCAGATTCAGAAAACATTGTTTTCTTTTCAATATTTTTACCAATACCAACAATAATTTCATCAAAAAGTGGAAGACTTCTTTTTAAGATATCTAAATGACCTAGAGTAAAGGGATCAAAAGAACCTGGAAAAACAGCTTTTCTCATAAGGTAAATATATTAATTTAAAGCCTGACTTAGCATTTCATTGCACAATTCTTTAATAGAAATTCCTTGAATTTTAGCTTGTTTTGGAAAAATACTTTCATCAGTCATCCCTGGAATCGAATTGATTTCAAGAAAATAAGCTTCGTTTTTAATAATGATAAACTCACTTCTAGTGAAGCCTTTCATCCCTAATTTTTTATATATTTTAATTGAAAGTTCAGAAACAAGCTTTTTTTGTTTTTCTGAGATATTTGCTGGTGTTATTTCTTTGGATTTCCCATTATATTTTGCATCATAATCAAAAAAATCATTTTCAGTAATTAGTTCAGTAATTCCAAATACTTTTACTTCTTCTTTGTAATTCATTACTCCAACTGAAACTTCAATACCATTTAAATAAGATTCAATCAAAATTTCATTATCAAAATCAAAAGCTTGATTGATATAACCTTTTAAATCCTCTTTTTTATTTACTTTAAAAACTCCAAAGCTGCTTCCCGATCTATTAGCTTTAACAAAGCAAGGTAAACCAAGTCTCGAAACAATTTTTTCTATTGAGTAAGGCTGTCCAAAATTGAGTTGAACAGATTTTGCTGATGGTATATTATGTTTATTTAAAACAGAAATACAATCTCTTTTATTAAATGTTAAAGACGAAACGTATGAGTTGCTTCCTGTAAATGGAATATTTTTGAGTTCTAGATAGGACTGTATTAAGCCATCTTCACCAGGTGAGCCATGTATAATTATAAAAGCGGCATCAAAAATAATTTTTTTGTTTTCTAGAGTAATTGAAAAATCATTTAAACAAACATCATATTCATTTTTATGTTTATCAGTGTAATACCATTTATGTTTTTCAATAATGATTTTGAAAGGTTTATACTTTGTCTTATCAATATTCTTAAAAATAACTTCGCCACTTTTAAACGAAATGTCTTTTTCAGAGGAAAACCCACCCATTAGTACGGCTACATTCTTTATCATATAAACAAAAATATCATTTATTTTTTTTAAAAATCATTATGGTAACCTTATTTTATATATTTGAGTCAAATTATTTATTCATGGATTTTTTAAAATTTTTGTTTAGCAAGTATTTTATAAAACAGTTATTAAAAGCATTAACATTCATGATTGTTTTCTTATTTGGCTTATATATTTATTTAAACCTTTCAACTAATCACAACAGATATATAAAAGTTCCTGACCTAGTGGGTGTAAGTTTTGATCAAGCTGTAAAAATTTTAAATGATAATACTCTTTCATTTGTTGTGATAGATTCTGCATTATATAATCCAAATTTTCCTAAATTTTCTATCGTTGATCAAATCCCGAGTTCAAATACTGAAGTGAAAAAAAACCGAAAGATTTATCTTACATTAAATCCTAGTAATTATGGAAAAGTTTCTATTCCTAATATTATTCAAATCACTCAGAGAAGTGCAAACTCTGCTTTGTTGTCCTCTGGTTTAGAAGTTGGAGAGATTACTTATGAAAACAATATTGGTAAAGACATGGTATTACAAATTTTTTTTAATGGAAATGAAATAAATATTGGAGATATGGTTCCTAAAAAATCTAAAATTGATTTGGTTTTAGGAAATGGATTAATTGATGAAAAATTAGAGAATGGATCAAAGTAATAATTTAGAAAATGATCTATTTGAGCATTACCAATTTAAAGCTGACATGGGACAAGAACCATTAAGAGTCGATAAGTTTTTAATGAATAGGATTGAAAATTCTACAAGAAATAAAATTCAAACCGCTGCTAAAAATGGAGCAATTTACTCAAACGATAAAATTGTAAAGTCAAATTACAAAGTTAAACCGGGTGATGTAGTTCGTGTTATGTTTTCTCATCCCCCTTATGAAAATTTGCTGGTTGGAGAAGAAATGAATTTAGACATTATTCATGAGGATAAAAATCTATTAGTAGTAAATAAACCAGCAGGTCTTGTAGTTCACCCTGGTCACGGAAATTATAATGGAACACTATTAAATGGATTAATAAATCATTTTGAAAATTTACCACAAAATAAAGACGGAAGACCAGGTCTTGTTCATCGAATTGATAAAGATACCAGTGGACTTTTAGTTATAGCTAAAGATGAAGTGTCAATGACTGATTTAGCTAAACAATTTTATTTAAAAACCTCAAAACGAAAATATTTAGCTCTTGTTTGGGGAATAATTCCTGATGAAAAAGGTACTATTAACAAGAGGTTAGCTAGAGATCCAAAAAATAGATTGATAATGAGTGTTCCAGTTGATGAGGACGGATATGGAAAAGAAGCTATAACACATTATAAGGTCATTGAAAGGTTTAATTACTTAACTCTTGTTGAATGCCAATTAGAAACAGGGAGAACCCATCAGATTCGAGCTCATATGAAACACATTGGTCATCCTATTTTTAGTGATGCAAGATATGGAGGAGATAAAATTTTGAAAGGAACAATTTTTAATAAATATAAGCAGTTCGTTTTAAATTGTTTTAAGTTAATGCCAAGACAAGCTTTGCATGCTAAATCATTAGGGTTTATACACCCTGTTTCAAAAAAAGAATTAAATTTTGAATGTGAACTTCCTGTAGACTTTAAAAACTGTCTCGAAAAATGGAGAAATTATTCTAAATAATTTCTATTTTTTTAAATTTGATAAATAAATTCAATTTTTAGTATGAAAATAATTATTTCACCTGCCAAATCATTAAACTTTGATAAAGAACTTCCTATAAATAACTTTTCAACCCCAGTTTTTTTGAAGGATTCAAGTCATATAAATGAAATTTTAAGAAAGAAAAAACCTTCCCAATTAAAAGATTTGATGAATATTTCTGATAAAATTGCAGAATTAAATTGGAAAAGAAATAATGATTTTACAACTCCTTTCAATTCAACTAACGCAAGACCTTCTTTATTTACATTTAATGGAGATGTTTATAATGGAATCGATGCTTTTACTTTAGATGATAATAAGATAACTAAAGCACAAAGTTCATTAAGAATCTTATCTGGGTTGTATGGTGTATTGAAACCATTGGATCTTATTCAAGCATATAGATTAGAAATGGGAACAAAAATAACCATAGATGATTCAAAAAATCTATATGAATTTTGGAAAAATAAAGTGACGACTTTCTTTAATGATGAGATAGTTGAAAATGAACTGTTCGTTAATCTAGCAAGTAATGAATATTCTTCTGTAATAGATAAGAAGTCTTTAAATACAAAAATGGTATCACCAATTTTTAAGGATTTTAAAAATGGTAAATTGAAAATCATCTCTTTTTATGCTAAAAAAGCGAGAGGAATGATGACCAGATTTATATTAGATAATGAAATTAATTCATCAGATGACCTTAAAGGTTTCGATTATGGTGGATATTCTTATGATGAACATGAGAGTCAACAATCTAATGAATTAGTTTTTATTAGATAAGTTAGCCTCTAATTAATTGTACAAACTTACCTATATCTTCGATTTTATTTTCTTTTAAGAAGTTTATAAAAGCAGAGCCAATTATAGCCCCATTGCTGTTTTCGATAGCATCCTTAAAAGTACTACTGTTGCTAATTCCAAATCCTATCAAAAGTTTTGATTTTAAGTTCATTTTGTTAATTCTTTTAAAATAATTTTTTTGCTCAAATCCGAAAGAATTGACTGCTCCAGTAATACTAAAACTACTAACCATATAAATAAACCCGTTTGACACTTTATCAATAAACTTTATTCTTTTGTCGCTGGTTTGAGGTGTTATTAAAAACATATTTAATAGACCGTGTTTGTCAAAAAGTGGTTTGTATTTTTTCTCATAAATATCAACAGGAAGATCAGGAATAATCATACCATCTATTCCTACATCATTACAACTTTTACAAAATTTTTCAACACCAAATTGTAAAATAGGATTAAAGTAGCCCATAATTATAAGTGGAATGTTTGTTTTGTTTCTAATGTTTTTAAGTTGGACAAACAGATTTTCAGTATTCATTCCATTTTTTAATGCAATTGTAGAACTTTTTTGAATGGTTGGCCCATCAGCCAGAGGATCGCTAAATGGCAAGCCTATTTCAATCATATCAACATTTGACTTACTTAATTCATGTATAATTTTTTCGGTGTCATCTAAATTGGGATATCCTGCCGTAAAATATATTGAAAGTATATTTTTTTTAGTTTCTAAAACTTTATTAATTCTATTCATTTTATAATTTAAAATAATCAATGTATGTATCAAGATCTTTATCTCCTCTACCTGAACAATTAAAAACTAAAATATCATCTTTTTTAAATTTCTTTTTATCTAAAACTGCGAATGCATGAGATGTTTCAATAGCAGGAATGATTCCTTCAAGTCTTGATAGACTAAGACCCCACTCCATAGCTTCTTTATCAGTGATTGAAATAAACTCTCCACGTTTAGTTCTAAATAAATTGGCATGCATTGGACCAACGCCAGGATAATCTAAACCAGCAGAAATAGAATAAGGTTCAGTTATTTGACCATCAGTGGATTGCATTAGTAATGTCTTAGCACCATGAATTATACCTTCTTTTCCAAGAATAGAGGTTGCAGCGCTCATTCCTGTATCAATTCCTTTACCGGCTGCTTCAACACAAATAATCTTTACTTTCTCGTCATCTAAATAAGGGTAAAATAATCCGGCAGCATTACTTCCTCCACCTACACAAGCAATAACATAACTTGGGTTTTTTGTGCCTTCCAATTCTTTGAGTTGTTTTTTTACTTCATCTCCAATTACAGATTGAAATCTTGCCACCATGTCAGGGTAAGGGTGTGGACCAACCACAGACCCAATTATATAATGAGTATCAACAGGGTTATTAATCCAATCTCTAATAGCCTCATTAGTTGCATCTTTCAATGTTTTACTTCCTGAAATTGCAGGCTTAACCTCAGCTCCCAACATTTTCATTCTAGCTACATTAGGTGCTTGTCTACTGATATCAACTTCTCCCATATAAACAATGCATTTAATACCCATAAGTGCGCACACAGTTGCAGTAGCAACTCCGTGTTGACCAGCACCAGTTTCAGCGATTATCCTTGACTTACCAAGACGCTTTGCTAACAAAATTTGACCTATAGTATTATTGATTTTATGGGCTCCAGTGTGACAAAGATCCTCTCTCTTTAAGTAAATTTTTGTGTTGTATTTTTTAGACAGTCTTTCAGCAAAATATAGTGGTGTAGGTCTACCAACATATTGTTTTAATAATTCATTGAATTCTGATTGGAATTTTTTTTCTGAACATATATCCAAATATTTAGATCTTAATTCTTCAATATTAGAATACATCATTTCGGGGATATAAGCCCCTCCAAAATCTCCATAATATCCCATTTTATTTACATTAAAAGTAATTTTCATAATGACAATTTATTTTTGAATAATTTTATTTTATCTACATCTTTTTTTAAATTTTCGAATTCAAATCTGCTATTAATATCGACTCCAATTAAAGGATGTATTTTTTTAATTTTATTGATTTCCTATAATATCCTCTAAATTAATTCCACCACTTAAAAAAAAAGGTTTCTTTGAATTGTAATTTTTTAGAATATTCCAATCAAATTTTATTCCAGATCCACCATGTAAATCTGATTTTGTATCAAATAAAAAATAATCAGAAACTTCTTCAAAATTTTTAGTTGTATTGAAATTAAAAGTATTATTGATTTTGAAAACTTTGATAATTTTAATAAAAGGTTTTAGTGATTTACAAAAGTCAACATTTTCATTACCATGTAACTGTACAAAGTCGAGTTTAAATTTTATAATTTTTTCTTTTATTTCTTCAATTTCTTCGTCCACAAATACTCCAACTCTATTTATCTTATCATTCAAAACCAATTCAGTTTGATCAAAGAATCTTTTAGATTTATTGTAGAAAATGAAACCCATAAAATCAGGTCTAAGACTTTCAATTTCACTTATATTTTGAGGAAATTTCATCCCGCATACTTTTAATTTCATTTAATTTTACTTATTAAATCTAAAACTTCACTTCCTGGGTTTTTTTTCTTCATAAAAGTTTCTCCAATTAAAAACCCTTTATAACCATATTCTCTTAATTTGTTAATTTCAATTGAGCTTGAAATACCGCTTTCAGAAATTTTGGTGAATTCTTTTGGAATTAATCCTGACAAGTTTATGCTGGTTTTTAAATCAACTTCAAAAGTTTTTAAATTTCTGTTGTTAACCCCAATTATATCAATTGACTGAATTAAGCATTTTTCAAGTTCTTTTTCATTATGAATTTCTATTAAAACCTCTAGGCCTATACTTTTAGCCAGCTTACTAAGTTTTTTTATTTCAGTTTCGCTTAAGCATGCTGCAATCAAAAGTATAATGTCAGCACCATTTGCTTTAGCTTCTATAATTTGATACTCATCAATAATAAATTCTTTTCTTAAAATAGGAATAGAAGTCATTGTTCTAGCCTCTTGTAAATCTTTCAAACTTCCTCCAAAGTAAGTATGGTCTGTTAAAACTGATATTCCACAAACATTTGCTTTGTGATATCCTTTAATTACAGTTTTTAATTTTATATTATCATTTATTACAGACTTTGAAGGTGACTTTCTTTTATGCTCAGCAATTATTCCATGTCTGCTCAGTTCTAATCGTTCCTTTAATGAAAATGTCTGTTTTTCAAATAACTTTTTATTTTCTAAATCTTTAATGGAATTTAGACTTTTTAGAATTTTTAACTCTTTAGTTTTTGATGATATTATTTTTTCTAGAATAGTCACTATTAACAAAGTTTTTTCAAATTATTAAATGTTTTAAGAGCTTGGTTTGATAATAAAGATTCTTTTGCTTTTTCGATGCCTTCATTTAATGAAATTCCAAGTGCAGTTGATATTGCTAATCCAGAGTTCGCAAAAATCACTTCATTTTGTGAATTTGTTCCTTTATTATTTAAAATATTCATAAAAATTTCAGCAGATTCTTTAATGCTATTTCCACCAGAAATTGATTTTGGATTTGATCTAGTTAAACCCATATCATTAGGTTCGTATACATTTTCTTCTTTTCTAGAAATAATTTTTGTTGCTCCGGTTAAAGAAATTTCATCGTATCCATCAAGTGAGTGAATGATAGCATAATTTTTTTTAGTTTTTTGAAACAAGTATGAATATAATCTAGCCAACTCTAAACTATAAACTCCAACTATCTGATTTTTTGGAAAAGATGGGTTAACCAAAGGGCCTAAAATATTAAAGAATGTTTTTAGACCTAATTCTTTTCTTATTGGAGCTACATGTTTCATAGCGGGATGAAACAGGGGAGCATGTAAAATACAAATACCGCATTTCTCAATAGATTTTCTAAGAAAATCAAAATTATTTGAAAATTTAATTCCTAAATATTCCAAAACATTACTTGAGCCACACGATGAAGAAACTCCATAATTTCCGTGTTTAGTAACATTAACTCCTGCTCCAGCAGTCACAAATGCAGATAATGTTGATATATTAAATGTATCCTTATTATCTCCACCTGTTCCACATAAATCAATAGCATTGTATTCTGAAAGGTCAATCTTAATGCATAATTCTAAAGAGCTTCTTTAAAACCTTCTAATTCTTGTAATGAAATATTTCTCATCATAAACACAGTCAGAAAAGAGCTTACGTGACTATTATTGTATTTACCTTTAGAAATATTAATTAAAATATTTTTAGCTTCATTTTTTGATAAAGTTCTGTGTAAGCTTAAATTATTAATTATGTCTTTCATCAATTTAGTTTTAACCAGTTTTTTAGAAGTTCTTTTCCTTGTTCAGTTAAAATTGATTCAGGATGAAATTGAACTCCTCTGATGTTATATTCTTTATGTTTGATTGCCATTATCTGATTGTTTTCGTCAAAGGCCAAAATTTCAAGACAATCAGGGATTGGCTCTTCAACTACCCAAGAGTGATACCTTCCAACGTTTAATGGATTAGAAAGCCCATCGAAAATAAGATCCTCTTTAACTACATTTATTTTGCTAGCTACACCGTGATAAACTTCTTTAAGATTTTTAAGCTTTCCTCCATAGACTTCAGCTATAGCTTGATGACCAAGACATACTCCTAAAATCTTTTTTTTGGATCCAAAATGTGAAATAATTTTTTTTAAATCTCCAGCTTCATTAGGAATTCCTGGTCCGGGTGATAAAACAATCATATCAAACTTTTCAATTTCCTTTAAGCTAACCTCATCATTTCTTTTTACGGTTACTTTACATCCTAGTTCTTCAAAGTAATGAACTAAGTTATAAGTGAATGAATCGTAATTATCAATAACTATTAATTTCATAATCAAATTTTTTCAGCGAGATCTAAAGCTTTAATAAGAGCTCCAAGTTTGTTATTTATCTCTTGTAATTCACTTTTTGGATCAGATTTTGAAACAATTCCAGCACCTGCTTGAAAAATTAGTTCATGATTTTTACTTAAGAAAAGATCGAATTATAATAGCATGATTAAAATTTCCCTCAAAATCCATAAATCCAATAGCTCCACCGTAAAAAGATCTATTGCTATTTTCATATTTCGAAATTAATTGCATGGCTTTGTGTTTAGGTGCACCTGAAAGTGTACCTGCTGGAAATGTATCAGCAACTATTTGAAATGTAGAAGAATTGTTTTTTTTCTCCGCAGTAACTTTGGAAACTAAATGAATGACGTGAGAATAAAATTGTATTTCTCTATCTTTTTCAACCTTTACATTATTTCCATTTCTGCTTAAATCATTTCTAGCTAAATCAACAAGCATCATGTGCTCACTATTTTCTTTTTGATCCACAGCTAATTTTTTTGCTTTTATTGAATCTTCAATATCGTTTCCTGTTCTTATAAATGTTCCTGCTATTGGATGAATTTCAGCTTTACTATTTTTAACAACAAGCTGTGCTTCCGGTGAGCTTCCAAAAATTTTATAGCTTCCATAATCAAAATAAAAAAGGTAAGGTGAAGGATTTATTGATCTTAATGCTCTGATATAAATTAAATTCATCTCCCTCAAAAGATTGTTTAAATTTTCTAGAAAGAACAATTTGAAATACATCACCTCTTTTACAATGTTTGATTCCTTTTTTAACTAAATCAACATATTCGTTGTCTTTTAAATTGGATGTAATGTTACCGGATTTATGAAAATCAAATTTTGATATTTTATTTGATTTTAGAAGTTCTTCAATTTCTTTTAAATTATTTTTTTGATTAAAGCTGTGATGAAGCAATAAAGCTTCATTATTGAATACATTAATAATAATTATGTTTGAATAAAAGGCATAAAAAATCTCAGGTATTTTTATATCATTTTCTTTTACTGAAAATTAATATTTTCGAAATGTTCTACGGCATCATAATTAATGTAACCAATCAAACCATTTTCAAAAAATTTTGCATCAGATTTTTCTGTTTGAAAAATTTTGAAATAATTATCTAATTCATCAACAACTAAATTAGTTTTCGTCAATTTAGTTTGTTCAGTTGAATTGTCTGGATATTTTTTTTCAATTAAATTATTATAAACTTTAAATGATGATATTGGGTTAAAACATACATAAGCATAACTGTTATCGTTAGCTCCATAATCACTACTTTCTAACAAGACAGAGTTTGAGTATTTATCTCTAATTTTTTGATAGATACTGACTGGAGTTAAAGTATCAGCAAGTATTTTTTTTCTATATGTTTTATTTTATACACTGTCTTTTTTAAATTAAAAAAGGCTTGTCGATTAACAAGCCTTTTATTATTTACTATAAACTAAAAGAGTTATCGACTTAATGAAAATTAAGCGATTGCCACCAATTAGTATTTAATTTTAAATTCATAATTCACTTCAAATATAGCAACGAAAATTATAGATTACAAAAAATTATTGATAATTTTAAAATTAAATATTCAAAATGGATTTGACTCAAAAAGATTGGTCTAATAATTCAAAATCAAAACCTAGTAATGTAATTATTGATGTTAGGACCCCACAAGAATTTAATGATGGTTTTATAAGAAACGCTGTTAATATAAATATTTATGACTCAAACGATTTCATAGAAAAAGTTAAATCTTTTTCTAAAAAAGATGAAATTTATTTGTACTGTAAATCAGGAGCAAGAAGTTCTGCTGCATGTCAAATAATGGGTCAGTTAGGTTTTGAAAATGTATATAATCTTAAGGGAGGAATAACTGACTGGAAAGGTGAGGTAATGAAATAATGTTAAGATTAAGATATTTTTTTGAAAGGCATGGTTTTTCAGTTTGTTCAAGGCTTGCTGATTGGATGGGCATGAAAAAGAAAAATGTTAGAATTTTTTTTATTTACAGTAGTTTTTTTGCTATTAGGTTTTGGTTTTTTTATGTATTTAACCTTAGCATTTTGGCTAAAAATAAAGGATTTAATTTCATCTAAAAGATCATCTGTTTTTGATTTATAAAAAAAAGATTTGAATTTTTACTTTTTATTCGCATCTTGTTAGTCCAAGTAATAAATCACCTAAAAAAATGAAAAAAATATTTTTAAGCCTAGTTTTAGTAATGTCATCAACTTTATCTTTTTCCCAAGATAAAGGATTAGATAAGCAAATTGATGAAGCATTTGCACCAATATCTGATTTTTTTAGTAACGTTGTCTTTTTTCAAGTAGGAGGGTACCCTTTTGTTATCCTATTGTTGGTTGGAAGTGCAATGTTCTTTACTATTTATTTTGGGTTTCCAAATATCAAATATTTTTTAACTGCTATTAATGTGGTTAGAGGAAAATATGATGATCATGATAAAGATGAATCATCTGAAGATGGAGAAGTATCACATTTTCAAGCTCTAGCAACAGCTGTTTCTGGAACTGTTGGTAATGGAAATATTGCTGGTGTTGCACTAGCCATTGCGTTAGGAGGTCCAGGTGCCACTTTTTGGATGATTATTTGTGGTTTATTGGGAATGTCAACAAAATTTGTTGAATGTACATTAGGTGTTCAATACAGAGATGTGGGTGAAGATGGTACGGTGTATGGAGGACCAATGTATTACTTAACCAAGGGTCTAAAAGAAAAAGGTTTTGAAAGTTTAGGTAAAATAGCTGCTGTTGTTTTTGCAATATGCTGTATTGGTGGGTCTTTTGGTGGAGGAAATGCTGCCCAATCCAATCAAGCTACAATTGTAGTTAAACAACTACTAGGTTTTGAAAGTGCTAGTGCAGGAGCTGTTATTGGAATTATTTTAGCAATCTTAGTTGGTATTATAATAATAGGTGGTATAAAAAGAATTGCATCAGTAACTGAAAAGGTAGTTCCATTCATGGCACTATTATATTTATTTGCTTGTTTATATATAATATTATCAAATTTTACTTTTGTTGATGATGCAATTTCATTAATAATAACAGAAGCTTTTAATCCTACAGCTATTGGGGTTGGTGGTGTTATAGGAGTTTTAATGGTTGGATTTAAAAGAGCTGCATTTTCAAACGAGGCTGGTGCAGGATCTGCTTCAATTGCACATTCTGCTGTAAAAACTAAGTATTCTGCTAGTGAGGGGTTAGTAGCTCTTCTGGAACCATTCATTGATACGGTTGTTATTTGTACTATGACAGCTCTAGTAATAATTATATTTAATTTTGGAGGTTATTTTGAATATGGTGGAGATGGTCTTGGAACAGTTTTAATTGACGGTGTTCCTTTCGAGGGAGCTGGTATAACTTCACAAGCTTTTGCTGAATATATACCATATTCTGACGTATTTTTAACAATAGCTGTAGTACTGTTTGCAGTTTCAACAATGATATCATGGTCTTATTATGGACTACAATCATGGAAATTTTTATTTGGCAGAGGAAAGGCCGCAGATTTAACATATAAACTTTTGTTTTGTTCATTTATAGTTATTGGAGCAGCAGCAAGTATGAATTCAATTTGGGCATTTTCTGATGCAATGATTTTTGCTATGGTATTTCCAAACATGATTGGATTGTACTTTTTATTCCCTGTTGTTAAGGAGCAACTTCACAAATATTTAAAAGCAATTAAACAGTAAAAATTTATTTAATTTTCAGTTGATTTTTAATTAGTTTTGGCACTAATATTGTAACTAAATAATTAGTTTGAATTTTAATGGATTTTAATCTAGGACCCAACAATAAATTAGTAGCAGAATCTGTAAGAGATTTTGCTAACCAATACATTAAGCCCAACGTAATGGATTGGGATGAATCTCAATTTTTTCCAAAAGAATTGTTCAAAAAAGCTGGTGAATTTGGATTTATGGGAATTCTTGTTCCCGAAAGTTTAGGAGGTTCCGGTCTAGGTTACCAAGAATATGTTACTATAATTGAAGAGATTTCAAAAGTAGATCCCTCCATTGGTTTATCTGTTGCTGCTCATAATTCATTGTGTACAAATCATATTCTTCTTTTTGGAAATGATGATCAAAAAAACAAATGGATTCCAAAATTAGCTTCAGGTCAGCATTTAGGTGCTTGGGGTTTAACTGAAAATAATTCAGGTTCTGATGCTAGTGGTATGTCATCTACTGCAGTAAAGAAGGGAGACGATTGGGTTTTAAATGGAACAAAAAATTTCATAACCCATGGTATTTCTGGTGATATTGCTGTTGCTGTTTTTAGAACTGGTGAAAAAGGTCAAAAAAGAAATGCTACTGCATTTGTTATTGAAAGAGGAACCGAAGGGTTTAAGGCGGGAAAGAAGGAAAATAAATTAGGTATGAGGTCATCTGAAACTGCAGAAATGATATTTGATAATTGCATCGTTTCAGATAAAAATAGATTAGGAGAAGTTGGAGAGGGATTTATTCAATCGATGAAAATATTAGATGGTGGACGAATATCGATTGCAGCATTATCTTTGGGTATCTCCAAAGGAGCATTTAATGCTTCATTAAAATATTCCAAGGAGCGTGTCCAGTTTGGTAAACCGATTAGTTCTTTTCAAGGGATTTCATTTAAACTAGCTGAAATGGCAACAGAAATTGAAGCATCAGAATTATTAATTAGAAAAGCTTCTCACGAAAAAAACATGAACAGACCCATGACAAAGCTTAGTGCAATGTGTAAAATGTATGCTTCTGAAGTTTGTGTTAAGATTTCTAATGAGGCAGTACAAATTCATGGTGGATATGGATTTATTAAAGATTTTCCCGTTGAAAAATTTCTAAGAGATTCAAAGTTATGTACTATTGGAGAAGGAACTACAGAAATTCAAAAACTTGTTATTTCAAGAAATATTTTAAAATAATTCTCAAGTAAATAAAAAATGTTTTTATATTTGCTGCCTATTAAAAATAATATATGTTAATTATTCCAGTTAAAGAAGGTGAAAATATAGATAGAGCTTTAAAAAGATTCAAGCGTAAGTTTGACAGAACCGGCGCTATGAAAAGTTTAAGATCTAGACAAGCTTTTATCAAACCTTCTGTACTTAATAGAGATAAGATCAAAAAAGCATCTTATATACAACGCTTGAGAGATCGCGAAAATATTTAATTCTCAGTTCATATTGCTATTATTACTTAACTTTAATTGTTAAGTAAACTAATAATGCACCTTTCTAATTTTTACGATTATCTATCCAAAGAAAAGAATTATTCATCCAATACTGTAATAGCATACAAAAAGGATGTAGAGACTTTCCAAGAATTTTGTAGAGTAAAATTTGAATTAAATAATTTATTAAAAGTAACCTATCCAATAATCAGAGAATGGATAATTGATTTATCCGAAAAAGAATTATCGCCTCTAACTATAAATAGAAAAATTTCTTCCTAAGTAAATACTATGATTTTTTAATTAAAATAAATGAACTTAAATCATCACCCTTAAAAAACCATAAAAGATTAAAAGTTCAAAAAAAATTAATCATACCATTTTCAGAGGATGAAGTCTTAAAAGTTGTTGATGTTTTTAGTAAGAACTTTGAAGGGAAAAGAAATTTATTAATTGTTGACATGTTATATTCAACTGGAGTTAGAAGAGATGAGTTAATTAATATAAAGTTAAATGATGTTTTGTTAGATGAAAATCTTGTAAAAGTTTTAGGTAAAAGAAATAAAGAACGCTTAGTTCCACTTGTTTTAAATTTAAAATCAAGAATAAATGATTATTTAAAATTTAGAAATGAAATAAAATCTAGTAGTTCTAACTTTTTTATAACAACAAAAGGAAAAAAAATTGGACCATCGCTTGTTTATAGGGTCGTTAAAAATTACTTTTCAAAGGTATCAACCAAAGTCAAAACAAGCCCGCATGTGTTGAGACATTCTTTTGCAACTCATATGTTGAATAACGGAGCTGATATTAATAGTATTAAGGAAATTATGGGTCATTCTAGTCTGGCTTCCACACAAATTTATACTAAAATAAAGTTGCCTAAAATAATAAATGACTATAAGAAAAATCATCCAAGAGAAAGAAAAAAATAGTTAAATTAATTTTTTTTAAAAAATCATTATTTTTCTTTTGATTCAAAAAAAATAAATCAATACATTTGCCAACCATTGAATGGAAAAGCCGATGTAGCTCAGCTGGCTAGAGCAGCTGATTTGTAATCAGCAGGTCGTGGGTTCGAGTCCCTCCATCGGCTCTTAGTTCTTTAAAATATTGGGGAGATACTCAAGCGGCCAACGAGGGCAGACTGTAAATCTGCTGTTTTTAACTTCGCAGGTTCGAATCCTGCTCTCCCCACAATTTAAGCGGGAGTAGCTCAGTTGGTAGAGCGTCAGCCTTCCAAGCTGAATGTCGCCGGTTCGAACCCGGTCTCCCGCTCAAATTTCTGCCGGTGTAGCTCAGGGGTAGAGCGTTTCCTTGGTAAGGAAGAGGTCACGAGTTCAAATCTCGTCATTGGCTCTTCATTTTTTGTTTACTAATTTTTGGTATTAAGTTTGTTGTGTAATTTATATTCTTAATTTTACATACATGATTAAAAATATCTTACCTATTATTTTAACAATTCTCTTTGCTTCATGCGAATATGAAGACTTCGATGATAATAAAGATGTTGAATCTCCATTAGCTACTTGCGTTGATGGTGTAGCTAAGATTCCTGGAACAGATCACGAATATTCTTGTTTAAATTATGATCTTATGGGTCATGTTTCTTAGAAGGAAATGGATGCGGAAGCTGGTAATGATTGTTGGGGCTGGACAGATCAGACAACAGGCAGAGAATATGCAATAATGGGAGTAATAATGGGACAGTATTTATTGACATAACTGATCCTACTAACCCTGTTTATTTAGGAAAGTTACCAACCGCTACTGTTGATAGTTCATGGAGAGATATGAAAGTTTATAATGATCATGTTTATATTGTTAGTGAGGCACATGATCATGGTCTTCAAGTTTTTAATTTAGCCAAACTTAGAGGGGTTGAATCAGCTAAAATATTCTCTACTGATTTCTTGTATAATCAGTATGGTCAAGCACATAACATAGCAATTAATGAAGAAACTGGTTATGCTTACACATTAGGAGCAAGAACTAGAGGAATTCATGCATTGAATTTATCAAATCCATTATCACCTCAATTAGAATTAGAGGCTCCTGAATTTGGATATAGTCATGATGCTCAAGTTGTAATTTATAAAGGGCCTGATCAAGATTATATTGGAAAAGAAATTTACATAGGAAGCAATGAAGATAAAGTTGATATTGTTGATGTTACTAACAAATCAGAACCAAAGCTTATCAGCACATTTTTATATGATCATCAATATACCCACCAGTCGTGGTTAACAACAGATCATAAATACTGCTCTTCTAGGTGATGAAGTTGATGAGGTAGATCCATCAGCTGGTTATGAATTAAAAAGTGATGCAAAAACAAGAACAATCATAATTGATTTAACTGACCTTGATAATCCAAAACATCATTATGATTACTATGCTGAAACAAAGGCTGTTGATCACAATGGATATGTGAACGGGACTGAATTTTTTCTAGCAAGTTATACGGCTGGCTTGAGAGTATTGGATGTTTTAAATATTGATCAGAAAAGTATTTCTGAAAAAGGGTTTTTTAACACTTTTAATGACCATCATGATCATGACCACGGCAGTTATTAATAAACTTTCAACAAGACAACAAGATCCAGGCGACCATATTGGAAAAAAGGGTGAAAGTGAGCTTTTAATGGAGCATGGAGTGTTTACCCATTTTTTAAAAGTGAAAACATTATTATTAGTGACATAAATTCTGGTTTGTTTATTGTTAAAAAACAGAATTAAAGCACTTTCGTAAATTTCATTAAATAACTTTCATTTTACTTACGAAAAAAAAATCAAAAAATTAAAAATTTTAAGATAAAATTTATATATTTGCACGCATTTTAAAAGTAATAAAACATTATATATTATGGCAAAGGAAACATTTGACCGTTCGAAACCCCACTTAAATATTGGAACAATCGGACACGTAGATCACGGAAAAACAACCCTAACTGCTGCTATTACTAAAGTATTAGCTGACGCAGGATTATCTGAAGTAAGAAGCTTTGATCAAATTGACAACGCTCCTGAAGAAAAAGAAAGAGGGATTACTATTAACACATCTCACGTAGAATACCAAACAGCAAATCGTCATTATGCGCACGTTGACTGTCCTGGTCACGCGGATTATGTTAAAAACATGGTAACTGGAGCCGCTCAAATGGATGGTGCAATTTTAGTTGTTGCAGCTTCTGACGGTCCAATGCCACAAACTAGAGAACACATCCTTTTAGGAAGACAAGTTGGTATTCCAAGAATTGTTGTATTCTTAAATAAAGCAGATCAAGTTGATGATGAAGAATTATTAGAACTTGTTGAAATGGAAGTAAGAGACTTATTGAATTTTTACGAGTATGATGGTGACAATGGTCCTATAGTTTTAGGTTCAGCCCTTGGAGCTCTTAATGGAGAACAAAAATGGGTTGATACTGTTCTGAAATTAATGGAATCAGTTGATTCATGGATAGAACTTCCAACTAGAGAAGTTGATAAAGATTTCTTAATGCCAGTTGAAGATGTGTTTTCAATTACTGGACGTGGAACAGTTGCTACTGGTAGAATTGAAACAGGTGTTGCTAATACTGGTGATGCTGTTGATATTATTGGTATGGGTGCTGAGAAATTATCTTCTACAGTAACTGGTGTAGAAATGTTTAGAAAAATTTTAGATAGAGGTGAGGCTGGTGATAATGTTGGAATCCTTTTAAGAGGTATTGAAAAAACAGATATTTCAAGAGGTATGGTTATTTGTAAACCAGGTTCTGTTAAGCCACACGATAAATTTGAAGCAGAGGTTTATATTTTAAAGAAAGAAGAGGGTGGAAGACACACTCCATTTCACAATAACTATAGACCACAATTTTATGTAAGAACAACTGACGTAACAGGAAATATTGTACTTCCTGATGGAGTTGAAATGGTAATGCCAGGAGATAACTTAACAATTAAAGTTGAGTTGATTTCTCCTATCGCTTGTAGCGTTGGATTAAGATTCGCTATTAGAGAAGGTGGTAGAACTGTTGGAGCTGGTCAGGTTACTAAAATTTTATAATAATATATAATTAAATCCAGAAAAGGTATCTACTTTTTGTAGATGCCTTTTGTGGCTATAAATCTTTGGTGTTTAATTACACCTTATAAGAGAGACGGGTTTAGCTCAGTTGGTAGAGCACTGGTCTCCAAAACCAGGTGTCGGGAGTTCGAGTCTCTCAACCCGTGCAAATAAGAGAATTATGAATATAGTTTCATATATAAAGGAATCATTTTCTGAGTTAAAAGAACACGTTTCTTGGACTGCTCTACCCGAATTATCTAACCTTACAGTCATTGTATTAGTTTTTTCTTTAATATTTGCTGGCTTAATTTGGTTAGCTGATAGTGTTTTATCTAGAATTGTTAAACTTTATTTTGACTTTATAAATTAAATTATGTCTGAAACAGTCGATCTTAAAAAATGGTATGTTGTTAGGGCTGTAAGTGGTCAAGAAAACAAAATTCGTGATTATATGGAATCTGAAATTAATCGTTTAGGTTTTAATAATCTTGTTGAAGATATTTTAGTTCCTACTCAAAAGGTTGTCCAAATTAGGAAAGGAAAAAAAATAAATAAAGAAAAAGTTTATTTTCCTGGCTATATTATGATAAAAGCAAATTTGGCTGGTGAAATACCTCACATTATTAAGGCACTTCCAAATGTAATTGGTTTTTTAGGTGAAACTAAAGGTGGTGATCCAATTCCTTTAAGAACTGCTGAAGTTAACAGAATGTTAGGTAAGGTAGATGAGCTATCTACAGAGAGTGAAAGTGTATCGATCCCATTTGAGATTGGTGAAAGTATAAAAGTTATTGATGGACCGTTTAATGGATTTAATGGATCTATAGAAAAGGTTAATCAAGAAAAAAGAAAGCTAGAAGTTATGGTGAAAATTTTTGGAAGAAAAACTCCTCTAGAACTTTCTTACATGCAAGTTGAGAAAATATAAATGTTACATATAAATCATTTCTTAAATAGCTTCCAATTGTTTAAGAGATAATAAATATTAATAATGGCTAAAGAAATACAAAAAGTACTAAAATTACAAATTAGAGGAGGTGCTGCGAACCCATCACCGCCTGTTGGTCCTGCATTAGGGGCAGCTGGTGTAAATATTATGGAGTTTTGTAAGCAATTTAACTCAAGAACTCAAGATAAACCTGGAAAAGTTTTGCCTGTGGCAATTACCGTATTTAAGGACAAGTCTTTTGAATTTGTTGTTAAAACACCACCTGCAGCCGTTCAGCTTTTGGAAGCAGCAAAAATTAAAAAAGGATCAGGAGAACCTAATCGTAGCAAAGTAGCTACAGTTTCTTGGGATCAAGTAAAAGCTATTTCTGAAGATAAAATGGTTGATCTCAATGCATTTACAGTTGAATCTGCCATGAGAATGGTAGCTGGTACAGCTAGATCAATGGGTATTAAGGTTAAAGGTCAAGCTCCTTTTTAATTTTTAACAAAATAAGATTATGACAAAAATTTCAAAAAAACGTAAAGATGCGCTTTCTAAATATGATTCTACAAAAACATATTCATTGAAAGAAGCTTCTTCAGTAATAAAAGAAATCTCCAACGTTAATTTTGATTCATCTATTGATTTAGCTGTGAGACTTGGAGTAGATCCAAGAAAGGCTGATCAAAATGTAAGAGGTGTAGTAACACTTCCAAATGGAACTGGTAAAGATGTTAAAGTTTTAGCGCTTGTTACACCAGATAAAGAAAAAGATGCTTTAGATGCTGGAGCTGATTTTGTTGGATTAGATGAGTACTTACAAAAAATTAAAGATGGTTGGACTGATGTAGATGTTATAATTACTATGCCTAGTGTTATGGGTAAATTAGGTCCTTTAGGGAGAGTTTTAGGCCCCAGAGGTTTAATGCCTAACCCAAAAACTGGTACAGTAACAATGGATGTTGCAAAAGCTATTAGCGACGTAAAGGCTGGTAAGATTGACTTTAAAGTTGATAAAACTGGAATAATTCATGCCTCTGTTGCTAAAGTTTCTTTTGATGCTGATAAAATTTACGGAAATTCTCTTGAGTTAATTCAAAATATACTTAAACTTAAGCCAAGCTCATCAAAAGGTACTTATGTAAAAAGTATTTCTATGTCTAGTACAATGAGTCCAGGAATTAATATTGATACTAATATTTAGTTAAAAAAAATAAAATGACAAGAGAAGAAAAATCTAAAGTAATAGAAAAGTTGACAGCTGAATTAGCTGAAAATACCAACATTTACATGACAGATGTTTCCGGACTTAATGCCTCTGAAACAAGTAAATTAAGAAGAGCTTGTTTTAAAGCAAATATCAAACTTTCAGTTGTTAAGAACACTTTATTAAGTAAAGCAATGGAATCGTCTGATAAAGATTTTGGAAGTTTAAATGAAGTGTTAGTTGGTAATACAGCATTGATGTATTCAGAAGTTGGTAATTCACCTGCTAAATTGATAAAACAATTTAGAAAAAAATCTGAAAGACCCCTTTTAAAAGGAGCTTCGATAGAAGATTCAGTTTATGTTGGAGACGATCAGGTAGAATTTTTAGCTAATATTAAATCTAGAGAAGAATTAATAGGAGAAGTAATTACAATATTACAATCTCCAGCTAAGAATGTAATATCCGCTTTACAATCAAGTGGATCAACTATATCGGGAGTTTTAAAAACACTCTCGGAGAACAATAAAAATTAATAATAACAATAATAAATACTTAAAAAATGGCAGATTTAAAAGATTTTGCAGAACAATTAGTTAACCTTACAGTTAAAGAAGTTAATGAGTTAGCTGATATCCTTAAAAATGATTACGGAATTGAACCAGCAGCAGCAGCAGTAGCTGTAGCAGGTCCAGCAGCAGGTGGTGATGCCGCTGCAGCTGAAGAAAAAACAGAATTTGATGTTGTATTAAACGCAGCAGGTGGTTCAAAGCTAGCTGTTGTAAAACTTGTTAAGGAATTAACTGGTTTAGGTTTAAAAGAAGCTAAAGAATTAGTTGACAATGCTCCAAGTAATATTAAAGAAGCAGTTTCTAAAGATGAGGCTGAAGGCTTTAAAAAATCACTTGAGGAAGCAGGAGCTGAGGTTGAATTAAAATAATTAATTCAACTTTAGTTTGCGCTTTTAGCATATGAGCTAGTCTCATTTGTTATATTTCTTATGTTCTTTTAACCTAAATTGTTTTAAATGTATAATACTATTAACAGATTAAATTTTGCGTCAGCTACCGACATACCTGACTATCCAGATTTTCTTGATATTCAAATAAAATCATTTGGTGATTTCTTTCAACTAGAAACTAAATCAGATGAAAGAACCGATGAAGGTTTATTTAAAACCTTCATGGAAAACTTTCCGATCTCAGATTCAAGAAACCAATTTGTTCTAGAATTTTTAGATTATTTTGTAGATCCACCAAGATATTCAATACAAGAATGTATTGAGAGAGGTTTAACTTACAGCGTTCCTTTAAAAGCTAGGTTAAAGCTATACTGTACGGACGAAGAACACGAGGACTTTGAAACAATTGTTCAAGATGTTTATTTAGGAGTAATTCCTTATATGACACCTAGTGGTACTTTTATTATCAATGGTGCTGAAAGAGTCGTTGTTTCACAGCTACATAGATCCCCAGGAGTTTTCTTCGGGCAATCTTTTCATGCTAATGGAACAAAATTATATTCCGCTAGAGTTATACCATTTAAAGGATCATGGATAGAATTTGCAACTGACATCAATAGTGTTATGTATGCTTACATCGATAGAAAAAAGAAATTACCTGTTACTACTCTTCTAAGAGCAATTGGTTTTGAGAGAGATAAAGATATACTTGAAATATTTGATTTAGCTGAAGAAGTTAAAGTTTCAAAATCTGGTCTGAAGAAATGTATTGGGAGAAAATTAGCTGCAAGGGTATTAAATTCTTGGTTTGAAGATTTTGTAGATGAAGATACTGGTGAAGTTGTTTCAATTGAAAGAAATGAGATAGTGCTTGACAGAGATATCATAATTGACAAAGACAATATTGAAGAGATTTTAGAAACTAATACTAAAACTATTCTTCTACACAAAATTGATGGTCAGCTGTCAGATTATGCAATTATTCATAACACACTTCAAAAAGATCCAACTAATTCTGAAAAAGAAGCTGTTGAACATATTTACAGACAATTAAGAAATGCTGAACCACCTGATGAAGAAACAGCTCGTGGAATTATCGATAAGTTATTTTTCTCTGATCAAAGATATAACCTTGGAGAAGTTGGTAGATATAGAATGAATAAAAAATTAGGATTAGACATTGATATGGAAATGTTAGTCCTAACTAAAGAAGATATTATTACAATAATCAAGTATTTAATTGAATTAATAAACTCAAAAGCAGAAATCGATGATATTGATCACCTTTCTAACAGAAGGGTTAGAACTGTTGGAGAACAATTATCATCTCAGTTCGGAGTTGGACTTTCTAGGATGGCTAGAACTATTAGAGAAAGAATGAATGTTCGTGATAATGAAGTTTTTACTCCAATTGACCTAATTAATGCTAAAACATTGTCATCAGTAATTAATTCATTTTTTGGTACAAATCAGCTTTCGCAGTTCATGGATCAAACCAATCCACTTGCAGAAATTACTCATAAAAGAAGATTATCGGCATTGGGTCCAGGTGGTCTTTCCAGGGAAAGAGCTGGATTTGAGGTGAGAGATGTACACTATACTCATTATGGTAGACTGTGTCCAATTGAAACTCCAGAAGGTCCTAACATTGGTTTAATATCATCTCTAGGTGTTTTCGCAAAAGTAAATAATTTAGGTTTTATTGAAACTCCTTACAGAAAAGTTGAAAATGGAGTTGTAGATCTTAAAAATCATAGATTTTTGAGTGCTGAGGAAGAAGAAGGAATGCTAATAGCTCAAGCAAACATAGCTAAGGATAAAGATGGTAAGATATTATCTGATAAGGTAATTGCTAGACAAGAAGCTGATTATCCAGTTGTTGATCCATCAAAGGTTAATTACACAGACGTTGCTCCAAACCAAATTGCATCCATATCCGCTTCATTAATTCCTTTCCTTGAGCATGATGATGCAAACAGAGCACTTATGGGATCAAATATGATGAGACAATCAGTTCCATTACTTAGACCTGAGTCGCCAATTGTTGGAACAGGATTAGAAAGACAAGTTGCATCAGACTCAAGAGTTCTTATTAATGCTGATTTTGATGGTAAAGTTACTTATGTTGATTCTCAAAAGATAACAATTAAATATAGTCTGACCGAAGAGCAAAAACTTACAAGTTTTGATAGTGATGAGAAAACATATTCTCTTGTTAAGTTTAGAAAAACTAATCAAGGAACATGTATTAATTTAAAACCTATTGTTGTTAAAGGAGATAAAGTAAAAAAAGGCCAAGTTTTATGTGAAGGTTATGCTACACAAAAGGGTGAACTAGCTCTAGGTAGAAATTTGAAAGTTGCATTTATGCCTTGGAAAGGCTATAATTTTGAAGATGCAATTGTTATCTCAGAAAAAGTAGTTAGAGATGATGTCTTTACATCATTACATATTGATGAGTATTCAATTGATGTAAGAGATACGAAGCTTGGAATGGAAGAGTTAACAAATGATATCCCAAATGTTAGCGAAGAAGCTACATCAAATCTTGATGAAAACGGAATGATAAGAGTTGGAGCTGAAGTTAAACCAGGTGATATTCTAATTGGTAAAATTACACCTAAAGGTGAATCTGATCCTACGCCTGAAGAAAAATTACTTCGAGCAATTTTTGGTGATAAAGCAGGTGATGTTAAAGATGCATCTCTTAAAGCTCCACCATCATTAAATGGAATTGTAGTCGATAAAAAATTGTTTACAAGACCAATTAAAGATAAAAGAAAGAGGTCTGAAGATAAGGAATTGTTAGCTGAGCTAGCTAAAACTTATGACATTAAGTTTGATGAGTTGAAGAAGGTTTTAGTTGAAAAGTTATACAATATTCTATCTGGAAAAACTTGTCAAGGTGTATTTAATGATTTAGAGGAGGAAGTATTACCTAAAGGAAAAAAATATTCCTTGAAAATGTTAAATCAAGTAGAAGAATATACTCACTTGGTTGGAGGTCAATGGACAGTCGATAAAAAAGTAAATGGATTAGTGATGTCTCTTATTCATAATTATAAGATCAAAGAAAATGATCTTCAAGGAATGTTAAGAAGAGAAAAGTTTACCATCGCAGTTGGAGATGAATTGCCACCAGGTATTTTAAAACTAGCTAAAGTATATGTAGCTAAGAAGAGAAAATTAAAGGTTGGAGATAAAATGGCTGGTCGTCACGGAAATAAGGGAATTGTTGCAAGAATTGTGAGACAAGAAGATATGCCTTTCTTGGAGGACGGAACGCCTGTAGACATTGTTCTAAATCCACTTGGTGTTCCATCAAGGATGAATATAGGTCAGATTTATGAAACTGTTCTTGGTTGGGCTGGTCAAAAATTAGGTAGAAAATTTTCTACTCCAATTTTTGATGGAGCTACCATCGATCAGATAAACGAATTAACAGATGAAGCTGATGTACCTAAATTTGGTCATACACATTTGTATGATGGCGGTACTGGTAAAAGATTTGATCAAGCTGCTACTGTAGGGGTTATTTACATGTTAAAATTAGGACATATGGTTGATGATAAAATGCACTCAAGATCTATTGGTCCTTATTCACTAATCACTCAGCAACCACTTGGTGGTAAAGCTCAATTTGGGGGTCAAAGATTTGGTGAAATGGAAGTTTGGGCTCTTGAAGCATATGGTGCATCAAGCACTTTACAAGAAATACTGACTATTAAGTCTGACGATGTACAAGGTAGAGCTAAAGCTTATGAAGCAATCGTTAAGGGTGAAACTATGCCTGATCCTGGTCTTCCAGAATCATTTAACGTATTGATGCATGAATTAAAAGGTCTAGGATTGGATATTAGATTAGAAGAATAATAAAATAAAAACTCATTATGTCTAGAAAAATTGAAATTAATAAATCTCAAAAGTTTTCAAAAATATCAATAGGATTAGCATCACCTGAAACTATTTTAGGTTCTTCAAGAGGTGAAATTCTAAAACCAGAAACAATTAATTACAGAACACATAAACCCGAAAGAGATGGTTTGTTTTGTGAAAGAATTTTTGGACCTGTTAAAGATTATGAATGTGCTTGCGGAAAGTATAAAAGAATCCGATATAAAGGTATAATATGTGACAGATGTGGGGTTGAAGTTACTGAGAAAAAGGTAAGAAGAGATAGAGTAGGTCATATTGATCTAGTTGTTCCTGTTGCACACATTTGGTATTTTAGATCACTTCCAAATAAAATAGGTTATTTGTTAGGTCTTCCTTCGAAGAAGCTTGACATGATAATTTATTATGAAAGATATGTTGTAATTCAACCTGGTTTAGCTGTCAATGCTGAGGGAGAACCAGTAAATAAAATGGATTTCTTAACTGAAGAGGAGTACATTACAATTACTGATAATTTACCAACAGAAAATCAATTTTTAGATGACGAAGACCCTAATAAGTTTATTGCTAAAATGGGAGCAGAATGTTTAATTGAATTACTCTCAAGAATTGATTTAAATGAACTTTCTTATGAACTTAGACACAAAGCTAATACTGAAACTTCAAAACAAAGAAAAATGGAAGCCCTTAAAAGGCTTCAAGTTGTAGAGTCATTTAAGGAATCTAACTTAAATAGAGAAAATAAACCAGAATGGATGGTTTTGAAAGTTATTCCTGTGATTCCACCAGAATTAAGACCTCTTGTTCCTTTGGACGGAGGTAGATTCGCTACATCTGATTTAAATGACTTATATAGAAGAGTTATAATTAGAAATAATAGATTAAAAAGATTAGTTGAAATTAAGGCTCCTGAAGTTATTCTCAGAAACGAAAAAAGGATGCTTCAAGAATCAGTTGATTCACTTTTTGATAATACTAGAAAATCATCAGCTGTAAAAACAGATGCTAATAGGCCGCTAAAGTCTCTTTCTGATTCTCTTAAAGGAAAACAAGGTAGATTTCGTCAAAATTTATTAGGTAAAAGAGTTGATTATTCTGCTAGATCAGTAATTGTTGGTGGACCTGAGCTTAAATTATTCGAGTGTGGTTTACCAAAAAATATGGCAGCAGAATTATATAAACCTTTTATTATTAGAAAATTAATTGAAAGAGGAATTGTAAAAACTGTAAAATCCGCCAAAAAAATTATTGACAGAAGGGAACCTTTAGTATGGGATATTTTAGAAAATGTTTTAAAAGGTCATCCAGTACTTTTAAATAGAGCTCCAACTCTTCATAGGTTAGGAATTCAAGCATTTCAACCAATATTAATTGAGGGAAAAGCAATCCAGGTTCACCCATTAGTTTGTACAGCTTTTAATGCCGATTTTGATGGTGACCAGATGGCTGTTCATCTTCCATTAGGCCCTGAAGCAATACTTGAGGCTCAACTTTTAATGTTAGCTTCACACAATATTTTAAACCCTGCAAATGGCTCTCCTATTACTGTACCTTCTCAAGATATGGTTTTAGGATTATACTATATGACTAAATTACTTAAGTCTACTAAAGACCACAAAGTAAAAGGGGAAGGCTTAACTTTTTATTCGTCTGAAGAAGTAAATATTGCTTATAATGAAGAAAGAGTTGATTTAAATGCAATGATTAAAATTAGAGCAAAAGACTTTGATGAATCTGGAAATTTAGTTTTCAAAATTATTGAAACAACAGTAGGACGAGTTTTATTTAACCAAGTAGTTCCTGAAAAAGCTGGTTTTATCAATCAAGTATTAACAAAAAAATCATTACGTGATATTATTGGAGATATTTTAAAATTAACTACTGTTCCAGAAACTGCCGAGTTCTTAGATAAAATTAAATCTATGGGATTCTCTTTTGCATTTGAGGGAGGTTTATCATTTAGTTTAGGAGATATTATGATTCCGCCTGAAAAACATGAAATGATAGCTAAAGCAAATGGAGAGGTTGATGGTATAATAGCCAATTATAACATGGGATTAATAACAAATAATGAACGTTATAATCAGGTGATTGATGTTTGGACTTCTGCTAATGCTACTTTAACTGAACTTGCAATGAAGCGAATTAGTGAAGATAAACAAGGTTTTAACTCTGTGTTTATGATGTTAGATTCTGGAGCAAGAGGTTCAAAAGAACAAATCCGTCAACTTACAGGAATGAGAGGTTTAATGGCTAAACCAAAAAAAGCTAGTGCAAGTGGAGGAGAAATTATTGAAAATCCTATTTTATCAAATTTTAAAGAGGGATTATCTATTTTAGAATATTTTATTTCTACTCACGGAGCAAGAAAAGGTTTAGCAGATACTGCTTTGAAAACTGCAGATGCCGGTTACTTAACAAGAAGACTTGTTGATGTTGCTCAAGATGTTATAGTAAATTATGACGATTGTAACACCCTTAGAGGAATTGCGGTTGAGCCATTAAAAAAGAACGAAGAAATTGTTGAAAGCCTTGGTGAAAGAATTTTAGGTAGGGTTTCTTTACACGATGTCTATAATCCACTTAACGATGAATTAATTGTTAAAGCTGGCGAAGAAATTTCTGATGATATAGTCAAATCAATTGAAGCTACTCCGATTGAAAAAGTTGAAGTTAGATCTCCATTAACTTGTGAATCTCCAAAAGGAGTTTGTGCGAAGTGTTATGGTAGAAATTTAGCTACAGGAAAGATGGTTCAAAATGGTGAAGCCGTTGGAGTTGTTGCAGCTCAATCTATTGGAGAACCTGGAACTCAGTTAACACTAAGAACTTTTCATGTTGGTGGTATCGCAGGAAATATTTCAGAAGAAAATAGCCTTTCTGTTAGATTTGACGGTGTAGCAGAAATAGAAGACTTAAAAGTAGTTAAGTCGAAAGATTCTGACGGAAAAAATATTAATACAGTAATTTCTAGAACATGTGAAATTAAAGTTTTAGATAAAAAGTCTGGTGTTGTTCTTAGTACTAATATCATCCCTTATGGATCAACTATTTTGATTAAAGACGGTCAAGCTTTGAAAAAAGGTGATGTTGTTTGTCAGTGGGATCCTTATAATGGAGTTATTATTTCTGAATTTGGAGGGAAAATTGAATATGAAAATATTGAACAAGGTATTACTTATCAAGTTGAAATTGATGAACAAACTGGCTTTAAAGAAAAAGTAATTTCTGAATCTAGAAACAAAAAAGTTGTTCCAACTCTACTGATAAATGACAGTAAAGGTAAAAATGTAAGAACATATAACCTTCCAGTTGGTGCCCACTTAATGGTCGACGACGGTGATAAAGTAGAGGCAGGTAAAATTTTGGTTAAAATCCCAAGGAAATCTGCAAAATCTGGTGATATTACTGGTGGTTTACCTAGAGTTACTGAGTTGTTTGAAGCAAGAAATCCTTCAAATCCAGCAGTAGTAAGTGAAATTGATGGCGTTGTTAGTTTTGGTAAAATAAAAAGAGGAAATAGAGAAATAATTATTGAATCTAAAACAGGTGATATTAAGAAATATTTAGTAAAGTTATCTAATCAAATCTTAGTTCAAGAAAATGATTTCGTTAAAGCTGGTATGCCTCTTTCTGATGGAGCTATTACCCCAAATGATATCTTAAATATTAAAGGACCATCTGCAGTTCAACAGTATTTAGTTAATGAAGTTCAAGAAGTTTACAGATTACAAGGTGTAAAAATTAATGATAAACATTTTGAGGTTTTAATTAGACAAATGATGCAAAAGGTTAAAATTCAAGATTCTGGAGATACGACATTCCTTGAGGGTCAGTTAATTCACAAAAATGAATTTATTGCAGAAAATGATAACCTATTTAATAAGAAAATAGTTGAATCTGTCGGAGCTTCTGAAAACTTTAAAGAAGGTCAGGTAGTAAGTGCTAGAGATCTTAGAGATGAAAACTCATTGTTGAAAAGGGAGGATAAAGAATTAGTTATGGCTAGAGATGCTGTTAACGCTACTGCAACTCCAATTTTACAAGGAATTACAAGAGCATCTCTACAAACTAAATCATTTATATCTGCCGCATCTTTCCAAGAGACAACAAAGGTCTTAAATGAAGCTGCTGTTAATGGAAAAGTTGATAGTTTGAGAGGACTAAAAGAAAATGTAATAGTTGGACATAAGATTCCAGCTGGAACAGGAAATAGAAAATTCAATGATATTATTGTTGGATATGTTGATGAGTATGAGGAGCTTTTAGCGAAGAAGAATTTAACATTTAATGAAGAAATCTAATTCAAAAGAAAATGGTTTAAACCTTGAGCTAGATGAAAATCTTGCTCAAGGAACCTATTCAAACCTGGCTCTTATTAACCATTCCGTTTCTGAATTTGTTGTCGACTTTATTAATGTAATGCCTGGAGTCCCCAAGGCAAAAGTGAAATCTAGAATTATCTTAACTCCACAACATGCAAAACGATTTTCAAAAGCTTTAAATGAGAATATTTCGAAGTTTGAAAGATCAAACGGTAAAATTAAAGAATACGAAAATCAAAAGCCAATTCAATTAAATTTTGGACCTACAGGAGAAGCTTAACTAGAATTCTGATTTATAGTGAAATTTTAGAGAGGGGTATTTTTGTTTTGTCATTTCTAAAGTGAATGATGAATCCGCTAAAAATACTAATTGCCCACTTTTATCTTTTGCTAAAAATTTATTCTTAAGTTTTTTGAATTCAATAAATTCAAGGTTTTTATTTGAGTCAGTTTCTACCCAACAAGCTTTAAAAATATTTAAATTTTCATAAGAGCATTTGGCACCATATTCATGTTCTAGTCTATATTGAATGACTTCAAATTGTAATGCCCCAACTGTTCCTATGATTTTTCTACCATTCATTTCAAGAATAAATAATTGAGCTACACCTTCATCCATTAGTTGATCAATCCCTTTTGCAAGTTGTTTTGATTTCATTGGATCAAGATTATTGATATATCTAAAGTGTTCAGGTGAGAAACTTGGAATGCCTTTGAAGATAATCTCCTCTCCCTCTGAAAATGAATCACCTATTTTGAAATTTCCTGAGTCATGAACACCCACAATATCACCAGGAAATGATTCGTTTACAATTTCTTTTCTTTCAGCAAAAAATGCATTAGGACTACTAAATTTGAATTTTTTATTTGTCCTAACATGATGATATGCAGTATTTCTTTGAAATTTCCCAGAAACAATTTTAATAAATGCTAATCTATCTCTATGTTTTGGATCCATATTAGCATGAATTTTAAAAATAAATCCGGTAAACTTGTTTTCGTCAGGTTCTATTACTCTTTCAGAACTTATTTTATTTTTGGGCGACGGTGCAATTGATATAAAACAATCCAATAATTCTTTAACTCCAAAGTTATTAAGAGCAGATCCAAAAAACACTGGTTGTTGTTTACATTTTAAATAATCTTCTTTTGAAAAATTTGGGTATACTTCATTAATAATTTCAATTTCTTCATTTAATTTACTAGTGGCATTTTCACCAATTAATTTTTTCACTAATGGATCATCTATTTTGTTTATTTTGACTGAGTTAGCTATTTTTTGTTTATTTTCTTCTTCAAATAACATAAGGTTTTGTTCCCAAAGATTATAAACTCCTTGAAAATCATAACCCATTCCAATAGGAAAACTAAGTGGACAAACTTTAAAATTTAATTTTTTTTCTAATTCGTCTAAAAGATCAAAACCATCTTTACCTTCTCTATCCAATTTATTTATAAACACTATAATTGGAATTTCTCTCATTCGACAAACTTCAACAAGTTTTTCAGTTTGTTCCTCTACTCCTTTAGCCACATCAATAACAACTATTACGCTATCTACAGCTGTTAACGTTCTAAATGTATCTTCAGCAAAATCTTTATGTCCAGGAGTATCTAGAATATTTATTTTTATTCCTTGGTAATTAAAAGCTAAAACAGAGGTGGCTACTGAAATTCCTCTTTGTTTTTCTATTTCCATAAAGTCACTAGTGGCTGACTTCTTAATCTTATGAGATTTTACAGCTCCAGCTTCTTGAATTGCTCCACCAAATAATAATAATTTTTCAGTTAATGTAGTTTTTCCAGCATCTGGGTGTGAGATGATACCAAAAGTTCTTCTTCTAGCAATTTCCTCCGTAAAATTCATAATTATATTTGATTCAAAAATACCATTGTTTTTTAAATAATGTATGGCTATTTTTTTAAAAGTTGTAACTTTAAATGATGAAAGAAGAAATGGTTATTCTTGTTGATGAAAATGATAATGAATTAGGTTTGATGGAAAAACTTAAAGCTCATAAAAAAGGAGTTTTACATAGAGCATTTTCAGTTTTTTTGTTAAATAATTCAAATGAATTATTATTGCAAAAAAGAGCATTGTCTAAGTATCATTCACCTGGACTTTGGACCAATACTTGCTGTAGTCATCCGAGGGATAATGAAACTATAATAGAAGCTGCAAATAGAAGGTTGGCTGAAGAAATGGGGATAAGTAGTTCTATGAAGCCATTATTATCGTTTATTTACAAAGCAGAATTTGATAATGGCTTAACCGAACATGAATTAGATCATGTTGTTATTGGAAATTTCAATGGTCAACCCTTAATAAATGAAGACGAAGTATGTGATTGGAAATGGGAAAACATTGAATTTTTAAAAAAAGATTTAGTTGATAAACCTAGCGTATATACCGCATGGTTTAAAATTATTTTTGAAAAATTTTATAATAGTATTAAAAATGAAAGTAACAGTTAGTAGAAGAGGGCATTTTAATGCAGCTCATCGTTTATATGTAAAAGATTGGTCTGAAGAAAAAAATAGTAATGTATTTGGAAAATGTAATAATCCAAATTTTCATGGTCACAATTATGAACTTATTGTTGATGTAAAAGGTTCTGTTGATAAAGTTACAGGAATGGTTATAGATTTGAAAGATTTGAAAGATTTAATAACAAATGAAGTTGAAGATTTACTTGATCATAAAAATTTAAATCTTGATATTTCATATTTTGAAAAAGTTCTCCCAACTGCAGAAAATATTTGTATTTTTATTTGGGATATTTTAAGAAAAAAAATATCAAAAGACAAAGAGCTTTCTGTAACTCTTTACGAAACTCCTAGAAATTTTGTTAAATATTCTGGAAACTAAAAAATAATAATTATGGCAAGCGTTAAAAATTTAAAAAAAGATTTAAATAACATTATTGGAGAAATAATTCAGAATGTAAACCTGTGGCAATTGGAAAATCCAGATGTTGATTTAAAGAAGAGTGAAAAGTTAATAGATGAATGCTTTGATGCTTTTGATGCATTTATTAAAAAGATTCATAATAAAGATGTAAAAGATAAGAACAAGTATTTCAAAGCTTTGAGTTTGGAACTTGCTAATGTGAGCCTCTGATTTAGTTAAAAAATTTAACTCACTTTAACTTTTTTTCTCTAATAGCTTGAAACATTTTTCCGTATTTAGAAGCTAATACTTCTTCGCTCATAGAACTTCTAATTGTGTCTAACACGACTTTACTAGATTGAGAAAATTCATTAATTGCTATTAATGGAGATATAAAACTATCACCATTATTAACAGCATAGTTTAAATTAAATAAGTATTGTCTTTTGTTAAGCGCTTCGATATTTTTTTGAACAATTTTCAAACTGTCTTTTAAATTAGTTTTTGATAACTTAAATGATAATTCTATTAAGTCTAATGAGTTATTATTAAACTTCCTAATTACTTTCAAATAGTCTCTATAAACAGAATCAACCGAGGAACCATTTATACTAAAATCAGAATTAAATTTTTCTAAAGAAGTATTAATATTAATATTTCCTTTTTCAGCAAAAAATTCAATTCTTTTATCGATGCTTGATCCATCAAGATATAAGTAAAATAACTCTGGAGATTTTATATCATAACTTAATATTATTCGTGTTTCGTTTGTAACAAAAATAGAATCTACATTTATTAAAGTTGAGTCGGAAATTTTTTGTAAATAAATATTTCCTTTCTTAAAGTTTTCAATGTTAACATTAACATTCATGTTTTTATTATCGTTTTTACAACTTAAAAACATAATTATAAAAAGGGTTAGAATTAATTTTTTCAAAATGATTTCAATTAATTAACAAGTTTACAAAAAATTAGTCAGAAGCTAATTTAATTCTATTCATCCAAGCCCAATAAATTAGTATAAATTGGAATAATGCCCTTATCACTAGTAAAGAATAGCTATAGTCCATAGTATTCTCAGGAATCAACATGTTCAAATGTACTGACATAAATAAAATTAAAATAATTATTATTCCAGCTAATGCAATATTCCTATATTTTTCAAATAAAACTCCAATTCCGAATATGAATTCAAGAATTCCTGTAAATAAAATTAATTCCCAGTGAAAAGGAAAAAAATCTGGCATTATGGGTAAGTAGGATTCTGTGAAAATAAAATGAAATATTCCATTTAAAATGTAAAAAAAACTTAGTAGAAAAAGGTTTAGTTTTTTCATTTATTTAATTAAATCAAAACTTCTTTTTATAAATGAAGTCAATTCTTCACCCTTTAAAAGATTTTGAGAAAGTTTAGCTAAATCAAGTGATTGATTTATTAATCTTTCTTTTTTAGTTTTACTTTTTGAATTTAAAATTTCAGAGCATATAGGATTGTTTACATTAACAATCAAATTATACATCTCTGGCATATTCCCAAACATACCATTTCCACCACTTTGTTGCATTTCTTTCATTCTACGCATAAATTCAGGCAAAGTAATAACAAATGGAGCAGAATTACTATCAATTGCCTCTAATTGAACAGTGTATTTTTCCTTCGGGACTGTTTCTTCAACAATATTTTTTAATTTTTCTTTTTCCTTGTCATTAAGTTTTGACACCTCTTTTTCATCTTTTTGAATTAATTTATCTACAACATCGGCGTCAACTCTGGTAAATTTAATTTTCTTGTTAGATGTCTCTAACTTCTGAATTAAATGACTTATTATTGGAGAATCAAGAAGTAAAACTTCATATCCTTTTTCCTTTGCAGATTCTATATATGAGTGTTGATCATTGACATTAGAGGCATATAGTAAAATTAGGTTCCCATCTTTATCTGTTTGAGATTTTGATACCTTGTCCTTAAGTTCCTCAAAAGTAAAAAAGCCATTGTCAACATTTGGATATAAAGCAAAATTTTGAGCTTTATCAAAAAATTTATCCTCACTCAGCATTCCATATTCAATCACAACTTTAATATCATTCCATTTTTCTTCAAATCCCTTTCTATCTTTTTTGAAAAGTGAATTTAGTTTATCAGCAACTTTTCTGGTTATGTAATTACTGATTTTTTTAACTGCTCCGTCTGCTTGCAAATAACTTCTGGAAACATTCAAAGGAATATCAGGTGAATCAATAACTCCTCTTAATAATGTTAGAAATTCTGGAACAATTCCTTCAACATTATCAGTTACAAAAACTTGATTCTGATATAATTGAATTCTATCCTTTTGCATATTTATGTCATTTGAAATCTTAGGAAAATAAAGTATTCCTGTAAGATTGAAGGGGTAATCTACATTCAAATGAATGTTAAAAAGTGGTTCTTCAAATTGCATTGGATATAACTCTCTATAAAACTCTTTATAGTTTTCTTCATTAAGATCGCTTGGTTTTTTAGTCCATGCTGGATTTGGATTATTTACAATATCATCAACAATCTCTTTTATTTCTTTTTCATCTTTACCTTCACCAACTTTATTTGAAATTTCCTTGGTCCCAAATTTAATTGGAATAGGCATAAATTTGTTGTATTTATTTAGAAGAGTTCTGATTCTTGCATCTTCAAGAAATTCTTTTGAGTCTTTGCTAACATGAAGAATAATTTCAGATCCTCTATCTTTTTTATCGCTTTTTTTCAATGTATACTCTGGTGATCCATCACAAACCCAATGAGTTCCAGGTTCATCCTTATAAGATTTTGTAATGATTTCAACTTTATCAGCAACCATAAAAGCAGAGTAGAAACCTAAACCAAAATGACCTATAATTCCACTATCCTTAGCACTGTCTTTATACTTTTCTAAAAATTCTTCAGCTCCTGAAAAAGCAACCTGATTAATATACTTCTTAACTTCATCGGATGTCATTCCAATCCCTTGATCAATAATATGAATCTTCTTTCCTTTTTTATCTAATTTAATTTCGATTATAGGATTATCTATATCTATTTTATTTTCTCCAATACTACTTAAATGTTTTAATTTTAAAGTAGCGTCTGTTGCATTTGAAATGAGTTCTCTTAAAAATATTTCGTGATCACTGTACAAAAACTTTTTGATCAGTGGAAATATATTTTCTACTGAAACATTAATTTTACCTTTAGCCATAATTATTTTTTTAAATCATAAGAATCAAATCATATACCAAAAACAAGGTAGTGACAAAATGACATTATTGGCTAAAAAATAAATACTATTATCTATATTTAGATGACATTTAAAATCAATTATGTATAATTCTAAAATTACTGGACTAGGTTATTATCTTCCTGAAAATGTAGTAACAAATGATGATTTATCAAAAATCATGGATACAACTGATGAATGGATACAGGAAAGAACAGGAATAAAAAAAAGAAGATGGATAGATCCAAAATCTGGAGATACTACATCAACTATGGGCGCTAAAGCATCTGAAATAGCAATTAAAAGATCTGGATTAAATAAAGAAGATATTGATTTTATAATTTTTGCTACATTAAGTCCTGATATGTACTTTCCAGGTGGTGGTGTTCGAGTACAGGATATGTTGGGTATGCCAACAATTGGTGCTCTTGATGTAAGAAATCAATGTTCAGGATTTATATATTCTTTATCTGTTGCTGATCAATTCATAAAAACAGGAATGTATAAAAATATATTAGTAATTGGCTCTGAAAATCACTCTGGTGGTTTAGAAAAATCAACACGAGGAAGAGGTGTAACTGTAATTTTTGGAGATGGTGCTGGTGCTGCTGTGGTTTCAAGATCAAAAGAAAAGAACAAAGGAATTTTATCATCTCATTTACATTCCGAGGGAAAACATGCTAGAGAACTCATGTTAGATGGACCAAACACAGGGAGATGGGTACCTGAAATTTTAGAAGATAATGATCCAGATGACGAATCTTATTATCCTTATATGAATGGTCAGTTTGTTTTTAAAAATGCTGTAGTTAGATTTTCCGAAGTTATAAATGAAGGACTGAAAGCAAATGAACTAGAAAAAGATGATATTGACTTGCTAATCCCTCACCAAGCAAACTTGAGAATAGCACAATTTATTCAAAGAAAATTTCAGCTTCCTGATGAGAAAGTTTACAATAATATCATGAATTATGGCAACACAACAGCTGCTTCTATAATAATAGCTCTTACAGAAGCTTGGGAACAAGGAAAAATTAAAGATAATGACTTAGTTGTCTTAGCAGCTTTTGGAGCAGGATTCACCTGGGGTTCAGTTATTATAAGGTGGTAATGACAACTTTAGTATTAGGAGCCTCAACTAAATATTGAACGATATTCGAATATTGCAATTAAAAAATTATTATTAAATAAAATTGATGTTAAAGCTATTGGATTAAAAAAAGGAGCTGTAGAAAATGTTTTGATTGAAAAAGATTTAGTTAAATTTAAAAATATTCACACTGTTTCTTTGTATATAAATAAGCTTAGACAAAAAGAATATTATGATTATATAATTTCTTTGAAACCAAAAAGAGTAATTTTCAATCCTGGTACAGAAAACCCCGATTTCTACATAATTTTGAAAAGTAATCACATTTCATATTTTGAGGCTTGTACTTTGGTTTTACTTTCTACGAATCAGTACTAATCCTAAAAACGTAATAAAACCATTTATTGGCAATAGTTCATACCCAATCTTATAACCACCAAGGTATGTAGGGTCCAGGTTGGCCAGCAGGTAAACTGAAAGAACAGAAAGAATTGTAACTATCCAAACATATCTATCATGTATTTTGTAATCAGTAAAAATTCCAAATGCAAATAGCCCTAATAATGGACCATAAGTGTAGCCTGCTAAAACTAATAGTCCATCAATTACACTTCTCTCTAAATAATTTTCAAAAATTATAATAACTATTATAAGAACAGCGCTCATAACTAAATGGGCAATTTTTCTAATTTTAATCTGATACTCTTGGCTTTTGTTTTTTATATTAATGACATCGACACAAAAAGAAGTTGTCAGGGAAGTTAGTGCACTGTCAGCACTGCTGTAAGCTGCTGCTATTAGACCTAATAAAAATGTTATTCCTATTACACTCCCAAGATTACTATTTAATGCAATTTCAGGAAATAATAAATCTGCATTTGGAGAGCCATTAAGTTCAGGAATAATAATACCAGATTTTTGAGAATAAATAAATAATAAAGCACCTAATAATAAAAATACAAAGGTCACAATAACTAAAACAATACTAAATACAATCATGTTTTTTTGAGCATCTTTCAAAGATTTACAAGTTAGATTTTTTTGCATCATGTCTTGATCCAAGCCAGTCATACAAATAGTAATAAACATACCACCAATAAAAGATTTTAAGAAATGATTTTTTTCTAGAAAACTATCTGTTACTAGAAAGTTTGAGTATGTTTTAAGTTCATCAGAATTAATAAAATCTACAAACGACCAATTCAAACTGTCGTTTATTAAATAAATAGATAATAAAACTGAAATAAGCATAAATACAGTTTGTAATGTATCTGTCCAAACTATTGTTTTTATTCCTCCTCTAAATGTGTAAATCCAAATAAGTAAAACAGAAAAAACTACAGTGATTTCAAATCGGATATTTAATTCACTAAAAACAAATTGTTGAAGAACAATAGCTACTAAATATAATCTAAACGATGCTCCAGTTATTCTGGACAGAAAAAAGAAAAATGCTCCAGTCTTGTGACTTACATTCCCAAAACGTACTTTCAAATATTCATATATGGACGTCAGGTTGAGCTTGTAATAGATAGGTAATAGAACTAAAGCAACTACGAAATATCCAAAAAGGTAACCTAGAACAACTTGAAAATATGTAAATTGAGTAGTTCCAACATCACCTGGAACTGAGATAAATGTTATTCCTGATAGAGATGCTCCAACCATACCAAAAGCAACAAGGTACCATGGAGATTCTTTATTGGCAGAAAAAAAAGTTTTGTTATCATTATTTCCAGTAGTTAGATTAGAAATAACAAAAAGACCAAAAAAATATAGAAAAATGACGATAAGAATAATTGATGAGCTCATTTCTAATGTTATCCAAATATACTAATTTATGGTTCTTATTAAATGTAGTAGTATATTTAACAAATGAATTTTTCTTCAAAATTATTAGAAAATGCGGTAGATGAAATGTCTCAATTACCTGGAATAGGAAAGAGAACTGCGTTAAGACTTGTTTTATTTCTTCTTAACCAACCCAATTCTCAAACTGTAAAGCTTTCAAAGTCTTTAGTTGATTTAGTTGAGGGAGTAATTTTATGTAAAAATTGCCATAATATTTCTGATTTAGAACTGTGTGAAATATGTACAAACAAGAAAAGAGATAAATCAGTTGTTTGTGTAGTTGAAGATATAAGAGATGTAATGGCTATAGAAAGTACTGGTCAATTTAATGGTGTTTATCATGTTTTGGGAGGAAAAATATCACCAATTGAAGGAATCGGTCCAAATCAGTTAAACATAAATTCCTTGATTGAAAAAATTAGATCTAAAAATGTCTCGGAACTTATTTTTGCTTTAAGCGCAACTATGGAGGGCGATACCACTAATTTTTATATTTTCAGACAAATTAAAGATGTTGATGTCAAAATCACTACTATAGCAAGAGGCGTTTCGGTTGGAAATGAATTGGAATATACTGATGAAGTTACACTGGGTAGGAGTATTTTAAAAAGAATTCCTTTTGAAAATTCTTTAAAAACTTAAATTAAACTATTTAGTAATTCAGTCAATATCAAATTATAATTTGATATTTTTGCATTATCAATTAATAGAGATGTCTAATAAAATCGAAATTGTCTTACCTAAAATGGGAGAAAGTGTTGATGAAGCAACCATAACTGGTTGGTTAAAAAATGAAGGTGATGACATTAAGGAAGATGATTTAATTGTTGAAATAGCTACTGACAAAGTTGACTCAGAAGTTCCAAGTGAAGTTTCTGGTGTACTAATACAAAAGCTATGTAAAATTAATGATGTAGTAAAAGTTGGAGACCCTATAGCAATAATTGAAACAGATAAAAAAATAGAATCCCTTACAATTGAAAATAATCAAAAACCTTCTTCAGATAAAACGGAAATAACATCATACAAATCTGAAACAATTGTTACCGAACCAATTGAATATTTTAAAAAAGCTGACTCTATAATAGAAAAAAATGACAATAAATCATCTGAAAGAATATACTCACCATTAGTAAAAAATATTTCAAAAAAAGAAGGGATTTCTTTGAAAGAATTAGACTCCATAATTGGATCAGGTAAAAATGGAAGATTAACTAAAAATGACCTTTTAAATTATATTTCTGCAAAACTAAAAGAACCAAATAAAATTACTAAAACGATAGAGCCTTTAAATACTAATAAAGAGTCTGATGAAATTTTAGAAATGAGTAGGATGGAAAGACTCATTTCTGATCATATGCTTTCCAGTAAAGAAAAATCTGCACACGTTCAAGCTTTTATTGAAGCTGATATATCTGAACTTTGGAATTGGAGAGAAAAAATTAAAAATTCCTTTTTTGAAAGAGAAAATGAAAAAATTACATTTACGCCTATTTTTATAAGTTTAGTTGCTCAAGCGTTAAGGGAATTTCCAATGCTTAATATTAGTGTCGAAAATTATAAAATCATAAAAAAGAAGTCAATAAATATTGGCATGGCAACTGCTCTAAAAGATGGTAATCTAATTGTTCCAGTAATAAAAAAAGCAGATCAATTAAGCCTATTTGGTTTAGTAAAAAAAGTTAATGATTTAGCCAGTCGTGGAAGAAATGGCCTTCTATTGCCTGATGAAGTTCAAGACGGAACATACACAATTAGTAATGTTGGAGTATTTGATACATTGATGGGAACACCTATAATAAATCAACCTCAGGTCGGTATTTTAGCTTTTGGATCTATAACAAAAAAACCCTCTGTAATTGAAACTGAAAAAGGAGATTTTATTGGTATAAGAAGAAAAATTATCCTTTCTCATAGTTTTGATCACAGAGTTGTTAATGGAGCTCAGGGTGGATTATTTATTAAAAGAATAAAGGAGCTTATTGAAAATTGGGATCCTTCCACCTCAATTTAGTAATTCTTAAATATGAAAATAAAACTATCAAAGCCTATTTGTTTTTTTGATTTAGAAACAACTGGGATAAATATTTCTAAAGATAGGATAGTTGAAATTTCAATTTTGAAGGTTTTTCCAAATAGTAATAAAGAATCAAGAACATGGTTAGTTAATCCTGAGATTTCTATTCCAAGTGAGGTTTCAAAAATTCATGGTATCACAAATGAAATGGTAATTAATGAGCCTAGTTTTAAGGAAATAGGCTCTCAGGTCAAAGAAATGATAAACAATTGTGATCTTGGAGGTTTTAATTCTAATAAATTTGACATTCCTCTTTTAGCTGAAGAATTTCTAAGATCAAATATTGACTTTGATTTAGAAAAAATTAAGTGTATTGATGTCCAAAATATTTTTCATAAAATGGAAAAGAGAACCTTAGGTGCAGCTTATAAATTTTATTGTAAAAAAGATTTAATTGATGCTCATTCTTCGAAGGCCGATACTTTAGCAACTTATGAGGTTTTGGAAGCTCAGATTGAAAAGTATTCTGAATTAGAAAATAATGTTACGTTTTTATCGGAATTCTCCTCTAGAAATAGAACAGTTGATTTGGCAGGTTTTATAATTTATGACCAAAATAATGTACCCTGTTTTTCTTTTGGTAAACATAAAGGTAAATCAGTTGATTTTATAATTGATAATGAGCCTGGTTATTTTGGGTGGATATTAAATTCAGATTTTCCAATGTATACCAAGAAAATATTGACTAAATTAAGGTTAAATAAGCTTAACAATAAATTATAAAATGAAAATAATTTGTATTGGTAGAAATTATGAAGATCACGTTAGTGAACTGCAAAATGAAAGGCCTGACAGTCCTGTTATTTTTATCAAACCGGATAGTTCAATAATCCTAAAAAATCAACCTTTTTTTATTCCTGATTATTCTAATGAAATTAATTATGAAATTGAAGTTATTTTAAAGATTTGTAAACTTGGAAAATCTATTGAAAAGAAATTCGCAAAAACATATTATGATCAAGTTGGATTGGGGATTGACTTTACAGCCAGAGATCTACAATTTGAATTGAAATCAAAAGGTTTACCCTGGGAAAAAGCAAAAGCTTTTGACGGCTCTGCTTTAATTGGAAATTGGATAAACAAAACAGAATTTAAAAATCTAAATGATATCAATTTTTCACTGAATAAAAATGGGAGTTTAGTTCAAAAAGGAAATACTAGTCAAATGATGTGGAATTTTGATGAATTAATTTCAGAAATATCAAAATTTTTTACTCTCAAAATTGGAGACGTTATTTTTACGGGAACACCAGCTGGAGTTGGAAAAGTTAACAGGGGTGATAAATTAGAAGGTTTTATTAATAATAATCATAATTTCAAGATCAATATTAAGTAATGATTAGAGCAAAGATTATTACTATTGGTGATGAAATTTTAATAGGTCAAATAGTTGATACAAATTCAACTTTTATCTCAAATGAATTAATCAAAATAGGTGTAGAGGTTTGTGAAATTTTGTCAATTAGGGATACTAAAGATGATATTATAAACGCATTTAATAATTCGATTGATAAATTTGATATTATAATTACAACAGGTGGGCTTGGTCCAACAAATGATGATATAACAAAAGATGTTTTTTGTGAATTTTTCAATGATAAATTAATACATAATCAAGAATTATTAGTCCATATTGAAAACCTTTTTAAGAATTTTGTAGACAATCCTATTAATGATTTAAATAGAGCTCAAGCCTTAGTCCCATCAAAAGCATTACTAATTGAAAATCAATATGGAACAGCAGCTGGTATGCAAATAAAAAAAAATAATTCCTTTTTCATTTCTCTCCCTGGAGTTCCGTATGAGATGAAATCTATGATTGTTAACTCAGTTGTTCCATTTATTGAAAAGGAATTTAATTGTCCGATTATTTTAAAAAAAACCTTGATGACTTATGGAGTTGGAGAAAGTACCATAGCAAAGAAGTTAAAAGACTTTGAAGATGGTTTATCTAAAAATTTCAAATTAGCATATTTACCAAATTTAGGTAGAGTAAGGTTAAGGTTATCATGTCGAGGTTTTGATCGAACTGATCTTGAGAAAAAAATGGACAATTATATCGCTCAACTTTTTGAGATTCTAGGTAAAATTATAATAGGATTTGAGTCTGTAAATTCAATAGAATCTGAAATAGGAAAAATATTAAAAAAATCAGGAAAAACTTTATCAACTGCAGAAAGTTTTACAGGTGGTTTAATATCTTCAAGAATATCTTCTGTTCCTGGAGCTTCATCATATTTTAAGGGAGCTGTTGTGGCATATGACACAAATATTAAACAAAACCTTTTGTCAGTGAATCAAAATGATATTGATTTGCATTCAGTTGTAAGTTCTCAGGTAGCTAACAGCATGGCTTTAAATGCTAAAAAGCTTCTAAAGACAGATTATGCAATATCTACAACTGGGAATGCTGGTCCAGATAAGGGAGACTCAAAAAAAGAAGTGGGTTCTATTTATATTTCATTAGCCACTTTAAATGATGTTAAGTCATATGAATTTAACTTTGGAAAAAACAGGGAAAAAAATATAAAAAAATCTGTTAATAAAGCTTTAGAGCTTTTATTTTCTGAATTATTAACAGAAGACTAAAAAATTTGGCATTACTGTAAAAATGTTGTTAATTTGCACCCTATTTTAAAATAAGATAGTTATGTCTAAAGTTTGTGAAATTTCAGGAAAAAAAGTTTTAGTTGGAAACAATGTTTCAAAAGCAATGAATAAAACTAAAAGGAGATTTGAACCTAATTTAATCAAAAAACGTTTTTTTATCCCTGAAGAAGGTAAATGGATAACTCTTAAGGTATCGACTTCTGTTTTAAAAACAATTAATAAAAAGGGTATTTCAGCAGTTTTGAAAGAATCCAAAATTAATAAAGCTTAATTAATTTATTATGGCTAAGAAAGGAAATAGAGTACAAGTAATATTAGAATGTACAGAACATAAAAATTCAGGTCTTCCAGGTACATCTAGATATGTAACTACAAAAAATAAAAAAAACACACCTGATAGATTAGAGATAAAAAAATTTAATCCTATCATGAAAAAAAATACTATTCATAAAGAAATTAAATAATAAGAGAAATGGCAAAAAAGACTGTAGCATCACTTCAAACCTCTTCGAAAAGACTTACAAAGGCTATAAAAATGGTTAAAAGCCCCAAAACTGGTGCGTATACTTATGTAGAATCGATTATGGATCCCTCTTTGGTTAATGATTGGTTAAGTAAATAATTAAATCTTTGGATATTAATTACAAGAGTCACTTTTTAGTGGCTTTTTTTGTTTTACATATCTTTGATAAAACTTTTATTAAATGAATTTTTTCAAAAAACTATTTACAAAAGAAAAAAAAGAGACTCTTGATAGTGGTCTTAAAAAAAGTAAAGATTCATTTTTTAACAAAATTTCCAAAGTAATCGTTGGTAAAAGCAAGGTTGATGACGAAGTTTTAGATAATCTAGAAGAAGTACTGATTAGTTCTGATGTTGGAGTTAAAACTACACTCAAAATAATAGATCATATTGAAGACAGAGTAAAAAAAGATAAGTTTATTAGTTCTGACGAATTAGACACAATTCTAAAAGAAGAAATAACCAAAATAATATGTGATTCTCAAGATGATGATGATTTCTTGTCAATTGGTGATAATAAGCCACATGTTATATTAGTTGTTGGAGTTAATGGGGTTGGTAAAACCACTTCCATCGGTAAAATGGCTAATCATTATAAGTCATTAGGACTTAAAGTAATGATTGGTGCTGCAGATACTTTTAGAGCTGCTGCTATTGATCAATTAGAGGTTTGGTCAAATAGAGTAGGTGTTGAATTGGTAAAACAAAAAATGGGAAGTGATCCAGCATCAGTTTCTTACGATACACTTGAGTCTGCAATAAATAAAAATATTGATGTTGTTTTAATTGACACAGCAGGAAGACTCCACAATAAAACTAATTTGATGAATGAACTTGGAAAAATTAAAAGAGTTTTACAGAAAAAAAATGTAAACGCTCCTCACGAAGTTCTGCTTGTAATTGATGGTTCAACTGGGCAAAATGCATTTGAACAAGCTAAGCAGTTTACAAGTGTTACAGAAATAACATCTTTAGCTGTTACTAAATTAGATGGAACAGCAAAAGGTGGTGTTGTTTTAGGGATCTCAGACCAATTTAATATTCCTATAAAATTTATTGGAGTTGGTGAAGGTATTGAAGATTTACAGGTATTCAATAAAATAGAATTTGTGGATTCATTTTTTAAAAAATCATAAACTTTAATAATTGAGAACAAAATATTCAAAAAAAAACACAATTAATGTAGTTACTTTAGGCTGCTCAAAGAACATTTATGACTCTGAGGTTCTTATGGGTCAATTAAAAGCCAATAATAAAAATGTTGTTCATGAAAAAGAAGGTAATATTGTTGTTGTAAATACATGTGGTTTTATAGATAATGCGAAAGAAGAATCTATTAATACAATATTAGAATATTCTTCAAAAAAAGAAATAGGTGAAATAGATAAACTATTTGTTACAGGTTGTCTTAGCGAAAGATATATGCCTGATTTAAAAAAAGAAATTCCAAATGTTGATCAGTATTTCGGAACAACTGATTTACCAAAACTTTTAAAAGCTTTAAAAGCAGATTACAAACACGAGTTAGTAGGTGAAAGATTAACAACTACCCCAAAAAATTATGCATATCTAAAAATCTCTGAAGGTTGTGACAGACCTTGTTCCTTTTGCGCAATTCCGTTGATGAGAGGAAAACATAAATCAAAATCTATTGAAGTGCTTGTTAATGAAGCAACTTTACTCGCAAAAAATGGGGTTAAAGAACTTATTTTAATTGCACAAGACTTAACCTATTATGGACTAGATCTATATAAAAAAAGAGAGTTGTCGTCATTACTTAAAGAATTGGTAAAAGTTGATGGAATTGAATGGATTAGATTACATTATGCTTTTCCAAATGGGTTTCCTTTAGATGTTTTAGAAGTAATTAAACAAGAAGAGAAGGTTTGTAATTATATAGATATACCACTTCAACATATATCTACTAAAATATTAAAATCAATGAGAAGGGGGTCCAAAAAAGAAAATATCATTGAATTAATCAATAAGATGAGATTATTGAATCCTGAAATTGCAATAAGAACAACAGTAATAGTTGGTTATCCAGGTGAATCAGAAGAAGATTTTAATGAACTTAAAGAATGGATAATGGAAACTAAATTTGATAGGTTAGGATGTTTTGCTTATAGTCACGAGGAAAATACTCACGCCTACAGCTTGGTTGATGATGTTTCTCCAAAAATTAAGCAAGAAAGAATTAACTCAGTAATGGAAATCCAATCTCAGATTTCGTTGGAGTTAAACCAAAAAAAAATTAATCAAGTTTATAAATGTGTTATTGATAGAAAAGAGGGTATTAATTATATTGGAAGAACAGAATTTGATTCACCAGATGTTGACAATGAAGTTTTAGTGGATGCAAGTAAATATTATCTTAAAATTGGGGATTTTGTCAATTTAAAAATAATAGATTGTACAGAGTTTGATTTATATGCAATCCCTAATGAAAAATTATAATACCTTATATTTAAAAAAACCTTGACTTATATAAAACCTGAAATATCAAATCATTTACCAAAAATTACTCTTAGTTATATAAATAATGATAAGGGAATTACCTCTTTTTACAATAATTCATTTGAAATAGATAATTATTTGGATCAGCTCAAAGAAAAAAAAGAGCAATATAACGATGATTATAGAAAAGTTTTAGGTCAAGAATTGTTTAAACAGTACAAGGATTTAAAAAATAATGATAAGCAATTAAAGCAGATTAAAAGTTTATCAAATTCAAACACATTTACAGTTTGTACTGGTCACCAATTAAACTTATTTACTGGTCCACTATATTTTTTTTATAAAATAATAGACGCAATTAAAATATGTGATCAATTAAAACTAAAATATCCAGAATACAATTTTGTTCCGATTTATTGGATGGCCTCTGAAGATCATGATTTTGAAGAAATAAATTTTTTCAACTTGAATAAAACAAAATTTGAATGGAATATTAATTCTAAAGGGCCTGTGGGAAGATTAAAGACTAATGATTTAAGTATTGTATTTGAAAAATTGAAATCTTTTTTCAAAAATTCAAATGATAAAAATTTATTATCTCTTTTTAAATCATCGTACTTAAATAATAAAAATTTATCGGAATCAACTTTGACTTTGGTTCACAGTTTGTTTGCTGATTATGGCCTTCTTATAATTCAACCTGATAATAAAAATTTAAAAAATCTTTTTAAAGAATTTTTTTTAGACGAAGTTCTGAACAAATCCTGTTACAACAAGGTTTCAAAAACTAATATTAATCTAAAAAACTCATTAAACTTTAGTTTTAATCCTCAAGTCAATCCAAGAGAGATTAATATGTTTTATATTTTAGATAATATCAGAGAAAGAATAGATTATAAAAACAACATGTATCATGTTTTAAATACTGAAATCTCTTTTACTCAAACTGAAATCATTGATGAAATAAATAATTTTCCTGAAAGATTTTCACCAAATGTATTATTAAGACCATTATATCAAGAACATATTTTACCAAATCTGTCCTACGTTGGAGGTGGAAGTGAAATTGCATATTGGTTACAGCTTAAGGACTATTTTGATTTTCAAAAAATTTCTTTTCCAATACTTTCTGTAAGATCGTCACTAATGTTGATTTCTGAAAAACAACAAGAAAAATGCGATAAATTAAAAATAAAGATTGAAGATCTGTTTAAAAACATAGATCAATTAAAAGTACATTACTTAAAGAATAACTCAAAAATAGTAACGGATTTGAGTGTGCAAAAAGAAGCTGTTAGGAAAAATTTTAATAATATATATAATCTAGCTAAGCTAACAGACAAATCCTTCATTGGAGCAGTTAAAGCTCAAGAAAAAAAACAACTAAATGGCTTGAACAATCTTGAAAAACGACTAATTAAGGCTGAGAAAAGAAAACATAAAGACTTTTTAGATAGAATTGAAATTTTAAAAAAGGATTTATTTCCAAATAATTCTTTTCAAGAACGTCAACTAAATTTTTCTTCTTTTTTTAATAGTAACAAAAAAAACTTTTTAAGTTTTTTAATTGAAAAAATTGATCCGTTTAATAATAGCTTTAATGTTGTGAAATATTAATTACTTTCTTTTGATTTTTTCTATCATTAAATAGTATTTTTGAATATGGAAGAAAAAGTTTTGATAATTGATTTTGGTTCACAATATACCCAGCTTATCGCTAGAAGAGTAAGAGAGTTGTATGTTTATTGTGAAATTCATCCATACAATAATTTAAATGTAGATCTTAATTCTTTTAAAGCTGTAATATTGTCTGGTTCTCCATTCTCTGTAAGATCAGATGATGCTCTTCATATTGATTTAAGTGAAATTAAAGGAAAAAAACCTTTACTTGGTGTCTGTTATGGAGCTCAATATATTGCACACTTTTTCGGAGGAAAAGTTATTCCTTCTAATAAAAGAGAATATGGTAGAGCTAAATTAATGGAAATTGATTCAGAAAGTTTATTATTTCATGGAGTTGATTTAGGTTCTCAAGTTTGGATGAGTCACAGTGATACAATCGAAACTCTTCCGCTAAACTCAAAATGTATTTCTAGTACTGCAGATGTTAAAAACGCAGCTTTTTCTATAATTGAAGAAAATCTTTATGGAATTCAATTTCACCCTGAAGTTTACCATTCAAAAGATGGAAAAAAAATTATAGAAAATTTTTTATTAAATATTGCTAAAATTAATCCAGATTGGACACCAGATATTTTTTCTGAAAAAACAATCAACGATATTAAAAATAAGATTGGTGACGATAAAGTGATTTTAGGTTTGTCCGGAGGTGTTGATTCAACTGTAGCAGGAGTTTTGATTCATAGAGCAATAAAAGATAACTTACATTGTATTTTTGTTAATAATGGTTTATTAAGAAAAAATGAATTTAATAGTGTTTTAGATCAGTACAAGGGAATGGGTCTTAATGTAAAGGGTGTAGATGCTTCAGATTATTTCATTAAAAAACTTTCAGGAATTGATGATCCTGAAAAAAAGAGAAAAATTATAGGCAAGGCATTCATCGATGTGTTTGATCAGGAATCAAAATTAATTGATGGTGCAAAATGGTTAGCTCAGGGAACTATCTATCCTGATGTTATAGAATCTATATCTGTCAAGGGGCCATCTGCAACCATTAAATCACATCATAATGTTGGTGGATTACCTGATTTTATGAAACTTTCAGTTGTAGAACCTCTCAAAATGCTTTTTAAAGATGAAGTTAGAAGAGTTGGTAAAAGTCTAGGAATTGATTCAAAGTTGTTGAAAAGACATCCGTTTCCAGGGCCTGGACTAGCAATTAGAATCTTAGGAGATATTACTAATGAAAAAGTAAAGATTCTTCAAGAAGTTGATAGCATTTTTATCTCTGGACTAATTGATAATGGTCTCTATGATAAGGTTTGGCAAGCAGGAGCAATTCTCCTTCCCTTAAAGAGTGTAGGAGTTATGGGAGATGAAAGAACTTATGAGCAATGTGTTGCCTTAAGGGCGGTAGAATCTACTGATGGTATGACAGCTGACTGGGTAAATTTACCTTACGAGTTTTTGCAAGAAGTTTCTAATAAGATCATCAATAATGTAAAAGGGGTAAATAGAGTGGTTTATGACATAAGCTCAAAACCACCTGCTACAATAGAATGGGAATAATGAGACATTTAAGACTTTTTTTACTTTTTTTTATAATTTCAATTTTTGGATTTTCTCAGAATACAAAATCTGTAAATGATTCTGAAATTAATATTGAATTTATTGATCACAGTGTAAAAAGAAAACAAACCTTATTCACTATTTCTAATTTATATAATGTTCCAATTGACTTAATAAAAAAATATAATCCTCAAATTAAAGGAAATAAAATTTCTAAAAAAATGGTTTTAAAAATACCATTTATTAAAACTATAGAACTAGAAAAATCGATCGAAGAAATTATTGAAAAAACAGTAGATAAATCAAAAAAATCAACTATTAATTTAATTGATAGTATTCCTAAAAAGAAATCTATTTCTTTTGCTTTTATAGCTCCTTTTAACTTAGATAATATTGAAATTGACTCAATTGAAAAAACAAAAATATATTTAGAAAAGTTAAATCTTTCTACTCTTTCATTAGATTTTTACAGTGGGACGTTAATGGCTCTTCAAAAAGCAAAAAACCTAGGAATTAATCTTCAAGTTGATACTTATGATAATAAGAATAGTTTTGAAGAAATTGATAAAATTGCCAATTCTAAAAAAATAAAAAACTATGATTTTATTTTAGGTCCTTTCATCCCTAGAAACATAAATAGACTTTCTTCAATGTTAAGTGAATTTAATACTCCAATTGTATCTCCTCTTACATCCAAAGAAATTAATTTAAACAAAAATATTTTTCAATCAATTCCCCCAGTAGAATTGCAAAGAGAATTAATGTTTAGACACGTTGATAGTTTAATTTTACAAGATCCTGATCCATGTGTTATGATTATATATGACACTTCGACTGAAAATGTAAAAGAAGAATTATTGAAACGCTTTCCTTATGCTGAACTTATAGATACTGACTTAACAATGGGATTAGTTGATCCTGAAATAACTGATTCTCTATTAGTTGAGCAAAAAAATAATTTAGTTTTTTTAGAATCTCAAAACTTGAATGTAATAACTAGTGTTTCTTCATTACTGAACTCTCAAATTTCTAAAGAAAGAAATATTAATATGTTGTCTAGTTATCGTTCAGAAACTTATGAAAATGAAAATATATCATTTCAACATTTGGGAAATTTAAAATTCACTTATCCAACATATTTTTATCCAAAATATGATGAAGAATTAAATGAGCTTAATGATTTATTTTTTGAAAATTTTGGAAAGCTCCCTAATAAAATAGTAATCAGAGCCTATGAAATTACATTAGATTTGATTTTACGTTCAGCATTTCGAAGAAAATTAGTTAAATCAATAAATATTGGTGAGACAAAATATTATCAAAATAGATTTAAGTACAAAAAACTTAATGATGCATATATTAATGAATCAGTTTTACTAATCCAGCATGATGATTTAGATGTATTTGAAATTACATCAGAAAAATAGGTTCCTAATCATTAGAATTTTTAATTTACTCACTTTCTTTTTGTATTTTTGATCGCTTAAATTATAGAATGTCTAAAACGAAGTATATTTTTGTCACTGGTGGTGTGAGTTCATCTTTAGGAAAAGGAATTATATCAGCATCTTTAGCAAAACTTCTTCAGTCCAGAGGACTTGATGTTACAATTCAAAAGCTTGATCCATACATTAATGTAGACCCTGGGACACTAAATCCTTACGAGCACGGAGAATGTTATGTAACATCAGATGGAGCTGAGACAGATTTAGATTTAGGTCATTACGAAAGATTTTTAAATGTAGAAACCTCACAAGCAAATAATGTAACAACAGGCAGGATTTATCAAACAGTTATTGAAAAAGAAAGAAAAGGAGATTTTTTAGGCAAGACAGTCCAAGTTATTCCTCATATCACTGATGAAATTAAAAGAAGAATAAAGTTGCTTGGAGAAACAAATAATTATGATGTTATTATTACTGAAATTGGTGGAACTGTTGGCGATATTGAATCTTTACCTTATATAGAATCTGTTAGACAACTAAGATGGGAACTTGGAAAGTCTAATAGTCTTGTCATTCACCTTACTCTAGTTCCTTATCTCTCTGCAGCTAAAGAACTAAAGACAAAACCTACGCAACACTCAGTAAAAACTTTAATGGAAAGTGGTATAAATGCTGATATATTAGTTTGTAGAACTGAACACGATATCTCTGATGATATAAAAAATAAATTAGCTCTTTTTTGTAATGTTGATGTAGACTCAGTTATTCAATCTAAAGACGCCTCAACAATTTATGACGTTCCACTTATGATGGAAAAAGAAAAGTTAGATAAAGTAGTTCTCAAAAAACTTGAAATTTCAAATTATAGTTCAACTAATATGAATGTGTGGGCTGATTTTGTAAATAAATTAAAGTCTCCAAAAAACACTATAAATATTGGTTTAGTTGGAAAGTATGTTGAGCTTCAGGATTCTTATAAGTCAATCTTGGAATCTTTAGTTCATGCGGGATCAGTTAATGAAACAAAAGTTAATGTTCATTCAATTCATTCTGAACACATAGACGATGAAATCAATGAAAAAATTTTAAAACTGGATGGTTTAATAGTCGCTCCTGGTTTTGGATCTAGAGGGATTGAGGGAAAAATTAAATCTATTAAATCCGCTAGAGAAAATAATATTCCTTTTTTTGGAATTTGTCTAGGTATGCAAATGGCTGTTATTGAATTTTCAAGAAATGTTTTAAATCTTAAGGATTCTAACTCTACTGAAATGGATGAAGATACATCAAAACCTGTTATTAGCTTAATGCAAGATCAAAAGAATATAACAAATATGGGTGGAACTATGAGATTAGGCTCATGGGATTGTGAATTAATTGAAAATTCAAGAGCAATGAGTATTTACAATTCAAAGCAAATTAAAGAAAGGCACAGACATCGTTGGGAATTAAATAATAAATATCTTGATGATCTACAAAATGCAGGTTTAAAAGCAAGCGGGATAAATTCTAAAACTGGATTAGTTGAAATTGTTGAACTTCCATCAAATGATTGGTTTATTGGTGTCCAATTTCACCCTGAATATAAGAGTACTGTTGAAAATCCACATCCCTTGTTTGTTTCTTTTGTTTCAGCATGTTTAAAATATAATAACTCAAGAAAATAGAATGGAAGAAAACAAAATAGATATCTACCAAATTATAGGATTTTTATTACTTATTGCTGCTTTTTTTTGGTGGTTTAATGTTACTATTCCTGATTTAGAAAAATCTGCTCAAATTGAAAATCAATCAATCGAACAAGAAGATTTCAATGATATAGTAGTTGAAGATTTTCAAGATATTTCTGAAATATCTAAAAACACCACAAAAAATCCTATTGGTTCTAATATCAATCAAGATATTATAATTGAAAATGATGATGTTATTTTTAAATTTAACACCAAAGGAGGATTGTTAAATGAAGTGAAATTAAAAGGTTATTCAAATCATAAAGGAGAATCTTTATTTATTGTAAATAATAATCAAAAAACAAATATAAATTTTCAAACTAATAATGGCTATGATATAAATACTTCAGATTACAATTTTTCATATGAAGAAGTTGAAAGGGGGAAAATCAAATCAGTAATAATGAAATTGGTTATTTCTGAATTTCAGTCTATATCTTTTGAATACAAAATTCCTGAGAGTGGTTACATGATTGATTTTAACATTAATTCTACTGGATTATCTTCACTATTGAATAATGATGAAAATATCACCTTAAACTGGAGTCTAGATGCTTTTAGACAAGCTAAAAGTGTAGATTATGAAAACAGGTACAGTCAGCTACTCTATCAATATGATGGAGATGATACAAATTATTTAAGTTCATACTCAGATTCTGATGATTCTGAAGATTCTGTAAATTGGATATCTTATGGTCAACACTTTTTCAATTCTATTTTGGTTTTTGAAAATCCTGTAGATAATATTGAATTTAGCTCAAAAAAACTTTTTGATGATGAAGGGAAAGATGTAGTTTATACTAAAAATTATTCCTCAATAATTCCCTTAAGCTTATCTAATAAAGAAATTAGTAAAAAAATGAAATGGTACATTGGTCCTAATGATTATGATATACTAAAAAATTACGATGATAAAATATATGATTCTATATATTTTGGTTGGGGTATTTTTGGAATGATTAATAGATTTATTTATTTCCCTTTCTTTGGTTTTCTAGTTAAATATTTCTCCGCCGGAATTGCGGTCATTTTAATGACTATTGTAACTCGACTAGTAATGTCCCCTGTTACTTATAAAACTTATGTTTCTCAAGCTAGAATGAAAGTAATAAAGCCTGAAATTAACGAGCTTAATGAGAAATTTAAAAATGATGCAGTTAAAAGACAACAAGAAACAATGAAATTATATAATAAAGCTGGCGCTAATCCATTGCTTGGATGTGTTCCTGCTTTATTGCAACTTCCAGTATTTTATGCCTTATTTTGTTTTTTTCCAATTGCTTTTCAATTAAGAGGAAAGTCTTTTTTATGGGCTGAGGATTTATCTTCTTATGATACTATTGCTGAACTTCCTTTTAGTATTCCGTTCTATGGAGATCACATTAGTTTACTTCCAATTCTAGCTTCAATTGCGATTTTCTTTTACACCAAAATGTCATCTGGGGCTCAAATGCAAACAACTCAACCTGGAATGCCTAATATGAAATTTATAATGTATTTGATGCCAGTTATGATGTTGTTCTTCTTTAATAATTATGCAAGTGCTTTTAGTTTGTATTATTTTATTTCAAATATTTTAACAATCTTGATAATGATTTCCATAAAGTATTTTATTATTGATGAAGATAAAATAAGGTTGCAAGTTCAAGAGAATAAAAAGAAACCCAGAAAACAAAACAGATTTCAGCGTAAAATGCAAGAAATGATGGAAGAGGCTGAAAGACAAAGAAAGCTTCAGGGTAAAAAATAAATAATTTTAATGTCTAACAAAAACACAAGAGTTGTAGTTGCTCTTTCTGGAGGAGTAGATTCTAGTGTAGCTGCCTACATGTTAGTTAAGCAGGGCTATGATGTTATCGGAATTTTTATGAAGAATTGGCATGATGAGTCTGTCACTATTTCAAATGAGTGTCCATGGGTTGAAGACAGTTATGATGCAATGATGGTTGCTGAAAAATTATCTATTCCATTTCAGACAGTCGATTTAAGTAAAGAATATCAAACAAGAATTATTGATTATATGTTTGATGAGTATAAAAATGGACATACTCCGAATCCTGATGTATTATGTAATCGAGAAATAAAGTTTGATGTTTTTTTAAAAATTGCAGAGTCTCTAGATGCTGATTATGTAGCTACTGGTCATTATTGCAGAATTAAAAGTAAAAAAACTGACAATCAATTTATTTATAGTCTATTCTCAGGAAAAGATACTAATAAAGATCAGTCTTATTTCTTATGTCAACTTTCTCAATATCAATTATCAAAAGTTATGTTTCCTATTGGGGATTTAGATAAAAAAGAAGTTAGGTTAATAGCTAAGCAGCAAAATTTAATTACTGCTGAAAAAAAAGATTCTCAGGGGTTGTGTTTTGTTGGCAAAGTAAAACTTCCAGAATTTTTACAACAAAAATTAAAAGTTAAAAAAGGAAAAGTTATTTTAATTTCAAAAAACAATGAAATTTTTAACTCTGTTTCAGACCCTAATGATTTTTCAGTTCAAAATTTGAAATTAATGTCAAATCCTTACAATTATTCTATAGATAAAGGTTCTGTTATTGGAAATCATGATGGTGCTCATTTTTTTACAATTGGACAGAGAAAGGGTCTAGCCATTGGTGGGACTAAAGAACCTCTTTTTGTTATTGGAACAGATGTTGTCAATAATTTAGTTTATGTTGGTGAGGGTAAAAATCATCCTGGATTGTATAGAAAGGTTTTGTTTGTTTTAGAGAAAAATTTTCATCGTCTTAGAGAAGATTATGATTATACAGATTCTAAATTATTTGACACCAGAATAAGATATCGCCAACCTCTTCAAAAATCCCAATTAGTTTTTACTGAAAATGGAACTTTTTTTATTTTTGACAAACCTCAATCTTCTATTACCAAAGGACAATTTGTAGTTTGGTATAATGGAGATGAACTTATAGGGTCCGGTGTGATAGATTAGTTTATATATCTATTACGACTTGATTTTTTAAAATATCTTCAATAGTTTCCCTTTTTCTTATCTCAAATGGTTTATTATTAAAAAATAAAATTTCAGAGGGTTTGTATCTTGAGTTATAGTTACTAGCCATTGTGAAACAATATGCTCCTGCATTTTTAAAACAAAGCACGTCATCTTCATTTATTCTAGAAATTCTTTTATTGTTGGCAAAAGTGTCCGTTTCACAAATATAGCCTACAACAGAATAAAATCGTTCGCTATCATTGGGATTTGATATATTAATTATGTCGTGATTTGATCCGTACATCATTGGTCTAACAAAATGATTAAATCCAGAATCAACTTGAGCAAATACAGTTGATGTTGTTTGTTTTATAGAGTTGACGGAGCACAAAAAACTACCAGCTTCACTTACAAGAAATTTACCAGGCTCGAAAGCTAATGTTAAATCTTTTCCATATTCCTTGCAAAACTCATTAAATCTTTTAGAAAGCTTTTTTCCTAGCTCTTCAATGTTTGTTTCGTTATCACCAGTTGAATAAGGAACTTTAAATCCACTTCCAAAGTCAATAAAATCTAAGTCTTCGAATTTTGAGGCTGCATCAAAAAGAATTTCAGCAGCATGTATGAATACCTCAATGTCTAGAATATCACTTCCAGTATGCATATGAATACCATTAACTTTTATATTAGTATTTTGAATTATTCTTAACAGTAATGGGATTTGATGGATACTGATTCCAAATTTTGAGTCTATATGTCCAACAGAAATTTTATTATTGCCACCAGCCATTACGTGTGGATTTATCCGTATACAAATAGGAATATTTGGATTTAAATTCCCAAATTGTTCTAATACATTTAGGTTGTCAATATTAATATTAACACCCATCTCAGCTACTTTTTCAATTTCTTTAACAGAAACACCATTCGGTGTATATATAATTTTGTCTGGATCAAAACCTGCCTTTAGACCCAAAATAACTTCTTGAACAGAAACTGTATCAATTCCAGCTCCAAGATTTTTAATGTATTTTAATATAGAAATATTTGAAAGCGCTTTAACTGCATAATTTATTCTTAGATTTTTAACTTCTTTAAATGAACTTGTTAATCTCTTGTACTGTGATTCAATTTTTGAAGCATCATACACGTAAGTTGGTGTTCCAAATTTTTTAGCAATTTTTAATAAATCTTCATTTTTCATTGCGTAAATCTATGGTAAGTTTTTTTTTTGAGATAAAAAAAATACTAATGTTATAAAAATAAAACAAATTGTTATAAATATAACTTTATTATATAGTCTGTAACCCTTCATAGTAATTGATATTCACTTATATTTGTTAATTAAATTTTTGAAATGAATTTACACGAATACCAGGGAAAAAAAATATTAGAGGAACATGGCGTAAGAATTCAAAGAGGCGTTGTTTTAGACAACATTGATGAAATAGATAAAGTCACTGAAGAGCTAGTGGAAACAACAGGAACAAGTTGGTTTGTGGTTAAGGCTCAAATTCATGCCGGTGGACGAGGTAAGGGAGGAGGAGTTAAGTTGGCAAAAAATATGGATGAACTTAAAGAGGTTGCTTCGGATATTTTGGGTATGCACTTGATTACCCCTCAGACATCTAAACAAGGAAAGTTTGTTAGTAAAATTTTAATAGCTGAAGATGTTTATTATCCTGGTGAATTTGAAACAGAGGAGTTTTATGTTTCTATTTTACTTAATAGAAAAACTGGAAATAACATGATTATGTACTCATCTGAGGGTGGAATGGATATTGAAACTGTAGCTGAAAACACACCAGAGTTGATATTTTATGAAGATATAGATCCTTCATTAGGTATTCAATCCTTTCAGGCTAGGAAGGTAGCTTTTAATTTAGGTCTTTCTGGTCTAGCTTTTAAAGAAATGGTTAAATTCATTACTCTTTTGTACAAATCCTATGTTTCATCAGACTCATCTCTTTTTGAAATTAATCCTGTTTTAAAAACTTCTGATAATAAAATAATGGCTGTAGATGCTAAAGTTTCTTTGGATGATAATGCTCTTTTTAGACATAAAGACTATTTAAGTTGGAGAGATTTAAAAGAGGAAAATCTAGTTGAGACTGAGGCAAGAGAAGTTGGGTTAAATTATGTTGATCTTGAGGGAAATGTCGGTTGTATGGTTAATGGTGCTGGTTTGGCAATGGCAACTATGGATTTAATTAAACAGTCGGGTGGAGAGCCTGCAAATTTCTTAGATGTTGGAGGGACTGCTGATGCCAAAAGAGTAGAAATTGCGTTTAGATTAATTTTAAGAGATCCAAATGTAAAAGCAATCTTAGTCAATATTTTCGGAGGAATAGTTCGTTGTGATCGTGTTGCCCAGGGTATTGTTGATGCATATAACAACATGGGTGATATTTCAGTTCCAATTATAGTTAGGTTGCAAGGGACTAATGCTGAAATTGCAAAAGAGATAATTGATAATTGCGATTTTAAAGTATATAGTGCAACTGAATTTCAAGAAGCAGCAGATAAAATTCAAGAAGTGTTGACTTAATTGTCAAAATGTCACAATATTTTTAGTCTTTATAGACAAAATGTCATGTATTTGTAAATGGCATCTATTTTGAATATTTCGTAATGTAAATATTTGTATAATTTAAAATAACACATTATGAATTTAATTAAAAAACAACACAATTTTTTACCATTAGTTTTTGATAACTTTTTTCGTGATACATGGGATATAATGCCTGCAATTAGAAATAATTCACCTGCAACAAATATCAAAGAAAGTGATAAAGATTTTATTATTGAATTTGCTATTCCTGGAAAATTGAATAATGATTTTGAACTAGAACTAGATAATCAGTTATTAACTGTAAAAACTATTGATAATATTAGTAAGAATGATTATAACTATATGCATCAAGAATTTGATTACTCATCTTTTTCTAAATCATATGAATTACCTCAATCAATAGATTTAACTAAAATTAATTCTTTTTACAGAAATGGGATATTAACTATTACACTTCCAAAAAGAAAAGAGTTTCATTCACAACCCAAAAGAATAATTTCAGTAAATAAATAATTAAAATAAGAGGATAACGAAGCGATCCTCTTATTTTTTTAATTCCTTAATAAGATCTCTAATTCTAGCTGCTTCTATAAAATCTAAAGTTTTAGCAGCTATTTCCATTTTTTTTCTATAAGTTTTTATTGTCCTATTTTTTTCTTCATTAGACATTTTAGAAATATCTATGTTCTTCTTTGTTTTCTTTAAATCAGACAACTCATTATCAATCTGTTCGTTTGAAAAAACTTCCTTAATTTTTGTTTTTAGTGGTGTCGGAGTTATGTTGTTATTTTTATTGAATAATTCTTGTTTTTTTCTTCTGTATTCTGTTTCATCCATTGTTTTTTTCATGCTTTTAGTCATTTTATCAGCATAAAAAATTGCTTTTCCGTTGATATTTCTTGCAGCTCTTCCAATCGTTTGAGTTAATGATCTATGACTTCTCAAGAAACCCTCCTTATCTGCGTCAATTATTGCAACTAATGAAACCTCTGGCAGATCAAGTCCTTCTCTCAATAAATTTACTCCTACAAGGACATCAAATAACCCTTTTCTTAAGCCCTGCATAATTTCTACTCTCTCAATTGTATCAATGTCACTATGTATATATCTTGATCTTACATCTATTTTGTTTAAGAAATTAGTAAGTTCTTCAGCCATTCTTTTGGTAAGAGTAGTAACCAATATTCTTTCATCTTTTTCTACTCTAATCTGAATTTCATCTATCAAATCATCTATTTGATTATTACTTTTTCTAATTTCAATTTTTGGATCTAATAATCCAGTAGGTCTTATTATTTGCTCAGTAAATACCCCTTCAGTTTTTTCTAATTCATAGTCAGAGGGAGTTGCACTTACATATATTACTTGATTTTGTATAAATTCAAACTCTTCATATTTTAAAGGTCTATTATCCATTGCTGCAGGAAGTCTAAATCCATATTCAACTAAATTCTCTTTTCTGCTTCTGTCTCCTCCATACATTGCATGAACTTGAGAAAGAGTAACATGACTCTCGTCAACTACCATTAAATAATCTTCTGGAAAATAATCTAATAAACAGAATGGTCTTGTTCCTGGTGAGCGGCCATCGATATATCTTGAATAATTTTCAATTCCTGAACAATATCCTAATTCTTGAATCATCTCAAGATCAAAATTTGTTCTTTCTTCTAAGCGTTTGGCTTCTAAAAATTTCCCAATTTCTTTAAAATATTCTATTTGATTTTTTAAATCAAATCTAATTTCATTAATTGCATTTTGCAGAACATCAGGGGAAGTTGCAAACATGTTTGCGGGATATATGTTTAGTTTATCTAAAGATTGTAGTGTTTTTTTTGTAATGGGATCGAAAATTTCTATAAGTTCAATCTCATCTCCAAAAAAGTGTATTTTAAAACCATGATCTGCATAACTGGGGAAAATATCAATTATATCCCCTGAAACTTTAAATGCTCCACTAACCAACTCAGTTGTAGTTCTTGAGTATAAACTTTGTACTAGATTATGTAAAAACTTAGTTCTAGATAAAATTTGATTTTTTTCAATTTCGATAATATTTTTTTTAAACTCAACGGGATTGCCAATTCCATATAAACATGAAACGGATGCAATAACTATTACATCTCTTTTTCCAGAGAGAAGAGAAGAAGTTGTGCTTAATCTTAATTTTTCAATATTTTCATTAATAGATAAATCTTTTTCAATATATGTTCCACTTACAGGCAAATAGGCTTCGGGTTGATAGTAATCATAATATGAAACAAAATATTCAACTGAGTTAGACGGAAAGTACTCTTTAAATTCAGCATACAATTGAGCAGCCAGAGTTTTGTTATGAGCCAATACAAGAGTTGGCTTATTCACTTTCTCTATAACATTGGCAATTGTAAAAGTTTTTCCTGAACCAGTAACTCCTTTTAAGGTTTGAAACTTAGTTTTTTGTTCTAAACCTTTAACAAGTTCATTAATTGCTTCAGGTTGGTCACCAGTTGGTTTGTATTCTGATTCTAATTTAAACAATGTAATTTTTAAAATTCAAATTTACAATAATAACAGTCTAATTGATAAATTCTTACTTTTATAAATAAAATTACATTAAATGACAGAAAAATTAATGTCTAAAAAAAAACCATTTTTTCCAATAACTAAGGAGTTGAATGAGTATTTGTCATTATATAATCGAAATTTAAAGATTCCCATTTTTTACGAAGATTTAAAGCGATTTTCAGGATCTTTTGTGGTGTATAATAAAAATGACAAAGATACTCTGTGGGTTAGGGTATTTTATTCTGAACATGAGAGGGAAGATATTGATCTTTCTCTTAAAAAAGTATATAATTTATTACATTCTGATGGAAATGAATCTAATATTGATTTTTTAAATATTGATGCAATAGATTACTGTACGTTTGGAAATTCAAAACCATTTAGAATTAAAATAAGAAATAAGTTAAATGATAATTTCACTTATTTCTATGTTAAAAAAGCTGATGCATCAAGAGTTTATGGTTTAGAACTTGAAAATTTATTATCTCCATATAACTTAAATTTTCTAATTAATCAAGATACATTAATAGAGGAACATGTAGCAGGTATCCCTGGTGATGAGTTTTACGAAGAGCACTTAATTAATTGTAATAACTCTGAAAAATCTCAAATTGCAAAAGAGTTTGTTAAATTTAATGAGAGGTGTATGATTAGATTACTTGGTGATATGAGATCCTATAATTATGTAATTATACCAACACATGATTTTGATCAAGTTGTATACAAAATTAGGGCAATTGATTTTGATCAACAGTGTTTTGAAGGAAATCTAAAAGTCTACAGGCCTCAATTTTTTAAAGAAAACAAGAAGGTTATGAACCTTGTCAAAGATAAACTCGATTCTAAATCAGTTGATCAATACAAAATAGAGGAAAGGTCTATTATTGCAAAACGAATACTAAGTTCTGAAAATAGAACAAAAGAAATATTAAAATGTATGATGTCAGATAACATTTCAACTAAAGAAAATATTAATATTTTGTCCAAGCAAGTTTTTAGTTTGACTAGAGACAAAAATTTTAATAATGTTATTAATATGGGAGAAATATTAAGAGGATCGTTTAACTATGTTTTAAAAAATTATGAAAACCACGAAATGTTGGGGGTGAATTAATAATAATTATAAGGATCATCATCAAAGCTTTCCTCAAAATTATCATGACTTTTATTGTCTTCAATAAAAATTTTATCAGGTGCATTTTCTGGAACTTTTCCGGTTGAAAAAATTGTTTGAGGATAATCTATAAATTTACTTTCATTAGATTCATCAACAACTTCTACAAAAAACGTCCATAATTCTAAAAAATCGTAAACATAAATAAAGTTTGTTTGCAAATCATTAATTTCTGAGTTTAAAAGACAATTTTTCATTACTTTCTCATGTCCAAATGATTCTAAAGTGATTTCTGCACCTTGTTTCCAATTTTCATCACTCAAATAAAATGATGCCATTTCATTTCCTTTTAAATTAAATGCATTGACAATAGCAAAGTGCAGTTCCTCAAATGAAGAATTTGATTTAATTTCCAAATCTCTTAAAACATCGTCTTTTGTATCTAAAATAATTCGAATTCTATAAATCATTTTTAAATTTTCTTATAAAAAATAAACTCCAATAAAATTGAAAACCAAAAAGTATAGTTGCTAAAAATAAATGTAATGGTTGGCTAAAAATTGGAAAATCTCCGTAATACATTATAATTCCTAATACAATTTCTAAAAAAATTATAAAACTTATCCAAAGTATGGTATTTAAAGGATACTTCCATTTAAAAGTTAAATATAGTATAGTCAAATTTATTGCAAATACAAGTAAAGAAAAGGTTCGATGAAAGTAAAAATTAAAATCAGGGTTTTTTAACCATAGTCCCTTATTTAACGAAAGTTCATACTGTATATCTACAAATTCTCTTACTTGAGTTCCAGTAAAAACTTGAACGAGAGTTAAAATAAGTGATAAAAAAATTAAATATTTTAAACTAGTATTTTTAAGAATTTTAATATTATTATTTGAAATAAAAATTAAATAAATTATTAGTGCTACTATCACTAATGCCATTAGCATGTGAACAGTTATTTTATATGGAGCCAAGTTAGAATCAACGACTAATTTTCCTAGCCAAGCTTGAAATCCCATTCCTAAAACAATTAAAAGAGAAACTAATGAGTATATTTTATTTTTTTTCCAAAACTTTAAGGAAAATACTAACATTAATAAGGTAGATAGTCCCGCTATTGCACCAATTAATCTGTTTAAAAATTCAATCCATGTTTTAGTTGCATTAAATTCAGAATAATCGTGCTTTGTATATGGGTACCAATTAGTGTAGTTAAATTCATTTGTTGAGACAAAATCATCTTTAGCAACAATAAGCTCCCCATTATATCTCAATATAATTCCTTTACTGTATTGCTGATTTTTATTCCATTCTACCTGTTTTTCATTGGTTGGAGGAATTAGTAAACCAAAACATTTTGGCCAATCTGGACATCCCATTCCACTTCCAGTCATCCTTACGAGAGAGCCAGCTAAAATTACTAAATAGACCAGTATTAAGCTTATTTTAGATATTTTGATAAATCTATTCAACAGTATTACTTTTAAGACCTAATAATTTTCCTTTTTTTATCATCAATAACTTTGCCGATTCTTTATCATTTTTAATTTTACCATCCAAAATAGAATTTTTAATAAATTCTTTTATAATACCTATTTCTTTTGAGGGTTTTAATTTAAAATATTTCATTATTTCTTCTCCACTTATTGGTGGTTGAAAATTTCGAATTGAATCTCTTTCCTCAACAATTTTAATTTTTTCTCTAACTATCTGAAAATTATTTAAATATTTTTTGAATCTGGAGGGGTTTTTAGTTGTAATATCTGCTTCACATAATGTCAATAGATCATCTAGATCTTCATTAGCATCAAATATTAATCTCCTTATAGCTGAATCAGTAATATTGTTATTTGAAAGTATAATTGGTCTGGAACTCAAGTAAATTATTTTTTGAACATATTTTAACTTATTGTTTAATGGTAGATTTAATCGCTTAAAAATTATGTAAGCCATCTTTGATCCCTTTAATTCATGACCGTGAAATGTCCATCCAATTTTTTTTACAAATTTTTTTGTTGGAGCTTTTCCAATGTCATGTAAAAGAGCAGCCCATCGTAACCATAAATTACCTGTGTTATTGCAAATATTATCTAACACTTCAAGTGTATGAAAAAAATTGTCTTTGTGTTTTTGACCCTCAATTTCTTCAATTCCTTTAAGGTCTGTCAGTTCAGGAAGAATAATTTTTAAAAGCCCTGCAGATTCCAATATTTTAAATCCAATAGAGGGTTTTTCTGTATTGATTATTTTATTAATTTCTTCGGAGATTCTTTCTGGCGAAACAATTTTAATTCTATCTTTTTCAGAGATTAATCCATCAAATGATTTTTTGTCAATTTTAAAATTTAATTGACTAGCAAATCTAGCTCCTCTTAACATTCTTAGAGGATCATCTGAAAATGTTTTTTTTGGTTCTAAAGGAGTTCTAATTATTTTATTTTTTAAATCATCAATTCCATTAAATTCATCAATTACTTTTCCCCAAGAATTTTTATTTAAGCTTATCCCAATTGTATTAATAGTGTAATCTCTTCTGTTTAAATCATCTTTTAATGAACCAGGGGAAACCAGAGGATTTCTACTGTTTTTATTATAACTTTCTTTTCTTGTTCCAACAAACTCAATTTCAAAATTTTTGTACTTAAACATTGCTGTTCCAAAGTTTTTGAAAATAGTAACTTTTGATTTTAGTTTTAATTTTTTTGCAACATTTTCTGCTATTTTAATTCCATTACCAACAACAAGAATATCGATATCTTTTGCAGATTTTTTACCGATTAAATGATCTCTTACATAACCTCCAATTACATAACACTCTAAAGTGTTTTCTTCACAGCATTGTGAGATTATTTTAAAAATTTCATTATTTATGCTTTCTTTTATGTTTTTTAAAAACATTTTAGTCTCTTAAAGTTATAAATTCATCGTTTTCTATTTTAACGATTTTTGAAGGCTCTTGAAGCTTTACATCTCTTTTTAAATTTACAGCATAATCAACTTTGTTCAAAATATCTGGTTCAATGTCTTTAAAATATTCAGGATAACTTTTTCCAGAAAAATTAACTGAAGTCGAGGTTATAGGTTTGTCTAATTCTAAAATTAATTTTCTACAAAAAGTATCGTTTGGAATTCTTACAGCTATTGAATTTTTATATGAACTAAGATTTTCTACTGAATCGTAAATAATGGTTGTTGGTTTTTCTTGAGAATTTATATAGTTTTTTATTTTGTCTGTAATTTTTAAATATCTCTTTGCCATTTTATAATCACTCATTAAACATATTAAAGGTGAGGATATATTTCTTTTTTTTAAATTATAAATTTTATTAATTGCATCTTGGTTAGTAGCATCACATCCCATTGCCCATATGGTATCACATGGATATAAAATTACACCACCACTTCTAAGGTATTGAACTGCTTTAAAAATTTCTGATTTCATTTTAATATTAAGCAGAAACATTATAGTCTCTTAGTGCATCATTAAGAGAGGTTTTCTTATTTGTACTTTCTTTTCTTTTCCCAATTATCAAAGCACAAGGAACTTGGTATTCACCTGCATTAAATTTTTTAGTGTAAGATCCAGGAATAACAACAGAGTTGGGTGGAACCTCACCCTTAGTTTCTATAGGGCTAATACCAGTTACATCAATAATTTTTGTGGAGGCAGTAAGTACAACATTCGCACCCAAAACAGCTTCTTTTCCAACTTTTACCCCCTCAACAACAATACATCTAGATCCTATAAAAGCGTTATCTTCAATAATAACAGGTGCTGCCTGCAATGGTTCTAAAACACCACCAATACCAACTCCACCACTAAGGTGAACATTTTTTCCAATTTGAGCACAACTTCCAACAGTAGCCCAAGTATCAACCATAGTTCCCTCATCAACATACGCTCCAATATTTACATAACTTGGCATTAATATTACACCTTTACTAATGTAAGCACCATGTCGAGCTACTGCATGTGGAACAACTCTTATACCTTTTTGTTTATAATTCTTTTTCAATGGAATTTTATCATGAAATTCCAAGGGGCCGGCTTCTAATGTTTTCATTTTTTGGATTGGAAAATATAGCACAACTGCTTTTTTTACCCATTCATTAACTTTCCATCCATTGGAATTAGGTTCGGCAACTCTTAATTCACCTTCATCCAAACTTTTTATAACAGAATGAATAGCTTCTTTTATTTCTGTTTTTTCAAGTAAGGATCTATCATTCCATGCGGATTCAATAATTTTTTTCAAAACTTTTTTTTTCAAAGATACGTTGATATTAATAAATAGTTTAAAGAATTTTAACCTTAATTATTAATCGTTTAACTTTGATAAATGCCTAAAATAGTAGCATTAGATTTTGGTTTAAAAAGAATTGGAGTAGCTATCACAGATGATTTAAATATTATTGCGTCTGGGCTAGATACTGTATTGACTCACGAGATCATTCCTTTTTTAAAAGATCTTACAAATAAGTTTGAAATAAGAACTTTTGTTATAGGGAAGCCTATTCAAAAAGATAATTCTCCATCTGAAATTGAATATGATATTTTAAATTTTATTAAAATTTTGCACAAGACTTTTCCGGATATTAATATTGATCGTTATGACGAAAGATTTACCTCTGTTATAGCACATAAAACAATAATTAATAGTGGAATTAAAAAAAGTAAAAGAAAAAATAAACTTCTCGTTGATAAAATAAGTGCTACTATTATTCTTCAATCTTATTTAGAAAATTTAGATAAATGATACTACCAATTGTTGCTTTTGGACATCCAGTTTTAAAAAAAATGTGTAAAAATATTACTTCAGATTATGAAAATTTAGATTCATTAATAGATAATATGTGGGAAACTATGTATGCTGCTAGTGGAGTTGGGTTAGCTGCCCCTCAAATAGGAATTTCAATTAGACTTTTTATAGTTGATGCCTCTCCTTTTTCTGAGGATAAAAATTTAACAATAGAGGAGAGAGAAATATTATCAAAATTTAAGATGGTATTTATTAATCCTGAACTAAAAGCTACAAGTGATGATTTAAATACTTTTAATGAGGGTTGTTTAAGTATTCCTGAAATAAGAGAAGATGTTGTTAGAGAAAATGAGATTATTGTAGATTATTATGATCAGAATTTTAATAAACAGAGTTTAAAACTTGATGGACTAAGAGCAAGAGTAGTTCAGCATGAGTATGACCACATTCAAGGAATTTTATTTACTGATAAGCTTAGTGCCTTTAAAAAAAGACTAATTAAAGGAAAGCTTAATAATATTTCTAAAGGTAAAGTCAAAGTAGGTTATTTGATGTCATTTTATTCTAAATAAAAATGAAAAATAAAAAATCATATTCCATTGATGAACTATTAAATATAATGGACGAGTTGAGAGAAAAGTGTCCTTGGGATAAAGAGCAAACTATGGATAGTTTAAAAATCTTAACGATAGAAGAGTCTTACGAGCTCACCGAAGCTATTGATGAAAAAAACTATGAAGAAATTAAAAATGAGCTTGGTGATTTACTTCTTCATATTATTTTTTATTCAAAAATTGCAAGTGAGACGTCAAAATTCGATTTTAATGATGTTGTTAAATCAATTTCACAAAAACTAATAAACCGTCATCCACATGTTTTTCAGAAAAGTAAAAATATATCTAAAAAAGAAGTAGAAAAAAATTGGGAAAAAATTAAATTAAGTGAAGGAAAATCAAGTGTTCTTAGTGGTGTTCCAAAAACATTACCCTCACTGACTAAATCAATTAGAATTCAAAAAAAAGCTTCAAATTCAGGATTTAAATTTAATTCATTAATAGATTCTAAAAATAAGATAATTGAGGAGTTGAAGGAGCTAAATTTAGAAATCAAACACAATAATTTAGAAAATATAGAATCTGAGTTTGGTGATTTACTGTTTGCTTTGATAAGTTATGGTAATCATTTAGGTCTAAACCCAGAGAATGCCTTAGAAAAAACAAATAAAAAATTTATTAAAAGATTTATGAAAATGGAGAAAAGTGTTAAGAATGATAATTTTACATTTGACCAACTATCAAAAAATAAGCTATTAGAATATTGGCAAAAAAATAAATAACTAGCTAAGCAGTTTCTTTTTATGATTTTTTAATAAATCTATTTCTTTTTTATTCTTTTTTATTTTTTCGTGAACTTTATTAAAAATTTTATTTTCTTTTGACTTTTCATTAAAAAAAGAAAGATTATTTTCTTGCTGAGCTAGCTCTTTATTTAATAACTCTAATTTAGAATTGATATTATGTATTTCAGTATTTTTTTGTTCACTAGACATTAGTTTTGACTTTAACTCTGAAATCTTATCGTCAATATCTTTACTATTCAATCCTAAGTCTTTTAATATTTTTTTAATTTTTTTATAAAATTTAGTCTCGTTTTCAGTACTTATATTTTTAAATGACAGAAATTCTTTCGCTACAATTACTAAATCTTCCTCATTTCCACTAAAATCATTTAAATTTTCAATTATAACTTTCTGCTTTTCGTTAGATTTATTTTTTTCTTTCGAATGATTGTCTTTTTTATGAATTAGCTTTTGAAAATACTCATCACATGTACTTTTGAAGAGTTTCCAGTTTTTTTCATTTGCCTTGTATGGAACAGGTTTTATTAGTCTCCATTGTTTTTGAATGGAAATGACTTGTGATCTGAAATTTTCTAAATTTTCTTCTTTGTGAATATTATTAACCTGATTAATTAGGTTTTTTTGTTTTTCTATATTTTCAGAATATATTTTTTTTAATCTTTTAAAGAAAGAATTTTTTTCAGAGTAAAATGTTCTTACAATGTTTTTATAATCATTCCAAAATGTTTTTTTCGATTTTTTTGGAATTGGTCCAGTAATTTCAATATTGTGTTTTAATTTGTCAAAATCATTAATATTTTTTTGCCATCCTTTTACAGAATCAGTTTTTTTTTCAATTAATATTTTAATATCATTTAGAAGATTTAGTTTCTTTTCAATATTGTTTTCTAAAATCGAGTCTTTATTTAAATCAAATATTTTTTTCTCTTCAATAATTTTGTTTTCTATGTCTTTAAGTGAATTATTTAAATTTTGTTCAACCTCTTTATTCACTGGACCAAGTTCAAACTTCCATCTTTTTTTTAGTCTCTCAAAATCTTTAAAAGCTTTTGTTTTATCATTTTGTTTAATTAGAGTCTCTGCATGTGAAATAATTTTTTCTTTTTCTTTTTGGTTGTGAACTAAATCTATCTCTTTAAATTTTCTATTTAAATGTAGATAATCATAAAAATTTTTAATGTGATGTTGAAAATTATTCCAAAGTATTCCGCTTTTTGTTCTTGGAACATGACCTATTTTGAACCAAGAATTTTGAATTTTTTTAAATCTATTGTATTTCTCATTAATACTAATATCTTGATTAATAAGATTTTTTAATTCTTCAATTAAATTTTTCTTTTCGTCAAAGTTTTGATCTAGATTAAAATTTTTCAATTTAAATTAAGTTTTAAGCAAACATTAAGTTAGGAATTTTTATTTAACTATTCCAAATCTTCCAACTTTCGATAGCTTGATTTTCAAGCATTTCATTACCATTAATTATTGATGCTCCTTCTTTTTCTGAAAATATTAAAAACTTCGTTTTAATCGGGTTATAAATTAAGTCATAACACAAGTGCCTTTCTGTAATATACTGATATGGAATTTTTGGACACTCTTCAATATTTGGATAAGTACCTAGTGGTGTGCAATTAATAATTATGGTATGATCTTTAATTATTTGATTTGAAATATCTTCATAAGTTATAGACTCCTTCCTATTTTTTCTTGATACAAGTAATGTTTTTATATTTAATGTTTTTAAAGCATAAACTATAGCTTTTGATGCACCACCTGTTCCTAAAATTAATGCTCTTTTTTGATTTGAAATATTAGATTCTAGACTTTGTTTAAATCCTATATAGTCAGTATTATAACCTAATAGTTTATTTTGTTTATCAATTTTAATAGTATTAACTGCTCCGATTTTTTTAGCAATTGGATCTATATGATTTAGCAATTCAATAACACTTTCTTTATAAGGTATAGTTACGTTTAGTCCTTTAATTTTAGTGTTATTTATAACTTCTAACAATTCGGAAATTGAATTAATATCATAGTTTTCGTAGCTACAATTATTTAAACCCTCATTTATGAATTTTCGTTTAAAGAATTTTTTTGAAAAGGAATAACTAATGTCCTTACCTATCAATCCATATTTATCAATTTGTTTTTGCATATCTATTAAAAATTAAAACAATAAAAAATCCTAAAAAAACCCATAATAAGAGGAATAAATTTTGATAACTAAAATCAAAATTATTAATTGAATAGTTCCAAGGCCAAACTATAAATAAGGATCCAAAAACAAAACCAATTATTAATTGATTAATTGTTTTTTCAAAATTAGTAATTAAAAAACTAAGTATACTAGAAAGTAAAACTAATCCTGAAATTGAACCTAATGTAAAGACCAAAACAATTTTTATAAGTTCAACGTCGTGATAAATATCACTTCTAATACCAAAAATTATTAAAATTGAATTATAAAGTGAGTTTACAGAATCAACTAGAAGTAATTTAAAATTTCCTAGAATTATCAATAAAAAAGACCCTGATAATCCAGGTATTATCATTCCACATACACTTATTAATCCACAAAAAAATATAAAAAATAAATTTCTATTTTCTGAAATTGGTTCAGAGATACTCAAAAGTATTCCGGTTAATAATCCAATTCCTATCATAATCATTGATTGGAAATCCCATCTTTTATTATTTAAAATTAGAATAAGATTAGATGCTATTATCATTCCAAAAAATACAGACCAAACATGTAATTCGTAACTTTGGAAAAATATATCCAGTATTTGAGAAGTAGTAAAGTAACTGACTACAATTCCTAAAAAAATTACTAATAAAAACGTACCATTATAATCTTTATTTATTTTTTTGAAATTTAAACTAAGTAATAACTTAATTACATTTAAATCTAATTTTTTAAGTGAATTAATCATCTCAATATAAAATCCAGTGATAAGTGCCACCAGCCCTCCTGAAATTCCAGGAAGTTTATTTACAGTTCCCATCAAAACACTCTTAAGAAATAAGAGAGTTAAGAATGATTTATCTCTTTTTTTCATTTTTATTTGAAAATAATTCTAAAATTAAGACAATTAATACCCCAATAATAAAAAATATTAATCCCTGATTGAATTCTGAATTAGAGAAATAGCCCTCAGGAATAAATAAATTATCAGTAAAAAATTCTGAGGATATTTTTTCTTTTTTCCAAGGCCACAAAGACGGAAGTGAGCCGATCATAAAGCCTATTAGACAATAAAGCGTTTTGTTTTTATGATATTTATATGACCAGGTCAAAAATTTAGAAAATAATTTTATACTTAAAATCGCTCCAAGAGAAAAAGAAATAAATTTTAAAAAATAATCTGAATTAAATTTAGTCACCTCTTTGAATGTTTCTAGCATAGTTTCATATGCTCCAAGTAAAACTAAAATATATGCTCCTGAAATTCCAGGTAGAAGCATTGCTGTTATACTGATCATTCCACAAAAAAATAAATAGACATAACTGATGTCTGAATTACTAGGTTTTATTGTTTGGACATATACAGCTAAAAATAAACCAATTAATAAGAAATAAACACTGGCAGGAATAATGAATTTAGTCTCTTTAAAGTTTATTCTTTTTGTCTGATTAATTAAATATAATATACTAGCAGTAATCAAACCAAGAAAAAGAGACCAAAGAGCTACAGGGTAGTTGTCTAATAATAGTAATATAAAGTGACTTAAAATTACAATACTTAAAAGAATACCTGTTGTAAGAGAAAATAAAAAAGAAAAATTATAGTAATCCCAAACATATTTAAAGCCATTTTTCTTAAGATTTTTAATAATTTTAAAATTAAGTCCATCTAAAGTCTTTAGAAGTTCTTCGTAAACACCTGTTATAATTGCAATTGTACCACCAGAAACACCAGGAACAATATCGGCAATCCCCATAAACATTCCTTTTAAAAAAACAATAAGATTTGAAAAATAATTTTTGCCCACAGCAATAAAATTAAGATAAATAGATTTAATATTTAGCTTGCATTCATGTTTTTAAAAACATGAAGTTGAGGAATAGTTGGAAATATATCTCTGAAATAGTCGTAAATAGCTGGATTGAGGCTGTAAGCTTCCTTAAGGTTGAAATTAGCTTTATCAATTTCTCCTAGTTTTGAGTAAATGACATATCTTATATATTTAACTTCTGCTGTGAGAGATTCTGTGAAATTTTCAGTCCGTTTTAAAAGTCCATCACTTAATAAATTGTTATTAGGGGTTTCTAAAACAGTTTTGGTTAATAATATTAATGTACTTAAATTTAATTCGCCAAGGGAAAGTATTTCTTTAAAAGAAATTTCAACCTCATCAAATTGATTTAGGTTTAAACATATCTTACAATACAATTCCCAATATTTAATGTTTTCAGAATCTATTTCTATAGCTTTAATAAGATGATTTTTAGCTTCTATAAAATCATTTTGTTTAAAGTAGATTGTTGATAATGACATCCATGCACCATCATGAACGGGGTCCTCTATTATTGTTTTATTGTAAAAAGAAATAGCTAAATCTAAATTACCTAGTTTATTATGACAGCATGCAATTCTGTATAATGCAAAAGGATTTGGGTTATCTATTTCACTAACAATTTCATATTGTTCAATTGCTTCATTTACCTTATTTAACCTTTCAAGCACTTTACCCATTTCTAAATAAGCACCTACAAAAGAATCATCAGAAATAATCGCAAAATCAAATGCAGTTAAAGCTTCTTTTAACAATCCTTTTTTTAAATATTGTTTTCCAAGTTGGTGCCATCCAATTTCACAATATGGATTTTTTTCTAAAAAGTCGTTCAAGTAATTGATCGTTTCTTCTGTATTACCTATGTTGTCAAAACAATACAATAGATTATTAAGTACAGCATAATCTAATTGATAATCTTTAATATATTCAGTAAATTTTTCCTTTGCATTTTCAAATTCATCTAAAAACAAAAATTCTTTTCCAATCATAATAACTGCGTCAGAGTAAAATTCACAATCTTTCGGAATTGTTTTTAGAAGTTTTATTGATTCTATATGGTTTTTTCTTTTAGAAAAAATTCTAGATTTTTGTAAGATAATCTCGGAATTATTGCTTTCCAATAAAAATAATTTATTAACTAACTTCTCTGCTTCATTAATTTTATTTTGAACAATTAATGACTCTATTTTTAAAAGTGAAATTGAAGAATTTTCAGGATACTGTTTGGAGGCCATTTTAATCGCTTTATTGGCCAAGGAAGTATTTCCTGACTCTAAATAATATATGATAATTGATTCAAATTCATCGACATCAAAAAATAAAAATTTATTACTTTTTAACATCGATTCAAATTTCAAAATAGAATTTGAAAAAAAATCTTTAAAATCCTCACTCATTTTAGGTAAAGATATTGTGAGATTTCTTTTAAATCGTTTTGATTTCCAATTGTTTTTAACAAATTAATGAACATGTTTTTCAATCTTGTTCAATTGGTTTAAAATTATTTTACACCCATTTTTAATCTCATTTTCGGATATAGTTAATGGTGGAGTTATTCGCACTGCTTTTGGTTCAAAAAGTAAATAAAATAAAATCAATCCATTGTCAAGGCAACCTTCAACTAATTTTTTTGTTAAATTTGGTTTTTTTAATATTAATGCCAACATTAATCCCTTTCCCCTGATTTCAATTATTAATTTATGCTTTAAAATCCTTCTTATTAGATTTTCTTTTTCCTCAATTTTTGACATTATGTTAGAGCTTAATGTTTCTTTAAGGTTAGAATGCGCAGCAGCTGCAATTACAGGATGTCCTCCAAAAGTTGTTATATGACCTAGGATTGGATTTTGTTTGAACAAAGCCATATATTTTTTTCTTGTGGTAAGTGCACCAATAGGAAATCCTCCGCCAAGCCCTTTTCCATATACTAAAATGTCAGGTATGACATCGAAATGCTCAAAAGCAAAAAGTTTTCCAGTTCTACCAATACCTGGTTGTATTTCATCTAAAATTAAAAGAGCACCAACTTCATCGCACTTTTGTTTTAATTTTTTTAAATAATTTTTTTCTGGCAAAATAAAACCTGCACCACCCTGAATTGTTTCAACGATAACTCCAGCAGTTTTATTAGTTATGATTGATATATCTTTAATATTGTTGAATTCAATAAATTTAATATCTGGTATTAAAGGTCTATATGCTCTTTTTCTTTCTTCAAAGCCCATTATGCTCATGGCTCCTTGAGTATTACCGTGATATCCATTTTTAGCAGCAATTAATTCACTTTTTCCAGTAACTCTTTTAGCTAATTTCATAGCAGCTTCAATGGCTTCAGTTCCTGAATTTGTTAAATACGTATTAGACAATAACTTTGGTAAGTTTTGTGAGAGAAGTTTACAAAGTTTAACAGTAGGTTTTTGAATAAATTCTCCATAAACCATTACATGCCAATAAAGATCAATTTGTTTTAAAACAGCTTTTTTAATTTTTTTATTATTGTGTCCAAGATTGGAGGCAGAGACGCCAGCTACGAAATCTAAATATTTATTATTATTTGTATCATAGATATATGACCCACTTGCTCTTAAAATCTCTAAGCTTATTGGATTATTAGTTGTTTGAGCCTGATATTTAAAAAAATTTTCTTTCAAATTAATTATGAATTATTTCATTTTTATTTAAAATTTTTTCATTAATTCTCCAGTTGAATCCATTTAAAACTTTTTCATTTAATTCTAAATCTTCTTCTGGGTAAACTTTACCTTCAGGATTTGTAAAAAAAATAATTTCTTCAATTTTATTATTATTTATTATCATTTCAATAGAACTACAAATTGCTTTATCAATTCCAACTAGCTGATTTGTATCTTCATCATACAAATAATAAATCATTTCAGTATTTCTATTAAGTTTCAATTTTTTTAATTCATTTTCTTCAAATTTTCCATATAAATCAATTCCTTTCATTTGATTAAAATTATTAATACCTAGACTGTCTTTCTCAATAATGAATGCATTATTTAAAATTTTTAAAGAATCTAATTCATTAGTTTTTATATCCCTTAAAATATGAATTTCATCTCCAGTCATTTGACTATTACCATTCCATATTATAGGATTTTTTTTTGAAATTTCTTTACTGGTCATTATTTGTCGTTCTTTGCTAGACAACTCATTTCTTAGAAGTTTTATTAAACCATTTTTTTGATTCATTATAAACTTATCAGATTTACCAGACATGTTAGATTTTATAAAATTAACATTGAATCTACCTTTTATGAACCTATTGTTCTCAGGTCCGATAGCAAATAATGAATCAGCTTTTATAAAAAGAGAATCTCTTTGAAAAATTTTAATGGCGTATGAGTTTTTTGTAATCATAGCAGAATCTAAAGCCTTATAAACTTGACCGAAATCACCTTTAATAATAGTATTATTAATTGTATCTGTTATAATTACATTTTTTCTGCCAGAGGCATATTTTTTTATATCATCAAAAATTAAACTATCACCTTCAATCTTTCTATTATCATATAAAATTTTAGATTTTTTCACAAAATAACCGCTTTTAGCTTTTGTATTATAAAACCCTTTTTCACAAAAAATTGTATAATCCTTTCCATTTATAATAGTTGGACCATAAAAAAATGCTTTTTCAGACTCAGTTAAGTAATCTAATTTTTCTGAATTAATGTTGTAATCACTATTGTAAACATTTACACGATTTTTAAAGCTGTATTTAGAACTTTCTAAAAAATACTTTCCCTCGTTACTTTTGATAGTGTTTACTGAATCTTTAATAACCCCGCCATTTTCGAAATAAATTTCTTTGAGATTTCTGTCGTGATATAAAATTTGTGTTTTTAAGTTAGTACTGTTGTTATTAAAAATAACATTTTTTTTTGCCACAATTTTTCTAGTATTTCCATCATAATCCAATATTTCACTAAATAGTTCTATACTGTCACCTTGTTTTACAACTACATTTCCTCTGGCCATGAATGAGTTATTTTTTTTGTAGAATAATGCGTAGTCTGACCATATATCCATACCATCATGTAAAAGATGAACTCTCGTATTTTTATCCTTCTTTAAGATATTTGCTCCAGGCAGAACTTTTTCATTTCTATCAAATGAACCTGCCTCTATTATCTGTATAATCTTTTTTTCTTGAGATAAAATAGTATTAAAAAGTAGTAGAAAAATTATTGAAATTCTTATTTTCAAACTTTATTAACGGATTATGGTTTGATTTCTATCTGGTCCAACTGAAATAATTGCAATAGGAACCTGTAATTCCTTTTCCAAATATGAGACATAGTTCATAAATGTTTTAGGAAAGGCTTTTTCTGTTTTTATTTTACTTATGTCTTCTTTCCAACCATCAAATTCAGAATAAATTGGTTTTATTTTATCTGTATCGACTGAAAATGGAAAATGTTGAATTTTTTCTCCATTATACTCATAACTAGTACACACTTTTATTTTTTTAAAACCAGAAAGAACATCTCCTTTCATCATCATTAATTTAGTTACGCCGTTGATTTTTACGGCATATTTTAAAGCAACTAAATCTAACCAACCGCATCTTCTTGGTCTTCCTGTTGTAGCTCCAAACTCGTTTCCAACTCTACTCATCGTTTCGGCATTTTTATCAAATAGTTCAGTTGGAAAAGGACCGCTTCCAACTCTAGTTGTATATGCTTTAAAAATTCCAAAAACATCCTTTATTTTGTTTGGGGCAACGCCTAATCCAGTACAAGCTCCTGCAGCAGTTGTATTTGATGAAGTTACATATGGATAAGTACCAAAGTCAATGTCAAGCAGGGAGCCTTGAGCACCCTCTGCTAAAATATTTTTATTGTTATCTAATTGATCAAAAATAAAGTTCTCGCTATCAATAAAAGGAATTTGTTTTAATTTTTCAATAGCTTTAAAAAAGTCTTCTTCAAGCTCTTCTAAATTATATTGTAAATCAACTTTGTAGTTTTTTATCATAGCCTCATGCTTGTTAGAAAGCTTACGATACTTACTCATCCAATCAGGAAGTTCAATGTCTCCAATTCTTATACCATTTCTTCCAGTTTTATCCATATATGTAGGTCCAATTCCTTTAAGAGTTGAACCAATTTTAGATTTTCCTTTTGAAAGTTCTGAAGCAGCATCCAAAAGCCTATGGGTTGGTAAAATAATATGTGCTTTTCTAGAAATACATAACGATTTTTTAAAATTAATATTAAATGGTTCTAGTTTTTCAATTTCTTTTTCAAATATAACAGGATCAATTACAACTCCGTTACCAATTAAATTTATTGATTTTTCGTGAAATATTCCGGATGGAATTGTATGTAGGACGTGTTTTATTCCATCAAATTCTAGAGTGTGCCCAGCATTTGGTCCTCCTTGAAAACGAGCTATTATGTCATAATTTTTAGTTAGAACATCAACAATTTTTCCTTTTCCTTCATCTCCCCATTGAAGACCTAATAGTAAATCAACTTTCATATATTATTTCTTTATTTTTTCTCCATAGAAATATAATGAGTGAGTGTTAATTTTCACACCAAAAATTTCTTCAATATTTTTTTTTATGCCTTGTATTCTAGGATCGCAGAACTCTATTACCTCACCAGTATCTGTTAAAATAATATGATCGTGTTGATGATCAAAATAAGATTTTTCATATTGAGCTTGATTAGATCCAAATTGGTGTTTTCTTACAAGCTTACATTCAAGTAATAGTTCAATAGTATTATATAAAGTAGCTCTACTGACTCTATAGTTTTTATTTTTCATTTTAACATATAAAGATTCAATATCAAAATGTTCAGATGAATCATAGATTTCTCTTAAAATAGCAAACCTTTCGGGTGTTTTTCTATGACTTTTATAATCAAGAAACTTTGTAAAAACATCTTTTACTATTTTCTGGTTTTTTTCGCTACTCATAATTTCAAAATTAGGTTAAAATTTATAGATTAACTATTCTCTAACTACCTTTTCAATACCATTTATTTTTTTCAATCTTTTAATTAAATCATTTAATATATTTTTTGTTTTTACCTTTAAAGTAATTTTCCCTCTAAATATATTATCAACTGTGTCAAAACTCATTTTTTTTATATTAATATTTAAAGTGTTTGAAATAAGTTTAGTTATTTGATTTACTATTCCTAAATTATCTATTCCAGAAATTTTTATTGTGGAGGTATAGTCTTGAATGGTTGAGTCAATCCATTTAGCCTTAAGAATTCTATACGAAAATTTTGATTGTAGCCCAACGGCATTAGTACACGTTTTTTTGTGAATTTTAATTCCTTCATTTATTGTTACAAATCCAAACACATCATCCCCAGCGATTGGATTACAGCACTTAGCTAATAGAAATTCAAGATTTTCTTCTTCATTTCCAAATACAATTTGATCAAAATTATTACCAACTTCTTTTTCTGAATTACTTAGTTTAGATGGTTTTCTTGAAATTCTTTTTCTAAAAAAATTAATTAATCTGTTATTGTAGTTTGCAAACTTTTTTAATTGGACGTTATCAACTTTTCCAATACCTACTCTGTAAAATAAATCTAAACTAGTTTTTAGTTTCAAATAATTTCCTAATTCATTTATTGTTTTTTCATCAAATTTTATTTTTAATTGCTTAAGTTTTCTTCGGAGAATTTCTTTTCCTTCCTCAGCCAAAGCTTTTTTATCCTCCTTAAGTGCTGTTCTTATTTTTGCTTTAGCTCTTGATGTCTTTACATAGTCTAACCAACTGGAAGATGGTTTAGTATTTTCAGATTTTATAATCTCTATTTGATCACCACTTTTTAAAACGTGACTTAATGGTACCATTATTCCATTAACTTTCACTCCTCTTGTTTTTAAACCTAATCCAGTATGTATACTAAAAGCAAAATCTAGTGCAGTAGATCCTTTTGCCAGAGATTTTAATTCACCGGCAGGTGTAAATACAAAAATTTCTGTTGAATATAAATTTAATTTAAAATCTTCTACAAAATCTAATGCATTAGAATCTGAATCTTCAAGAACTTCCTGTAATCTATTTAACCATTCCTCTAGTCCATTTTCATTTTGGTTTCCTTTTTTATACATGTAATGTGCTGCATATCCCTTTTCTGCAATTTCGTGCATTCTTTCTGATCTTATTTGAACTTCAACCCATTTTGACCCTGGCCCAACAACTGTAATGTGAAGAGCCTCATATCCATTTGATCTAGGTGATGTTATCCAATCCCTTAGTCTCAAGGGATTTGGAGTATAGTAATCAGTTATAATTGAGTAAATTTTCCAAGCTAAAAACTTTTCTGTTTCATTTTCAGATTGATATATTATTCTAATTGCAAATTTGTCATAAACTTCTTCAAATGAAATGTTTTTATTTACAATTTTATCTCTTATAGAATAGATAGATTTTGGTCTTCCGTTAATTTTAAATTTAAGTTTTTCTTTTCGAAGTTTCTCTGAAATTCTTCGGGAGAAATTTTTGATGTATTTATCTTGTTCATCTTTAGTTTGTTCAATTTTATTTTTGATATTATTGAACATTTCTGGCTCAGTATATTTAAGACCTAGGTCTTCAAGCTCTGATTTCACATCATAAAGTCCAATTCTATGTGCTATAGGAGCATATATATATAATGTTTCAGAAGCAATTTTGATTTGTTTCTCATTAGTCATTGATTCAAGTGTCTGCATATTGTGCAATCTATCTGCAATTTTTATCAAAATAACTCTTACATCGTCGTTCAAAGTCAGTAACATTTTCCTGAAATTTTCAGCTTGCAGAGAAACATTTTCCTCTTTAGCTAACTTTGATATTTTTGTTAATCCGACAACAATTTTAGAGATTTTTTTTCCAAAAAGTTCTTTAATATTTTTTTCAGAATATTCTGTATCCTCGATGACGTCATGTAAAAGAGCTGCTGCTATACATGTTGCATCTAATCCAATTTTAGATGCAACTATTTTTGCAACAGCAATGGGATGGAATACATATGGTTCTCCAGATTTTCTTCTTTGGTTTTTATGAGCATCAACAGATGTATTAAAAGCCAATCTAATTAGTTTTCTATCTTCTCTGGATAAGGACTGATAGCTAATTTTCAAAAGCTCTTTATATTCTTTAGCAATTAAGCTATTTTCTTTAATCGAATCAATTATCATCATTACTAAAAATAATTAAAAAAACTATAACTATTGTAAATGTTTTATTCGCTGTGATAGTGTTGGATGCGAGTAATGCCACCAGACGTATTTTGGATGAGGAGTTAAGTTGCTCAGACTGTCTTTAGAAAGAACTTTAAGTGCTTCAATTAAATACTTACTATTAAAGGTATCTTTAGCATATTGATCTGCCTGATACTCAAACTTTCTTGAAAATACATTAAAGATTAAAGAAAAGATTTCTGAAATAGGAGTATATAAAATGGAAAATGTAATTAATCCAATATGAAAACTATGACTTTGGATTCCTAATGCTTCTGAAAATATTGGCATATAGATTAATAGTGATAGTATATAAAGCATTAATCCAGTTTGAATAGTAGAAAATATTAAGTTGAAAATAATGTGGTTTTTTTTGTAGTGCCCAATTTCATGAGCAATGACAGCTATGATTTGGTTATCATTTAACTTATTTAATAAAGTGTCATAGAGGGTAACTCTTTTTTGTTTTCCAAAACCTGAGAAGTATGCATTTGCTTTAGTTGATCTTTTAGATCCATCAATTACGAATATATTACTTAAATCAAAGCCTACTTTTTTTGAATATTTTTCAATATCATTTTTAAGATTCCCTTCCTCTAATTTAGTTTGTTTGTTGAAAAGAGGTACAATAATTTGAGCGTAAAAACCATTAATTAAAACAGATATAGTAGTAATAAATAACCATGCTACAATCCAAAAATCTTTACCAACTGTTTCAAATTGAAATATGATAAAACTTAAAACACCTCCTCCAAATAAAATTGTAATGAACCAAGATTTTAATTTGTCAAAAAAATAAATTTTGAAAGTGGTTTTATTAAAACCAAACTTTTCTTCAATTACAAAAATACTATATAATGAAAAAGGTAAATTCAAAATATCAATCCCAAAAAAAATTATTCCAAAAAAGCTTAAACTAGTTAGTAGTTCAGAGTCAAACACTGATCTTGTAAAATTATCAACAAACAAAAAACCATCTAAAAAAAAGAACAATAATAGTATGGTAAGACTATAAGCTTTAGAAATTTTTCCAAACTTGTAAAGTGTTTTTTTATATTCTTGGGACTTTTGATATTTTTCTTTATCATAAATATCGTTTAAGTTTTCGGGAATTTTTTTATCAAAAAACTTAGAATTTAAATAATCTAAAAAATAGTCCTTCATAAAATTAAAAAGGATTATTGATATTAATAAGTAGAATATAGTTTGAGGACTAATTACCATCTCTTTGTTTTAAGCCTTCAAATATAACTATTGCTGCGCACACTGATAAGTTTAGAGAGTCCATTTTTCCTCTCATGGGGATATTAATTAAACAATCTGATTCAATCTTCCATGAATTTGATAATGATGAAGATTCTTTACCTACAACTATTGCACATGGTTTATTATAATTGATATCTAAATAATTAGTACTATTTTCTACAAATGTTGAATAAATAGTTATGTTATTTTTCTTGAGAAAATCAATTATATTTTTAGTTGAATCTATTGCAATTTGCATAGTAAATAAGCTTCCGAGACTAGATCTAATGGTATTAGGATTGTATAGCTCAGTGCTAGAATTAGCAATTATTAATCCGTCCATTCCTGCCGCATCTGCTGTTCTTAAAAGAGCCCCAATATTTCCTGGTTTCTCAGGAGATTCTGCAATGAGTATGTAAGGTTTTTTGGAAAGTTTAAAGTTTTTGATAGAATTTACTTTACTTTCAATTAAGGCAATTATTCCATCTGAATTTTTTTTATAAATAACTTCTTCAAACAATGATTTGGAAAAATCTTTCATCTCAAAATTTGTTAAGAATTTCTCCAGACTTTTTAAATTTTCATTTGAAATAATTTCAGAACAAATAATTAATTCTAAAACTTTAAAATTATTATCAATACACAGTTTGACATTACTAATTCCCTCAACAATAAATGAGTTAGATTTTTTTCTTTTACGATTACTTGTTGAAAGTTTAGAAATATTTTTAAAAAGTGGATTACTTTTGCTTGATATATATTTCAAAATATTTAATATTGATTATTTAATTTAAAAGTAAAACAATATTTTAATTTTTTTATTGATTAGGTTTGTTATGTTAAATAAAAATAATGAGTGCAGATAAAACTAATTATTATATAGATCTTGAAAATAAATTTGGAGCCCATAATTATCATCCTTTACCAGTTGTTCTAAAAAGAGGAGAGGGCATTTATGTTTGGGATGTAAATGAAAAAAAATATTTTGATTTTCTTTCTGCATATTCTGCAGTAAATCAAGGACATTGTCACCCTAAAATAATAAAAGCTTTAATTGACCAGTCTCAAAAACTGACCTTAACCTCAAGAGCTTTTCACAATAATATTCTTGGTGATTATGAAAAATTTATATCTGAATTTTTCTGTTATGATCGTGTTTTACCAATGAATACTGGAGTTGAAGGTGGAGAAACAGCTGTTAAATTAGCTAGAAAATGGGCTTACGAGGTCAAAAAAGTTCCTCAAAATCAGGCAAAAATAATATTTGTGACTGGAAATTTTTGGGGTAGAACTTTAGCCGCAATTTCTTCTTCAAATGATCCAGCAAGCACAACAAACTTTGGTCCTTTTATGCCTGGTTATGAACTTATACCATATAACAACCTAAAAGCTTTAAAAGAGTCGTTAAAAGACCCCAATGTTGCTGCATTTATGGTTGAACCAATTCAAGGTGAAGCTGGAGTTGTTGTCCCAGATGATAATTACTTACTCGATGCTTTTAATCTATGTAAAGAAAATAATGTTTTATTTATTGCGGATGAAGTTCAGACTGGAATTGCGAGAACAGGAAAAATGATTTGTTGTGATCATCACGGATTTAAACCAGATATACTTATTTTAGGAAAAGCACTTTCTGGTGGAGTTCTTCCTGTTTCAGCTGTATTATCATCTGATGAAATTATGCTTACTATCAGACCAGGTGAACACGGTTCTACTTATGGTGGAAACCCACTTGGATGTGAAGTTGCTATGGCAGCATTACAGGTTATCAAGGATGAAAATTTATGCCATAACTCAGAGCTCATGGGTGAACTGTTCAGAACGAAACTTAATGAATACATCAAAACTAGTAAGATAATAAAATTAGTAAGGGGAAAAGGTCTTTTAAATGCAATAGTAATAAATGATAATGAGGAAAGTGAAAGAGCATGGAATATATGTCTGAAGCTTAAAGAAAACGGATTATTGGCCAAACCAACACACGGAAATATAATTAGGTTTGCCCCTCCACTTACAATAACAAAAAAACAGATTGAAACTGCCGTAAATATTATTATAAAAACTATTAAGGATTTTGAATAAAATGGATAAAATTTATTTTGATAATGCTGCAACTACTCAGATAGATTTAAAAGTAATTGAGCAAATGAAAAGTGTAATGATTGATAATTTTGGTAATCCAAATTCTACTCATAGCTATGGTAGATCCTCAAGAACTTTAATTGAAAAAGCGAGAAAAACTATTGCTAATCAATTTAATGCTTCAACATCGGAAATATATTTCACATCCTGTGGAACAGAATCTGATAATATGGTATTGATATCGGCAGTAAGAGATTTAAATGTAAAAACAATCATAACTTCAAAAGTCGAACACAAAGCAGTTCTGAATGTTGTAAAATATTTGGAAGAAACGGAATCCATTGATTTAAAGTATGTAAATGTTTCAAATGATGGTTTGATTGATTATAATCACCTGCAGACGTTACTTAAAAAATGTAGTAATAAGTGTTTAGTCTCTTTAATGCATATTAATAATGAAATTGGTTCAAAATTAGATTTGAATTTAGTTGGTAATTTGTGTAAGGATAATAATGCACTTTTTCACTCTGATACTGTTCAGTCTATAGGTAAGTATGATTTTGATCTATCAAAACTCAATATTGACTTTATCGTTGGATCTGCTCATAAGTTTCATGGTCCAAAAGGAATAGGATTTGTTTACATTAATAAAAATTTAAAATTAAATCCCTTTGTAATTGGAGGAAATCAAGAAAGAGGAATGAGAGCGGGAACAGAATCAGTCCATAATATTAGTGGAATGGAATTAGCATTTGTAAATTCCTACACAAATATTCAAGAAAACAATAATCATATTTCTAGCCTTAAATCGACATTTATTAAAAAAATTAAAAAGGATATTCCTGAAATAAAATTTAATGGATCTTGTGATGATGATTTATTGAGTTCATTTTCAATATTAAATATTTGCCTGCCAATTCCAAAGGAAAAGGCTGTCTTATTGGATTTTAATTTGGATATGAAAGGTATTGCTTGTTCTAGGGGAAGTGCATGTCAGTCTGGAAGCATTACAGGGTCACATGTTTTAAACTCAATTTTATCAGACGAAGATCTCAATAAACCATCTCTAAGATTCTCATTTTCAAAACACAATAATAATCAGGAGGTTGAGAAAGTAATCAATGTTTTAAAAGAGTTTATTGATTCAAATTAATCTCTATAGAAAGTAAATATTTTTTCAGTTTTATTACCTACCATATCTTCGACAGTTATCTCAATTTTATTTTCTCTATTATTTTTAAAATAGGAATCAAATCTATAAAATAGTTCATTTTTTTTGTATTCATATTCAAATAAAATCCACTTATCATTTATCTTAACTTGATAACTTTTAATTCCAGTTTCTTTATCCAATATTGTAAATTTTATAAGTTCTTTTTTTGATATCCAATCTCCGTTATTAAAATTATTAAGCTTTATTATTGGATTAATAGAATCGGTCTTTATAAAGTAAGTTCCTAAAGATTTAGTTTTTAAGTTGAAATAGTTTTTATTATCAAGTTTTGAGGATGCAAAAGATTCAACTCCATCAAAATTTTTGTAAGCCAAATAATCTCCCTTTGAGTTTTTATTATTTAAAAAATCAATTTTAATATTTTTAAATAGTGGAACATACGGATTTTCAATTTTTATTGAATCCTCAAAGTTCTTTATGTTTAACTTAACATCTTTAAGAAAAGTATTTTTTGGGATTTGTATTTTAGAATTTTTAAAATTAAAATTATAATCGAGATCATTTTTAATTTTTTTATTTGATTCAATCAAATTTTCATCATTTTTTAATTTAATCTCTTTATTACTATTTAAAATTGGAATTTTAACTTTAGTTTTATTTCCAGCAATGTCAGAGATTTCAATCAAGTATTCTGATTCTTTTCCAACAATATCAACGAATCCAGAGAGGTTTCCAGAATATACACTTAAATCATTCCCTTTATCTTTAAATAATTTGATAATTCTTTTTTTATTTTTTATGTAATACTCATAATCAATGAGAGTTTTTATTTTAATTGATTCTTGAAAATAAAATTCATCAAATTTGAATTCAATACTTTTATTATTATTTAAAAAAGCGGTGTAATAATAGATTCCATTTTTATTATAAGCAAGATCTTGTCTGTCAAAGCCTGAAATTCCAAAACCTACTTTTCCACTAGCCTCAACTATATTACTTTCATACAGAGAATCATTGATTTTTTTTAATTTAATCTTGACTGGTCCTTTATAATTATTTAAACTATCAATTTTGTAGATAAAAGCAGAATTAATAATAGGATGCCTATTATCTTTAATTTTAAAATCAAATAGTTTTGGGTTTAAAGCTTTTTGATTTGAAGTTTTTCTTGTTTCAAAATGGAGATGTGGTCCAGAGGAGGATCCGGTATTTCCTGATTTTCCTATAATTTGTTTTCTTTTGATTTTTATAACATCTTTTTTTAAATATTTTTCTATTTGGTAAGTCTGTTTTTCGTATTGTAGTTTCTTAATGTAATTTTCTATTTCTTCATTGAAACTTTTTAGGTGAGCATAAACAGTCGTATATCCATTTGGATGATCTATATATATTGCTTTTCCAAATCCACCATGTTTAATGCTTATTCTACTTACGTAACCCTCTGCTGCACTATATATATTTAGACCTTCTTTAAATTGTGTTTTAAAATCAAGGCCTGAATGAAAATGACTTGATCTAAGTTCACCAAAAGTTCCATTTAAAATTAAATCAATATCTAATGGATTTGAAAAATAATTTTTTGGAAAATTAGTTTGAGAATTTAAATTTATAGAAAGAAAAAGAAATAGTAAAAATATTTTTTTCATTTCTCTAAAAATAATATTTCTAACTAAATATTTGTTATCAATTTGTACTAATATTTTTAATTTAAAATAAAAACTAATTAAACTTTGCAATCGAATTTCATCTACAGATTTGTTTAAGACTATTAGTAATCTTAAATTTGATTAAGATAGTATTGCATTAATGTCTGAATCAATCGAAAATATTGTTCTATTAGAATCTAATATATCTAGTTTGAAATCTATAATTATTGATTTAAAAAAAGAAAATTCTCAATTTAGTTCAGATATCAAAGCAAAAGAAGAGACATTAATAAAGCAAAAAAATGAATTAAAGCAATGGAAGGAGAAATACAATTCATTAAAAATTGCTAATACTTTCTTAGGTAGTAATGATAAATCATTAACAAAGTTGAAGATTAATAATCTTATCAAAGAGTTGGATAAATGTATACTAAGTTTAAGTTCATAAAGTTTTTAAATGCAAAAAATTAAATTAACCATAGCAAATAGAGTATATCCTTTGAATGTTCCTGTAGAGCAAGAGGAGGGTTTGCGATTAGCATCTAAAAAAATAGATATTATGATTAAACATTTTGAAGAAAACTATGCAGTAAAAGACAAACAAGATGTTTTAGCAATGTGTGCTCTTCAATTAGCAACTCAAACTGAACAAGAAACTATTTCTGAAACTAAAACTAATGAAGAGGTAAATAAAAGACTTAAAAAGATTAATCAGTCCATTAAAGAAATTATTGACCTTTAGTACGTTCATTTAAATAATACATTATTGCCTACATCAATTTTTTTGATAAACTCAACGCGAATTTTTTTATAAAGGGTGAGTCTATTCTGCTAAAGCAAGCCTTAATAGGGATCCTTGATCAGTTAGTTAGCTCTAAACTTGTTAATACAAGAGTTTATACAAAACATTCATGATGTAGGCTTTTTTTTTAACCAAAAAATAAAAATTATGGATTTTTTTACAATACAAAATTTAGTTCTTTTAATATTAGGACTTATAGTTGGTTTTATTATTTCAAAGCTCTTAGAGAAGACTGCAATAAATAAATCAATACAAAATGCTAAAAATGAAGCGGATAATATTCTTAAATCTGCTAAAATCGAGGGTGAGAATATAAAAAAAGATAAAATATTTCAAGCTAAAGAAAGGTTTTTGGAACTAAAAACTGAACATGAAAAGCACATTCTAAATAAAGAAAAAGGTTTGACAGAAATTCAGAAAAGGATAAAAGACAAAGAATCTCAAGTTTCCAATGAACTTTCAATAAATAAAAAAAATAATCAAAGTTTAAACGATAAAATAGCATCTTTTGATAAAAAATTAGACCAACTTGAGAAGAAAAATATTGAGGTTGTTAAACTGCATAAGGAGCAAGTAGAAAAGCTTGAGAAATTATCAACTATGTCAGCCGATGATGCCAAAAAAGAATTAGTAGAATCTCTTAAGCAAGAGGCCAAAACAGAGGCATTAGAATTAACACAAAATATTATTGAAGATGCAAAGCTTTCTGCAAGACAAGAAGCTAAAAAGATTGTAATTAGTACGATTCAAAGAGTTGGAACTGAGGAAGCAATTGATAATTGTGTTTCTGTATTTAATATTGAATCAGATGATGTTAAAGGAAGGATTATTGGAAGAGAAGGTCGTAATATTAGAGCTATTGAATCAGCTACAGGTGTTGAAATAATTGTTGATGATACCCCCGAAGCAATAATCTTATCTTGCTTTGATTCTGTTAGAAGAGAAGTTGCTAGACTTTCTTTGCATAAACTAGTTACTGATGGAAGGATCCACCCAGCTAGAATAGAAGAAGTTGTTAAAAAAACAAAAAAAGAAATTGAAAACGAAATTGTTGAGGTAGGAAAAAGAACTGTTATTGATTTAGGGATTCATGGGTTAAACCCTGCATTAATAAAAGCTGTAGGTAGAATGAAATATAGATCATCGTATGGTCAAAATCTTTTACAACATTCAAGAGAAGTTGCTAAATTATGTGGAATCATGTCTTCTGAGCTTGGTTTAAATCCTAAAATTGCTAAGCGTGCCGGACTGTTACATGACATTGGAAAAGTGCCTGAAGAAGAGACTGAAACACCTCACGCTTTATTAGGTATGCAATGGGCTGAAAAATATGGGGAAAAACCTGATGTATGTAATGCTATTGGGGCACACCATGATGAAATTGAAATGAACAACTTAATCTCTCCAGTAGTTCAAGTTTGTGATGCTATTTCAGGGGCAAGACCTGGAGCAAGAAGACAAGTTTTAGATAGTTATATTCAGAGACTCAAGGAAATGGAAGATATAGCATACTCTTTTAAAGGTGTAAATAAAGCGTATGCAATTCAGGCAGGTAGAGAGTTGAGGGTAATGGTTGAAAGTGAAAAAATTTCTGATGATCACGCTGCTAAGTTATCTTTTGAAATTTCACAAAAAATTCAAACAGACATGACATACCCTGGTCAAGTTAAAGTTACTGTTATTAGAGAAACAAGAGCTGTGAATATTGCTTCTTAATTTTTAATTGATTCAGAATAGATTTCTTTAAGTTTAAGAAACTTTTCTTTTTCCTGGTTGACTAAATTAATTTTTTGACTTGGATCATCTTTTAAATTATATAATTGATAGTTGTCCGAGTTGCCCAGCTCAACGTTTGTGTATTTGCTTACAGGGCTTCCTTTATAGGGGGGGATCAAAATCCAATTCCCATATTTAAGTGCTGTTTTACCGAAAGCTTCAAGAATAAGTTTATCTCGTTCAACACCTGATCCTGTTAACAAAAGCTGTGATAAGTCCCTACTGTCTTTTGTATATATATTGCTGTTTATTATAGATGATAATGAGCTAAAAATATCAATTTGTGATATCAACTTGTTTGAAACTTTTGGTTTTATTTCCCCTTTCCAGTAGGAGATAAAAGGTACTCTTGTGCCTGCTTCAAATAGGCTGTATTTCCCACCTCGTAGTATACCAGCTGGTGTATGATCTCCAAGTTTTTCAACAGCCTCATCATAATATCCGTCATTTAAAACAGGACCATTATCACTTGATATAATGATTAAGGTATTTTCTAAAAGATCTTCTTCTTCTAAGGTTTTGTATAATTCACCAATACACCAATCTGCTTCAATTATAACATCTCCCCGTGGTCCCATTCCTGATGTTCCAACAAATCTTGGGTGAGGAGTTCTAGGAACATGCGGTTGTTGCATTGAATAAAATAAGAAAAAAGGATTTTCCTTATTTTCAATTATGTAAGATTTGGTAACATTTAAAAAATGATCTGCCATATCTATATCACTCCAATATGCTTTTTTTCCACCTTTCATAAAACCGATTCTTGAAATTCCATTGACAATTGTATTAAAATGTCCATGGTGCCATTTAGTGGTAAGTAGTTCCGGATTTGATTTACCTGTAGGTTGGTTATCAAAGTTGTTTTTAAAATCAACAAACAAAGGATCTTTTTTATCTAAGTTTTTCACATATCCATCCTCTACATATACAGTTGGAACTCTATCTTGAGTATCTGGCATAATGTAAGAGTAATCAAATCCTACTTCATTTGGACCCGGTGAAATTTTACTGTTATAATCAATTTTTCCAGATCCTAATCCTAAATGCCATTTACCTATAATTGCTGTTTTATAATTCATTTGTTTAAACATCTTAGGAACTGTTATTTGATTAGTGTCAATAATAAGAGATGCACCTGTAGAAATTTTAGCTTTTTTATTCCTCCATGGATAAGTTCCTGTTAAGAGCGCATATCTACTTGGGCTACAAGTAGCAGACGATGAGTGACCATTTGTAAATTTAATTCCCTCATTTGCAATTCTATCAATATTTGGTGTATTTAAGGTTCCTTGATTGTAGGCGCTTACGTCTCCAAAACCCAAATCATCAGCATAAATAATTATGACGTTAGGTTGTTTAGAATCTGTAGTTACAAGCAGAAACAAAACAGATTACAGAAACTATAAAAACTATTAAATTATTTTTAATCATAATTCAGATATTATCTCTAAGGTAAATTTTTTTTATTAAATTAAGTATTCAAAAAAATCGTAAATGAAAAATTATTTACCCCTCTTGCTCTTGATATTATTTACAGGATGCTTGGAAAAAAGTAAAGATTTAAAGCCTAATATTCTTTTCATTATGTCTGACGATCATGCTTATCAAGCTATTAGTGCTTATGATCAAAGATTAATACAAACTCCCAATATTGATAGAATTGCCAATGAAGGAATGTTATTTAGTAATGCATCAGTAACTAATTCAATTTGTGCACCATCTAGGGCAGTGATTCTTACAGGAAAGCATAGTCATTTAAATGGTAAAATTGATAACGGTAAGCCGTTTGATACCACTCAAGTTACTTTTCCTCAACTTTTTCAAAAAGCTGGTTACCAAACTGCTATGTTTGGAAAATTACATTTTGGTAATAATCCTAAGGGAGTTGATGATTTTTTAATTCTTCCAGGCCAGGGAAGTTATATTAATCCAAAATTTATAGGTAAAAAAAAGGATACAATTATTCAGGGATATGTTACAGATATTATTACAGATGTAACCTTAAATTGGCTTGATAAAAAAAGAGATAAAACCAAGCCATTTATGATGATGTATCTACATAAAGCTCCTCATAGACCTTGGTGGCCTAGTCCCGAAAAATTTGCTGAGTATTATGAAAAAGAATTTCCAGAGCCTGAAACACTTTTTGATGATTATCAGGGTAGGGGGAGTGCTTCTAAAACAGCTGAGATGAATATTTTAACTCACATGCAGTATATGCACGATAGTAAAATTAGACCAGAAACTCTTGAAAGTATGGGTCAAGTTGAACCTGAGATTAAATACATTCGTGGAGAATCAGTTGTAAGACCAGGGCCTAACGGATTTATGGGTCCCTTTAATAGAGCAAACGAGGATCAAAAAAGAAGGTACAATGTAACTCTAGATAAAATAAATAAAGATTTTAAAGATAATTGGCCTACCATGTCAGATCGACAGAAAATGAAATGGAAATTTCAAAGATACATGCAAGATTATTTAGCAACTATATCCTCAGTTGATGACAATGTTGGGAGGGTATTAAACTATCTTGATGAAAATAAATTGTCTGAAAACACCATTGTAGTATATACATCCGATCAAGGATTTTATTTAGGAGAACATGGTTGGTTTGATAAGAGATTTATATATGACGAATCATTTAAAACTCCTTTGCTGATAAGATGGCCGAATGAAATTAAACCTGGAACAACAAGTGATGAAATGGTTCAGAATTTAGATTATGCTCAAACTTTTTTAGAAGCTGCCATGATTGAAGCTCCAAGTGATATGCAAGGTGAAAGTTTAATCCCACTTTTAAAAGGGAATAATAGTGAGTGGACAAGAGAATCTGTTTACTATCACTATTATGAATATCCTTCTGTACATATGGTCAAGAGACACTATGGAATAGTAAATAAAGATTTTAAGTTAGTGCATTTTTATTATGATGTTGATGAATGGGAACTTTACGATAGAAAAAATGACCCCAACGAAATGAAAAATGTTTATAACGACCCGAATTATAAAGAAATAGTTAAGGAATTAACAATAGAATTATATGAATTGAGAAAGAAGTATAAAGATTCAAAAGAGTTAGATCAAAAGTTTTTACCTAATGAAAAATAAAACTTTACTAATAATATCTTTTTTAACTTTTAACCTAATAGTTTCTCAAGATTTAAAATTACCAACTATTTTTTCTAATAATATGATTATGCAACAGGAGTCTGTTGTTTCAATTTGGGGGTGGTCAAAACCTAACTCAAAAGTCTCAATAAATGTTAGTTGGAATAAAAAAAAATATAAAACTAAAAGCAATAATAGTGGTGAATGGCTTTTAAAAATTTCAACTCCAAAAGCAGGGGAAGCTCATAAAATTAGTATTGGCACTAATACTGATTTAATTCATATCACAAATGTTTTAATGGGTGAGATTTGGATAGCCTCCGGACAGTCAAATATGCAAATGAATCTTAATGGTTACAAGAATGAGCCTATTATTGGAGCAAATGATGCAATTGCTAATTCTAAAAATTCTCAAATAAGATTTTTTACAGTTGAAAGAAATACAAGTAAAACCCCTTTGGATAATTTAAAAGGAAAGTGGTCTGTTTCAAACCAAGAAAATTCACCCTTTTTTAGTGCTGTAGCTTATTCATTTGCTAAGTATCTAAATAAAACCCTTGATATTCCAATCGGAATTATTCACACTTCTTGGGGAGGTACACCAGCTGAGGCATGGACAGATTCACAATCGCTATTGAGTGATTTTAAAAAAAGTGAAATAAAAAATTATCGAGAAGTTCCGTCTCACGAACCATCTTCATTATTCAATGCAATGATTAATCCTCTAGTTAAGTTTAGAATTAAGGGAGCTATATGGTACCAGGGAGAAAGTAATGTATCTAGAGCAAGTAGCTACGCTAAATTAAAAAATTCAATGATAGAAGGTTGGAGAAGAGAATGGAATCAAGGTTCGTTTCCATTTTATTTTGTACAAATTTCACCATACAAATATGATGGAAGTGAAAAAACAAGTTCTGCTTTTCTTAGAGAAGCTCAACTAAACACTATGCTAAACACCTCAAATACTGGAATGGCAGTTTCGCTTGATGTCGGTGATGAAAACTCAATCCATCCCTCTAGAAAATTTATTTTAGGAAAAAGACTAGCTTATTGGGCTCTTAACAAAGATTATGGTCTTAAATCAGTACAGTTTTCCGGTCCAATTTACAAATCTTTGGAGATCGAACAAGATAGGGTCTTAATTAAATTTGATTTTGCCGAAAATGGTTTATACTCCCCAGATGATTTAATAAATAATTTTGAATTAGCATCTGAGGATAAGGTTTTTTATCCAGCCAGTGCTAGGATAATGTGGGATCATTTAGAGGTTAAAAGTGATCAGGTAAAAAATCCTGTTCATGTTAGATATGGTTGGAGAAATTATTTAATTGGAAATCTATTCAATTCAAAAGGGTTACCAGCTTCATCATTTAGATCAGACAATTGGTAATTATATTCCTAAATTTTTAATAAAACTTCCCATGGATTCTAGAAATTCATTAAAAATAGCATCACTATCATAAACCTTTCGCATACCTCTTACTCCCTCAAAAGCACAAATCAGAGAAATTGCTAACGCAGAACTGTTGACATCTTTTTTGATTTCTCCAGCGCTTTTTCCAGCTTCAATGACTTTAATCAAGGCTTCTCTCCATTCTTCAAATAATGTCTTAAGAATAACTCTGAAATCTTGTTCAGTATATCCAATTTCAACTACAAGATTATTTGCTGGACATCCAAGAGCTTTTTCTCTTTCAGAATAGTTTTTTATTCTTTTTGTAAAAACCTCTAAAAGTAAATCAGGAACCGTTCCGTTGTGAGTTTCATTTAATGGGTTAATAAAACCTTCTTTGATTCTTTTTCTTAAAACAACTTCAATTACTCTTTTACCAATCTCGTTTTTGTTCTTGAAATGATGATAAAATGCACCTTTGGATAATGATGTTTTTTTCATTATATCAGGAATGCTAGTAGCATTGTAACCTTTTTCGTAAAAAAGTTCGAAAGACGTGTTAATTATCAAGTCTTGCGTTTCTTTAGATTTAATTTCTTGTTTCACTGAAATTTGAGCTTTGTTATGTGTATATTATTACAAACTGTTATATAATGAAAATAGTTCGATTTTGCTAAATTAACAATTTTTAACCTTAAAAATATATTTATGTTAAGTATTTAGCATTAATTTATAAATTTTTTATTAAATATATAACTATTTAACAAACATACTATTTAGAATGTATTTTAATAGTAGAAATAATTTAATAATTATAAAAAATATATTGTTTTTATTTAAGCTAAATATTAATTTAAATTGTTCTGTTTTGGATGGAAATCAATCAAAAACCTTTACAATCGCTAAATAATTTTATATATTTAATTTAAACTGTAAACCCGAGTTTTTAGACTTGGGTTTTTTTAATAAATTTCACTATGGATACACAAAAAAATATAATTAAAGTTAGAGCTCATGATGCTATTGTTGGATTATTGTATTTAACTAGCGTTGGATTAACTTTTTACACAACCAATTTAGAATTTTTATGGATTGCTGTTGGAGTTGGAGCACTTCAAATAATCAGTCCTGTTACTAAGTTTTGTCCTGTTTATTTTATTTTAAATAAACTAATGCCAGACACTGATCCAATTCAAAACGGGAAATAAAAATGGTTTTAATAAAAAGACTATTTTTTTTTATCTCATTTTTTATTCTAACATTTAAAAATTACTCACAGGAAAAAATCTCTTTGAAGGATTCTTTAATTATTATGAATGTTATGAGTCTTCAAGAAAAAGCTTGGAATAACGGTGATATCGACTCTTTTATGGACGGTTATGTTAAATCCGATGAGTTAGTCTTTTCTGGAAAAAATGGACCAGTTTATGGATGGTATAATACTAAGGAAAGATATTATAATTCTTATCCTAATACTAAAATAATGGGTAAGTTAAAATTTGATGTAAAAAAAATAAGATCAATTTCTGAAAACTCTGCATATTTAATTGGTGAATACTATTTGAAAAGAACTATTGAAGATAGTTATGGTCATTTTACTTTAATTTGGAAAAAAATTAATGATAAATGGTTAATAATTAGTGATCACACATCCTCAATTAAATAATCATTTTTCCTTAGATGAATCCAATTCGACAGTCAGGTTTTTTATTCACAAATTTTAAGTCTAAAACTCAAACACCATTTGAGAAATTATTTGAAATTTTTAAAGAACTTATTACATATACCTCTGGTGATTTTGAAGAAGCTATTAATTGGCTAAAAGAACTTGATAAAGAATATGTTCTTACCAGTGAGGATTATACAATGGATAGATTTTATTGAAGATTTATTTAAAAAGGGTTATATAAAGAAAGAATTAAATCCAAATAAAAGCGGAGATGGTATTGGACTTACTGCCAAAACAGAGATGCTTTTAAGACAACATGCTTTGAAACAAATCTTTGGTAAAATGAAAAGGATTGGGAATGGAAATCACAATACTAAGCATACTGGATCAGGAGAAACTGATTCAGGTGACTTAAAAAAATATGAATTTGGAGATTCAATTGAAAAAATAGCAATTACTGAAAGTATTAAAAATGCACAAATTCAGGGTGGTTTAGATGACTTTCAGTTGTCCAAAGATGATTTAGTAATAAATGATCAATTCCATCAAGCACAAATGAGCACAGTTCTCATGATAGATATAAGTCATAGCATGATTCTTTATGGTGAGGATCGTATTACTCCAGCCAAAAAAGTTGCTATGGCCCTTTCAGAATTTATTACCACTAGATATCCAAAAGACAAACTTGATATTATAGTTTTTGGAAATGATGCAAGACCTATATCAATAAAAGAGCTCCCATACTTAAATGTAGGTCCCTTTCACACAAATACGGTTGCAGGATTAGAATTGGCGATGGATATATTGAGAAGAAATCGAAATTCAAACAAACAAATTTTCATGATTACTGACGGAAAGCCAAGTTGTTTAAAATTAAAAGATGGATCATATTATAAAAATAGTAATGGACTAGATACATATATAGTTGATAAATGCTATAATATGGCTCAACAAGCTAGAAGATTAAATATTCCTATAACTACTTTTATGATAGCTCAAGATCCATATTTAAAAAGATTTGTTCAAGAATTTACTAAAGCAAACAAAGGGAAAGCATTTTACACTGGTTTAAAAGGTCTGGGTGAAATGATTTTTGAAGATTATGAAACTAATAGAAAAAAAAGATTGTAATAGAGTATGAATAATAAAATTAAAACCTTAAAAGATTTAAAGTCCTCAGGATACAGTTCTTTAAATATAAAAGATGAAATGATAAAGAATCTTAAAATCAATTTATCGAAAGGTAAACCAACATTTGAAGGAATTCATGGGTATGAAGATTCTGTAATACCTGATTTAGAAAGAGCTATTTTATCTAAACATAATGTTAATCTTTTGGGACTAAGAGGACAAGCAAAAACAAAATTAGCTAGACAGTTGATAAATCTTTTAGATGAGTGGATCCCAATTGTTTCAGGATCTGAAATAAATGATGATCCTTTTAATCCTATTTCACATTACGCAAAAAATATAGTAACTAAAAAAGGCGATAATACTCCTATTGATTGGGTTCATAGAAATGATAGGTTTTTTGAAAAATTAGCAACTCCTGATGTAACTGTTGCAGATTTAATTGGTGATATTGATCCAATCAAAGCAGCTAGTCTTAAATTATCTTATTCAGATCCCCAGGTTATTCATTTTGGAATGATACCAAGAGCCAACAGATGTATTTTTGTTTTGAATGAATTACCAGATCTTCAGGCTAGAATTCAGGTTTCATTATTTTCAATTCTTCAAGAAAAAGAAATTCAAATAAGAGGTTTTAAATTAAGATTACCTATAAACCTACAGTTTCTTTTTACTGCAAATCCTGAAGATTATACAAATAGAGGAAGCATAGTAACTCCATTAAAAGACAGAATTGGTTCACAAATCATGACTCATTACCCTAAAACAATCGATATAGCTAAAACAATTACCAATCAAGAATCATCATTGTCAAATTCTGATGGTATTTATGTTCCTGAATTAGCCAAAGATATAATTGAGCAAATAAGTTTTGAAGCTAGAGAAAGTGTATATGTAGATTCAAAAAGTGGTGTTAGTGCAAGGTTATCTATTTCAGCATTTGAAAATTTAATCAGTTCAGCTAAAAGAAGAATGATTATGAATGGAGAAGTCAAAACAAGCATTAGAATGACAGATTTTAATGCAGTTATTTCTGCTATTAATGGTAAAATTGAATTGGTTTATGAAGGAGAGCAAGAAGGTGCCGTAGAAATATCAAGACTATTGATTTTAGAATCAGTCAAAACATTTTTTGTAAACTTTTTTCCAAAAATTAAAAAATTAAATAAAGCTGAACAACTAGATCCCTACGCAGAAATAGTTGACTGGTTTAAGGATAAAGAATTATTCATTGATGAAAATTTAGATAACAAAGCTTATGACGATACTTTTAAGACCATAAAAGTTCTTAAAAGCTTTATTAAAAAACAAATTCCCAGTATTGATAAAAAAGATGAAAATTTTATGTGTGAGTTTTTATTGTGGGGGTTATCTTCATATAAAAAAGTAAATATAACTAGGACATCAAGAGGTTTATCTTTTAGCGATTCGTTTTCGGATTATATTAACGGATTATAATTAAATCACTTATTTTTATAAAAGTTTAATCATTAAATAAATAATTATGAATTCATCAAACGCTAATATTTTAAACTCTGTATGTTTAATTATTATAGGACTTTGGGGTTATCTTGAAGTTACTTCTCCAACTGCACTAATTCCGGTAGGTTTTGGAGTAGCTTTATTACTATGTGTTCCGGGTTTAAAAAAAGAAAATAAGGTTATCGCACATATTGCTGTTCTTTTAACCTTAATTATTCTACTTGCCTTAGTAGGTATGAGACTTCCAAAATCAATTGATCAAGGAGGTATAGGGTTAATAAGAGTTATATTAATGACAGGGACATCTGCTTTGTCAATGATTTATTTTGTGAAAAGTTTTATTGCAAATAGAAAAAAGGGATAAAAATTAAAAATTTTCGAACTAAAAAAGCTCTCCTTATGAGGGCTTTTTTATTTTAGAAATTACAAAAGTATGTGGAAAGGTTATAGCTGCTAAAAATGAGAAAAAAATACTTAGTAATTGACTTTGACTTTCTTTAAAAAAATAATAAGTAATGAAAAGTCCAAATAAAGACATTATCCAATAAATAAATGCTTTCTTAAAATAAGTTTGGTAAGTTTTTTTTTCTGAAAATCCATAAATAAATTTAGTTTGTTCAATAATTGATGGTAAGCTATGCCATAACACGAAATATATTGCAAATGACAGAACTAAATCTGTTACACTTACAGTAAAAAAATATAGAGTCAGTAAAATCAATTGAATAAGTAGTTGATTTTGTATTTGTCTGTAAAATAGAATTGATAATAAAAATGTCAATGAAGATGATCCAATTAATAAATATTGATAAAATATTTTTTCGAGTCTTATTGATGTTATATCGAATATTATTTCATTGACTTCTAAAAAATTAAAGTAAAATATTAAAGAAAATATAGTTAAACCATAACTGAAATAAAATACTTTAATTAATTTATTTAACGGTTTTTCAAATAAAGTCCATTGATGTTCTCCAAAGTGGTAGGAGCTGAGCAAAATAAAAGTTATCAGGGCTATTGTTGGGATTTTATAGAAAAACAAAAAAAATCCTAAAACCATAACTACATAATACACAAATTGAGTTTTTATATTATTACTGTTAGAAACTTTACCAATTAGAAGTAAATCGTTTGCGCCGTGAATAATACCAAAAGTCAGAATACCTGAAAAGGCCAAAATATTGAGCCAAAAATCAGAAATTATTAAGGATAGAATAATGCAAAAAATTGTACCAAAAATTATTAACCTCGAAGTAAAATTGTGAAAAATGTATGAATTCATCAGTTTTTTTGGTGTTTTGTTGATACAAATTTAGTAAATGTCAAAACTTTTTTTATATATTTGAGTTTAAACAAAATAATAAATTATAAATTATGGAATTATTTTTAAACACTTTTTATTTTTTTAGTGATGTGCCAACAGACTTAGTAGGTTTTACGTTCTTTATCGGAACTATGGCTATGATGGCTGCATCAGTATTCTTTTTTCTTTCATTAAATGCAGTTGATGCAAAATGGAGAAATTCAATCTTAGTCTCAGGACTTATTACATTCATTGCTGCTGTTCATTACAACTACATGAGAGATGTGGATCCAACGGATACTACTTTTTTCAGATATGTTGATTGGATTCTAACAGTACCATTAATGTGTGTTGAGTTCTATCTAATTTTAAAAGTTGCTGGAGCAACAAAGAGTATGATGTGGAAACTTATCTTCTGGTCAACTGTAATGTTAGTTACAGGTTTCTTTGGTGAGTACAATGATGGTTCTGCATTAGGATTAGGTCCTGCTTTATGGGGATTATTATCTGGTCTTGCGTACTTTTATATTGCTTACATGGTTTGGTTTGGAGAAGCTAAGAAACTTGCTGTATCAGCAGGTGGAGCAGTTGAAAAAGCTCACAACACTTTAGCATGGTTCGTTCTTGTTGGATGGGCAATATATCCACTTGGATATATGCTTGGAACTGAAGGATGGTACTCAGGCTTAAACGATATAATTTCACTTGACATGAATGTTGTTTATAACATTGGTGATGCAGTGAACAAAATCGGTTTTGGACTTGTGGTTTATAACCTAGCTGTTTCAAAATAAGAAACTTATTTTGTACTAATAAAAAAGCCGCTTTTTAAGCGGCTTTTTTTTTTACTTTAATTCAATTCATTTTAAATTATAATTATCTTTAAAGACAAGATGAATTTAGATCATGATTTTATAATTTGTGGTGGAGGTATTTCAGGCCTGCTATTAACAGTAAAGTTATCTCAAAACCCTTTATACATAAATAAATCTATACTTCTAATCGATCCGGTTTTCCCAAAACTTGATAATGATAGAACACTATGTTTTTGGGATAAAGGTGATACAGTTTGGGATTCTTTAATGACTTGTAAATGGGAAAATGTTATTTTTAAAAATGGCACCCACGTTGAGACGCTAGATCTTGATCCTTTAAATTACAAAATGTTAACTAGCAAGTCTTTTTATAATTATGTAAACTCAGTTATTAATAAAAACAAGAACGTTAAAATTTTAAAATCGAAAGTTATAAATTATAATGATTTAAAATCATATTGCATAGTTAAGACCAAAGATGACAGTTTTAAGTGTAGAAAAGTTTTTAATAGTGTTATGGATTGGGATTCCACTAAAAATAATATAAAGTTTCCTTTACTATTACAGCATTTTGAGGGTTGGGTTATTAAAACAGAAAAAGAAAATTTTGATCCCAAGAAAGCAACTTTTATGGATTTTTCTATTAATCAAAACTCATCTACTCAATTTATGTACATTCTTCCCTTTTCTAAGACTGAAGCCTTAGTGGAGTATACATTATTTTCAGAACAACTACTAGAAACGGATAAATACAAATCTGCATTGAAAGACTATTTAAGCTCCTTAGGAATTCTTAATTATCAAATAAAATCTAGAGAATCTGGAAAAATCCCTATGACTTGCTATCCTTTTTTTGAACTAAATACAAAGAATATTTTAAATATTGGATCTGCAGGTGGTTGGAGTAAGCCTAGCACCGGATACACATTTAAAAATATTGACAGAAACACAAGTAGAATTTTAGATTTTTTAAAAGAAGATAGAAGTTTTAAAGACTTTTTAAAAAAAGATAGGTTTTGGTTTTATGATTTAATTTTCCTGGATGTCTTGTTTTATAAAAATCACTTAGGAAAAACTTTATTTACTAGTATGTTCAAAAAAAATGATCCCAAAACCATTTTCAGATTTTTGGATAATAAGTCTAGTATTTATGAAGAGTTTAAGATTATGCTTAGTTTTCCTAAACTTATTTTTTTATCTGCAGTTTTAAAACGATTATTTAAGGGATTATGAAAAATTTTTTTACTTTTTTATCCGTTCTAATCATTTCATTAACTGTTTATATAAGTTTTAATGATTTAATTCCTAGTTCTGAAAAATCTTTAGATAAACATGACTTTTCAGTAGAAAATGCTTTAAATCATTTGGAAGTAATTTCAAAAAAACCTCATTATACAGGTTCTCAGTATCATGAAGAGGTTAAAAATTATCTTGTTGATGAATTAAATTTATTGGGACTTAAAACTGAAATTCAAAATCAGTTTGTTTTAAGCTCTTGGGGAGTGGGAACGAATGCTGCAAATATTATTGGAACCATTGAAGGTTCAAATAACGGAAAATCTCTAGTCTTGCTTACACATTATGATTCCCGTCATCATAGTTCTTACGGTGCAAGTGATGCTGGGTCAGGTGTTGCAACTATTCTAGAGGGTCTCAGAGCATTTCTTTCAAATAATAATAAACCTTTAAACGATATTCATGTTGTGTTTACTGATGCTGAAGAAATTGGTTTACTAGGTGCCCAAGCCTTTGTTAAAAACCATAAACTAGTAGATGATATTGGTCTAGTATTAAATTTCGAAGCACGAGGAAGTGGAGGTCCTAGTTATATGCTGATTGAAACAAATGGTAAAAATGGAAATCTTATTTCTGAGTTTAAAAATGCTAATCCAGGCTTTCCTGCAGCTAACTCACTTATGTATAGTGTTTATAAAATGTTACCAAACGATACTGATTTAACAGTTTTTAGAGAGCAGGCTGATATAAATGGATTTAATTTTGCATTTATTGGAGATCATTTTGACTATCATAGTTCCTTAGATTCCTTTGAAAGACTTGACAGAAATACTTTAATTCATCAAGCCGATTATTTTATGTCTATGGTCAATCATTTTTCAAAAATTGACTTGTCTGAATTAGATAGTGAAAAGGATTATGTTTACTCAAATTTTCCAATCATAAAATTTATTTATTTTTCAAATTCATGGATTTTTCCGCTATTAATTTTTTCAATTATTTTTTTTCTGTTCATTATTTATTTAGGTTTAGCCATCAATAAATTATCTGTTCAGGGAATTTTAAATGGAATTTTAGCGCTTACTATTTCGTTATTTACATGCCTTTCTTTAACGATTGTTTTGTGGAAAACGATTTCTTATTTTAATCCTGATTATGCTGATATATTGCATGGATTTACTTATAACGGGTATTATTATATTTCAGCCTTTATATTTTTTAACTTTTTTAGCCTTTTAGCTATATATTCTCCTTTTTTTAAAAATAATTCTGCAATTGATTTATCTATTGTTCCAATAGGTTTTTGGGTAATTTTAAATGTTTTAATTAGTTTTTATTTGAAAGGTGCTGCATTTTTCCTAATTCCAGTATACTTTGCTTTATTCACTATTATATTAACTTATAAGTTAAATTTTAAATCCAATACTATAATTTTACTTTGGACTATTATTAGTCTACCACTAATTTATATTTTTGTCCCTCAACTAAAATTGTTCCCTGTTGGATTAGGTCTAGATAACCTTTTTATAACTTCGTTTCTACTTGTTTTAATTTTTATTTTATTATTACCTGTTTTTTCAAATTTTAGTTTTAAAAGACATATAAAAAATCTTATGCTATTTACATCCATAATATTTTTTGTTCTTGCATTTATTAATAACGATTATGACTCCAACAATAAAAAACCTAATAGTATTTTATATTATTCCGATTTTGACATGAAAGAGTCTCATTGGCTTTCCTATAATAATAATATTGATGCATTTACAAATCAATTTTTTGATGAATTCAATTCTGATCATAGTATAAATTTATCTTCTTCAAGTAAGTACAGTACCCCATTTAAGCAAAGTTCATTTGCTGATTTTGTAGATATTCCTACAGCAGAGGTTCAAATTTTAAATGATACAATAATTGATTCTAAAAGAATTGTAAAACTTAAGATTGAACCAACCAGAAATATCAATAAAATTGAATTAACTAGTGATGACACATTTGTTTTTGATGCTATATCAGTTCAGGGAGTTGAATATGAAAGTGATAAGAATGAAATAAAAGTTGAATCTGGTAGATTTTTGAGCTATTATATGGCTTTAGGAGATAAACAACTTATAATTGATTTAAATTTTTCTAAGGACTTATCACCAAACTTTAATTTAATAGAAACTTCATTTGATTTATTGGAAAATGACAATTTTGATATCAATCCAAGAGAAGACTTTATGATGCCAATGCCTTTTGTAAATACAGATGCAATAGTTGTTTCTAAAAAAATAGTATTATGAAATATAAATTGATAATAATTTTTTTATTATTTATTTCATGTGTTGATAATGAAGAGATTTTGGGAGCATGCTCCGTTGCACCAGATTATGATGCTGTTTGTGTTGAAATAGTAGAGCCTGTATGTGCTTGCAATGATTTAGTGTATTCAAATTCGTGTTATGCTCAAAAAGCTGGTAATCGTTTATGGAAATCAACAAATCTTGAAAGTGGTGATAAGTGTAATTATTAAACTATGATTTGCATAAAAGCAGAAATTCCAGATGAAATTTGTCAAATAGATGATGAATTAAAAGCTATATACCATAGTGAGGATACAGTTTGTATTTGGGTTTTTAAGTCAAGAAATGAAAGAAACAAGTTTGTAGAGGAGACGGCAGGAATGAAGAAAAAAGCAAGAGAAAACCACTATTTGCTTTTTTTTAAATAAAAAACCTCAACATTTTGTTGAGGTTTTATTGTGGAGTCGGAGGGAATCGAACCCTCGTCCAAACAAGAGACAAAATAGCTTTCTACAGATATAGTTTTCAATTAATTTTCGATAATATTCTGACTGAAAACTGCCTAAATACCACTTAGCTTTTTTAGTTTTGAAATTCCATCAAAGCACTAGAATTTCTATGTTGACTTTAATGGTGTCTCATAATGAATCGCCGTCAACAAGGGCTATTCTGAGACATCTCACTTTCCCGCCTGGCGGGACTAAGGCTTTAACTTACTATAATTCAGTTATTAAGCTGCAAGAGCGTATTTATTTTCGCCATTTAAGGTTTGGTATCATTATATTAACGAGCGATAATCCAGCGCTCGATCTGCTTACAATTCAATCGGACCTGCTGTCAAAACCAGTCGACCCCATTTTTTCAAAGAACAAAATTCCAAAATGCAAATATATATTAATTCGAATAGTTGTAAAAAGACTTTAAATTAAGGCTTTTTTAATTTTAATAAGTTTAATTAATATGTCTTCTAAATTATTTATATCTAGCATATTAGCTCCATCGCTTTTTGCGTTTTTTGGATCAAAATGAGTTTCAATAAATATGCCATCTGCACCAGAAGCAACTCCAGCTTTTGCTATAGTTTCAATCATTTTTGGTCTTCCGCCTGTAACACCTGAACTTTGATTTGGTTGTTGTAAAGAATGAGTAACATCTAGTATCACTGGTGCAAATTGTTTCATTTCAGGTATACCCCTAAAATCAACAACTAGGTCTTGATAACCAAACATACTTCCTCTTTCAGTTAAAAAGATATTATTATTTCCAGAATCCTGAACCTTCTTTACCGCATGAGCCATACTTTCAGGACTCATAAACTGACCTTTTTTTAAATTAATGTGTTTGCCTGTTTTTGCTGCAGCGACAAGAAGATCAGTTTGTCTAACTAAAAATGCTGGAATTTGTAATACATCTACAAAATTAGCAGCTAATTCAGCATCTTTGTTTTCATGTATATCTGTGATAGTAGGTATATTCAGTTCTGTTCCAATTTTCTTTAAAATTGAAAGTGCCTTTTCATCTCCAATACCTGTAAAGCTATCTATTCTTGATCTGTTTGCTTTTTTAAAACTTCCTTTAAATATAAAAGGGATCTCTAATCTAGAAGTAATGTCTGAAATTTTTTCAGCAATTTTAAATGCCATTTCTTCACCTTCAATAGCGCAAGGTCCCGCCATTACAAAAAAATTGCCCGAACCAGTATTTTTAATTTTAGGTATATTATTTATCATTTCAGATTTATTTAATGCTAAATTAATCAATAAAATTAAGTTCATATTATTAATAACTGTTTATGATATAAATAACTTACATTTGCGCGAAATTATAAGGTTTATGAGTTCTGTTAAGAATATAGCAATTATAGCACACGTTGATCACGGAAAAACAACTTTGGTTGATAAAATATTACATCATTGTAAATTATTTAGAGATAATAAAGAGGTTGGGGAGCTTATATTAGATAACAACGATTTAGAAAAAGAAAGAGGAATTACAATAGTTTCGAAAAATGTTTCGGTAAAGTATAAGGATACTAAAATTAATATAATAGATACTCCGGGTCACGCTGATTTTGGAGGTGAAGTAGAGAGGGTTTTGAACATGGCTGACGGAGTTTTACTATTAGTCGATGCATTTGAAGGTCCTATGCCACAAACTAGATTTGTTCTTCAAAAAGCTTTAGAATTAAAACTAAAGCCTCTTGTAGTAGTTAATAAAGTTGATAAAGAAAATTGTACACCTGATCAAGTTTATGAATCAGTTTTTGATTTGATGTTTGAGCTTGATGCTGAAGAGTGGCAGCTAGATTTTCCTGTAATTTATGGTTCAGCAAAAAATAATTGGATGTCACTGGATTGGAAAAATGAAACGGATTCTATAGAACCTTTACTAGACTCAGTTATAGAATATATTCCCAGTCCTAAAATTTTTGAGGGTTCTACACAATTATTGATTACATCTATGGACTATTCTTCTTTTACCGGGAGAGAGGCAATTGGTAGATTACAAAGGGGTATATTAGAACAGGGACAAAATGTAAGTTTAGTCAAAAGAGATGGATCTATACTTAAATCTAGAATTAAAGAATTGAACGTTTTTGATGGTCTAGGTAAATTAAAAGTGAACTCTGTTGAGCCTGGAGATATATGTTCAGTAGTTGGGTTAGAAAATTTTGAAATAGGTGATACTATTGCAGATTTTGAAAATCCAGATCCTTTACCCACTATTAGTATTGATGAGCCTACTATGAGTATGTTGTTTACAATTAATGATTCTCCGTTTTTTGGCAAAGAAGGTAAATATGTGACATCAAGACACATTAAAGAAAGACTTGAAAAAGAATTAGAAAAAAATCTTGCAATGAGACTTGAGGAGACTGGTTCTGCAGATAAGTTTTTAGTTTATGGGAGAGGTGTTTTGCATTTGTCAGTTTTGATTGAAACTATGCGAAGAGAAGGTTATGAATTACAAATTGGTCAACCTCAAGTTATTATTAAAGAAATTGATGGTGTAAAATCTGAGCCTGTTGAAGAATTAATAATCGATATCCCAGAACATGTTTCAGGAAAAGCTATTGAAATGGTAGCCATTAGAAAAGGAGAAATGGTTAGTATGGATAGTAAAGGGTCAAGAATGTTATGTAAGTTTATTATTCCCTCAAGAGGAATAATTGGACTTAGAAATATATTAATAACTGCCTCAGCTGGTGAGGCAATTATGAATCATAGGTTTATTGAATTTCAACCTTTTAAAGGTGAAATGCCAAAAAGAATTACGGGTTCTTTAATTTCTATGGAACAAGGTACAGCAATTCCATATTCTCTTGATAAACTTCAAGACAGAGGGAAATTTTTTATTAGTCCTGGGGATTCAATTTATACTGGACAAGTAATAGGAGAAAACACAAGGTCTGATGACATGGTTGTAAATGTTACTAAAACCAAAAAACTTTCTAATGTTAGGGCAGCAGGCTCTGATGACAAAGTTAAGTTAGCTCCTCCTATAACTTTTGGTCTGGAAGAGGCGCTTGAATATATTCAAAAAGATGAGTATGTTGAAGTTACACCTGAGACCATAAGATTAAGAAAAATATTATTAAGCGAAAACGAAAGAAAAAGAAGTAGTTCTTTTTAATTTTTTTTTGAAAGTTCGTAAAACCTATCTTTTTCAATTCTAATTGTTTTTTCAGGTAATTTAGAAATTATGTCGTAATCATGAGTAGCAATCAAAATGGTTGTCCCATTATTGTTAATTTCTTTGATTAGATTCATAATCTCCAAACTCGTAGCAGGATCTAAGTTTCCAGTAGGTTCATCTGCAATTATGATTTCAGGTTCATTTAATAAGGCTCTTGAAATGGCAATTCTTTGTTGTTCTCCACCTGAAAGCTCGTTAGGATATTTATTAATCACATCCTCAAGTTTTACTTTTTTTAAAACTTCTGAGATTCTTTTGTTGATTTTTGAGCTATCTTTCCATTCGGTTGCTTTAAGAACAAATTCAAGATTCTGTTTTATGGTTTTGTTGGGTAAGAGTTTGAAATCTTGAAAAACAATACCTAGTTTTCTTCTTAGAAAAGGAACTTTATTTTCATTTAATTTTACAAGATTAATATCTAAAATATTAGCTTCTCCAGTTTTAACAGGAATATCCCCATAAAGTATTTTTAGTAAACTGCTTTTTCCAACACCGGTTTTTCCAATTAGATAAATAAATTCACCTTTATTAATTGAAAGATTAATTTCAGACAATATGTTTACTCCACTTTGAGTAATGGTGACATTTTTTAAATAAATAATAGGATTCATTAATAAATTAATTCTATTGACCAAATTAACAAAACTTTCAATTTTTAAGGTTAATTTAAAATATATTATAATAATATTTCATATTTTTATATAAAATCAATTATTACTAACATTTTATAATCAATTTAAAATATTTAGTTAAAAATTAAAGTAAATTTTACATATTTGCTTAAAATTTAATCAAATGTGTGGAATTGTATGTGCTTTAGATTTAAAACAGTCTTCTGATGTTTTAAGGTCTCAAGTTTTAGAAATGTCAAAAAAAGTTAGACATAGAGGTCCTGATTGGAACGGGATTCATTGTGGAAAAAATGTATTATTAGCTCATGAGAGATTAGCTATTGTAGACCCTGCTTCAGGAAACCAACCAATATACAGTCAAGATAAGAGTTTAATTCTCGCTGCCAACGGAGAAATTTATAACCATCAAGAACTTAGAAATAAATTAAGTACTGAGTATTCATTTCAAACTAATTCAGATTGTGAGATTATTTTAGCCCTATACAATGAAAAGGGTGTTGATTTCATCGATGATTTAAATGGGATTTTTGGATTTGTGCTTTATGACGAAAATAAAGACCATTACCTTGTTGCAAGAGATCATATGGGTATTATTCCGCTTTATATGGGTTGGGATAAAAAAGGAACATTTTATGTGTCCTCAGAATTAAAAGCATTAGAAGGAATATGTAATAAAATTGAAATATTTCCACCGGGACATTATTTATCAAGCACAGAAGGCAAGATAAAACAATGGTACAGCAGGGACTGGATGAGTTATGATAAAGTAAAAGATAATGAAACAAATTTAGATGACCTTCAATCTGCATTGGAAAAAGCAGTTCATAGGCAGTTAATGAGTGATGTTCCATACGGAGTTTTATTGTCGGGAGGATTAGATTCTTCAATAACTTCTGCTCTTGCAAAAAAATATTCAAAAAATAGAGTAGAATCGAACGATAAAAAAGCAGCTTGGTATCCTCAGCTACATTCTTTCGCAGTAGGTTTAGAGGGTTCACCTGATTTAAAAGCTGCTAAAAAAGTAGCAGATCATATCGATTCAATTCACCACGAAATTACTTTTACAGTTCAAGAAGGTCTGGATGCTATAAGAGATGTAATATATCACCTTGAAACTTATGATGTTACAACCATAAGAGCATCAACTCCAATGTATTTAATGGCTAGAGTAATTAAATCCATGGGAATAAAAATGGTTCTCTCAGGTGAAGGTGCTGATGAAATTTTTGGAGGATACCTATATTTTCATAAAGCTCCAAGTGCTGAAGAATTTCATAAAGAAACTGTGAGAAAGCTTGAAAAATTATACCAATACGATTGTTTAAGAGCTAACAAGTCGCTTGCGGCGTGGGGTATTGAAGGAAGAGTACCTTTTCTTGATAAAGAGTTTATAGATGTTGCAATGCGCTTAAATCCTAAGGATAAAATGATAACATCTGAAAAAATGGAAAAATGGGTACTTAGGAAAAGTTTTGAAAAGTATTTACCTGAATCTGTGGCATGGAGACAGAAAGAACAATTTAGTGATGGTGTAGGCTATAATTGGATTGATAGTTTAAAAGAATTAGTAGAAGAAAAAATTGATGATGACATGTTTAATAATGCAAAATTTACTTTTCCATTTCAAACTCCAATGTCTAAAGAAGAGTATTTTTATAGAACAATTTTTGAGGAACATTTTCCATCAGAAACTTCTGCTAAAACTGTTCCATCCGTCCCATCTGTTGCATGCAGTACTCCAATTGCTCTTGAATGGGATAAGGCTTTTAAGAATTTAAATGATCCGTCGGGACGTTCTGTTTCTAACGTCCATAATGATGGCTATTAAAGTCTAGTTTTTTTATAATAAAATTGTTGATAACTTATACTCATTCTTCTCTGATAATTTAACAATTTACACTCCTAATTAGTTATATTTGTTTTAACCAAAAATTTATATAATTCAATTAAAAATGAGCGAAGAAATTAATAAGAATCAGTATTCTGCTGACAGTATACAGGCTCTTGAAGGAATGGAGCATGTTAGAATGAGACCTTCAATGTATATTGGGGACGTTGGTGTCCGAGGTTTACATCACTTAGTTTACGAAGTTGTAGATAATTCAATTGATGAAGCAATGGCTGGTCATTGCGATGAAATCAATGTAACTATCAATGAAGATAATTCAATTTCAGTAGATGATAATGGAAGAGGTATCCCTGTTGGAATTCACAAAAAGGAAGGGGTTTCAGCCCTAGAAGTTGTTATGACTAAGATTGGAGCTGGAGGTAAATTTGACAAAGATTCCTATAAAGTATCAGGTGGTTTACATGGGGTGGGTGTTTCTGTGGTAAATGCATTGTCTGATCATTTGATAGCTAAGGTTTATAGAGAAGGTAAAATATGGATTCAAGAGTATGAAAAAGGAAAGTCACTTTATCCTGTAAAATCTGATGGAAAATCTGAAAAAACCGGGACTGAAGTTACCTTTAAACCTGACAAATCTATTTTTAAAGAAGCCCAAGAATATAACTACGAAACTTTATCAAATAGATTAAGAGAATTGTCTTTTCTAAATAAAGGAATAACACTTTCAATCACTGATAAAAGATCAATGGTGGATGGTGAGTTTGTTAAAGAAGTTTTTAAATCTGAGGAAGGTTTAAAAGAATTTATTAGATTTTTAGACGAGAATAGAGAACCATTAACTTCTGAAGTGATTTCTATGGAGGGAGAAAAAAATGGAATTCCAGTTGAAGTTGCAATGATTTACAATACTTCTTTTTCTGAAAACCTTCATTCTTATGTAAATAATATTAATACACATGAAGGTGGAACTCATTTGGCTGGTTTTAGAAGAGGTTTAACATCAACCTTAAAAAAATATGCTGATTCTTCTGGAATGCTTGATAAATTAAAGTTTGATATAGCTGGAGATGATTTTAGAGAAGGCCTAACAGCTATTATTTCTGTAAAAGTGGCTGAGCCTCAATTTGAGGGGCAGACAAAAACTAAGCTAGGTAATAGGGAGGTAAACTCTGCTGTATCTCAAGCTGTTTCTGAAATGTTAGAAAATTATCTTGAAGAAAACCCTGTTGATGCCAAGACTATTGTTGAAAAAGTGATTCTTGCAGCTCAAGCTAGACATGCTGCTAGAAAAGCTAGAGAAATGGTACAAAGAAAAACTGTAATGAGTGGAGGAGGTCTTCCAGGAAAATTATCTGATTGTTCAGAACAAAATCCAGAACTATGTGAAGTTTTTTTAGTTGAGGGTGATTCTGCAGGAGGTACTGCAAAACAGGGTAGAGATAGAAATTTTCAAGCTATTTTACCATTAAGAGGTAAAATACTTAATGTTGAAAAAGCTATGCAGCATAAAGTTTTTGAAAACCAAGAAATTATTAATATTTACACTGCGTTAGGAGTCACAATTGGAACAGAGGAAGATAGTAAGGCTTTAAACTTGGAAAAATTAAGATATCATAAAATTGTGATTATGTGTGATGCTGATGTTGATGGAAGTCATATTGCAACTTTAATATTAACGTTCTTTTTTAGGTATATGAAAGAACTAATTGAAAATGGTAATATTTACATTGCAACTCCTCCATTATATTTGGTTAAAAAGGGTGCAAAAAAAGAATATGCTTGGGACGATCAAGAAAGAGACAAACTCTTAGAAGAATTTGGTCAGGGAGCATCAATCCAACGATACAAAGGGTTAGGTGAAATGAATGCCATCCAATTGTGGGATACAACTATGAATCCTGAATTCAGAACCTTTAGAAAGGTTACTATTGATAATGCTGTTGAAGCAGATAGGGTTTTTTCTATGTTGATGGGTGATGAGGTTCCTCCAAGACGAGAATTTATTGAAAAAAATGCAACATATGCTAATATTGATGTTTAATTAAAAATTGATAATAAATGAAAGTAACAATTGTAGGTGCTGGAAATGTAGGATCAACTTGTGCTGATGTAATTGCCTCACAATCTATTGCTAGTGAAGTAGTTTTATTAGATATTAAAGATGGTTTTGCAGAAGGTAAAGCTTTAGATATGATGCAAACCGCTACAACTATTGGATTTGGAACTAAAGTTGTTGGTACAACAAACGACTATTCAAAAACAGCAAATAGTGATGTAGTTGTAATTACTTCTGGAATTCCAAGAAAACCTGGTATGACTAGAGAAGAGCTAATTGGAATAAATGCAGGAATAGTGAAAACTGTTTCTGAAAATGTTTTAAAACATTCACCAGATACCATAATTGTAGTTGTTTCAAATCCTATGGATACTATGACATACCTGACATTAAAATCTACTGGTTTACCTAAAAATAGAGTCATTGGTATGGGGGGTGCTTTGGATAGCTCAAGATTTAAAACTTATCTATCTCTAGCTTTAGATAGACCTGCTAATGATATTCATGGAATGGTGATCGGTGGTCATGGAGATACAACTATGATTCCTTTAACAAGATTGGCTTCATACAATGGATTACCTGTTTCTGAACTAATATCAAAAAATGAATTAGAGGATGTAGCAAGTAAAACAATGGTTGGAGGTGCAACATTGACAAAATTATTAGGTACTTCAGCTTGGTACGCACCTGGTGCTTCAGTAGCGTTCTTAGTAAAATCAATTTTAAACGACGAAAAAAGAATAATTCCTTGTTCAGTTTTTTTAGACGGTGAATATAATCAGGATGATATATGTATTGGAGTCCCTTGTATTATAGGTAAAAATGGTTGTGAAAAAATTATAAACCTTAATTTAAACGATCAAGAAATGGTAAAATTTGCTGATAGTGCTTCGGCAGTACGAAAAATGAACTTAGCTCTATAAATACTTATTTGACATTTAAAAGGCTTGATGTTTAATTATAGAATTGTTTTATCATCAAGTAAATCCTATATTTGCTCGTTTTTTAATAAGAATAAAAATAAATATTATGCATAATAATGGTCTAATTAAGTTTTTTGCTTTTTGTTTCACTTTAGTAAGTGTATACCAAATATCATTTACTTTTATAACGTCTAACGTTGAAGATAAAGCATCTCAGTATTCTATCAATGCAATTTCTGATTCGAATGAAAATTATGCTGATTTAAGAGAAGAGAAGTATAATAATTATTTAGATTCTATATCAAATGAAAGTATTCTTGGTTTTACATCTTATAAAGGTGCAAAAGACAAGGAATTAAACAAAGGACTTGATTTAAAGGGAGGTATTGATGTAACTCTTCAAGTTTCTGTTAAAGACATTTTAAAAGGTCTTGCAGAATATTCAAAAGATCCTGTTTTTAATAAAGCATTAAATGATGCAGATGCATTACAAAAAGAATCTGATGATACATACGTAGAATCCTTTTTTGAAGCATTTGAAAAAATACAAGGTGAAACAACTTTAGCTTCACCAGACATTTTTGCAAACAGATCTTTAAGTGATGAAATTAATTTTGAAATGTCGGATTCTGAAGTTAAACCTATTATTAGAAGAAAAATTGATGAATCAATAGTTTCTGCTTTTGAAGTTTTAAGAAAAAGAATTGACAAGTTTGGAGTAACTCAGCCAAATATTCAAAGATTAGGTAATTCTGGAAGAATTAGAGTTGAACTTCCTGGAGCTAAGGATGTTGCAAGAGTAAAAAATCTTTTGCAAAGTACAGCACAGTTAGAGTTTTGGTATACTGAAACTAATGATCAGTTTTTACCTTTTTTATCTCAAGCTAATGAAACTTTAAAAAATCTATTAGATGATGAAGAGATCAAAACTGAAAATGATGAAAGTTCAGAAATAGATGATTTACTAGCAGATGTTGAGGCTAATGATTCAATTTCAAATCAGAAAAACCCTCTTTTTGATTATTTAGTTGGAACAGGTTATCAAGGTGGACCTGTCATAGCACAATTTTTAGCAAAAGACCAAAACAAAATTGAAGAGTTTTTGTCCATGCCAGAAATTAGACAACTACTACCATCAGAAAAAAGATATACTAGATTTTTATTTGGTAAACCTGATGTTACTAATAATGTAGTTGATTTATATGCTATCCAATCTAATAGAGATAATAAACCACCTCTTGGTGGAAGTGTTGTTGTTGATGCTAGTCAGTCCTATGACCAAGTTGGTGCCCCTGCAGTATCCATGCAAATGAATGGAAAGGGTGCTAGAAAGTGGGAAGAAATGACGGGTAAAGCTTATAAGGATAAAAGCAATATTGCCATTGTTCTGGATGATATTGTTTATTCTGCACCTGGTGTTTCTAGGGGTGCAATTTCAGGAGGAAGATCTGAAATTTCAGGACAATTTACGTTAAACGAGGCCATCGATTTAGCAAACGTACTTAGAGCAGGTAAATTACCAGCTTCTGCTGAAATAATAGAATCAGAAGTTGTTGGTCCTTCACTTGGTAAAGAGAATATTGAAAAAGGGATTAATTCATTTATAATTGCTTTGATATTGGTATTAATTTGGATGATATTTTATTATGGAAGAGCGGGGATATATGCTGATGTTGCGTTGGTATTGAACTTAGTTTTAATATTTGGAATTTTAGCAGGATTAGGAGCTGTATTGACGCTTCCAGGTATCGCTGGTATTGTTTTAACTATCGGTATGTCTGTTGATGCTAACGTTCTTATTTTTGAAAGAATTCGTGAAGAATTAAATAAAGGCAAAGGATTGAAACAATCTGTTGGAGACGGATTTAGTAATGCATTATCTTCAATTCTAGATGCCAATATTACTACTGGTTTAACAGCATTGATTCTTTTTGTTTTTGGTTCGGGCCCAATTAAAGGATTTGCAACAACATTACTTATTGGTATTGCTACTTCCTTATTTACTGCGATTTTCATTACAAGAATGTTGGTTGATTCAAGACTTTCAAAATCCAAAATTTTAAATTTTTCAACCCCAATTACAAAGTCTTTATTCAGAAATATGTCTATAACTTTCTTAGAAAAAAGAAAAGTAGCTTATTTTATCTCGAGCACTGTACTTTTAATAAGTATTTTTTCACTTTCTACTAACGGTTTAAATCAAGGAGTTGATTTTGTTGGAGGAAGAACTTATACTGTGAGATTTGACAATGATGTAAATCAAAGTGAAATACAAGCCTCATTAATTGATGTTTTAGGTAATGCTGAGGCTAAAACTTTTGGATCTGATAATCAATTAAAAATTACAACAAATTATAAAGTAGATATTGAGGGAACTCAAGTTGATGATGAAATTCAATTAAAGATGTTTGATGCTCTTAAAAGTGTTCTTCCATCTAACTTGACCTATGATGATTTTGTTAATGGAGCTGATGATAAGTCTGTAGGAATAATGGGATCTTCTAAAGTAGGACCTACGATAGCTGACGACATTAAAAAGAATTCATTTTTAGCAATATTTGGTTCTTTAGCTGTAGTATTTTTATATATTTTATTTAGATTTAGAGATTGGCAATATTCACTTGGTGCAGTTACCGCTGTATTTCATGATGTTTTAGTTGTTCTAGGAATTTTCTCATTAACATATTCATTTATGCCTTTTAATATGGAAATTAACCAAGCATTTATTGCAGCAGTACTAACTGTGATTGGTTATTCTTTAAATGACACTGTGGTTGTATTTGATAGGATTAGAGAATTTAGATTAATAAATAAATCGTGGGAGTTTACTAAGACAGTTAATGGTGCATTAAACAGTACATTAAGTAGAACTTTGAATACTTCATTTACTACTTTAGTAGTGTTATTAGCCATATTCCTTTTTGGCGGAGAATCAATTAGAGGGTTTATGTTTGCCTTAATTATTGGAGTACTAGTTGGAACATACTCTTCAGTATTTATAGCAACTCCAGTTATGTTTGATACCCTTAGAAAGAGTTTAAAAAAATAATTTTATTTGATTTTTTCTAGAATAAATCATAAGGATAATACCAATTAATATAAATGGTATACTTAGCCACTGACCAGTAGATAGAATTCCTAAAGATTCTTCAAAGCCACCTTGACTTTCTTTTACGTATTCTACCAGTACACGAATAGTAAATAAATAAGTTAAAAATAGACCAAAAATAAATCCTTTGTATTTTTTTAAATCAGTTTTCCAGTAAATTTTCCACAGTAGAATAAATAAAAGTAAATAACCAAAAGCTTCATATAATTGTGCAGGGTGTCTTGGAAAAATTTCTCCTCTGTTTTTAAAAACAACTCCAAAATTGGAGTTTGTATAATTACCAACAATTTCAGAGTTAAAGAAATTACCTATTCTTACAAACATTCCACCAATAGAGATTGGAATAACAATTCTGTCAAAAATCCATAAAACCGAATCGTATTTAAATTTAAATTTATAAATAAACATTGCTGTTATTATTCCAATAGTAGCACCATGACTAGCTAATCCTCTATACCCAACAAATTTATACCCATCAATTAATCCAAATAACATAGAGCTATTTGAATCATTTTTTATTGGTAATAATATTTCAACTAAATTATTTTGAAAATAATCCCAGTTATAAAAAAACACATCACCAAGTCTTGCTCCAAGTAAAGTGCCAAAAACCACATAAATAAATAATGGTTCAACTAATGCAACAGGTTTATTATCATTAATATATATTTTTTGAACAATGTAATATCCTAAAGAAAAAGCAATAATAAACATTACGCTATACCAATATATGGTAAGCGGACCAAGGTTTAAAAAAACTTCATTTGGTGCCCAGTCGATTTTAAATAATATCATTTTAAAAATTTATTTATTAATACTAAGGTACAGGATCGTATCCATTTCCACCCCATGGATTACATTTTAATATTCTTTTAACGCTCAATATACTTCCTTTTATCAGACCATGTTTTATTAAAGATTGTTTGGAGTATTCAGAACATGTAGGAGAAAACCTACAAGTTGATGGTAATAATGGAGAAATTAAGGTTTGATATATTCTAATAAGAATTAAGAAAGGATATATAAAAATATTTTTCATCAGATAAGTTCATAAGAAGAACTGTTTTTATCATCATTTAATTGTATTCCAAGTTCTAATAATTCATCTCTTATTTGATCAGATAATTCAAAGTTTTTATCACTTCTGGCTTGAGATCTTATTTTTATTAATAATTCTATTAGTTCTTTTTGAGAATCTGATTTTTCAACCTTTTCATTTTCCTTATTAAAACCTAAAATATCAAATAAAATATCATCAAAAGTTTTTGTGATTTTTACTTTATCAGTTGTATTTAATTTTTTCGAATTGATATTAACGTTATTAATATACTTTACACAATCAAATAAATGGGCTATAAGCATTGGTGTATTGAAATCATCATTTAATTTTGAGTAACAATTTGATATCCATTCATCTACATCAAAATCAGAATTTTCATTTGAAGATTTTAATTCAGATATCAAGTTGTATCCTGAAATTAGTTTTTTATAACCTTTTTCAGAAGCCAATAATGCTTCATTACTTAAATCTAAAACACTTCTATAATGAGCTTGATAAATGAAGAACTTAACAACATTTGGATTGAAACTTTTATCAAATATTTTATTTTGCCCATTAAAAATTTGAGCTGGTAAAACGTGATTGTCTAGTGATTTAGACATTTTCTTTCCATTTAATGTAAGCATGTTAGTATGCATCCAAAATCTTGCTGGGTTACATCCGTTTATTACCTCAGACTGAGCTATTTCACAATCGTGATGTGGAAATTTCAAATCAATTCCACCTCCATGAATATCAAAAAAGTCACCTAGATACTTCTTACTCATTGATGTACATTCTAAATGCCATCCCGGAAAACCTTTGCCCCAGGGTGATTCCCAATTCATGATATGATTTTTGTCGGCTTTTTTCCATAGTGCAAAATCTTGTGGACTTTTTTTGTCAGAAGATCCATCAAGTGATCTTGAATTATTCATCATTTCCTCAAGTTTCCTTCCACTTAATTTTCCATATGAATTTGATTTGTTAAACTTGGCAATATCAAAATATACAGAGCCATTTTTTTCATACGCAAAACCAGAACTTAAGATTTGTTTAATACTTTCTATTTGTTCAATAATATGTCCTGATGCATTAGGTTCTATACTTGGTGGAATAGTATTAAATTTTTTTAATATATCATGAAAGTCTAAAGTGTATTTTTGAACTACTTCCATTGGTTCAAGCTTTTCTAATCTAGCTTTTTTGGATACTTTGTCCTCTGCTGAGTCGTCTTCGTTTTCTAAATGACCAACATCAGTTAAGTTTCTAACATACCTGACTTTATAGCCTAGATGTTTAAGATATCTGTAAATTAAATCAAAAGATATAAACGTCCTGCAATTTCCTAAGTGTGCATTGCTATACACAGTAGGACCACAAACATACATTCCAACATTATTTTTTTCAATAGGTGTGAAATTTTCTTTTTGGCCAGTTAAGGAATTATGAATTTTTAGATCTTTGGCGAAGTTGGAAATCATTACAATTTGTTTCAGCTTTCGGTACGAATATAATCTAAAAATTCTCTTTTTACGTTTTTATCTTTGAATTTGCCTCCAAATTCTGCGGTCACTGTACTGCAATCAACGTCTCTAATTCCTCTTGAATTTACACATAAATGTTTAGCATCAATAACACATGCTACGTCCTCTGTTCCAAGAGCCTTTTGAAGGGCTTTAACAACTTGCATAGTAAGTCTTTCTTGAACTTGTGGTCTTTTAGCAAAATAATCTACTATTCGGTTCATTTTTGATAAACCTATTACAGTTCCTTTGGAAAAATAAGCTACATGAGCTTTTCCGATAATAGGTAATAAATGATGTTCACAGGTAGAATAAACTGTAATATTTTTTTCAACCAACATTTCAGTGTAAGAATATTTATTATCAAATGTTGATGTTTTTGGCATCTTTTCTGGCTTCAACCCACCAAAAAGTTCATTAACCCAAGCTTTGGCAACTCTTTTAGGTGTACCCTTTAAACTATCATCAGTTAAATCCATCCCAAGAGTTTCTAAAATATTATAAACATTTTTTTCAATAATAGAAATTTTTTCTTCATCAGAAATTTCAAATGCATCATCTCTGATTGGTGTTTCGGGTGAAGAAGCAAAATGGTCGTCACCAATTAAATCAAACTCTTCTTCTAAAAATTTATCGTATTTCATATTCGTTGTAATCTATTTGCAAAGTTAATTAAAGATTGATTAAATAGTTCTAAAATTTAAAAATAATAGAAAGTGATGTAATTAAATTACTTGATTCTAAAAAAGCTTTGTCCGTCAATCCACTATCAAACAGTTGATGGTTTCTATTTTGATCAATTGATTTATGAGACAAATTAATTATTGTAGAACCAAAATCATAACCAATTCCGTATGACAATGAACTACTATCTTGGATTAATTCTTTGTATGGACTTTCAGTTTTGTTGTAACCTCCTCTAATACTAAATTTGTTTAATCTAAGTTCAGAACCTAGTCTAAAGTTAAATGTGTTCTGTAATTTAGATTTTATTTGATTATTTGAACCAGTAAACTCGTCACTAGGTTTAATTTTCATTTTTGAATAATCAATAGACATTAAGTCTAAACTAATTAGTCCTATTTTTCCAATGACTAGAGCAGAGCTTAAAGTTAGTGATGATGGAGAGTTAACTTTATATTTTGGATACATATTAATAACTCGTGGATCAACAATATCTCTGTAACTTACCCCATTTACATCAACAGATTCAGTTTCTAAATATTGGGTTGTTTCGTCCCAAAGTGTATACCAGGTTGGGGATTGATAAGAAAAACCAATCCTAAAATTATTAAACTTTCTTATTGCACCTAATTGAAATGAAAACCCTTCTCCATAGGTTGTTAGTCTATTTTCAAGTAAAATTGATTTTATTGCAGAAATTTCATCAAAATTTGATTCGTAGTGACTTAGAAAATTCTCTAAAAATATCTCATGAGTATTGATGTTAATTCCAAAATAAAAATCTTCTTTAAATTGTATTGCTACATTTAGATTGTATTTATTGTTGTAACCTTTTGTGTCACTTGTGTATTTCTGGCTCACACCATTATTGTAAAGCGCAAGGGAATAAAAATTATTGTTGGATTCATCATAATTTATCAAATAACTTTGGTAGGCCATAAATGATTGTTGTGCTGAAAAGCCATAATACTCGCCTAAATACCTATATACTTCTGCTACACTTTCATTTGAACCAACACTTAAATCAGCAGAAGTCAGACCAGAGGAGTTGTTTATAAAAAATTTATCTATCGAATTTGATTTGTTTATTCCTTTAATTTCAAAGTTCTCATAAAATGAATTATTGGTTTGAGCATTTACGCTAAAAGTGATTTTATTAACATCACCACCTCCAAAATTTTCAAAAACCCAAACACCACCTCCTTGATTCACACTAAATTTGCTTTTGTTTTTGCTTGCTGAGCTTTCAAAATAAAAGGATTTAACTGATTTTTTATTATTTGAAAAGCTAAGTTCATATTGATTATCTATGAAAACAGCACTTCCAGCAGGATTTATATTGATGGCTGATAAATCCCCGCCTAATGCGCCAAAGGCTCCTCCCATAGATTGAAATCTGGCTGAACCAACTGTGTTATCCATTGAAATTCTGATGAAGTCATTTAAACTTTGGGAATTAATAATTGATGGAAATAAAAGTAAAAAAAGTATTATTTTTTTAATCACATTGTATCATTTATCTTTTTCCTCTTGAAATAGAAGCACTAGATGATGAACTTGAAGATGTTCCTCTACTCACACTAGACGATGGTCTTGAGCTAGAACTGGATCTAGAGATTGTAGAAGATCCTGAGGAATTTGATGAAGTTCTAGATATATTATAACTTCTACTGGATGCATTATTACCACTAATTTCAGGTCTTGAATAACCACGAGAACTTCTATTGTTAGAGTCTACTCTTGATTTATTATAAGACCTGGTATTATTTCCATATTTAACTGGTTGAAAATTGGATCTAGTTCGGTTTGTATTAGAGCTTCTAGAACTATTGTTACCTCTCCCACTAAGTTCACCTTTATTTAAATAATCTCTTGGCTTACCATTATTTAAGGTTTGTCCGTTAAACCTATCTCCATTTTTCAGATTGTAATATATTCTATTCAGTTTTCTACTTTTTAATAAATCTGAACGTTGTTCTGATCTGTCGCTAGCCTTTGAATTATCTATTTTTGTTTCATTTCTACCAACATTGTATGAAGCGATAGACCTTCCATTAGATGATTTTTCAATATATCCTGATTTAGAGGTATTGTTAGAATTTCTCCTACCGTTCATATACGCTATGTTGGAATTATTATTTCTTTGATAATAAGGATCACCATAGAGAGGATAATTATAATAAGGATAATTCCAATTTCTGTAATTATATCCATAAAAATCATTGTAGAATCCCCAATGTCTGAATCTCCATGGATTGTATCCATATCCCCAACCAAACCAGCTTCTATTATAGTATGGACTATACCACGAGTTGTAATAATCGTAGTAACCGTAAGGATAATAATTAGAATATGGACTGTAAATATACCTGTCTCTAAAAATGAAATTTACGGAAGTTGGATTATCTCCCCAGGAACCGTTGCTATTATTATAAGTTAGGTTAGTGTTTGAAGAATAATTTGAAATATCTGTTAATACACTATCATTAATTTGATTATCAAAACCATATTCTTGGTACTTTTGGTCAAAATAATTTTTATAATAGGTACCATTGTTGTTTTGACTAATCTTCATGTTATTGTTATCATAAATACCATCACTTTCAAATGAATCGATTGTGTTAAAAGGTCCGCATCCTAGGAAAATAAATGTGATTAGTAATATGAAAGTATATCTCATTTGTAAATTATATTAATTAATTTAGCATTACATAAAATTAAACAATAATTATGCCAACAACAATATATGTCCAAAAAGTTAACTAAAAGAGAAGTTGATTACTCCAAGTGGTACAATGAGCTTGTAGTTAAAGCTGATTTAGCTGAAAATTCATCTGTAAGAGGCTGTATGGTAATAAAACCTTATGGATATGCAATATGGGAAAAAATGCAGGCTCAGTTGGATAAAATGTTTAAAGAAACTGGACATCAAAATGCTTATTTTCCATTATTTGTTCCAAAGAGTTTATTTGAGGCTGAAGAAAAAAATGCCGAAGGTTTTGCCAAAGAATGTGCTGTTGTAACTCATTACAGATTGAAAAACGATGAAAATAATCCAGGTAAATTAGTAGTTGACGAAAAAGCTAAACTTGAAGAAGAATTAATTGTGAGGCCAACAAGTGAGGCAATAATTTGGAATACATATAAAAATTGGATTCAATCTTATAGAGATTTACCAATATTGATTAATCAATGGGCCAACGTAGTTAGGTGGGAAATGAGAACTAGATTATTCCTTAGAACTGCAGAGTTTTTATGGCAGGAAGGACATACTGCTCATTCAACAAAGGATGAAGCAATGAAGGAGGCAGAACTCATGAATAACATTTATGCTGATTTTGCCCAAAACTTTATGGGTATTCCTGTAATAAAAGGTTTAAAATCTGAAAGTGAGAGATTTGCTGGTGCAGAGGATACTTTTTGTATTGAAGCCTTGATGCAGGATGGAAAAGCATTACAAGCTGGAACTTCTCACTTTTTGGGTCAAAATTTTGCAAAAGCATTTGACGTAAAGTTTGCAAATAAAGATGGTAAACTAGACTATGTTTGGGCTACATCTTGGGGAGTGTCGACAAGATTAATGGGGGCTTTAATTATGACTCACTCAGATGACAATGGATTAGTTCTTCCTCCAAAACTAGCGCCAATTCAAGTAGTTATAATTCCAATCTATAAATCAGAAGATCAACTAAATCAGATATCAAAAAAAATTGATCCTATTATTGATAAATTAAAATCAAAAAATATTTCTGTACTTTATGATAAAAGAGATACTCACAAGCCAGGTTTTAAATTTAATGAGCACGAAATTAAGGGGGTGCCAATTAGAATAGTAATTGGTCCAAAAGACTTGGAAAATTCAACTTTAGAAATATTTCGAAGAGATAATATGAAAAAAGAAATTATCGATTTGGAAAATGTTTTTGAAAAAATCGATTTTCTATTAGAAGATATTCAATCAAATATTTTTAATAGTGCACAAAAATTTACTCAGGAAAACATTAGAAAAGCTAATACCTATGATGAATTTAAGTCTATCATAAAAAACAAGGGTGGCTTTGTTTCTGCCCATTGGGATGGATCTTCTGAAACTGAAGAGAAAATTAAAAAAGAAACTAAAGCTACAATTCGATGTATTCCAATTGATTCAAAAAAAGAAGAAGGTTTTTGTATAGTTTCAAATAAACCATCATTTCAAAGGGTTTTATTTGCTAAGGCCTATTAATTAATCTTTTAATAAAACAAAAAAATTAAGTTGCAAGTTTGTAACCTTTCAATTACATTTGCAATCGTTAAAATTTTGGCCCGTTCGTCTATCGGCTAGGACGCCAGGTTTTCATCCTGGTAAGAGGGGTTCGATTCCCCTACGGGCTACTAAATATATAATATGGCTAATCATAAATCAGCGTTAAAGAGAATTAGAAGAAATGAAGCTGTTAGACTTAGAAATAAGGTACAGCATAAAGCTACTAGAAACGCTATTAAGAAGTTAAAAGATTTAAGCTCAAAAAAGGAAGCTCTGAAAATGTATCCTTCAGTGGCATCTATGCTTGACAAATTAGTAAAGAATAATATTATTCATGCTAATAAATCGGCAAATTTAAAATCAAAGCTTTCTAAATCTGTAGCTGCTCTTAAATAATTTTAAGAATTCATTGATATAAGAAATTCTTCGTTGTTAAGAGATTTCTTAATCCTATCATTTATAAATTCCATTGCCTCAACTGGATTCATATCTGCTAAATATTTACGCATAATCCACATCCTTTGAACTGTGTTTTCGTCAAGTAAAAGATCATCTCTTCTTGTTCCTGAAGAAACTAAATCTATAGCAGGGAATATTCTTCTATTTGAAATTCTTCTGTCTAATTGAAGTTCCATATTTCCAGTTCCTTTAAATTCCTCAAAAATAACTTCATCCATTTTTGACCCGGTTTCGGTCAGTGCAGTTGCAATAATAGAAAGTGAACCTCCACCTTCAATATTTCTAGCAGCTCCAAAAAATCTTTTTGGTTTATGAAGAGCATTTGCATCAACACCACCACTCAATATTTTTCCTGACGCGGGTTGAACTGTGTTATATGCTCTTGCAAGTCTAGTTATAGAATCTAACAAAATAACCACGTCGTGGCCACATTCTACTAATCTTTTAGCTTTCTCCAAAACTATATTAGCTACTTTTACATGTCGATCAGCAGGTTCATCAAATGTAGAAGCAACAACTTCTCCTTTTACGTTTCTTTGCATATCTGTGACTTCCTCTGGTCTTTCATCAATAAGTAGAATAATTTGATAAACCTCAGGATGATTAGCGGCTATTGCGTTTGCAACATCTTTCAGCAACATAGTTTTTCCTGTTTTTGGTTGTGATACAATCATTCCTCTTTGTCCTTTACCAATAGGAGAAAACAAATCCATTACTCTTGTAGAAATAGTACTGTTTTTTTCGGCAATATTAAATTTTTCATCAGGAAATAATGGAGTTAAATGCTCAAAAGAGACTCTATCTCTAACAACATTTGGACTTAATCCGTTGATCTTTGATACTTTAATTAATGGAAAATATTTTTCACCTTCTTTTGGCGGTCTTACATGTCCTAAAACTGTATCACCAGTTTTTAATCCAAATAGTCTTACTTGTGATTGTGATACGTAAATATCATCTGGAGACGTTAAATAATTATAGTCAGAAGACCTTAAAAAACCATAACCTTCTTGCATGATATCTAAAACACCTTCACTTTCAATAATTCCATCAAATTCAAAATCAGGTTCTTTGTATCTATTTCTATTGTCTTTATTGTGATTCTTTTCTTTTTTAACAAATCTATTATTCTTCTTGTGGCCAGAGTTATTATCAATCTTTTTTGATTCAACTAAATCTTTTTTTTCATCAGAAACATCTTTTTTTACTTCATCTTCTTTTAATTCAATAGTTTTGTCAGAAGCTTTAGGATCTGATGCATAATGATCAATAATTTTGTAAGCTAGATCTAATTTTTTTATTCCAGCAGTTTTTTTGATTCCTAGCTCATTTGCAATTTCTTGAAGCTCAGAAATTTTTTTTTCTTTTAAGGTTGAAATTTCAAACATTTATAAAATTTAGGTTATTTAATGGTTATGTTGAAGTGTGAGTAATAAATATAATGTGGGAATGATTATTAAAATCAATTCAAATATAAGAATATTTATTTACTTTAGGTAATATTGTATTTTTATATAAAAATATTCAGATGATACAGCGAGTTCAGTCAGTTTACATGTTGCTATTAATTTTAATAAATTTAATTGTAGTTGCTCTCATTGATAGTAATCCTGAAATGTCTTTACTTGAATCATATTTTGGATTTTTTAGACCATATATAAACGATTATTTCTTCTTAGAAATTTTTAGTGTTCTATTGTTAGTTGTCATATTCTTGTTTAAGAAACCAAAGATTCAAATTAACCTTCTACGAATTTTAACTCTTTCATTAATTTTTGGTGTATTTAACTTGTTTGACGAGAGGTCTATTGAGAAATCAATTACTGATCCTGCCTTCATATACTTTTTAATTTCTTTTTTACTAATATATTTATCTATCCGTTCAGTAAAAAAAGACTTAAAAATTATTAGTTCTTCAAATAGACTCAGATAATTTAGATCTTTCGCCAAGCTCAATTATTTCCATATTCTCAATGCTAGATTGATTAATTTCTAATCTAATCATAGTTCTTTTGTGGTGAAAACCATGTCTGCCTGCTGCTCCGGGATTGATGCATAAAACATCGTTTTTTTTGTCAAATTTTACTTTCAAAATATGTGAGTGACCATAAACAAGTATTTTAGGTTTTTCAATTTCTATAAGTTTTTTGGCGATTTGATTATAATATGGTGGCTTGCCAGCAATATGTACCATAGATACTTTGACTTTTTCACAAAAAAAGCTATTAGTTTCACATATCGATGAACGAATTATGTGATTATCAATGTTCCCATAAACCGATTTTAATTCACTTAATTTTTCAATTTGATCTAAAATTTTGATTTTACCAATATCCCCTGCGTGCCATACTTCATCTGATTGCTTTACATATTTTAAAATTACATCATCAATATGACCATGTGTATCAGAAATTATTAGAATTTTTTTCAACTAATTATTTTTAGAATTTTTTATTAAAGCTATATTTGAACTCAACAAAAGTAATATTTCCTTGAGATATTTATTAGAATTATCTTACAATGGCGCGCCTTATCATGGTTGGCAAAGACAACCTAACGCAATTTCCGTTCAACAAGTTATTGAGGAATCTCTTTCAATTATATTGAATGAAAAAATTATTGTAGTTGGAGCTGGTAGAACTGATTCTGGAGTTCATGCCAAGTATTTTTGTGCTCATTTTGATTATTCTAAAAAAATTATTGATAAAAATGATTTTTTATTTAAAACTAATTCTTTTGTTAGTAAGGAGATATTCATAATTAATATCCATGAAGTTCAAGAAAATTTTCATGCAAGATTTGATGCTCTATCCAGATCATACGAATATGTTCTAACAACCCAAAAAGATCCCTTTTCAATAAATTCTGCTTATTTTCTTAAAAAAAATATTGATTTTGGTAAAATGAATTTAGCAGCAATGGCACTATATGATCACACTAATTTCAAGTGTTTTTCAAAGGCCAACACAGATGTTAAGACATATAATTGTGAGATTTCTAATGCAAAATGGTCTTTTAATAATGGTCAATGGATTTTTAAAATTTCTGCAAACAGATTTCTTAGAAATATGGTCAGAGCAATTGTAGGAACATTAATCGAAATAGGTGAAAATAAATATGAAATTGATCATATTGAAAAAGTTATAATGAGTAAAAACAGAGAGTTAGCCGGTTATTCAGTTCCGGCACATGGTTTGTATCTTACTAACGTAATTTATCCTGATTTTAAACTTTAATGAAAAAAAACACATCTTTCCTTGATTTCAATTTGTTTAAGAGACTTTTAGATTATGTGTTAGTGTATAAGTTAATTTTTGTCTTTGTTGCTGTATCTGCTATATTAATTTCACTTTTTTCTACTTTAACCCCTTATCTAATTAAAGTAGCAGTTGATGATTACTTAGCTGTTGGAAAATATGAAGATTTTTTTTTACTGATTTGTTTAATGATAGGCAATTTAATACTGACCGTAGTATTTATGTTTTTATTTAGCTATTACGCAAACCTATTAGGTCAAAAAGTTATATACGATATTAGGGTTAAGTTGTTTAATCATATTCTAAATTTTAAAATGACCTATTTTGATCGATCCTCTGTGGGGAGATTAGTTACCAGAGCTGTTAATGATATGGAAACTATTGCAAGTATTTTCAGTCAAGGTCTTTTTATGATTGTAGCTGATTTAATGCAAATGCTTGTTGTAGTTTTAGTAATGCTTGCATTAAGTTGGAAATTATCACTTACAATTTTTTTAATTCTTCCATTTATTCTTTTTGCTACAAGAAAATTTCAAAAATCTATGAAAGTTGCTTTTAATGAGGTTCGAACAGAAGTAGCTAATTTAAATTCATTTGTACAAGAAAGAATTACTGGAATGAAAATAGTGCAGCTATTTAATAGACAAAAAATTGAATACGATAATTTTGTTAAGATTAATGAAAAGCACAAAAATGCGTGGTTAAAAACAGTTTGGTATAATTCAATTTTCTTTCCAATTGCTGAACTGTCGACATCTATAACTATTGGTTTAATTGTCTGGTTTGGAGGTCTTAATGCAATTTTAGAAGATTCCTCAATAACGTTAGGGGTTATATTTTTATTTATACAATTATCTCAAATGCTTTTCAGACCACTTCGTCAAATAGCAGATAAATTCAATACTTTACAAATGGGTATGGTTGCAGCCAATAGAATTTTTAAAATAATTGATACTGATAGTAAAATTCAAAATACTGGTAAAAATATTGGAGAATCTTTAGATGGAAGTATTTCATTTAAAAATGTTAACTTTTCTTATAATCAAAATGAAACTATAATTAATAACCTTTCATTTAATATTAAAAATGGTGAAAAAATAGCTATAGTTGGATCGACTGGATCTGGAAAAACAACTATTGTAAACTTAATAACTAGATTTTATGATATTCAGGGTGGAAGTATTTTTCTTGGAAAGAATGATATCAAAGAATATAAATTATCATCTCTTAGAAGTAAAATAGCCTTGGTTTTACAAGATGTTTTTTTGTTTGCTGATACAATTTTAAATAATATTACTCTATATAACCCCAACATATCTTTCGATCATGTTGTAAGTGCAGCAAAAAAAATTGGAATACATGATTTTATCATGTCTATGCCTGGGGGATATAATTACAATGTAAAAGAAAGGGGAGTAATGTTGTCACAAGGACAACGACAGTTAATTTCTTTCTTGAGATCTTACATTAAAAACCCGTCAATTTTAATTCTAGACGAAGCAACATCAAGTATTGATTCAAATTCAGAAGAGTTGATTCAAAAGGCTACTTTAAAAATTACAGAAAATAAAACCTCAATTATAATTGCTCACCGTTTGTCAACAATAGTAAACTCTGATAGAATATTTGTTATGAATGGGGGAGAGCTTGTTGAAAGTGGTTCACACAAAGAATTAATTAAAAAGAAAAATGGATATTATAAAAATCTTTATGATGTGCAGTTTAAAAATGAGAAATTTAGCCAAGTTCCTCTTCCAGTTTAGATTTAAAAGATTCAATACTTTTTATTTGTTTTAATTCCCCGTTTTTAACTAAAGAGAGTTTTCCATTCTCCTCTGAAATTACAATAGCAATTGCATCTGTTTTCTCTGTTATTCCTATAGCAGCTCTATGTCTTAAACCAAGTCTAGAATTAATATTTTCATTTTCTGAAACAGGTAAAATGATTCTAGAACCAGTAATGTAATTTCCTTCAATAATTACTGCACCATCGTGTAATGGACTATTTTTAAAAAATATACTTTCAATAACTGGAGCAGAAATAATACAATTTAATTCATCACCTGTTGTTCTGACAAAATCTAAACTGTTATTTTTTTCAATTACGAAAAGTGCTCCTGTTTTATTTTTTTTCAATATCTCACAAGCTGAAATAAATTCATCAACATCCATTTTTGCTTGTTCGTTTGAAATTTTAAAAAATAAATTAAACCTTCTGATTATATTCTTGTTATTAGTAATATTTGACGACCCCAACAGTAAAAGAAATTTCCTAATTTCTTGCTGAAAAACAACAATTAAGGCGATTAATCCAACACTTATAAACCCACCAAGAATATTACTGAGAATAGGCATATTAACAAGTTCAGTAATTGACCAGATAATATAGATTATGACAAAACCTAAAAAAATATTAATTGCAGCTGTTCCTTTAACTAATTTATAAGCATAGTAAAGCATTACCGCAAAAAGAATTAAATCAATCGTTGGCATTATGTAGCTTTGAGCAATGTTAAGGATGTCTTCCATTTTCTATAAAATTAGTTAAAATAGTTTTAAACGTTCTCTTGTAAACAATTAAATAATTTTATTGTTTCCTTAGCTTCTTTTACATCATGTACTCTTAGTATGTTTGCACCATTTATAAGAGCAACTGTATTAAGGCTGATAGTGCCGGTTAAGGCTTCTACAGGACTGTTTTTTAAAACTTTATAGATCATCGATTTTCTTGAGAGACCAGCCAGTATTGGTCTATCCAATATTTTGAATAATTTCAAATCGTTCAATAGTTTATAATTGTCATTTAAAGTTTTTCCAAAACCAAAGCCAGGGTCTATCAAGACATCAATAATTCCAGAATTTTCTGCTTTAATTATTTTTTTTGATAAATTCTTAATAACCTCTACAACCACATTATTGTACTTTGGGTCATCCTGCATATTTGAGGGATTTCCTTTCATATGCATAATAATATAGGGGGCTTTAAATTGACTAACTGATTTATATATTTCAGGATCCAATTCTCCACCTGAAATATCATTTATGATACTTGCTCCATTATCCAATGCTTTTGTGGCTATTTCACTTCTAAATGTATCAACAGAAATTATTGTTTTACTGAAAGTCTTTGAAATAAGCTTTACAATTGGAATAACTCTATCCTCTTCCTCTTTGATACTAATATTTTTAGCCCCAGGTCTAGAACTATATCCTCCCACATCAATAATATCAGCACCTTCCGAAATCATTTTACTAACGTGTTTAATTATTTCATTATGATTGGAAAAATTACCACCATCATAAAATGAATCTGGTGTAACGTTAAGAATACCCATCACTTTTGGAGATGATAAGTCAAAAAGGGATCCGTTAATATTTAAAGTCATGTTTTTAATAACTTTTAACAAAAGTAAACTACCTAATTCAATTTTTTCAACGAAATTTATACAAAAAAAATTAGTGGCCTCAAATACATCTAAACAATACGATCAAATCACCACAATTTGTAGAGATCTTTTTTTAAAAAAAATGACTGATTACGGAAGCGCGTGGAGAATCTTAAGATTAACTTCATTAACAGATCAAATTTTTATAAAAGCTCAAAGAATAAGAGGACTTCAGACCAATAAGGAAAGAAAAGTTGATGAGGGACAAATTTCAGAGTTTATTGGTATTATAAATTACTCCATAATGTCTTTAATTCAAATCGAAAAAGGAATTGTTGAATCTCCTGATTTAAATTTAGCCCAAGCATTGAAATTGTATGATAATCAGTTGTCTGTGACTAAAAGTTTAATGGAAAATAAAAATCATGATTATGGAGAGGCTTGGAGAGAAATGAGAGTAAGCTCATTAACTGACTTAATAATACAGAAAATCCTCAGAATTAAACAAATTGAAGATAATAAAGGTAAAACTTTGGTTAGTGAAGGTATTGATGCAAATTATCAGGATATGATAAATTACTCTGTTTTTGCATTAATCCATCTGCAAAAAAAATAAATAATTAATGTTTTGGTCTTGAAAAAAATATTTGATATTTCTATAACACTTTTTGGTGTAGTTACAATTATTTTCTTTCTTTTTAATGTACTTCCTGGAGATCCTGCCCAAATGATGCTTGGTCAAAATGAAAATTCTGAACAATTAAATATTTTGAAAAAAAAATATGGTTTTGATAAACCTGTTTTCAAACAGTATTTATATTATTTGAATGATTTATCCATAGTTTCAATTCACTCAAAAGATCCTGTAAACTTATCTTATTTAAAAGAAGGAAAATACAGTTATTTAGATTTGATAGAAACCAAAAAAAATAAGATTGTTTTAAAAACTCCATATTTAAGAGATTCTTATCAAAAAAATGGGTTATCAGTTTCAGAAATAATAAAAAACACATTACCCAATACTGTAGTATTAGCAGTTTCAGCAATATCTATTGCTATTATATTTGGATTGTTACTTGGGATTTTTTCAGCATTAAACAAGAACACCTGGATTGACTATTCGATCCAAATATTTAGCACATTAGGTATGAGTATTCCTTCTTTTTTTAGTGCAATTATTTTTGCATGGCTTTTTGGATACGTTTTAAGTGACCTAACAGGTTTAAATATGACTGGAAGTCTTTATGAGCTTGATAATTTTGGAGAAAAAATGAGTTTACAATTAAAAAATCTTATACTTCCTTCAATAGTTTTAGGAATTAGACCAATTGCAGTAATTTCTCAAATGATGAGGAATTCTTTATTAAAAGTTCTTACTAAAAATTATATTACTACTGCTTATGCTAAGGGTCTATCAAAATTTGATGTAATTAAAAATCATGCAATTAAAAATTCACTTAATCCAGTTGTTACTGCCTTGTCTGGATGGTTTGCTAGCATGTTAGCTGGATCTGTTTTTGTTGAGTATATTTTTGGATGGAACGGACTTGGAAAAGAAATTGTTGACGCTTTAAACAAATTAGATGTTCCAGTTTTAATTGGATCAGTTTTAACAATTTCAATTATTTTCATAATGATCAATATCTTTGTGGATATTATATATACTTGGCTTGATCCAAGAACAAAAATTAAAAATTAAAAATAGATGAGAAAAAAAATAGTTGCAGGTAATTGGAAGATGAACAATAATTTAAGCGAAACCATCAAACTTATTGATGATTTGAAAATTCATATTAATGGAAATAATGTAAAGGTCATGATTGCTCCAGCATTCACTTTTCTGCAAACGGCAGTAAAACAAATTGACGGCTATGATATTGAGGTTATTTCTCAAAACGTAAACAATAATGATTCAGGCGCCTACACAGGAGAAGTTTCTACAAAAATGTTAAAAAGTATAGGAGTTAATACAACTTTGATTGGTCATTCTGAGAGAAGAGCGTACTATAATGAAGATGATGAGTTGCTATTAAACAAACTTAAACATTCAATTGAATGTGGAATGAATGTTATTTTTTGTTTTGGTGAAGAACTGAGTGATAGAAAATCTCAAAACCATTTTAATGTAGTTAAAAACCAATTGGATAATACAGTAATGAAAGTTGATAAAAATTCATGGAAAAAAATTATCCTAGCTTATGAACCTGTGTGGGCTATAGGAACAGGTGAGACTGCTTCTGCTGAACAAGCTCAAGAAATGCATGAATATGTTAGAAAATGTATTTCAGAAAGTTTTGGTAAAGAGATTTCTAATAATGTTTCAATACTCTATGGAGGGAGTGTAAAACCAAATAATGCTTCCGAAATATTTAGTAAAAAAGATGTTGACGGTGGTCTTATTGGAGGGGCTGCACTAAATGCAAGTGATTTTTCCAAAATTGTCGAATCAAACCGATAAGTCATAATTTTCGTATTTTAGAGTGTTTTGGGCACAAAAGAAAAAATTTCAGAAAAAATATTAAGCGATACTGATAGTTTACATGAAAATGAAATCATTTTATTTAATGATGATGTTAATACCTTTGATCATGTAATTGACACTTTAATGAGGGTTTGTAATCATACTTTAGAGCAAGCCAAACAATGTTCTATTATAGTTCATTATAAAGGAAAATGCAGTGTCAAATCAGGATCATATTCAGATTTAAAACCCAGATGTATAAAATTATTAGAAGCAGGTCTTTCTGCTGAAATCATTTAGGTTTTTTTATGGCATGAGTTTTGATAATTATTAATAGTGAAAAAATTAATTTTCTTACTTATGGGTTTATTTACAATATCTTGTAATTCTCAAGATAATAATGTCGCTGTTCAGAAAGAAAGCGTTCACCAGTTCGTGTTAACTGATTTAAACGGAGATACTTTTAATATGTCAAGTTTAAAAGGCAAAAAAGTTATGATAGTTAATACAGCATCAAAATGTGGCTTAACCTATCAGTACGAAATTTTAGAGAGAATGTATAATAGTTACAAAACTGATAATTTTGTAATAGTTGGTTTTCCAGCAAATAATTTTTTATGGCAAGAACCTGGAAGCAATGAAGAAATTGCAAAATTTTGCTTAAAGAATTATGGTGTTACTTTCCCTATGATGGAAAAAATATCTGTCAAAGGGAGTGATATGCATCCTCTTTACAAATTTTTAACAAACAAACAGAAAAATGGTTACAAAGATTCTTCTGTTAAATGGAATTTCCAAAAATATTTAATTAATGAAAATGGTTATCTTGAGAAAATAATTTCACCAAGAACTAAACCAGATGATCCATCTGTTATTGAGTGGATTAAAACTTAAATTAAATGAAAAAAATCAATGGAGTTGGTACAAAATGCGTTCACTCAGGAGATTTAATCGATGATCGTTTCAAAGGTGCTACTTCACCAATTTTCCCATCAACTGCTTATGATTTTATTGATGTTGAAGAAGACAAGTATCCACGATATTTTAATACTCCAAATCAATTAGCTCTTTCAAAAAAAATTGCAGACTTAGAAAATTGTGATTCTGCACTATTGTTTGGATCCGGTATTGCTGCAATATTTACCTCACTTTTTAGTTTTTTAAAATCTGAAGATCACGTTATCTTTCAGGGCTCCATTTATGGTGGAACTTTAAACTTAGTAATTAAAGAATTTAAAAAATTTAATATTGAATATTCTCTTGTTGATAGCTTTGATATCAAAGAATATGAAATGGAGATTAAGGAAAATACTAAGATCATTTTTATTGAATCACCGAGCAATCCATTATTAAAAGTTATTGATTTGCAAGCTATTTCAAATCTGTCAAAAAAAAATAATTTAATTTCTATTATTGATAATACTTTCTCAAGTCCTATAAATCAAAACCCCTCTGATTTTGGTATTGACATAATTATTCATAGTGCCACAAAGTATCTGGGAGGACACAGTGACATATTAGCTGGAGCTTTAGCTTCAACCAAGTCTAACATTGATAAAATCATAGAATCATCTATTAATTACGGAGGAAATTTAAGTGAATACACAGTCTGGTTGCTTGAAAGAAGTATTAAAACTCTATCATTGAGAGTAAATAAACAAAATGAAAATGCCTTGATGGTTGCAGAGTATCTTACAAATCATGAAAAAGTAAATGCTGTTCATTACCCTGGCTTGAAAACTCATCCAGATTATAAATTATCTAGTAAACAAATGAAAGGGTTTGGAGGAATGCTTTCTTTTGAACTTTCTAATTTGGAAGAAGCTGTTTTATTTACAAGAAAGATAAAATTAATTAAATCAGCAATGAGCCTTGGTGGAGTTGAATCAACAATTTGTTCTCCATCATTGACATCTCATTCTAAAATTTCAAAAGAGGATAGGGAAAATTTAGGTATTTTTGATGGATTATTAAGATTCTCTGTTGGTATTGAAGATCATAATGATATAATTAATGATTTAAAACAAGCCTTTAGTAAGATATGAGCAATATTAAATTAGATATATTAGCTTTTGGAGCTCATCCAGATGATGTTGAATTGGGATGTGGAGGTACTATTGCAAAAGAAATAGCCAATGGCAAAAAGGTTGGTATTATTGACTTAACAAGAGGAGAGTTAGGAACCAGAGGTGATTCAAAAACAAGAGATAAAGAATCTTCAGATGCTTCAAAAATTTTAGGTCTAGAAATAAGAGAAAACTTAGGTTTTAGAGATGGTTTCTTTATAAATGATGAAATTCATCAGTTAGAGGTCATTAAAATGATCAGAAAATATAAGCCAGAAATAGTTTTATGTAATGCACAAGATGATAGACATATTGATCATCCAAAAGGAGCAGAGCTGGTCAGTGATTCTTGTTTTTTAAGTGGACTGAGAAAAATAATGACTAAACTTAATGGTTCTAATCAAACTGAGTGGCGTCCAAAAAATGTTTATCATTACATTCAATGGAAGAATTCTTCACCTGATTTTTTAATAGACATTTCTGGATTTATTGAAAAAAAGTTACAGGCTATTCAAGCTTATTCTAGTCAGTTTTTTGACCCTAATAGTAATGAACCTGAAACCTTAATTAGTAACAAAAACTTTATAAGCAATGTTATAAATAGATCTGCAGATTTAGGTAGACTAATTAACGTTGAACATGCAGAGGGTTTTACTTCAAAAAAATCAATTGGCATAAATCGTCTTCACGATCTTAAATAAATAAATAAGCCCAGTAAATTAATAGACCTTGAATCGGTAGTCTTAATACTGTAGCAATTACATTTTTTCTTTTTTTAACAGAAAGTTCTAAATGTCTGACATTGGCTGGAAATACTAAAATCAATAAGATTATAATTCCTATTGCTGAGATTGATCTAAATTTTTCAAATATTAAACCAATTGCTAATACTATTTCAACTATGCCAACAATTATATTAACTGTTTTTGGAAATAAAACCCACTTAGGAGTGATTATTAAAAAAAATATAGGGTTTCTAAAATGACTTATTCCAGCACCAAAATAGAATAAAATCATTATGATTAATGAAATAGAATTTATTTCTGGCATTTTTTTATCTTTTTTAATAAGATAAGAAATATCAAAAATATTTTATTAGAAATATTAGATAAAATAATATAAATTTGCGCGTGTTAAATGGTGGTTGTAGTTCAGTTGGTTAGAACGCCTGATTGTGGTTCAGGAGGTCGCCGGTTCGAATCCGGTCTTCCACCCAAAAGTAAGCCCTCGAGATATCGGGGGTTTTTTTGTTGCTCTAACTAGCAGAATTCCTTAGAAATAACTTACTATAATATACGAAATTTTAACCTGTAGTCGGCACTATTTCGGCACTTTTATTAAGTATTCTTCGGACTCCATATTACCACCTGAGCTTTTTTGACTTTGTTTTTGAGAACAAAGTCAAAAGATAAGTCGTCGTAATTTGAACAATTTACGTTCCAATTATTCACGTTTAATTAAATCGAACTATCTATTTTTATAATAGCCATAAAACGAACTTTTATTTTTATTAAATTTATTTAAATAAAATAATTACTATGAAAAAATTAGCTCTCTTTTTATCTTTTTTATTTGTTATATCTTGTAGTAAAGATCCTATTATTTACACACTTACAACTTCTGCAAACCCAGCTGAAGGCGGAACAGTATCTCCCTCATACTCAACAATATGATGAAGGTGAAACAGCATCAATAACAGCTACTGCCTCCTCTGAATATGTATTTCAAAGTTGGTCAGGTGCTACAGGTTCTACAAACAGCACTAGTGTTGTAATGAATTCTGATAAATCAGTGACAGCTAATTTTGTTAAAAAGAAATACGCACTAACTACAACTATTGAGGGTGAAGGAACAGTAACTGAAAAAGTAATTAAAGCAGGAGCTGCAACGGATTATAATAGTGGAACCATAGTAGAGCTTACGGCTGTTCCAAGTGGAGAATGGTTGTTTGTGGAATGGAAAGGAGATGTAACAGGAACTGAAAACCCTACTCAAATCACAATTGATAAAGCAAAAGCAGTTACTGCTGTGTTTGTTAAAAAGCAATATCCACTAACAATTGAAGTTGAAGGAGAAGGAACGTTAGCTGAAAAAGTAATAAAAGCAGGTGCTGCAACGGATTATAATAGTGGAACAATAGTGGAACTTACTGCAAGAACCAACTGAAGGTTGGGAGTTTATGGAATGGACAGGTGATTTAACAGGAACAGAAAATCCTGCTCAAATAACAATTGATAAAGCTAAAACTGTAAAAGCAGTATTTGTTAAAAAACCTGTTGCTTATTTAGATGATAATGGTGTTACTATTAAAGCCAATAGTTGGGCATTAGTAGGAGATACAGCAGAAATTGGAGGAGTTACTTACACAGTAGTAGACTTAGATACTCTTAAAACTATGATTACTAATGGAGAGGATGTAACTAAAGTTGATTACATCTAAATTGAAATATGTCAAATTTATTTAATGACAATAGAAACTTTTAATCAAGATATTGGCTCTTGGGACGTAAAATGTTACTAATCATGCAATATATGTTTTTAAAGGCTACATCTTTTAATCAAGATATTAGTAATTGGAATGCTTGGAAGGTAACTACTATGCGGTCAATGTTTAATTCAGCTTCTGCTTTAATCAGGATATTGGAAATTGGGATGTTGGTCGTGTAGAAAGTTTCAGAGCAATGTTTGCAGGTTCTCATTATCCAGTAATTTTTAATCAAGACATTAACTCTTGGAACACAATAAGTGCTAGACGTACAGATGTAATGTTTTACAAGTCTGTCTTCAACAAACCTATTGGAGATTGGAGAGTTGAGAATGTCACAACTATGCAGGCAATGTTTGCTGATACAAAATTCAATCAAGATATTGGAAATTGGGATGTAAGTAAAGTCAAAGACATGAGTTATATGTTTGATGCCTGCAGTGGCTTTTAACCAAGACATTGGTGGATGGGATGTGAGCAAGGTGATTGGTACTATGGATGCCATGTTTTGGATTGGTTCAAATTTTAATCAAGATATTAGTTCATGGGATGTAGGAAATGTTGTAACTATGACAAACATGTTTCGTGAGGCCACATCATTCAATCAAGATATATCGGCGATTGGGACGTTTCTAATGTCACTAACATGAGATAGTATGTTTTATTACTGCTCAAGACTTCTAATCAAGACCTATCGAACTGGTGTGTGTCTAACATATCTACATCTGAACCGACCGACTTTAGCTCTTCTTCTCCTCTTTCAGAATCCAACAAGCCAGTTTGGGGGAACTTGCCCCTCTGAATCAACTATTTGGAATGGAACTACAATCACATTTACAAAAGCAGACGGAGCAAACCCTGAGGAAGAAGCAAATCAAGATAGAATTACAGACAATATTTGGATAACAAGAGGAAACGATGGAGGTCAGATATTTAACATAAAAACAGAAACTTCTTATAACAAAACTGATAGTCCTGTAGGAACGAAATGGGCAGTTGGAACATTGGATGAAATAGAAACGTTAACTTTTAAGAAGTTTAGAGCTGCTGTTGAAAAGCCAAATTCATCTTTAGTTGGTAAAAATTTAGTGATGTATCTTGAAGAAGATGATATTTACTTGAGTGTTAAGTTTACATCTTGGTCAGAACAGAAAAACGGTGGATTTGCTTATGAAAGAAGTACTAAACCATAGGCATATCTTCTTCTTTTAATTCAGCAACTTCTAATCCACGTAAGTAGGTTAAACTAACATTTTATTAAGAATGTTTTTTTATATTAGTATTAAACATTTAATAAAAATTAAAATGAAAAATATACTTTTTTTAACAACACTTTTATTTTACACTTTTTCATACTCTCAAGATTTGAATTGGGATAAGTCCAAAGGATTTGAAGTAACTTTTGATATTGATAACGTGTATACATCTGACGGAATTAATTGGGAAATGTCAGTTTCTGGACAAGCAGGACCTTATGGAATGGGTTATGGTACAATAACTTTTAAAAATTTTAGTTCAGACCAAACTCAAGGAGAATATTCAGGATATTTTTGGACTCAAGTAGATGAATCTACGTTTAGAGGAACGACTAGTGGAATGTGGAAAAAAGATGGAAAAATTTATAAAACTGTTGCTTACGATAATGATGTTGTTGGGGGCATTATTAATTTAGCTACGGGTGACTGGAATTTAGTAGAAAGAAAGGCAAGTTTTAAAGTTGCACCTTTAAAATAAACTTTAAATTTATTAGAATTATTTTTTTATTGCAATAGCATTATCCATTATATAAACTCCACTGCTTACATCTTCCCTCTGGAGTCTAAGAATTCCAGTTACTGTTACAAGTTCATCCATCAAAAAATCATCATAACCAGGTTTTAATCTCAATTCTATAGCTGATTCAGGACCTCCAAAACCACAAAAGAAACAATCTGCATATGGATTTTGAGATAATACGAATACACCTTCATCAGGTGCAAGGGTAAGCATGTAACCTGTAATTCTAACTTCTTTGTTGTCAAGTGATTCAAGTTCTTCTCCAAAGTATGGAATTTGAAAATATCCATACATTTCTTCTCTATATTCGGATTTATAGTAAACATCTCTCAATTTTAACCAATCAATTTCGATTTGAGAAAATATACTATTGGAAACAAAAAACACTAATATGAAAATTATTTTACGCATCAGCTAATATTTTAGATATATTCATTTTGTAAACTTGAACTGCTGGAATTAATGAAGCTAGTAAACCAATAATGACAGATAATAATAGTAGCCAGTATTCTTCATTTAAAATCCTAAAGGAACTCAAATTATAATTAATGCTTTCCTCCATTAGACTAGATACAAACATCACTCCAAATCTACTAAATAATAGTCCTAATATAAATCCACTAATTGTTAAAATTATACTTTCAAAAATTATCATTGTAGATAATTGTAATCTTGAGGCACCTAAAGTTCTAATTAGAGCCATTTCATATTTTCTTTCTCTCATTGAATTAAATAAGTTAATAAATAAACTAAAACCAGAAACAACTATAATTAAATATGCTAAATAGCTTAAAGTTTCAATACCAAATCCAAAAAGTTTAAATAATCTAGATATTTCATAAGATGGGACTGCGGCTTGTAGGTTTGTAGTTTCATTAATTTGCCTTGGAAATTGAATAATATTCATTGGACTTTTAAACTTAATTAGCATAGCAGTAATTTCCCTATCGTCATGTTGATGTTCTTCATCTTGATCGTGTTCATGTTCTTCCTCAAGATTATGATTTCCATGAACATCCCAAACACTCTGTGGAAGAGTAATTATTAATTGATCAATAACAGAATTTGAAGGTTCCAGTAACCCAACAACTTTAAATGATTTATCATCATGAGATTCTCCGGTTTCTCTTAGACCGTGTAAGCTAATTAAATCATCTCCAATATCAATTTTTAATTTGCTGTAAACTTTTGATCCTACCAAGACTTCAAAGGGTTTACTCAAATTTTTCCCTTTTTTGATTTTTCCATTATATAATTCAATAAATTTTTTTTCTGCACCAACAATTCTGTATCCTTTAAAGTTATCTCCATAAAGAAGTTTGATGCTAGATCCAACCATTCTGTTTTTACTAATTTTCTCCGCCTCTTCAAGAGAGATATTTCCGGTTGGAGAATCTATATGATAAACAGATGAAAGTATTAATTGCAGTGGACTTCCTTTAGCACCTACAACCATATCAATACCTTTTAAATTGTTATCCATTTGATCTTTAATTAATGTATTTAATTGAAGTAAAAGGGATATAATTCCAATACCAAGTATTAATAAAGCTAAACTGATAGTAGAGCTTAAAGGTTTGTTGAAAATATTTTTTAAACTTAATTTAAAGATGTTCACAATTCAATGGAATTTTTAAAGTGTTTTTTTAATCTGCTGTCATGTGTTATTACGATTAACTGTGCTTCAAAATCTGTTGCTTGTTTTTTTAAGAGTTCTATAACATTATCACAATTAATATCATCTAAACTAGAGGTTGGTTCATCAGCTAAAATTAACTTTGGAGAATTTACTATAGCAAGTGCTATTGAAGCTCTTTGTTTTTCACCCTGACTTAGTTGATTTGTTTTTTTATCAGATTTATTCAAAATATTCAAGTTCTTTAGAATATTTTCAATACGATTGCTGTCTTTTTTGTTTGCTATGTATTGCGCAAGTTCAAGGTTCTCTTTTACTGTTAGAGAATTGACAAAATGGGGTCTTTGAAATACAATTCCAATATTATTTTTTCTAAATCTATCTAATTGATGTGAAGATAATTCACTAAGCTCTTTTTCAAACAATTTAATAGATCCAGATGAAGATTCAAGTAGACCTGCTAATAAATGTAATAAGGTAGTCTTTCCAATTCCCGAACTACCAATTATTAGTAAGTTTTCGGAGCTTTTTAAATTAATGTCTTGAAATTTAAAAAATACTTGATTATCGTAATTAAACTCAACCCCTTTGGTTTTAATCATTTGCTAAAGATATAATATAAAAACATTTGATAAAAGCATTTAAATAATTAGCTAATGAGTTATATTTACTTTAAAATAATTCTTTAAATACTTTGAATCTACTAATTCTATACGTTACCCTAACAATTATTTTATCCTTTTTATGCTCTATTCTTGAAGCAGTTCTTTTAAGTGTTAATTCAACTTTTTTAAAATTAAAAATAAGCGAAGGCAAAAGATATGCAGAAAACCTTCAAAAAATGAAAAATAATATTGATGAGCCATTAATTATTATTTTAACATTAAATACTATTGCTCACACTGTTGGAGCAATATTAGTTGGAGTTCAAGCTAAGGAGGTGTATTCGTCTCTAAACAATAATTCATATGAGTTATTTGGTGTTTTTTTGACTGAGGACATAGTAGTAGGAATTGTTTCAAGTGTTATGACTGTTTTAATTCTTTTAGTTTCAGAAATAATCCCTAAAACTTTGGGAGCCACTTACTGGCATAAGCTAGTCAGTTTTACTTCAATTTTTTTGAACTCGATAATACCACTTTTTAGGTACTCAGGTATATTATTTTTGTTACAGTTTTTTACAAGGCTAATTGGAAAGTCAGAAAATAATAATGTATTTACAAGAGAAGATTTTTCAACTATGGCTGAAATAGCAGAGGAGGAGGGTAT
>CALSVD010000003.1:0-209231 GCA_943840765.1 uncultured Flavobacteriaceae bacterium
CGTTAATGGTTTTCCTGTAGGTAGTATAACTGATATTTCTTTTTTTAAGCAAAATAAATTACTTGTTAAATTTAGAGTAGAAAATGACATAAAATTTTCGGTTAATAGTTTAGCTCAAATTTATGAAACTGGACTAATAGGCGGTAAAGCACTTGCTATTATACCAGCTATGGATAACAGTAGAGTAGCTGTTTCTAAAGACACATTAAAATCATCTGTAGCCCCTGGTCTTACTGATCTTGTTAATGAGAAATTAACTCCATTACAAGAAAACATCGAGATGATGATTGTAAGCGCTAATAATGTTTTGGAAAAAATTAATTCTGTCTTTGATGATCCTACAAGATCAAATTTAAGAACAAGTGTTTCAGATTTTTCAGAAACTATTTCTGACTTAAAAGAAACAAGTGTTATGATAAAATCAATAGTAAAAACTAATAAGATTGCTATTAATAATACTATAGATAATGTTAAAGATCTCTCTGAAGATTTATCTGCAATATCCAATACAATTAATTCAAGTGATTTAGAAAAAACATTGTTGAATTTAAAATTATCCTCTGAAAATCTATCCGATGTCTTAGAAAATATTAATAATGGAGATGGTTCTATTTCAAAATTAATTTCAAACGATTCACTCTTTAATAATCTAAATAATGCTTCTAAATCAATTGACCTCCTTCTTGAAGATATAAGGCTTAATCCTAAAAGGTATATTCATTTTTCAATCTTTGGAAAAAAAAATAAACCTTTTGAAAAAAATAACGATTAAAATTTGATTTCCTTTTTGCCTAACATATTATTTTGTTGTTTGTTTTTTTTTGCAATTTTTTTGTTTTCAAAAAATGTAAAAAAAATTTATAGAAATATAAATTTGGGAATTAAAATTGATAGAACAGATAATCAAAAGATAAGATTTGCTCAAATGCTACGGGTTGCTTTTGGTCAATCAAAAATGATTGATAAACCCATAGTTGGACTACTTCATATCATTGTTTACGTTGGATTCTTGGTTATTAACATCGAATTATTAGAAATCATAGTAGATGGTATTTTAGGAACTCATAGGGTTTTTGCTCCATTTTTAGGTTCCTTTTATAATTTTTTAATTGGTTTTTTTGAAATCTTTGCTTTACTAGTTATTGTTTCTGTAATTATTTTTTGGTTAAGAAGAAATGTAATTAATATAAAAAGGTTTTTAAGTGCTGAAATGAAAGGTTGGCCTAAAAATGATGGTAATATTATTTTATATGTAGAAATAATTTTAATGCTGTTGTTTTTAACAATGAACGGAGCCGATCTTTGGATTCAACAAAATGCACCTGATTACAACTATATTAAAGCTGGTTCTTTTCCTGTAAGCCAATTTATTTTACCATTATTTGATGGAATCTCTTCAAATATTGTTTTTATTATTGAAAGAGTTGCTTGGTGGCTTCATATAATTGGTATTTTATGTTTTTTGAATTATTTATACTACTCAAAACATTTACACATAATTTTAGCATTTCCAAATACATATTTTGCCAATCTAAACCCTAAAGGAAAATTTTCAAATTTAGAATCCGTAACAAAAGAAGTAAAAATGATGTTAGATCCTTCAGCAGACCCTTTTGCTGCTTCTTCAACTCAGGAGATTGCTAAATTTGGTGCTTCTGACGTCTTTGATCTTAATAAAATACAACTTTTAAATGCTTACACATGTACAGAGTGTGGTAGATGTACAAGTGAATGTCCTGCAAACTTGACTGGAAAAAAATTATCTCCAAGAAAAATCATGATGGATACAAGGGATAGATTAGAGGAGGTAGGAAGAAATATTGATCTAAATAAGGGAGATTATATAAGTGACGGTAAAGAATTATTGAACGACTACATTTCTAAAGAAGAATTGTGGGCTTGTACATCTTGTAATGCATGTGTAGAAGCTTGTCCTATTGGAATTGATCCCCTTTCTATAATTATGGATATGAGAAGATACTTAGTTATGGAAAAATCAGATGCTCCTATGGAATTAAATAATATGATGAGTAATATTGAAAATAATGGGGCACCATGGCCATTTAATCAAATGGATAAACTAAATTGGAAAAATGAATTATAAATAATTAATATAAAATAAATGAAACAAGAAGAAGTTGATAAATTATTGAGTGAAAAAATTGAAGATGGAGAACTTATAAGTCCGATTCTTCCTGAGGGAATAAAAAATTACCTAATAGATATTGATGGAACAATTTGTGATGATATCCCAAATGAAGAACCCGAAAGAATGGCTACAGCAAATGTTTATCCTGATGCTTTAGTTACACTAAATAAATGGTATAATGAAGGTCATATTATATGTTTTTTCACATCCAGAACTGAGGACCACAGAAAAGTTACAGAAGATTGGTTAAATAAACATGGTTTTAAATTTCATGGAATGGTGATGGGAAAACCAAGAGGCGGTAATTATCATTGGATTGATAATCATTTGGTAAAAGCAACAAGATACAATGGAAAATTTACTGATTTAGTAGATAAAGAAGTAACCATTCAGGTATTTGATGATGGACAACATAATTAAGTATGAGTAAAATTGAAATAAACACATTTTCAGATTTAGTTTCAAAAGGAATAACACCAGAAATTCTTTTTTGGGTTGGTTGTGCAGGTAGTTTTGATGATAGAGCAAAAAAAATCACTAAATCTTTTGCAAGTATTTTAAACCAAGCTAATGTTTCTTTTGCAGTTTTAGGTAGTGAAGAAGGCTGTACGGGAGACCCAGCCAAAAGAGCTGGAAATGAGTTTTTATTTCAAATGCAAGCTTTGACCAATATTGAAGTTTTAAATGGATATAACATAAAAAAAATTGTTACTACTTGTCCACATTGTTTCAACACCCTCAAGAATGAATATCCAGAACTGGGAGGTAATTATGATGTTATGCATCACACACAATTTATAAAATCACTCCTATCAGAAGGTAGATTGACAGTTCAAGGTGGTGCTTTTAAGGGAAAACGAATTACATTTCATGATCCATGTTATTTAGGAAGAGCAAACAAAATATACGAAGCACCAAGAAAAGTTCTAGAAAAATTAGACGTTGAACTTTCAGAAATGAAAAGTTGCAAACAAAAAGGTTTGTGTTGTGGTGCAGGCGGAGCACAGATGTTTAAGGATGCTGAAAAAGGAAACATGGAAATTAATATTAAAAGAACTGAGGAAGCTCTTGAAACTAAGCCCGATATTATTGCTGCAGGATGCCCTTTTTGTAATACAATGCTCTCAGATGGAATTAAAAATAAAAAGAAAGAGGAAGATATTAAAGTTCTTGATATTGCTGAGTTAATCAATCAAGCTTCAAACTCATGATAATAACTTTTGATGAAATACCAAAAGAATCTAGGGTTTGGATATATCAGTCAAATAGAAAGTTCTCAGAGAAAGAAATAACAGAAATATCAAATAAATTAAAAAAATTTCTTGAAAATTGGACTGCTCACGGCTCTGATTTGTTTTGTTCATTCACTATAAGATACAATAGGTTTATTGTTATAGCTTTAAATGAAAAATCTAATAAAGCTACAGGTTGTTCTATTGATTCCTGTGTGCATTTTATTCAAGGTTTAGAGCAACAATACAGTGTTGATCTTTTAGATAAGATGAATGTAGCTTTTAAACAAGGAGAATTTATTTCATACAAATCATTGATAGAATTCAAAAAATTAGTTAAAAGTAATTCTGTTTCTAAAAACACTATAGTCTTTAATAATTTGGTAACAGACGTTCTTGATTTTAATACAAATTGGGAAATTCCAGCTTATAAAAGTTGGCACTCTAGATTCTTTTTATAGCCTATATTATTACGTTTATCTAAAAATATCTTGAATTGCTATTCAAATTTTTTAATTTTCCGATGAAATTATAACATGAGATCACTAATTAATATAACCTTATTCTTTTTTTTAATTGTATTTAATAATATTTACTCTCAAAATCCTTTAAAAACTAAAGATCATTTAAAACAACAATTTTGGGTTGACAGTATATATAATTCACTTTCTTCAGATCAAAAAATTGGACAATTATTTACGATTTGGGTGGCTACCAAAGAAGGGGAAGTGAGAATGAATGAAATTGCCTCGCTTATTGAAAAAAACCATCTTGGAGGTTTGATTTTTTCATTAGGTAAAATAGAGGATCAAGCTAAATATACAAACAGGTTTCAATCAATTTCTGAAGTCCCCCTTCTTATTGGAATGGATGCAGAATGGGGAATAGGTATGAGATTAGATGATGCATTTTCATTTCCTTATAATATGACCTTAGGAGCTTTGAATGATGATAATTTAATTTACCAAATGGGAAAAAGAATTGGAATTCATGCCAAAAGGTTGGGAGTTCATATAAATTTTTCCCCAGTTACAGATATTAATACCAATCCGAACAATCCAATCATAGGTAGTAGATCATTTGGAGAGGATAAATATGATGTAACTAATAAATCTTTGTCTTATTTAAAAGGAATGCAATCAGAAGGTATTATGGGTTCAGCAAAGCACTTCCCTGGACATGGAGATACATCTAAGGATTCTCACAAAACTTTACCAACAATAACTTTTTCAGCAAAAAGAATTAATGATGTTGAGCTCTTCCCTTACAGAGAGTTAATTAAAAATAATCTCTCTGCTGTAATGGTGGCTCACATGGAAATTCCATCTTTAGAAAAAGAACCAAAAAAACCATCTACTTTATCAAAAAATATTATTACAAAATTATTGAAAAAGAGGATGAAGTTTAAGGGACTAGTGATTACAGATGCTATGGATATGAAAGGTGTAGTAGATTTTAATAAAGATCAATCTGCAGATGTTAATGCTTTACTTGCTGGAAACGATATTTTGTTAATGCCCAATGACTTAGACGAAAGTACTAGAAACATTAAATCTGCGCTCAATTCAGGCATAATAACAGAAAAAAGACTTGAATATTCAGTTAAAAAAATTTTGATGGCAAAATATAAGGCAGGTTTACATAAACTTGAAAAAATCAATCTTAATAATATTGTAGCTGAGATGAATCAAGATGAGGATAGAGCTTTATTTGAAGAAATAACGGAAAAGTCCATTACTTTAATCAAAAATGAGGATGATATTTTACCAATAAAAAATTTATCATCAAAAATTGCATACATCAAAATTGGAGATGCTAACCATGACGAGTTTTATAAAACTTTAAATTTATATACCAAAGTTGATAATATTACATATGACTCTAAAAGAACTTTATTGAATTATTTGAATCCTTATGACTATGTGATAATAGGATTTCATAAGTCTAATAAAGATCCATTTCAGCCATACAAATTTAACCAAGAAGAAAAAGAGTTAATCAGTCTTGTTAGTCAAAATAAAAAGGTTGTTTTAAACGTGTTTACTAAACCTTATGCATTGATGGATATTGATACAAAAGATTTATCATCTGTTTTAGTATCATATCAAAATAATGAAACTGCTCAAAACAAATCTGCCCAAGTAATCTTTGGTGCTATTCCTGCTCTAGGAAAATTACCAGTTTCAGTCAATAAATCTTTTCCACTTAATAAATCAATAAAGACAAAGAAGTTAAATAGACTGAGTTATGGACTTCCATCAGCTAATGATTTTAATCTTATTGAATTAAATAAAATTGACTCAGTTGTAAACTATGCAATTCATAATAAAATGACACCTGGTGCTCAAGTTTTAGTTGCTAAGGATGGTAAAGTTATTTTTAATAAATCTTACGGATATAAAACTTATAAAAAAGATGATCCCGTGAAATGGAACGATCTTTACGATATTGCTTCATTAACAAAAATATTATCAACTGTTCCTCTTTTAATGGTTGAATATGAAAATGGAGTTTTGAATAAAAAATCTACACTTTCTAGTATTATATCACAAACTGAATTACAAAACAAATCAGATTTACTAGTCAATGAAATGCTTTCTCATCAATCAGGGTTATATCCATGGATCCCATTTTATAAAGAAACCATAGATAGTATCTCTAAATTTCCTCTCTCAGATTTTTACAGTAAAAAAAAAACAATAAATTTTCCATTGTTGTAAATAGAAATCTTTTTTTAAAAAATTCTTTTTTAGATACTATCCAAAAAAGAATTATTAATAGTGAGCTTTCAAATGAAAAATCTTATTTATACAGCGATTTGCCTTACTATTTTTTTAAATCTTTTTTAGAAAACAAGTATAACCGAACTCTTGATCAATTATTAAAAGAAAAATTATTAAGTAATATTGGAGCAAATAATACTACCTATTTACCACTAAATTTTTTTTCTGAAGCTAGATTAGTTCCCTCTGAAGTTGATAACTATTTTAGACAAGATACCCTGAAAGGATATGTTCATGATATGGGAGCCGCAATGCAAGGTGGAATAGGGGGGCACGCAGGTCTTTTTTCAAATTCAAACGACATTTCTAAAATTATGCAAATGTTTATACAAAGCGGTAATTATGGTTCAAAAATATTTTTTTCTAAATCTACAATTGATTACTTTAACCAATGTTATTATTGTAAGAAAGGAAATAGAAGAGGATTAGGTTTTGATAAACCTCAAATTGATGATAGTTCTCCTACCTGTGGTTGTGTTCCAATGTCAAGTTTCGGACATTCTGGCTTTACTGGTACATATGCTTGGGCGGATCCTGATAATCAAATTGTTTATGTGTTTTTATCAAATAGAACTTATCCTTCAATGAATAACAATAAACTTTCTAAAAATAACATTAGAACAGAAATACAAAGGATTATTTATAATTCTTTAAAATGATTTAGATGAAAATAGCGATTGTATGTTATCCTACTTTTGGTGGTAGTGGAGTTATGGCTACTGAACTTGGAATGTCTTTAGTTGATCATGGCCATGAGGTTCATTTTATAGCCTATAAAAAACCAGTTAGATTATCAGATGTAAATGAAAATCTTTATTTCCATAAGGTGAATGTTCCTGATTATCCGCTATTTAGCTTTGTTCCCTATGAATTGGCTTTATCAACAAAATTAGTTGGTGTAGTAAAACAATATTCAATTGATGTTTTGCATGTACATTATGCGATTCCTCACGCCTATGCTGCATATATGGCAAAGAAAATGTTAAAGGAACAGTCAATTAATATACCAATTGTAACCACTCTTCATGGAACTGATATTACTCTTGTAGGTAATCATCCTTCTTATAAAACTGCAGTGACTTTTAGTATTAATAAATCTGATATTGTCACTTGCGTTTCAAAAAGTTTAAAAGAAGATACATTAAATCAATTTGAAATAAAAAAAGAAATAAAAGTTATACCTAATTTTATTGATATAAATAAATATATAATTCAACAAGATTTATGTGTTGTAGAAAATCCAATCCCCTCAGATAAGTTTGTTGTTTCACACGTAAGTAATTTTAGACCAGTAAAAAATATTTTTAATGTTATTAAAGTATTTTACAATATTCAAAAAGAAATTGATTGTAAGCTTCTAATGATAGGAGAGGGACCTGAAAAAATAAAAGCTGAAAAAATGTGCAATGATTTAGGTATTTCACATCTTGTAGAGTTTTTAGGAAATACCAACCAGGTTGAAAAAAACTTGTGTCACTCAGATCTTTTTTTATTACCATCTTCAACTGAAAGTTTTGGATTAGCTGCTTTAGAGGCAATGGCATCAAAGGTTGCTGTGATTTCATCAAATGCAGGTGGTTTGCCTGAGATAAACATAGATGGTAAAACAGGTTATGTTTGTGATTTTAATGACATAGACTCTATGACCAATAAGGCTATGTCAATATTAAATGACAAGAAGACTCTTGAATTATTTAAAGAAAACGCTTTCAATAAGGCTAGAGATTATGATATTAACAAAATAGTGCCATTGTATGAAAAAACTTATTCAGAGGCTGTAAAGATCATTAAATAGGTTCTTGTAGGGAATCAAATACTAATACTTTTTTCCATAAATTTTTTGCTTCCCCAATAAAAATTAAATGAGCTGGCTCGTCCTGATAAATTCTTTGATCTTTATATGTGTCAAAAGTAAATATTAGGCAATAGTTATAAGAATTATCAATAACTTCTCTTTTCTCAGTGGCTGCAGGTTTTCCTAAATGCATCTGATTAGCAAACTGGGTATTTTTCATTAGTTTTTTAATCGCTGTTTCAAATGTTTTTACATCCTCCTGATTTTGAGGGTCATTTAACCAAAAATAGACGCTGTGAACAATCTTTCCTTTAATTTCTTTAGAATTGTTTTCTTGTGTGTTATTGCAACTAGACATAAATGTTAAGATTAGTAATAGAAATAGATATTTAAATTTCATATTCTAAAAATAAGAGAATTTTTATTTTGGATGATAAATTTTCTTTGAATTTTTATAAACTTCATTTTTATCAAATGACATTTTTTTAGTTTGAAATTTTGCATACATCTCCATTTGATCATTGTAATGTTCTGAGTTAATATGATCACTACTTCCATATGAGATTACAGACTCAATTTCAGTTCCCTTTTCTGAAAACTTTGCAAATTGAATATAAGATTCACCATGAGTAACTTTTACTTTACCATCTTTGTAATTAGATGCATTCATAGCTATTATTACATCAGGCATTCCCCAAATTGGTATTTCTTTTTCTCCTCTTACAAGTTTTTGGAAATCTCCAAGTTTAACTTTAGTTGTTTTGAAATATTTTAACATTTGTTGTTTTGTTTCTTGAAGAACTTGAGCTATAACATCTTCCCCAAATTTTTTGTTGATGTAGCTTTTTCTATAAAATTTTACCAAATTATAGTAAAACATTGAATATGTACCTGCTCCAACAGATTCAATATTTGTTTTTCTGTCCCATTTTTGTATTTCAATTAATAACTGTTTTATGTATGGATAATCATTTGGATTCATTTTAAAAAGATTATTCACATCCATAAAGCTGTAGTTAAACGGATTTGGAAACGAATTATCATATTTAATTGCTTTGAATTTATCGTAATCAATACTTTCGTGATTATTTATTAATTCAAATATTCTAGTACTTCTATTATTGTCATATTGTTCATAACCCATATTTATAGGATAATTTTTTGAAATAGGATTTTCTGATAAAGAAGTGGACTTAAATGGACTGTGATTAGCATTGTATACGTATCCAGATTTAGGACTAATCACTTGAGGAAGTTCTTCTGTTGTATAATACTCATTCCAAAGAGTTTTTTTTGTATTTCCAGGAACAATATTTTTCCAATTATATGAATTATTTCTTTTTGGGATTATTCCATTTGAAATGTAAAAAATTGTATCGTTTTTGTCAGCATAACCAATATTATAACCAGGAATTTGATTCATTTTAAGAATATTGTAAAATTCATTAAAATCTTTTGCTTTGTTCATTTTCCACCATTGTTCTAATCCTCTAACGTGAAATAAAGAAGCTGTTCTAACGGAGTAAAAGCCATTTTTATTTTTTAGAGTTGGTCCATAAACACTTTCGTAGTATTTTCTTTTTACTTTAATAGGAATTCCTAAAATCTTAATGTATGCCTTAGCTTTAAATGTTTTTAATTTTAAAATTTGATCATCAAATTTGTAGTTTATTTTATCAACCATTTCTAATTGAAAAATATCAGTTTTGTCAGGATAGTTAACAGTGTGCGTCCATCCTAAATTTTCATTTGTACCTGTCAAAATGCATGGGGCTCCAGCAAACGTCGCTCCAATAATATTTGTTCCCTCTTCACTGACCAAATGAGCTTCGTACCATGAAGTTGGACCGTCTAATGGTTGATGGGTATTTATTCCAAGATAAGTTTCACCGTTCTTGGTTATTTTGGTGCTAAATGCAAATAAATTTGAACCAAGTTTATTTTCATTTAGAAAAGAAATATTACGTGTGTTATTTTCAAATATTGATCTTATTGCTTTATCACCTTCACTAGAAACAAAAAGTTGTAAAAAAGAATATTTTAACATTTTTTTTGTTGTAATAGGGAATAGTTTTTTGACAAGTACTTGATCAGGATTTAATTCAGCAAATTTGTTGAATCCTTGGGCATATGCCTCTGCAATTTTCATAAATTTCTTGTCAATCGTATGAAATAGGCTATCTACTACATAGTCTGATCTAATCAACTGACTAATAAAATCTACAGGCGCCCCTTTTAGTCCAATATGTTTACTAAGAAGTCCGTTTCCTGCTAAATAGGCTTCTTGAATAGTTTTAAAATCATCTTCAGAGTGAGCCCAAGCTAAACCATACGCTACATCAGCATCAGTTTTACCATATATGTGTGGAACACCATAACTGTCTCTAACAATTTCAACATCCAATGGATTTACCTGAGAATTACTAAAATTTGAAGTAAGTAGAAATATTAAAATAGTTATAAATTTTTTCATAGTAAATATTAACCAATAATCGTTCCATTAATATAGGAAAAAGAATTATGTGAAATTAAGTTTATATTAGCCTTATAATTTTATTATGATAAATTTTATAACAGGAAGAATCAAAGCTATTTTTTATTCATTAAAAGGAGCTTTCTTATTATTGAAAACTGAACATTCAATTCAAGCACAATCCCTTATTGCTTTAATTTTTATAATTGCTGGATTTTTTTTTGAAATATCTAAAACTGAGTGGATTTTTCAAGTTTTGGCAATTTGTTTAGTTCTTACAGCGGAATCATTAAATACAGCTATTGAAAAAATAGCAGATTTTATCCATCCAGATCACAATAAAAAAATTGGTTTTATTAAAGATATTTCAGCTGGTGCAGTTTTTTTTGCAGCAATTTTTGCACTGTTTACAATCTTTAATATCTACTGGGATAAAATATTAAATTAAGAAGGGGAGTATTGCTTTTCTTTCTTTTGGATATTCATTGAATTTATTTTTATACCATGTGTGATGAGCTAATGCCCTAGGAATAAGATTACAACAAGTCCATATAAAAAAGGACAAACTTCCAATATTAAAGGTCATTAGTGCAAATCCAAACCATTCTAATATTTCTCCAAAAAAATTAGGACATGAAATGTATTTAAACAAACCTCCTTTTGGTACAAAATATCCTTTTTTAATTTTTCGAAGGTTAATTAATTTATTATCACTTGAAATATTTATATATAGACCTAATACAAATAATAAAAAACCAGTAATCAAAAATATAGATACTGAATGTAAGTTAATATTACTTAAAAAATATCCATTTATTAATCCATTTACTATATTGAAAAAAAATGCTGATAAAACTATTGCTAGTGGCATTTTCTTTCCTTTTGTTTTTATTCTAAATGGGAAAATAATTGTTCTATTGAAATAATGTATTATCCATAAGCAAATAAACATAATACTTATATCAAAATCTATTTTAAAATAAAAATAGATTGCTGGACATACCAGTAGGGCAGGTAGTTCCATTATTATCCACCCAAGTTTATTATCTATTGAAATACCCCATTTTTTTGATGTATGTCTGCCATAGGGTGCTTTATAAATCAAGTTTATTGGAAATATTACAAGACCTATAATAATCCATAAAACTGTTAATTGAAAAATATCCATATTATTTAAAGAAAAAAACCCGCAATTAAGCGGGTTTTTTTAAAAATATCATTGGTTAATTAGATATTAGTATCCATAGTTTTGAACCATATTTGGATTTGCATTTCTCTCAGAAAGAGCAATTGGATATGCATATCTGTATGATCCGAATGTAGGAGGAGTTCCAGTTAAATCATCATTTAATTGTTTAAATGAATCAATTAAAGGCATGTCCATTCCCATTCTAGATAAGTCATGGAACCTTAAACCTTCGAAAGCAAATTCTTTTCTTCTTTCAAGAAGAATGTTTTCCAAAGTTGCAGATGCATAATAATTAGCACCTAATCCTCTTATTGCAGGTATATTATTTAGATAAGTTAATGCATCAGCAGTATTACCAGCTCTAAGACTAGTTTCAGCTGCTATTAAATGCATTTCTTCAACTCTAAATAAAGTAACATTGTCTGAACCGTTCATGTTGGAAATTTTCCAAGCATCGTTGGATAACCCTGAGCTGTACCTATCATGTCTGCAGCACCTCTAACATCGTCGGCATCGTAAATATCTAAAAGATCAGGATTTGGACCATCACCCGTTAATATTCTAACATCACCATAAGAAGTTCCTCTTAAAATATATGCAATTCCATTAATACCTCTACTGTCAGTTCCTGAGAATGCAAGCTCAAAAATTGAATTTGATGCATTATCAGTTGCAAATGAACCAGTGAATCCAGTTGGGCCAACTGGAGTTGCTCCAGAATTTGCAATAACCCATTTTGCTGCAGAATCAGCTGTTGCATATAAACTTGGATCTACTGAACCAGCATAAAGAGTTGCTCTAGCAAGTATTGCATAAGCACCGGCTTTAGTCATATAGCTAGTTGATGTATTGAAAGAATCATCCATCATACTAATAGCGCTAGTTAAATCTGCTGCAATATCTCCAATATTCGATACAACTGTTCCTCTTGCAGGTTCTAAATTAGCTGGGTCCTTGTAAGTTTTCACGTAAGGAATTCCCAAAGATGATGCACCCCCTTGACCAGTAATAAAATGTTGTCCGTAATCTTGAAGTAAATCAAAATGAGCTAATGCTCTTAATGCATGAGCTTGTCCTTGAATATGTGTAATTTGAGCTGCACTTCCAGTTAAATTGGAGGTGTCAGCATTAATTACAATATTGGTAATAGCAATTACTCTATATATCGAGACCATGGTCCAGCTCCATTAGAACTGTAATCCATATCTGAATCTGCAAATCTACCAGAATTCATATTAGAATAAGCATTGTCAGTTCTGACATCACCCATAATAATTTGATCTCTTCCATAGTACCCTGATACTGACATTCTATCATAAGCACTATTTAACACAAAACCTAAATCAGCAGCTGAATTTATACCACTATCTAAATCTTTATCTAAAGCCAGTGTAGGTTCTAGATCGCTTTCACCACATGAAACTACTAGAGCAGATGCGGTAAAAATTAATAAGTATCTATATATATTTTTCATATTATTAAAATTTTAAATTTAGACCAACTGAGATTGACTTTAAGATAGGAGTGTAAATTTCCCAACTTCCACTAAATGCAACTTCAGGATCTACTTGAAGATCATCGTCTTTAACCCATGTCCAAAGGTTTGTTCCTTTAACATTAACTGCTATAGAATCAAAACCTAAGCTTTTCAGCTGCGGAGCTATTAACGTTATAACCAATTACAACGATCTCTCAACCTTACATAGTCACCGTCATAAAGGAATCTAGTTGAATTACCAGAACCTGTTCCAGATGTACTTGTGCTATATCTCATTCTAGGTACATTTGTTATATCACCAGGTTTTTGCCATCTATCCATAAGTGAAGCAGCTCCTTGGTAGTAATATGTAGATAGTAGTCCAGTTGATTGTGAATACCAGTTCCATCTTTCGTATATTTTATTTCCTCCAGAGAAGTAAAAGTTAGCATCCGCGTAAAAACCGCCCCAGTTAACTCTTGTTCCAAGACCACCAGTATATGTTGGTAATCTATTTCCAACTTTAGTTTGATCTGCTGCATTTAAGCTATTTACAATAGTCATATCGTTGGTTTCACCTCCTTTATAGTACATTGGATCACCAGTTTCTGAATTTACACCAGCCCATTGTCTTAAATACCAACCTCTTAATTCTTCACCTACTCTTACTCTGTTGTATCCACCGTCTAAATTAATATCATTACCCTCTGCATCTTTAGCAAGTTTTGTTACTTTATTATCTAGGGTAGCATAATTAGAGTAAATTGTCCATGAAAAATTATCAGTTCTAATAACATCAGAAGAAAGTTCTATTTCAACCCCTTTGTTTTCAACCTCTCCAATATTTTTGGATTGAGAACTGTGACCAGTAGTTAATGAAAGAGGAACACTTTGAAGTAAATCACTTGTTTTCTTGTTAAATGCTACAATTGATCCAGAAACTCTATTGTCAAGTAAACTAAAGTCAAGTCCTATATCATATTGAGCTTGTTTTTCCCAAGTCAATATAGCGTTACCAAAAGATGATGGAGAAACTGCACCATTATCGTTGTATGAACCTCCGTATCCAAATAAAGATTGGTATGAGTTAAGTCCTACATTATTGTTTCCAGTTTCACCAAGAGAAGCTCTTAGTTTTAAGCTGTTTACAATATCACTGTCCGCTAAGAAATCTTCTTCAGTAAGGTTCCAAGCAACAGCAGCAGACCAGAATGATCCGAATCTGTAACCCATGGCGAATCTTGATGATCCGTCGTATCTGTAGGAAAGATCTAAAATATACTTGTCATCATAAGAATAATTTAAAAGACCTAGATAACCAAGTTCTTTCCAATCACTAAATGATCCACTTGCTGATTGGTTAGTTCCAAAACTTGAAACATAAATTAATCCTTCTGCAGCAACATTTTCTCCAGAAGAACTTAAAAAGTCATATTTCTGTTTTTGAAAACTCATTTGCGCAAGTGCAGATACATAATGAACATCGTTAAATGTTTTATCCCATTTTAACTGATTAGCAAATGCCCAAGTAAATGATCTTCCAGTTGATTGGTATGCATATCCATTATCAGAGACACCACCACCATGAACGGCATTTTGATATCTGTGTGAATTTGTAAGATTGTAATCTAAAGAATATCTAGTTTGAAACTTTAAGTTATCAGTAATCTTGTATGATAAAGATGTGTTTGATAATGCTCTTGTACCATCTAATTTACTAATATTATTTTCAGCTAAATAAACAGTATTAAAAACACTAGTTGATAAGTTTGTGTTTAAACTACCATCAGCGTTATAAATCTGCTGATAAGGAGACATGAAAATTCTAGTCATCTGAGGAGCAGCAAAATATGAACTTCCTTCAAGTTGACCTTCTTGTATTGCATTAGAAACTCTAACACTTGTAACTATGTCTACTTTTCCAGCTTTTTTCTTGTAATCAAGAGAACCACTAATACTTTCGTATTCAACACCAATTGATGTACCCATAGTTTTTCTGTGACCAAGTGAAAGTCTGAAATTTTCTGTAGCATTACCTCCAGATGCAGAGAAGTTATAGACAGCATCAGGTGCATCTTTAACTTTTACAGCATCGTCCCAGTTACCATCAACTCTTCCTCCAGCATCCCATGCAGCAGCTCCAGGAAAGTTAGCTAAAACATAATTAGTTGCTGCCTCTCTAGTAAATCCATAATCGTTCATCAAAGTTTCTCCACCAAGTTCTAATCTTTGATTTCCAGTTAGCATTGGACGCTCGTCCATTGCATAATTTTGGAATCCATAATTAGATGTTATTTGATATTGTACTTCACCAGCAGAACCAGATTTAGTAGTTATAACTATAACTCCATTAGAACCTCTAGCACCATATGGAGCTGTAGCAGAAGCATCTTTTAGTACAGTTATACTTTCAATATCTGATGGATTTATCATTGATAATACTCCCAAATCATTAGTAAGTGGACTGTAAGATCCATTAACAACAGGAACTCCATCGATAACAAATAGTGGTGAGTTAGTACCTGAAATAGATCCTTCACCTCTAATTCTAATAGATGTTGGCGAACCAGGTGTTCCAGATTGTGAAACAACTCTTAAGTCCAGCAACTCTTCCTTGAAGTGCAGCATCAGGTGAAGTCATGGCTACACCTTCAATTTGGGCAGCATCAACAACAACTGTACTACTTGTGGAACGTTTTAAGTTTCTAGTAGTAATACCTGTTACAACAACTTCTTCTAATTCGTTACTTGAATTAAGCAAAATGTTGATTTTCGTGTCTCTACCAACAGTAACGGTTTGAGTATCAAATCCCACATAGCTGAAGACTAACACGTCACCAACATTTGCAACAATTGAATAATTACCATCAAAATCAGTTGTAACACCATTACTAGTGCCTTCAACTAATACTGTTGCTCCAGGGAGTGCAAGACTATTATCATCAGCAACATTACCAGTTATGGTAAGTTGTTGACTAAATCCCCAGAATGACACTAACATCATAGATAATGTCATTAAAAAGCTTAGTTTTTTCATATATATTATTTTGATTTATAACAAATATGTTAAAATATTGTTAAGAAAAAAAGTTTTTCCTGAAAAATTTAAGTTTTTCTCATTTTTTTAATCGTCTAATTAACATTCTGACAAGAATGTTTATAAAAATTTGAGAATTCTTTAAAAAATATTTAAATTCAATAAAAAATTAAGTTATTAAAACTGCAAGTTTTAACATATTGAAAAACTCTGATATTGAGGGTGGAGTTTCTATTACTCTTCTTCCTTCAAATTCACCTGAAATTATATTTGAATACAAAGCACTTGCTCCTAATTGGAGGTTATGGAATGATTTTAAAAAGAAAAAAATTTCTGAAAAAAAATTTATAATTGAATATCAAAGCATGCTTAATGAACTTAATTCCAAACATGTTATTGAACATTTAAATTTTTTAACTGGAGGACTTGAACCAATATTAATGTGTAATTGTGCCAAAACTAAATTCTGCCACAGGCATTTAGTAGCGGATTGGTTGGAAAAAGAATCTGGGCTGATTATAAAGGAATTAAATTTTCCAGACTTAGTTAGAAAAGATGGATATTTGGTTAAACAAAAAAACCCATCTCTGTTCCCTGAATAATTCTTAATTATTACTCATTTAAAACTATTTTTTTATTTTAAGACTACATTGAATAAATAATTTTCAAAATCTTCTTGATTTTCTATATGAGGAAGATGTCCTGACTCTGGTATAATATATTCAAATCTATTTGGAAGTAGTTTATTTAACTTTTCTTTTATATCATTATAAACAATGACTGAATCACTATCACCCCAGATAGTATATACTTTCATGTTAGACTCATTTATTTCTTTATGTTCCAAATCTAAATTAATATGATTTTTTTGAGTTGAAATAAGTGCTCTAGCAAAACCCTTAAATTTTAATAATGATTCATATTTATTCGCCCAGTTAGGAAAATTTTCAGGGTATTTAAAATCAGAAAGTTGACCTTTGGATATAGTAGGATATTTTTTTGTAATGAAAGTATTGATTTCATTAGCTGTAACATTTTTATCTTCCATTTCTATGTGTTCACCAAAACTAGAAGCTGAAACATAAATTAGCTTGTCAATTAAGTTAGGTTTCAAATCTGCAATTTTAGAAATTACTCTTCCACCATTAGAAAGTCCTAAAAAAGATGCTTTGTCAATTTCTAAATCATCAAGTAATTCGATTACTTGGCGTGCAAATAATTCATCAGTATAATTAACATTTGGATTATCAGAATAACCCCTTCCATATAAATCTAGTCTCACTACCTTAAACCCTTTTTCTTTCGCAGAATAATACGTTTTGTCCCATATATAGGAGGGGACAGAAAATCCATGAATAAAAATTAATGAATTGTTACTTTCTCTATTGTCAACTTCAAAGTAAGAGTAACCTTCGCTTAGTTCAATAAAATTTCCAGACTCCAACGCTTTGTCTAAAATTTTCATCTTTAATTATATGTTCGTAATTATTACCATCACAAGAAAATAGTAAGCTAACAAAAAGAACTAAAATATATTTTTTCAACATTTATTTATGAATAATAGAATTACTTTTGCAAGATAACAAATATTGAATTGGATAAAAGAACATTAGGCTTTTTAGCAGCATTAGGAGCAACTATAATATATGGTCTTAATCATACTATTGCTAAGAATGTAATGCCCACATACATTACTCCTTTTGGATTTATTTTACTCAGAGTTTTAGGTGCAGCAATTCTTTTTTGGCTAGTTAGTTTTTTTATAAAACCTGAAAAAATTCAAAAAAAAGATTGGCCTCGTTTAATTGCCTGTTCTTTTTTAGGAATGGTTATAAATATGCTTGCTTTTTTTAAAGGTCTTGAGTTATCAACTCCTGTAAATAGTTCAGTTATAATTACTATTTCCCCAATCATAGTTTTTATATTTTCAGCAATTTTACTCAAAGAAAAAATTCAATTTTTAAAAACAATCGGAATAATATCAGGTTTTATAGGAGCAGTTATATTGGTATTATATACCTCAAAAACAGGGATTAATGCTCCAAATATCCCCTTAGGTAATGTGCTGTTTATAGTTAATTCATTTGCATATGGACTATATTTAGTCTTGGTTAAACCATTAATTGAAAAATATAATATTATAACTCTATTAAAATGGCTTTTTTTATTAGCTATTTTTTTGAATCTTCCAGTAACTTTTAATGAATTTACATCTGTAAAATGGGCTGACTTACCAATTAAAGATGCAGTTCTTCCGATGTTGTTTGTAGTAGTTGGAACTACGTTTTGTACTTATTTATTTAATGCATATGCTTTAAGAACTTTATCACCATCTACAGTTAGTTCGTTTATTTATCTTCAACCTATTGTTGGAATAGTTTACGCAGTTTCTACTAAAAGTGATACATTATCTCTTGTAAGCGTTACGGGAATGATATTAATCTTTATTGGGATTTATTTAGTGACAAAAAAAAAGGTTATTTCTTATAAGAAATAACCTATGTTTTTTAACTCTTATCTAAGAGTTGTTTGTTTACCTATTAGAATAGTTAGTCAATTTTTTTAACATTGATAGCACTCATTCCTTTAGGACCTTCTTCTAATTCGAATTCAACTTTATCGTTTTCATCAATTCTGTCAATTAAGCCAGAAGCATGAACAAAGTGATCTTTTTCAACACCTTCTTCTTTGATAAAACCGTATCCTTTTGATCCGTTAAAGAATTTTACAACACCGTTTTTCATAATTATTATTTATTAATTTTTGGCGAATGTAGTCTAAATTAATTAAGAACTAGCTATTTTTATTGTATAAATTCAAATATGACGGTTAATTTTAAATCCCATTGGGAAAATGTTTACCAATCAAAAAATGAAAATGAGGTTAGTTGGTATCAAGAAGTTCCATCAAAATCACTAGATCTCATAAACTCTCTTAATTTAAGAAAAGATTCAAAGATAATTGACGTTGGAGCTGGGGAGAGTAGACTCGTTGACAATCTTTTAAGTTTGGGTTTTAAAAATGTTACAGTATTAGATATTTCCTCTAAATCTATTGAAAAAACAAAACAAAGGTTGGGTAAAAAATCAAAACTAGTTAATTGGGTAGTTTCTGATATTGTTGATTTTATCCCAGATAAAAGTTTTGATTTATGGCACGATAGGGCTGCTTTTCATTTTTTAACAGATAAGATAAGGATTAAAAAATACGTTGATCTAGTAAATAATTCAGTTAATTCTCAAGGTAATTTAATTGTATCAACTTTTTCTACTAATGGGCCTTTAAAATGTAGTGGATTGCAAATTTCGCAATACAACAAAAATTCTATTTCTGAACTGTTTAAAGAAGAATTTAAGCTTTCCTACTCTGAAACTAGTGTTCACCAAACTCCTTTTAATACAAATCAAGAATTTATTTTTAATATTTTTTCAAAATATTAATTAGACTCTGATAACGGGACAAAAACTGCACTTAAATCTGGTTCTGATTCAAATTCGTCAACAGGAAACATTGGTCTTTCAATTCTTTTATAATCAAGTCTAAATAAATCTTGATCAACTCCGCCAGGTGTTAATGCCATAATCCATCCTTTGTTTATGTCATATAACTGTGGAACTAAATATCCGATTTTTACCATAAGAATATCAATTGATTTTGGATCTAAATTTAAATCAGTAAAATCTTTAATATAATGATAGGGTTTTCTTTTTTCTGTTACTATAACATTTATACTTCCACTTTGTACTACAAGTTCAGTTTTTGCATTAATATCCCCAATTTTTTTAGATTTTATTGTGCCTCTCAATAAAATAGGTGGAGAAAATCTATCATCAACCTCTGCACCAACAAATCCTTCAACATAATCACCCACCTTTAAATTTTTAGCGTTTTCAATTAGTTTTGGACCAGGAATTGAAGCATATATCAAGGATGGTCCATTTTCATCCTTGAACTCATCTCTTTCTAAAAGTCTTTTCAATGTCCAAGTTACATCACCTGCCCCTCCAGCTGTTGGATTATCACCCATATCACTTATTATAAAAGGTTTAGTATCGCTATTTAATGCAAGTTCAAGGCTTTTCTCCAATGTACCAACTGGTGCAACAAATTCAAATTTATCTTTAACATCCCAAAAACTTTTAGCTAAAAACTCAGAAGAATTTTTCACCTCTTCTTTATTATCACCATAAACTACAACTACTCCATGATTTCTAGGTTCATCAGCCCAAGGGTAACCCATCCATATTGCAGCATCTATAATACCCTCTTTTTTAGTTTCAGGATCTATTTTCCATATAAACTTTTTCCGGGTTCTATTCTAGTACTTGTTTTTTCTCCAGGTAACAGTATTGGTACTTTAATTCTAGATTTATATAGTGGTTTTCCTTTACCACTTTCTAATCTTTCAATTAGATTCGTTACCGCTCTTCGCTTTGATTCAATAGCATCTTCATGTGGAGACATTCTGTAACATGTTATTAAGTCAGTTTCCATTGCTAACTCATATGAAACATTTCCATGAGGATCCATTGACGTTGAAATTAAAGTATCATATCCAACTAACTCTCTAATTTTTTTTATGAAATCCCCCTCTGGATCATCAATTCCCTCAACACTCATGGCTCCATGAATATCAAAAAATAAACCATCATATGGAAGATTGTTTTTTAATTTTTCAAGAGTTTTATTGACTAGTGAATTATAAGCTTCTTTTGTAACTATTCCACCAGGTAAAGCATGTCCTCTTAGAGTTGGTATCCAGTTAGCCTTTAGTCTATATAATGAATCTTTTTGAAGAAAAGGATAATAGCTAAATACATCTTCATCTAGTCTAGCTTTGAAATCAGGTTCAATAGTTTTGGCCGGTGAAAAAGTACTTGATTCGATTGCTAATCCTGCAATTGCTATTCTAGGTTTTTTATTATTATAGCTGCAGCCTAAAATAAAGAGTAATGCAATAACTAAAAAATATTTCTTCATACCATTAAATTATTTAATTTAAATTTAAATAATCAATTTGAAATAATGATTAATAAAACCATTATTAAATTTTTTTTAATCTCAGTTTGTTTTTTTTCATGTTCTAAAAATGAATTTAAAATTCAAACTCTTGAGATTCAACCCATACTTATAGATTCTACAATAAATATTAGAGCATTGGAAATTGAAAATAACAAAGTTTTTTCTGCTTCATCAACCGGATCAATTTACTCTTTCGATGCTCATAATTCAAAAGTAATTTCACAATTACAATATAGTTTTGACTCTATTTTGAAACCTAATTTTAGAGCACTGGCTGTTAAAAATGAAAATGTATTTGCAATATCAATTGGAAATCCTGCATTACTTTTTAAGAATGGAAAAGTAGTATATAAAGAAATACACCCAAAAGTATTTTATGATTCTATGGAGTTTTGGAATGAAAATGAAGGAATTGCAGTTGGTGATTTTACAGAAAATTGTATAAGTATTATAATTACAAGGGACGGAGGAAATACCTGGAATAAATTAGATTGTACTGTTTTTAATCAAATTATTGAGGGTGAAGGTTTTTTTGCTGCTAGTGACACTAATATTTCAATTATAGGCAATAAAACATGGATAGCTAGTGGAGGTAAAAATAGTAGAGTTTATTTCTCAAATGACAAGGGGAGGACTTGGGAGATTTTCAATACCCCTGTTCTGCAAGGTGAATCAACAACTGGAATTTTTAGTATGGATTTTTATGATCAAAATAATGGATATGCTATTGGAGGAGATTATACTAAGCCAGAAATTGATAGTCTTAATAAAATATTTACTGTAGATGGAGGTAAATCATGGAAAACAATTGCAGATAACTCATGGTCCTGGTTACAGAAGTTGTGTACAGTATTTTCCAAATAGTAATGGGGAAAAAATATTAGCAGTTGGTTATAAAGGAGTTGATTATTCAAGTGATCATGGCAATACTTGGAGGAATTTTAGTGAAGAAAGTTATTATACTTTTAGATTTCTTAATGATTCTGTTGCTTTTGCAGCTGGAAAAGGAAAAATTTCAAAATTTGTTTTCAAATAAAAAAACCCCGCAAAATGCAGGGTTTTAAAAAAAATTTAAAAAATCTTTTTATTCTTGTGAACTAGCAAAAAGTTCCAGTTCAGCTTTCATAAGTGTTGGATCAAATAAATGTACCTCTTCGACTATTTCGCCATTTTCCCATCTAAAAGATAGGTGTGCAGGTAGTTCAATTAAATTTCCACTTGTTTTACCAACTGCTGACCATTTAAACCATGTATTAGTCCAAGTTTGCCCACTTTGATATGTTTTTGTTTCAACATAAATAGGTTCATCCGCTCCTTGAATATTTAATAATTGAATATTATCAAATGCAGTATGTTGTGCTCCAATCAGTCCAATAAGCTCTGAAAGAGGAGATTGTTCAACACTTCCTAGCCAAAGAACAATTTTGTCATCATCTGCCCAAAGTTTCTTTAAGCCATCAATATCGTTATTTAAATAATGTTGATAATGTCCCCTTATTGCATTTGATTTTTCATCTTCAAATTCAACAATAGTCACGTTAGTTTGATTACAGCTTATGCTAGTAATTATAATTAATAGTAATAATAGTTTTTTCATAGTTATAATATTAGTTTAATTTTTATTCCGAAGGTCTCATCCATTGAACAACTCTGTTAACTTTTCCGTTCGAAACATGGATTCTTTCAAAATAATGATCTTTAGATGTAGAACCATCTTTATATGTAATTTCCTCAGTAAAATTTATTGAAACAATAGTATAATTTTCAGAACCAACAGTAGATATTGGAGTTACATTGTGTAATGTTCTTTTTATTGATTCAAAAGTTGACTGCCTTTCTACAACAAAATCAGTATTTGAAGTATTAACGTCAACTACACCAGCTAGATTTCCAGGATGAAATTTTACAATATCTTCAGACAAATCAACCATTTTATCTAATTCCATATCTCCATATGCATTATAAAACGCCATAGCTATTTCAAGATCACTTTCAGATCCAATTGTAGCCTTTTTTGAAACTCCACTTTCATCCCATGAGTTCCAACTTCCACCTTCCTTGTTTATTTCTATTGTTTTTGTATCACAACTAATAAAAGTAGCAACGATAAATAAGAATATTAATTTTTTCATTTTATAAATATTTAGATTATTTGTTTTCTCTTTTGGCGGAAGACCACATTACAAGTTTTCCCTCAACAATTTGATACCATTCTTCGTAAACATCCCCATTAGATCCTGTAAATCTTGCACATACCCATTCACCATTTTCATTTGCATAATCTCCAGTTTCTGATTTTGTTGGTTTAACAGAAAAAGCAAAATTTGTAACCCATCCCCATTCTTCTCCATTTTGTAAAGATTCTTGATATCCAGCTTCAATATGAGCCACAAATTCATCTGCATTTGTTGATACAGAATTATCGTCATGAGTAAAGTTTCCTTCATTTGAAATTAAAGACTTTAAAGTTTCATAGTCTCTCTCAGCCCATGCTTTATCAATTGATTTAAAAACATCAATAGTAGCTTCAGATCCTAATGTAACAGATTGTCCCGTTCCATCTATAAAACCGTTTGAAGGTGTTTCACAATTTTGATTTCCACAGGAAATAAATAGTCCAATAAGACCTAATAATAATAATTTTTTCATTTTAATAAATTTGGTTAGTAATAATTTACTTAGTAAGGTATAAAAAATCTTTGAAAGATTCTTTATAGAATGTTTATTGATTAGAATCTTTTTCCTATTGATAATCCTCCACGAATCACTGCCTCAGGTTTGAACGAATTGACTTCTCTTCCAATAGTAGAGTCATCTTCGCTTGGATTTAAAAGAAATCTACCCGCTCCCAAACTAATTTCAAATGTCCAGCCTTTTTTATTAACCCATTTATTTCCAATAGCAGCACCAAGGGCTATATCAAAATAATTTTCTTCAACCGTTTCCCAATAATCAATTCCTGGACTATTTGCGTCAGGATTATAATTGTAATATTCAACATCATGTTTTCCAAAACTGAATTTGGAAAATAATTCAGCAAAAAATCCAGATCCTCCAAAATCTCTTTTATTAAAAAAATAAAAACGGTAAAATGGAGTTAAGGAAAATTTATCTATCCAATTCACATTGGATGAATCATCATTACTTAGATTGAGATATAAACTTAGCTCCATAAGAGGAATAAGGATCATTAATTCTCTCATAGTTGACATCTAATGCAGGAAAAGCTAATAGGGGAGCAATATCAATTTTAATTCATTCTTGCCCAAGCTTTCAAAAAGTTCAGTTATCTGATTATCATTCTTTAGAACTTCAACCTTTTGAACCTCTTGAGAATGGGAAAAAAATGTTGTTAAAAGAAACAGTAATAATAAAAAATTCTTCATTCTTTTTTTTTAACAAACCTAATTATATTTTTGTTTTAGTTATGAATTATTTTGTTAAATATATTTTAATTTTTTTACTGGTTTCATGTGAAGGTTCATCCTCAGATTGTTGTGTATTTCCTGATCTAAGAGAAGAAATTATAATTAATAAAGGAATTTTTACAGTTTCTTACAATGAAGTTTATGAGCAACCAAATTGGATAGAGTATTCTGTTTCTAATAGACCGAAAAATGTTGACAGAGGAAATAAAGATTTTTATTTAGAACCTGGTGTTAAAACGTCCGATAATGCAGACTACTATAAAAACCCTTGGGATAAAGGTCATTTAGCACCTGCAGCTACTTTTAGCGACTCAGAAGAAAATTTAAATAAGACATTTTCGTTTGTAAACTGTGCTATGCAAATTGATGACTTAAATAGGGGAGAGTGGGCTCAATTGGAACAACAAGTAAGAGACTGGTCAGCATCACTTGGAAGTATAAGAGTTAGAATTGAGCTAGTTTTTGATCCAGGTCACGAAGTTAGGGAAACAGGAGTGCATATTCCAACAGGTTTTTGGAAAAACTTAACATACCCAAACGGGGAAAGGGAATGTTACTATTTTCCTAATGAACCAACGAATAAAAATTGGGATGGGTATTTTCAGACTGTCAATAGTTTTTTTTGTTTTTGACAAAAATCCTAGAGGAAGAAATAAAAATATTGCATATATATTAAACATTAATCCAATTATAGGAATTAATATCATTGCTGTAATTAACCAATCTCTATTCTTCATTTTTCTTATTAATTTCAATCCAAAAAGGATATATTTTTGTATTACCAACTCTTAAAAAAGATATTAAATCCACATTACTATCTTCTATTTCAATACCCTTCATCTCTATTACATCATCTATTGGTTCATTAAATTTTTTTGAATAAACCATATTATTTATTTCCGTAAATATTGTTCCTGGTTTTTTTATGGAATCTTTAAATTTAAATTTTAAATTATAAGTTCCTTTTTTAAATTTTACTTTCCACATCGTATATATGTCATTTTGAGCCCATATTCCTCTGTCACCAGAAGCATCATTGCGATTTAAAAATGTTGGATTTTCATTTTTTGTTCCAATAATTATTCTAGGTGGATTTAATATGTTTTTTGATTTTGTTAATTCATTTAGTGATTTTTCCATTTCATATTTAAATTCTAGTAGCAATTTGAATATTCTCTTTAATTATATTATTTTTTTCATTAGGATCATTAATTAAATCGTACAATTCAAATTTTTTAATATCACTATCATAGTTGTTATTTCCTACTAATTTAAATTCATCATTTTGGATAGACATGTTTATATATTTTTCCGGAAATCTTCTTGTCCAATAGGAAAAAAAATATCTGTTTTCAGTATTTTTTCCTTCTAACAATGGGATAAGACTTTTTCCATCAATTTTTTTATTTTTTGGTAACTCAACATCACAAAGTTCAGAAATGGTAGGAACTAGGTCTATATGAGCAGATAATTTGTTAATTTCTCCTTAATATCTTTAAACTTATTTGGAACTTTTAAAAAGAAAGGAACTCTAATTCCTCCATTATACACAGAACCTTTTCTTCCTTTCATATTTCCGTTATACCTATAATTGTTGGGGACCATTATCAGTCATAAAAATTATAATAGTTTCATCTTCAATTTTTAACTCTTTTAATTTATTAACTACTTTTCCTAAATTATCATCAATATTAGATATCATTCCATAAATTTTCTGGTATCTTCAATATCTTTTTTAGTCATTTTAACTAATTGATTCCCATCATAATATTCAGTGTTTAATTCAAGATTATTATATAAGTTCTTCGTATTCCTTTGGAACTTGTAGTGGGGTATGAGGGGCATTAAAAGATAAATAACAAAAAAATGAATTTGATTTATTTTTTTCAATAAATTCAATCGCATTATTTGTGAAGATATCTGAACAATAGCCTTCGTATTTTTTTTGCTCATTATTTTTCCAAAGAATAGGATCAAAATAACTTGTATTTTTTGCATAATAATTGGTGAAATCACCAACTTGTCCTATACCTCCCGCAAGATGTATTAAAGACTCATCAAACCCTTGATCAGAGGGTCTAAAAGGGTAATTATCACCTAAATGCCACTTTCCAAATATACCAGTTGAATAGTTTGCCTCTTTTAGTATCTCAGCTATTGTTGTTTCATCAGACGACATCATTGCTCCGCCATTGTAAGTATCTCTAACTCCAGTTCTCAATGAATATCTTCCTGTCATCAAACTAGATCTTGTTGGTGCACAAACAGGTGATACAAAGAAATTATTAAAGCGAATGCTTTTCTCAGTAAAATCATCCAGATTAGGTGTAATAATATTTTGATTGTTGTTAGCTCCCAGATCTCCGTATCCTTGATCATCAGTCATTATTAAAATAACATTAGGTCTTTTAATAACACTCTGATTTTCGCAAGAAAAAAATAATAATATTATTAGTAGAGTTAATTTTTTCATTGTATTAAGTTAGCAAATTTTAACTTTTATATAGAGACTGAAACTTTAAATCTTGTTTTGGCTTTTCCAATTATCGTGACTCTATTTACATTATCTATACACTCAAATTCACCTCCTCTTTTTGAAATCTGGAATGATAAAAGTTCTTTTTTATTAAGTCTTTTTGACCAAAATGGAATCAATGAGCAATGAGATGATCCAGTTGCAGGATCTTCAAGAATTGTTGATTGGGGTGTAAAGTATCTTGAAACAAAATCTGCAATTTCACCAACTGAAGTAACTACTACACCACCAGGATCTAAATTTATTTGATCAAAATAATTTTTATCAATTTTGATTTTTCTTATATCAGCCTCTGAATTATAAACAAGAATATAATCTCTTGACTTATGTGTTTCAATAGGTTGAATATTAATTGCTTTTGATATAATTTCAGGTAAATCTGATTTAATAGGCTCACGTTTGGGAAAATCAAGACTATATTTTTTATTTTTTAAAGTAACATTAAGCTCTCCGCTACAACTTTTAAACTTTATATGATTTTTTGAATGATTTAATATGTTTTTTATAAAATGAGCGGCTGCTAAAGTAGCATGTCCACATAGGTCCATTTCTATTTCAGGCGTAAACCATCTAATATGAAAATAATTTTGTTCAATCTTTATAAAAGCAGTTTCTGGTACTGCATTATGCTTTGCAATTTCTAATAGTTTATTCTTATCAAGCCAATTTTTTAGTAAGACTATACACGCTGGATTTCCATCAAAGTTTTTTCCTGTAAAAGCATCAATTTGATAAACCTCAAGTTTCAATTCTATTTTTTATTTGAATAAAAATTGGTTAAAGCCAGTCCCATTATAACTTGAAAACCACCTATAACATATTGCCCTCTAAAAATAAAGTATACAGCAGAAGCATACATTAATACAATACAAGCTAAAATAAATTTATTGTCCATACTTTTTTTAATAAATATATATTTTTTATTGAAATTAAATTTTTGTAATCTTTTTTTATATTTTACTTAAATAATAACTATGAAAGAAATTAAATCAAAAACAATAAATTTTAAAATTCTTCTTTTTGCACTTTCATTTTTATTTTTTTTCATCTCTACAAATGATTTGAATAGTCTTAATCTATATGTGCTTTCTATTGTTATTTCATTGATAGGACTTGCATTTTACCAAATAACCCTCGATAAACAGGGAATTGTAAAAAAAAATCTATTATTTCCTTTTTTGAAAACTACTAAAACATGGGAACAAATAAAATATTATGTTCCAGTCAAGGAGTTTAATATTGATTATTATAGTTCATATCGTTTTGATATTTATTCTCTTTTTGAGCGTCTAATTTATAATCGATTAATTAAAAGAGAAGTGATCAAAAGCTCTACTGGGGAATTACAAGTTATTTCAAATTGCATCTGGTTTGTTGATAGAAATGATAAGGTATGTTTAAGATTGAATTTGGATTATATTTCAAATTCAAAAGAAGTTTTAAGATCAATTGATTTAAATGAAAAAATGTATGGAGATAAATTTGAAGTTTATAATCCTTCTTTCCCGTTTTTTGGAAAAAAGAATTTCGATTCGACCTATTTTCCCAGAAATGATGAGGAAATTATGAATCTTGAAAATAAACTAACTGATTCAGAAAAAATTAAATTAAATAACCTTAGAAACAGAAAAACTAAAGGCGATAAGGTTTATCAAATTTCTAGAGATTTAAATCTTAATATGTTTTTCCGTAAAACAGAATAAAATTATTTAATCACCACCCCAAGAGTCCTGGAAAAATATACCTACACCAAGTTCTGCCCATAGGTATAAAACAATAATTATAATTACGCCAATTAATATTCTTTTTTTCATTTTAATTTATATAGCTTATCGTCTAATTATTTTAGCTAACTTAAAATCCAATTCAGTAATTCTTCCTTTATCGTGAGTGTAAAGTTTTATCTCTAATTTATTATAATCATTTGTCCAAAGAGGGTGATGATTTAAAATCTCAGATTGAACAGCAATTTCTTGCATAAATTCAAACGCCTTTTTAAAACTTTTAAATTCAATATTGATCTGTAATTTATTATCAACTAATTTCCAATTCTTATTAAGTTTGTTGAGATTCTTTTTTAATTCTCCGGCTTTCATTATTCTTTTTTAATTAAAATCATTTTCTTCAAAATCTTGATTTATAATAACATCAATTAAAGTCATTTCAATTTTTTGAGGGCCTAAAGATTGTGATTTTTTTAATGGAAAAAGTATTCCATCAAAATTCTTATAGTCTCCAATAACTGATTCTTGAACCTGAGATTGACCACCCATATTGGTTGTAGAAATTTCCCTTATTTTTTTCCCTGTTTCCACATCATACAAATATTTTAGGGATATGAAATCACCAGCTACTTCAACTGCATAAGCTTCTTTACCATCCACATTTTCCTTACCTCCAAACTTTACATTCGGGTTGTTTAATAAATTTAGCTCAGGAAAAATACCCAAAGATTTTTTCATATCATTCTGAATATTTTCAGGTAAAGCCATTTTATTAGGGCCCTGTTTTACAAATGCTTCATTTTCTGTCACTACCATTTTCATCATTACATTTCCGTTCATTGAAGTTGAATTTGCTAATTTATTATTTAGTCTCTTTTCTTCACTGATTATACTAGCTCCCATTGCTTCTCCTTGGTATTTTAAAATCAGAGATTTAACATCATTCAATTTCTCTTTTCCTCCAATAGATTTTATGTAATTTTCTAAAACAGAATTAGCGGTAATATTAGATGGAACTTCTGGTTTTTTTGGTTTTTCAACTTTATTCCCGTAATTGTCAAAATATGAAATAGGTATAATTTTTCCATCAAACTTGACATTATCTATTTTTTCTAAGAGTTCACTTGCTTTTCCAGTTACAATAATTTGTCCATTGTCAAGTTTAAAGTATTTATTGGCAACTCTTTTAATGTCATCTATAGTAACATTATCTATGTTTTTCAAATAATTTTTATAAAAATCTTTATCTAGTCCTTGAGTTTTTATATTTAATGCATAATTAGCTATTGTTGAGGGACTTTCAGAGGCCAAAACAAAGTTTCCTACATACTTAGCCTTAACATCGGAAAGTTCTTTTGAAGTCACATTTAATGTTCTAATTTTTTTAATCTCATTTAATAATTCAACAACTGCACTGTCTGTAACTTGAAATCTTGTTTGAGTAAAAGCTCTAAACCTTGATTTAGTATACTTACTAGAACCAATTGATGATCTTGCTACATAAGTATATCCTTTAACTTCTCTTATTTGTTGTTCTAATCTATTTTCTGGCCCTCCTCCTAAGATTTTATTAGCAACTAAGACTGGAAAATAATCTGGATCTTTAATATTTAAATCAACAATATTTTGAAATACAACCTCAGATTGAATTGCATTTGGAACATCTACAAAATTTAAAGTTAGATTTTTAGACTCTTTAGCGTCAGTCCATTTTTTTGAGCTAACATTTTTTGCTTTTTTCCATTTTGAAAAAAGATTTTTAACACTTTTTTGAACTTCTTTTGGATTAAAATCTCCAATAATAACTAAATAGGCATTATTAGGAGTATAATTTTCACTGTAAAATGACTTTACGTCATCCAACGAGATGTTATTTACAGATTCTTCTGTTATGTATTTTCCATTTGGATGATCTTTTCCAAATGCAAGAACGTTTTCAACTCTTCTTGCTATTTGTCCTACACTTTTAGCATTTGATTTTATACCCTCAATTGTTTTTGCTTTTTCTTTTTCAAATTCATCCTGGCTAAATAATGGGTTTAATGCTCCATCTGCCATCATTTCTAAAACAGTTGGAAAAAATCTAGAAATAGAGGAGGCAAAGGCTCCACCAGCATTAATGCTTAGAGATGCTCCCATGAAATCTATTTTTTCTACAAACACATCCTTAGAAATAGATTCTGTTCCTTTTCCCAGAATACTTGAGGTCATTGAATATATTCCATTTTTGTCACTCCCTGAAAAAGGAGGATTATCAATTAATAAATTGGCAGTAACTCTTGGAAGTTTTTTGTTTTCAACCATTAATACTCTAAGACCATTTTTTAGTTGAAACTCAATAGGTGTTCCAAGCTCAATACTTGGCATAGGTCCAGAAACAGGAGGATTTGATCTGTCTATTTGTCCATATGAAAATCCTAGTGATATTAGAAGTAATAAGTTTATATATATATTTTTCATTTTATTAATTATTTTTTTGGTAAGTACTTTAACTCAAGTCTCTGATTTTTATTAAGATATTTTTGTGCAACGTCCTTGGATTTCTTCTCTTGTTATTGATCGGTAAATATCAATTTCACTGTTTATTAAATCAACGTCCCCATATAGAGTATGGTATCTTGCCAAAGAATTAGCAATACCCTCAACGGTTGAGTTTGAATTTATATATTGACTTTCGTATATATTTTGAATTTTTTGAAAATCTCTATCAGAAATTAATTCACTTTTTAACTTTTCAATTTCTTCGATCTATTTCTTGTTTAAGACATTAAGTTCGACATCACCAAGAGGAAGTCCACCAATAAAATAAATCCCATAATCTTCTTGAGCATTGTTTGCAGCAATAACTTGAAGAGCCATCTTTTTCTTATCGACTAGTTTTTTGTAAAGTACAGAGCTTTGTCCTCCGCTTAAGTATGTAGAAATCATATCTAAAACACGTGATTCTCTAGATTTCATTGATGGTGTTCTATAGGCTAAAATACTGGCAGGTATTTGAATATTTTCATCGAAAGCTTCTTTAAAAATAGTTTCAGTTATTGGAGCTTCTTTAGGAAGATTTCTGGTTACTGGATTACCTTTTTTAATTTCACCAAAATAATCTTCAATTAATACTTTGGTTTTCTCTATTTCAATATCACCAGCAACAACTAATACAGCATTGTTTGGAATATGAAACTTTTTATTAAATGCCTCAAAATCCTCAAAAGTAGCAGAAGAGAGATGTTCCATTTCTCCAATTACAGTTCCTTTGTAAGGATGAACTTTAAATAATGCTTTTTGAATCTCGTCAAATAATTTTGCATATGGTCTGTTTTCACCTCTTCTTTTTTCCTCTTTTACAACCTCTTTCTGAGTATCTATTCCTATCTGATTAATAATAGGGTGTAGCATTCTTTCTGATTCAAGCCATAAAGACAACTCTAAATTATTTGATGGAAATACCACATAATAGTATGTTCTATCAGCAGTTGTATTAGCATTATATCTACCACCATTAGAGTTGACGTAAATATCCCATTGTCCTCTTTCAATATTTTTAGACCCTTCAAATAATAGGTGTTCAAAAAAATGAGCAAATCCAGTTTTTTCTGGATTTTCATCTTTAGCTCCGATATGGTACATAACTGATGTTGTTATTACTGGAGCAGAATTGTCTTTATGTAAAATAACATCTAGTCCGTTTTCAAGGGTATATTTTTCGAAATCTACGGATTGTGAGTTTAAATTGAATGAAATTAATAACCCTGTAAAGAGTATAAAAAGTTTTTTAATCATAATTTAATTTTAAATTGAGTATTTTTTTAATGTTTGAAAAAGTATTAATGGACAATAAAAATAAGGATTATTAAGATCTTAACCTTGATCTCTAAAACCAACAGTATAAATAACAAAAATTATCCATGATATTGCTATTAAACCAAGTGGTTGTGAAATCCATGTTGGAATCATCAATCCAGTTTTTTAATATCCAAACAAAAACATAGGGAAAGAAACCAAAATGTCTATACCAATATTCAATAACTTTCATTGATCTAAATATAGTTATTAAAGAATTATAAAAAGAAAAACTTTAAAAATTGTTTTCTATTAGCGAAATATCTAATTTGAAAAAAATAATGTAAAACTTATTGTCCATGAATAAAATAATTACCCTTTTAGTATCCATTTTAGTTTTTTTCAGTTGTAATTTTAATAACGAAAAATCTCCTGAAATAGCTCAGGTATTTGAAAATTATTATCAAGAAAGTTTAAAACTATATCCATTACAAGCCACTAGTCAAGGAGATTTGAGGTATAATGATTTTCTTCCTAACGATTTAAGTGATGAATTTAGAAAGAAAGAGAAAGATTTTTACACCTTTTATAAATCACAATTAAATAATTTTCCTGATCACACATTAAATGAAAACGATCTTTTAAGTAAAAAGGTTTTGTTGTGGGAATGTGATTTGAGTTTAAAAAGACTAACTTTTAATGAACAGTATACACCAATAAACCAAATGTGGACTCTCCAACTTACAATTGGCCAATATGCTGCTGGTTTAAGTGCACAACCATTTAAAACTGTTAAAGATTATAACAACTGGTTAAAAAGAATTGATGATTATCTAATTTGGCTTGAAACTGCTGAAGAGAGAATGAGGCAAGGAATAAAAAATGAAATTGTGTTGCCAAAATCTTTAATAAAAAAAGTAATACCACAACTTAAAACAATTTTAAATCCTGATTTAAATCAGAACTTATTTTTTAGTCCAGCGCGACAATTTCCTAAGGAATTCTCGGAAAAAGATAAATCAGTACTAACTGAAAAATATACTGAAATGGTGTTGAATAAAATTATACCAGCCTACAAAAAACTTTCTGATTTTATGTCAGATCAATATTTGGTTGCAGGAAGAAGTTCTAGTGGAATATCAGCATTTGAAGATGGGTTAGATTACTATAATTATTCAATTAAACTTTATACTACAACTGAGTTAACTGCAGATGAAATTCACAATATTGGATTAAATGAAGTTGCTAAAATTTCTTCTGAAATGGAAAAGATCAAAACAAAAGTTGGTTTTAATGGTGATTTGAAATCATTTTTTAACCATGTAAGAGAATTAGATGAATTAATTCCGTTTAACGAACCACAAGAGGTTATAGATAACTTTAATAAAATTCATGAAAAAATGACTCCACAAGTAAACAAGCTTTTTGGTTTGCAACCTAAAACTCCTTTTGAAGTTAGGAGAACTGAATCGTTTAGAGAAGCATCTGCTAGTGCTGAATATAATCCAGGATCTCTTGACGGAACTCGACCAGGTATTTTTTATGTTCCAATTCCTAACATTAAAGAGTACAATTACTTTTCAGATGAGGATCTTTTCTTACACGAAGCAATTCCAGGTCATCATTATCAAATATCTTTACAACAAGAAAATACCTCATTGCCTTCCTTTAGAAAAAGTTTATGGTATAGTTCTTACGGAGAAGGATGGGCACTATATTCTGAATCATTAGGTGAAGAATTAGGGCTTTATGATGATCCTTATCAATATTTTGGTATGTTAAGTGCAGAGATGCATAGAGCAATCAGATTGGTTGTTGATACGGGTCTTCACACTAAGGGATGGTCAAGAGAGAAAGCAATACAATATTCATTAGATAATGAGGCTGAGTCAGAAGCTGGAATAACTTCCGAAATAGAAAGATACATGGCAAATCCAGGTCAAGCATTATCATATAAGATTGGTCAACTTAAAATAAGAGAGTTAAGATCAAATGCTGAGCAAAAACTTGGAGATAAATTTGATATTAAAATGTTCCATGAAAAAGTATTGGAATCTGGATGTATTCCATTGCAATTATTAGAGGAAAAGATTAATAAATGGGTGAGTAGTTACAATTAATATTTATTAAATGAAATTTATTTTCACTTACATTTTTTTAATATTTTTTCTTTTTTCATGTGAAAAAAGTTCTTATAATAAAAAAGCCTAATGTAATTTTAATCATGGCAGATGATATTGGCTATGAGTGTATTGGAGTTAATGGCTCTAACTCATATTCAACCCCAATTTTAGATTCAATAGCATCAAAAGGAATTAGATTTACCAATGCTTTTTCTTAACCTTTATGCACCCCCTCAAGATTAAAAACAATGACTGGAAGACCAAATTATGAGAATTATGAATACTTTGGTTATTTAGGATCTGATAAGAGAACTTTTGAAACTTATTTAAAAAAATTACTTAAAGAAAACTAATTTCATGGCAGTGATGACAGCAATAAATAATAGAATTTTTGCAAAAATGTCAACCCAAAACCATATCATTTTTTTTCTCCTTTTATTCATTTTATTAGTCTTTTATGGTTACAGTAAAAATCTTTTATAGGGGAGTAGTTGAATTGTTAATTACCTCTGAAAAATAAAATTTAATTTTTAATTTATCATTGTCTTTAACAAAATAAACACTTTCTAGCCATTCATAATCCATTTTGACTTCACCATCTGGTGTATTAACAAAAAATTCCCCAAACTGAGTTAGTGTTAAATGAGCAGAGTTATGATCTGTACTAATAACAACGTCTTCAACCCTTCTTCTAGTTTCGATTATATCATAACCTCCAACAAATTCAATAAATTCATCAGCAGTATATTTTCGGCTATTTTCAAAAATATAAAAATCATCAGTGATAATTGAACCAAAATTTTCGATGTTATTATCAACAATATCAAAGAATTCATTAAACGTTTCTCTAACTTCTTGTTCAGATATTTTTGTAGGTGTTTGACACGAAAATAACATCAATAATATAGGAATGTATATATATTTCATTTAAAATATTTTGATTAAAGTAAATTTAATAAAAATGAATTTAGTGAAATAGTCTAAATTTTAGTTTGTTTCTTTTAAATTAGCGTCATGATAAGTTGGAAATGTAAACATACTTGGAAAACAGCTAGAATTAACACTTTATGGTGCTTATTAGGTTGTTCAATAGGAGATTTTGGAACCATACTTTACTTTCAGCAAATTCAACACGATTGGAGCACTCTTGAAATAATGACTTTGGCGATTATAAATGGATTAATAACATCAATTATTTTAGAAACTCTCATACTCATTAAACAAATGGATTTAAAAAGTGCTTTAAAAACTGCCCTCGGAATGAGTTTTATTTCAATGGTAGGTATGGAAATTTCAATGAATATTACAGATGTTATATTAACAGGTGGGGCTACAATTACATGGTGGGCTACTCCAATAATGTTATTCATGGGTTTTATTACTCCTCTTCCATACAACTATTGGAGGTTGAAAAAGTATAATAAAAGCTGTCACTGAAGTATATAAATTTAAAAAATAGTTTTAAATTCGCGGATCATATGTTAATATCAATTAAAAATTCTGATTTCGTTGGTGCATGTTCTAGTGTATTGTGTATGTTGCATTGTATGTTGAGTCCTATTCTTTTCATGTCTCAAACCCAAACAGTGAATATAAGTATCGAAATCCCATTTCTGTGGCAATCTGTTAATTATATTTTCTTGTTTATTTCCATGATAGCTGTTTATTTTTCAATAAAAAATTCAACTAAACTATTTGTAAAAATACTTTTAGCAATATCTTGGTTATCATTAAGTTTTTTGATTATAAATGAAGGTTTGGAAGGTTTTCATTTTCCAGAAATTTATACATATATTTCCGCATCATTATTATCTATTTTTCATATATACAATCTTAAATATTGTACTTGTAATGAAGAAGATGAATGTTGCGTACATTAAATATTATACATAATTATTCATATCATTGAACACCTTCTAGGTTTATGTAGAGAATGTCATTTCGTTATGCTAAGCTTATTTAATTAACCCCATACTTTTAATTTGACTTGCCACATCTAATATAGATTCTTTTGCAGATCTTGGGTTCCATCCAAGGATATCCTTAGCTTTGGATGATTTACTTACACTTCTTGTTTTTCCTAGATAAGGAGCAGTAATCTTTAATTCTTTATTAAAGTTAGCTAAAAATTTTGCTAACCATATTGGTACGCTCATAGTTGGTGCTTTTTCAAACCCATTATCTCTGAGTAATTGGGCAATATCTTTATACCATAAATCTCTTTCAGATAACGCAAATCTTTCACCATTACTTAATGGATTTTGCATTGCAAGAATATGTGCATTTGCTACATCTCTAACATCTACAAATCCAAATTGCAAAGGGATGGCTACGGGCATTTTACCTGTTACAACCATCTCTATTGCTTTATTTGATTCCCCTAAATCTCCAGTTAGAGAAGGTCCAATAACAAGTGCAGGATTAACAACAGCTAATTTAAAAGAATCCTTATTTTCTTTAATAAAATCCCAAGCAGCTTTCTCAGCTAGAGTTTTACTTTTAGAATATGAATTTATTTTATGACTCTCAGGATCTGACCAATCATTCTCATCATAATACTTTTTATCTTCATCACTTTCAAAAATAGCAGCAACAGATGAAGTTAATACCACTTTTTTGATGTCATGTTTTTTTGCAAATTTAAATGCTCTTTTCACTCCAGCTACAGCAGGTTTTACAAAATAATCATCATCGTAAGCTTTTACTGACAGGGGAGAAGCAACATGCATAAGATATTCACAACCTCTCATTCCTTCGTCCCATCCATCATCTTCAGTAAGGTTTAATGTAAAAAGATTTAAGTTTTCAGTAGGTGTATTAACATTTTTAAGAGCATCAAAGATTTCATTTTTTCTTTCAGGGGATCTTAATGATCCATTTACAGCATATCCTTGATTTAAAAGTTGATTAATACAATGAAGTCCAATAAAACCTGTAGCACCAGTTACTAATACTTTTTTCATAAAATAAATATATGAATTGCTGAATTAAAAGAAGAAGATATGCCTATTGTTTAGTTACCTTAATTTAAAATAAGTAATATGAAATTTATTGTCTATTACTTCCCCTTGAATATCTGCTTTTCTAATTGCATTACAAAACCCTTTTTCTGAATGAGCATCCCCGTAATCATCTATTCCAGTTCCAACTACATAATATTTTGAATCTTTAATTTTTACAGCCAATTCACATTCTTTACCTTCCATATTCAGCATACATATTCCACAAGACGCTTCAGCTTTTATTAAATTAATTTCAGGATTAAATTTTAACTTGCTTTTATATGTTTCCTGTCCAAAAGAAACAAGTGGAACAAACAGTAATAGTAGAATTAGTTTTTTCATAATTTAAGATTTATTTCTTTTTCTAATAATTATATTCATCCAAATTAACATAATAACTAAAATAACAATTATTAAATCATTTACATATTCAGTGAATATTGATAATATTAAGAATATAACTGATGAGATAAAGAATAATATTTCTTCCTTATTTAAATTCATATCTCTAATATACTTAATGTCAGTTGGAAATAAAAGCATAGATAGAGAGTAGGTAAATAAGCTATATACTATTGAGTTCAGTGAGAGTGCCTTCCTTAAAGTGTCATAACCAAATTTGTTATCACACTATTATGACACAATTGTAAAATATATTGTAAAAATAGGGGTTTATTTAGTTAATATACTGATATACAAGTGTTTATCTACTTACCAATACAGAAGTTAGCGAATATATTACCAAGTACATCGTCATTTGTGATTTCTCCAGTTATTTCAGCCAAATGTTGAATTGACTTTCTTATGTCAACCGATAATAAATCTCCTGAAATATTTGACTCTATTCCTTTGTTTACATCTTTAATTGCTGCTAGAGCGTTTATTAAAGCTTCATAATGCCTAGAGTTGCTAACAATTGTATCTGTGTATGGATTGAGAATATTAACTTCACTGATAAGCTTTGTTTTAAGTTTTAAAATTGAATCTGAATCGTTAATAGAGATTTGAATTAAATCAAAGTTTTTCAATTCACTAATTAATTTTGGATTGTTGTTTTCTAAATCAATTTTATTTCTAACCAAAATTATATGTAAGTCTTCTCTTTTAAACGTGTTTAAATCATTATTAATCTCTTCAAGATTAGTGTCATTACTATCAAATAGATATAATAAAATTCTTGCCTTATTGATTTTTTCTTTCGTTTTTTCAATTCCTTTTGATTCAATGATATCTTTTGTTTTTCTTAAACCTGCAGTATCTGTAAATCTAAATTTAATGCCTTCAATAGTCAAAGAATCTTCTATACTATCTCTGGTAGTTCCTGGAATGTCTGAAACAATAGCTTTTTCTTCATTCAATAATTTGTTTAGTAGTGATGACTTTCCTGCATTAGGTTTTCCAGCTATTGCAACTGATATTCCATTTTTTAAAACATTTCCTGACTTAAATGAGTCAATTAAATTTCCTAGCTCTAAAATAATTTTATTTGTAAGTTTTTTAAATTCGTTTCTTTCTGCGAATTCAACATCTTCTTGAGAAAAATCTAATTCAAGTTCTATCATTGAAGAAAAATGTAGTAATTCAGCTCTTAATTTTTTGAGATCTTCACTAAAACCACTTTTCATTTGTTGCATTGCTAATTTGTGAGACCCTTCATTTTCAGAGGCTATTAAATCAGCAACTGCTTCAGCTTGATTTAAGTCCATTTTACCATTAATAAAGGCCCTTAAAGTAAATTCACCTGGATTCGCAACACGTATGCCATTATCAATGAACAAATCAATAATTTCTTGTTGAATAAAGGTAGATCCATGACATGATATTTCTATAGTATCTTCTCCCTGTGTAGGAATTTGGTCCTTTAAATAAGGTAACTAGAACTTCATCAAGTTCGTGTTCATTTTTGATTAAATGACCTAAGTGGACAGTATGGGACTTTTGATTTGATAATTTTTTATTTCCTTTTGGTTTAAAAACTTTTTCAGTAATAGAAATAGCATTAGATCCAGAAATTCTAATAACCGAGATTGCTCCAAGACCGTTTGGTGTTGCTAGTGCTATAATTGTTTCTTGGCTAATCATTAAATTTCTTTAGTAAAAGTGCTTCTTTTTTTATGTAATTCTGTTTCATAATTTTTCCAAAATGCCTGTATAGAAGTATTTTCTATTAATTCTGGATTTGTTTCTACTTCAGTTATTCCTCTTTTGTTAAACATTGTTTGTAGGTCATTGAACAAAATTGCAGTAACACCCTTATTTTGATAATTTGGATCAACACCAATCAGATAAAGTGAAGCTTTGTTGTTAGACCTTTGAGCTTTTAAAATATTTAAAAAGCCAAATGGAAATAATTTTCCATTAACTTTTTTTAATGCTCTTGAAAATGAGGGCATTGTAATTGCAAATGCAATTAATTTTCCATTCTGATCAACTACACTTTTTATAAAATCTGGATGTATGTATCTAACATATTTTTCTTTGTAATGATCAACTTGATATTTTTGAATAGGAACAAAGGTCTGAAGTGTATTATAAGTTTTATTTAAAAGATCAAACATTTCGTCAATGTAGGGTATAACCTCTTTGGTACTTTTAAAATTTAAGGGTTTCAGTTTATATCTTTTCATGATCAATTCAGAAAATTTTTTAACTTTTTGAGGAGCCTTGTCTTCGTCAAAAATTTGTATTCTATATTCTACCCATTCCGCTAGTTTTTTCATTTGGAGTTTTTTCAAATGCTCCATCTGATAAGGATTGTGATACCAAGTTATCATAGTATTCAATTCATCAAATCCATGTGTTAGTAATCCTGCTTTATCCATATTAGAAAATCCAACGGGTCCCTCAATAAATGATAGTTGTCTTTCTTTTCCAAAGCTAATTACTTCATTCATTAATTTTTTTGAAACCTCTAAATCATCAATGACATCATACCAACCAAACCTTAATTTATTTTTCTTTTGTTCTTTGACTTCAACCCAATTAACAATAGCTGCTATTCTACCTACAATCTTATTCTTTTTGTATGCAAGAAAAAACTCAGCTTCTGCATTTTTAAAAACAGGATTTTTTGATTTATCCATTGTATTTAATTCTTCTTTAGAAATAGGAGGAACCCAATACTTAGAATTCTTGTAAAGATCAAATGGGAAATTCACAAAATCTTTGAAATCTTTTGAAGTCTTTGCTTTTTTAACGACTATCATTTTTGGTTTTTTCTGTTACTTTTTTTGATTAATCTACTTTCTTTTCTATCAAATCGCTTATTAATTTTATCTTGTTTTTTGATCAATTTATAATCTTTTTTTGTTTTTTTAGTATTCTTTTTTCTTTCTTTTTTTAATGCTTTCTTTTCCTTTCTGTTAACAGGGAGTTCGTCTTCGTACCAATCAAATCTTGTGGAAATACCTAGGCTAACATAGTAATTACTGGGTGTCTTTTTAGAATTAAATCCAAAACTTGAATCAATTTGAAGATCATTATTGAATAAATAAGCAGTTCCAAATTTATAATAATTATCAGAGTAAATATCGTTTTTGAATGTTTCAAACTCTAAAAACGAAGACCATCTTGGATTTTTGTAATTATGTGTCAGTGTAGTAATTAAATTTAAAATAGAGTAGGATGTACCAAGTCTGTCCAGGGATATATTGTTAACTAAAACCCATTTTCCTAAAAAATGATTTTGTGTAATTAAACCTACTTTTGAATTTACAGATTTTTCATTTATTTCAAATACAGAACCTTTTTTAAAAATACTAAACGGATCATCAAAACTATTAGCTTTGTCTAGGAATATAGTTTAAACCAGTGTAAACAGAGAAGGCTGGGATAAAATCAGTAAGTTTTACATTTCTATTTTTTTTCCAACTTAATAAGTTTACGCTGTGCCATTTTTTATTTTTAAATGGATCAAATACTAGAAATTTAAATCCCAGAGTTTGCTTTCCTAAAAAAGAATTATTGTAATTATTGTTTTTGATGTTATCAGTAACTTTATTCTCATTGTAAGAACCATCTAAAAAAACTTCTAACTTATTATTTAAAAAACCATATCTAATAGTGTAGGAAATTTTATTTTCTAAAATTTTAGAATTATTGTAGTAGCTATTTTCATAGTTTGAATTTTTATATCCTAATTCGAATTGTAGAACGTTCTTTCCTATTGAAAAAGCTCCATGAGACAGCCCAGGTCTATTCGAGTTTATAGTTTCCGTATATTGAGAATTTATTGAAAAACAATTAACTACGATTAAAAAAAAAGTAATATATACTTTCATAGTATTTACAGTAAATTTAAAAAATATCATTAAATCATGTTTTAGATATTTAATTAAAATCATTAATTGTATTTTTAATTAATATTTATGGAAACTTTTTTAGAAATCATATTAATAATTATTCTTTTAAGTTTTCTTATAAGAAAACTAACACCTTACATAATTGCTTATTTTTTGAAGAGATTGCAGAAAAAAATGAGAAATAAATTTGATCAAAATATTAACAAAGATTTCCAAACACCCCAAAAAAAAGAAAAAAAGAGAAAGTAGGTGAATATATAGACTATGAAGAAATAGATTAATGAAAAATACTCTAACTCATCTTGTATCTGTAGTTTTTTTAGCAATTATCTCAGTTGCTTATTTTTATCCAGTTCTTTCTGGAAAATCAATTCAGCAATCTGATATATCTCAATTTATGGGTATGTCCAAGCAAATTGTTGATCATCGTGAAAAATACGATGAGGATCCATATTGGTTGGATAATGCTTTTTTAGGAATGCCATCTTATCAAGTAAGTGCTAAATATCCTTACGATATTCTATCAATAATAGATCAATCAATAAGGTTTTTACCTAGACCTGCAGATTATTTATTTCTTTATTTATTATCATTCTATTTCTTGATAGTTTCATTAAATATCAATTATAGATATGCATTATTTGGTGCCCTAGCTTTTGGTTTTTCGACATATTTAATAATAATTTTAGGAGTAGGACACAATACTAAGGCTCTTGCTCTTGGTTATTTACCTTTTATTGTTTCAGGTTTCCTGTTAATTTTAAATCAAAACATAATAAAAGGTTTTTTAATATCTACACTTTTTTTGGGCCTACAAGTTCATGCAAATCACTACCAAATGACATATTATTCTCTAATTATGTTATTTATTATGGTGGCTATTTATTATTATGAATTTATAAAATCAAAAGATTTTAAAAAGATTTATAAAACAGGTTTGACTTTTTTTTCTGTTGGTATTTTAGCCTTACTAATGAATTCACCTTCATTGCTTGCAACAAAGGAATACTCTGAGTTTAGTACAAGAAGTAAAAGCGATATTACAATTAATCCTGACGGATCATTAAAAGAATCTTTAAGTGGTCTAGATAAAGAATATATTACTGAATACAGTTATGGGATTTTAGAAAGTTTTAATCTTTTATTTCCAAGATTTATGGGGGGTGGAAGCTCAGAGTTGATAAGAGAATCCTCCGAGCTTATGGATTTTATAAGATCTTTGGATCCTAGTCAAGGTCAGCAGGTTTATCAATATTCAAAAATGTATTGGGGAAATCAACCTATAGTTGCTGCACCAGCTTACATAGGTATTTCAATATTCTTTATTTTTTTAATTTCAATATTGCTTGTTAATGATTTAAATAGAAAATGGATAATTATAGCTGTTTTGACATCTTTATTTCTTTCTTGGGGCAAAAATTTTTCCACTTTAACAGATTTTATGATAGATTACTTTCCACTTTATGATAAATTTAGGGCTGTATCTTCAATTCAAGTAATAATAGAATTTTGTATTCCACTACTTTCTGTAATTGGTTTAAAAAAATATTTATCAAATAAAACTGATAATCTTAAAAAAATCAATGCTTTAAAATATTCTTCAATTTTTTTAATATCTGATTATTGTAGTTCTATATTTTTTTGGAGAAACCTTTTTCGACTTTAAATCTAATTTCGAAATTTTCTCACAGTATCCAGAAATATTAAATTTGATTATACAAGAGCGACAATTTCTTTATGAATCAGATCTATTGAGGTCTTTAATTATAGTAATTGTTTGTTCTGTGATTCTTTATTTGTCATTGAAAAAAATAATCAATAAAAATGTAACCATTTTTACCCTATCTCTTGATTATTTTATTTGATTTATGGAATGTTAATAAATCTTATGTCAATGCTGAACAATTTGTCAATAAATCTCAAGTTGAATCCCCGTTTCAAAAAAACGTTTCTGATCAAGCTATATTAAGAGACAATACAGATTTTAGAGTATTTAACTTACTTGGTGGTTTTTCAAACGCAAGAACCTCTTATTTTCATAAATCAATTGCAGGTTATCATGCTGCAAAACCTAAACGAATACAAAATTTATTTGATTTTTATATATCAAAAAATAATATGGCTATTTTAAGTATGTTAAATGTCAAGTACCTCGTTCAAGTCTCAGAAGAAAATCCTATTGGTGTAACAAGGAATCCAAATAACCTTGGAAATGCCTGGTTTGTTGAGCAAGTTACCCAGGTTAATGATTCTAATGAGGAACTGCTTGCATTAGGAACTACAGATTTAAAATCTATCTGTTTAACCCAGGACAAAAATATAGATCAATTTAATTACCAAACTAATAATGAAGATTTTATTAATCTGATTTCCAGAAAAGCTAATGAACTGATTTACGAAACCTCTACAAATTCAAATCAATTTGCTGTTTTTTCTGAGGCTTTCTATAAAAATGGTTGGCAAGCTTACATAGATGACAAACCAGTTAATCACTATAAAGTAAATTATCTTTTAAGAGGGATGGAAGTTCCTAAAGGAAATCATATATTAAAGTTTGTGTTTAATCCACAGGTAGTTAAAAATGGAGTCTATATTTCTATTTTCTCTTATTTGGTTTTAATTATTGTATTTATAAAATTTATTTTTGATAAAAAGAATGTATAAAAATCTACCAATAAAACGATATGACAGGACATTAAAGATGTTGAAATCCGTTTGCCCATCACCCTCTGTTATTTATGATTTAGGTGTTGAAAATCCTTTTTCAAAAATTATGAAAGAAAACAATTATAAAGTATATAATTCTGATGGTCAAGATTTGGATATTAATTTTAATATAGATATACCTAGTGATGTTGAATTAGTCACTGGATTTGAAATTCTTGAACACCTGGTTTCCCCATTTCCTTTACTAAGTTCATTGAATGCTAAAAAATTATTTGTAACAGTTCCTCTAAATTTATGGTTTTCAAAAGCTTACAAGAGTAAGGTGGATGAAAGGGATAGACATTTCCATGAATTTGAGGAATGGCAATTTGACTGGTTGTTGGAAAAAGCAGGATGGAAAATCATTAAAAAGGATAAATGGACTAATCCATCCCTTAAAATTGGATTGAGACCCATTTTACGAAACTTTCATAACAGATATTACGCTGTTTATGCTGAAAGAGATCAATCAGGAAGATGGCCTAATAAGGATGAATACACCAACTATTATAGGGGGGTCCTTAATCTATAGATAATGAAAATAGGTATGATTTTGGACGCACCTTTTCCTACTGACCCAAGAGTTAGTAATGAGGCAAGTGCTTTAATTAATGCCGGTCATGAAGTTTTTCTTTTTTGCATTTCTTTTAAAAATGATTTTAAAAGAAATGATATCTTAAATTCAATAAAAGTAAAAAGATATTATTGCTCAAACTTACTGTATAAGTTTTCTGCATTAGCTTACACCTTTCCATTTTATAAATATTTTATGAGCAGAAAAATATCTCATTTTATAAAAGAAAATGAAATAGAACACTTACATATTCATGATATACAGATTGCAAGCTCGGTTTTTCATGCTAATAAAACGAATATACCAACAACACTAGATTTACATGAAAATAGACCTGAAATAATGAAGTTTTATAAACATGTTAATTCTAACTTAGGTAAGATTTTGATTTCTCCACAAAAATGGAAAATTGCTGAGGAAAAGTATATAAAATTATCAGACAATATTGTAGTCGTAACTAAAGCTGCAAAAGATGAAATTTCTAAAGAGAATTAGTGTTGAATCAAAAAAAATTACTGTTTATCCAAATACAGTAAAAAAACAATTTTATAAAAACTATGATTTAAATAATTCAATAATTAATCGATTTAAGTCAAAATTTGTCTTGCTTTACCTAGGAAATACCTCAAAAAGAAGAGGTTTAGATATGGTTATTAATTCTATGGTTACATTGAAGAATTTAATTCCAAACTTAATGTTAGTTGTAGTCGGGTCAAGTTCTTACGATAATAGTTTAAAGTCTTTAGTAATAAAAAATAAAGTCTGAAAGATTTCGTATCTCTTGAGGGTTGGAAAAATGAATCCGAATTTCCTTCGTACTTATCAATTGCTAATATTGGGATATCTCCTTTAACTTCAAACATTCATCACGATACAACTTATGCAAATAAAATTTTTCAATACATGTCTTTTGGATGTCCATTAATATGTAGTGATGTTTTAGCCCAGAAAGAAATTATTGAAAAATATAAAGTTGGTGAATTATTTAAAACTGAAAATTCAGATGATTTTTCAAAATCAGTTCTTGAATTATACAAGAACTCTGAAAAATTGAAAACCTATAGTTTAAATTGTAAAATTGCAATTGAAAATCATTTGAATAATGAAATTGTTTCTCAACAAATTGTAAGTATGTATGCAAAATAAAAAAATATTATTAATTACATATTATTGGCCACCAGCGGGTGGTTCAGGTGTTCAGAGGTGGTTATATTTTGCTAATAATTTAGCTGAAATGGGATACGATGTCTCTGTTATTACATCAAAATCTAAAAATTATCAATTATTTGATCAAGAATTAGAAAATTATGTGAGTTCCAAAATAAAAGTTATTAAAATTTCTTCATTTGAACCTGCTAAATTTTTTAAATCAAATAATTCAAATTCTGATAATATTAATTCTAATGGTTTATTTAATAAAATAAAATTATTTATTCGTGCTAATTTCTTTTTCCCTGACTCAAGAAAATTTTGGATTAATAAAGTTGTAAAAACAGCTATCAAATACATTAACTTAAATAAAATAGACTATTTAATTACTAGTTCTCCTCCTTTTAGTTTAAACATAATAGGATATAAAATTAAATCTAAAACAAATATTAAATGGATTTCTGACTTTAGAGACCCATGGTCTGATTTTTTTCAATTTAGAATAATGCCAATGTCTAATTATATTTTCAATAAGCATTTAAAATGGGAAGAAATCTGTTTAAAAAGTGCTGACTCAGTTATCGTTACATCTCCATCTTTGAGAAATGCATATTCAAAAGTTAACTCAAATACTTATTTAATAAATAATGGTTTCCAAAAATATAATGAGGTTAATAATAGCGGGTTATTTAACATAGTTTACTCTGGTGTAATGAAATCTTCTCAAAATCCTCTGATGCTCTGGAAAGTATTAACTGATTTGTGTAAATCAAATGAGTCCTTCAAAAATGATTTAAAAATTAAGTTAATTGGGGATTTTGACAACTCAATTTATAAAAACAAGAATATTATTGAGTTAGGAAAAAATGTCAGTTTTATTGGATATACAAGTAAGTTAAAACTCAATAAACATCTTTGTGAATCTAGTGTATTTCTATTGTGTGATATAAACGATTCAAAAGGAGGGAATTTGATTCCAGGTAAATTTTATGATTACTTATCATATAAAATTCCAATTATTACATTTTCTAATAAAAACAGTGATACATATAATATTGTGAAAGAAACCAATTCAGGGAATGTATTTAACTTTTCAAATGAGTTTGATTTAAAAAATCATATTTTAGAACTCTATTCTAATTTTAAAAACAATAAGCTAATTTTAAACAAGAATAGTTCTGATAAATATTTAATTTCAAACTTAACTCTTGAGTTAAATAAACTACTTAAAAAATTAATCTGATAATGGGAATAGTTTTTAAGCAAACTTCTTGGAATATAGTAACTATTACTGTTGCTATTTTAATTGGCGGTATCAACACTTTATATTTTTATCCTGAATTTTTAAGGGAACAATATTATGGTTTAGTTGTTTTTTTATTAGCTACTTCAAATTTATTACAACCTCTTATGTCATTTGGAGCACAGCACACAATAATCAAATTTTTTAGCTCTTTTAAAAATATTAAAGAAAAAGATGAGTTTCTCTCAAGTATAATTTTTTTGCCTTTATTTTTTATTTTACCTGTCTGTTTTTTAGTTGTTCAATTTCATGATTTAATTGCTGAATTTCTTTCTGTAAAGAATCCAATTATAAAATCATATGTTTGGGTTATATTTCTAGTTTCATTTGCAACTTCATATTTTGAAGTTTTTTATGCTTGGTCTAGAGTTCAGTTCAAATCTATTTTCGGAAATATACTTAAAGAAATATACCCTAGAATAGCTGTATTTATTTTACTTTTTTTGGTATCCATTGACATTTTAACAAAGGAAAATTTTGTATGGTGGCTCACAGGACTATATTACATTAGATTAATTATAATGATAATCTACTCATTGTTCTTATACACCCCAAAATTTTCTGTAAAAATCCCAAATAACTTTAAAGAAATACTCTTATACTCAATATATATTTTATTAGCTGGTTCTGCTGCAAGTTTTTTAATTGATATTGATAAATACATGATTCCTCAGAAACAGGCAATAAGTCAAACTGCATATTATGCTGTTGCGGTTTTTATAGCAACTGTTGTAGAGATTCCAGGAAGAGCTATGTTTCAAATTATAAACCCTCTAGTTGCAAAAGCTTTAAATGAAGAAAATTTTGTAGAATTAAAGAATCTGTATAAACAAAGTTCTGAAAATTTGTTGATAGTGTGTGGTCTTTTTTTTCTTTTAATTAATTTAAATATTGACTCTTTTTATATGTTGTTAAATAATCAAGAGTACTCAGATGCCTCATTAGTTGTATTGATAATATCTTCAGCAAAATTAATTCAGATGAGTTTTGGATGTGGACCAGCAATTTTAGCAACTTCAAAGTTTTATAAAATTACTCTTCCATTTTCAATAGCAATGGCTGTATCTGTATATTTTTTGAATGACTATTTAATCGATTTATACGGGATTAATGGAGCAGCGATTTCAACTTTTATTGTGCTTTTAATTTTTACAGTGTTAAAAATTATTTATATCCGATATAAAGTCAAACTACAGCCTTTTAATTTTAATTCAATAAAAATCTTTACTTCAATTTTATTAATTTATTTTTTTAATAGCTATATCAATTTAGAATTAAGCCCATTGATTGAGATTATAATTAGATCTGTAATAATATTAATGACATATGTCATTATCATTTATTTTTTTGGTGTATCTAAAAAAATGAAAGATTTATTAAATACTAATTTTTGATTTTAAGTATTTTGAAAGTTGAGAATTTTTATTTTTGAGAATATCACTAGGTTTTCCATTAAAAATTAAATCTCCACCTTCTTCACCCCCTTCAGGTCCCAGATCGATAATGTTATCAGAACATTTAATTAAGTCTAAATTATGTTCAACTACTATTATCGAATGTCCATTATCTAAAAGAGAGTTAAAAGATTTAAGTAACTTTTTTATGTCGTGAAAGTGCAATCCAGTAGTTGGTTCGTCAAAAATAAACAATGTATTTTTTTCTTTATTTCCTTTTAGTAAAAAAGTAGCCAATTTTATTCTTTGTGCTTCACCACCAGAAAGAGTAGAAGAGGACTGCCCAAGTTGAATATATCCCATCCCAACATCTTGAAGAGGTTTTAGCTTTAAAGATATTTTGGTGCTATTGTTTGAATTAAAAAAATCAATAGCTTCATCTACAGTCATTTTTAAAATATCGTCTATGTTTTTTTTATGAAATTTTACTTTTAAAACTTCTTTCTTAAATCGTTTTCCCTTACAAGTTTCACACAGCAAGTTTACATCGGCCATGAATTGCATTTCAATTTTTACTGTACCCTCTCCTTTACAGTTTTCACAACGGCCACCATCAACATTAAATGAAAAATGTTTTGCTTTAAAGTTATTTAATTTCGATAGTTTTTGAGATGCATATAGATTCCTAATATCATCATAGATTTTTAAATAGGTAACTGGATTTGATCTTGATGAAGTCCCTATAGGTTTTTGATCAATAAATTCAACTTCACTTATTTTATCCATATCACCATCTAATGAATCAAATTGGCCAGGTTTAATTTTAAAAATCCCTTTTTCTTTTAAAAGAGCTGGATATAAAATTTTCTTTACTAATGTTGTTTTACCACTCCCTGAAACACCTGTGACAACTGTCAAATTGTTCAAAGGAAATTCAACATTTATATTTTTAAGATTATTTTCTCTTGCACCTTTGACAACTATTTTTCCAGAGCTAAATCGTTTTTTTGAGGGAATCATGATTTTTTCAAGGTTATTTAGATACCTTGATGTTAAACCTTCAGAATTTAAAACTTTTTTCAATGTTCCTTGTGCAACTATTTTTCCTCCATTTGATCCTGCTTCAGGACCAATATCTATAATTTGGTCTGCTGATCTAATAATATCTTCATCATGTTCAACCACAAGTACAGTATTTCCTAAATTTCTCAATTCTTTTAGTACCTCAATTAGTTTTTCAGTATCTTTTGAATGTAGACCAATACTTGGTTCGTCTAATACATATAAAGAGCTTACTAATGAGCTTCCTAATGATGTAGCAAGGTTAATTCGTTGAGATTCTCCCCCAGATAGAGTGCTTGAACGTCTATTTAAAGTTAAATATCCTAAACCAACTTTATTAATAAATTTTAATCTGTTATTAATTTCTTTAAGTATTCTTTTTGATAATTCAACTTCATATCTGGACAAGTTTAATTTAATAAAGAATGATTGTAATTCACTTATGGGGATTTGAACGAGATCAGTTATTGATTTTCCATTTATTTTCACATAAGAGGCTTCTTCTTTAAGTCTATTTCCATTGCAAGAAGAACATTTAGTTTTTCCTCTATATCTGGAAAGCATTACTCTGTTTTGAATTTTATAAATTTTTGATTCAAGTTTTTTGAAAAAATGATTAATTCCTTTAAAATATTCGTTACCATTCCAAATTAATTGTTTTTGTTCTTCCTTTAGTTTGTAATATGGTTTATGAATTGGAAAATCAAAATTAGATGCATTCTTTACTAATTCATTTTTGTATTTTTTTAATTTATCTCCTTTCCATGGAGCTATAGCATTTTCGTAAACTGATAATCCTGTGTTTGGAATAACAAGTTCAGGGTCAATTCCAACAATATCTCCGTATCCACCACATTTAGTACATGCGCCCAAAGGGTTATTGAAACTAAAAAGATGTTGAGAAGGTTCATTAAATTTTATATTATCTTTTTCAAATTTATTATTAAAATAAAGCTTCTTTTTAGTATTAATATTTTCTATTGTTATTTCTCCATTACCTTCAAAAAAAGCTAATTCTAAAGAATCAGATAATCTGTTAATATAATCAGTATCATCTTTATATATTGATCTATCAACAACTATGTAAAAATCATTATGATCTATTTCTTTTAAATCATCAATTCTTTTTACTTCTCCATTTATTTTAATTCTTGCAAACCCTTGATCTTTTATGGTGCCTAAAACTTGTTTACTACTTGATTGTTTATCTATTTTTTTTGGAGATAAGATTAAAAACTTATCATCAATATTAAATTTTTTAATTTTTTCTAGTACTGAATCAATAGAATCTTTTTTCACCTCTGAATTTGAAACAGGAGAAAATGTTCTTCCAATTCTTGCGTATAATAGTTTTAAGTAATCATAAATTTCAGAGGAAGTTCCAACAGTTGACCTTGGATTTGAGTTATTTACTTTTTGTTCAATTGCAATTGCAGGAGAAATTCCAATTATACTATCAACTTTTGGTTTATTTAATTTTCCTAAAAACTGTCTGGCATAAGAAGATAAACTTTCAATATATCTTCTCTGTCCTTCTGCATATAGAGTATCAAATGCTAGGCTTGATTTTCCAGATCCAGATAAACCAGTTATAACCACTAATTTATTTTTTGGAATATCCAAATCAATGTTCTTAAGATTGTGCATTTTAGCACCTCTTAGTTTGATGAATTTAGATTCAAGTTTAAGATTTTTCAAGTTTAAGAATAATCTGTAAATATAATCTTTAAATCAGTTTATTTACTATGGACTTTCTGCCAATTTTTTTAGTAATAGGATCATTATTGATATTCCAACCTCTTGCAGGAGAATACTGTCTTCCATACCAAATTATCTGTAAGTGCAATTTGTTCCATAAATTTTCAGGAAATAATCGTTTCGCATCTTTTTCTGTTGTTTTGACATTTTTCCCATTAGACATACCCCATCTATACATTAATCTGTGAATATGAGTATCTACTGGAAATGTTGGAATATTAAAAGCTTGAGCCATTACTACACTGGCTGTCTTATGTCCTACAGCGGGAAGAGCTTCTAGTTCAGTAAAATTTTGAGGAACCTTACCATTGTGTTTTGATATAAGTATTTTTGATAAACCATGTATTCCTTTAGATTTCATTGGAGATAAACCTACCGGACGTATTATATTTCGTATTTCATCAACCGTTAATTTAACCATATCATAGGGGTTATCAGCTTTTTTAAAAAGAATTGGCGTTATTTTATTCACTCCAACATCAGTACTTTGAGCAGAAAGTAAAACAGCGATTAATAAAGTGTAAGGATCTTTATGGTCTAATGGAATAGGAACCTCAGGAAACAAAAGTTCTAGTGTTTCAATTATGTATTTAATTTTTTCTGTCTTATTCATATATTCAGTAAATTTAGAAAATAAAAAATCTTAATTATGTTAAAAATTGGAGATAAATTACCTTCTTTTTCTTGCTTAGATGATAAAGGTAATACAGTAACTCAAGATAATTTTAAAGGAAAGAAAGTAGTTTTGTTTTTTTACCCAAGAGCCAATACACCAGGATGTACAGCGCAAGCATGTAATTTATCAGAAAATTATGATAGACTAACAGATGCTGGTTACACTATTTTTGGAGTAAGTGCTGATCAAGTAAAACATCAAGCCTCTTTTTCAAAAAAATTTGGATTTCCTTATCCATTGTTAGCTGATACTGAAAAAACATTGGTAAATAGTTTTGGTGTTTGGGGCTTTAAAAAATTTATGGGTAAAGAATATGAGGGAATTTTAAGAACTACTTTTGTTTTTGATGAAAACTGTACAATTACTAGAGTTATTGAAAAGGTAAAAACTAAAGACCATACCTCTCAAATACTTGATGAATAATTAATTATATCCAAAAAGTTTTTTTTCTTTAATTAGTGATGTGACTTTTTTAGGCAGCATTTTTTCCCAACCTTTTTGATCCTCTTTGATCATTTTTAAAACTTTTATAGAATAGATGTCAAGCAATGTCTTGTCAAATCCAAATATATCAATGATTTTGTTATTAAACTTAAAGAATTTGTAAAGGTTTTTCATTCTGGAAGCAACGTGTAGGTTGTTACTATTTATAATCTCTCCAGTTTTTTTATTTTTCATTGGGTATAGAAAAATTCTTAAGTTTTTGTAAAAGAGTTTGCCAAAAGCTTCAAGTATACCACCACTTAAATGATTATAATATTTTTCGTCAAATATTTCTACTAAATTATTTACACCCATGGTAAGAACTATTTTTTCTTGAGTATAATTTGAAAAATATTCAGCTAATCTGTAGTATTCTTTAAAATTTGTAATCATCACTGTCATACCCAGTGAGCATAATAAGGTTGCTCTGTGAATAAAATCTATTTCGTTTACATCTCCATTTGATGTTTTTAAGTTAGATAATGTAATTTCAAATAATGTTAAATGTTCATTCTCATTGTAATCTTCTTCATGTGACATGATTTCAATCGATTTATCATACATATCTTCATTCACTTTAGTAACAGGTCTAAAACTTCCTCTAATGGCTAGAATATTTTTTTTATATAAAACTCTAGCTGGAAGAATATTGTTGCCATCAGGCCCAAACATAACAGCTTCAGTCATTCCATTTTTAACAAGCTCTAAGCTCATTAAGCGATTATCAACATCTTTGAATAATGGGCCAGAAAAATTTACAGTGTCAATTTCAATTGCACCTGGATCTATGTGGTCATTTAAGTATTTTAACAATTTTCTGGGCTGATCATGTTTGTAATAGGCACCGTAAATTAAATTTATACCCATTAATCCCAAAGCTTCCTGTTGAGCTCTAGCTTCAAATAAATTAAATCTTACATGAATTAAAATTTCACTGTAATCATCAGATGAATCTGTTTGGAATTTTAGTCCCATCCAACCATGTCCTCTGTATTTTTTTGCAAAATCAATAGTTGCAACAGTATTAGCATAGGTGAAAAACATTTTATTAGGATGTTTTGATCTATCCATTCTAGACTCTAGAAGGTTGATTTCATGAGAAAGCATTTTTTTAAGCCTTGATTCAGATACGTATCTGTTGTCAGGTTCTACTCCGTATATGGCATCACTAAATTCTTTATCATAAGCACTCATTGTTTTGGCAATCGTTCCTGAAGCACCACCTGACCTAAAGAAATGTCTAGCAACCTCTTGACCAGCACCTATTTCAGCAAAAGTACCATAAATATGTTCATTCAAATTGATTCTTAAAGCCTTGGCTTTAATTGAGGGAATGTTTTCGAAAGGTTTATCTCCCTTTAAAGAAATTGACATATTTATTTAAATATATATGCTAAGTTAGCAGTTTATCAATGAATAATATATATTTAAATAAAAAAAATTGACTGTTACATTTTTAGGTACTGGAACATCAACAGGAATTCCTTTTATTGGAAGCAATCATCCAGTCTGTTTGAGCAAAGATTTTAGGGATAAAAGACTTAGGTCTTCAATTAGAATTGACATTGAAAAGAAAACTTTTATTATTGACTGTGGTCCTGACTTTAGACAACAAATGATCAATTCAAATTGTAAGAAAATTGATGCCATTTTTTTTACTCATGAACATTCTGATCACACAGCGGGGTTAGATGATATTAGGCCTTTTTGTTTTAGAGATGGTAAAATTCCTATTTATGCTCACCAAAGAGTGATAAATAATCTTTCAACTAGATTTAGTTATATATTTAAAGAAGATGATAAGTATCCAGGTTCTCCGTCAATTAAAACTAATTTAATTGAGCCTAATAAGCCAATAGTTCACTCTGGGATCCAAGTTGTTCCTATAAATTATTTACATGCTAAACTACAAGTTTTTGGATATAGAATAAACAACTTTGCTTACATAACAGATTTAAAAACAATTAATAACATCGAATTAGATAAACTCAAAGGTTTAGATGTTCTAGTTTTAAATTGTATAAGAATTAAAGAGCATTTTTCACATTTGAACTTGAAAGAAGCTCTGGATTTAATAAGTATAATCAAACCTAAAAAAACATATTTAACTCACATTAGTCATTTGTTAGGTTTTCATGAAGAAGTCTCCAAAACTTTACCAGAAGATGTTTTTCTTTCCTACGACGGATTAACTTTAAATATTAGTTAGTTTTTTCAATTAACCATTTCATCATAGATTTAAAGTTTTCAGGGGATACTCCATGTCCAATTGGATACTCCTCAAATGTATAATCTATATTATTCTCTTTTAAAATATTTAAACTTTCTTTTGAAAGATTAAATGGAAGAATTTCATCATTTAGCCCATGTGAAACATAAAATGATAATTTTTTCAAAGAATTTGAACTTGATAAGTTTATTATATTGGGATCAAATGCTCCACTAAGAGATACTACATTTCTTATTTTTTCTGGAAAAGTTAATGCAACTGCATTAACAAGCATAGATCCTTGACTAAAACCCAATAATGTTATGTTATTGGAGTCAATATTATATTTTTTTTTACAAATTTCGATTGTTTTGAAAATATTATTTCTTGATTCAATTGCTTTATCGGTATCATAGCTTTTATTACCATTATAATCTATAGAAATGTTGTACCAAGCATAGCCATTGTATTGAATTTCAATATCACCTCTTATCGATATAATAGTAAATTCTTCAGGAATGGCTCTTGAAAAAGAAAATAAGTCTTGCTCATTACTTCCATATCCGTGTACCATAAGAATTAGAGGAGAAGGTACGTTTTCAAGGTTCGATTTTCTGTGAATGTGAAAAAAAGGTAATTTATTCATTTATACAGGTCTTATTAGAATTAATAATTCCAATAGGTCTTCCTTTCATTTTAAATCCTAAAAAAGCACTGTTTTTTGATTTAGATAAAATATTTTCTTTAGAAAATTCGTACTCATCATCAACAGTAAATAAAGATAAATTTGCAGTTGAACCTTCTTTAAACTGTATAGTTTCAATATTAAATATTTCTCTTCCCTTTGTTAATATCTCCACTGTTTCTTCGGTTGTAAATAATGAATTTAATGCTCCAAAGAAGGATTCTAGACCAATTGTACCAAATTTGGCGTTATATATATCAGTTTTCTTATTTTCAATGTCAATTGGACAATGATCACTGGTTACAAGATCAATTTCCCCATTTTTAACTCCTTTAATTAACGCTAACCTATCTTTTTCTGATCTTAGGGGAGGAAGAACCTTGAATCTAGTATCAAAATCCTTTAATTTCTCTTCGTTGAATATTAAATTATGAATTGCTACGCTACAGGAAACATTTAATCCTTTTGATTTGGCTTTTTTAATCAGATCTAATGAGTTTTTAGTTGAAATAGTAGGTATATGTAGTTTTCCTCCAGTGTATTCTAAAATATGAAGGTCTCTGTTAATTTGAATTTCTTCGGAAAAATTAGGAATTCCTTTAACTCCATAACTCACACTAATCTTTCCTTCATTAATTATTCCATTTTTTGCAATTAATTTGTCCATAGGAAAAGACATTACAACAGAATCAAAGGATTGAGAATACAATAAAGAAGTCTTAAGCAAATTTGAATTAAGAATAGGTTTCTTATAGTCATAAAAACCTACTGCACCTGAATTTTTCATATCAAAAAGTTCAGCCATCTCAACTGATTTACTAGAAATAGTTAATGCTCCTAGGGGATAAATGTTACAGATTGAATTCTTTGACTTTAATTTAATAAATGAAATATCAGTTTGATTGTCAGCTACAGGTTTTGTATTAGAATTTAAAAGGATTCCAGTAAATCCACTTTTTGATGCAACATCAGAACCATTTTCAATTGTTTCTCTTTCTTCTAAACCAGGCTCACCAAAAGACACGCTACTATCAAACCAACCATTAGAAACATGAAGGTTTTTGATATTAATTATAGTAGCATTTTTATCAATAATAGATTTTGCAATTTTTACAATTTTACCTTCGGAAATTAAAATATCTTGCTTAGTACCGTTGTATTTACTTTCGGCATTTATAACTTTTGCAGATTTAAGAATTATAGACATGCAATCAAGTTACTTAATAGAGCATTTAAAAATTAAATGCGAGGCAAATATAGGAATTGATTTGAATTTATTGATTATTAATTCTTAAAATCCTTCAAATACGCCTAATCCAAATAATGAAAAATCATATTTAACTGGGTCCATGGGATCTAATTTTCTAAGAAATTTATCTAGCTCAATTACAGCTTTATGATCATTTTGTTTTCTTTTTAGTAATCCTAACTTTCTAGCTACTCTTCCGCTATGTACGTCCAATGGACACGAGAGATATGATGGTGAAATCTTTTTCCATATTCCAAAATCAACTCCATTTATATCATTCCTAACCATCCATCTCAAAAACATGTTGATTCTCTTGCAAGCAGATCCTTTAAAAGGATCACTAATATGTTTTGTTGTTCTTTGTGGAAAATCAATATTAAAAAATAATGATCTAAACTTGTGAATTGAATTATGTAAATTTTTATTTTTTAAATTTTGATGAAAAATCATCTCAATATCATCGTATTCTTTGTAGATAACTTTCAGTTTTTTTATAAAATATCTAAAATCAATTTCATTAAAAGTTCTGTGTTTAATAAATAATTTATTTATTTCTTTTTCAGTTGAGTTTAAAACAAATTCATGAGGTGAATTATCCAGTAACTCCATCATTTTGAAGGAGTTTTTGATAATTGTTTTACGTTGTCCCCAAGCTATTGTTGCAGTTAAAAAAGAACTAATTTCTATGTCCTCTTTTTTTGAAAAAGTATGTGGAATTTGAATTGGATCCGATTCTATAAATTTCCTTTGATTGTATTCAAAATATTTTTCATCTAAAAAATCTTTTAATTCAGAATAACTAAGCCCATTTACCATCAACAAGATTTAGTTTTCTGTCTGTCATATTTGACAAATCTTTATTGTGAGTTACAATAACAAAAGTGATGTTGTGTTTTTTTCTTAAATCAAAAAATAATTTGTGTAATAATTCAGATGATTTTGAATCTAAGTTACCACTAGGTTCGTCTGCAAAAATGATCTTAGGATCATTTATAAGAGCTCTTGCAACAGCTACTCTTTGTTGCTCTCCTCCGGAAAGTTGAGAAGGTTGTTGATTAATAACTTTTGAGAGACCTAGTGAATCTAGAATCTCCATGGCTTTCTTGATGGATGATTCTTTATTTTCACCTTTAATTATTGCTGGAATTATTACATTTTCTATAGCGCTGAACTCAGGAAGAAGTTCATGAAATTGAAATATAAATCCGATTTGAGTATTTCTAAATTTTGAAAGTTTAGAATCGTTTAAATTAGTAACGTCAATATTATCAATCATTACTTCGGATAAAGTATTGACATCAGGCTTGTCTAAAGTGCTTATTATATTTAAAAGAGTTGTTTTTCCAGCTCCAGATGGACCTACAATGGATACTATTTCACCTTGTTTTATTTCAAGATCAATTTTATCAAGAACTTTCTTGTTATTGTAAGTTTTAGAAACATTTTTAACAGAAATCATTTTATATTTTTTTCTTTTTAAGCAGGTTGTAATCTATAAAATAATTAACTCTTAATGAGAATTGATGGTTAATTGGGTTTTCAAATAATTCTTTAGTACTTCTGTAATAAGAAATTCCTGAAAGATTATCTTCGTTAAATATATTATTTCTGTAAAGCAAAGTCAACTTACTTCCTGGTGAAAACTCCCAATCATAACTTAAATCAAGATTCCAAAGGTTGAAATTTGTATTTGGATCATAATCTGAAATCTTTTTTTCTGAAATAGATCTATTACCATCGTCTTTTAGTTTGAAAAAATTTTCCTTGTATAGTGCTGAACTCCAAAATTGTCTAAATTTTAATTCTAAAGATTTATATGAATTGAAGTTATAATTTAATGACAAGTTGTTTTCCATAAACTTAACTTTTCTATTACCAAAGTAAATGTTATAATTATCATTATAAACATATCCAATTTCATTATTGCTTAAACCATTTGAAATTCCAAGCTCAATTTTAAACTTATCAGAAACTCTAAATAAAGAATATAAATCTAACTGAATTTCATTAAAATTTTCATCAAATTGTTCATTTATTCCAGAGGAGTATTCTATTCCTGACCTAAAGTTAATCCTCTTTCTAACATCTGATACATAATTTAATTCAAGTTCATATGTAGCTGGTTGAAATATAAAAACATCATCTTTTCTTGTTTCTTCAAAGTCTTTATATTTTGAAGTATAATCGAAGCTTCCTTTTATTTCTTCAAGATTTAGGGTAGTTAAAGTAAAACCAATTCTTGCACCCTGAGATTTTAATATTTTTGGGTAAAATCTACTTCTTTCACTCATCCACAAATAAGCTTCAATTTTTTCATAAGATTGATTAGGTTCAAAAGTTAAAAACTGAATTCTTGACCATATTCTTTGATCGTTTCTTAGATTATAAAAGCCAAGATCATTCTGATAATAGTTTGCATCAACTCCATTCCAACCAATATTGAAACGAAAATTTCCTGTTAGTTCTCCAAAATCTAAGCCACCCCTAAATCCTTTTGTGTCAGAAAATATTTTAGAATTACTTTGGAAAACACTTGCACTGAAACTGTATTTTCTATTGTTGTCATATAAATCGACTATTAAAGCACTATTATTAGAGTTGTTAAAACTATTTCCTCTATTGACATTAGTATTTAAGAATGAAACAGTTGAGTAAGAATTTATGATTTGCTGGCTTAGCGATAAAACATTATAATTTGTTAGTGGAGCTATGAGTTTCTTAATAACCTCATTTGTATTTAAATCCCTAATATTAGCATAAGCCTTCTCGGTTATAGAGTTGATTATTCCAATACTTAATTTAGAGTTTGTAGTTCCAGTTAATTTTATTGAGTTAATCAGATTTGCCTTTGTATCATAATTAATTAATTCTTCGTCATTTTCAAGTAATTCATCGAGATCAAAGGAGATGTCATCTCCAATCCTTCTGCTATAAAAAAAACTACCTCCTCTGAAACCTTGACTGTCTGCTTTTTGAAATAGTTGAGCACCTTCACTAAAAAAAGCTCTGTTTTCATCAAATTTTTGTTCAAATGGACTAAGGTTTAATTCTTTTTCATCAAATGCTACTTGTCCAAAATCTGGGATTAAAGTAGCGTCCAAAGTAAAATTATTATTAATTCCATATTTTAAATCCATCCCAGCAGAATATCCATTTAGTGGCTTGCTGTTTTTGTTTAAATCTACAGAAGATTGAAGATAAGGATAAAAGAATAATCGAGTAGGGGGTGAAATATTCTTAAGACCTTTTAATAAGCCCAATGACTCTCTAAAATTTGATATCTTTTGATCAACATAGTTCCAAGTATAAAATTCTCCAAGCTTTACAATCCTTCTTGAAAACTGTATTCCCCAAGACTGAATATTTGTCGTAGGAAATCTTAAAGCGCTATATGGAATTTTCATTTCCATATTCCATCCATTTTCATCAATAGATACTTTGCCTTCAAAAACAGTATCAAAGTTCCAGTCACTGGGGGAAAATTCACCAGAAGTGTAAGTGTCACCTAAAGTTCCAGCACTAGTTATTTGAAAACCTTGATCATTCATGTTATCATCATTAGTATTAATACTTAACCAAAATGAATCAGCATTCAACCAAACCTCATCTCTTTGACTAAATTCTCTAGGGATTGAGTTTGGATCAGGGTCTTTGAATTTACCAGCCAAATAAATACCACTATCATCATATCCTACATAAATATAAGACTCATAACCTTTTCTTTCGCTTTGGCCATTGTTTGGCATCCACCTTTCAAAACCTGTAGCAGGTTTTAAATCTTTCCATTGTATATCGTCAATAATACCGTCAATTATTGGTGGAGAACTAAATCTGGTGATTTCAATTTCTTTTCTGTTTTGTGTATGACCTAGTGTTATTGAAAAGATAAAAAATAGTAGTATGAGTTTTTTCATTTAATTATTTAAATGCTAGGCAAATTTAACTAATTTTAAGAAACAAATTTGATAAAAAAATATGATTAAAACGTGTTATTTTGGTGGAGGGTGTTTTTGGTGTACAGAGGCTATTTTTAAGAAAATTAATGGTGTAGTTTCTATTTTTCCAGGTTATATGGGTGGACATGTTAAAAATCCATCATACGAACAAGTATGTGAAGGATACACAGGACATGCAGAGATTATAAAAATTGACTATGATTCTTCAAAAATCTTGTTTGAAGACTTGCTTTCTGTTTTTTTTTCAACTCATGATCCTACAACATTAAATAGACAGGGAAATGATATTGGTACTCAGTACAGGTCTTCTGTTTTTACCAATGATGATAAGGAAGTCGAAATTTTAAAAAACTACATTGAAGAATTAGATAAAACTTTTGATAAAAAAATAGTTACAACAATCGAGGATCTATCTGAATTTTACTTAGCAGAAGATTATCATCACAATTACTATAATCTTAATAAAAATGTTCCTTATTGTTCAGTTGTTATTGGACCAAAAATTAAAAAACTTTTGAATTCAAAAAATTCATTTTTGAAAGATGTCTAGTCTTTAAATAAAATTCCAAAAGAAAGAAATTTGATTAATTTTTTTGAAAATAATATTGACATTTTTAAAAAAAAATTGAATATGAATTTGTCTTTTTGAAAAGTTATTATACTAACTATCACTCCAAAAACAAAACCAAACCAAATAAGTAAAATTTGATAAATAGGAAAAACTATTAATAAACGAATAGGCCAATACAAAAGAACATGTAAATTGTCTAATTCAAAGTAATCAGCAATTGGACCTGAGATTCCTGCTGAAGCAGACCCTGTAACGGCAAATACAATTAGAATTACAATAAATTGAAAGCTATTTTCAATTCCCCATTTCTTTTTGATTCTGTCTATCATTTATTTTAATAGATTCGAAATTTGTTCTGCTAATTCTAAACCAATTCTGTCTTGTGCTTCATTAGTTGCAGCTCCAATATGAGGTGTTAATGATAGTTTAGAATTCATTAATAATTGAATTTCAGGTTTTGGTTCCTTTTCGAAGGTGTCTAATCCTGCAAATGCAACTTTTCCAGATTCTAAAGCAGATACTAATTCAACTTCGTTTATAACACCACCACGTGCAGCATTTATTATTCCAACTCCATCTTTCATTTTATTGAATTCACTTTTATCAATTACATAATTTTTCTGGGCAGGAACATGAAGACTGATAAAGTCAGAGCCCTTTAGTAAGTCATCAAATTTTGAAATTTTTATGTTAAAATCAATAGTTTTATTATCCATAAATTCTAATTTGATATCAGCACTCTCTAAAAATTTATCATATGCAATAACATTCATTCCAATTCCAAGTGCAATCTTTGCTGTTTCTCTTCCAATTCTTCCAAATCCAATAATTCCAATTGTCTTTCCTCTTAATTCAACACCTTTAGCAAACGCTTTTTTTAATTTCTTAAAGTTTGAATCACCCTCAAGTGGCATAGATCTGTTAGATTCATGTAAAAATCTTACACCACCATAAAGATGTGCAAAAACTAGTTCAGCAACTGAAGCAGAAGAAGCTGCTGGAGTATTTATTACATGAATATTTTTCGACCTTGCATATTCAACATCAATATTATCCATACCAACTCCTCCTCGTCCAATAATTTTTATTCCAGGACAGTTATCAATAAGATCTTTTCTTACAGTTGTAGCACTTCTAACTAGAATAACACTAATGTTTTCTTTATTAATATAATTTTCTAACTGTTCTTGCGCTACGTTTGTAGTAATGATGTTAAAACCAGATTTTTTAAGAGCATCAATACCTGAATTTGAAATACCATCATTTGCTAGGATATTTATCATTTTATATAATTGTTTTTAATTCGTTCATTACATTAATTAAAACCTTAACAGAATTGAGATCCAAAGCGTTGTAAATAGATGCTCTGTAACCTCCAACAGATCTGTGACCATTCACACCACTAATATTTGCATCAATACATAATTTATCAAAATGCTGTTTATGCTCTTGATTAGTTAAATTAAAAGTCACGTTCATTAAACTTCTATCTTCTTTTTCTGCAAATCCAGTAAAAAGTTCATTTGAGTCAATGGCATTATAAAGTAGATTTGCTTTTTCTATATTTTTAGTTTCAATTGATTTTATTCCTCCGTTTTCTTTAAGCCATTCAAGAGTCAACATTGAAGTGTAAACAGCAAACACTGGAGGTGTATTAAACATACTTTCTTTATCAATGTGAATTTTATAATCTAACATTGAAGGAATGTTTCTAGAAACTTTACCCAAAATATCTTCTTTTACTATTACTAGAGTTGTTCCTGCCGGTCCCATATTTTTTTGAGCTCCTGCATAAATCAGAGCAAATTTAGAAAAATCAATATTTCTTGAAAATATATCTGACGACATGTCGCAAATTAAATTATTTTTTGTTTCTGGTATTTCATGATACTGAGTTCCAAAAATTGTATTATTAGTTGTAATATGTAGATAATCTAAATCCTCATCTATGCTGTAGTTTTTTGGGATGTAATTAAAATTAGCGTTCTTAGAAGAGGCAATTTCAATGGCATTTCCAAAGTTTTTTGCTTCTTTTAAGGCTTTGGTAGACCAAGCTCCAGTATTGACATATCCAGCCTTATTTTCAAGAAGATTATAAGCTGTCATTAAAAATTGCATACTTGCACCTCCTTGTAAAAAAAGAGCTTTATAACCTTTGTTTTCAAGATTTAATAACTCTAGTGCTAAGGAAGTTGCATTATTCATTATCTCAACAAAATCTTTACTTCTATGGGAAATTTCAATAAGTGACAGGTTTGAGCCATTAATATTTAGAATTCCTTCGGCAGATTTTTGAATTACGTCTTTTGGTAAAATACTTGGACCAGCGCTAAAGTTGTGTTTTTTCATAAATTTTAAAAGCATGCAAATTAATAATTATCACTAAATCAAAAACAATACCTTAATTAAGATATCATCATATTTTCAACAAAAAATCTACAGTGTCTACATTGTCTGCATAATCATCAAGTTTTGGGCATTGAGTAGATCCAAAATTAGTAACTCTATCAATGACATTATTACTTACAATACACTGTATGTGTTCCTTACTTTTTCTAATAGTATCATAAACTTTTTCTACGTCTTCATACTCCTCATAATATAAACATCCTATAGGCGAACCAAGTTTGGAGTCCTGTTTTAATATAATAAACCCATTTTCAATAAATTTTTCTTCACTCATTAAAAACACGGCTTTATTGTAATCAAAATTATTAACGTACTTATTGTGATTAATTATTTCCTTGTGTTTAAAAAATGCATTAAATAATAAATCTAAATCATATCCTTTAGGGACAAATATCTTAGATACACTTCTGCATCCAAGCCCAAAATAATCAAATATATCATTCGATAGTAGTGCTAAATCATTATCAGATTCATTTCCATCAAGCACAGCAACAGAATGTCTTGTTTTTCTTAGTAAATTGGGATATTTACTAAAATAATATTCAAAGTATTTGTGTGAACTACTACTTCCAGTTGCTATAACAGCATCAAAATCTTTTAATTTATTTTCTTCAAAAGTTACTTTGTTGTAAATAGAGGATATCTATGTTTTAAAAAATCTACAATAAAAGGGATTAATACTTTATCTTCAGAGGACAATTTAACTATACATTTATAATTAAGAAGCATTGAACACAATAAATCATGAAATCCTACAATAGGAATGTTTCCTGCCATAATAATAGCTATAGTTTTATTGTTATCATTTCTAATGTTATAATTAGATATCCAATTTTCTAAATTTCTTTTTTTGAGTTGATTGGACCAATTCTTTAAGGCTTAGTTTTAGATTTTCATGGGTAAACCATGAATTGAATGATTTAGCTTCTTTTAACTTTATGTCTAAGATTGAATTCCATTCTGGAAATGTTTTATCATTTTTAGCAATAAAGTTCTCATTAAAGAGTATTCCTAAATCATTAAATGCTAGTATTCTTTTTTTTAAATCTATATTCAAACTTGTCTGTGATTTTTATTGGTACTATTTTTGCGCAAATCTAGTTAAAGATTAATAACCACACAATGGCTATAAAAATAACAGACGAATGTATTAATTGTGGTGCTTGTGAGCCCGAGTGCCCAAATACTGCCATATATGAAGCGGCGTATGAATGGAAATATGCTGATGGTACAAGCTTGTCGGGAGATCTTATACTGCCAAATGGTAAAAGTGTAAACGCTGAAAATGACCAGGAGCCTATTTCAGATGAGTTTTATTTTATATCTCCTGATAAATGTACTGAATGTAAAGGTTTTCATGAAGAGCCTCAATGTGCTGCTGTCTGTCCTGTTGATTGTTGTGTCCCTGATGATAATCATGTAGAGTCAGAAGAAACTTTATTATCCAAACAAAAATTCATGCATCCAGATAATTAATTTATGAAAGCAGGAATTGTAGGGTTACCAAATGTTGGAAAGTCAACTTTATTTAATTGTTTGTCAAATACGAAAGCACAAAGTGCTAACTTCCCTTTTTGTACCATTGAACCAAATATTGGTATTATAAATGTTCCTGATCAACGACTTAACCTTTTAGAATCCTACGTTGATCCTGAAAAAGTAATTCCTGCAAATGTTGAAATCGTAGATATTGCAGGTCTTGTTAAGGGTGCCAGTAAAGGAGAAGGATTAGGTAATCAATTTCTTGCTAACATTAGAGAAACAGATGCAATAATACATGTTTTAAGATGCTTTGATGATAACAATATTGTTCATGTAGAAGAATCTATTAATCCAGTCAGAGATAAAGAAATTATAGATTTAGAATTACAGCTTAAAGATCTTGAGACAATAGAAAAACGAAAAGAAAAAATTTCCAGATTAATTAAAACTGGAAATAAAGATGCCATTTTTCAAAATGAAGTTCTAATTAAAATTATTACGCATTTACAATCTTTTCAACCAGTTAGAAGTATTGATTTTACAGAAAAACAAAAAGAATTTTCAGATACACTTGATTTGATTACAAATAAACCTGTTTTATATGTTTGTAATGTTGACGAAGGTTCTGCTTTAAATGGAAATGACTATGTTTCTCAGGTAAAAGAGGCTATAAAAAATGAAAACTCTGATTTACTGATTTTAGCTGTTGCTATTGAAGCTGATATTAACGAATTAGATAATTATGATGATAGAAAGGCTTTCTTGGAGGATATTGGTCTTAGTGAAGCTGGTTCATCAAAACTTATAAAAAAAGCATATGACTTACTTGATCTCCAAACTTATTTCACTGCAGGTAAAAAGGAAGTTAGAGCGTGGACAATTCATAAAGGGATGACAGCTCCTCAAGCTGCTGGAGTCATTCATACAGATTTTGAAAAGGGTTTTATCAGGGCTGAGGTAATTTCATTTAATGATTATAGTGAATATAAAAATGAAATTAAGGTTAAAGAAGCGGGAAAACTTAAAATTGAAGGTAAGGATTATATAGTCAAAGACGGTGATGTTATGCACTTTAGATTTAACGTGTAAAAGATTTCAACAACTCTACTCATATCATTGTTAATTAATTTATTAATTGATTATTTTTTATTTTTTTTTGAAGAGCTATATTAGCTTTTTAGCATAATCATGTCAAATTCATCAAATTATACAGAAGATAATATTAAAGTCCCTTGACTGGAAAGAGCATATTAGAATGCGTCCAGGAATGTATATTGGTAAATTAGGAAATGGATCTTCACCAGATGATGGTATTTATATTTTACTTAAAGAAGTCCTTGACAATTCCATAGACGAATTTGTTATGGGTGCTGGAAAAACTATCGAAATATCTATTAATAATAATGGTGTTACTGTAAGAGACTATGGAAGAGGGATTCCTCTTAGGAAAAGTTGTTGATGTTGTTTCCAAAATGAATACTGGAGGAAAATATGATACAAGAGCATTTAAAAAATCTGTAGGACTAAATGGGGTTGGTACTAAGGCTGTAAATGCTTTATCAATTACTTTTAAAGTAGAATCTGTAAGAGATGGAAAGTCTAAATATGTAGTTTTTGAGCAAGGTGAATTAATTGAGGAAAGCGATATTGAAGTTTCATCTAAAAGAAAAGGAACAAAAGTTACTTTTATCCCTGATACTTCAATTTTTAAAAATTATAAGTATCGAAACGAGTATGTTTCAAAGATGCTTAAGTATTATGTTTATTTGAATCCAGGTTTAACTATTGTATTTAATGGTGAAAAATACAAATCTGATAATGGATTAAAAGATTTACTAGAGGATAATAATGATTTAGAAAAACTTTTGTACCCAATTATTCATCTAAAGGGAAATGATATTGAAGTAGCTATTACACATAGTAAAGTACAATATAGTGAAGAATATTTTTCATTTGTCAACGGACAACACACAACTCAAGGTGGAACACATCAGTCTGCATTCAGAGAGTCAATTGTTAAAACAGTTAGAGAATTTTTTGGAAAATCTTATGATGCCAGTGATATTAGAAAATCAATAATATCAGCAATAAGTATAAAAGTTATGGAACCTGTTTTTGAGTCACAGACTAAAACTAAGCTTGGTTCTACTGAAATGGGTGGTAATTTAGGTACTGTTAGGTCATACATAAATGATTTTATAGGAAAAAATTTAGATAATTATTTACATAAAAATCCTAGTTGTTGCAGAATCTATTCAAAAAAAAATTGTTCAAGCTGAAAAAGAAAGAAAAGAACTTATCAGGAATTAGAAAACTTGCACGTGACAGAGCTAAAAAATCAAGTCTTCATAACAAAAAATTAAGAGACTGCAGAGTGCATTTAAATGACATGAATAAAGAAAACAGATTAGATTCAACTTTATTTATTACTGAGGGTGATTCTGCTAGTGGATCAATCACTAAGTCAAGAAATGTTAATACCCAAGCTGTATTTAGTTTGAGAGGAAAGCCTCTTAATTCTTATTCTATGACAAAAAAAATTGTTTATGAAAATGAGGAGTTTAATTTATTACAGGCAGCTTTAAATATTGAAGATAGTATTGAGTATTTAAGATATAATAATATTGTAATTGCTACAGATGCTGATGTGGATGGAATGCATATTAGACTTTTATTAATAACTTTCTTTCTTCAATTCTTTCCAGAGTTAATTAAAGAAGGTCATTTGTACATTTTACAAACTCCATTGTTCAGGGTTAGAAATAAAAAAGAAACAATTTATTGTTATTCAGAGAAAGAAAAAGCTGATGCCATTGAAAAACTTAGGTGTTAAATCTGAAATAACTAGATTTAAAGGATTCGGTGAAATATCTCCTGATGAATTTAAATATTTTATAGGTGAAGATATTAGATTAGATCCTGTTATGTTGGACGACAATTTTAGTATTGAAGATTTATTGTCTTTCTATATGGGTAAAAACACACCTAAGAGACAAGAATTTATTATTAATAATTTAAAAGTTGAATTAGATACAGTGGAACCATAAATGGAAGAGGAAAACCAAAATTCAGAATTACAGCATATTGAAAACTCAGATGATTCTTTAATCAGAGTTTCTGGTATGTACAAAGATTGGTTTTTAGATTACGCATCTTATGTAATCTTAGAAAGAGCTGTACCATCCATTGAAGACGGTTTTAAGCCTGTTCAAAGAAGAATTCTTCATTCAATGAAAGATTTGGATGATGGAAGATTTAATAAAGTGGCTAATATAGTTGGTCATACAATGCAATACCATCCTCATGGAGATGCTAGTATTTCAGATGCTATGGTACAAATTGGTCAAAAAGATTTGTTAATTGAAACTCAAGGTAATTGGGGGAATATTTTAACTGGAGATAGAGCAGCAGCTTCAAGATATATTGAAGCCAGATTGTCAAAATTTGCTAATGAAGTTTCTTTTAGTCCTAAAATTACTAAATGGCAGCTTTCTTACGACGGAAGAAGAAAAGAACCAGTTAATCTTCCAGTCAAGTTTCCATTACTTCTTGCTCAAGGTGGTGAGGGTATTGCAGTTGGATTATCAACAAAAATTCTTCCTCATAATTTTGTTGAATTAATTGATGCTTCAATTAAATGTTTGAAAGACAAAAAATTTGTCCTTTATCCTGATTTTCCAACATCGGGAATTATGGACGTAACTAATTATAATGACGGTTTAAGAGGAGGGAGAATTAAAGTTAGAGCAAAGATTAGTCAGTTAGACAAAAATACTCTAGTGATAACTCAAATTCCTTTTTCAACAACTACTCATCTCTCATTGAATCAATTTCTAAAAGCAAATGACAAAGGAAAAATAAAAATTAAAAAAATTGAAGATAATACTGCTAATGAAGTTGAGATATTGGTTCATTTACCAAATGGAGTTTCTCCTGATAAAAGTATAGATGGATTGTATGCATTTACATCTTGTGAAACATCAATATCTCCATTAGGTTGCGTAATTGAAGATAATAGACCTCTTGTTTATTGGAGTTTCTGAAATTTTAAGAAAATCCACAGAAAGAACAAAAGACTTGCTTAAGGTTAGAATTAGAATATAAAAAATCTGATTTTGAAAATCAGTGGCATTACGCTTCTCTTGAGAGGATTTTTATTGAAAATAGAATTTATCAGACTAATTGAAGATGAGGAACCTGGGAAGGAGTGTAATAAAAACAATTGACTATGGATTAAAACCTTTTCGTAAACATTTAAAAAGAGATGTTATGAGGATGATATTGTAAGATTAACAGAAATTAAAATTAAAAGAATTTCAAAATTTGATATAGAAAAAGCTATACTCAAAATTCAATCTATTGAAGAAGAATTAGATAAAATTAATTTAACTTAGATAATTTAACTGATTTTGCTATTTCTTACTTTAAAAACTTAAGGATGTTTATGGAAAGAATAGAAAAAGAAAAACAGAAATTAGAATTTTTGACGATGTAGATGCTAAAAAGGTTGTCGTAAAAAATTCAAAACTTTATATCAACAGAATTGAAGGTTTTATAGGTACATCAATTAGAAGAGATGAGTTTATTCAGGAATGTTCAGATATTGATGATGTAATAGTATTTACAGAGGATGGACAAATGATGGTTACAAGAATTGATAAGAAAAAGTTTGTAGCTAAAAACATAATCCATGCGTCTGTTTTTAAAAGAAAGGACAAAAGAACTGTGTATAATGTAATATATCGTGATGGTAAAAAAGGAACATCATATATAAAAAGGTTTTTTGTAACAGGAGTAACTAGAGATAAAATGTATGATTTGACAAGAGGAACCAAAGACTCAAAAGTTTTATATTTCACCTCTAATCCTAATGGTGAAGCAGAAATTGTCAATGTTATTTTAAGACAAACGGGTTCAATCAAAAAATTAAAATGGGAGCTTAGATTTTGCTGATTTAGTTATAAAAGGTAGAGCCTCCAAAGGAAATATTGTATCAAAATACTCAATAAATAAAATAGAATTTAAAGAGCAAGGTTTGTCAACTTTAAAACCTAGAAAAATCTGGTTTGATGAAACAGTTCAAAGACTTAATGTAGATTCAAGAGGGGAATTATTGGGTGAATTTAAAAGTGATGATAAACTTTTAATAATTCTTCAAAATGGGGTTTTAAAAACAGTTAAACCTGATGTTAATATGCATTTTCCTGAGCATATGGTTTCATTGGAGAAGTGGATCCCTGAAAAACCAATTTCTGCAATTTATTTTAACGGAGCAAAAGACAGGTATTTTATAAAAAGATTTACAGCTGGATCTCAAAATACAGATCAAAAATTTATTCCTGATGGTTCAAAAGTTCAATTGGAAATGATTTCAACTGAGTGGAAGCCTGTAATAGAAATAACTTTTTCTAAATCCGGAAAGAATATTAGAGATAATGAAATAAAACATATCGAAGAAATCATTTCTGTAAAAGGGATTAAAGCCATTGGTAACCAATTAAGTTCTTATAAAATCAAAAACATTGATCAATTAGAGCCGTTGGAGTATACTCCACGCGAAAAATTAAGTTTAAATGAACTGGAGGTTGAATCTGAGGAAATTTCTAAAAATGATTTTGAAATTGAGTCAAATAACAAATCCAGGGATGGACAAACTGAATTAGAGTTCTAGTTACTTAGTTTTCTTACATAACCCCTCTGTTTATTTTCCGTATCACCAACAAATGAATACTCAAAAGTATAAGAATTGTTTTCAGTACTTAAAATCTTCATCTGAACAGGTTTTTTTTCATTTAATGACATGGGGTTGATTTTTCTATATATACACTCGCAATCTGAAACCCAGCTTACAGAGTTAGAATCTATTTTTCCGTTAAAATATCCGATTTCTAAGTCTTTAGCTTCTGACAAAAGTTGTTTTTAAAGTATCACCGGTTTCAGAAATTGATTCAAATTCAAAAGTTCCGGTTTGGAAATCTAAACAGTTTCTTTCTGGAAAGTCACATGAATATAGAAAAAAACAGAATATTAGAATCCTATTATACATGCATGCAAATGTATTAATTATTATAAGTCTTAAATGATCCATTGTTAAAAAAAATTACAATTCTATCAATACTTATTTTCTGTTATAGTATTTTCCCCATCTTGGTTGATAGGATCAGTCTTAGAGGAGTAGGTAGGGGTGTGTTCAGGATGGGATTCATTTTCAGTATTTTCAGAAAGCAACCATTCTAGATCTATATTTTCAATAGATTTATAAATTTTAAGAACAAAATCTAAACTAGGTTTGTTTCTTCCACTTAGGATGTGAGAAACACTGGATCTTTGAACACCAATTTTTTCAGCAAATTTTGATGCACTTAAACCTTCTTTTGAAATAATTTTTTTTAATTTTTCTGCGAAATATTCCATGTATACAAATGTAAATTTAATCATAAAATTTACAATACTAAAGTTAATTACTATTAATTTTATTAACAATTTAATTAAAGTTATTAGTTTAATTATTAAATCTATAATATGCTTAAAAACAATAATTTAATACTAATTATTAAAAAAATGAATACAATTGTGAATTTTAATTCGATTTTCGACATTAATAATAACTTTTTTTGGTTTACAATTGTAACCAATACTATTGCTAAATTTGTAAATTATTTTATGGAACTAAATATTAAAGATTATAAAAAATTTAAAGTGAACGATTTGTTTGGTAGATATATAACAAATGATTCTATCTTTAATATACTATCTACTTATTCGCCAAAAATCTCTGGTTATAGTGTACAAAAACGACCTATTTACTCATTTTCATATGGCTCTAGGAAAAACAAAAATTTTAATTTGGTCTCAAATGCATGGTAATGAATCAACTTCAACCAAAGCATTATTTGATTGTATTTCCTATATAACAAACATAGACCCCTCTTTGTTAGACTCTATTTCGTTGACAGTTTTACCAATTTTAAATCCTGATGGTGCTTTTGAATATACCAGAGAAAATTATAATAAAATTGATTTAAATAGAGATGCTGTTGATTTAACTCAACCTGAAAGTAAACTACTTAGATCAATATATGATGACCTTAAAACCTCATTTTTGTTTTAACCTCCATGATCAAAGAACTATTTATTCACTCAATAATTTTGATTCATCAATTCTTTCATTTCTATCTCCCTCCTCTGATATAAATAAATCTAGAAACCGAATCTCGTATTAAGTCTATGTCTGTTATTTCTCATGTTTATGAAATATGTCCAAAATAATTCCTGGAAACATTGGACGCTACAATGACGATTTTAACATAAATTGTGTTGGAGATACCTTTCAATCATTAAAAACTCCAACAATATTATTTGAATCAGGGCATTATAATGATGATTACAACAGAGAAGTATCTAGAAAATATGTATGCTTTTCATTAATTTATTCTATTCAATGCATAGCAAATAAACTATTCACAGATCATAATAATTATTATAATATTCCAGAGAATAAAACCCAGTTAACTGATATTAAAATTGTTAATATTAAAGTTAAACAGAAGTCGACTTTTAAATTAACTAATCTTACAATTATGTTTAAAGAAATTTTAAATAAGGAAACTCAAACCGTAGAATTTAAACCTGAAATTAACGAAATAGGTACTTTATTGAATATTTCTGGTCATCTTGTTTTAGACTTTAAATTTTAGATAATGTTTTTGATTTAACTAAACCTAAGCTCAATTGATAAGATTATTTTGAATGTTAATAAATTGCGAAATATTCACTAATTACTTGAATTAGATAAAAATAATTCAATATATTTGCATTTCTGTAAATTAAAATTCAATAAAATGGCAAAATTTAAATTAGATGAAATTGATCACCAAATATTAGATCTACTTATTGATAACACTCGTACAGCTTTTACTGATATAGCAAAGAAATTACTTATTTCAGCAGGTACTGTTCACGTTCGTGTCAAAAAGATGGAAGATGCAGGAATTATCAAAGGATCTTCACTTACTTTAGATTATAAAAAACTTGGATATACATTTATCTCTTATATTGGTATTTTTCTTGAAAAAACTCACCAAACTAAATTTGTACTTCAAAAATTAGAGTCTATACCATTTGTTACAGTTGCTCACATTACAACTGGAAAATTTAATATATTCTGTAAAGTTCGTGCTAAAAGTACTGATCATGCAAAGGAAATTATTTTCTTAATTGATGATATTGAAGGAGTTTCTAGAACTGAAACCATGATTTCATTGGAAGAAAGTATAAATGACAAGAAAAGACTCATGCATAGAATTTTTAACGAATTACAATAAAATTAGTGAGAGAATTAACAAAGAAAGAAAGATTTAACGACAAAGTTCTTTCACGATTTAACCTTTACAATAGTATTTTTTCAACTCTTCCATACGAAAGTATTGCTAATACTGGAGTTATGCTTCCTTTGTTTGAAGCGATTTGTGTTAAGGGTTATAATAATAATAAAAATCCCTCTGAAATCGTTGAAGAATTCTTTGATATTTATATGACTGACTCTAGTAATACTGATCAAATATCATTATTATTTCGTTTTATACAATATATTGAGAGACAGGTAGTATTATTTGATGCTGTTGAGGATGCTTCCTTCTCACAAATAAATAATCTTGATGGTAGGGGTACTTTACGAAGTCTGAAAGAAGAAGTTGAATCAAAAAACAAAAAGTCTGAGTTTAAAAAATACCTATCTACATTTAAAATTAGACCTGTCTTAACTGCGCATCCTACACAATTTTATCCTGGATCTGTATTGGGCATTATTACTGATTTAACTGAAGCTGTAAAAAAAAATGATTTAGCTGAAATTAAAGTTTTATTATCCCAACTAGGAAAAACACCTTTTTTTAAAAATAAAAAGCCAACTCCTTATGATGAGGCTGTTAGTTTGACTTGGTATTTAGAAAATGTGTTTTATAAATCGATTAGTAATATTTATAAGTATATCAAAACTAATGTATTTGATGGTCAAGATTTTGATAATGATATTATAAATTTAGGATTTTGGCCTGGTGGAGACAGAGACGGGAATCCTTATGTAACAACCAAAATCACCCTTAAAACTGCTAATAAACTTAGAAGTGATATTATTAAAAATTATTACCGTGATATAAGATCTCTTAGAAGAAGACTTACTTTTAAAAATATTGAATCTAAAGTTATTGATATTGAAAATAGACTCTACAGAAGTATTTTTAATGAAAATAAATCTCCAAAAATTTCATTAAATGAACTTAAAAATTGTCTTGATGAAATCAAATCTATTCTTATTTCTGAACATAACTCTTTATTTCTTGATGAACTTCAAGATATTATTGATAAAGTAAAGATTTTCGGTTATCATTTTGCAAGTCTTGATATTAGACAAGATTCAAGAATTCACAGTAGTGCATTTAGTTCAATATTTAAAATTTCACAACAAAAACTAAATAAGTTATTTCCAGATAATTATTTAGATTTAAATGAATTAAAAAAAATAAAAACTTTATCTAAGATTAAAGGAGATATTTCACCTGATTTATTTGAAGATGACTTAACTAAATCAACTTTAAGCTCAATAAGAGCTATGAAGGAAATTCAGAGTGAAAATGGAGAAAAAGCATGTAATAGATACATTATCAGTAATAATCAGTCTGCATTGAATATTTTAGAAGTTTTTACAATGTTTAGATTGAGTGATTGGGATAATCCAACTGTAGATATTGTTCCTCTTTTTGAAACTGTTTCTGATTTGAAAGTTGCTTCAAGGTTATGGATTTGGTTTACAGTAATCTATCTATAAAAAACATTTAGAACGAAGAAAAAATCAACAAACTATAATGCTTGGTTTCTCAGATGGCACAAAAGATGGAGGCTATTTAATGGCTAATTGGAGTATTTTAAAAGCAAAAGAAGCACTCACATCAATTTCTAGAAAACATGGTAGTCAAAGTAATATTTTTTGATGGAAGAGGTGGTCCACCAGCAAGAGGAGGTGGTAATACCCATCAGTTTTATTCGTCAATGGGAACTTTTGTGGAATCTGATGAAATTCAATTAACTGTACAAGGACAGACTATAAGTTCAAACTTTGGAACTATACAATCTTGTCAATATAATTTAGAGCAATTACTAAGTTCAGGTATTCATAATAGAGTTTAATGATTCTAATAATAGTTCAATAAGAGAAGACAAAGCTATTTTAGATAAATTAGCAAATATTAGTTATCAAGGCTTACAGTGATTTTAAAAGTCATCCTAAATTTGTTCCTTATTTAGAGCATGTTAGTACTATTAAATATTATGCTAAAACTAATATTGGGAGTAGACCTTCAAAAAGAGGGGCTAATGATTCAAAATTTGATTTTTCATCTTTGAGAGCTATTCCTTTTGTTGGAAGTTGGAGTCAATTAAAACAAAATGTCCCTGGCTTTTATGGTGTTGGAACTGCTTTAAAGTATTATAGTGACAAGAAAGAATTTTCTAAAATTAAAAGGCTTTACAAAAATTCACCATTTTTCAGAACATTAATTTCAAATAGTATGATGAGTTTAACAAAATCCTTTTTTAAACTAACTTCATACATGAAAAATGATCCTGAATATGGAGACTTTTGGTTGCTAATTTACAATGAGTATAAGCTATCAAAAAAATTAATACTCAGATTATCTGGATTTGACACCTTAATGGAGAATGAACCTGCCAACAAAGCATCAATAGAAACAAGAGAAAAAATAGTTCTTCCCTTAATTACAATACAACAATATGCATTAAGAAAGATTAAGGAAATTGAAAAAGGGGAGTTAGAAAAGGATAAATTAGAATTATTTGAAAAAATGGTAACTAGATCACTATTTGGAAATATTAACGCTAGTAGAAATTCAGCTTAGATAGTATTTAAATGATTCTTTTATAAGTTCATTTGAAACCTTTATGTCGTAAACAGGTTTTCCAATTTCTTTAATCAAAATAAAGTTTATGTTTCCATGACTATTCTTCTTATCATGTTTTAATAATTCAATAATACCATCAATTTCATTATCATTTATTTCAACTTTATTATATAATTTATCCAAATGTGATTTTATTGATTTTAAATCCATTTCAGAGAAATTAAAGAGCTTATTTGAAATAAATGATGCTAGAATAATTCCAATTGAAATAGCTTCACCATGTAAGAGTTTTTTATTAGTATTTAAAAAAAATGATTCAATTGCATGCCCCAGAGTATGACCAAAATTTAAAGATTTTCTTTCTTTAGATTCTTTTTTATCAACTAAAACAATATTGTTTTTAACTTGTATTGATTGATATATTGTTTTTAAATCATAAGATATTCTTTCGTGTTTTATTAAATCTTTAAATAATTGATTTTCACTTATTAAAGAATGTTTGAAAATTTCAGCATATCCACTTAGGATTTGATTTTCAGAAAGTGTATTAAGAAAAAAAGGATCAACAATTACACCTTGTGGATCATAAAATGTACCGATTTGATTTTTAAGAATTCCAAAATCAATTCCTGTTTTTCCACCAACAGATGCATCAACCATTGATAATAAAGTTGTAGGAACATTTACATAGTTAATCCCTCTCTTAAATGTACTTGCTATAAAACCACCCATATCAGTAACTACTCCGCCACCAAGGTTTATTAATAAACTATTTCTATCGCCTCCAGCAGATGAAATTGAGTCCCAAAGTTTAAGACATGATTTAATGTTTTTGTTTTCTTCTCCATCTTCTGATTCAATTATTTCAAATTTTTCTAAACTTATTTCCTTAAGGAAATAATCTAAACAATATTCTTTGGTATTATTGTCAACATGAATAAATATTTTAGAGTAATCAAATTTTTTAATATGATTATTTAAAAAATAAAAACCATTTTTTTTAAAAAAAACAGAGTATTTATCAGATATAATTTCATTATTCATAGATTACAAAATAACATATTTTTTTTTTAAAAAAACTATGTAAATTAGATTAAAATTTAAATTAATTGAATAATATTTTTTCAGATACAAAAGAAGCTTTTTCACTAAAATCAAATTTTGAACTAACTAGAGCTTACTTTTTATTTAAAATTATCGGAAACAGTACAGTTGTAAAAATAACAACATCTATAACAAAATTTGCTTTAAAATTTAATCTTCCAGTAACTTTCTTAATTAAAGCAACAGTCTTTGATCACTTCTGTGGAGGAGTAAGTGAGGAGGATTGTAATCCTGTAATAAATAAGTTATTTAAAAATAATGTTCATTCTGTTTTAGATTTTTCTACTGAGGGATTTAATTCTGAATATGAATTTGATGAATGTTTGAAAAAAAAAATTTCAATTATTGAATTCATTAAAAATAAAGAAGAAATTCCATTTGCTGTGTTTAAACCTACATGTCTAGGATCTACAGAATTATTCATAAAAAAATCTCTGGGTAAGAAATTTTCTGAAAATGAAGAATTAATGTGGTCAAGAGTAATTAATAGATTTGAGAAAGTTTGTAAAAAAGCTCATGAAAATAATATTAAAATATTAATAGATGCTGAAGAGGCTGATGTTCAAAAAGCTATTGACGATTTAGCGATTTTAATGATGAGAAAGTTCAATTTACTTAAGCCTATAGTATTTAATACTGTTCAAATGTATAGAAAGGACAGATTAGCATACCTAAATGAGCTTATAAATAACAAAAGCAATGATAAAGTTGTATTTGGTTTAAAGTTAGTTAGAGGGGCTTACATGGAAAAAGAAAGACAATTGGCTTGTGAAAGAGGAATTGAATCACCTATATGTGAAACAAAAAATGATACTGATAATAATTTTAATTTAGGTCTAGATTTTGTTTTCAACAATTTAGAAAGAATTTCTTTTGTTTGTGCATCTCACAATGAAAACTCAGTATTAAAGGTAATGGATATGATGAAAAATAAAAATATCAGTTCAAATGATAGTAGTATATGGTTTGGTCAGCTTTACGGAATGAGTGATAATATTTCATTTAATTTGGCAAAAAGGAATTATAATGTTTTTAAAATACTTCCCTTCGGCTCTGTAAAAAACTTAATGCCATATTTAATTAGAAGGGCAGAAGAAAATACATCAGTTTCAGGACAAACAGGAAGAGAATTACAATTAATTCAAAATGAAAAAAATAGGAGATCAAAATTAAAATCTTAATTGGTTTTATTAAAAAATGCTCTGTTTTTACAATTTTTTATTTCAAATCTAGATTCCTTACTTTCTATAAAATAAATTTTACAAGAGTCCAGTTCAACATTACTTTTTGAAAAATTAACATCATAATTTTTTAAAAAATCATTTTTTGATATAATTTGATTAGAATCTTTAAAAATCCATTTTTTTTTATGAATATCATTTAAAACTCTTTTGTTTGGCATGTAATTAAATCTTGTATCTTTCTTATTTGATATAAAAATTAATATTATAACACCAATGGATAGTCCAAATAGAAAAAAAGATAATCGTTTTAAAAAACTCATATTATATATTATTAATTGACAATTTTCGTTCCTTTTCATTTATAAATGTGATATTAATAATGGAGTATTTAATATCAATCATTTTTAATATAATTTCAGGCCATTCAATTATGACAATATTGTTTTCAAGGTATTCAAACAAGCCTAATTCATTTATTTCGTTTATATCTTTAACTCTGTATAGATCCATATGAACTATTTTGCCCCTTTTGTTCTGGTATTCATTTATTAATGTGTAAGTTGGGCTGTTCACTATTTCTTCAACCCCAATTAATTTACAATATTCTTTAATTAAAGTGGTTTTTCCTGTACCAACTTCTCCTGTGATTAAAATAATATCACGGTTAACATTTTTTAAAACAAAATTACTTGCTTTTTCTAAGTCTGATAATTTATAAATTAATTCCAACCAAAATGTTTTAATTCACAAAAATATAACACTTGTCTATAGTTTTATCATCTTTATTCAAAATTAATTAATTTTCATACTTTTGCACCGATGAAGTTTAAAGCACATCAGGTAGCTGATCTAGTGAATGGAAACGTTGAAGGAGATGATCAGATTTCAATTGACTGTTTATCTAAAATAGAAAATGGCCAGAAAGGATCTTTGTCTTTCTTGGGTAATCCCAAGTACAATAAATATTTATATTCATCAAATTCTTCAATAATTATTATTAAAGATGATTTTGTTTTGGAAAAACCTATTCAACAAACACTGATTAGAGTTAAAGATCCAAACGAATCCTTTGCTAAATTGTTGAATTTGTTTGCCGAAAATGATAGTGAGAGAATAGGTGTTCACAAAATGTCATCAATTGATGAAACTGTTACCTATGAAGATGATATTTATTTTGGTGCTTTTTCTGTATGTGAAAAAAATTCTAATATTGGAAAAAATGTAAAAATTCATTCCCAGGTGTTTATTGGTGAAAATGTTCATATCGGTGATAATTCTATTATTCATCCTGGTGTAAAAATCTATAGTAATTCAGTCATTGGGAAAAATTGCATAATACACTCTGGAACTGTTATTGGTTCAGATGGTTTCGGATTCAATATCGGTGAGGATGGAAAACAAAAAAAAGTATATCACAATGGAAATGTTGAGTTGGGAGATAATGTTGAAATAGGTTCAAATACCTCTATTGATAAAGCTACATTAGGTTCTACTAAGATATCGTCTGGAGTAAAAATTGATAACTTGGTTCAAATTGCTCATAATGTTACAATAGGAAGTAATACTGTAATTGCTGCTTTAGTGGGAATTGCAGGCTCAACTTCTATTGGGTCAAATTGTATGATTGGTGGTCAAGTAGGAATTTCAGGTCATTTAAAAATTGGAGATAGAGTAATGATTCAGGCTAAATCTGGTGTACTTAGAAGTTTTGGTTCAGATCTTTCTCTAATGGGATATCCTGCTATTAAATACAGAGATTATAATAAATCTTATGTTCATTTTAAAAATCTCCCCAAAATTGTAAATAAATTAGATAATTTTATAAAAAATACTGATGAATAAACAACAAACTATATCAAAACCTGTTTCTTTAAAAGGGGTTGGAATTCATTCAGGTAATGAGGTTAATCTAACTTTTAAACCTGCAAACGAAGATTTTGGTTATGCGTTCTGTAGAACTGACCTTCCTGGAAAGCCAATTATTGAAGCAGATGTCAATTATGTAGTTAGTACTGAAAGAGGAACTACTCTTGAAAAAAATGGAGTTAATATTCAAACTTCTGAGCATGTTTTAGCAGCTTTAACTGGTCTTGAAATTGATAACGTTTTAATTGAAATCGATGCATCTGAACCTCCAATTATGGATGGATCTTCAAAATTTTTTGTAGAAGCATTAATTAATGCAGGAATTGAGGAACAATCAAAGGATAGAAATGAATACGTTGTTAAAGAAATTATCTCTTATCACGACGAAGAATCTGGAAGTGATATTACTGTTTTACCTTCCGATTCATACGAAGTAACAGCAATGGTTGATTTTGGTACTAAAATTTTAGGTACTCAAAACGCTACAATGAAAAATTTAAGCGAATTCAAAGATAATTTTTCAAATGCAAGAACATTCAGTTTTTTACATGAAATAGAAATGCTTTTTGATAATGGATTAATTAAAGGTGGGGATTTAAATAATGCCATAGTTTATGTAGATAAGGAATTGGATGTAGAAACTATGAGTAAATTGAAAAAAGCCTTTAATAAAGATAAAATCTCTGTTAAATCCAACGGAATATTGGATAATCTAACCCTTCATTATCCAAATGAGGCAGCAAGACATAAATTGCTAGATGTTGTTGGTGATCTTGCCCTTGTAGGTACAAGAATTAAAGGTAAAGTTATAGCAAATAAACCAGGGCACTATATAAACACAATGTTTGGAAAAAAGCTTTCATCAATAATCAAAAGCGAAAAGAGAAATATAGCACCAATTATTGATTTGTCAGCTCCTCCCTTAATGGATGTTAATCAAATAATGAAAATTTTACCCCATAGGCCTCCTTTTTTATTAGTTGATAATATTATTGAAATGTCTAAAAATCATATTATTGCACAAAAAAATGTGACAATTAATGAAGATTATTTTAAAGGACATTTTCCTGGAAAACCAATTATGCCTGGAGTTTTACAAATTGAAGCAATGGCTCAAACTGGAGGAGTTTTGTGTTTAAATAGCTTTCCAGACCCTGAAAATTATTTAACTTTTTTTGCAAAAATTGATAATGCAAAATTTAAACTTCCTGTTGTACCTGGAGATACTTTAATTTTTAGATTAGAGTTATTATCACCCATTCGAAGAGGTATAATGCAAATGAAAGGTCAAGCCTTTGTTGATGGTAAACTAACATGTGAAGCAGAACTTTTAGCTAAAATTATAAAAAAATCTGAAGCATAATGTATCAACCACTTTCATATATACATCCAGGGGCAAAAATTGCTAAAAACGTTGTTGTAGAACCTTTTTCTTCGATTGATAAAAATGTTGTGATTGGAGAGGGAACATGGATAGGATCAAATGTAACTATTATGAGTGGAGCTCGTATTGGTAAAAATGTTTCTATTTTTCCAGGATCAGTAATTTCTGCTGTTCCTCAAGATTTAAAATTCAAAGGAGAAGATACTACTGCTGTGATTGGAGATAATACAACTTTAAGAGAGTGTGTTACAATAAACAGAGGAACTAATGACAGGAACAAAACAAAAATTGGCAAAAACTGTTTAATAATGGCATACTCACATGTTGCACATGATTGTTTTATTGGAGATAATTGTATTTTTTCTAATAATTCAACCTTAGCAGGTCATGTAACAGTAGGAAACCATGTGATTCTTGCAGGAATGGTTGCCATTCATCAATTTTGCTCAATTGGAAATCATGCATTTGTTGCTGGTGGTTCTTTAGTTAGAAAAGATATTCCACCCTATGTAAAAGCTGCAAGAGAACCAATTTCATATGTTGGTATTAACTCCGTTGGTTTAAGAAGAAGAGGGTTTGACAGTAAAGTTATAATGCAGATTCAATCAATATATAGAACCTTATATCAAAAAAAATATAATAATACTCAAGCTGTAAGTATTATGGAGGCTGAAATGGAAGCAACAAAAGAAAGAGATGAAATAATTCAGTTTATAAAAAATTCTCAAAGAGGAATAATGAAAGGATATTTTCAAAATTAATTTATGGCAACATCATCAGATATTAGAAAAGGACTTTGTATTAGATACAATAATGATATTTATAAAATAGTTGAATTTCTACATGTCAAGCCTGGAAAAGGTCCAGCTTTTGTAAGAACAAAATTAAAAAGTGTTACTAATGGAAAAGTAATAGATAATACATTTTCAGCGGGTCATAAAATTGATGATGTTCGTGTAGAAACTAATAAATTTCAATATTTATATAAGGATTCCGAAACCTATCACTTCATGAACGTAGATGATTATAATCAAATAACAGTTCAAGAAATATTGTTAGAATCTCCAGGTTTTTTAAAAGAAGGTGAGATTGTTACCGTTTTAACAAATACTGAAGATGGTTCAACATTGTCCGTTGAGATGCCTCAAAGTGTTATTCTTGAAGTATCATCTACAGAACCAGGTGTTAAAGGTAATACTGCAACAAATGCAACTAAGCCGGCTATATTAGAAACAGGAGCTAAAATAAATGTTCCCTTATTTATTAATGAGGGAGATAGAGTGAAAATAGATTCTGAAAAAGGTTCTTATTTAGAAAGAATAAAAAATTAATTATTTATATGAGTATAATAGTAAACAAAGACTCTAGGATTGTAGTCCAGGGTTTTACTGGAAGTGAAGGAACGTTTCATGCTGAACAAATGATTGCTTATGGAACTAATGTTGTGGGTGGTGTAACACCCGGAAAAGGTGGTCAAATCCACTTAGATAAACCAGTTTTTAACACTGTATCTGAAGCTGTTGAATTAGCTAAAGCCAATACCTCGATTATATTTGTTCCAGCAAGTTTTGCTGCTGATGCAATCATGGAGGCAGCTGATTCAGGTGTTGAAACAATAATAGCTATTACTGAAGGTATTCCGGTTTCTGATATGACTAAGGTAAATCACTATTTAAAAGGTAAAAAATGTACTCTCATTGGACCAAATTGTCCAGGAATAATTACACCAGATGAAGCAAAAGTTGGGATTATGCCTGGTTTTGTTTTTAAAAAAGGAAAAGTTGGATTAGTTTCTAAATCAGGAACATTAACTTATGAGGCTGCTGATCAGATAGTAAAACAAGGATTTGGAATTTCAACAGCTGTCGGTATTGGTGGTGATCCAATCATCGGAACAACAACAAAAGATGCTATTGAATTATTTATGAATGATGAAGATACTGAGTGTATAGTTATGATCGGTGAAATTGGAGGACAATTAGAAACAGATGCTGCAAGATGGGTTGCCGAAAACGGAAACAAAAAACCAATTGTTGGTTTTATTGCTGGAGAAACAGCACCCAAAGGAAGAACCATGGGTCATGCTGGTGCTATAGTTGGAGGAGCTGAGGATACAGCTGAGGCTAAAAAGAAAGTTATGAAAGAATGTGGAATTTACGTAATCGATTCTCCTGCTGAAATTGGAAAAAAAGTTGCAGAAGTATTGTCTTAATATTATAAATTTGCTTAATGAGATTGTTAGAAAATAAAACTGTAGTTATAACTGGTGCTAGCAGAGGAATTGGTAGGGGAATTGCTTTGGTACTTGCAAAACACGGAGCCAATATAGCATTTACATACTCTAGATCTGTAGATTCTGCAATCACTTTAACTGATGAGATTACAAGTTTAGGTGTTAAATGTAAGGCTTACCAAAGTAACGCAGCAATTTTTGAAGATTCTCAAAAATTGATTGAACAAGTTCTTTTAGACTTTGAAACAATTGACGTTTTAATTAACAATGCAGGTATTACAAAGGATAATTTACTTATGAGAATGAATGAGGAAGATTTTGATAAAGTTATCGAGGTTAATCTTAAATCTGTTTTTAATATGGTTAAAGCAGTACAAAGAATATTTTTAAAAAACAGAAAGGGAAGTATAATAAATATTAGTTCAATTGTTGGTGTTAAGGGGAATGCTGGTCAATCAAATTATGCTGCTTCAAAAGCTGGTATTATTGGTTTTTCTAAATCAGTAGCTTTAGAATTAGGTTCTAGAAACATTAGATCAAATGTTATTGCACCGGGATTTATACAAACTGAAATGACAGATAAACTAAATGAAGATGTTGTAAATCAATGGATTAGTGGAATTCCTTTAAAAAGAGGAGGAATACCTGAAGATGTTGCAAATCTTTGTTTATTTTTGGCCTCTGATTTATCAACATTTATAACTGGTCAGGTAATTAATGTCGATGGTGGGATGTTAACTTAAAAAATTAAATAATAACTTAAATATATAAAAAATGGATAGAATTAATAAAATTGGATTACCGGTTGTGCTTATAATAATGTTTTCCATTATTGGAATAATGAAATCAGCTGTTAATATTGGATACGGAGAAGCAGGAGTTTTATTTAAAACTTTTGGTGAAGGTACTGTAGTTGATGAACCTGCACTTGGTGAAGGCTTTCACCTAATATTACCTTGGAACAAGGTTTATTTATATAATGTTAAACAACAGGAGGTTTTTGAAAGCCAAATGCAAGTACTTTCTTCAAATGGTCTTGAAATATCTTTAGATGTCTCAGTTTTATACCAACCAAAAGCAGACCAATTAGGATTGTTACATCAAACTAAAGGATCAAACTATTTAGATATTGTAATAGTTCCTAATATTAGAGCGGTAGCAAGAAGTGTTGTTGGTAGATACACACCTGAACAACTTTATTCAACTAAAAGAGATGCTATTGAAAGTGAAATTTTCGATGAATTAAAAAAAGGAGTTGAAGAACAATATGTGCAAATTAATGATGTTTTAGTTAGAGATGTTACTTTACCTAATACTATTAAACAAGCAATTGAAAGAAAACTTAGTCAAGAACAAATGTCTTTAGAGTATGAATTTAAACTTGAATCTGCTAGAAAAGAAGCTGAAAAGGTTAGAATTGACGCTAAAGGTAAGGCAGATGCAAATAGAATTTTAAATTCTTCTTTAACAACAAATATTTTAAGAGACAAAGGAATTGAAGCTACTACTAAATTAGCTGAATCTCCAAATTCAAAAGTAATTGTTATTGGAAGTGGAAAAGATGGTTTGCCAATAATTCTAGGAAATCAATAATTTTTTTATAATATTTGCAATCTTAATATCAATAATGAAATTTAACCGTAACAATCATCATCATTTAAATATCCTCAAACGAGTGATGTGATGATATTGTTATATTATTATATAAGCCCGTTTGTTAATTCAAACGGGTTTTTTTTTTATAAAAATTTAATAAATGAAAAAATTAAAAATCGCAATTCAAAAATCAGGAAGATTAAACAAAGATTCTTTGGATCTATTAAGTAAGTGTGGGATTAAGATTGATAATTATAAAGATCAACTAAAAGCCTCCTCAAGAAACTTTCCTATTGAAGTTTATTTTTTAAGAAATAGTGATATTCCTAAATATATTAATGATGGGGTAGTGGATTTAGCAATAATTGGTGAAAATCTTCTGATAGAGAAAGATTATGAAATAACTGTTTTTGAAAAGCTTGGTTTTTCAAAGTGTAAGGTTTCTATAGCTGTTCCTGAAAAATTTAATTTTAATTCGATAAAAGATTTAAACAATGTAAAAATAGCTACATCATATCCAAATACATTAAAAAAGTTTTTGAATAATGAAAACATAACTGCTAACATTCACGTTATTAACGGATCAGTTGAAATAGCACCTAATATTGGCCTTTCAGATGCTATATGTGATATAGTTTCAAGTGGAAGTACACTTTATAAAAATAATTTAAAGGAAGTGTTTGTTATACACGAATCTCAGGCTGTATTAGCTGGAAATAAAAAAGTTTTGGAATCTAATAAGTTATTGTTAGAAAAGTTTTTATTTAGAATTAGAGCAGTATTAAAAGCAAAGGAGTCAAAGTACATACTCTTAAATGCTCCAAATGATAAAATTAACGCAATTTCAGAAATACTTCCAGTTTTGAAAAGCCCCACTGTTCTTCCTCTAAATAAAGAGGGTTGGAGCTCATTACATTCCGTTATCAATGAAAATACCTTTTGGGAGGTAATCGATAAAATTAAAGATGCCGGTGCTGAAGATATATTAGTATGTCCAATTGAAAAAATGGTATTATAATGAAGAAAGTATTTAATCCGGAAAAAAAATCTTGGTCATCATTAATAAAGAGACCGTTATATAGTCTTGATTCTGTTAAAGATATTGTAGATGAAATTTTTACAAATGTTGAATTATATGGTGACAAGTCTTTATTTGAGTACACCAATAAATTTGATAAAGTTGATTTAAATAATTTGATAGTTAGCTCAGAAAAAATTAATAATTCTGAAAATGTAATTGATCAAAATCTAAAAGAATCTATCAAGGTTGCTTTTAATAATATTTATAAATTTCATAAAAATCAGACTTTTAAAGCTGAAAAAATTGAGACAACATCAGGTGTTTATTGTTGGCAAGAAAAAAGACCTATTGAAAATGTTGGTTTGTATATTCCAGGTGGAACAGCTCCTTTATTCTCTTCAGTATTAATGTTAGCAATTCCTGCTATGATTGCTAATTGTAAAAACATAGTTCTCTGCTCACCCCCAATGATAATGGTGAACTTCATCCTGCAATATTATATTGTGCCAAGCTATGTAAAGTAAATAAAGTGATTAGTGTAGGTGGAGCTCAGTCAATAGCAGCTATGAGTATTGGTACAGAGTCTGTACCTAAAGTAAATAAGATTTTTGGACCTGGAAATCAGTATGTTACCTATGCAAAATTAAAATCTATAAACTTTAATACCGCAATTGATATGCCTGCAGGTCCTAGTGAATTATTGGTTCTAGCAGATAAAACTGCTAATCCTAATTATGTAGCCTCAGATTTATTATCTCAAGCAGAACATGGACCTGATAGTCAAGTGATTTTTGTGAGCCTTTCTAGATCTTTAATTGATAGTATAGAAAAATGCATTAATGATCAGATTAAAAATTTAGATAGAAAGAATTTTATAAATAAATCAATTGCAAATTCAAAACTTATATTTTTTGATGATAAAATCGACGCAGTTGAATTTATTAATAAATATGCACCAGAACACTATATAGTTAATGTGGAAAATGAATCTTATTTTATTGAAAACATAGTAAGTGCTGGATCTGTTTTCATAGGGAACTACACACCTGAAAGTGTTGGTGATTATGCCTCCGGAACAAATCACACACTTCCTACCAATGGAAACGCAAAACAATACAGTGGTGTTAATCTTGATAGTTTTTTAAAGACTATAACCTTTCAAAAAATATCAAAAGAAGGTTTGTTGAATATCTCTAAAACGGTTGAAACCATGGCTGAGGCAGAAGGACTTCAAGCCCATAAAAATGCAGTAGCAATTAGAGTTAAAGATTTAAATAACTGAAATGAATATAGATTCTCTAGTAAGAAATAATGTAAAAAAGATGTCCTCTTATTCATCTGCAAGAGATGATTTTAAGAACGAAAATGATATGAAATTGATTTATTTAGATGCAAATGAATCTCCTTTTGATAATAGAATTAATAGATATCCAGACAATAAGCATACTGAATTAAAAAAGGTAATTTCTGATATTAAAAACGTTAATGTAAATCAAGTCATATTTGGTAATGGAACTGATGAAATTTTAGATTTAATTGTAAGAGTTTTTTGTAATCCTAATGAAGATAAAATTATTACTCTTCCCCCAACTTATGGAATGTATGATATTATCGCCAAAACCAACGGAGTAGAGAATATTGAAATTCCATTAAAAAGTGATTTTTCAATTGATAAAAATGAAATCCTAAAATTAAGTTCAAATAGTACTAAAGGTTTTGTTTTTATGTTCACCTAACAACCCAACTGGAAATTCTTTTAACACTAATGACTTGACTGACCTAATTAAAGGTTTTAAAGGTATTGTTGTAGTTGATGAAGCTTATATAGATTTCTCTTCTAAGCAGTCGTTAATTAGCCTAATAAAGGATAATAACAACCTAATAATTACTCAAACTATGTCCAAAGCTTATGGTATGGCTGGAATTAGACTTGGTATGGGTTTTTCCAATGAAAAAATTATTAATTATTTAAATAAAATTAAACCACCATACAACATAAATGTACTTACAGAAAGAAAAGCTTTAGAGGAATTGAATAAAATTGATGAGATTGAAAAGAATATTAGTATTGTTTTAGATCAAAGAAGTCTATTGGTATCCTGTTTAGAAAAACTAGATTTTGTTGAAAAAATATATAAATCTGATGCAAATTTTCTTTTAGTTAAAGTTGATAATGCTGATTTAAGATACAATCAATTACTAGAGAAAGGAATTGTTGTTAGAAATAGGTCTAATCAACCGTTGTGTCAAAATTGTTTAAGAATTACGATTGGAACAAAAAATGAAAATACTAGTTTAATTAAAACGCTAAACGAATTATGAAAAAAATTCTATTTATAGACAGAGATGGAACTTTAGTTAATGAACCAATGATTGATAAACAATTAGATAGTTTTGACAAGCTATCTTTTTTTCCTGGTGTATTTAAATATTTAAATAAGATAAGTGAAGAGTTGGATTTTAAATTAGTTATGGTCACTAATCAAGACGGGTTAGGGACAGTATCCTTTCCAGAAGAAACCTTTTGGCCTGTTCAAAATTTTATTATTGATTCATTTAAAAATGAAGATGTTAGTTTTTTTAAAACACACATTGATAAAAGTTTTGAACATGAAAACTCTCTTTACAGAAAACCGAGAACAGGAATGTTAACAGAGTACATTGAGGATCCTGAATATTGATATGAAGAATTCTTTTGTCATAGGAGACAGAGAGTCTGACATGCAGCTAGCAAAGAACTTGAACTGCTTGGGAATACTTTATAATGGTACAGAACTTAACGATTCATTAAATGATATTGTTAAACTTAAAACAGATTCTTGGAAATCAATTTATGAGTATTTGAGCGGATTAAACAGGTATTCTTCTTTTAAAAGAAATACAAATGAAACTAAAATTAAGATTGAACTTGATTTAGATGGTACTGGTAAAAGCAATATAGATACTGGTCTTTCCTTCTTTGACCACATGCTAGATCAGCTTGTCTAAACATTCACTTGTAGATTTAAATATTAAAGTTGATGGTGATTTAAATGTTGATGAGCATCACACTATTGAGGATACTGCTATTGCTCTTGGAGAATCTTTCTTGTCTGTTTTAGGTAAAAAAATAGGAATTGAAAGGTATGCTTTTAATCTTCCGATGGACGATTGTTTAGCTCAAGTTGCTATAGATTTTGGAGGAAGAAGTTGGCTAGTTTGGGATGCAGAGTTTAAAAGAGAGAAAATAGGGGATGTTCCAACTGAGATGTTTTATCATTTTTTTAAATCATTTTGTGATGGAGCTAAACTAAATGCTAATATAAAAGTAGAGGGAACAAACGAACATCATAAAATTGAATCCATCTTTAAAGCTTTTGCCAAGTGTATAAAAACAGCAGTTTCAAAAAATAAAGATAAACTAATACTGCCCTCAACAAAGGGAGTTTTATAATGAGAATAGCAATAATAGATTATGGTGCCGGAAACACTCAAAGCGTTAAGTATGCTTTGAAAAGACTTGGTTGTGAGGGTGTGTTGACTTCAGATAAAGAAGTTATATCAAGTTCTGATAAAGTTATATTTCCTGGTGTAGGGCAGGCGAGTAGTGCAATGAGTAAGCTTAAGTTAAAAGGCTTAGATGTGCTTATACCTAATCTTAAGCAACCGGTATTAGGAATATGTTTAGGAATGCAGTTAATGTGCGATTTTTCAGAGGAAGGTAATACAGATTGTTTAAAAATATTTGATTCAAATGTAAAAAGGTTTAAAACTCACTTAAAGTTCCTCAAATTGGGTGGAACACTGTTTTTGATTTAAAGACTAGTCTATTTGACTCAATTAATGAAAATGAATATATGTATTTAGTTCACAGTTATTATGTACCGCTTTTAACAAATACTGTAGCAACATCTAACTATGGAATCAATTACAGTACTGCTATTAAAAAAAATAATTTCACTGGTGTTCAGTTTCATCCTGAAAAAAGTGGAAGTAAAGGTGAAGTGGTGCTTAAAAATTTTATAAATAATTAGTAATGAGAATAATTCCAGCTATAGATATTATTGAAGGAAAATGCGTAAGGTTATCACAGGGTGATTATAATAAAAAAACTATTTATAGCTCTAATCCATTTGAGATGGCTCAGCGATTTGAAGATCATGGTATAGATTTTCTTCATTTGGTTGATTTAGACGGAGCTAAGTCAAGTAAGATTATAAATTATAAGATTCTGGAGCAAATTGCCTTAAAAACAGCTTTAAAAGTAGATTTTGGAGGTGGTTTAAAATCAATTGAAGATGTTAAAGTCGCATTTGAGTCAGGTGCATCTCAAGTAACTCTAGGAAGTATAGCTGTTTCAGATCCTGAAACCTTTAATGATTTGTTTGAAAAATATGGAAGTGATAAAATAATTTTGGGAGCTGATTTTTTAGACAATAAGATTAAAACTAATGGATGGCTTAATGATTCAGGAAATGATCTTATGGATTTTTTAGAATATCATATTTCTAAAGGAATAAAATATGTCATTCCAACAGATATATCCAAAGACGGAATGTTAAAAGGACCGTCTACAGAAATATATAAAGATATATTGAAGTCATTTAAAGGTGTTTCTTTGATTGCTTCAGGTGGAATATCAAGTATCAAAGACTTAGAAGATTTGAAAGAAGCGGGTTGTGAGGGTGCTATTTTAGGGAAAGCTATTTATGAAAACAAAATAGAATTGAAAAGTTTAATGAATTTTATAGAAACAAAATGCTAGCAAAAAGAATAATCCCGTGTCTAGATATTAAAGACTCAAGAACTGTAAAGGGAGTTAATTTTGTAGATCTTGTAGATGCGGGTGATCCGGTAGAACTTGCTAAGTATTACTCTGAAAATGGAGCAGATGAACTTGTTTTTTTAGATATAACTGCTACAAAAGAAGATAGAAAAACATTTGCTAAGCTTGCTGATGAGATTTCAGAGAATATTAATATTCCTTTCACTGTTGGCGGTGGAATTAAAACAGTTGAAGATGTTGATATTCTTCTTAAAAGCGGAGCAGATAAGGTTTCGATAAATAGCTATGCTGTAAAAAACCCTGATTTTATTAATGAATTAGCAACAAATTTTGGAACCCAGTGCATTGTAGTTGCAATTGATGCTAAGTATGTCGATAATGATTGGTTTGTGTATTTGGTTGGAGGAAGGAGTTAAAACAGATATCAGGTTATTTGACTGGGCTAAAGAAGTAGAGGATAGGGGAGCAGGAGAAATTCTTTTTACTTCAATGGATCATGATGGAACTAAAAATGGATTTGCTTGTCAGGCACTTGAAAAGTTATCACAAATAGTAAATATTCCAATTATAGCATCTGGTGGAGCGGGAAAAATTGAACATTTTAATGAAGTCTTTAAATCTGGTAATATTGATGCTGCACTTGCTGCTAGTGTATTTCATTTTAATGAAATAGGATTAAAAGACCTTAAAACAGAATTAAAAAATAATAATATACCAATACGATTATGAATTTAGATTTTAGTAAAAACAAAGACGGTTTAGTACCTGCAATTATTCAAGATAATACAACTCATAAAGTATTGATGTTAGGTTATTTAAACAAAGAATCCTTAAGTTTAACTTTAAGTACTGATGTGGTTCATTTTTACAGTAGAACTAAACAAAGAATTTGGAAAAAAGGAGAGGAAAGTGGTAACGAATTAAAGGTTGTTTCGCTAAAGGAAGATTGTGATAAAGATACTGTTCTAATAAAAGTGAATCCTGTTGGACCAGTATGTCATAAAGGAGATGACACTTGTTTTGAAGATTCAAATGTTTCGGATGATTTTATAAGTACACTTGAGAATATTATACAAGACAGAAAGATTAATCCCTCTGATTCTAGCTATGTTTCTAGTTTGTTTAAGAAAGGAACCAATAAAATAGCTCAAAAGGTGGGAGAAGAAGCTAGTAGAGCTTGTTATTGAGGCTAAAGATGATAATGATGATTTGTTTTTAAACGAATCAGCAGATCTATTATTTCACTATTTAATTCTTCTACAAAACAAAGGATTTACATTAAATGATATAATTAATGTGTTAAAAAACAGAAATTTATAGTTTTTTTTTTAAAATCGAACTATTTTTTTTATAATAGCGGTAAATCGAACTTTTATTTTTATTAAATTCATTAATAAATATTTGTTTTGAAGTATATTATCACTCTTTTATCCTTCGAAAGCTGGAGCTTATAATTACTCTAATGTATGGAGTTTTAAGTTAATGATGTGCCAAAATTCGCATCGTAGCATCTGATTTTATTGCAGCAAATTCAAATAATTTTGACGGAACTATTGAGCTTCATGAAACGATAAGTGGAGCTGAAGATGGAGTAACACACATTATGGTAGCTAGATCTAATAATTTGGGTGACTGGTTAAGAGGAAGGGAAGCTGTTATTGCTAACCCAGATTCGCAAGATTGGTTTTTAAAATCTTCAAAATATAGTGATATGATAAGTTCTTTTTCTGGAACTACTATAAGAGTTTATCCGGATCAAATTAAACTCATTTTAGATTATATTATTTAAAAAAAACCCTTAGTTATTAAGGGTTTTTTTAGTTTTAAATAGAATATTTTACTTTTTCGTTTAATTCATATTTTATTTTAACAAATAAAATATCTATTTTTACTGATGTAATACAAATATTAATATGGCTAAATCGCAACAAACTTTTAATAAACTCGAAAAAGAAAAGAAACGTCTCAAGAAACGTGAAGATAAAAGAAAGAAAATGTTAGCTCGAAAAGAAGCAAAAGCTAATGGAGAATATCAAGTTAATGAGTTTGTTTATGTTGATTACAATGGAAAATTCACAGATACGCCGCCAGATCCAGCTGAAAAAGAGAAAATTAGTGCTGAAAGTATTGTAATAGGTATTCCTAAAAGTGCAAACGTTAAAAAGGATGGATATACTGGTAAAGTAAGTTTCTTTGATCATTCAAAAGGTTTTGGTTTTATTGTTGATCCAGAAACACAAGAACAGTTCTTTGTTCATATTTCTGAATGCATTGATGAAATAAAAGAAGGTGATAAAGTTGCTTTTGATACAGTAAAAGGCACAAAAGGTTTAAACGCTGTTAAGGTTAAAGTAACAGGTTAATTGAACTATAATTTATATTATGTTAAATCGTATTTGTTTTAATTATTAAGCTGCATTATGAAAAAATTTCTACTCTATTCACTATTATCTATTGTAATCCTTTTAATTGGTGGTTTTCTTTATATAACACTCACACCTCCAGCTAGTCCTTTGGACACTTCATTATTTAAAGAAGATGGTAAAGAAATTACTATTACATATAGTAAACCCTATAAAAAAGGTCGTTTAATTTTTGGTGATAAATCTGAAGGAGCTTTAGTTCCATTTAATGAGTACTGGAGAACTGGTGCAAACAGACATACTATTATTAATACAAACTCTGAATTAAATTTTAGTGATAATATATTACCCTCAGGTGAATATTCACTTTATACTATTCCTGGCAAAGACAAATGGAAAGTAGTAATTAACTCTGAAAATGGTTATTTTGGAATAGTTCAACCTGATGAGAGTAATGATTTATTTTCCTTTGATGCTTATCCAACAAACTTAAATGAATCTGTTGAACAGTTAACAATAGATTTTGTATCAGATTCAATTGGTTCATCTGTAAGGTTAAGATGGGATTTAACTGAGGTATTAATGCCTTTTAAATAAAATGAAGTTTTATTCATTTAAAAATTTTACTAAAGCCCTACTCTTTTTATTTTCAATTTTAGTTATTGTACTTATTACAACAGGTATTTCTTATTGGGCTATTGATAAAGTTCAAAAGAAAAATAATTTAATGGATATTGAAGAATATTCTCCTGTAACATCTCTAGTTGTAGAAAAAAATAAAATAAATAGATCTAAATACCCTTTTATTGATGTTCATAGTCATCAATGGGACATGTCTTTTTCAAATTTAGAAAAATTAGTTTCTGAAATGGATAGTCTTAATATGGGATTTATGATTAATTTAAGTGGTTCAGGTTTAGCTACATTTACTGGAAATCAATCTCTAATGGATCTAAATCTTGAAAAGTCTTTAACCAATATTAAAAATAGTTTCCCAGATAGATTTGGAGTATTTGTTAATTTAGATTTTAATAAAATTGATAATAAAGATTTTGCAAAAAATTCAGTAAAAATTATTGAAGATGCTGTTTCTGACGGAGCTATTGGTTTAAAAGTTTATAAAAATTTAGGTTTGTCACTTAAAGATTCCTCTGGGAAAAGAGTAAAAGTAGACGATTCTAGATTATCCCCTATTTGGGATATTTGTGGAAAATTAAATATTCCTGTTTTAATTCATTCAGGTGAGCCCTCCCCTTTCTTTCGATCCTATTGACAAATACAATGAAAGATGGTTACACGCAAGACAAAAACCTGGAAGCTTTAGACCTTCTGATAAATACCCAACATTTAAAACAGTAATGGATGAACAGTTTAATATGTTTAAAAACCATCCTAATACTACTTTTATTAATGCTCATATGGGATGGATGGCTAACGATTTAAATAAATTAGAAGATCATTTGGACAATTTACCTAACGTTTACACTGAAATTGGTGCTGTTATTGGAGAATTAGGACGACAACCAAGAAGAGCAAGAAAATTTTTTATTGATTACCAAGACCGACTGATGTTTGGTAAAGACACATATAAAAAATCAGAATTTGATGTATATTTCAGAGTACTCGAAACATCTGATGAATATTTTGATTATTACAGAAAAAGACATGGTCTTTGGAAAATGTATGGACTTGATTTACCAGATGAAGTTTTAAAAAAATTATATTACAAAAACGCACTAAAACTATTTCCAACAATTAATAAAAACATGTTTGAATAATTATTAAATGTTCAGTTATTAATTAAATAATTATGATATTTTTATATAAACAATGATTTTGATCTTTGTTATTAGGAATTTTGTAATTATCTATGCAGATATAAATTTAATAATTATGATTGTTGGAGTTCCAAAAGAAATAAAAAATAATGAATTCAGAGTTGGTATGACTCCCTCTGGTGTAAATTCATTTGTTAATAATGGACATAAAGTTTTGGTTCAGAAAAATGCAGGACTAGGGAGTGGATATAAAGATTCTGATTATGAAAAAGTTGGTGCAGTTATTTACAATACTATTGAAGATATATATTCAAATTCTGAAATGATTGTTAAAGTTAAAGAACCATTAGAATCAGAATATTCTTTAATTAAAGAAGGTCAGATAGTATATACTTTTTTTCATTTTGCATCATCAGAAAAGTTAACAAAAGCAATGATAAAATCTAATAGCATTTGTATTGCTTATGAAACTGTACAAAATGATGATATGTCTTTACCCTTACTTACACCTATGTCTGAAGTTGCTGGAAGAATGGCTGCTCAACAAGGAGCTAAGTTTTTAGAAAAACCTCAAAATGGTTTTGGTATTTTACTTGGTGGAGTTCCTGGTGTTAAACCTGCAAATGTAATTGTTTTAGGTGGTGGTGTTGTTGGATCAGAGGCAGCTAAAATGGCTGCAGGTTTAGGAGCTAATGTTACTATTTTTGATATTAATTTAGATAGACTAAGATATTTAGATGATGTAATGCCTAAAAATGTATCCACACAATTTTCAAGTACTTATAACATCTCACAAGCTATAAAATCTGCACATTTGATAATTGGTGCTGTATTAATTCCTGGAGCAAAAGCTCCAAGTTTAATAACTAAAAACATGTTAAAAGAACTTCAACATGGTACTGTACTAGTAGATGTTGCAGTTGATCAAGGTGGTTGTTTTGAAACAACTCATCCAACCACTCACGAAAACCCAACCTACATTATTGATAATGTTGTTCATTACAGTGTTGCTAATATGCCAGGTGCAGTTCCAGCTACATCAACAGAAGCTTTAACTAATGCTACAATTAAACAAGGTTTAGATATTGCAAATAAAGGATGGATTAAGGCTTGTAATGATGATAAATCTTTAAAATTAGGCCTTAATATTGTTAATGGTGAAGTAGTTTATAAAGCTATAGCTGATGCTTTTGATCTTAGATTACAAGAATATTAATGAATTAATATAATAAATGAGTAATATCCCCTCCTTAGACTTAAATGATTTCTTGTCAAATGATAATAAAAGGAAACAAGATTTTGTAAATGCTGTTGGAAAAGCATATCAAGAAATTGGATTTTTATCCCTTAAAAGGTCATTTTTTATCTAAAGAAAATATAGATAATCTTTACAAACAGATAAAATTGTTTTTTGATCTTACCTAAGAAATTAAAATCTAATTATGAATTTGATGGATTTAAAGGTCAAAGAGGTTATACTTCTTTTGGAAAAGAACATGCTAAAGGAAAAAAAGAAGGTGATTTAAAAGAGTTTTGGCATTTTGGTCAATATTTAAATTCAAGTGATAAATTAAATTTTAATTATCCTGATAATCCATATGTAAATGAAATTCCAGAATTCAATTCATCCGGTGAAATAACATATAAAGCTTTAGAAAAGACTGGAATGTACGTTTTAAGAGCTATTGCTTTGTTTCTAAACCTAGATGAAAATCATTTTGATAAATACGTTATTAATGGAAATAGTATTTTAAGACCAATACACTACCCTCCTATCACAAAAGAGCCAGAAAATGCTGTTAGAGCTGCTGCACACGGAGATATTAATCTAATTACTCTTTTAATGGGTGCACATGGTAAGGGATTACAAGTGAAAAATAATAAAGGTGAATGGATTGATGCAATTGCAGGAAAAGATGAGATAGTTGTTAATGTTGGTGATATGCTTTCTAGATACACAAATAATAAACTAAAATCTACTATTCACAGAGTGGTTAATCCACCCAAAGAATATTGGAGTAAATCTAGATATTCAATTCCATTTTTTTTACATCCAGTGGGATCAATGAAACTTAATGTTCTTGATAATTGTATTGATGAAAAAAATCCAAAACTTTTCGATGATATTTCAGCTCATGATTTTTTAATCAATAGATTAATTGATATTGGTGTAATGAAAAAGTAATGAAAAAATTTTCTTCCCTTTCTGATCTTCAGTCTCTAATTAAAAATGATGAAACTCTTAATCCTGAGGAAAAAATACCCTTAAAACAAGATAATATACCTTCCAAAACTTAGAAGCTCATTACAGCGCTAAAAGGAAGAGCTGGAAAGCCAGTAACAGTGATTAAAGGATTTAACGGTACTAAAGAAGAACTTAAAAGTTTATCAAAACTTTTAAAAAATAAAATTGGCGTTGGTGGATCAGTAAAAAATAATGAGATAATTATACAAGGTAAAACTCGAGATAAAGTCACTCAAATTCTTGAAGACTTAGGTCATAAAGTAAAAAGAATTGGTGGTTAACCTTCGTGTTCTTCTATTCCAGAGTCTTTAAATAACATAAATAGAAGTACTATAATTTGTGCAGCCATAAACACATTTCCTATCCAATTATCAAATTTAATAGCTCATAATATCAGCTAAAATTTCAAAGACTAGTAAGCCAATAAAGATATTTAGCCTATTATCATAAAATAAAGCAGAAACTCTTTTATAATAAGATGCTAAACCAAACCATATCACAGGAATTAAAGATATTATTATTGATATAATCCAAAATGGAGTGAATGAAGATTTTAAAGTTTCAAGAAATTCGTCGGGATTACTCTGAATTTTTTCTTCGAAAGCTTGTTGATCAAATCCCTCAGGATTTTGCATATCAATTTCAGCATATTCAATTGCGAAAACTCCAAAAAAAGCAAATATTATTATTAGAGCAGGAATTGAAAGAACTATTGAAAATAATATTCTTAAAAAATATGTTGTACCATTTATTGTTCCCGAAATTGAAAAAATTTCTTCATTTTATATAAAATTTAATTAATTAATTTTGGGTTTGACCCCACTTATTATCTTCTTTGACACCATCAGTACAAAATAATACTAGAATCCATATAAATCCGATTAGCGGTATCAAAATAATTAAATAAAACCAACCTGATTTACCTACATCATGTAATCTTCTTACTACTATTCCCAATCCAGGAATCAAATGTGTTATTCCAATTGTAACATAAAGCCAACCATAACCTAAATCTTGACCTAAAAGTTCAAAATTTAAACCAAGAACATTGTCTAAAACCATTGCAAACAACAATATTAATGTGCAGTATAGTGTCCACATCCAGTATTCTTTTCTTCTTGCTCTTCCTTTAAAATCAGCGTATTTATTTGTAAGTATATCTAAATAGTATTTTTTCATAATAGCGCAAATATACACTATTTAATAAACATTCTTAGTAGGATGTTAATTATCTCTATCTTCAAACTTTTCTTCTTTTGACTTGTTATATCTGTTAACAAGTGCAAAAACTAGTAGAACTCCTCCAATTATTAGCCATGATATGCTCATTTTATTTAAGTTTAACGCTTGTTCCATATGCTAAAACCTCAGCAGCACCTTGTGAAATAACTGATGTCATAAATCTTACATTTACAACTGGCGTCAGCTCCTACTCTATTGGCATCTTCAATCATTCTAGATAAAGCCTGTTCTCTTGATTGAGCTTGAAGTTTAGTGTATTCTTCAATTTCACCACCTACAAGGTTTTTTATTCCAGCAAAAATATCTCTGGCTACATTTCTTGCTCTTACGGTAGATCCTCTTGCTATTCCTAAAATTTCAGTAATTTCTTTAGATGGAATTGTTTCAGTTGTACTTATTATCATTTTTACTTTTTTTATTAAAGTTAGTAATTTATTAAATCATTACCATTTGATAGTCTTTACCTTATGTTTCTTTAAAAAATCATTACACTTACTAAAGTGTTTATTTCCAAACCAAAATCCTCTGTTAGCACTTAGTGGTGAAGGATGACCTGATTTTAAAATTAAATGCTGATTGTCATATATTATTTTTTCTTTTTTTTTAGCATAACCTCCCCACAACATAAAAACTAAATTTGATTTTTTTTTTGAAATCAACTTTATAACTTGGTTGGTAAACTTTTCCCATCCTAGTTTAGAATGACTACCAGGGTTACCATTTTCAACGGTTAGAACAGAATTTAACAGTAATACACCTTGTTTTGACCAATCTATTAAGTCTCCATTTTCTCTTAGATTTGTATTTAAATCATTATGAATTTCTATTAAAATATTTTTTAGTGACGGTGGGATTTTTACATTTGAATGAACCGAAAAAGCTAATCCGTTTGCTTGATTTTCACCATGATATGGGTCCTGACCTAAAATAACCACTTTTAGATCACTAAAATCACAATGATTAAATGCTGAAAAAATATTTTTTTTATCGGGATAGCAAACTTTATTTTCATAACTATAATCAATTGTTTTAATTAATGTTTCAAAATATTCACTATTAAATTCAGAATTTAATATTTCCTTCCAGGATTTAGAGATCGATATCTTCAATTAAAATGATTAATTTTACCTTTTAATATACAATTAGTTTGGCAATTCCCAAGAAAACATTAGAGGACTTAGAATTTGAATCTGTTGTAGATAACATTGTTTCCAACTGCGTTTCTAGCCATGGAAAAAAGGAAGCTAAATCTTTGAAACCTTTATTAGATTTTGATCAAATTGATTTCTCTTTAAACTTAGTTTCTGAATATTTGTCATCTCTAGATAATGATAACAATTTTCCAAATCATTTTTTTGAATCTATTTCGAACGAAATTAAAATCATTCAAATAGACAATAGCCAATTAGAGATTGAGTCTTTTAGAAAAATAAAATTAGTTGTTGAATTAACTTTATTACATATTAAATTTCTTAAAAAATTTAAGTCTTATTATAATAACATATATGATTTAACTAAAAATTTAACTGCCAGTAAAGAAATAGTTGAAGAAATTAATTCAGTTATTGATAAATATGGATTTATAAAGGATAATGCAACTAATGAACTTTTTGATATTAGAAAAAATATTAACTCAACCAAGTCAAAAATTAGACAATCTTTTACCACTGCTTTAAATTCTTCTAATAATAATGGCTATCTAGATGAAATAAAAGAATCTTTAATAGATAACAGAAGAGTTTTGGCAGTAAAAGCAATGTATAGAAGAAAGGTTAAAGGCCAAATGATGGGCAGTTCTAAAACAGGAAGCATTGTTTATATTGAACCACAAGAGACTTTAGTTCAAAGTAGAAAGCTTCAAGATTTTATTTACGATGAAAATCAAGAAATTAAAAAAATTCTTAAAGATTTAACAGCATTTCACTGCTCCTTATGTAAATAGTCTTTCAGATTATCAGAAATATCTAACAGATATTGATATTATATCTGCTAAAGCGAAGTATGCTAAGGAAATAAATGCTTTAAAACCTAATTTGACTAGAAATAAAATTACCAGTTTAAAAAATGCTTTTCACCCACTACTCTATCTCTCCAACTAACAAATTAAAATTAAAAACCTATCCTCAAACAATACAATTAGATTCAGATAAAAGAATTATAGTAGTTTCTGGCCCTAATGCAGGTGGAAAAAGTATAACTTTAAAAACTATAGGTCTTTTACAGTTAATGTTGCAAGCGGGTATTTTAATTCCTGTCCATCATTCTACGGAGATGTGTGTTTTTAAAAATATTATTTCTGATATTGGTGATAATCAATCAATTGAAAACCAACTAAGCACATACAGCTATAGGTTAAAAAACATGAATAGTTTTTTAAGAAAATGTAATTCTGAAACACTTTTTTTAATTGATGAATTTGGAACTGGTTCAGATCCTGAACTTGGAGGTGCACTTGCTGAAATATTTTTAGAAGTTTTTTATGAAAGAAAAAGCTTTGGAGTTATAACTACACATTATTCAAATCTTAAGTTATTGGCAAATGAATTACCCAATATGTCAAATGCTAATATGCAGTTTAATGATAAAACATTAGAACCTACTTTCAACCTTGTTCTAGGACAAGCTGGAAGTTCATTTACTTTTGAAGTAGCAGAAAAAAATGGTATTCCATATAGCCTTATAAATAGAGCAAAAAAGAAAATTGAAAGAGGAAAAGTTAGGTTTGATGCTACTATAGCCAAATTACAAAAACAAAGAGTTCAACTAGATAAAACAACAGATTCTTTAAAACTAGAAGAAGATAAATTTAAAAAAGAAAATGAACGCTTAAATATCACTAATGATAAAATAAAATCAAAACTTATAAATTATCAGGAATTATTTGACTCAAACCAAAGAATGATTAGTGTTGGTAATAAATTAAATGATATTTCAGAAAGATATTTTAATAATGGAAAAAAAAGAGTGTTAATTTCAGATTTACTTAAACTGGTTGATACATTAAATTCAAAAAGAAAAAAAATAAATTTTTCTAAAGCTAAAATCAAAAAAAACAAGGTTAAAAAAACTGAAAAAGTATTAGAAAAGGAATTAAAGGTAATTAGACAAGAAAAAAAGAGAAACAAACTAAAACCTATTAAAAAGAAGAAATTAGTTAATTTTAAAATCGGAGATAAAGTTAAAATTGAAGGTAGTTCAACAGTAGGTGTTTTAGATTCTATTGAAAAAAATAAAGCTGTTGTAAATTATGATTCTTTCAAAACCAAAACAGATTTATCCAAATTAATATATGTCGAATGAAAATTATAAATGAAAAAATAGTTTATTATGATGGATTATGTGGTCTTTGTGATGGTTCCATCAGTTTAATTTTAAAATTTGATAAAAATAATACTCTCAAATATTCATCTTTACAAGGTAAGTCAGGTCAAATATTGTTAAAACAATTAAATAAGGAATTACATGAATTTGATACAGTTCTTTTTAAGGTAAATGATCAGGTATACACTAAATCAACAGCAGTTTTTAAAATTATTGATTCATTGGAGGTTGGATTAAAATATTCAAAATATTTAATTTACTTCCACAAAAATTTAATGATTGGGTTTATTCAAAAATTGCAAAAAATAGATTTAAGTATTTTGGAAAACTAGACTCGTGTGATATATCTAAATTTAATATCCCAGGTCAATTTATTGATTAAAAAATTATATCGTTTTACGATTTTAAATGTTTTTCTAACCGTTGGACCATCCAAGGTTACTAAGTAAGTTCCTGCTGGTACTCCACCAAGATCTAAATCCGTCTTTCTTGTCGACTGTATGTCTTGCTGTCTTGTAAAGATTAAGTCTCCCTTAGCACTAAACACAGTCATCATTACTTTAGTATCCTGGCCATTAACATACACATTAACATCTCCTGGTGTTGGATTAGGGTAATACAAGATGTCTTCAGAGATAAACACTTCTCTCTCTATTATGCCTTGACACTCTAAGTCTGTGCTTATTCTAATAATACTAAGACCTGACTTAAGTGTGGTTTTAAAGTTGTCACCTTTCACATCATAACGCTCACCGTTTATATCCACAGTGTAAGTTGAAGAACCACTTAATTGTATGCTAGTTTGTCTAGTATCGTTATTAACGTCTATAAACGCACTAAGTGCTTTTGGCTCTTCAATATTAACTTCAAAGCATTGTTCGTAACCGTCTTGACCCTCTACAGTAAAGCATACCGTATAAGTCCCTTTACCAAGCCCTGTCACTGAAGCCGTCTTGGTCTCTCCTCCAAGTGCTATTGGATCGTCCTGACCAGTCACAGTAACTAAGTAACTGTAACTCGCATCCTCAACACTAAGTCCAATCGATCCATCAGTATTACCAATTCCAAATCTGATGCAGATGCGCTTAAGTAAATTGATTCATTTTCTTTGTGATAAGAATTATCTGCCGGATTTTCAAGTTTAACTGAAGGTAAATTATTTCCAGTTTGATTTACAATTATATATACTTCATCTGAATCAGAATATGTTCCTTCGTCAACTATAAGTTTAAACTTATAAACCCCTTCTTTTAAATTTGAAACTACTGGTTTTATTAATGAACTATCATCAAATATTACGTTAGAAGGACCGTAAATTTGACTCCAATTATAGTTTAAACTATTTTCTCCCGCATAACTTGTTAAACTACCATCTAAAGAAGTTTTGTTTTCTGGTAATAATACAGTTTTATTAGACCCTGCGTTAGCTTCAGGAACGAAATAATCTAAATTTTTAGACTTAGTAAAAATTAATTTTCCTAAATTAAATTCACCACTTAAAAAGTTGATTTTCAGAACATGTTCTCCTTTATGAATTGGAATGTTACTAATTGTTTTAGATTCAAATGTTTCCCATGAATTAGTAGAAGAAACGTTGATTTCTTCAGAAATGAATTTACCATCTAATTCTAACTGAAAAGGGCCCCCTCCGTTTGAATTATCAGAGGCATATCTGTATTCCATATTATAATAACCAGATTCAGATACTTTTATGCTGTATTCTAACCATTCACCTGATGAAATCCATCCTACTGTTGCTCCTTCATTTTCAACTATACTTGAATCTACATATTCACTTGATCTAAAATTACCATTATTATTTTGAGTTAAATCCATGTATGAAATATTTTGACCAATTCCACCCTCAAAGTAATCATAATAACCAGCTTCTATAGTTCCAGGAATAAGATTTAAATTGTCATTATATGGATATTGTTCTCCAACTTGAATTTTTACAACATTAGAAAGTTCAAATTTATCTTCAATATGCATTTTGGCATAAAAACGATGTTGACCAATTTCAAGTTTATCAGAAGTAATTTGATATGGGGATTCGTTATCGGATCCAATCAACTCATTGTCTTTATAAAATTCCACTTTTGTTAAGTCAGCTCCGTCAGCTGTAAGTCTTAGATCAATTGTACCATTTGCATATACTTGATTATAACTTGTAGACAATTCTCCTTCAATATTTATTGATCTATTGGTTATTAATTCAAAAGCTGGGACTTTTAATACAAATCCATCTGAAAATTCTACACTAATTTCTTCATTAGAATAATTATGAGCAACATAAGTTTTGATATTATCTTTTATAAAAACCGAAGCTATAGGATAATCTGCTGTAATATCTGAATCAATTAGACCGATTCCGTTCAGAGAATGCAACCAGTAATAAGTTTGTGCATCAGATATTCCAAATTTTAACCCTCTATTAGGTGATTTTTTATATAAATTAATTGCTTTTTGCGGATCAATTAAAGATAGATATTTCCAAAAGGTATCATACCATAAATTAGGATTATCAGAATCAGGATTTAATATAGCTGTATTGTTTTCAATTTCATTCCAAATTTTACTTACATAATTTTTATTGTGACCTAAATAAAAAGACCCCCCATGAATTGGATAAAATTCAATTCCATAAGAAGCAGTTATATCAGAAGTCCAAAAAGTACCATTATCGTATGAGTTTCCCCAAACTCTAGAAACTAGTCCATAATTTTGATCTGCCTTAAAATTACGTTCTTTAATATCAAACCAATACTCATTAATTGATGTATTTTCAGTAGTATAAAGATAAATTCCTAAATCTCTAATTTCATCTTGACCAGTAATTGTTCCCCAATGAATTAAAGAAGAATTAAACTGCATGCTTTCAGAGGTTGATTCTTGGTCATTTCCTTGAGGAAATGATGCAAATCCATTTGCCCAAGAATGACCAGCATATGGGCTAAAATTTCTTAAAAAAGGAAATTTTTCATCAGATCGATTTGTTGAAGCGGCATCTCTAATTAGAAAATTAATCATAGGTCCCCATTCGTCAACCCAATCTGCATCAAATTGTTGTAAAAATGAAGCTGCATGAATGAAATAACCCCAGTGAAAATGATGATCATTTATATTATTGTCCTGACCGTGTCCGGCTGGATAACCAATTAAAGTTGACCAATCACTATTGTAGTAAAATAAGAATGCTTTTTCTCCAGATTCATAGCTAAGCCAATCTTCAAGTCTTTCTTTTACTGTGGATATAATTTTGTCTCTTGCAATTATATTTCCAATTTCATCTGCAATTCTTGCAGTTTGTACTAAACGATTCATCATCTGACCTTCATTGTAAGAATCAGTCCATGAATCTAATTTATTGTTTTTAATTTGCTTTATTTTATCATCTAGCTCCCCAGGGTTATAAGATTCACTGTATTGATTTAAATAAGGCAGTGTTGATAATATTCCAGAAAATTTATTCTGAACTTTAAATTTATTTCCTTGAAGTATTTTTAATTCACCCCGAACAGTTGAATATGTTTTAAAATTTGGTTTTGCACTATTATTTGATAAATTATCCCATTGATGTGGTAATAATCCTTGTAAAAATATAGATTTAGACCCTTCCATTATTTGTGTTTCAATCTCAAAATCTGTTGTTACAATTGATGATTTAATATCATAATTCCAACTAGTTTTGGTATTTGTTGGAAACACGTAGGCGTAATCCTTAAATACTTCAGCTTCTTGTGATATATTCGTTGTTGACTGAGGAAGCATTAAAATTGACCAATAGTTTTTATTATTTAGATTAGAAGTGTACTTAGATCCATTAACATTCCATGAACTTCCAGATGGTGCATAAATAACAAAATCTGCACCATTACTAGCGTTTGATACAGTTAGGATTTCATTATTTACAGTTACATCTCCACTGTTGACTATTATTTCAACATCTTGACTAGAATTTTTTTCAAAATATAGAAAAGGCATTCCAATTCCAGATGTTGCTTTCATTTTTCTAATTCCATCATCCCAATTCATTGTTACCGTCCAATCGGAATGATTAGAAACAGTTGTTTTGTTGCTTCTAATCCACTTAAACCAACCTCTATTGCTTTATTGTCTCCTATTACTCCCCACGGAATATAAGTAACTATTAAACCGTTATTTGTAGTTTTCATTGTTAACGGATAATTAAACAAATTATCTGCATGATCTTCTTTTACTAATTTTGACCACCAATCATTAGTTGGTACGGGCTTATTTAAAGCACTTCCTGAAAGTTGAGGAGTTCCTGATGGAAATTGATTTCTTCCAGCCGAATCAGTACCAGGAAAGTTAGTTGTGTAACTTCCTGAACCTAATTTTGTTTGAGAATAAGAAATTGTAGAAAAAATAATTAATAATAAAAAAAAAGACTTATTCAAAGATAAATTCAACATATCTAAATATATGTCAAATTTGACTCTTTATATATTATTAAAACTTTACAATGATCTCTTATCTTATTTATAGATTTGTTTTAAAAAATAAAGTATTAATGTATGCTTAATGTATAGTTTAGATAATTCTTTTTCAATCTTAAATTTACTATGTCTTAAACGAATAGAATTTAGAATAACAGGATTTATCTACTAAAAATTATTTGTACAATTTGTTAATAAGTAAATAGTCAACAATTACTAATGCTGCCATTGCTTCTACAATTGGTACTGCTCTTGGCACTACACATGGATCGTGCCTTCCTTTACCTTTCATTTCAACTTCATTATTTTTAGAATCAATTGTTTTTTGAGATTTCATTATTGTTGCAACAGGTTTAAATGCAACATTAAAGTAAATATCCATACCATTACTTATCCCGCCTTGAATTCCACCAGAATTATTTGTTTTAGTTTTTCCGTCAGAACTAAAAGAATCATTATGTTCACTTCCTTTTAATTTTGTTCCATTAAAACCACTCCCAAATTCAAATCCTTTAACAGCATTTATTGATAACATAGCTTTACCAAGTTCAGCGTGAAGTTTATCAAATACAGGTTCTCCTAATCCAATGGGGCAATTTTCTATAACACAGCTTACTACGCCTCCAATAGTGTCCCCCTCTTTTCTAATTTCTTTGATGTAATTTTCCATTTCAACAGCTGATTGAGGATCTGCACATCTAACAGGGTTTTTTTCAATATTATTGAAATCTAATAATGAATAATGCTTATCAACAATTATTTTTCCAACAGATGATACATGTGCTGTTATTTTACATTCTTAAGACTTGTTTAGCAATTGCACCTGCAACAACTCTGCTAGCAGTTTCACGTGCTGAACTTCTTCCTCCTCCTCGATAGTCTCTGTGACCATATTTTTTTTCATAAACATAATCTGCATGTGAAGGTCTGTAGGTGTTTTTATATGAGAATAATCTTTTGATTTTTGATCTTTATTATGAATTAAAAAACCAATGGGTGTTCCAGTTGTTTTTCCTTCAAAAATTCCACTATAAAAAGTAACTGAATCTTCTTCCTTTCTTTGAGTTACTATAGAAGATTGACCTGGTTTTCTTCTTTGCATCTCTTTTTCAATTAAATCAAGATCAATTTCAATTCCAGAGGGGACATCCATCAATAACTCCTCCTAAAGCAGGCCCATGAGACTCACCAAAAGTTGTTATTTTAAATATGTTTCCAAAAGTATTTCCTGCCATTGTTAAAGATTTAGTCAAAAATAAGTTTAAAATTTTTCATAGAAAAACATTATCAGAATGATTTATTTCCAGTATTTATTTTTGCTTGTTTGACCAACTCCAGGGTTAAAAAAATTAGTTGGGTCTAATTTTTTATAAAAGTCACTTAGGATTGGTTTAGCTAAATATTCGTGACCTACATTGTGTTCTGCAGGATATTCAGCACCCATATCGTCATAAATTTTTAATAATTTCTCCTTTAATTTTTTGCCATCAACACCTTTTTTTAAAATATAATTGTGGTGAAAAACATGACAAAATAGATGTCCATAATAAAATTTTAATTCAAGTTGATCATCAATTTCTTTGGGAAGCGTTTCAAGCCAATTTTTTTCATTTCTAGGAAATGCAATATCTAGTGACATCATATCTCCTATATTTTTTTTATTTAAAGCTTGATATCTTCCTATAGCACTTGCAGAAACATATCTATGAAGCATTGCTTTTTTTCCCTCGTATGAATTACAAATAAAAAAATCACCTTCTTTATCCTTAAAAAAATCTTTAAAATAATTCTCTGCTTCATTTATTCCATCATTGGTCATTTCTATTATCCAATGGTGCTCAAAAGAATCTCTAAAAGATTCCATTTTTTTTGGTAAATGATTAGGCCAAAAATTACTTAAAAATTGCATCAATTTGTCAGAAAATTTTTCGGGGAGAAATTTAACTTTTTCAGCTATAATATCTACCACTCTTTTTAATTCAAAAAGGTAAGGAAGAAAGTTTGTTCCTAGTTTTTCAATTACGATAAAAGTATCCTTACTATATTTTTTTGCAGCATCATAACAATCTCTATGCATATAATCACCCAACCTTGGTAATTCTTTAAAATTTTTTAATATATCTCTTCTTATTTTTGAAAAATCATTAGGGTCATTAGTTCCAACATAAAATACTTTGCTTTTTTTGGGTGCTTCATAAGTATCAAGACGTAATGCAAATACAGCAACTTTTCCTGCACTACCAGAAGCACCATATAATAATCTTTTATCAGAATTGTATCTTGCTGGACTATTTTCATCAATTCCTCTTACTATTTCACCATATTTATTATCAGAACCTAATTTATTAGACTTTGTAAAACTTGAACTATCATAATTGTTTTTTTCTAAATTATCTAGAATTTCTTCTGGATCAGTTCCTAAGTTTATTCCCAATTCATTAATTAATTCTAACTTATTATTATGATTAACTCTAGCATATAGTGCGAATTCTGTGTAAGCTGGCCCTCTATGGACCAAAGATCCCCCTGAATTATTACATACACCTCCAACTATAGATGCGCCTATTGAGGTGGATCCTATAACAGAATGTGGTTCTTTATTATATTGTTTTAGTTTATTTTCTAAATCATACAAACTACTTCCTGGAAGTGCTACAATTTGATTTCCTTCGTTAATTACTTGTATAGAGTTTATTCTTAAAGTATTAATAATTATGATTGATCGATCATAATCGTTTCCATAAGGTGTAGAACCACCAGTTAATCCAGTATTTGCAGCTTGCATAATTACACAAGTGTCAGCATCAAGACATATATTTAAAACTTTCCATAATTCAAGTAATTTACCAGGCTTAACAACAGCTAACACTTCACCTCCTCCATATCTCCAACCTTCACTAAAGGGTTGTTTAGCCCATTTATTAGTGATTACATATTTATCTCCTACGATTGATCTTATATCATGAATTGTTTTACTGTTACTTTTCATTAATTTCTATAATATTTTTAATACTATATTTGCCAAAGTTAATTTATATTCAAACTCCAATGAAGAAATATATTTATTTATTAATTATTTTAATTTTCTCTTACAGTTGTTCTAATAATTCATTTACTTTAAATGCAGAAACTGATCATGAAAATGATTTTAATATATTTCTTGTTAAAATTGGAGACAGTAATCTTCCAGTTGTTGTAGATTCTACAAAAGTCCTTGAAGGAAAATTTTCATTTTCAGACTCCATTTCAATACCGGAAATGCATTATGTGGTTTTTGATAAGCAAAGAGAAAACCTTCCTGTTGTATTAGAACCTGGAAAAATAAATTTAAAAATCTACAAGGATAGTATCAGAGCTTCTAAAGTAACAGGAACTAAATCAAATGACGATTTTACAGATTATAAATTAAAAACTAAAGATTTTTATTTTGAATTAACTAAAATTCAAAACGAAATTAGAACAGCTAATTTTATGAAAGATACTATACTTATTAATGATCTAACTAGTCAGTTTGAATCATTAAGAAGTAAATTATTGAAATACGAAGAAAGTTTTATTGTTGAAAATAATGATTCATATTTATCTTCTTTGATATTACAAAGAATGTTAATGAATCAAGAAATAGAGCTTGAAAAAATTGAAAGTTATTTTGAAAGATTTACAGATATTATAAAAAACACAAAATCTTCAATAGAATCTAAAAAAAGAATCGATGAACTTAATAAAGCTAAAGAAAATCAACCAACTATAGGATCTTTAGCACCAGATTTTTCTGGTCCAAATCCTGATGGAACTTCAATTTCACTAAGTGATGTGAAATCTAAAGTAATATTACTTGATTTTTGGGCTTCTTGGTGTGCTCCCTGCAGAGTTGAAAACCCTAGTTTAGTTAGTCTAAAAAAGAAATACTCAAATAAAGACTTTGAAATTGTTGGTGTTTCTTTAGATAGAGACAGAGAATCTTGGGTTAATGCTATCGAAAATGACAAGATTAAAAACTGGGTACATGTTTCAAATTTAAAATTTTGGGGTGAACCTATTGCTAAACTTTATAAGGTTATAAAAATGCCAACAACTTTTGTTCTTGATGAAAATAAAAATGTTATAGGAATTGATGTTAAAGGAGATGATTTAGATAACTTAATAGCTCAACAATTAGCTAAATAATTATTTTCTTCTATACAGAAATAAAAAAGGAAAAATCAAGAGAACAACTAACCAGGTTTGATTTACAATTATTGAAGGCTCTATCAAAATAGTTATTAAAGTTCCGGCAATTGCACCTCCCAGATGTGCTGTATGACCTATATTATCATTATCTTTTTTCATTCCATAAATACTGTAAAGTATGTATCCAACTCCAAAAATATATGATGGAAGTGGGATTGGAAAAAAAATAAAAACCAATTTCATTTCAGGAAATAATAGAATAGAAGAATAAACTATTCCACTAACTGCGCCACTTGCACCAACTGCCGAGTATAAATTTTGATTTTTATAATGTTTTAGGGTATAATAGTTTCCAAAATATAAACTAGCAATATATATGGCTAAATAATATATTTCTCCTAGTTGATTTAAAATTGAAGTTGAAAATACAAATAGAGTAAAAAGATTAAAAAACAAATGATTATAATCGACGTGTAAAAAACCAGATGAAAACATTCTATAGTTATCACCTTTAATAATTGAACCAACATTAAATTTATATTTATTAAAAAATGATAGGTTTTTGAATCCTCTGATTGAAATTATTAATGTTGTGACAATAATTATGAATAACATTTTTCAAATGTATGTAAATCTTATTTTCTCACATTATTATAATAAATTTGTTTGAAATGAAATTTTTAACAAAACTCGTAATTACTCCTTTACTGATATTTATATCATGGCTACCCTTTAGGTTATTGTATTTTATTTCTGACCTTTTTTATTACTTTTTGTATTATGTTATAAAATACAGAAGAAAAGTTGTTAGAAAGAATCTAGAATTGTCAAAGGTGGCTAAAAGCACAAAAGATTTAATAAGGATTGAAAAAAAATTTTATAGACATTTAACTGATGTTTTTTTTGAGATGTTTAAGTTTTATAGCATTTCTCCAGAAGAAATGAAAAAAAGATTTTACATTGAAAATCCTGAGATTTTCTATGAACTAGAAAAAAAGAATAAAAGTGTAATGTTTATGACTTCGCATTACGGAGGCTTTGAATGGTTCCTTTCAATTAATTATCATGTTCCTCAACTTCCATTTGCCGTTTATACTCCTCTTTCAAATAAAAGTCTAGAATCATTAATAAAAAAATTTAGACTAAGACATGGGTCTAAATTAATTTCAAGATATGAAGCAGGATCATATATTAAAAAACAGATTAAAGAAAATAAACTTTTTCTTTATGGTATGGCAGCTGATCAGTCTGCCCAAATAAGATCAATTACATATTGGAAAGAATTTTTGGGTGTTAAAGTTCCTGTTTTTACTGGATCCGAAAGAATTGCAAAGCAACACGATATTCCGGTTGTTTTTGGAAAAGTTGTTAAAATAAAAAGAGGTTATTATAAGGTAGTTGTTGATTTAATTTCTGAATTTCCAAATGAATATAAAGATTATCAAATTACTGATATTTATCTTAAAAAACTTGAAAAACAAATTAGAGAAATACCTGAATATTACTATTGGACTCACAATAGATTTAAACACAAGGACAAGGCACCAAATAATTAATTAATTATTTTTTTAATTAAATCTTCAACTTCTCCAATTAGAGCTCTAGCTTTTTCTTTTGAAGCTGCCTCACTGTAAATCCTTATTATCGGTTCAGTATTTGATTTTCTTAATTGGACCCAACAATCAATGAAGTCTATCCTAACACCATCTACTAGGTCAACTTTTTCATTGCTATACTTTTCAGCAATCTTTTTTAATATTTTATCAACGTCAAGAGAAGGAGAAAGATTTATTTTTTCTTTCAACATGAAATATTTTGGATAGGTTTCAAGCAATTGGCTTCCAGATAATCCTCGCTCAACATATAAGGATAAAAACAAACCAATACCAACAACCGAATCTCTACCATAATGGCTTTTAGGATATATTACACCCCCATTACCTTCCCCTCCAATAACAGCATTGTGCTTTTTCATTTTATCAACTACATTAACTTCACCAACTGCACTGTAAAAATGAACCTGATTATATTTTTGAGTTACGTCATTTAAAGCTCTTGAGGAAGATAAGTTTGAAACAGTTGTTCCAGGTGTTTTACTTAAAACATAGTCTGCGCATGCAACCAATGTATTCTCTTCACCAAATAATTCTCCATTTTCACACATAAAAACTAATCTATCCACATCTGGGTCAACTGCAATACCTAAGTCAGCATTATTCTCTAAAACTTTTTTAGAAAGATCAGTAAGATTTTTTTTCAAAGGTTCTGGATTATGAGGAAAATCCCCATTAGGCTCACAATAAAGCTTGATTACCTCTATGTCCAAAGCCTCAAGAAAATCAGGAATTATTATACCTCCTGTTGAATTTACAGCATCAACGACAATTTTTAATTTTTTAGATTTTATTTTTTCAACATTAACTAATTTTAAATTCATAACAGATTTTATATGGGCTGTCATTGAATCTGAATTTTTAATGATTTTACCTAAATTGTAAACGTCAGAAAAAACAAAATTTTTACTTTCAGAATAATCAACTATTTTTTTTCCTTCCTCTGAATTTAAAAATTCCCCATTTTCGTTTAATAACTTTAGGGCATTCCATTGAGCTGGATTATGACTTGCGGTAATTATTATTCCTCCAGTTTGCATTATGTTTTTGAACCATTAATTCTACAGTTGGAGTTGTTGAAAGACCTAAATCAATTACATCAACTCCCATTGATATAAGGGAATTTTGAACAAGATTTTGTATCATACTTCCAGAAATTCTGGCATCCCTTCCAATTACAACTTTATTCTTAATCTTAGGGTTTCTTTCAATGACCCATTGAGCATATGCACACCCAAAATTAACTGCGTCTAATGGTGTTAAATTGTTTCCATATTTACCACCAATTGTTCCCCTAATACCTGAAATTGATTTTATTAATGTCATATGTCAAAGATACGATTAGATTGATATTTTATGTTACTTTTATTAGACTTATTAATATACATGAATAAAAAATTTTATAGTCTTTGTTTTTTTATAATCCTATTATTTTCCTGTAATAATTCACAATACAAAAATGGAATTAGTTGTTTCCGCCAAAGTTGAAGCTTCTCAGGTTGGCGTAGACATTCTTAAAAAAGGAGGTAATGCATTTGATGCAATGATTGCAACTGACCTGGCTTTAGCTGTAGTCTACCCAAATGCTGGTAATTTAGGTGGTGGTGGCTTTATGGTTTACAGATTAAATAACGGAGAATCTGGAAGTCTAGATTATAGAGAAAAAGCACCTCTAAGCGCTTCAAAAGACATGTATTTAGATGATCAAAAGAACATAGTTAAAGGATTAAGTACAAATGGTGCTTTGGCTGTAGGTGTTCCAGGAACAATTGCAGGTTTATTTGAAATTCATAAAAAATTTGGCTCATTACCTATTTATGATTTATTTCAGCCCGCCATAGACTTAGCTAGTAATGGATTTGTTATTACTAAAAAACAAGCTAGGTCGTTAAATTATTTTAGATCAGAAATTTTAACTCTTAACGATTCGATTAAACTTTTTAAAGACAGATTTAAAGAAGGAGATTTCTTAAAAAATGATTCTCTTGCTAAAACTTTAAGACTTATTCAAACAAAAGGTAGTGATGCTTTTTACAGTGGTGAAATAGCTAATAAATTGAGCAAATATATTTTGGATAAGGGAGGTATTTTGACATTAGAGGATTTAAAATTATATAAACCTGTATGGAGAGATCCAATAAAGTTTAATTATAAAAACTTGAAGATTATTACAATGGGACCACCTTCAAGCGGAGGTATTGTTTTAGGACAAATTCTTAAAATGTTAGAAAGTAAGGATTTTTCTAATCTTAAACATAATGATGAAAAATATATTCAATTATTGGTTGAGGCTGAAAGATTATCATTTTCTGACCGAAGTAAATATTTAGGAGATCCTGATTTTAATAAAATCCCAATTAAAGAACTACTTAATGAAGATTACTTAAAAATAGATTTAAATCATTTAATTATGGTCAATCTAAGAATTCTAAAGAAATAAGTCCTGGAAAAGTAAATATAGAATCTAAAGAAACTACCCATTATTCTATAGTTGATAAGTTTGGAAATGCTGTTTCTGTTACAACAACATTAAATGGTAATTATGGTTCGAAATTAATCCCTGAAAATTTAGGTTTTTTTCTAAACAACGAAATGGATGATTTTTCAATAAAACCTGGTTATCCAAATATGTATGGATTAATAGGTGGTTATATAAACTCAATTGAGCCTGAAAAAAGAATGCTAAGCTCAATGACCCCTACAATTATTGAGTATAATAGTAAATTATCAATGGTTTTAGGAAGCCCAGGTGGTCCAACTATTATAACCTCAGTTTTACAAACTATTCTAAATTTTTATGAGTTTGGATTTGATATGCAAAAATCGGTTGATTTACCTAGATTTCATCATTTATGGTTACCTGATAAAATATTTTATGAAGACAACATCCTTTCAGAAAACATTAAGTCAAATTTATCCAAAAAGAAATATCTATTTAATGAAACAAGTTCTGTTATTGGAAGAGTTGACGCAATACACGTTGACAAAAATGATTATTTAAATCCTGGTGCTGATAAAAGAGGTGATGACACTGCAATTGGATATTAATTGAAACATGGTAAAATACTTGATTTTAAAGTTGTAATTTGCATGTCTTGATTTTTTATGAGCGGATTTATTTCAGTTAAGGGCGCAAGAGAACATAATTTAAAGAATATTGACATAGATATTCCTAGAAATAAACTAGTAGTTATTACTGGAATTTCTGGAAGTGGAAAATCTTCTTTAGCCTTTGATACAATTTACGCTGAAGGCCAAAGAAGATATATAGAAACCTTTTCTGCTTACGCTCAGACAATTTATTGGTGGATTAGAAAGACCAGATGTTGATAAAATTGACGGGTTATCTCCTGTTATAGCCATTGAGCAAAAAACAACCTCAAAAAATCCAAGATCTACTGTTGGAACGATAACGGAAATATATGATTATTTAAGATTGTTTTATGCGAGAGTTTCAGATGCTTATAGCATTGAAACAAATGAAAAAATGGTTAGTTATTCCGATGATGAAATAATTCAATTAATAGTTGAAAAATTTAAAGGAAAAAAAATAACTATCCTATCACCTCTTGTTAAATCTAGAAAGGGTCATTATAGAGAATTATTTGCTTCGATTTTTAAACAAGGTTTTCTTAAAAGTTAGAATTGATGGTAAAATTATCTGAATTAATACCTAATCTCAAATTAGATAGATATAAAATTCATGATATTGAAATTGTAGTTGATAGATTATTAGTTAACTCAAATGAAAATTCTTGAAAAGAATTAAAGAAAGTTTAATTACTGCAATGTATCATGGTAATAATTCACTTATGATTATAAATGAAGAGGATAATTCAATTTCATATTTTAGTAGAAGTTTAATCTGTCCATCTCAGGAATTTCATATGAAAAACCTGAGCCAAATTCTTTTTCATTTAATTCCCCTAAAGGAATGTGTAAAAAATGTAATGGTTTAGGAATTGAAAATAAAGTCAACTATGATTTAATTATTCCAGATCCAAGTATATCTATTTATAATGGTGGAATAAAACCTTTAGGTAACTACAAGAATAGTTGGATCTTTAAACAGATAGATACTATTTCTCAAAAATATAATTTTAATATTAAGGATCCGATAAATAAGATCTCTAAGGAAGCAATTGATATTATACTAAACGGAGGAAAAGAATCTTTTTCAGTTGAATCAAAAACATTGGGTTTAACAAGAAAATATAAAATTGATTTTGAAGGAGTTATTACATTTATAGAAAATCAATCTAAAGAACTTTACAGCGCAAGAATTAAAAGATGGGCAAATAGTTTCATGGATAAAGTTAATTGTGAATCATGTGGAGGTTCTAGATTAAATAAACAATCAAACTTTTTTAAGATTCAGAATAAAACTATACATGATTTAAGTAAGCTTGATATTATAGATTTAAAAAAATGGTTTGATAAAATAGAGTCTAAACTTGATAAAAGAAAAAAAATTATTGGTTCAGAAATTATTAAAGAAATTAATAAGAGATTAGATTTTCTTTTAGATGTAGGATTAGACTATCTTTCTTTAAATAGACCTGTCAGATCTCTTTCAGGAGGTGAATCTCAAAGAATTAGGTTAGCAACCCAAATTGGTTCTCAGTTAGTTGGTGTTCTTTATATTTTGGATGAACCAAGCATAGGCCTTCATCAAAGAGATAATTCAAAGTTGATAGATTCATTAAAAAAATTAAGAGATTTAGGCAATACTATTATAGTTGTTGAACATGATAAGGAAATAATGGAAAAAGCGGATCATATAATAGATATTGGTCCAAATGCAGGAAAAAATGGTGGCAAAATAATATTTAATGGATCTTATAAACAAATTCTCAATAGTAATACAGTAACCTCAAATTTTTTAAATAATATTAAAACAATTCCTGTACCTAACGTTAGAAGAAAGTCAAACTATAAATTAATAATAAATGGCTGTATTGGAAATAATTTAAAAAATATTAAAGCTGAATTTCCATTAGGTTTAATGATAGCTATTACTGGTGTTTCTGGAAGTGGAAAATCTACTTTAATTAATGAAACTTTATATCCAATACTAAATAATCATTTTTTTAATGGAGTCAAAGATCCGTTACCTTACAAATCCATCAAAGGACTTGATTATCTTAGATAAAGTAATCGAAATTAATCAATCTCCTATTGGAAGAACTCCAAGAAGTAATCCTGCAACTTACACTGGAGTATATAGCGATATTAGATCATTGTTTTGCATGACACCAGAATCATTAATAAGAGGTTATAAACCTGGTAGATTTAGCTTTAATGTTGTAGGGGGAAGATGTGAAACATGTCAAGGTGCTGGTTTAAGAAAAATTGAAATGAATTTCCTTCCTGATGTATATATTAATTGTGACGATTGTCAAGGAAAAAGATTTAATAGAGAAACTTTAGAAATTAGATATAAAGGCAAATCTATTTCAGATGTTTTAAATATGACTATAAATGAAAGTTGTGATTTTTTTGAAAATTTCCCTAAAATTTTAAGAAAATTAAAAACATTAAAAAGTGTAGGATTGGGATATGTAACTTTAGGACAACAATCTACTACTCTCTCTGGAGGAGAAGCTCAAAGAATAAAATTAGCTTCAGAATTATCCAAAAAAGATACAGGTAAAACAATATACATTCTTGATGAACCAACGACAGGATTACACTTTCAAGATATTAAAGTTCTTCTTGAAATGATTAATAAATTAGTCAACAAAGGAAATACTGTTATTATTATCGAACATAACATGGATGTTATAAAAACTGCTGACCATATAATCGAAATTGGACCTAATGGAGGTAAACTTGGTGGTCAGATAATCTTTAATGGTACACCTGAGGAACTTATTAAAATCGAAAAAAGTCCTACTGCAAAGTATTTAAAAAAAGAACTAACTTAGTTATATGCATAGGAAAAACTTAAAGGGTTGGAATGAGGTTAAAACAAATGATTCTTGGTCTGTTTTTAAGATCATGGGTGAATTTGTTGATGGTTTTGAAAATTTAAGTAAAATAGGCCCTTGTGTATCTATTTTTGGTTCTGCAAGAACTAAATCTGATCACCCACATTATAAATTAACTACTGAGGTTGCCGAAAAAATAGTTGAACTGGGATTTGGTATTATAACTGGTGGTGGTCCAGGAATAATGGAAGCTGCAAATAAAGGGGCAAAGAAAGCGTTAGGTCCATCCGTTGGTCTTTGTATTGAACTTCCTTTTGAACAAACAATAAACAAATATATTGATGATGACAAATCTTTAGATTTTGACTATTTTTTTGTTAGAAAGGTTATGTTTATGAAATATGCTCAAGCTTTTGTTGTTATGCCTGGTGGATTTGGAACTTTAGATGAACTTTTTGAAGCATTAACTTTAATTCAAACAAAAAAAGCTGAAAAATTCCCTGTCATTTTAGTTGATAAATCATTTTGGCAAGGTTGTTTTGAATGGATAAAAGAAAGACTTTTAGAAAACAATAATTATATTTCAGAAATTGATTTAGATCTATTTTCAATAGTTGATTCTCCTGACGAGGTTGCAGATATATTAAATAAGTTTTATGATAAAAAAGGCTTTAAACCTAATTTTTAAACTTACTGTCAGATTTATCCCATGAAGAAATCTCTTTCTTTATTTTTTCTAATACTTATTAATGTTGTTTTTTGCCAACAAAATGAATATTTTATTGACGCAATTATTGATCCTGATAAACGTATTATAAAAATTGATCAAGAGATAGTTTTTTTTAATAATTCTAATCATGGAATTAATCATCTTATTTTAAACGATTGGCCTCACTCCTACTCATCATCTTCATCTCCTCTTGGAAAAAGACTTTCTGAAGATTTCACTCTTAACTTTCAAAGATCTACTAAAAATCAAAGAGGATCAACAAAAATCATTCAATTAAATCAAGGAGCATTTCAAAATAAATATGAACGTATTGAAGGACAAATTGATTTAATTAAGGTGTTTTTAAAGGAAAAGTTAAATCCTAATGAAAAAGCTGTAATAAACATAAAATATGAAATCAAAATTCCAATTAATGATTTTACTGGATATGGAATAGACAAAGATCAATCTATCAGAATGTCGGAGTGGTTTTTATCTTTATCAAAATTTAATAACTCCATTTGGTTAAAACAAAGTAATCTGGATTTAGATGATATCTCAATCGATCCTGCCTATTATACCTTTAGAATTTCTTTTCCTAAAGACTTTAACCTTATAAGTAACATATCAATTGATAAGAAAAATTTATTTTCAAAAAAATTAGTATTTACTCTATAAAAGAGCTTAAAATACATAACCCAATATTTCTAACCAAGAATAATAAGTTTAAAGAATTTGATATTAATAATAAAATAATATTAACTGATTTAGAATACCGGTCAAAAAAAATCAGATTCAGTAGTTAATAAAATAATGAACTATGTCAACAGAAAAATTGGAAACAAAAGTCTTTCTAATATTAAACAAAAAGATTCAATAAATTTTGATTCAATTTTAAATAAAACTTTTAATTATGTTCAAAATAAATTAGGTGATTATTCTTTAAAAAAACTCATTATATCAGAATTTAATTTAAAAAGAAATCCTATTTATGGATTCAATAACATTCCTGATGTTTTTAATCCTTTCGAAATTAAATTTATTAAAGAGCTCAATGTTTTAAAGCAAATTATAAATCAATATTTGAAAAATTTAATTCCATTTAATCAAAGAAAAGATTTTTGGGAAGTAAAAGGAATTGAAACTTTTTTATTAATGGATTACATTAATACATACTATTCTGACGTTAATTTAATAGGGAAATACTCTAAATTATCATTTTTAAAAAACAGAGAATATTCAAAATTTAAGTTTAGCGAACAATTTAGATTATTTGATAATATTATCTCAAGCAGAAACATTAATCAGCCAATAAAAACCCCTTTAGATTCCTTAACAAGGGTTAATTATAAAATAATTAACCCTTATAAATCTGGCCTTTCTTTTAAAATGCTGAATGATTATCTTGGAGATAACCAAGTTTTGAAAACGATTAAGGAGTTTTCAAATATTAATAAACTTAATTCTAAAGATTATAAAAGTTTATTAGAACAATTAGATGTAAAATATCAAATTGGATGGTTTAATAAATTTCTTAAATATGACCGGAATATTGATTTCTCAATAAAAAAAATATCTAATAGTCAGATTGAAAATAAATTCTTAATATCTAATAACTCAGATTTGAATATTCCAATTAAAATAAGTTTAGATCAACAAAATATAAACAATACATTTTGGATAAAATTAAATAAAAGAGTGATACTATAATAAAAACCAAAAATCAAACAACAATTAAAATAAACCCAGAAAAGTATTTTTCTGAAAATAGTTTTTCTAATAATATTTCCTCAACATTTAAAAATAAAAAAAAGATAAAGTTTGTTTTATTTAATGATTTTGAAGATAACTTAACAACCAAAATAAATTATATTCCCTTATTTAACTACAATTTATATGATGGTATAATGCCTGGTATTTCTTTTTCAAATTCTTCAGTTATTAAAAAACCTTTTAATTATAAATTAGTCCCTTATTTATCAACAAAACAAAATGAATTATTGGGTAAGGTGAATCTTAAATACACTTCTTACAATAAAAATAAAAATACTGACTTATTTAGTATTGATTACTTTCTTGGAGCATCAACTTTTCACTATAAAGATGATCTATCTTATAATACTTTTTTCCCTTCAATTCTTATGTCATTTCGTGATAAAGATTTACGATCAAATTCCAGAAAATATCTAAGTTTAAGATATATGAGTGTTTTTAGAGAAGAAAATATTAATGCAAAGGAATATCCAAATTATAACATATTAAATCTAAAATATGTGCTTTCTAATTCAAGTGTTGAAAAAGCTTTTAATTTTAAAACAGATTTCCAGTTCAATAGAGATTTTATAAAAACTTCATTGACATTAAATTATAGAAATTATTACAAAAACAACAGACAATTTAATGTAAGACTTTTTATGGGGAAGTTTTTAAAGAACAGAACTAAAGATGATTATTTTAGTTTTTCAACATATAGAGCTAGAGATTACCTTTTTAGCGCAAATTTATTAGGTAGATCTGAAAATTCAGGTTTTTATAGTCAACAGTACATTGGATCTGAGGGAGGATTTAAGTCTAGAATAAATACTGATTATGCAAATGATTATATATTTTCAATAAATTCAGGAATTACTATATGGCAATGGATAGAAGCTTATGGTGGTTCTGCTTTGATTAAAAATCTTAATAAAAAACTAGTTTTTGATTATGAATCTGGTATTAGATTAAATATATTAACTGATTATTTTGAACTTTATCTTCCTGTTTATTCATCATTAGGAAATGAATTATCACAATCTGACTATTTAAGCAAAATTAGATTCAGAGTTTCCTTTGATCCCAGAACTTTATCAAGTTTAATTTCAAGACGATGGTTTTAGCTTAGAACTAGGAATCAAGGGCTTTTTTTTTTAAATTTGCAATCCAAAATTTCCTTATGGAAAATAACATTGATCTTAATCAAGAAATATCTTTTGAAACTTTTAAAAAACAAGTTTTGGAAGATTACAGATTAATTGTTACTAGTAGAGAAGCTAGCTTACTTGGAAGAAGAGAAGTTTTGAATGGAAAAGCAAAATTTGGGATTTTTGGAGACGGTAAAGAATTACCTCAAATAGCTCTTTCAAAAGTTTTTCAAAAAGGTGATTACAGATCAGGATATTATCGTGATCAGACTTTTATGATGTCAATTAATGAATTAACCGTTAAACAGCTTTTTTCAGGCTTATATGCTAATACTGATATCAACGAAGAACCCATGTCAGCTGGCAGACAAATGGGAGCCCATTTTAACACTCCTTTTCTTAACAAAGATGGTACATGGAAAAACTTGATTGATCTTAAAAATTCTAGCTCTGACGTATCATGTACTGGATCTCAAATGCCTAGATTACTTGGTTTAGCTCAAGCATCTAAACTTTACAGAAAACTTAAAATTAAAAATTCAAGTAAGTTTTCTAATAATGGAAATGAAATTGCTTGGGGAACAATAGGAAATGCTAGTACAAGTGAAGGTATATTTTTTGAAGTTTTAAATGCAGCAGGAGTTCATCAAGTTCCAATGGTAATAAGTATTTGGGATGATAGCTATGGTATTTCAGTAGAAAATAAAGACCAAACAATAAAAGAAAATATTTCTAAAGCTTTAGCAGGCTTCCAAAAAACACAAAGTTCAAATGGTTTTGAAATTCTGACAGTAAATGGTTGGGATTATGCTAATTTAATTACAACCTATCAAAAAGCTAGTGATATTGCTAGGGTTCATCATACTCCTGTAATTGTTCATGTAACAGAGTTAACGCAGCCATTGGGTCATTCAACTTCTGGTTCTCACGAAAGATATAAATCTAACGAAAGATTAAAATGGGAAAAAGAAAATGATTGTAATCTGAAAATGAGGGAATGGATAATTGATAATGGAATTTCTAATGACAATGATCTTATTATAATTGAAAACGACTGCAAAGAATTTGTGAAAGAGTCTAAGAAACAAGCATGGAATACATATTTAAACCCCATTCTTGAAATAAGAGATGATTATTTGAACATACTAAATAAATTATGTGATAAATATAAATCGTATTCTTTAGAAACATATAGGGATCAGCTTATTAGACTTAAAGAACCAAACAAGAAAGATATATTATCAAATGCAAGAAAAATTACAAGAATATTAATCAATGAGAATTGTAATTATTTAGATGAGTTAAAAACCTGGATTATTTCCTATACTAAACAACAAAATAAGGTATATGGATCTAAATTATACAACGAATACGATTCAAATCACCTAGGTGTACAAGAAATCAAACCAATTTATGACCAAAATTCAAAAAAAGTTGATGGAAGAATTATTTTAAGAAATAACTTTGATAATCTTCTCGACAAGTATGATAATTTGGTAATTTTTGGAGAAGACTCTGGAAAAATAGGTGACGTTAATCAAGGTCTTGAGGGTTTACAAGAAAAATATGGAAAAGAAAGAGTATCTGATAGAGGAATTAGAGAAGCCTCTATTATCGGAGAAGGAATAGGATTAGCTTTAAGAGGATTTAGACCAATAGCTGAAATTCAGTATATAGATTATTTATTATACGCAATACAAATTTTAAGTGATGATCTTGCTACACTTCACTATAGAACTTTTGGTAGACAAATTGCTCCTCTTATTATAAGAACTAGAGGTCACAGATTAGAAGGTATATGGCATTCAGGTTCACCAATGGGAGCTTTGTTATCTACTTTGAGAGGAATAAATGTTTTGTTCCAAGAAATATGGTACAAGCTGCAGGAATGTATAACACTTTATTAAAATGTGAGGAGCCAGCAGTTTTAGTAGAATCTCTAAACGGATATAGATTAAAGGAAAGTGAACCCGAAAACCTTTCAAATTATACAGTTCTATTGGGACAATCAGAAATAATTAAAGAAGGTCAGGATATTACTATTGTTTCTTATGGATCAACTCTTAGATTAGTGGAAAAGGCGAGTGAAGAATTAGAAAAATTAAATATTAGTTGTGAAGTTATAGATGTTCAAACATTAATTCCTTTTGATCTGAACGATTTGATCATTAAAAGTTTAAAGAAAACTAATAAATTACTTATTGTTGATGAAGACTTACCTGGGGGAGCATCTTCATATATTTTGCAAAAGATATTACAAGAAAAAAGTGGATTTGAACAGTTAGATTCCTCTCCAATAACACTTACTTCAAAAAATCATAGACCCGCTTACGGATCAGATGGAGATTACTTTTCTAAACCCTCAATTGATGATATAATCGAAAAAGCATACGGAATAATGAATGAATATGATCCAAAAAACTACCAAGACTTGATTTAACTCATTATTTCAACAACAAGTTGATTTAATAATTTTTTATGAGTATTATTATTCGAATTTAAACCTTTACTTTTTAGATCAACTTCTTTAAAAAGAGATATTATTTTTGAAATCTTTTTCATTGAATATATTGTAGACGCCCTCTTGTATTCTCCAACAAAGTATCTGTTTATCCCTAAAGTTGAAGATACGTTGTTATCAGATTTATTTTTTAAACTATGTAGTTGAAAAATTTGAACAAAATAATTAAATAAAGATCCCAAAACATAAGGAATTGGATAAGATTTTGTGTTGTTAGAAAAATAATTTGCGATCTGTAGTGCCTTATTTATATTACCTGCTCCTATTGCTTTTCTTAACTCAAATACATTGTAGTCTTTACTAATTCCAATGTTTTGTTCAATAAGTTCAGGACTTATTATTTTTCCATTTGGCTCAAGTATCATTAATTTATTTAGTTGATTATTTATCATATTTAGATCATTTCCTAAATATTCAACTAACATTTGATTAGCCTTAAAGTCTATGGTGTATCCGTATGATTTTAATTGATCTGAAATCCAATTTGAAATCTGATTTTCATAAAGTTTCTTAGAATCGAAAATTAAACCAAATTTCTGGACAGCCTTGTAAATTTTTTTTCTTTTATCAAGTGTTTTATATTTAAAATTAATTACTAAAACTGTACTTAACATTGGATTTAATAAGTAATCAATTAAAGTATCAATTTTCGAAGCTAAATCTTGAGCTTCTTTAACAATTACCAATTGATATTTACTCATCATGGGAAAACGTTTACATACAGAAATTATTTCATCAACAGAGGTGTCTTTTCCATAAAGTACGGTCTGATTAAAGCTTTTCTCTTCCTCAGAAAGTATATTTTTTTCTAATAACTCTGTAAATAAATCAATATAATATGTTTCCTCACCCATTAAAAAATAAATAGGTGAATAAACTTTATTATTTATTTTTGAAATTATACTATTAATTTCTTGTAAATTCATTTTAAATAATATGTTAAAACTAAATTTTCCAGACTTTGAATTTAAGCTAAAAAATATAGATTCTAAAACTTTTATTTTTGATTTTATAAGAAAAAACTATTACTTATTAACACCTGAAGAATGGGTAAGACAACATGTTTTACATTTTTTGATCTCAAAAAAAATCTCCAAGTCTCACATTGCAGTTGAAAGACAACTTAAGGTTAATAATCTTATCAAAAGATTTGATATAGTCGTATTTGATAGAAATGGTGAACCTTTGATTTTAATTGAGTGTAAGTCACCTTCTGTAAAAATTGATCAAAGTGTTTTTGATCAAATTTCTATTTATAACCTTAAAATAAAATCTAAATATTTAATGATTTCAAATGGATTAGATCATTTGTATTTTAAAATAGATCAAGTTAATAAAACTCATATTTTTGTAAAAGATTTTCCGCTTTAATGAAATTAGCTGTTGTTATACTGAACTGGAATGGATTAGAACTTTTAAAAAAGTTTTTTCCTAGTGTATATAAATATTCAAAAAAACAAAGTTTATACTTAATTGACAATAATTCTAACGATAATTCAATCCTTTACATTGAAAATAATTTTCCATCTGTAAAGATTATTAAAAATCCTGAAAATTTAAGTTATGCAAAAGGATACAATGAAGGTTTAAAGCATGTTCATGAGGAAGTTTATTGTTTATTAAACAACGATGTTGAAGTTACACAGGGTTGGTTAGATCCAATTATAAAGCAGTTTAAAGAAAACCAATACTTAGCTGTTGCTCAACCAAAAATATTGGATTTTAAAAATAAAAATAAATTCGAATACGCTGGAGCAGCAGGAGGCTTTATTGATTATTTTGGATATCCATATTGTAGAGGAAGGATTTTAAATTCAATCGAAGAAGATGAAGGTCAATATGATAAGGATTGTAAAATTTTTTGGGCTTCTGGAGCATGTTTTTTTATAAGAAAGGAAATATTTGATGAGTTGGGGGGATTTGATTCTAACTTCATTAATCATATGGAAGAGATTGATTTATGTTGGAGAATATCTAATGCAAATTCTAGGTATGAAAAAAAATACATTTTTAACAGCAAAGTATTTCATCTTGGAGGTGGTTCATTAAACTATAATAATCCAAATAAAATATATTATAATATCAGAAATCACAAATCAATGATTTATAAAAATATTAACAGTAACACAGATAAGTTTCTTATTTCTTTAAATGTATATTTAATAAACATACTTATATCTTTTTACTTTCTTCTTACTCTTAAGTTTAAACATTTTTTTAAGGTTTATAAAGCAATTTTTTATTCTTATCCAAAAAGTAATATTAACTCAAAGTTTAAAATAACAAAACCCAAAAACAAATTTAAATACTACCACGTAAAGTCAATACTATTAGAATACACAATTCTTAATAAAAAAAGATTTACAGAGTTAAATAAGAGTTAAATTAATAACATTATTTAAATATTTTACTAAATTTGATTAATTGAAAATAATCTTATTATTATGAAAAAAATTATCTTATCCCTACTTACTATTTCTTTTTTGTTTACATCTTGTGTTTCAAAAAAAGATTATGCTGCTCTTGAGGCAACTAACAAACAAAATAAAGATTTGTTAAATTCTGCAACGGTAAAACTTAACGCATGCATTGAAGAAAAAGCTAATGCTGATGCAAGTTTGCAAACTTTAAAAGATCAAGTTGCATTTTTAAAGGCAAATAATCAAGATCTAATAAATAATATGGGTAACCTTACCACCTTATCTCAAAAAGGCGCTGAAAACCTAGAAAAGTCTCTTGAAAGTATGAAGGAGAAAGACTCTAACTATCAAAACTATGAGAGATGCAGTAACCAGAAGAGATTCTGTTACTTTAGCTCTTGTTACAAGTTTAAAGGGGACGTTTATAGACATAAATGATAAAGATATCGAGGTTAATGTTGAAAAAGGTGTAGTTTTCATTTCAATTTCTGATAAACTTTTATTTAATAGTGGAAGTTATGTTGTTTCTGAAAGAGCAAAAGAAGTTTTAGGAAAAGTTGCTAAAGTTGTTTTAGATAAACCTGAGATTGAATTTTTAGTTGAAGGTCACACTGATGATCAATCTATTCAAAATGAGGTTTTACTCGACAATTGGGATCTAAGTGTTAAAAGAGCTACATCTGTAGTTAGAGTTTTACAAAATGATTTTGGTGTACAGCCAGAAAGAATGACTGCTGCCGGTAGAAGTTACTACATCCCAGTAGCTGATAATGATACTGCTGAAAACAGGGCTAAAAACAGACGAACTAGAATAGTTGTATTACCAAAACTAGATCAGTTTTATGATTTAATAGAACAAGGAATGCAAGCAGCTGGAGGAAACTAATTTTTTCTTTACATATAAAAAAAAACACATCATTAATGGTGTGTTTTTTTTTTACAGTGAATTTATTGTTATTTCCCTTTGTTTAACAATTTAATAGTCGACATTTGCAACCAAATTTGAATAAGTGAATAATTTTAAAAATTTAGGAGTTGATAACAATCTTATTAATTCTATTTCAGAATTAGGATTTAAAACTCCTACCCCTATACAAGAAAAAGCTATTCCATTAGTATTAAATAGTAAGAGTGACTTAGTCGCTCTTGCACAAACTGGAACAGGGAAAACAGCAGCTTTTGGTCTTCCTAGTATTCAACAGATCGACCTTGCTAATAAAAATATTCAAACTATAGTTTTATGTCCAACAAGAGAATTGTGTATTCAAATTTCAAAAGATTTGATTTCATATTCAAAATTTTATAGAGGAATAAAAATCATTCCTGTATATGGTGGAACTAGTATTGAAAATCAAATTAAATCTATAAAAAAAGGTGCTCATATTATTGTTGGTACTCCCGGAAGAACCAAGGATTTAATCAAAAGAAAAGTATTAAATTTTAACTCTGTTGACAGGGTTATTTTGGATGAAGCTGATGAAATGCTCAGCATGGGTTTTAAAGATGATTTAGATTTTATTTTAGATACGACAAATCAAAATAGACAAACTCTTCTATTCTCAGCTACTATGTCAAAAGAAGTGAGAAGTATTTCTAAAAGGTTTATGAATGAAGCTCAGGAAATAACCGTAGAAAAACTAAATTCAGGATCAAAAAATGTTGAACATCACATTTATTCAGTGAGTTCTAAAGATAAATATGCAACTCTTAAACGAATTTCTGATTTCAATCCAAACATATATGGAATTGTATTTTGTAGAACACGCCGTGAAACAAAAGATATTTCAAAAAAGTTTATCAAAGATGGATATAATGCAGATGCTATTCATGGAGACTTAAGTCAATCTCAAAGAGATGATGTAATGTCTAGGTTTAGAGATGGAACAATACAAATGTTAATAGCAACAGATGTTGCTGCAAGAGGATTAGATGTTAATAACCTAACACATGTTATTAATTATTCTCTTCCCGATGATCCAGAGGTTTATACACACAGAAGTGGAAGAACTGGGCGAGCAGGAAATAAAGGAATTTCTGTTGTGATCTCAAATTCAAGAGAAGGAAGAAAAATAAAAAGCATAGAAAATAAATCACAAATTAAATTTATTAAAAAAGAAGTTCCTTCGGGAAAGGATATTTGTTCTAAACAACTTTTTAAATTGATTGAAAAAATTGAAATGGTGAAAGTGGATGAGAAACAAATATCTCCATTTCTTCCTGAGATTTATGAAAAATTAAGTTGGCTGAGCAGAGAAGATCTTATAAAACATTTTGTGTCAGCTGAATTCAATCGATTTTTAGATTATTATAAAAAAAGTGATGATATCAAAAATATCAGAGAAAGTAAATCTAAAGATTTTGATAATAAAAGAAGCTCAAGGTCCTTTGAAATATTATCTGTTAACGTTGGACGTAAACATGGTATAACACCAATAGAATTAATTTCATTAGTTAATAGAATAACTAAATCAAATGACATTGAGATAGGTAGTATTGATATAAGACAATCCTACACAGTTTTTGAAATAGATAAACTAATTATTAAATCATTAATAAAATCTTCCTCAAGTTTAGATTACAATGGAATAGGATTGAATATTAAAAAATCCAAGGAAAAAATTGAAAAAAAATATTCAAGAGAAAGTAAAAAAAATAATTCAAGAAGACCCAAAGACTCAGATAATTATTCTGGAAGATCAAGATCAAAAAGAAATGGTAAAGGAAAAAACAAAGGAAAAAGAAGATCTAGGAGGTAATCTTTTCATATTTAGCAAACTTTAGAAGTATTTTTTTTGTTCCACTAGTTTTAAATAAAACCTCAGCTTTTTTGTCTCCACCACTACCCTCTGTACTTATGACTTGTCCTTTACCAAATCTGTTATGTATGATAATGTCACCTTGATTTATATCAATATATGAAGAATTTAAAGTTGAATTTCCAGAAACAGATTTTAATGTTTTTTTTCTTTCAGGAATTTCAAACCTTAACTTATTTGATTTAAGTTTATTAAAATTCCTATTTATAAAATTAGATTTAATAGATTTTATGTACTTCTCTTCAATTTCACTGATAAATCTACTAGGTTCACAGTCGTTGAGTTTTCCCCATCTGTATCTTGTTTTTGAATAAGATATTGTTACTTTTTTCATAGCTCTAGTCAGCGCTACGTAAAAAAGTCTTCTTTCTTCCTCTAAATCAGATCTAGTAGTTGAGCTTAAAGCTGAAGGAAATAAGTCTTCCTCCAAACCAACTATATAAACGTGTGAGAATTCTAAGCCTTTGGCCAAATGAATTGTCATTAGTGAAACCTTTGGTTTAGTATTATCAACTTCTTTATCTAAATCTGTTATTAAAGCTACGTCTTCTAAAAATTCACTCAGAGAACCAATAGAATCTACTATTTCTTTCTGACCATCAATAAAATCTTGTACAGCATTTATTAGCTCTTCAATGTTTTCTATTCTACTAATTGCTTCAGGAGTACCTTCATTTTTAAGTAAATTAACAATACCTACTCTTTTAAGAACTTCATTTAAAATCTCTAATGCATTTAAATTTTCATTTGAAATTTGGAAACTTTTGATCATGCTAAAAAAATCAAATAATTTTTCTTTTGTTCCTTTATTAACATTGATTTCATAATTATTAATATTTTCAAGAACTTCAAAAAGAGTTAAATTATTTTCATTAGAGTAGATTTGAATTTTTTCAAGAGTAGTAAGTCCAATTCCTCTTCCAGGATAATTAATTACTCGTTTTAAACTTTCATCATCCTTAGAATTAATAATTAACCTTAAGTAGGCTAGTATATCTTTAATTTCCTTTCTCTGATAAAATGATAATCCTCCATAAATCTGAAAAGGAATATTTTTTCTTCTCAAGGCATCTTCTATTGACCTGGATTGTGCATTTGTTCTATATAATACTGCAAACTGATCATTTTGTAATTGAAGGTTATGTTTTGCTTCAAAAATAGAAGATGCAACAAACCTTCCTTCCTCAGAGTCAGTTGGTGTTTCACTTAACTCAATTTTCTCACCAATCTCATTTTCAGTCCAAACTTTTTTTTCCAACTTATTTAAATTATTACTAATGACTGAATTTGCAGCATTAACTATATTTTGAGTAGATCTATAATTTTGTTCTAATCTATAGACAGATGAGTTAGGATAATCTTTTTGAAAAGACAAAATATTTTCAATATTTGCCCCCCTAAACCCGTAAATACTTTGAGCATCATCTCCTACAACACATATATTCTCAAATTTATCTGCTAATGCTTTAACAATTAAGTACTGAGAATGATTTGTATCCTGGTATTCATCAACATGAATGTATTTAAATCTTTGTTGATATTTTGCTAAAACCTCAGGAAATCTATTTAAAAGTTCATTTGTCTTTAATAGTAAATCATCAAAATCCATTGCAGATGCTTTGAAACATCTATTTACATAAGTTTGATAAATTTTTCCAAACATCGGTTTTCTAGATTCTTTATCTTGTTGAACTAACTCAGGATTATTTAAATAAGCTTTAACGGTAACTAAATTATTTTTTAAAGATGATATTCTATTTCTTATGTTTCTGTGTTTATATAACTCCTTATCTAATTTTAATTCTTTAATAATGGAAGATATTAGCCTCTCTGAATCTTGAGTATCATAAATCGAAAAGTTTGAACTATATCCTAAATATTCAGCTTCCGATCTTAGTATTCTAGCAAAAATTGAATGAAATGTTCCCATCCATAACGACTTTGCATTTGTTTCACCTACAATTAAACCAATTCTTTCTTTCATTTCTTTAGCTGCTTTATTTGTAAAAGTTAAAGCAAGAATTGAAAATGGATCAACTCCCATCTCCATTAGATAAGCAATTCTATATGTTAACACCCTAGTCTTTCCAGATCCAGCACCAGCTATAACCATTACTGGACCATTTTTGTGAACAGTAGGTAATTTTTGAGATTCGTTTAATTGACTTAAATAGTCTTTCAATTGAGGAATTTATAGTTATTTTATTGAAATAAGTTAGAATTATTTACCTTATAAAGTTAATGAATTATATTAGTGTTGTGAAAGAAAATTTCCTAAATACACCAATAGATTATTTAAAGGGAGTCGGACCAAATCGATCAGAAATTCTAAAAAAAGAATTCCAAATTTTTACTTTCAAAGATTTACTTTATTTTTTCCCTTTTAGATATATAGATAGGACGAATTTTTATAAAATTAAAGAAATAGAGAAATCAAGTTCTGATGTCCAAATTATTGGTAAATTTTTAGAATTAAGATTTCATAATAACTCAAAAAACAATAGACTTATAGGTGTCTTTACAGATGGAGAACAAAAAATTGAAATAGTCTGGTTTAGAGCCACAAAATGGATTGAAAAATCTATTAAATTAAATACTGATTATGTTGTATACGGAAAACCAAATTGGTTTTCAAATTCTTTTTCTATTGCACACCCTGAACTTGATTTATTAATGGATTATAAAAATAAATTTATTAAGGGTTTATTGCCAATATATAGTTCAAATGAAAGAATATTGTCGAAGGGAATAACAAATAAATTTTTTAGAGAAATTTTATTGAATCTTATTAATTCTTCATTAAATAAAATTATTGAAAATTTGAATAAAGAAATAAATGAGAAATATCATTTGATTACCAAATATCAAGCCCTAAAAAATATTCATTTTCCAGAATCACAAAGTATGCTTTCAAAATCTGAATTCCGTTTAAAATATGAGGAGTTCTTTTATTTACAATTAGATTTTTTGATGACAAATGTTTCAAAAAAATCAAAATTTAAGGGATTTAACTTCTCTAAAGTTGGAAAGCATTTTAATTCATTTTATAATTCATATTTACCTTTTGAATTAACAAATGCTCAAAAAAATGTAATTAGAGAAATTAGAAAAGATTTTTCTTCAAAAGCGCAAATGAATAGACTTTTGCAAGGTGATGTTGGATCAGGAAAAACAGTTGTAGCTCTTTTAACTTCCTTAATCGCTATTGATAATAATTATCAAGTATGTTTTATGGCACCAACGGAAATTTTAGCTCAACAACATTTTAATAGTCTCAACGATTCATTAAGAAAAATTAACGTTAAAGTTGAAATATTAACCGGTTCCTCAAGTAAAATAAAAAGAAAAGATATTTTTGAAAATCTTCAAAATGGTAATATAAATATTCTTGTAGGAACACACGCCGTTTTGGAAGACAACGTTATATTCAAAAATTTAGGTTATGTTATAATTGATGAGCAACATAAATTTGGTGTAGCTCAAAGGTCGAAGCTTTGGAAAAAAAACAATACACCTCCTCATGTATTAGTAATGACGGCAACACCTATTCCTAGAACTTTAGCAATGAGTGTATATGGAGATTTAGATATATCTATTATTGATGAGTTACCTCCGGGAAGAAAACCAGTTAAAACAGTACATAGAACTGACAAAAACAGATTAGATGTATTTAAGTTTTTAAAAGAAGAAATAAGTAAAGGACGCCAAGTTTATATTGTTTATCCTTTGATTGAAGAATCAAAGAAATTAGACTATAAAGATTTAATGGATGGTTATGAAAGTATTTCAAGAGAATTTAGTAATGAACTATATCAAATTAGTATATTACATGGAAGGATGAAACCTGAAGACAAAGTCTATGAAATGGAAAGGTTTAAAAATGGTCAAACACAAATAATGGTTTCAACTACAGTTATTGAAGTTGGAGTAAATATTCCCAATGCTTCAGTAATGGTTATTGAAAGTTCTGAAAAATTTGGTTTATCACAACTACACCAATTGAGAGGAAGAGTTGGTAGAGGGTCTGAAAGTTCTTTTTGTATTTTAATGTCTTCCTTCAAGCTTAGTAATGACGCCAAGAAAAGAATAAAAACGATGACCTCAACAAATGATGGTTTTAAGGTAGCTGAAGTAGATATGGAAATCAGAGGACCAGGGAATCTTTTAGGAACTCAACAAAGTGGAGTACTTGATTTTAAAATTGCTAATATTATTAACGATAAGGAAATACTAGAATCAGCAAGAAAAGATGTAAAAAATTTAATTTCAATCGATCCTAATCTTTCCAATCTAGAAAATAAATTAATTAAAAAAGAATTCTTGTCCATGAGAAAAAACAGCCTACTTTGGAAACATATTAGTTAATTTAATGTTTATTTTTAAAATTACTTAATTGTATATTTATCAAAATTTATTTAAATGAATATATCATTCAATTGGCTTAATGAGTTCCTAAAAATTGACCTAGAAATAGAAGAGGTTTCTGAAATATTAACTGATATTGGTCTCGAAGTTGAAGGGATAAGTGATTATGAAGAATTAAAGGGAGGATTAAAAGGTTTAGTGGTTGGTCATGTAATTGAATGTAAAAAACATCCAAATGCTGACAGGTTAAAATTAACAAAGGTTGATATTGGTGACGAAATTCTACAGATTGTTTGTGGGGCACCTAATGTTGATCTTGATCAAAAAGTTGTTATAGCTAAGGTTGGAACTATTCTTTTTCCATTAAATAATGATCAATTTAAAATTACTAAAAGTAAAATTCGTGGTGAAATTAGTCAAGGAATGATTTGTGCGGAAGATGAAATTGGTGTAGGAAATTCACATGATGGTATAATCATTTTAGATAATAAAGTTAAAAATGGAACCAAAGTTTCTGATTTATATAGTAACTATTCAGATAAAATAATAAACATTGGATTAACACCAAATAGATCTGATGCTATGAGTCATGCCGGTGTAGCTAGAGACCTTCGAGCCGCTTTGATGCACAAAGGTTTAAAATCCGAACTTATAACGCCTTCAGTGTCATCATTTCATGTAAATTCCAGAACACAAAAGGTTACAGTTAATGTTGAGGATTCTAAATCTTGTCCAAGATTCATGGGTGTATGTATTGATAATATTAATGTTGGAGATTCACCAACTTGGTTACAAAACAAACTTAAATCAATCGGACTGTCTCCATTAAATAATGTAGTAGACATAACCAATTATGTATTACATGAGATAGGTCAACCCTTACATGCATATGATTTAGATAAAATTTCTTCAAAATCAGTTCATGTAAAAACTCTGAAAGACAAAACTAAATTTATAACTCTTGATGGTGAATCAAGAGAACTTGACAAATCAGACTTAATGATATGTGATAAAGATTCACCCATGTGTATAGCTGGTGTTTTTGGTGGGATAAATTATGGTATTTCTAATGAAACTAGCTCAATTTTTCTTGAAAGTGCTTATTTTAATCCTGTTTCTATTAGAAAAACAGCAAAACGTCATAGCTTAAATACAGATGCTTCATTTAGATTCGAAAGAGGAATTTGTATTGATACAGTTGAATATGCTTTAAAAAGGGCTGCAATTTTGATTTGTGAGATTTGTAACGGTAATATATCTAGTGATATAATAGATGAATACCCTAAAAGACCTGAAGAAAGGTCTATTTTACTAAATTTTGAAAAAACCAATAAGTTAATAGGTCAAGAAATTCCAAGAGAAGAAATAAAATCTATATTAACTTCATTAGATTTTAAAATTAATAATATTACCGAAACAGGTGTTGGAATAACTGTTCCATTTTATAGACATGATGTAACTAGAGAATGTGATGTTGTTGAAGAAATATTAAGAATTTATGGATATAATAAAATTTCTCTTTCCAATAAATTATCAATTCCTGTAAATCAAGAAAATTTGAGTTTGAGTTATAAAACAGAAAATATTATTTCAAATTTACTTACTCCGTTGGGTTTTAATGAAATAATGAATAACTCCTTAACAAACAATAAATTAAATATTTCAGAAAGACAGGAAGTAAAAATATTAAACTCTATAAGTTCTGATATTTCACAGCTTAGAACTACTATGCTGGATTCATCTTTAAAAACATTAAAATTTAATTTAAACAGAAAGAATACTAATAATAAATTTTTTGAATTTGGTAAAATATATCAATTAGTAGATAATAAAACAAAAGAATCAAGAAGGTTATCAATTTTATTTTGTGATGATTTATATAGTAATTCTTGGATTAAAAACAACTCAGCTGATGGATTTTTTGTACTTAAAAATATAGTTTGTAATATTTTTAAAAAACTCTCCATAAAAATTAATGAAAAATCAATTACTCATGACGGTTTTGAAAATTGTCTAGGGATATTTAATAAAAAAAATAAAGTTTCTGTAATTGGAAAGATTAGTTCAGATTTTAATGAAAAACATGAAATCAAAAAAGATGTTTACTATGCTTCACTTGATATAGATTTAATACTTGATCTTCTTAATTTGAAATTTAAAAAATATTCTCCTATATCAAAGTTTCCAACTGTTAATAGAGAATTAAACTTTTTAATTGATACTAAAATTGATTTTAGTTCAATTCAAAAATTAATTATGAAACAATCTCATATAAAAAACCTAGAAAGCATGAGTTTATCTGATGTTTACCAAGATGACAAACTTCCAGAAGGTAAAAAATCTTATACCCTAAGTTTCAATTTAATGGATAAAACAAAAACTCTTTCTGAAAAAGAAATCAGCTCAAGTATGAGTAAAATTCAATCCAAAATTGAAAATGAGTTCAGTGCTTCATTAAGATCATAATATGGTGACAAGTCAGGAATTAGTTTTTAAGGGATCTTTTGTTGAGGTTAAAAGAGTTGAATCTGAACTTATTTCTAATGGAATTAATCCTATTATAATCAATAAGAAACAATCTGCAATACTATCAGGTTTTGGATATAATCCAAACGATCTGATACTTATTTATGTATTTAGTGATCAATTAGAATTAGCAAAACAAATAATTAAAGATTTAGCTATATAATTTATTTCTTAGTTCTTTAATTTTTGGATCAGATATATATGAATCAAATGTTGTTAACCTATCGATTACACCATTAGGAGTTAATTCAATGACTCTGTTACCTACTGATTTTGCAAATTCAAAATCATGAGTACTTAAAATAACTGTTCCTTTAAACTTTTTAATTGAATTATTTAAAGCTGTAATAGATTCAAGATCCAGATGACTAGTTGGTTCATCAAACATTAATACATTAGATCTTAGCATCATCATTCTAGAAAGCATACATCTGACTTTTTCTCCCCCAGAAAGAACATCACAATTTTTTAGCGCTTCTTCTCCACTAAAAATCATTTTCCCAAGAAAACCTCTTATAAAAACTTCTTCTCTTTCTTCATCGTTCTTAGCCCATTGTCTCAACCAGTCGACTAAAGATATTTTCTGAGTAAAATAGGAATTGTTATCTAAGGGTAAATAGGATTGACTGGTTGTTATTCCCCAATTAAACTTTCCACTATCTGGTTTTAAATTATCATTTAGTATTTCATATAATGCTGTAGTTGCTTTAGTGTCTTTTGAATAAAGAATTACCTTATCACCTTTATTTAAGTTTAAGCTAATTTTATCAAAAAGTTTTCCAGTAGTATCAGAGTAACTTAGATTGTCAATTGAAAGTATTTGATCCCCAGCTTCTCTTTCTGTTGTAAAAATTACTGCGGGGTATCTTCTTGAAGAAGGTTTAATATCTTCAATATTTAGATTATCTAGCATTTTTTTTCTTGATGTCGCCTGCTTTGATTTAGAGGCGTTAGCACTAAATCGAGCAATAAAATCTTCAAGTTCTTTTTTCTTTTCTTCTGCTTTTTTATTTTGTTGGGTTTTTTGCCTTAACGCAAGCTGACTTGATTCATACCAAAATGTATAATTTCCCGAAAAATGATTTATTTTACCAAAATCTATATCTGAAATATGAGTACATACTGAATCTAAAAAATGTCTATCATGTGATACTACTATTACTGTGTTATCATAATTTGAAATGAAATTTTCTAACCATTTTATAGTTTCAAAATCCAAATCATTTGTAGGTTCATCCATAATCAAAACATCTGGATTTCCAAATAGAGCTTGAGCAAGTAAAACTTTTACTTTTTGAATTCCGTCAAGATCACTCATAAGATTATAGTGTAAATCCTCTTTAATATCAAGATTTGATAGTAGTGCTGCTGCAGAACTTTCAGCGTTCCATCCATCCATTTCTTCATATTCTAATTGAAGAACACCTACTCTATCACTGTCTTTATCTGAAAAATCAGGCTTTGCATATATTTTATCCATTTCAGATTTGATTTCAAATAATTCTTTATTTCCCATAATTACTGTCTGAAGAACTTCTTTGTCGTCAAAAGCAAAGTGATTTTGTTCTAAAACTGACATTCTTTTTCCAGGTTCTAAAGAAACATGACCTGAATTTGGTTCAATTGATTTAGATAAAATTTTTAAAAAAGTAGACTTCCCTGCTCCATTAGCACCAATTATTCCATAGCAATTACCTTTGACGAAAGAAGTGTTTACTTCGTCAAATAATATTCTTTTTCCAAATTGTACAGAAAGATTTGAAACATTTAACATAATAAAATTTTTTGCAAATCTAATAAAATCAGAGTTATGAATATTCTATATTATTATTTAAATTAAAAGAATATTATATCATTATTAATAAAAATGTTGAAACACAATTTTTTAATTATATCTATTTTATTTTTTATTGCTTGTGACAGTGATAAAACAACCATATTGAGTGGTAAAATTGTAAAACCCACCAATAATAAAATTCAATTACTTAAAGATGAGGTTTTAGTAAATGAAATTCTTATTAATGAGGATGGAACGTTTAAAAGTTTAATCGATATAGATAAAAACGGTTTATTCAATTTTTTTCATCCCCCTGAATTTCAATATTTAATAATTAATAAGGGTGATAGTTTAGTATTAAGGTTAAATTCTCTCGATTTTGATGAATCTTTAATTTTCTCTGGAAAAGGTTCTGCAAAAAATAATTATTTAATAAATGTTTTTTTAAAACATGAGCAAGAGGAAGAATATTTAAGGAAAAGATATTCTACTTCAAATATTAGATTCAAAACAATTATTGATTCTTTATTAAACAATAAAACTGAAGACTTTAAAAACTTTAAAACAAAGATTAAATTAGATAAAACTTCTAAATTAATAATAGAAAATGCTATTTCTCTTCCCCTACTTTCTCATATAGAAAATTATATTTTAATAAATAAAAATAACCATGATTATAATATTAATTTTTTCAGTAATTATAGAAAATTTTCAGATTATAATATAAATGAACTTTCACACTTTAAGCCATATTTAGATTACATAATAGTAAAGTCAATTAACGAATCTTTTGAATTAAATAGTGGATTTGATTATTCAGTAAATTTTAACATAAAAAGATTAGAATATATCAATGATTTAATTACTAATGATGTTATTAAAAACAAACTTTTAAGATTTATTGCCTATGAATACTTATTGGAAGAAAAACTCCTAATTAACATTGATACATTTATCAATTTTTTTGAGAAAATTTCTACAAACCTTAACACAAATATTGAAATTAATGAGCTTTATGATAATCTAGCAGCCCTGCAAATAGGTAAATTAATACCAGATTTGGAATTAATGGAAAGAAATGGTTCAGTAAAAAGTATAAGAAATATTAATAACTCAAAAAATGTTTATCTATTTTGGTCATATGATCAAAATGCTCACCAAGTAAATCTGTTTAAAAAAGTTAATTCGTTATCTATAAAGCATCTTGATTATAATTTTTATTTAATAAATATCAATGACGATTACAACAAATGGATCTTTAACTTGATTAATCAATTTCCTCAGCAAAATGTTAAAAATTTCAAAAGTGTAGATTTTGAAAACATGAGCAAAAAAATGGTTTTAAACAATTTAAATAAGGTTATAACAACCAACATGGGGGTTATTAGTAACGTTCTTAGCATTACAGAACTGGAAGAGTTTTTGGAAACTAATTAATTTCCTTTTTTATAATCTGACAAAAACTTTTCTAAACCAATATCAGTTAGTGGGTGTTTTAGTAAACCTTTGATAGAAGAAAGTGGTCCTGTCATAACATCTGCTCCAATTTTTGCACAATCAATAATATGCATAGTATGTCTTACCGAAGCTGCTAAAATCTGAGTATTGAACGCATAATTATCATAAACATTAGCAATTTCAGAAATTAAATTGAGACCGTCAGTTGATATATCATCCAATCTTCCAATAAATGGAGAAACATATGTTGCTCCAGCTTTAGCAGCTACCAAAGCTTGTCCAACTGAAAATATTAATGTACAATTTGTTCGAATCCCCTTGTTTGAAAAATATTTCAAAGCTTTAACTCCATCTAAAATCATAGGGATTTTGACAACAATTTGTGGGTGAAGTTTAGCAAGTGCTTCCCCCTCTTTAACCATTCCTTCAAAGTCAGTAGAAATTACCTCCGCAGAAACATCTCCATCAACTATTTCACAAATTTTAACATAATGATTTAAAATATTTTGATGACCAGTAATACCTTCTTTAGCCATTAAGGAAGGATTAGTTGTAACACCATCTAAAACACCTAAGATCTTGTGCTTCTTTAATTTGATCAAGATTGGCTGTATCAATAAAAAATTTCATAAAGTTAGTTTTTGCTGTAATGTAAAAGTATTTTTTCGAATAATTTATCTGGTAAAATCATTTTTAAAATTATTGAAAATTTTTGAATAAATCTACCTACTTTATAATGAATGTTTGGATTTTTTGATAGTATTATTTTATGAATTAAAACTGCAACTATGTATGGATCTCCTGCCTGGTTTACATGTTCATTTGCAGATTGAATAGATTCCTCATAGTCGGGGCTATAAAAAGATGTATTTTTTATTTTAGTGTCAATTCTTCTCGAAACTATATCGGTTTTGAAATCACCAGGTGCAACATTCACTACTCTTATGTTAAACTTTTTTAATTCCATACTTAAAACTTCTCCAATGATTTCCAAAGAACTTTTTGTAGAACAATATATTCCTCTGTATGGTATTCCAAAATAACCTAAAACTGATGTAATATTAATGATTAAACCACCATTGTTTTTTCTCATTGAAGGAATACATTTTTTTATTAAATCTATTGGACCAAAAACATTAGTTTGAAATGCAGATTTAATATCTGAACCAGATGTTTCTTCAATTGGCCCTGTAATTCCAATGCCAGCATTATTTATTAATATATCAATTTTATTTTCCTTATCTATTATAAAATTTATTGTATCCTCAATTTCATCTTTTGAGTTTATATTACATTTAAGAAGAGAGAATTCTGAAATATTATATTTTTTAGGGTTTCTACAAGTACCATAAACTTTAAATCCTTTATTAGTCAAAAAAATAGCAATGGTTTTTCCAATACCAGAGGATGCACCTGTAATTAAAACTATTTTTGACATGATAAAAAAAAGGGCAAGCTAATTACATCACACCGCTACGACCATCGACCCTTGCTGCGTTCCCACCCTGGGGGATTAAATGGGAGCTGGTTGTGTAAGACTTGCCCATAGCAAATATAAATATGTTTTATTTAATATTATGTACTCAAATGTAATTAATAACTAAATTTGAATAATTAATTTAATAATGAGATATTCAAAAACAATAATTATTTTTTCACTAATATTAATGTCCTGCGGGTCTAATCCTAAGGAGAATTTCACTATTGATTTTATAAAAAAAAGTGAATTTCTAAAAAAAGGTAATAAAATTGAATTTTCAATTAGTAATATTGATAAAAAGGATATAACTGATTTGAAATTTTTCATTAATGATAAAATCGTTATTAGTCCCCATATAATAAATAATAATCCAGGTTCTAATACTTTAAATGCTTCATTTACTTTCGATAATAAAAAATATAATATCAAGAAAGAATTTGTTGTTTATTCCTCAGTAAAACCTAAACTTTATACATATAAGATTATTAATGAATACAGCCATAGTATGTCATCATACACCCAGGGTTTAGAATTTGATAAGGCTGGTACATTATATGAGGGTACTGGACAGTTCGGATTCTCTGCTTTAAAAAAATATAATTATAAATCTGGGGAAGAGTTTAATAAAATATTTTTAGATAAAGCATATTTTGGAGAAGGTATTACAATAATGAATGATAATGTTTATCAATTAACGTGGAAAAGTAATCTTGGTTTTGTATACAGTATTGAAGATTTCAAATTATTAAAATCATTTAACTATAATAATAGTAAAGAAGGTTGGGGGCTTTGCAATGATGGAAAATATCTATACAAATCTGATGGAACAGAAAAAATATGGAAATTAGATCCGAATACTCTTGAGGAAATTGATTTTATTAGTGTTACCACTAATAATAAAATAATAAATAAAATAAATGAGCTAGAGTGGTTTAATAATAAAATCTATGCCAATACATATCAATTTAATAAGGAGGTTGGATTAATTATTGAGCCGAGTAACGGCCAAGTGGAAGGTGTGATTGATTTTACTGGACTAAAAGATAAAGTAAAAAAGCACCCTACATTAGATGTACTAAACGGAATAGCATATAACCAAAAAACAAATACTTTTTTTGTAACTGGAAAAAATTGGGATAAATTATTTGAAATTAAAATAATTGAAAAACTAATTAAATAAAGGCCTTCCCTTCATCAATTCATTAACTTTGCTCCTTACTTCGTTTAATACTTTGTCATCATCATAATTATTTATGACTAAATCAATTAATTCAACAATATAGATCATGTCAATCTCCTTCAAACCTCGTGTAGTTATTGCAGGTGTTCCGAATCTAATACCAGAGGTCACAAATGGAGATTTATCATCAAACGGAACCATATTTTTGTTGGCTGTTATATCCGCTTTTACTAATGCAAGTTCAGCATCTTTTCCAGAAATATTTTTATTTCTTAAATCAATTAACATCATATGATTATCTGTTCCTCCAGAAATAATTTTATAATCTCTTTTAATAAATTCTTTCGCCATTGATTTAGCATTTTGTCTTACTTGAACCATATATTTCATAAAGTCGTCTGTTAAAGCTTCACCAAATGCAATTGCTTTTCCAGCAATCACGTGCTCGAGTGGTCCTCCCTGATTACCAGGGAATACAGCTAAATCTAATAATGAAGACATCTTTTTTAATTTTCCACTTTTAAACTTTAAGCCAAAAGGATTATCAAAATCTTCACCCATTAAAATTAAGCCTCCTCTTGGTCCTCTTAAGGTTTTATGCGTTGTAGTAGTAACTACATGACAATGAGGAATAGGATCATTTAAAATTCCTTTAGCAATTAAACCTGAGGGATGAGAAATATCAGCTAATAAAAAGGCATTAACTATATCAGCTATTTCTCTAAATCTTTTAAAATCAATATCTCTTGAGTATGCTGATGCTCCAGCAATTATCATATTTGGCTTTTCTTTTTTTGCAATATTTAAAATATTATCATAATCTAGTTCACCAGTGGATTTATTAACTCCATAAAAACAAGGATTATATAATCTTCCACTAAAATTGACAGGCGAGCCATGAGTTAAATGACCTCCATGAGATAGGTCAAAACCAAGTATTTTATCACCTGGCTTTAAAAATGCATGGTAAACGGCAGTATTAGCTTGTGAACCAGAATGCGGCTGAACATTAGCATATGATGCTCCAAATAATTCTTTAGCTCTATCAATAGCTATTGTTTCAATTTCATCTACAACTTCACATCCTCCGTAATATCTCTTTCCTGGATATCCTTCAGCATATTTATTAGTTAACACAGATCCTGTTGCTTTCATTACATCAGGGCTTGTAAAATTTTCAGAAGCAATTAATTCTATTCCATTTAACTGTCTATTCTCTTCCTTAATTATTAAATCAAAAATTTCCTTACTGTTATTCATCTAATTTTTTTTTTCAAATTTAATAACCAATAATTGATCCAAATAATAAAATAGAGATAATTATTAATAAACAATTAACAATTTATTTCTATCTAAATCTTTAAAACTTATATCTGAGTGAGAGGCGCTATAAATCAATGTATTCGATTTAATTAACAAGAGTTGTGGTGATTCGTGATTTAAATCAAAATAGGCAGCTATTTTGTTTGAAATATGCTCTTTGATTAATGACATCAACTAAATAGAATTTTTCTAAAGAATTTAATTTCCTATAATTAAATTCAAATTTCTTTAAAACCATTCTACTAATAATACATCTTTTCGAGTGTTTAAATATTACATAATTAGAATTAAATAAATCTCCATTATTAAAATCTTCTATTGTTAACCAATTAATTTTAGACATATTTAAATATACTTGTAACTTTGCTTTGTGAATAAAAAAGTAAATATATTAAATAAAAAAGCAAAGTTTGAGTATCAATTACTTGATCAATACTCAGCTGGAATTGTTTTAACAGGTACTGAAATTAAATCCATAAGGTTAAGTAGAGCTTCAATTAAAGAGAGTTTTTGTGAATTTAACAATAATAAAGAGTTGTTTATAATTAATATGTTTATTGATGAATATGAATATGGAAATCATTTTAATCATAAAACAAAATCTGAAAGAAAGTTACTTTTAAACAAAAAAGAACTTGAAAAATTATATAAAGATGTTAAAAATACAGGTCTTACAATAGTTCCTTTAAAGGTGTTCATTAACGAAAAAGGATTTGCCAAAGTATTAATTTCTCTTGCAAAGGGAAAAAAATTATATGATAAGAGACAGGTGATAAAAGAAAGGGAAAATAAAAGACAATTAAATAGAATAAAAAAAAATCAAATAGTTTTTTAAATAATAAAAAAAATATGATTAAAGCTGGAATAATAGGTATTGGACATTTGGGTTCAATTCATTTAAAACTTTTAAATGAATCCATTCATTTTAATGTTATTGGTTGTTTTGACAATAATTTTGAGTCTAAAAATAAACTTCCAGAGGAGATTCCTTTTTTTGAAGACTTGAACGAATTAGTTAAAAAATGTGATGCTGTTTTTATTTGTTCAATAACTCCATCTCATTTTGAAATAGCTAAAAATTGTTTAGAAAAAAATAAACATGTTTTTATTGAAAAACCCATAACAACAAGTGTTGATGAAGCTGAATTATTAGTGAAACTTAGCAAAAAAAAGAAATTAATTGGTCAGGTTGGTCATGTTGAGAGATTCAATCCAGCAATAAGTTCAGTGATAAAAACCATAGATGACCCTAAATTTATTGAATGCCATAGATTAGCAGAGTTTAACCCAAGAGGAAATGATGTTTCTGTTGTATTAGACTTGATGATTCACGATATTGATATTGTACTCAAACTAGTTGATTCTGATGTTAAAGATGTGAAAGCAAATGGAGTTTGTGTTATAAGCAATACACCTGATATTACTAATGCAAGGGTTGAGTTCAAAAATGGTTGTGTGGCTAACTTTACGGCCAGTAGAATTTCATTAAAAAACATGAGAAAATCTCGATTTTTTCAAAAAGAGGCCTATATAGCAGTTGACTTTTTAGAAAAGAAAAGCGAAATTGTCAAAATTTCTGATTTTCATGGTACCGACAATTATGCAATGTTGATTGAAAATGCTGAAGGTGAAAAGAAACAAATCTATTATAATTCACCTAAAGCTAAATCTGTAAATGCCATTGAAGAAGAACATATAGATTTTGCTAATTCAATATTACATAATAAGATTCCACAAGTGTCATTTAAAGATGGTTTAAGAGCTTTAAAATTGGCAAAACTTATAATCGACAAGGTCAATGAGAATAGCTAAAAATATAAAAAGTGTTACTGACATTATTCCCAACAATGTTAAGCTTGTTGCTGTTAGCAAAACTAAGTCTATAAATTTAATTGAGTCTGCTTATAGAGCAGGACAAAGAGATTTTGGTGAAAATAAAGTTCAAGAGCTAGTTAATAAATTTGAAAATTTACCAAAAGATATTAATTGGCACATGATTGGACATCTTCAAAGAAATAAAGTAAAATATATTGCTCCATTTATTTATTTAATCCAAAGTGTTGATAGTTTAAGATTATTAATTGAAATAAATAAACAAGGAATAAAAAACAATAGAGTGATTAATGTTCTTGTTCAAATGGATATTTCTAATGATGAAACAAAATTTGGATTTAGTTACCAAGAATTTGAAGAATTAATAAACAAAAATGAAATAAAAACTCTGAAAAATATTTGTATTAAAGGAATGATGGGAATGGCTAGTTTTACAAAAGATGAAAATAAAATTAAAGACGAATTTTATTCTTTACATAAGTTTTATAAAAAACACAAAAAATTCTAAACTTAGAAATACTCTCCATGGGTATGAGCGGAGATTTTAAAATTGCCATTAATTGTAATAGTAATTTGATTAGGCTTGGAAGTAGTATTTTTGGAGATAGATAATAAATATATATATTGTATTCGATAATTGACGTAGAGACAACAGGTGGTAAATTCAATCAAGAAGGAATAACCGAAATTGCAATATATAAATTTGATGGAGAAAATATCGTAGATCAATTTATAAGTTTAATTAATCCTGAAATACCCATACAACCTTTTGTTCAACAATTAACAGGAATTACTGACAAAATGGTTTCAAACGCACCAAAATTCTTTCAAGTTGCAAAAAGAATTCTAGAAATTACTGAAAACTCAATTTTAGTAGCTCATAATTCATCATTTGATTATAGAATGATAAAAATTGAATTTGACAGATTAGGCTATGATTTTAATATTCCTCAGATATGTACAGTCAAATTATCAAAAAAGCTAATTCCAAATTTAAAATCATATAAACTTGGAAATCTAGTTAAAAGCCTAGGGATTCCTATTACAAATAGGCATAGAGCCTCTGGAGATGCTATAGCGACAGTAGAATTATTTAAACTTCTAATTTTAAAAGATTCAAATAAAGAAATTCTAACAAGTCTCATTTCATGGAAAGAAAAAACGCCAAAAAATAAATGGCAAAAACTTATTAGTAAATTACCTATTGAAACTGGTATTTATTATTTACATAATAGTGAAGGAAAATTAATTTACATAGGGAAAAGTAAAAATATTAAAAATAGAGTTAACCAACATTTAACAGGAAAATCAAATAAATCGTTAAATATTCAACTTGAAATTAATGATGTTTCATTTGAAAAAACTGGAAGTGAACTAATAGCACTTTTAAAAGAAAATAATGAAGTTAAGAGACATAAACCAAAATTTAATAAACTTTTAAAGAACACAGTTAAGAAATTTGCTCTAGAAATTTGTGAAAATTCTATTGGTAATCTTTTTTTACGTATCTCTCATTTCGACGAAAGAGAAAATTATCTTGAATATTATTCCTCTCTTAAGGTTGCTAACAAAAGACTTGAAGGTTTATACAAAATTTATGGAATCAAAGACTCAAACGTAGAAAATAATAACTCTCAAATAAAAATCTTACAAAAAGATTTAAGCTTCAAGTATAAAGACATGTTGATTATTGACAAAGGAAGAAGTCTTAATGAAAAAAGTGTAATACTTATTAAAAACAATAAATACATTGGTTATGGATTCTTTTCTTTAAATTATCAGATCAATAACATAGAAATTTTAGAATCTTTGATTGTTAAGAATGAAAATATTGATAATTCTAAAGAACTAATCTTAAAATATTTAAGAAAAAACAAATGTGAGAAAATAATTAATCTAGAAATTAATAATTGAAAAAAAAACTAATCACAATTTCCGGTCAGACTGCTTCCGGAAAGACAAATTTGAGTATTCGTTTAGCACAAAATCTAAACTGTTCAATTATTTCATGTGATTCAAGGCAATTTTATAAAGAAATGTCAATTGGTACAGCTGTTCCTTCAAAACTCGAACTTTCAAAAGCTAATCATTATTTTATTCATCATAAATCAGTTAAAGACAATTATACTGTTGGTGATTTTCAAAATGATGCTTTAAAATTGATTGAAAATTTATTTAAAAAAGATGATTATATAATACTTACAGGTGGATCGGGAATGTATATGGATGCTATAGTAAATGGTATTGATAAATTTCCAAAAATTAAATTAGGAGTTAGAGAATTGTTAAACGAAAAGCACAATTCAAGAGGTATTTTATTTTTAAAAAATAAATTAAAGGAATTAGACCCAGAATATTATGATATCGTTGATGTCAATAATCATAGAAGATTAATTAGAGCACTTGAGGTTTGTATTTCAACTGGAAAACCATACTCTTCATTTTTAAATAAAAAAAATAAAAAATATGACTTTGAAAGTGTCAATTTCTGTATTAAAGTAGATCGAGAATTATTATATAAAAAAATAAATTACAGAGTTGATAAAATGATTTCTGATGGTTTAATCAAAGAAGCTAAAACTCTCTTGAAGTTTAAAGATTTAAATCCTTTAAACACTGTTGGGTATAAAGAGTTGTTTGAACATTTTAAGGGAAATCTTACAAAAAGTCAAGCTATAGAAAAAATTAAACAAAACACGAGAAGATACGCGAAGAGACAAATGACTTGGTTAAAAAATAAGAATTTAATATGGATTGAAAATAATATAGAAATTGATGAAATAAAAAGGTTTATAAATTCAAATAATCTGTAACATTTTTATTAATTCTATTTTCAATATTAACTAAATTCTCCTTTACAAATTTTTCACCAGTAATTTTTTCAAACAATTCAATATACCTTTCTGAAACTCCATTAACATAATCATCTGACATTTCAGGAATTTTTTGATTTTTTAGACCCTGAAAACCATTTGAAATTAACCATTGTCTCACAAATTCTTTTGATAATTGTTTTTGTGGTAAGTTTAAATTTTGTAGTTTTTCGTAAGTATCTAAATAAAAGTATCTCGAAGAGTCTGGAGTATGAATTTCATCGATTAATACAATTTCACCTTTTGAATTTTTTCCAAATTCATATTTAGTATCAACTAAAATCAAACCTTGTTTATTAGCAATTCTACTCCCCTCCTCATAAAGTTTTTTTGTATAATTTTCTAAAATTATATAATCGCGTTCACTAACTATATTATTTTTTAATATATCCTCTCTGGAAATATCTTCATCATGTAAACCATTTTGTGCTTTTGTTGTTGGTGTTATTATCGGGAATGGAAATTTGTCATTTTCTTTCATATTTTCAGGCATCGAAACTCCACAAATACTTCTTTTTCCAGATTTATAGATTCGTGCAGAATGACCTGATAAATAGCCTCTAATTACCATTTCAACTTTAAATGGATTACAAGCTTCTCCAATTGAAACATTAGGATCAGGCGAAGCTTTTAGCCAATTAGGAACAATATGAGAGGTTAAACTAAGCATTTTACATGCAATTTGATTTAAAATTTGACCTTTATAAGGGATTCCTCTTGGAAGAACCACATCAAATGCAGAAAGCCTATCTGTAGCTATCATTACTAAAACATCATTTTTAATTTTATATACTTCTCTAACTTTTCCTGAATACTTTGAAGTTTGGTTAGGGAAGTTATAATCTGTCTCAGTTAATGTATTCATAAATATTAATTAGTATGTTCAGAGTTTTTATATGCTTCTATTATTCTTTTTACAACCTGATGTCTTATTACATCAGAATCATCTAAATATATCATTTTTATTCCTTCAACATTTTTTAAAATAAGATTGGCTTCTTTTAAACCAGAAATGACTCGTCTTGGTAAATCAATTTGACCAGGATCTCCATTAATCATAAATTTAGCATTATTACCCATTCTTGTTAGAAACATTTTCATTTGATTATGAGTAGTGTTTTGTCCCTCATCCAATATAACAAATGCATTATCTAAAGTTCTTCCTCTCATGTATGCTAATGGAGCGATTTCAATGATACCTCTTTTTAAATAATCATCAAGTTTTTCAGTAGCAATCATTTCTTTTAATGCATCATAAAGTGGCTGCATGTATGGATCTAACTTATCTTTCATGTCACCAGGCAAAAACCCAAGACTTTCGCCAGCTTCTACAGCTGGTCTTGTTAAGATAATTTTTTTAACAATTTTATCTTTTAAAGCTTTTACAGCAACTGCTATTCCTGTATATGTTTTTCCTGTTCCTGCTGGACCAATAGCAAAAACCATATCATTGTTTTCGAATGCATCAACAATCTTAATCTGATTTATAGTATGAGCTTTTATTTTTTTCTTTCCCACACCATATAAAATAATCTTACCATGCAATGAGGAAATTAATTCATCACCATGTCCAGACATTATTGCATTAATTGTTTTATCATTTATACTATCATTATCTCGCATTATCATAATTAATGAATCTAGTCTAATTCTTAGCTGAATAATTAGAGAATCATCTCCATTTGCTACAATTCTATCTCCCTTTGCAATAATTTTAACTTTAGGAAAATTATTTTTTATAATTTTTATGACATCATAATTTTTTTTGTCAAAAAAATCTACTGGATGAATGTCTTTTATAAAATATTCTAGTTTTTTCAATATTACTTATGTTATTGTTAAAGGCATATTGTAAATTTATATAAATTTTAGTCTCGAAATTTAATTTTATATTAACAAATGAGCGTTATAACGTTAACAACCGATTTCGGTAGTCAAAGATCATTACAGTGGATCAGTTAAAGGTGCTTTATTCAATGAATTAGGCAATGTTAATATAGTTGATATATCTCATAATGTTTCTCCATTTAATATTATTGAGGCTGCATATATAATAGAAAATGCTTATAAAAATTTTCCCGAGGGGTCAATTCATATTATAGGAGTTGACTCGGAAAAAAATCCTGAACAAAATCATTTAGCTGTTAAACTAGATGGACATTATTTTATATGTGCAGATAATGGAATTATGTCCTTATTATCTAATAAAATTAATCCTGAAAAAATTGTTGAGATAAATATTCATAACGATATTATTTCAACTTTTTCAGTTGTTGATGTTTTTGTAAAAATTGCAGCACACATATATAGAGGAGGTTCAATTGATTTAGTTGGAAAACAAAAAGATAACTTAAAAGAATTATACAATATAAATCCAATATTAAATGAAAAAACTAAAGAAATTATTGGTAATGTAATTTATGTAGACAATTATGAAAATGTAGTTACTAACATTTCGAAAAAGTTATTTCAAGAATTTGGAAAATCTCAATCCTTTGAAATCAATGCAAGGAATTATAAATTTAAGGAAATTGTAAAATCATATAGCCAAGCTATTAGATTTGATGTAGTTAAGGAGAATAGGAAGGAAATTGGAAAAAAAATTGCTCTATTTAATAAAAATGATTACTTAGAACTTTCAATATATAAAAGCAATCCATTAATTTCTGGAGGAGCATCAAGTTTATTTGGATTAGAATATAGAGATATTATTACTATTAAATTTAAATAAAACTGTTAATAAAATTGTTTTCTTTTATTGAGTTAAACTAATATATTTAAGGTTTATTAATTATACATGAAATTTATTACTTCAAGTTCTTTATTGTTAAAAAATATTCAAATTTTAGGTGGAATATTGAATACTAATAATACACTTCCAATATTAGATTATTTTTTATTTGAAATTTCTCAATCATCATTAAAGATTACTGCATCTGACCTAGAGACCACTTTAAGTGCAGAAATTAAAATTGAATCTGATGATTCTGGATCTATTGCTGTTCCAGCTAAGTTACTTATAGATACCTTAAAAACATTTCCTGAACAACCTTTAACCTTTAATATTTTAGAAAATAATACAATTGAAATTAGTTCTGATCATGGAAAATATGCATTAGCTTATGCGAAAGGAGATGAATTTCCTAAAACACTTCCTATTACAGATCCTTCCAAATCATCTATATCTTCAAAAGTCCTTTTTGAAGCAATAAATACAACAATTTTTGCTTCAGGAAATGATGATTTGAGACCTGTTATGAGTGGTGTTTTTTTTCAATTTTCAAGTGAAAATTCAACATTTGTTGCTACTGATGCTCACAAATTAGTAAGATATGTAAGAACTGATTATAAATCTGAAAAATTAGTTGAATTTATAATGCCTAAAAAACCATTAAATGTTCTTAAAGGAATATTAGCTTCTGATGAATATGAGGTTGAAATAGAATTCAATGAAAGTAATGCTAAATTTGTATTTTCAAATTTGTCTTTAACATGTAGATTAATAGATGGTAAATATCCAAATTACGAAGCAGTTATTCCTAAAGAAAATCCTAATGTTTTAACAATTGACAGATCTCTTTTCTTAAACTCAACCAAAAGAGTTAGTATTTTTTCTAATAAAACAACTCATCAGGTTAGATTAAAAATAACAGGAAATGAGCTAATAATTTCTGCAGAAGATTTGGATTACAGTAACAAAGCTGAAGAAAGATTAATATGCAATTATAATGGAGATGATATGCAGATTGGTTTTAATTCAAGATTTCTTACAGAAATGTTATCTAACCTTAACTCAGATGAGGTTAAACTTGAGCTTTCTTTGCCAAATAGAGCAGGGATACTCACACCGACTAAGTCGGAATCAGAATCAGAGGAAATTACAATGTTAGTAATGCCTGTTATGCTTAACAGTTAGAGATAATAATCTGTTCTGATAAAGTGTGACTTTTTAGAATCAATCATTTCCCTAAGTATATTTTTGTTTAGTTCGTTATCTTTAGAAGCAACAAAAGTTCTGATTGAAAAAGACCTTAATGCATCGTGAACACTTAGTGTTGCCACAGCGGAATCTTTTCTTCCTGTAAAAGGATAAATATCAGGTCCTCTTTGACATGCACTGTTAAGATTAACTCTACAAACTAAATTAACCATTGAATCAATAATTGGACCTAATGTGTCTACATCTTTTCCAAAAATACTAACCTGTTGTCCATAATTAGATTCTGACATATCTTTGATTGGAGTTGAGATATTATTAAAAGAAATTATTGGAATAACTGGACCAAATTGTTCTTCTTTATAAACATTCATATCTTTGTTTACAGGGTACAAAACAGCTGGAAAAACGAAATTTTTTTGTTTCTCCCCTCCTCTTTTGTTTATAATTTTGGCACCTTTATTAATAGCATCATCAATCAAATCAGATATATATTTAGGTTTTGAGGGTTCAGGAAGTGGAGTTAATAAAGTATTATCCCAAGGAAGTCCTAATTTAAGTTCATCAACAGCTTTTGAAAATTTGTCTAAAAATTTATCTTTAATATCTTCATGAACGTAAAGTATTTTAAGTGCTGTACATCTCTGTCCATTAAAGGATAATGTTCCAGAAATACACTCCTTGACAGTTAAATCAATATCTGCATCTTTAAGTATAATTCCCGGGTTTTTTGCTTCTAAACCAAGTACAAGACGAAGTCTACTTTTTTGTGGATGTAAATCTTGAAGTGATATAGCTGATGAACTGTGGCCAATTAGAGCTAAGACATCAATTTTACCAGTTTTCATTATTGGTGTGGCTATTTCCCTTCCTCTACCAAAAACAATATTAACAACACCAGGTGGAAAGGATTCTTGAAAAGCTTCTAAAAGTGGGGCAATTAGTAACACACCATGTTTAGCTGGTTTAAAAATAGTAGTATTACCCATTATTATGGCAGGAATGAGTAATGCAAAAGTTTCATTTAAAGGATAATTATATGGACCTAAACATAAAACAACACCTAATGGACCTCTTCTAATTAAAGCTCTTACACCAGATTTATTTTGAAAAGTAGCACCTTTTCTGTCTATAACTTTATACTCTTCAATGGTATCATTAATATACTCAACGGTTCGATCAAATTCTTTCCTTGAATCATTTAAATTCTTACCAATTTCCCACATTAAAAGTTTAACAATTTCTTCTCTTTTAGAAAGCATTTTTTCAACGAAATTTTCCATGCAATCTTATCCTTTCATATACCTTCATAGTAGGCCATTCACCTTGACCATAGTCAAAAGCATTATGAGCAGCCTCTAATGCTTTTAATGCGAAATCACCTGACATTTCAGGCGTTTTTCCAATTAACTGTGGTTCTTTTTCAGAAATATCACATAATAATGTAGAAAAAACACTAGCTTGTTTTCCATCCCATTGATTTATTTTTCCGTTTATTAAATACTCAGTATGATTAATAATTTTATTTAATTGGAATTCTTTTGGTATTGATTTCATAATAAATGATTATACAATTTTTTTCATTGATGTCATAGATAATCTTAGTTTCTTTCCTATTCTTTCTACAGGGTGATTTCTTATAACATCATTAACTTTAATTAGATCTGTGTTATCAAAATCATCAGTCAAATGATACTTAGATCCGATGTGTTTACTTTCTATTTTTTTGAAGAAGTCTTCTAATATAGGTTTACATGCATGGTCAAATAAATAACATCCATATTCAGCTGTGTCAGAAATAATTCTATTCATTTCAAATAACTTCTTTTTTGCTATTAGATTTGCTATTAATGGAGTTTCGTGTAAAGATTCATAATATGCCGACTCATCAATAATACCAGATTTAGTCATTGTCTCAAATGCTAATTCTACTCCAGATCTGATGAAAGCCACCATAAGTAAGCCATTGTCAAAAAATTCTTGTTCTGAAATTTCAATTTCAGATGGTTCTGTTTTTTCAAATGCTGTTTCTCCTGTCATAGCTCTCCAGTTATGAAGATTATGATCGTTATTTTTCCAATCATCCATCATTATGGTTGAGAAATGACCAGACATAATATCATCCATGTGTTTCTCAAATAAAGGCCTCATTATATCTTTCAGATCTTCAGAAAGTTTAAAAGCCTCTATTTTGGCAGAATTGTTTAGTCTATCCATCATGTTAGTTATCCCTCCATGTTTTAAAGCTTCTGTTATGGTCTCCCAACCATATTGAATTAATTTTGATGCATATCCAGGTTCAATTCCATTTTGAATCATTTTATTGAAAGAAAGTATTGATCCAGTTTGAAGAACTCCACACAAAATAGTTTGTTCACCCATTAAATCTGATTTAACTTCAGCAACAAATGAGGATTCAAGAACTCCCGCTCTATTCCCTCCTGTAGCAACTGCATAAGCTTTAGCAATATCCAAACCAATCTTGTGAGGATCATTTTCTGGATGTACTGCAATCAATGTTGGAACACCAAAACCTCTTTTATACTCTTCTCTAACCTCAGAACCAGGACATTTAGGAGCAACCATAACCACTGTGATATCTTTTCTTATTTCCATACCTTCCTCAACAATATTAAATCCATGAGAGTAAGAAAGGATTGAATTTTGTTTCATTAATGGCATTAGTTTATTTACAACATCAGTATGATTTTTATCTGGTGTTAGATTTAATACCATATCACAATCTGGAATCAATTCTTCAAAAGTTCCAATATTAAATTTGTTAGAAGATGCATTTAAAAAGGAGTCTCTCTTTTGAATAATAGCTTCTTTTCGGAGAGCAAATGAGATATTTAAACCTGAGTCTCTCATGTTTAAACCTTGGTTAAGGCCTTGAGCACCACATCCGATTATTACAATTTTCTTATCCTTTAATGCAGAGATACCATTATTAAATTCCGAAGAATTCATAAATCGACATTTACCTAGTTGTTCTATTTTTTGACTTAATGTTAATTGATTAAAATAATTTTTCATAGTTATTTATCTGTATTTAATCCCAGTATATTTGAGATATTCATGGGTTCTTTCGATACTGAGATTCTTCCTGATCTTACAAATTGTAAAAGACCATAAGGTTCTAATTCGTTATACAATTTTTCGGTTTCTTCTCTCCATCCAGTTTTTTCAATTACAAAATAATTTGGAGATACTGTGACTATATTAGCTTGACTTTCTTTTATAATTTTCTGTATATGCTTCTCGTCAAATAATGATTTTGACTTAACCTTATATAGAGCAGTTTCTAAAAAAATAGTTTCTTGATTCGTATGATAAAATGATGCTATAACCTCTATTTGTTTATTAATCTGTTTTATTATTCTTTTTATCATTGACTCCGTTACACTGACAACAATAACAAATCGGTAAATATTATCAATTTCTGACTGTGATGTTGTTAAACTTTCAATATTAATATGTCTTTTTAAAAAAATAGCGGAAATCCTATTTAATAAACCAATGTTATTTTCTGTGTAAATAGAAACTGTAAAGGTATTCTTTTTGTCTTTCATCTTATTCTAATCTTATATCAGAGACTGAAGCTCCGGTAGGGATCATTGGGAAAACATTATCTTCTTTTTCAACTTTAACTTCAAGAAAGTAAGGTTTTTTTGATTCAATCATCTTTTTAATAGCTAATTTTAAATTCTTTCTCTCGCTAACTCTCTCAGCATCTATATAATATCCTTTAGCTATAGTTACAAAATCTGGGTTAACTAATTCTGTTGAGGCATATCTTTTTTCAAAAAACATTTGCTGCCATTGTCTTACCATTCCTAGAAAATCATTGTTTAATACAACTATTTTAACAGCACTTCCAGTTTGAAAAATGGTTCCCAATTCTTGTATAGTCATTTGATATCCCCCATCACCAATAATAGCTACAACTTCTCTGTTTGGAGCTCCCATTTTAGCTCCTAATGCTGCAGGCAGTGCAAAGCCCATAGTACCAAGACCACCAGATGTAACATTTGATTTTGATTCGTTGAATTTTGCGTATCTACAAGCTACCATTTGATGCTGACCAACATCTGTGACAATTACTGCATTACCATTTGTTGAAAGATTTATTTCTTTTATAACTTCAGCCATAGTCAAACCTGGTTTGGATGGATTGATTTCATTTTCTATGACTTTTTCAAATTCCTTTTTGTAGTAAGATGAAAAGGTTTTTAACCATTTATCATGTCTATTATTTTTAACAATCTTAGTTAATAATGGCAATGTTGATTTTACATCTCCTAACAATGGGACATCACACTTTACATTCTTATCAATTTCAGCTGGATCAATTTCCAAATGAATAATTTTAGCTTGTTTTGCATAAGTTTTAAGATTTCCTGTAACTCTATCGTCAAATCTCATACCAACTGCAATAAGAAGATCACATTTGTTAGTAAGTACATTTGGACCATAATTTCCATGCATACCTACCATCCCAACATTTAAGTAATGGTCAGTTGGTAGGGCTGAAAGACCTAAAATTGTCCATGCAGAAGGAATTCCAGTTTTTTCTATAAAGTTTTTAAATTCAATTTCTGCATTACCAAGAATTACGCCTTGACCAAAAACAATGAATGGCTTTTTAGCATCGTTAATTAGTTGTCCAGCTTTTCCTATAAGATCTAATGAGTAATTTGGGACAGGATTATAGCTCCTTACTGAAAGGCATTTTTTATATGAATAATTAAATAGTTCAAATTGAGCATCTTTAGTTATGTCTATCAATACAGGTCCTGGTCGACCAGATTTTGCAATATAAAATGCTTTTGAAATAACTTTAGGAATATCTTCAGCTTTTGTTACTTGACAATTCCATTTTGTAACAGGAGTTGAAATTCCAATTATATCCGTTTCCTGAAATGCATCAGAGCCTAATAAGTGAGATGCAACTTGACCTGTGATACAAACCATTGGGGTTGAATCAATTTGAGCATCAGCAATTCCAGTAACAAGGTTTGTTGCACCTGGACCTGATGTTGCCATTACTACTCCAACTTTTCCAGAAACTCTAGAAAATCCTTGAGCTGCATGAGTAGCTCCTTGTTCGTGTCTAGTTAAAACATGATTTAACTTATCTTGGAACTTGTATAATTCATCATATATAGGCATAATTGCGCCACCAGGATATCCATATATTAAATCTACGTCCTCTTCAATTAAAGATCTTATTACAGCTTCAGCTCCAGATATTTTTTTATTACTGCTCATCATTTATCTGTAATACATCCATGTGATGCATCGGAAACATTTTTACAATACTTATATAATATACCACTTTTAAATTTCAAATCTGGCTTAATCCAATTTGATTTTCTTTTATCCAATTCTTCATCAGAAATATCAACTGATATTGTATTATTTACTGCATTTATCGTTAATGTATCACCATTTACTATAAACGCAATATTACCACCTTCTTGAGCCTCAGGACATATATGTCCAACTACAAAACCATGTGTTCCTCCTGAGAATCTCCCATCTGTTATTAGTGCAACATCACCACCTAATCCAGCACCCATTATAGCTGAAGTGGGTTTTAACATTTCTGGCATTCCAGGACCTCCTTTTGGCCCAACATAACGTATAACAACAACATTGCCCTTTTCTACTAACCCATTTTTAATACCATCGTTTGCTTCTTGTTCAGAATCAAACACAATTGCTTTTCCAGAGAAAATCAAGCCTTCTTTTCCAGTAATTTTAGCAACTGAACCATTGTTAGCTATATTTCCATATAAAATTCTAATATGACCAGATTTTTTTATTGGATTTGAAATTGGATTAATTATTTTTTGGCCTTTTTTTAGGGGTTTAACATTGTTCAAATTCTCTGAAATACTTTTCCCAGTAACTGTCATGCAATCCCCGTTTAATAAATTATTTTCAAGCATATATTTCATAACAGCTGGAATACCTCCTACATTGTGAAGGTCTTCCATCAGGAATTTGCCACTAGGTTTCAAGTCTGCTAAAAAAGGAGTGGAATCAGAAATTTCTTGAAAATCATCAATACTAAAGTCAATATTTGCACTTTTTGCAATAGCTAGAATATGAAGAACAGCATTTGTTGAACCACCTAAAACGGTAATTAATCTTACAGAGTTAATAATTGATTCTCTAGTAACAATATCTAAAGGTTTTAAATCAGTTTTAATCAAATTATCAATTGCTGATCCAATTATATCACATTCATCAATTTTCTCATTACTTGTTGCAGGATTTGAAGAAGTGTAAGGAAGTGACATTCCCATTGCTTCAATTGCAGAAGACATTGTATTAGCTGTATACATACCACCACATGCACCAGCACCAGGACACGCATTTTTAATAATATCAGAAAACTCAGATTCATCGATTTTTCCAGAAACCTTCTCACCCCAGGCTTCAAAAGCGGAAACAACATCAAGTTTTTTATCATTGTGACAACCTGGAGCAATAGTACCACCGTATACTAAAATTGATGGTCTGTTTAGCCTTAACATAGACATTAGTGCACCAGGCATATTTTTATCGCAACCTACAACCGTAATTAATGCATCATAGGCCATAGCTTGAACAACTGTTTCGATAGAATCAGCGATAATATCTCTAGATGGAAGTGAATATCTCATACCTTGAGTTCCCATAGATATTCCATCACTAACTCCAATTGTATTAAAAATTAATCCAACTAAATTGTTTTTTAAAATACTTTGTTTGATTTTTTGAGAAAGATCATTTAAATGCATGTTACATGGATTTCCTTCGTATCCAGTACTTGCAACACCAACAAAAGGTTTAATTAAATCTTCAGATGATAAACCAATGGCATGAAGCATTGCTTTTGCAGCTGGTTGGGTTGGATCTTGAGTAACAGCTTGGCTATATTTATTTAAAATCATATTCTAAAAAAAAACCCCTTATCCATGGAAAAGGAGTAAAATTTATAACATTATAAAAGTAAACAAAAATTTAATTAATATTCATCTTCTCTCATATTATTCATATTTTTACGAAAATCACAATTTTAAGATTTAAAAAAGCTATTTATTATGGATACTGCATTAAAAACATTAATAGACAATCAAATAAATTATTTTTCCTCAAAAAAAACATTTGATATTAATTTTAGAATTCAAAAATTAAATAACCTTTTAAAAGAAATTAAGAACAGTGAAAAAGAAATAGAGATAGCTTTATTTAAAGATTTAGGAAAGTCCAAAGGAGAAAGCTATTTAACTGAAATTCATTTTATATATACCGAAATTAATATAGCTCTTAAAAATATAAGAAAATGGACAAAAAGAAAGGCAGTTAAATCTTCTTTAATTAATTTTCCATCTTCAGATTATATTATTCCTGAACCTTATGGAAATACGCTACATATTTCACCCTGGAATTATCCCTTTCAATTATCAATAGCTCCATTAATTGGAGCTATAGCTGCAGGGAATACAGTTGTACTAAAACCTTCTGAATATTCTTCAAACACAAGTTTAATTTTAGAAAAAATAATTAGTTCTGTTTTTGATCCAGGTCATGTTACAGTTATTAATGGTGGTGTTGAAACATCAACTAAACTCCTTGAGTTTAAATGGGATTATATATTTTTTACTGGAAGTGTAGGTGTTGGGAAAATAGTAGCTAAAGCAGCTGCAATTAATTTAACCCCAACAACTCTTGAGCTTGGAGGAAAAAATCCATGTATTGTTGATGAAACAGCATCATTGGAGGTGTCAGCAAAAAGAATTGTTTGGGGAAAATTCACCAATTGTGGTCAAACTTGTATTGCGCCTGACTTTCTTGTAGTAAATAAAAAAATTAAAGATAAATTCATCAAAGAATTAAAAACACAAATCGTCAAAATCTACGGAAATAATGTAATAAACAATAAAGAATATGGAAGAATTATTAGTGATAAACATATGAATTATTTAGTTTCTTTACTAGAAAAACAAAATATTTTACATGGGGGAAATTTTAATTTTGATGATAAATTCTTTGAACCAACTCTTGTTGAAATAAACGATACAGACTCAAAAATAATGGAAGATGAAATATTCGGACCCATCTTACCTATAATTGAATATGATAACTTTAATGAAGTTCATGATATTGTAAAAAAATACTCTCATCCCCTAGCCTTATACATTTTTACAAGAAAGAAAGAATTTGGACAAAAATTTTTAGAATCCTACCCATTTGGAGGAGGTGCAATTAATGATACAGTTATGCATATAGCAAATGATAGACTTCCATTTGGAGGAATAGGACAAAGTGGAATGGGTAAATATCATGGAGAATCAACTTTTGAAACTTTTTCTCACTTTAAACCATATCTTAGTAAACCCCTATGGATTGACCCTCCATTAAGGTATCCCCCTTTTAAAAACAAAATAAATTTCTTAAAAAAAATATTAAATTTAATTTCATAGAATGATAAACGAAAAGACAGTTTCTGATGCGATTGAATATCGTAGATCAGTAAGAGTTTTTAGTGACCAAGATTTAGACTCTGAAATAGTAAAAAAATGCCTACATAATGCTTCATTAGCTCCAAATAGTAGTAATCTACAACTTTGGGAATTTATTCACGTAAATGACGATAAGGTTCTTAAAAAACTATCTAAAGCATGTTTCAATCAAAATGCTGCTAAAACTGCTAAACAATTAGTTGTAATTGTAGTTAGAAAAGATTTATGGAAAAAAAGAGCTAATTGGAATATTGAAGTCATTTCAAATCAATCAAAAAATAGTCAAATCTCCGACAAAAGGTTAAAACAAGCTAAGGCTTATTACAAAAAAGTCATACCTATATTATACACTGATTTTTTTGGAATATTAGGTATATTAAAAAGTTTAATTTTTCAAACCATTGGATTATTTAGACCAACAATGAGACAAGTTACGAGTTCTGATTTAAGAGTAGTAGCACATAAAAGTGCAGGGCTAGCAGCTCAAAATTTTATGATTAGTATGGCTGCAATTGGATATGATACTTGCCCTATGGAGGGTTCTGATACATTGAAGGTTAAAAATATACTTAATTTACCATCTGGCTCAGAAATAAATATGGTTATTGGATGTGGAATAAGAACGAATGAAGGTGTTTATGGAGATCAATTAAGGGTTCCATTTAATGAAGTATATACTTATATTTGATAAACTTTAATGAAACCATCCTTATTTAAAGATATTTGTGGAACATTTCCCACTGGAGTTACTGTTATAACTTCAAAGAAATTTGATCAAGATTATGGATTTACAGCAAATTCATTTACTTCGGTTTCAATTGATCCACTACTTGTCCTGTTCTGTCTTGACAAAAAAGCAAAATCAAATGATTCATTACAAATAAATGATTTTTTTGTTGTTAATATTTTGAGTGAATTTCAGGAAAAAATATGTTTTCAATTTGCCAATAGTAAATTAAAACCTAATGAACGATTTGAAAAGGTTAATACTAAAATTTCTAAAAATAATATTAAGATTATTTCTGAATCGTGTTCTTTTATTGAATGTAAAATAACTGAGATATTTGATGGGGGTGATCATTTTATTTATTTAGGATTGTGTGTTGATGGTAAAATTAATGATAAAGAAAAAAAACCTTTAATATACCACAAGGGTAAGCTATTATAAGCTATTTAAACCCTCTTTTAGCCAACTTAGATAATTATCTTTAGAAGTGTACTGTATTGGTTTGTTGAGTATTCTTAAATCAGGACTAATTAAAACATAATAGGGTTGAGATGCACTTTTAAAATTTATTGCCTGAAATGTTGCAGCTTTATCACCAATTGTTTTTATAAATTTTGTTTTACCAGATTTATATTTAAGTGTAATTTGATTTTCAGGATCTAAATCTTTTCGATCATCAACATAAAGTGATATTAAAACAAACTCTTCATTAATTATTTTGAAAATTTCAGGATCTGTCCATACGTTTTCTTCAATTCTTCTACAGTTTACACATGCCCAGCCTGTAAAGTCTAATAAAATAGGTTTGTCTTGAGATTGAGCATAACTTAATCCAGAGTCAAAATCTTTGAAACAATTAAGACCTAAAGGACAATCATTAGATTTTTGATAAACTGAATAAAATGAGGGAGGACTAAAACCGCTTAATAATCTGGCCTTGTCAGATCCAGATGGTAATAAAGCAGGAAATAAATAAAGAGCTGTGCCTAGAAAAATAAGACCAAAGGAAATATTAAACCTTGATGATTTTAACTTCATTGTTTCATGAGGAAATCTAAAAAATCCTAACATATAAATAGACATTAATAAAAATATTAAAAACCAGATTCCAATAAAAATCTCTCTTTTTATGAGACCCCAGTGCTCAACTAAATCAGCATTAGATAAAAATTTAAACGCAAATCCTAATTCTAAAAATCCTAAAATCACTTTAAATGTGTTCATCCATCTGCCTGATTTAGGCAAAGAAGATAAAAGATTTGGAAACAAAGCAAAAATAGTAAAGGGTAAGGCAAGTGCTAATCCAAAACCAAGCATACCAATCGTTAATTGTATTGCGCCTCCTTGAGAAGATATCGATCCAACCAATAATGAACCTAAAATAGGGCCAGTACAAGAAAATGAAACCAAAACAAGAGTTAATGCCATAAAAAATATACCAATAAAACCCCCTATAGAATTAGACTTAGAGTCAATTGAGTTAATCCAACTTGAAGGAACAGTAATTTCGTAAAATCCAAAAAATGAAAAGGCAAACAAAATAAATACGATAAAGAAAATAATATTTAATGTAGCGTTAGTTGAAATACTATTTAAAATTTCCGGATCAATTGAATCTAGAAAATGAAAAGGAATACTAAGTGCTAAGTAAATACTGATAATAAAAAACCCATATAAAAATGCATTAAACTTAGAATTAGATTTAGAACTACTATTTGAGAAAAAAGAAACTGTTAGAGGAATCATTGGAAACACACAAGGTGTTAAAAGCGCTAAAAGACCTCCAATAAATCCAAGTATCATTAAATTAAAGTATGAATTTGATGAAAATGAATTTGATGAATCATTCACAGTCGATAAGAGTTCCTTATCTTTAAATTCAACATATAATGGATTATTTTTATTAAAAACTAAAGAAGTCAAATCTTCATTTTCTATTTCTAATTTTGATCCATCGATATTAAAAATAAGATCTGCTTCTCTAAAAATACAAACAATATCATCACAAGCTTGATATGCAATTTTAACTTTAATAGTTTCAATTTCTTTAAGTAACAAGATTTCTTGAGTAAAAATTGAATTAGACTCAAAGTAAGTTTGCTCCATATTAAAAATAGGATCAAACTTTGAAATTGATTTAGATTCCTTTGTAAATCCTAATAAATCAAATGAAGAAGAATTATCAAAGATAAATTCAGTTGGTATAGCTCCACCATTTGGAAGATTCTGAGAATACAATCTCCATCCTTTTTCAATAGTAGCATTAGTAACTAATTCAAATTTATCTTCCCCTAAACTATTTACTTGAGTCTCAAATATCACAGGATTTTGAGAAAAAACAAACTCACTTAAAATAATGAGAATAAAATAAAGAAACTTAGTTTTCAATTAATGATATTTTAAAATTTACATTTGCTTTCATATACTTTCTTTTATCAAACCTTATGCCAATTACCCATAAAATATGTTCGGAGTCTTCTAATATGCATTGTGTGGACTTTTCGTAAATCGAAAACTTTTTGTCTTTAAAAATCTTTGATAATAGTTTTTTACCATTCATTCCTGTTGGATAAATATAATCTCCTTTATTCCATTTTCTTATTTTTAAAGGAAATTTTAGTTGATCCTTGTCAAGATATAAAGATTTTTTATCATACTTTATGAAATCTCCCTCAACAATCTCTATATTTTTTGGAAAATTATTATCCATAGAATTTATATAATAATAATCCTCGCTTTGATTTATTTCTAATTTTTTAATCAAAAGTTCAGCTCTGTTACTTAAAATAGAATACTTTGATGAATATATTATTTTACCAGAGTTTGATTTACATAAATCTAAAATTTCTTTTGAGCTTCTAAATCCATATTCAAAAAAAAGTTTAAAAATCATTGTATCAGATAAATTAGATACTACGGATTTATTGATTGATATACAGTCTTTAGTATTTTTAAAATAATCTTGCTTAAAAATGGAAATCAATTCATGGATCAATAGACTGTCTTCTTTTAAATGACTAACAGTTTTTGAAAAATTTTCAATGTAGGATGTGTTTATTTCTTTAAATAATGGAATAACTTGATTTCTTAATTTATTTCTTAAATAATCATTTTTTTTATTTGAAGAATCTTCTCTCCAGTTGATATTATTTAGTTTTGAATAATTAACTATATCAGACTTTGAAAAAATTAATAATGGTCTAATAATCTTGTTATTAAATGAACTTATCCCAGTTAAACCATCAATTCCTGTGGATCTAAGGGTGTTAATTAAAAAGGTTTCTAAAGAATCATCAATGTGATGAGCAGTTACTATATAATCTAATTTATTTAATTCGATAATTTCATAAAACCATTCGTATCTAAGCTTTCTAGCTGACATTTGAACTGAATGTTTTGGAATATTAGTTTCAAATTCCTTTTTAAAAAATTTTATTTTTTTCGATTTACAATATTTTTCAACAAAAACACTGTCATTATCACTTTCAGATCCTCTCAATTTAAAATTGCAATGTGCCACTGAAAGATTATAATTTAAATTTTCAAGAAGATGTAAAAGAACCATACTATCTATACCACCACTAACACAAACTAAAAGTTTTTTTCCTTTAATTTTAGAAAAGTTAATTTTTATGTGATTTTCTAATTTTTTTAACATTACTAGCAATAATACATTAAAAATATTTACTATTTAAGTTAAAGCTAGAATCATTGCATTTCCCTTTAGCAAACATTCATTATACTCATTTTCAGCAATTGACTTTGATGTTATTGCACTTCCAACGTGAAATGATAAATATTTGGAGTATGAGTCATATATTAAAGATCTAATAACAACATTGAAATCAAAGTTTTTGTTAGGATCAATAAAGCCAACTGCTCCACTGTACAATCCTCTTTTTGTTGTTTCCAGTTCATCGATAATTTTCATAGCCTCCACTTTTGGGGCTCCTGTCATACTTCCCATCGGAAATGTACCCTCAATGATATTGTAGATTTTTATATCATCTTTAAGCTCAGATTCAATTGTTGAGATCATCTGATGAACCTGCTTAAATGGATAGACTTCACAAAGTTCTTTAACTTTAACAGATCCAGCCTTAGAAAACCTTGACATATCATTTCTAACTAAATCAACTATCATTATGTTTTCTGAACGTTCTTTAGGATCAGTTTTTAAATTTTCTTTTAAAGCTAAATCTGAAACATTGCTAACTCCTCTTCTACTTGTTCCTTTTATTGGCTGACTAATTAGTTTATTATTTTTCTTTTTAATATATCTTTCCGGAGAAGAACACATTAAATATAAATTATCATTTTTAAAATAAACACTCATTGGAGATTGTGAAATTCTATTTAAATTTCTATATACATATAAAGGGTCTATTGTTACGTTCTCACTAAACCACTCAAAACAATAATTAGCTTCATAGATATCTCCACGATATATATGATTTTTTAAAGTCTTTATTTTATCTGCATATTGTTTTTTAGATAAAGACGGATTTAGATTTGGCACCAGGTGATCAAGTGTTTTATTTGGTATTTTTGTATTATTAATTTCAATCCAATCAATTTCAATTTGTTTTGAATCTATGTAATGAGCTTCAATATGATTTTCATATATTATCCATATACGTTTAGGTTGAAAAAAGTAAAGATTAGGCAAATTAAAATTATCAAAATTATTACTTTCAAGTGATTCTATTTCATTTTTCAAATCGTAATTTATATATCCAAAAATCCAATCATTAACTTTATCAATATAATTTTGAAGCTTTAATGTTGAATCCTTTAAAGTAAACGGAGTACTAGTAGATATTTCAGTTGCACAAATACATTCATATTTTCCAATATCAGTATAGTAATTATTCGAATTTAAAAAAGTTGAAGTTGAAAAGGTATTGGACCAAATTAATAGTTTCTCTCGAAATATTTTTAAATCTTTTGATTTAAATTTTTTAGAAATTCGTGACAATATCTTTTTTTTCAAATTTAATTAATTGTTTTTTTATAAATACGCTTGTTTCTTTAATTTTTTTTAAAGATGTTTGCATAGTGAATTTTGAAAATAGAATAAATAACAATTTATTTACTGCCCCGGCTCCCCGCCGTGCCCGCCCATTTGGGTATTATTCTATTTAAGAAACTAGGTGTGTCCAGTTTCATTTCGATTCAATCTTAATTAAATTTTAAAATACATAGTGAAAATAACAGTAGCTTCTTCGAAGCATATAAAATATTGTAATATAATTTCTGAAACAATTAGTTCTTCTGCTAAAGTTAGAGGAACCGGAATTGCATTAAGATCTCCATCTTACATAAAACAAAAAATTGAAAACAATAATGCAGTTATTGCTTTAAAAAATGAAGAATTTGCAGGTTTTTGTTATATCGAAAAATGGGGACATGGAAAGTATGTTGCTCATTCAGGGTTAATTGTAGCACCACAATTTAGAGGGCAAGGATTAGCAAAAAAAATCAAAAAACTAACATTTCAACACTCATTAGAAAAATATCCTAATTCAAAAATATTTGGAATTACCACTGGTCTTCCTGTAATGAAAATAAATTATGAATTAGGATACAAACCAGTTACATTTTCAGAACTAACTGATGATGAAGAGTTTTGGAAAGGATGTAAAACTTGTAAAAATTATGATGTTTTAATAAGAACAAAAAAACAAATGTGTTTATGTACAGGAATGTTATACAAACCAAAAAAAATTATATGAAAAAAATAGTTTTAGCCTACAGTGGAGGATTAGACACCTCGTATTGTTTAAAAAAATTGTCTAAAGAAGGTAATGAGGTTCATGCAGTTAACATCAATACTGGTGGATTTACAATTATTGAAATTGAAAAAATGAAAGAAAAGGCATTTAAACTAGGTGCACATTCGTTTATTTCAATTAATTCAGTTTATTCATTTTATGAAAAAATAATTAAATTTTTAATTTATGGAAATGTTTTAAGAAATAACACCTACCCTCTATCAGTGAGTTCCGAAAGAACAATTCAAGCAATAGAGATAGTTAAATATGCTAATCAACACAACGCTTCACATATTGCTCATGGAAGTACAGGAGCAGGAAATGACCAAGTTAGATTTGATTCAATATTTCAAATACTTGCTCCTAATATTAAAATCGTAACTCCAATCAGAGATTCAAGTTTGTCTAGACAAAATGAAATAGATTATTTATTGAAATCTGGTGTTAATATTTCTTGGGACAAAGCTAAATACTCAATTAATAAAGGTCTTTGGGGAACTAGTGTAGGTGGAGATGAAACTTTAACATCAAATTTAAAACTTCCAGAAGAAGCTTTTCCTGGAAAACTAATAGAATCAGAAAAAAAAGACATTGTTGTAACATTTAAAAAGGGAGAGATTGTTGGATTAAATGGAGAATTTTATGATCCTGTTTCGTGTATAGAGTTAATTAATAAAGAATGTGATAAATTTTGCATTGGAAGAGACATACACGTTGGAGACAGTATTATAGGAATTAAAGGAAGAGTTGGATTTCAAGCGGGAGGGCCTTTGATGATAATAAAATCTCACCACCTACTCGAAAAGCATACATTAACAAAATGGCAACAATATCAAAAAGAACAACTATCTAATTTTTATGGAATGCATCTTCACGAGGGTCAATATTTAGACCCTGTTTTAAGAGATATTGAATCTTTTCTTCAAAGTAGTCAAAAAAATGTAAGTGGTGAAGTTTACATAACCTTATATCCATATAGATTTACTTTAAATGGAATAAAATCTGAAAACGATTTAATGAGTTCAGAATTTGGTGTTTATGGAGAAGAAAATAAGAAATGGTCCTCTGAAGATGCAAAAGGTTTTATAAAAATTATTTCTAATCAAAATAAAATTTATCAATATGTCAATAACAAATAAAATAAAAGTTGGAATTGTTGGAGGATCAGGATATACAGGTGGAGAATTAATACGACTACTTATTAATCATCCAAAAGTTGATATCAATTTTATAAATAGTAAAACTTATGCTGGAGAAAAAGTTGCCGATATTCATAAAGACTTAATTGGTGAATCAGAAATTAGATTTATTGGTGAAATCAAAGATTGTGATATAATGTTTCTTTGTTTAGGACATAATAAATCAGAAGAATTTCTAAGAAAAACATCCATTAATATAAAAACTAAAATAATTGATTTAAGTCAAGATTATAGATTAGAAAATCCATTCATAGAAAATGATAAAAAAAGAGATTTTATCTATGGTCTCTCTGAACTTTATAAAAGTGAAATAAAAACAGCGCAAAATATTTCAAATCCTGGTTGCTTTGCAACTGCTATCGAAATTGGCTTAATACCCTCTCTGAAGAAAAAATATATTAACAGTGAAGTTCACACAAATGCCATAACAGGAAGCACTGGAGCTGGAGTTATACCTTCAAAAACAACACATTTTAGTTGGAGAAATAATAATGTATCAAATTATAATGTATTTAATCACAGACATTTAAATGAAATATATCATCATTTAAATCAAATATGTAATGAAGTTAAGATTAATTTTATTCCAGTTAGAGGAAACTTTTCTAGAGGAATATTTTGTACAAGTTATTTTAAGTCTGATGTTACAGTTGAAGAAATTAATAAAGTTTATAAAATCTATTATAAAAATCATCCTTTTGTACATATTTCAGAGAATGAAATCAGTTTAAAGGAAGTAATCAATACAAATAAATGTATTCTTCATGTAAGTAAATTCAATGACAAAATATTGATCACATCAATTATTGATAATTTAATTAAAGGAGCATCTGGACAAGCTATTCAAAATATGAACTTAATGTCTGGTTTTGAAGAAATGACCGGACTTAACTTAAAACCTTCAATTTTTTAAAAACAAAAAATAATGAATTTATTTAATGTTTATCCACTCTACGAAATGACACCTTCACATGCTAAGATGTGTTATGTATTTGACAAAAAAGGAGAAAAATATTTGGATTTATATGGTGGTCATGCTGTTATTTCAATTGGACACAATCATCCCAATTATATTGAATCTATAACAAATCAATTAAATAAAATTGGATTTTATTCCAATTACATAATTAACGATTTACAGAAAGAAGTAGCCAATGAATTAATACAACAATCTAATTGTCATAATTATAAGTTATTTATGACAAATAGTGGAGCTGAATCCAATGAAAATGCTTTGCAAATTGCTTCATTTTATAATAAAAGAGAAAAAATAATTGCATTTAAAAATTCATTCCATGGAAGAAGTAACGCTGCCCTTAGTGTAACAGATAATTCTAAAATTAAATCAGAAATAAATAAAAAAATTGATGTAGTGCACATAGAATTTAATGATAAAGCAAGTTTTGATAAAGAAATCTCAAATGGAGATGTTAGTTCTGTAATTTTTGAGTCAATACAAGGTGTTGGAGGATTGGATCAACCAAACACTGAATTCATTAAGTACATTTCAAAAAAATGTAAAGAACATAATACATGTTTGATTGCTGATGAAGTTCAATCTGGATTTGGAAGAACTGGAGATTTTTTTGCATTTCAAAAGTATGATATAAATCCTGATATTATTTGTATGGCCAAAGGAATGGGAAATGGTTTTCCTGTTGGTGGAATCCTAATTAAAGATCATATAAAACCAAGTTTTGGTATGCTAGGAACAACATTTGGAGGAAATCATCTTGCATGTTCAGCAGTATTATCTGTATTAAAAACTATAAAAGAAGAATCTTTACTTTCAAACACCAAGGAAATGGAACTTTATTTTAGAGAAAGAATTTCAAAAATTAAATCTATAATTAAAATTAAAGGAAGAGGACTAATGCTGGGTATTGAATTTGATTTTGAAGCTGCAGAACTTAGAAAAAATTTAATATTTAAACATAAAATATTTACTGGTGGAAGTGCAAATAAAAATCTTCTTAGAATTCTACCACCACTAAATATCAATAAATCACATATTGACATATTATTTAACGCTTTAAAGGAAGAAGTAAGATGAAAAAATTTATAAAATGTAATGACCTAATCAATTTTGAATTATGTGTTAATCAAATTGTTCATTCAAAAAGAAATAAAATAAAAGAATTTGACAATCACAATGGAAAAGTTCTGGGTTTAATTTTTTTTAATCCTAGTTTAAGAACAAGACTGAGTACTCAAAAAGCTGCAATGAATTTAGGAATGAAAACAATATGTATGAATATTAAAGATGAAGGATGGCAACTTGAATTTGATGATAATGTAATAATGAATTCAGATAAAGCTGAACACATAAGAGAAGCTGCAAAAGTTCTTTCAACCTATTGTGATATTATTGGCATTAGATCATTTGCAAACTTAATCGATAAAAAGTTAGATTTAGAAGACAAAGTCATTAATTCATTTGTGAAACATTCAACAGTTCCTATTATTAATTTAGAAAGTGCTTTAAGTCATCCTCTGCAGTCTTTAGCAGATGCAGTAACTATTAAAGAGATGACTAGGGTAAAAAAACCTAAAATAGTATTAACATGGGCACCACATCCTAAACCCCTCCCACATGCTGTTGCTAATTCTTTTATTGAAATGTGTAAGCTGTGTGATTTTGATTTAACTATTGCTAATCCACTTGGATACAACTTAGATAAAAAAATTACAAATGGATATAAAATCGTACATGAGCAGAATGATGCGTTTAAAAATGCGGATTTTATATATGCTAAAAATTGGTCCTGTTTTGAGGATTATGGAAAAGTAAATCTTTATGATAATTCATGGACCATTGACGAAAACAAAATGAGTTTAACTAATAAAGGTTTTTTTATGCATTGCTTGCCGGTAAGAAGAAATATGATTGTTACTGATTCAGTATTAGAATCAAAGAAAAATATCTCAATAGATCAAGCTGGAAATAGAACTCATGCAACTCAATTTATTCTTAATAAATTATTAAAAAATGAAAACTAAATTAACAATTGTAAAAGTTGGTGGAGTTATTTTAAATGACTCAGTCTTGTTTGATGAATTCTTAAAAAACTTTTCAAGAATAAATGAATATAAAATAATTGTTCATGGTGGTGGTATTATTGCATCTAATTATATGATTAGGCTTGGTATAATACCAAAAATGATTAATGGAAGACGAATTACTGATTCTAAAACATTAGATATAGCTATTATGACCTATGCAGGATTGGTAAATAAAAAAATAGTCTCAAAGCTTCAGGATTTAAATTGTAATTCAATTGGTTTGTCAGGTGCTGATGGAAATTTGATCAAATCTAAAATTAGAAAAGTAAATAAAATTGATTATGGTTTTGTTGGTGACATTGAAAAAGTTAATGATGAATTTTTATTAGATCTGCTTAACTCAAATTTAACACCTGCAATTTGTTCTCTTACTCATGATAATAAGGGGCAGCTTTTAAATACTAATGCTGACACTATAGCTTCTGAACTTGGTATAGCAATGTCAAAGTATTTTAAGGTTACATTAAAATATTGCTTTGATAAATCAGGAGTGTTAATGGATCAAAACACTAACACTAGTATTAAAAAAAATATAACCAAAAAAGAATTTAAAAACCTTGTTTTAGAAGAAATAATAAGTGATGGAATGATACCCAAACTAGAAAACTGTTTTAATGCATTAGAAAATGGAGTAAATAACATTTATATAGGAGATATGGATATTATAAACTCAATTGATAATTGTACAAAAATCACACTCTAATGAAAGAACTTAAATTAAAATCTATTGAACTATTAAAAAAATTAATTCAAACAGAATCTTTTTCAACTAAAGAAGATAAAACTGCTGAATTAATTCAAAATTGGTTTAAAAAAAATAATATAATTTCAAAGAAGTATAAAAATAATATTTATGCTTTTAATAAATATCATGATTCAAAAAAACCATACATATTATTAAATTCACATCATGACACTGTTAAACCAAACTCTGGGTATAGTTTAAACCCTTTTGACAGTGTTATTAAAGAAAAAAAATTATATGGATTAGGAAGTAATGATGCTGGTGGAGCGTTAGTCTCATTAATGAGTGTTTTTCTATTTTTTTATAAAAAACAAAATTTAAAATATAATCTCATTATTCTTGCATCAGCTGAAGAAGAATCATCAGGAATAAATGGTATTACTTCAGTTATACCCAGATTACCAAAGATAGATTTAGCAATAATTGGAGAACCAACTTTAATGAAAATGGCAGTTGCTGAAAGAGGGTTAATAGTTTACGATCTAAAAATTAATGGAACTGCATCACATGCTGCTCATGAAAACAATGACAATCCAATCTTAAAATCAATTGAAGTTTTGAAATGGATTAAAGAACTAAATTTTGAAAAAAAATCAGAATTTCTTGGCCAAGTTAAATCAACTGTAACTCAAATAAATGCTGGAAACCAACATAATGTCATTCCATCTGAAGTGAATATGGTTCTTGATGTAAGAATAAATGATTGTTATACAAATCGAGAGATTAATGAGATAATTTTGGAAAAAGCACCTTGCTCAATGGTTCCAAGATCATTAAATTTAAATTCATCATCAATTCATCCTAATCATAAAATCGTTAAAGCTGCTGTAAGTTTAGGTATTGAAAAATATGGCTCTCCTACTCTATCGGACCAATCAAAAATATCATTTCCGTCCATTAAAATTGGACCTGGTGACTCCAAAAGATCTCACACTGCTAATGAATTTATTTTTATAAATGAAATCGAAGAGGCGATCCCAAAATATATAGAACTTCTTAATAAAATACTTTAAAAAAATAATATGAAACTTTGGAATAAAGAAGATAATTTAGATAAAAAAATTGAAGAATTTACTGTGGGAAACGACAGGAAATACGACATGTATCTTGCAAAATATGATGTTATAGCATCTATTGCTCATGCTAAAATGCTATGTAAAATAGATATTTTAACTGATGAAGAATCTACAAAAATTATTAATACTCTTAATATTATTTTTAAAAATATAGAATCAGAAAATTTTAATATCGAAAATGATTTTGAAGATATCCATTCTAAAATAGAGTCTTTGTTAATTGATGAATTAGGAAACATTGGTAAAAAAATTCATACTGGTAGATCAAGAAACGATCAAGTCTTAGTAGCAACTCAATTATTTCTAAAAAATGAAATTAATGAAATAAAAAAATTAACCATTAAATTATTTAATACATTAATTGATTTAGCAGAAACAAATAAAAATGAACTTCTCCCTGGATATACTCATTTACAAGTAGCTATGCCATCCTCTTTTGGATTATGGTTTTCCTCATATGCTGAAAATTTAATTGATGATATTCTCTACTTAAAAACAGCATATGAAATAAATAATCAAAATCCACTTGGAAGCGGTGCAGGATATGGAAGTTCTTTCAAAATTGATAGAAATTTCACAACCAAAGAACTTGATTTTGGAGATCTAAAATATAATGTAGTATCTGCTCAAATGAGTAGAGGAAAAGTAGAAAAATCAGTTATAATAGCAATAAATTCAATAGCTAGTACATTATCCAGATTATCATCTGATATTTGTTTTTATATGACTCAAGAATTAAATTTTGTTTCATTTCCAGATGAAATAACAACAGGATCTAGTATAATGCCTCATAAAAAAAATCCAGATGTATTTGAGTTGATCAGAGCAAAATGTAACTCATTACAATCATTAATTAATGATTTTAATATAATTTCAATAAATCTTACCAGTGGTTATCACAGAGACATGCAACTCTATAAAGGAAAAATAATAGAATCAATTATAGAAATAAAAAAATGTCTTGAAATTCTAGATATTACAATCAAAAAAATAAAAATTAGAAAAAATATTTTAGATGATAAAAGATATAAATATGTTTATTCTGTTGAAAATTTAAATGAATTAGTTAATAATGGTTACTCTTTCAGAGACGCATACAATGAAGTATCTAATAATATAAAAAACAATACATTTAAGCCAATAAAAGATATTCATCATACCATGTTAGGAAGTATAGGAAATCTATGTCTTAAGGAAATAAAAATCAAAATGAATAAGGTGATCTTTTAAATATGCAGTGCTCTATTCTCAGTTGCTGCTAGAGCAGCTTCTTTTATTGCTTCAGCATAAGTTGGGTGAGAATGACTCATTCTGGCAATATCTTCAGCAGATGCTCTAAATTCCATTGCAGTAACGGCCTCAGCAATTAAATCTGCAGCTCTTGCACCAATTATATGAACACCTAAAACTTCATCTGTTTTTTTGTCTGCTAAAATTTTAACAAAACCATCAATATCCATACTAGCCCTTGATCTACCTAATGCTCTCATAGGAAATTGACCTAATTTAAAGTCTATTCCATTAGAATTTAATTCTTGTTCAGTTTTACCAACTGAGGCTACTTCAGGCCAAGTATAAATAACATTTGGTATTAAGTTGTAATTTATATGTGGTTTTTGATTTGATAAAAGCTCTGCAACTAAAACACCTTCTTCTTCAGCTTTATGTGCTAACATTGGTCCTTTAATCACATCTCCTATTGCGTATATATTTTCTACATTAGTTTGAAGGTTTTCATTAACATCAATTTGGCCTTTTTCATTTGTTGACACACCAACAGAGGATAAGTTTAGACCTTCAGTATATGGTTTTCTTCCAACAGAGACTAAACAATAATCTCCTTCAAAAGTTATAGTTTTTGCATTGGAATCTTTAGCTGTCACAGTAACTAAATTATTTTTAGATACAACACTTGTTACTTTATGAGACAAGAAAAAGTTTATTTTTTGTTTTTTAAATATTCTCAAAAGTTCTTTTGAAACTGATTTATCCATAAATGGGGTGATTTTTTCAGAATACTCAATAACTGAAACATCAGCACCTAGCCTATTATAAACCTGTCCAAGTTCTAATCCTATAACTCCTCCTCCAATAACTATAAGTTTTTTTGGTATTTCTTTTAGTTCTAAAGCTTCAGTAGAGGAAATAATTCTTTTTTTATCAATTTTTGCAAATGGAAGTGAAATTGGTTTAGATCCGGTTGCTATTACTGCTTTATTAAAAGTTATATTTATAGAATCAGGTTTTGAATTAATATTTATTGTTTTTGAATCTACAAAAGAGCCTAAACCGTTATAAACCTTTATTTTATTTTTTGACATTAGAAAATCAATCCCTTTAGTTGTTTGGTCAACAACAGAATTCTTTCTTGAAATCATTTTTTTTAAATCAACTTTAATATTTCCTTCAATCTGGATACCATGAGTTGAAAAATTATGAATTGCTTCGTGATAGTGATGAGAAGAATCTAAAAGTGATTTTGATGGGATACACCCAACATTTAAACATGTACCTCCTAATGAATTGTATTTTTCAATAATAGCAGTTTTCATTCCTAATTGTGCACATCTAATTGCACAAACATAACCACCAGGTCCTGAACCTATTACAACTACATCAAAATGTTCCATTATTTTTTTTATCAAAAGTACAAATGTTTTATTTTAAAACATAAATGAATTTATTTAAATTAAGCATATTAAATGAAGTAATTATATATTAGCAATATGGGAAAAACCAACAATCAAATTAACAAGAAAATTAGTTTATCACTTAACGAGTCTTTGTTGCCAATTCTTATTTTAATTCTTCTGTTATCATTTAATGTTTATGTGTATGGTGATGATGCAATGAGTGGTTCAAACCAATTTATATTACTCCTTGGTGGATTTGTAGGTATTTTTTTAGGAAAAATTAAAGGATTAAGTTTTTCAGTAATGGTTAATAAAATTGCTGATAATCTTAAATCAGTTACCGGAGCAATCATAATATTGCTATTTGTTGGTGCACTTTCAGGAACATGGTTGATTAGTGGAATAATACCATCTATGATTTATTATGGATTGAACATTCTACATCCATCTGTTTTTCTACCATCTTGTCTAGTTATATGTGCTATAATTTCAATAGCGACAGGAAGTAGTTGGACTACCTCAGCTACTGTCGGAATAGCTCTTATTGGAATTTCAAAGGCAATTGGAATTCCTGTAGAAATGTCTGCTGGAGCTATTATTTCAGGGGCGTATTTTGGTGATAAAATGTCACCATTGAGTGATACAACAAATTTAGCACCTGCAATCTCTGGTTCTGATCTATTTACACATATTAAATATTTAACAATTACAACCGTTCCAACAATCACAATAACTCTTCTAATATTTATTTTTTTGAATTTTTATACAGTTTCCTCTGGTCCAACAGATAATACAGTATTACTAGAGGCTATTGATCAGACATTTAATATTACTCCATTAGTTTTCATAGTTCCACTAGTTGTTATTATACTAATTACAAAAAAAACCCCTCCAATAGTTGCATTGTTTGCTGGAACTATGTTAGGAGCATTATTTGCTGTTATTTTTCAACAAGATATTTTAACACAATTATCTGATTCCACAAGCCTAACATTTCAAGGAGCCTACAGTTCTATAATCAACGCCATAACTATCGATACAAATATAGAATCTGGAAACAATGAATTAAACGATTTATTTTCAAGTGGAGGTATGTATGGAATGCTCAATACAATTTGGCTTGTTATTAGTGCTATGGTATTTGGAGGTGTTATGGAGTCAATTGGAGCTTTAAAAAAAATAACCTCCTCTTTGCTCAATCTGGGTAAATCAACATTTTCACTATTTGCTAGTACTGCAGGGAGCTGTATGGCGGTGAATTTAACAACTTCTGATCAATATTTAGCAATTGTTATACCTGGAAAAATGTTTGAAAAAGCGTTTAAAGAAAAAGGTCTAGCACCTGAAAATCTTAGTAGGACACTTGAGGATACTGGAACAGTGACCTCAGTTCTAATCCCTTGGAATAGTTGTGGAGCCTATCAGTCTTCTGTTCTTGGTGTAGGTGTCTTAGATTATTTATTCTATGCCATTTTTAATTGGTTGAGTTTCTTCATGACATTAATAGTAGCTGGTTTAAATTATAAAATCAGAAAAATAGATTCCAATAGTGCATAAAATATTAAATTTTAAATATTTACTTTTGTTAAATACCTCTTATGGCTAAAGTTAATAGTAAATTAAAAAAGTTTTTTACGTTTTCAAGGACTCAGCAAATAATGTTAGGAGTTTTTCTTGTTTTACTTTCTGTAATTATTTTTTCATCATTAGTTTCATATTTTAATACTTGGAGAGTAGATCAGTCAGAGTTGAACAGCTTTTTTGACAGAACATCCGAAACAATAAATATTGCAAGTAAATTTGGAGCATTAATAAGTCATTTTTTAATATATGTGATGTTTGGAGTTTCGTCATTTATATTTCCTTTACTATTATTTATTTCAGGACTAACCTTTTTTGTTAATGCAAATAGGAAAAAATTAGTTGAAAGATGGTTTTGGGGAATTATAATCATGCTTTGGCTTTCCTTACTTTTTGGACATTTTTCAACTAACTATATTTATTCAGGAACTCTTGGATATGAACTAAATGAATTCTTAATAATATATATAGGAAATATTGGAGTAATATCAACACTTCTTTTCATACTACTATCCTATTTAGTGATAAGACTTAAAATTACCCCAGAAAACACATTTAATTTTATTAAAAGTATTATTCCAAAATTTAATAAAATAAAAGAATCTTCAACTGAAAAAAATGATGATCTAATTGAAAGTATTGAAGAAGATAAGATATCAACTTCAAAATTTAATTTTAAAAATGAAGAAGCTAAACCAACTATTCAAAATTTCTCATCTCATTCTACTAAAAAAGAAGAAATCTTAAAATCCGAAAATGACGAAATTAAAATCGAAATTGAAAGCAACAAAAAAGAAGAAATTCTTGATGAAGATGAGATAGCAAAAGGGTTGGTGAAAAAATTTGGAGAATATGATCATACACTTGAACTAAAAAATTTCAAACCACCATCTATAGAACTTTTAAATGATTATGATAATGGAGGAGTGATTACCATTAATGAAGAAGAGCTAGAAGAAAATAAAGAAAAGATTATAGATACTTTAAAAAATTATAAGATAGGAATTGATCAGATTAAAGCTACAATTGGACCCACAGTAACTTTATATGAGATAATTCCAGAAGCAGGGGTCAGAATTTCAAAAATAAAAAATCTTGAAGATGATATTGCTTTATCATTATCTGCACTAGGTATTAGAATTATTGCTCCAATTCCAGGAAAAGGTACAATTGGTATTGAAGTTCCAAATAAAAAATCTACTATAGTATCCATGAAGTCTGTTTTAGCTTCAAAGAACTATCAAGAGGCAGAAATGGAACTCCCAATAGCACTTGGTAAAAATATTAGTAATGAAACGTATGTTGTTGACCTGTCTAAAATGCCCCATTTGCTTATGGCTGGAGCAACTGGACAAGGAAAATCAGTTGGTCTTAATGCAGTTTTAACTTCATTATTATATAAAAAACATCCTTCAGAAGTAAAATTTGTTCTTGTAGATCCTAAAAAAGTTGAGCTAACCTTATTTAATAAAATTGAAAGACATTATTTGGCTAAACTTCCCGATACTGATGAGGCTATTATCACAGATAACAAGGCAGTTATTAAAACCTTAAATTCATTGTGCATTGAAATGGATAATAGATATGAAATGCTGAAAAATGCAATGTGTAGAAATATTAAGGAATATAATGCAAAATTCAAACAAAGAAAATTAAATCCAGATTCAGGAAATGTATTTCTTCCATACATTGTTCTTATAATTGATGAGTTTGCCGATTTAATCATGACTGCTGGAAAAGAAGTTGAGACACCAATTGCAAGACTTGCACAATTAGCTAGAGCTGTCGGTATTCATTTAATAATTGCTACTCAAAGACCCTCAGTTAATGTTATTACAGGGATTATAAAAGCTAATTTTCCTGCAAGGATAGCGTTTAGAGTTACTTCAAAAATCGATTCAAGAACAATATTAGATAGCGGAGGTGCTGATCAATTAATTGGGAAAGGAGATATGTTATACACTCAAGGAAATGAATTAGTCAGAATTCAGTGTGCATTTGTTGACACTCCAGAAATTAACAAGATTACTGACTTTATTGGTTCTCAAAAAGCTTATGCAACTGCACACGAACTTCCGGAATATATTGGAGAAGAAAGTTCTAATTCTTTAGACAACAATATTGAAGATAGAGATGTTTTATTTAAAGATGCTGCTGAGATTATAGTGCTGGCTCAACAAGGTTCAGCATCATTATTGCAGCGTAAAATGAAGTTGGGATATAATAGAGCTGGTAGAATTATTGATCAATTAGAAGCTGCAGGAATAGTTGGAGCTTTTGAGGGAAGTAAGGCCAGGGAAGTTTTAATACCAGATATCGCATCTTTAAACGCTTTTTTAGAAAATGAAAAAAAATCTTGATGAAAAAAATTATTTTACTTTTTACTCTCTTTAGTTTAAATTTAGTTCATAGTCAAAACGATATCCGAGCAGAAAAACTATTAAATAGTGTTTCTGAAAAAATTGATTCATCTGAAACTTTTAAAATAAACTTCACTTATACACTTGAAAACTTAATTGAAGATATTAATCAAGATTCTGATGGAAGTATTGTTATTAAAGACGATAATTATCTATTAGAATTCATGGGTATAAAACAACTTTGTGATTCAAAAAAAGTTTATTCAATTGTCCCTGAGAATGAAGAAATTATTATTTCAAATATTGATGAAGATGAAAGTGAAACTATTAAACCATCTAAGCTTTTGAAATTTTATCGTGAAGGATATTTAATTTTATGGGATAAGAAAGAGTTAATCCTTGAAAAAGAAATACAGTTTGTTAAACTTATCCCTATTAATTCTGAACTCAGATATTGATTACTTACAGTTAGGAATTAATATATCTAACAATGATATTGTAAAATTAATTGAGATTGGAAAAAACAAGACAAAAACTATCTTATCCGTTAATCAACTTCAATACGACATTGAAATTGACTTAAACTTTTTTGTTTTTTCTGAGGAAGATTATCCTGATTATTATATCGAAAATTTATAAAATGAAAATTATAGATCGTTATATATTAACATCTTATCTAAAAATATTTTTTAGTTTTTTTTTCATATTAATGTTCATTTTTATAATCCAAATCATTTGGGTTTTTATTGATGATCTTGCTGGAAAAGAAGTTGATTTTGAGATTATTTTTAAATTTTTACTCTATTATTCACCTAAACTTTTACCCCTAGTAATACCACTTACAGTTCTTTTGGCTTCCATAATGACTTTTGGAAATCTCTCTGAACAATATGAACTAGCTGCTATTAAATCTTCAGGCTTATCTCTTTTTAGATCAATGAGAAGTTTATTAGTTGTTAATTTAATTCTATGTGTAAGCATGTTTTTTATTGCAAACAGTTTAATTCCATATGCAGAGTTCAAATCATATAATTTGAGAAAAAATCTAGCTAAACTTAAACCTGCTCTTGCAATTACAGAAGGTGTTTTTAGTGATATAAACAACATGAATATAAAAGTGGAAAGAAAATACGGTCCTGATGATAATTTACTTGAGGATATAATAATTCACCAAAATAACTTCAACTCTAAAAACACACTTGTTATCAAAGCTGAATCTGGTGAGCTTAAAAGTGAAGAATCTAGCGAAATTTTACAATTAATACTCAATAATGGAAAGAGATATGAAGAAATTGAAAGCAGAAGTGCAGACAATAAACAAGTAGCTCCACACACTTTAGTTTCATTTGAAAAACATATAATGAATATTGATTTAAAAGATTTCAATAAAGTTGATTTTGAAGATGAGAAATTTAATAATACGTACAGGATGCAAAACATCTCACAGTTAAATTACAGTATCGATTCTCTTTCAAAAAATCTTGTTTTTAGATATAAAAACTTTTCAAAAAACTTTTATTCAAGAACTGGAATCTCAAATTTCATTAGAAATGTAAGAATGGATAATAAATTTAAAGATTCTACTCTCTACACTAATTACTATAATCATTTAAAAGATTTTCCAATAAAAAAACAATTAGATGCGGTAAATAATGCAATAAACTTAACCAACAGTCATGTTCAAGTTCTAAACAGTCAAAAAGATAATTTTTTTGTAAAAGAAAAAATTATAAATCTTCATAAATCAAATTTATATGATAAATACGCAATAGGATTTGCCTCAATTATTTTATTTTTTGTTGGAGCTCCCTTAGGTGCAATAATAAGAAAAGGTGGTATAGGACTTCCAATGGTAATATCTCTAATTTTATTTTTAAGTTATCATTTTATTGGAACTTTTAGTAGAAATGCAGCAGAAGATGGAAGTATTGATGCACTTGTTGGTAGTATTATTCCAAATGCAATAATGTTACCACTAGGAATTTATTTAATATTTAGAGCCAGCTCCGATAAATCAATATTAAATTTTGATAAAATATTATATCCTTTTAGACTATTTTTGGAAAAAATTTCGTCATTAAAAAATAGATTAAAGAAAAAGAATGAGTAATATAAAATTAGATAACATTTCTGATGCAATTGAAGATATTAGACAAGGTAAAATTATAATCGTAGTTGATGACGAAAACAGAGAAAATGAAGGAGACTTTATTTGTGCTGCTGATCTAATTACACCTGAGTTAATAAATTTTATGGCCAAACATGCTAGAGGGCTCATATGTACACCAATAACTGAAAAAAGATCAAGAAAACTGAACTTATATCCAATGGTTAGTAATAATACTGATCCAATGGATACAGCGTTTACAGTTTCTGTAGATTTAAAAGGTTCTGGAGTAACATCTGGAATATCTGCTTCTGATAGATCAAAAACTATAAAAGCAATTGTAGACAACAATACAAAACCTGATGATTTAGCACGTCCTGGTCACATTTTTCCATTAATTGCTAAAGATGGTGGTGTATTAAGAAGAACTGGTCACACAGAAGCTGCTATTGATTTTGCTAGGCTAGCAGGATGTTCACCCGCAGGTGTTATTTGTGAAATAATGTCCGAAGACGGATCCATGGCAAGAGTCCCAGAACTAATCAAAGTTGCTAAAAAATTAGATTTAAAAATTGTTTCAATTGAAGATCTTGTTGCATATAGGATGAAACACGACAGTTTAATTACCAAGAAGGAATCTTTTGTTTTTAATACAAAATTTGGAGATTATAATTTATCAGCTTTTCAACAAACAAATAACAATCAAATACATTTGGTATTATCCAAAGGAGAATGGAAAGAAAATGAGCCTGTCTTAGTTAGAATTAACTCATCAATAACTAATAACGATATTTTAACAACTCTGACTTCGAATTCAAATAAAAAGCTTGATGGAATTTTCTCAAAAATTAATGAATCAGAAAACGGTGTTATTGTTTTTATAAACCAACCCCCTAACCCTGTTAATGTTTTGTTTAGGTTAAATGAGATTAAAAATTTGCAGTCTAAAGGTGAGTATAAAACTCCACCTGTAAAAATGGATGAAAAGGATTTTGGAATTGGTGCACAAATATTACACGACTTAAAAATTCATAAGATAAGGTTACTAACTAATAGTACACAAATTAAAAGAGTAGGTATGATTGGATATGGATTAGAAATTGTTGAATACATCAATTATTAAAAAAACCACAGCTTTACAGACATTAGAACTACCATTATAACAAGAAAAGCTTTAATAGCCTTTTCTCCTCTTTTAACAGACCATCTGCTAGATACCCATCCTCCTAAAAAATTTCCTGAAGCTAATACTAAACCATAAATCCAATTAATTTTGTCAGCCATTGCAAAAGTTACAATTGCACCTGTTGTATAGATTAAAACAATAACAACTTTTGTAGCATTAACTTTTACTAAATTCAATTTATTATAATAATGAAGAAATAACATTATAACAAAACCAATTCCAGCATTAATAAAACCCCCGTAAATACCTATAAAAAAGAAAGCTATCATAGAAATATAAAGATGTTTTCCTGTTAGTCGCTCCAATATTTCAGTTGAATCTATTTTTGGTTTAAAAACAATCAGAAAAACCACTACAATCATAATAACGGCTAAAATCTTATTAAAAAGATCTCCTTTTATTTCTATGGCTATTTGAGCACCTATTAATGCTCCTAGCAATCCTGTAAAACCCAAATACATATTGAATGGATAATTAGAAATACCTTTACTTTTAAAACCGGCATTTGCAGAAAAAGCAGACATAAAAATTGCTATTCTATTTGTTCCGTTAGCAACTGCAGAGGGTAGTCCTAAAAATATTAATAAAGGAAGAGTTATTAGAGATCCGCCACCAGCCATTGTATTAATGAATCCAGCTACAAAACCTGCTAAAATTAAAAGAGGATAATGCCATGAAAAATAATCGATTTCAAACATATTATAAATGTATGAAAAAGGTATATATATAAATCTCTAATAAAAATTGGTTCAAAATAAAAAGGAAGTTATATTTGCACTCCATTGGAGAAATGGCAGAGTGGTCGAATGCGGCAGTCTTGAAAACTGTTGAGGGTCACACCTCCGGGGGTTCGAATCCCTCTTTCTCCGCTTAGTAAAACCCTAACTACTTTATAAACAAGTGATTAGGGTTTTTCTTTTTAAAACTTGTACGATTATTGTACGGCCAATACTACAAAAAAGTCAAAAATCTTAATAGTAATTTTTAATTGGTACTACCCTACTCAAATAATATCGGTTTTCTTTTGACGGGAGGTGTATGTATAGTAATGTGTAATACTAAACCTTAATGTATCTTAAAAGAAGAAGATATGCCTATGGTTAATACAGATTGTTTTTAGTAATTTTTTATAAAAGTGAAATGTTATTAATATGAATTCCGATAAAACAATCATCGGCACAATTGTTTTCAACATAACCACAAGTCGAAATCATTCCATTGTTTTTTGTTTCTAAGTAAGTTGTCACATTATTTCTCTCAATTAGCCAATCATTTTGTGCCTTATTGTAAATTTCACTCAATGTAATTGGTTCTGCTCCGTTTTTGTGAATACCTATTTCAGAGTTTGTTTCAGTCCATTGAAGTTCGCCTTGCTTAATGTCAATTGGCAGACCTTCTGTGGAGGTGTATTTGAAATCGCGCTGAATTACAATTCCATTTCCTACGGATATTGTAGTTTCCCAACTGAAACCAATCCACGAACTATTTTTTACTGTGTATTTATATGAGTTATTGGAATATTCTTTAAAATTCAACCAGATTTTTAGACTAGTTTCAAATTTGTTTTGGTACTCTAAGTCATCTGAATCGCAAGAGTTGAATAAACATCCGACTAATAAAATCGACAATAGCAGAAACAACCTTCTCATAATCAATATTTTATCTAAATATAAGAATTATATAAACCTTTTATAGATGGCTGTGTGTTTATATAATACAGGTCTTTTGTAGCTGGTTATAATTTATAATCTTTTAAATAAATCTCAATAACCCCATTTACCCCTTTATTTCCAAATTTCTCAATTGCCGCTTTATCCTTGTAAACATTAACACTTTTAATGTCGTCTGTAGAAATAGAATTTATATCAAATTTTTCGTTTTGTACTTTTTCATTTAAAATTATAATTGGTTTTTTTTCGTCATTTTCATTTGAAGTATAATTTGAACAAGACACAACAAACAAAACTGATAATAAAAGAATGAGTTTTTTCATATTCTAAATATAATCATTATATAAAACTAATTAATCTTCTGCCATTAAACAGCACTATGTTGATGTATAGGACTAGTCTTTTGTAGCATGTCTTGAATTGTATATTTGTAAAAACTCTTCTATTAGTTTAGCAATTATTATATTTATTTAAATTATTGTTATGTGGTTTGAAAAACACGCATTTCGTATGTATAAAAAGTACTGGTGGTATATTGTGCTTGTTATTATAATCTATATAATCGCTAAAATATTTAGCTAATGAAAAACCCAAAAAATCTCAATAGTAATTTTTAATTGGTACTCTACTCTTAGTGCAATCAAAATAGTATGCACATTAACTAGATAGCTATAAGCTAAGGTTATTATACCTCAAAAAAAATACGGTTTATAATCTGGTATTTATTACGCTATTGTAGATAGATCCAAATGTATAGCTAATCCCTACAGAGAAATTTGTTTTATAATCTGTTGCAATCTGTCTTTGTTCTAACAACAGCTCTTCAATTGAATTACTTACGGCTACCAAACTATATTGTTCTCTTATTAAATTTATATTACCTGAAAATCTGACAGCTAAACCCTCATAGACTCTTAAGTCTAAATCACTTCTAAGAGAAAATCTTTTTTTTGTTCCATCATTTAAAAACTGTGTTGCATTAAGATATGAACTAATGTTCCCCCATTTTTGTCTAAATCGAACATTTAGACTTAATGTTTGAGAAGATAATTTTTGTTTTTCATAACCATAAATGGTTTTCTCAATATAATTTCTTTTGCCTACACCTATTCTGTATGCTAGAGTTATTTCTTTACTCAAAACATCCTTGTAAGGGTAAAAACTATACTCAATTGCTGGAGCTATATATCTATTAAAATCAATATTTTCATAAGTATTTTGATATGCCCCTAAAAATACTCCAGCTGAAAAATGATCTGAAACACTTCTTACAACTCTACCGCTAAAACTCGTAGTTTTTCTGCTACTAGTATATACATTGTCATTACTAAAAAACTTTCCTTTAGATTCATTTCTCTTAATTTCCATACCAATTCTCCAGTCTTGTGTAAGTTTGTCAACTTCAAATTCTAATTCATATCTATTTGTTTTTCTGGTTTCTTCTTTATCATCATTGTACGAGCCAGATAATTCAAAAACCCAACTTTTCCACTTATCATCATTAACAGATAAATCATCAAAATTAGAATCAACATCTACTTTTATATTGTAATTAGCTTTATCTAAAAACGGGACTAATGCTAGTTTTAATTTGTTAAGTAACTTATCTCTTAAAGTGCTCGAAGTGTCATTTGCGTATCCAGAAACTAATACGCTAGAGCTTATTTCTTGGTACTCATTATTTCCGTCAATTTTAATTTCAAAGGATCGGGTTCCGTTAGAGTTTCTTAAATCAAGGATGAAAATTTCAATATCTGCTAAATTCTGATCTCTAACATGCTCCAAAAACGAAGTTTGTTGTTTTAAAAAATTTTGATCACATCTACAGTCGAGATATGCTTTTAGCTTACTACCTTGCCCAAAAGAAACAAGTGGAATAAACAGTAATAGAAGAATTAGTTTTTTCATTATCATAAAATTAACTCAATTCTTAGACTAACACATTAAATCTCTGACCTTTTTGAATAATTGCAGATTTCCCTTTTATTAAAAGAATATATGCCTATGGTTTAGTTTTAAGTAATCTGTCGGCAACACTCATTGAAACTGTTTGATTGTTTATATTAAAACTATCAACGTGACCCATTATTTTTTTGTCTTCAGAAACAAAATGACAGTGAATAAATGAATCGTGGTGGGTAAATACAGTTTGATGTTTTCTTGAGAAAAATCCCACTATATGGCCATTAATATTTTCATAAGTAAAATTCTTTAATCCTTTGTGAGCTTCTTTAGGAGAAGATACTATACTGCCAGCAGGTAAATTAACGCTGTGGATATTTAAATTCTTCCACTTCCCTTTTAAAATAAAAACAAAAGGAATTTCAATTTTACTAAACTTTTGGTCAATATATTTTTCTAATGAAGAAAGGTCGTTAACATTAGAAGGTAATGGAACTTTTTCTAAATTTTTTTCAGTAGCATATACAAAAAAGGGAGATTTTGCAGCTTCTACCTTATTAACATATAATTTTTCATTTGAATTAATTCCTGAAATATATGTTGTTCCATCAAAAACTAACACTTCTCCTTTTAGATTCTCTAATGGGCCTAAACCATAGGTTCCCTTAAATGAAATAGTGTCAGTTGAAATCAAGCCATCCATCTTTCCCTTCCACATTACATCACTCATTAAGCCAATAATTTTTACATTATTCATTTCCTTTGAATGCTCACAAGAATTAAAACAGAATGAAAGGAATATTATAAGTAGAATCAGTTTTTTCACAACTTATTTTTATAAATATATTTTTTTGGGATTATATTTATATTACTTTCAGACATCCAATAAACATTTAAAATCCACCATCTATTTCCATCAAATAGTAATTGAATACTATTTATTCCTCTAGTAAAAGGGGTTGAATCTTTTTTTGCTCTGAAAGATTCATAGCTAGAAAAAACATGAACAATATTGCCAAATCTTTCTGTGGTTCTTCCAATTTCATTTTCATGAAAACCATTTTCAAATAACCATTTTCCAGAACTATTTATATATTCATCAGGACTGATAAAACGAGCATTTGTTACCCCTTCATTACTAGTTCCTGAGGGAATTAACTTGGCATCTTTATGAAAAAGATACTTAAATAAGTTCCAATTTCTTTCAACTCCCTTATCACCAGAAATAACAGAATATAATGTTTCAATAGTGCTATCTATAGATTTTACTTTATTTTCATATGCTTTATTTTGTGTAAAAGAAACAAGTGGAATAAATAGTAATAGTAAAATTAGTTTTTTCATCATTCTAAATTTAACTCAATTCTTAGTGCAATCAAAATAACTCCGTTCTTCTCCGCTTAGTAAAACCCTAACTACTTTATAAACAAGTGATTAGGGTTTTTCTTTTTAAAACTTGTACGATTATTGTACGGCCAGCACTACTAAAAACCCAAAAAATCTCGATAGTAATTTTTAATTGGTACTACCCTACTCAAATAAGATCGGTTTTCTTTTGATGGGAGGTGTTTGTATAAGTATGTATAATAGTGAGGTTCTGGGTGTCTGAATTAAAAGACTATAGTACAGTAAAAGAAAGAACTAAAATTAAAAATACTTTTTTCATGATTTGGGGTTTAAAGGGATTTGTGAAATTTAAAAAATGCTTTTAAAACCTCTTTTGGGGTTTCAATATGAGGATAATGTCCAGAATTTTCTAGAAAAAAAGTGTACGATTTGGGTTGTAGTTTTTGAAAAAACAAGGCTGTTTTGTTCCCCGAAATCGGATCTTCAGTTCCGTTAATCATAGCCATCGGAATTTGTGGGTTTTCAATGGGTGCTCGCCAACGCTTAAGGTAGGTTTTTCGTTCATTCAAGTAACTGAGAATTAGCGGAATCATTATTCGACCTTCGTTGTTCTCCAAAAGGTTCCATGAAGAGTCTAAAAACTCTTTGGAAGGTGGATTGGCTTTACTAAAAATATCATGCATGGTTTTGTCAAACGTCTTTGCAGATAAAAATCGTCCTAAAAGGGGACCTAAAAATGAAGCCAATAATTTTTGGATGGGTCGTGGTGTGTTTGCTTCAGGGAACATACCGCCGTTCATAAACACAGAAGAAAGCCAGGTTATCTTAGATTTGTTTTCCAATTTTCGAGCCAATAATTCCTGTACAACTGTATCTCCAACGTCGTGAGCAAAAATATGTGCTTCACTAATACCCAAAGCTTCTACTAGCACTTCAATAGCATCAGCCTGACTCATGATAATGTCTTTTTTGAGCGGAGATTTTGACACTCCAAGGCCAACTAAGTCGGGTACAATACAATCAAATCTAGGCGAGAGCTCCGGTAAAATAGGAGCAAAATCCCAAGAAGATGTCGGAAATCCATGAATACAAACAAGGGGAATTCCTTTTCCTTCTCGAACATAAAAAATAGAGGTATCTCCAGAAACAAAAGTTTTTCCTTTTGAATACCAAGATTCAATATCCATAAACTAATTTTTTGGTTGAAGATAGTAAAAAAAGAATGTGGGCTTTATTAACTATTATTTTTTATCTTCCACCCACAGGTCTTTTGTAACTGGTCATTATAGCTGTTCTTGGGCATTTAGTTTTAGAATCATTATATTTAGATTGTGAAAAAAATACTAGAATGGCATATAAGCTTTACTGAAAAAAAAAGAATTGCATATGGGTTATCTTACTATCAAGCATACTGGTTTTCTTGGTTTAAAGGAATTGTTTATGGCATCCTTTTAATGTGGATTTTTAATAAATGACTGTGTGTTTGCTGAATTAAAAGAAGAAGATATGCCTATGGTTTAGATTATAGAAAAGCTAAAAAAATCTCAATAATAATTTTTAATTAGTTTATAAGTCAAGTTTATATATATAACACTATTCTTCTTTATATATTTTAACTAAAAGTTTGCCTTTTGAATCCATATGTGCTCGGTACATTCCAGGTGTATTCATTTCCATGGCAACATTTCCTTTATAATCTATTGCTATAACACCTCCAGTTCCACCAAGTTTTCCAATTTTATCATTTATAACATGGCTTGCTGCATCTTTAATATTCAAATTTTTATATTCCATTAATGCTGAAATGTCAAACGCAGCTACAGTTCTAATAAAAAATTCTCCCCATCCTGTTGATGATACTGCACAGGTTATATTATTAGCATAAGTACCTGCTCCAATTATGGGCGCATCTCCAATTCTGTTCCATTTTTTATTTGTCATTCCACCAGTTGAGGTTCCTGCTGCCAAGTTTCCAAATTTGTCTAAAGCAACACATCCAACAGTACCGTAAAGTTGACTTTTATAAAATTTATTGTCTTTTAAATTCTTTGAGTCTAAATTGAAATTAGATCCGATTTTTTGAACTCTTTCTAGATTTTTTTTTCTTTTTTCAGTTATAAAATAATCTGTATTTACCATTTCAAGACCTTCCTTCTTTGCAAACTCATCAGCTCCAGAACTGGAAAGCATTACATGAGGTGAGTTTTCCATTACTTTTATCGCTGCACTTATTGGGTTTTTTATTTTTGTTGCTCCTGAAATTGCTCCAGCATTAAGTGTTTTACCATCCATAAATGATGCGTCTAACTCTGCATAACCATCAGAATTTAGAACAGCACCTTTTCCTGAATTAAACAATGGAGAGTTTTCTAAAATATTTATTGATTTTTCTACTGCTTGTTGACTGGTTCCACCGTTTTTTAATATTTCATGACCAACCCTTATAGCCTTACTTAATGCGTTCCTGTATTGTATCTCCATTTTCTCAGACATATTCTCCTTTAATATAGTACCAGCTCCTCCGTGTATTACAATCCCAAAATTTTTAATTTTATTTTTTTCATTATTTAATTTATTTTGATTGCAACCTAGTAGCATTAATAAAGAGATAAAAACAATATTTTTCATTAGTTTACTTTTATAATAAATTAAATTTAAGAATTTTTTAATTGATGCTACCCTACTCAAATAATATCGGTTTTCTTTTAAGGGGAGATGTTTGTTATTTCTATGGGAGCCTATAAAAGTTTAATAGCCTCTAGCTTAATTGCTTTTTTGAGTGACCTAAGATGAGTCAACGTTGTATCTGGATTAATTAATACAACACGCAAATACCGTTTTGTATTAAACACACATGAGGTGATATAGTATTCTTTTTGATTGATTAGACTATATCTTAAGCGCTTTTGAAAATCATCATCATCTGTATGTTTGAGATAACGGAAACAGAGTATATTACTTTCTGGTATATAAGGGACTTCAAAATCTTCATCCTGTTTTAAGCAGTCATAAAATTCCTTTGCTAAGGTAAACCTAGAATCAACATAATCTCCAATTGCTCTTTCACCTTCAAGAGCAAACGACCAAAATAGTTTTGTGCCTAGTGCTGACTTTGTGCACTCAATAGTGTAGGGCATTGAGTCCATTCCAATAACATTGTTATCATGAAAAACATAGGATCCTTTTTGTTGAAATGCGTTTGCTTGGTGCATAAAATCTTTAAACAATACAGCAGTACATAGTGAAGGAACGCGCATCATTTTATGAGCATCCCAAATTACGGAGTCTGCTTTTTCAATTCCCTTCACATATTTTTTACTTTTTACACCTACTAAGGCTGAGGCTCCGTGAGCTCCATCTACATGAAACCAAAGTCCATTTGTTTGGCAAAAATCTCCCATGGCATCAAGAGGGTCAAAAAGTCCAGATGAGGTTGCACACGCATTTGCTACCACACACATTATACGTTTGCCGTTGTTCAAAGCTTGCTCATATACTTTTTTTAGGTCTTCTATCAAGATGACTTCATTTTTATCGACTGCGACTGGGTAAAATGCTTTTTTACCTAACCCAAGTAATGACAACGCTCTTGTTATAGAATAGTGTGCAGATGCTGAACCGAGAACCACGAGATCATTTGGATTTCCTTCAACCCAAGCATTGGGTGCAACGACTGATCGAGCTGCAGCTAATGCACTTAGGTTTGCAAGAGAACCTCCATGAGTTAAAAAGCCACTTCCCAATCCAGTGGTAAATTCAAAATCATAGTAATCACGACCGTTTAACCAACCAATTTTATCAAGCATCCAGTTAATCATAAACCCCTCACAGGTAGCCCCTGCTGGACCCATTTCATAAAGTGAACTTGGGTTGTTTATTGATCCGTGAATCAATTCAGGGATGCCTGATAAATCTTGTGGAACAGCTACTTGATGTCCCATGTAGTTAGGATTGCTTAAATGGTTAGTATGATCAAGATAAACAGAAACAAAGTGAAGTAAATCCGATGTTTGTTTAAAGCCAGAACTAAAGTATTCTTTTAACTTTAATTCTTTTGCGATAATTTCAGGAGCATGTTGATTAAGCACAGGAGAATTTAAAGATTTACTCGTTTTAATATGAGTGTCAATCAATTGACCAACTGCATTTAAAACTGTCAAATCCATTATTGTAGAACTAAGCTTTTTATTTCATTATCAAATTCTTTCTTAAAATCCTCAAATGCTTTTCCGGTTGCAGGACCATTAAAACCTGTATGAATACTATTGACTTTTCCTGACTTATCAATAATAATAGTTGTTGGATAGGAACGAATTTCTTTTAGCATTGGAAGTTTTTCTTGAGCAAGTTTAGTGTCAACGCTTCCGTATTGAGCTAATAATACTGGGTAAGGAATATCAAATCTATCAATCATTAACTGAATTCTTTTCATAGCTTTTTCTTCAGTTCTAGCTGCCTCAAAACTCAATGCTACAAAAGCTAAATCTTTTGATGGATTATTTTTGATATAAGATAAAAAGAATTTAGTTTCATCTAAACAATTAGGACACCATGTACCCATAATTTGAACAACTACTACCTTATTTTTGAATTGCTTATCATTTAAACTTACATAATCACCTTCAGAATTTTTAAAATTAAATGAAATTTTTTCAAATCCATCTTTGAGCTGTGTAAGTTCTTTAGAATTAGCAAGCTGATAATTATCATCTTTTACCATCCAAAATTTAGTTATGGAATTACTTTGATAATAGAGATTACCGTGAATAGTATCTCCAAGTTTGGCAGCCTTTATTAAATATGGGTGGGCACCATCAAATGTCGAAAGAAGTATTGAATCTTTAAAAACGATTCCAGATAAAAAACGAGTATCACCTGAATTTTTCCTAAAAGTTCCCGAAACTTTATTTCCTGTTTGAGTAAAAATACCTAAACCAGGATATGGTTTTTCTGGCCTAAAAACAGTCTTAAATTGACCGTTTAAATCTAGGTTTGGTGATTCTCCAAATTCAAATTTAGGAGCATCACTAATTATTGCTTTAAAAGATGTTTCAGTTCCAGACTCCTCCTTTAAATAAATACCTTCTAATGAGCCATTGCCAACTTTAGCAATAATTACTGCATCAAAAGGTGGCATGTAAACTTTTATAGAATCATTTTCATACTTGATATTATTGTAAACTAGAGTTTCTTTATCATTTTCTACTTTCATTAATAGCTGATCTGAATCTTTAATAAATTCAAATTTAAATGGTAAAATAGAACCATCTTTTGTTATCATTTCTGCCCTATAATTACCAAGTTGGGGCTCAACAATAGAATTTTGACAGGATTGTAATAAAAAAATAGAAGAAAAAATTAATCCTACTTTTACTAATCTTATTTTACATGTAATCATTGGTTTACAACGCTATTATTTAAAATTATCACTCTTAATTTATTTTTGAAACTTTTTAGAATATCGTTTCCACAGTTCAGTTTGATGAGTTTCCAAACTTAATTCACGACCACTTATAAATGCGTGTTCAATAATATTAGTTCTCATGTCCAATGCATCACCTTTAGATAAAAATAATGTCGCATGCTTACCAACCTCCAAACTACCCAGCTTATCATTGATTCCTAAAATTTTAGCAGAATTAAGTGTGATTAATTGTAAAGCTTCTTCTTTATCCAAACCATATGCAGCAAAACTTCCAGCGTAAAATGGTAAATTTCTTGTATTCATCCTTTCCATACTTCCGCTAACGTCAATACTTACTAGTAAGCCAGAATTGACCAATTGAGATGCAATTTTAAAAGCTGCCTTAGGATCATCATCTTCATTGTCAGGAAGTCTATGAGGTCTAGAAACTATTACTGGAATATTATTTTCCTTCAAAAAATCAAGCTGATCAACAGCTCCGTTTCCTCCAACTAAAACAATTTTTGTTAAACCTATTTTTTTCAAATATGTAATACCATCGACAATTTGTTTTTCATCTTTAGCATGTATATACAGAGTTGTATTACCTTCGAAAACTCCACTCATGGCTTGATATGGTAAATGTACAGGAATCTGATTTTTACTGTATACTTGTGCATTTTCAAAAAAAGTACTCACTTTTTTAATGTTTGTTGAATAATTTTTATTGATTTTTAAGCTAGGATCTTCTCCTAACCACCATCTTCCCCTTGAATAAGGATTTGGCCAATTTAGATGAATTCCTTCATCGTTTTGAATCAAAGCGTCCTCCCAATTCCAAGCATCCAATTGCATTATTGATGAACTTCCTGAGATGGTTCCTCCTCTTGGGGTTACTTGAGCTACTAAAACACCGTTAGGACGCATACTTTCAATTATTTTTGATTCAGCATCGTAAGCTATTGCTGCTCTAATATGAGGAAGAAAATCACCTATTTCATCTTCATCTCTGGTTGCTCTAACTGCATCAACCTCTGCCAAACCTAAAGTTGAATTTGTAGCAATAAACCCAGGATAAACATGTTTTCCATTTGCATTTATCGTTTTTTGATAATTATTAATATCAGCTTTAGATCCAACAAAATCAATTACTCCATTTTTAAATCCAATGGATCCATTTTCAATAACATCTCCATTTCCAACATGTATATATGCGTTGTAAATTAAAATTGACTGAGTTTGTGAGTCAGCAGGTGTCTGTTGTGAAAACAGTGAATAACTGGTTACAACAAATAATATTATTAAGATATATTTTTTCATAATTTTTAATCTAAAGTTTCACAATGAAATTCTCTTTTGATTCCACTTGGCGGTGCCTGTGTTGCAGAACCATTTTGTTTTTCTATTAACATTTGACCAATTAAGATTCTCTTTTCTTTGTCAATTTCAGCAATTTGATCACTAATTTTATTAGAATCATAATAAACCACTCCTTCAATCATAGTGATTTCTGCTTGGCTGTAAATAGACATCGGGTGGTCTGTCCAAAGAACAAGATCAGCATCTTTTCCAACTTTAATACTACCTATTCGGTCATCCAAGTGTAGCAGTTTTGCAGGATTTAGAGTTACAAATTTCCAAGCCTCTTCTTCAGAAACACCTCCATATTTCACTGCTTTTGCTGCCTCTTGATTTAGACGTCTTGACATTTCTCCGTCATCAGAATTAAATGCAACTGTCACCCCCGCATTATGCATTATTGCCCCGTTGTATGGGATTGCATCTTTTACCTCATTTTTATAAGCCCACCAATCTGAAAAAGTAGATCCCCCAACTCCGTGATCAGCCATTTTATCAGCTACCTTGTAACCTTCTAAAATATGAGTAAAAGTATTTATTCTAAATCCAAATCTTTCGGCAACTTTAATCAACATATTTATTTCAGATTGAACGTATGAGTGACAAGATATAAACCTTTTACTATCTAATATTTCAGAAAGAACTTCCATTTCAATATCATAACGAGGTCTTTCAGTTTTAGATTTTTGTCTTTTAGAGAGACTATTGAAATTCGACCATTCTTTGGAATACTCTTTTGCTCTTTGAAAATAATCTACAAAAACCTGCTCAACACCCATTCTTGTTTGAGGAAATCTTGAAAAACTTGACCAGTTAGATTGTTTTACATTTTCACCCAAGGCAAATTTAATAAATGGATCACTGTCTTGAATTAACAAATTATCAATAGTTTCTCCCCATTTTAATTTTATAATAGCTGATCTTCCACCTATTGGATTTGCTGAGCCATGTAATATTTGAATTGTTGTAACACCTCCAGTTAAATCTCTGTACAAACCAATATCATCAGGTTCTATTACATCTTCTATACTTACTTCAGCTGATGAATTTTGACCTCCTTCATTTATGCTCGAAGCTCCTAAGTGTGAATGCTCGTCAATAATTCCAGTTGTTAGATGTTTTCCATTAGCATCAATTGTAACATAATTTTGATTACTTTTTATATTTCCAAGTTCTGCAATCTTACCATCAATTACTAGAACGTCAGTAGTTTTGAGAATTCCCTCAGGTTCGTTAGTCCAAACAGTAGCATTTTTAAATAAAGTATTTTGACTTACTGGTCTATTTGAAAATCCATATGCCTTATTCGGATATGTCAATGGAGCTGGATCATAATAGCTCGATTTTTTGACTTTTTTTGCTACGGATTTTTTGGCTTCATCTAATTCAACATTCCAAATTATTTCATTTCCGTTGAAATCTACTCCACTCCCTTTGTTAATACTATTATCATTGATTTTTGAATTCAACTGAGCATAAGATCTATTTTTTTCATCAATCAAAGTCAAATAGAACCAACCCTCATTGTACTTAATTTTGGTCTTAAGATTAACAGAGTCTTTTTTTGCTTTAGCAGAAATTTTGCTTTTACTATTTTTTATTTCAATAGAAATTACGTTGTCACCGAAATTAAATTTATAACTACCATCAATATCTATTACAGATGATGAGTTATTAACTACATATGGTTTACCCATTACCCAATTTTCATAAATTTTAGTGTCGTTGTTAAATAATGGTCCTGAACTTACTATAAAATTGGCAAGCTTTCCTTTTTCAAGTGTCCCGATAATATTTTCTTTATTTAAAATTTTTGCTGGAACTGTAGTTAGAGATGCTAAAGCTTGTTTTTTTGTTAAACCATATGAAATGGCTTTTCTTAAATTACTTAGAAATTCTTTTGAAGATTTTAATTTACTTGATGTAATTGCAAATGGAATATTAGCCTTTTCAATTACAGAAGGATTCATTGGGGCTTGACTCCAATGTTTTAATTGTCCCAAAGTAATTTTTTTCATCAAAAGAGGATCTGAAACATCATATGGTTTAGGAAAGTTTAAAGGAAGAATGAGTTTAGCATTATTTTCTTTCAATTCATCAACATGTTCATAATCCTGTCCACTTGCAACAACTGCAAAATCAAGTCCCATTTCTTTTCCAACTTTAACCGCTCTTAGAGTGTTTAATTTATCATCAGCTAGAAATATCTTTGGTAAGTTTTTATTTATTATAGCTGCTTCAATTGCTAAATCTTTTTCATTTGAACTGCCTCGGGAATACCAATCTAGATCGTGATAAAATTGTCTTATGAGTGCCATAGCACCCATAATTGATCCAGGATATGATTGTGAAGAAGTAACACTTTTTTTAAATGAAAAATGCTCTGCAGTCTTGTTAGAAATTAATCTTTCACTTTCTGGAGATTGATCACTTAGAGCAACCAGTAAACTTGTTCCACGGTGAATTCCATCGTCTCTGTGAGTGTTTACTGTACCAAAACCAATTTGACGTAAATCTTTAGCTTTTTTATTGTCGTATTTATAATCATTAATACTATTGTAATCACTTAAAATATGATCATTCCAATAATAACCTTTTCTACTTGATTCATACTGAGCACTTCTTCCAGATCCATTTCTTCTTTTGGGTGTTTGTAATCCAAAATTACTGTTTAAATCAATGAAAGATGGGTATATATACTGATTAGATTTATCGTGTATTATAGTATTGTTAGGAAGAACTAAATCTTTGCCAATAGCTACAATTTTGCCATCGAGTTCTAATAAAGTTCCATTTATCATGACATTACCGGGCGAGATAGTTATGGTAGCATTTGTAAATGCTTTATAATTAAGTTCTTTAGTTTTAACACCTGAATTTGTGGGGAAATAATCTTGTGAAAACAAAAAATTAATGGGTATTATTAAAATAAAAAATAGTTTTTTCATAGTAGTTAATTTTAAACTTATTTAATTTAATAAAATTAAAGGAAAAATTGTATTAATTGTTGTAAAGTTGTTCCTTAATCCTTTAAAATCTAATTTTAATTCTTAGTCTCTAATCATTTTTTGTTTATTAAGTAATAACCTAAACAAATAGATAGTATTGATAAACCAAAAAACAGTATATCTAATGGGCTAGTGAAGTTTTCTGTTAATTTTAAAATTTTTTCAAAAAATTTAACTATTAAAACAATTATTATAACTTTTATAATCTTATTTTTTAGTTGATCTAAACTTTTAATTTTTAAAGTAGATTCCGAAAATTTTGAGTCAGCAAAATCAATTTCACTAACAAAAAGTTCATAGACTCCAAAACCAAAAATCAGCAATACTATTCCAATTAAAAATAAATCAATTGAAGATATTATTTTGAATAATAGTTCATTGTTATTTTCTATTGAAACGTCAAACAAAGGATTATAAAAAATTATTGCTTGAATAATATCCCAACTTCCAATAACAATAAGGGATATTGAAGATATTATTGACAATAAAACAGTTAGAATTACAACATACCCGTCTCTCCGCAAAAACCCTTGTTAATTTGTTATTAATGAGGATATTTTATTAATTTTAATATTGAATTAAAATTTACAGATGTTAAATAGAAAAAAAATATTATATATTTTAATTATTTTTTTTTCAACTTATCAATTAGCTTATTCACAAGAAATTAAAGTTGAAGAGTTTAGCAACTTCTTGAAAAATAATAATTCGAAATTATTTGTTTTTCTCTCTGGAAATTATTTAACTAAAATTAATCCCAAAGCAGAACTTATTGATTCAATTTATTTTGATGTAGAAAATAAATTTGACACTTATCAATTACTTTATAATAAAGATTATTATTTAATTAATTCACTTGGTGGACAAGTTTACAAATCACATAATAAAAAATTTAAACGAATCGACAATTCTTTTACTCACAAAAATCAAATACTATCATCTATTTTTATTTATGACAATATAATTTACAGGTTTGGAGGATATGGATATTTTGACTCAAAAAATTTTATTACTTATTTTTCAAACGAAACACTGGAATGGGAAGTTTTAAAGACAAATAGCATAATTTTTCCATCAGGGTTGTTTAATAATAAATTTTTCATCCACAAGGATGCATTGTATGTTTTAGGCGGATACACTATAGATAAAAACAATCGTGAAACACAAATTGAAAATAAAGAATATTGGAAATTTTCTTTTTTAGATAAAAAATGGACTAAAATTGGAGAAAGTAGTATGTTTTCAGGAAGTAAACAAAATATTTTTGATTTTTATGATGATGGAAAATTTTATTTTCAAAATAACGGTTTTTTAAATATGCTCGATATTGAAAAAAATGATATCACACAATATGAAACAATTAAACTATTAGATAAAACAAATTTTAATTATCCAGCCTTTAAATTAAATGATACAATTTATTTTATAGGAAATTCTCCTAATTCAGAAAATTCTAAGCGTTTTATTTATAAAATTCCTATAAATAATTTAGCAATAAATAAAGTGACAAACATTAAAATGAATAGCTCAAACTTTTTTACTGCAATTTTTTTGATAGTGTTATTAATGTTTTTATATAGTAAAAGAAATATTTTTGAAAGAAAATTAAAGATTCTAAATAGTACAATAAACTATGGATTTAAAAATATAAATCTTAATGATATGGAAATTAAATTCTTTAAAAAGTTAATTGATTTTAAAAAAATCAACAACAATGAATTGTTAAATTGTATAAATTCAAATATTGATATTTCTCAAAAAACAAGAATAAAAAATAAAACTATTATTTCACTAAACATTAAGTTAGAAATATTATCCAATGGTAAATTTATTATTAAAAAAAACCCGTCGGATCATGATAAAAGATATTACTCTTACCAACTCAGAAAAAATATGTAAATATAACACCCAGTATTTTTTTACTTAATATTTATATTATTAAGGTTTTTATATTTTTAAATGCTTTTGTTTTAATGAATAAAACATTTAAAGTGTTCTTTTTTTTCATCAAATGTTCTTTATACTAATAATTGTAATGTATCTCAACTAGTTTTTATCAATAATCTTTCTTTTGTTCTTTAAGTTTATAGATTAAAATTATTTGATATGAGTAATATTTTAAAAAAATTTAAAAGAGTTTTTATAGGTTGTATATATTTTTTTTCAACTTTTATTTTTTCACAATCATTAACATTCAATGATGGATACATTGGTACTGTAGGTAATAATGTTCAAGATGCTGAAAATATACTAACATTTACAACTTTAGGTATTAACTACATGTCTTTTTCTCAGTCTGATACAGATGGTGACGGAATTTTTGATACTGGTGCTCAGGGAAACGATGTACCCGGCACATTAACTATAGTTTTAAGTTCTGGTAGTATTATTACAATAGATAATGCGTATGTTGTTTACACTACAAATGGAAAAACAAAAGAATTTTTTGGAATATTAATCAATCCGGATGATAGTAATAATACTTTCACCAATATTATTCAATACGGAAATAATGCATTACAGTTACTTGCTGGGAACGATTCAGAAATAAGTTCAAGCATTGGAGTATTAACATCAAATTCAACTTTAACTTTAAGTGACGGAGGATCATTACCACAAACTAATGCATCTTCCCCTCTGGATGATTTAAATACATATTTACAAAGTGTTACAAATAGTGATACTCAAACCCCTACAATTAGTGATCAAACTTTTGAAATAATGGAAGGATCATATATTTCAGAAGGAGATGAAATAGCATATGTGCAAGCTTCTGACGATTCAGGGATAAATAGTTATAGTATTGATAATGGCGACTTATATAGTTATTTTCAAATTAATGATTCTGGGTGGATCTCCATAACAGCTGATGCTGCAAATTCAACTTCTTTTTTTAATGATTATGAATCTGATCCAAATACTTTCATATTAACAATTACTGTGGAGGATAATTCTGGAAAAACATCATCTGCTACAATAACAATAGACGTGTTAGATGATACAACTGATAATAGCAGCGGTGGCTCTAGTTCAGAAACAATAGACAATAGTGTTTGTGATGCAAATAATCAGACAGGAAACTTTACTTTATATTACACAGACTCTGACTCAAGCTTGTCTGTTAGTGATGGAGAATCTGTTGATACTGCATCAATGGATCCAACATTTGATTACACAGCTACTTACTACATAAACCAAACTTCACTAGTATATGAATTAACATTTACTGATGATGGAAACGGAGGATATACAATTGCTCTAAGCATTACACCTGAAGACACATCATCATGTAGCAGCGGTGGCTCTAGTTCAGAAACAATAGACAATAGTGTTTGTGATGCAAATAATCAGACAGGAAACTTTACTTTATATTACACAGACTCTGACTCAAGCTTGTCTGTTAGTGATGGAGAATCTGTTGATACTGCATCAATGGATCCAACATTTGATTACACAGCTACTTACTACATAAACCAAACTTCACTAGTATATGAATTAACATTTACTGATGATGGAAACCGAGGATATACAATTGCTCTAAGCATTACACCTGAAGACACATCATCATGTAGCAGCGGTGGCTCTAGTTCAGAAACAATAGACAATAGTGTTTGTGATGCAAATAATCAGACAGGAAACTTTACTTTATATTACACAGACTCTGACTCAAGCTTGTCTGTTAGTGATGGAGAATCTGTTGATACTGCATCAATGGATCCAACATTTGATTACACAGCTACTTACTACATAAACCAAACTTCACTAGTATATGAATTAACATTTACTGATGATGGAAACCGAGGATATACAATTGCTCTAAGCATTACACCTGAAGATACATCATCATGCAGCAGCGGTGGCGGTGGAGCTGGTGGTTCAGACAACAATAGACAATAGTGTTTGTGATGCAAATAATCAGACAGGAAACTTTACTTTATATTACACAGACTCTGACTCAAGCTCGTCTGTTACTGATGGAGAATCTGTTGATACTGCATCAATGGATCCAACATTTGATTACACAGCTACTTACTACATAAACCAAACTTCACTAGTATATGAATTAACATTTACTGACGATGGAAACCAAGGATATACAATTGATCTAAGTATTACACCTGAAGATACATCATCATGCAGCAGCGGTGGCGGTGGAGCTGGTGAGTTCAACAACAATAGACAATAGTGTTTGTGACGCAAATAATCGAAGGAAACTTTACTTTATATTACACAGACTCTGACTCAAGCTCGTCTGTTACTAATGGAGAATCTGTTGATACTGCATCAATGGACGCAGCATTTGATTACACAGCTACTTACTACATAAACCAAACTTCACTAGTATATGAATTAACATTTACTGACGATGGAAACCAAGGATATACAATTGATCTAAGTATTACACCTGAAGATACATCAACATGCAGCAGCGGTGGCGGTGGAGCTGATACTACAGCACCAATTATTACTTCTGAAACAACAGGCACAAATCTTGATGAAAATTCTGGAGCTGGTCAAACTGTATACACAATAACCGCATCAGATGATTCAGGAATTGCTAGTTATGGTATTGGAGGAACAGATGTTTCTTTATTAAGTGTTGTTATTACCACTGGAGATGTAACCCTGAATGCAGACCCAGATTATGAAACAAAATCCAGTTATAGTTTTACAGTAACTGCTACTGATAATGCCGGTAATACAAGTGCTAGTACAACAGTAACGTTCTCAATTAATGATCTAGATGACACCTCTCCTGTAGTTACATCAGGATCAACAGGTATAAATCTTGATGAAAATTCTGGAGCTGGTCAAACTGTTTATACAATAACAGCGACTGATGCGGTAGGTGTAGAAAGCTATGCTATCGATGGAACGGATGCTTCTTTATTAAGCGTAAACAGTTCAACAGGAGTTGTAAGCTTAACTGCAGATCCTGATTATGAAACAAATCCAGTTATAGTTTTACTGTAACTGCTTCGTGATGCTGCTGGCAATACAAGTGCTAGTACAACAGTAACGTTCTCAATTACGGATGTTGATGACACCTCTCCTGTAGTTACATCAGGATCAACAGGTATAAATCTTGATGAAAACTCAGGTTCAGGACAAACTGTTTATACAATAACAGCGACTGATGCGGTAGGTGTAGAAAGCTATGCTATCGATGGAACGGATGCTTCTTTATTAAGCGTAAACAGTTCAACAGGAGTTGTAAGCTTAACTGCAGATCCTGATTATGAAACAAATCCAGTTATAGTTTTACTGTAACTGCTTCGGATGCTGCTGGCAATACAAGTGCTAGTACAACAGTAACGTTCTCAATTACGGATGTTGATGAAATACCACCTGTAATTACAGTTACAAGTGGAACCGATACGGTTCAAATAGGTAGCACATGGACTGATGCTGGTGCAACTGCTGATGGTGGTGAAACCGTTACAAGCTCTGGTACGGTCGACACATCTACAGTAGGAACTTATACAATAACATACTCTGCTACAGATGCTGTAGGAAATACAGGAACTGCTACAAGAACAGTAACGGTTGTACTAGACAATACTCCACCTGTAATCACTTTATTAGGTGAGGCTACCGTAACTATTGAATTCGGTTCTACCTACTCCGATGCTGGTGCAACTGCTGATGGTGGTGAAACCGTTACAAGCTCTGGTACGGTCGACACATCTACAGTAGGAACTTATACAATAACATACTCTGCTACAGATGCTGTAGGAAATACAGGAACTGCTATAAGAACAGTAAACGTTGTTGATACAACTGCCCCTGTAATCACTTTATTAGGTGAGGCTACCGTAACTATTGAATTCGGTTCTACCTACTCCGATGCTGGTGCAACGGCTAGTGATAATTACGACGGCAATATCTCTGACGGTATTGTAACAGTTAATAATGTAGATAAAGATACTGTTGGAACTTACACTGTAACTTATAATGTAACTGACGCTAACAGTAACGCTGCAACTCAAGTCTCTAGAACAGTAAACGTTGTTGATACAACTGCCCCTGTAATCACTTTATTAGGTGAGGCTACCGTAACTATTGAATTCGGTTCTACCTACTCCGATGCTGGTGCAACGGCTAGTGATAATTACGACGGCAATATCTCTGACGGTATTGTAACAGTTAATAATGTAGATAAAGATACTGTTGGAACTTACACTGTAACTTATAATGTAACTGACGCTAACAGTAACGCTGCAACTCAAGTCTCTAGAACAGTAAACGTTGTTGATACAACTGCCCCTGTAATCACTTTATTAGGTGAGGCTACCGTAACTATTGAAGTAGGTTCTACCTACTCCGATGCTGGTGCAACGGCTAGTGATAATTACGACGGTGATGTCTCTGCACGGTATTGTAACAGTTAATAATGTAGATAAAGATACTGTTGGAACTTACACTGTAACTTATAATGTAACTGACGCTAACAGTAACGCTGCAACTCAAGTCTCTAGAACAGTAAACGTTGTTGATACAACTGCCCCTGTAATCACTTTATTAGGTGAGGCTACCGTAACTATTGAAGTAGGTTCTACCTACTCCGATGCTGGTGCAACGGCTAGTGATAATTACGACGGTGATATCTCTTCAAGTATTGTAACAGTTAATAATGTAGATAAAGATACTGTTGGAACTTACACTGTAACTTATAATGTAACTGACGCTAACAGTAACGCTGCAACTCAAGTCTCTAGAACAGTAAACGTTGTTGATACAACTGCCCCTGTAATCACTTTATTAGGTGAGGCTACCGTAACTATTGAAGTAGGTTCTACCTACTCCGATGCTGGTGCAACGGCTAGTGATAATTACGACGGTGATGTCTCTTCAAGTATTGTAACTGTAAATGGTGTAGATGAAGATACTGTTGGAACTTACACTGTAACTTATAATGTAACTGACGCTAACAGTAACGCTGCAACTCAAGTCTCTAGAACAGTAAACGTTGTTGATACAACTGCCCCTGTAATCACTTTATTAGGTGAGGCTACCGTAACTATTGAAGTAGGTTCTACCTACTCCGATGCTGGTGCAACGGCTAGTGATAATTACGACGGTGATGTCTCTTCAAGTATTGTAACTGTAAATGGTGTAGATGAAGATACTGTTGGAACTTACACTGTAACTTATAATGTAACTGACGCTAACAGTAACGCTGCAACTCAAGTCTCTAGAACAGTAAACGTTGTTGATACAACTGCCCCTGTAATCACTTTATTAGGTGAGGCTACCGTAACTATTGAAGTAGGTTCTACCTACTCCGATGCTGGTGCAACGGCTAGTGATAATTACGACGGTGATGTCTCTTCAAGTATTGTAACTGTAAATGGTGTAGATGAAGATACTGTTGGAACTTACACTGTAACTTATAATGTAACTGACGCTAACAGTAACGCTGCAACTCAAGTCTCTAGAACAGTAAACGTTGTTGATACAACTGCCCCTGTAATCACTTTATTAGGTGAGGCTACCGTAACTATTGAAGTAGGTTCTACCTACTCCGATGCTGGTGCAACGGCTAGTGATAATTACGACGGTGATGTCTCTTCAAGTATTGTAACTGTAAATGGTGTAGATGAAGATACTGTTGGAACTTACACTGTAACTTATAATGTAACTGACGCTAACAGTAACGCTGCAACTCAAGTCTCTAGAACAGTAAACGTTGTTGATACAACTGCCCCTGTAATCACTTTATTAGGTGAGGCTACCGTAACTATTGAAGTAGGTTCTACCTACTCCGATGCTGGTGCAACGGCTAGTGATAATTACGACGGTGATGTCTCTTCAAGTATTGTAACTGTAAATGGTGTAGATGAAGATACTGTTGGAACTTACACTGTAACTTATAATGTAACTGACGCTAACAGTAACGCTGCAACTCAAGTCTCTAGAACAGTAAACGTTGTTGATACAACTGCCCCTGTAATCACTTTATTAGGTGAGGCTACCGTAACTATTGAAGTAGGTTCTACCTACTCCGATGCTGGTGCAACGGCTAGTGATAATTACGACGGTGATGTCTCTTCAAGTATTGTAACTGTAAATGGTGTAGATGAAGATACTGTTGGAACTTACACTGTAACTTATAATGTAACTGACGCTAACAGTAACGCTGCAACTCAAGTCTCTAGAACAGTAAACGTTGTTGATACAACTGCCCCTGTAATCACTTTATTAGGTGAGGCTACCGTAACTATTGAAGTAGGTTCTACCTACTCCGATGCTGGTGCAACGGCTAGTGATAATTACGACGGTGATGTCTCTTCAAGTATTGTAACTGTAAATGGTGTAGATGAAGATACTGTTGGAACTTACACTGTAACTTATAATGTAACTGACGCTAACAGTAACGCTGCAACTCAAGTCTCTAGAACAGTAAACGTTGTTGATACAACTGCCCCTGTAATCACTTTATTAGGTGAGGCTACCGTAACTATTGAAGTAGGTTCTACCTACTCCGATGCTGGTGCAACGGCTAGTGATAATTACGACGGTGATGTCTCTTCAAGTATTGTAACTGTAAATGGTGTAGATGAAGATACTGTTGGAACTTACACTGTAACTTATAATGTAACTGACGCTAACAGTAACGCTGCAACTCAAGTCTCTAGAACAGTAAACGTTGTTGATACAACTGCCCCTGTAATCACTTTATTAGGTGAGGCTACCGTAACTATTGAAGTAGGTTCTACCTACTCCGATGCTGGTGCAACGGCTAGTGATAATTACGACGGTGATGTCTCTTCAAGTATTGTAACTGTAAATGGTGTAGATGAAGATACTGTTGGAACTTACACTGTAACTTATAATGTAACTGACGCTAACAGTAACGCTGCAACTCAAGTCTCTAGAACAGTAAACGTTGTTGATACAACTGCCCCTGTAATCACTTTATTAGGTGAGGCTACCGTAACTATTGAAGTAGGTTCTACCTACTCCGATGCTGGTGCAACGGCTAGTGATAATTACGACGGAAACATTACAAGTAGTATTGTAATAAGTGGAACAGTAGACACTTGTTTAGTTGGAGAAGTATATATAACGTATAATGTTACTGATAGCAATGGAAATGAAGCTGAAATAATTAGAACAGTAATTGTTGCTGGACTAGATACAGATGATGATGGGATTGCAGATCTTTGTGATTCAGATGATGATGGAGATGGTTCTGATGATAATATTGATAATTGTCCTTTAACTTATAACCCTTTACAGTTGGATCGAGATAATGACGGCCAAGGAGACGTTTGCGATTTAATAGAGGTAAATGTTTCCCAAGCAATAACTCCAAATGGAGACGGAATTAATGACACTTGGATTATTTACAATATAGAAAATCATCCAAATAATATTGTCAAAATTTATAATAGATGGGGTAATGAAATATTCAGTAAAAAAGGATATCAAAATGACTGGGATGGCACATACAAAGGAAATAGCTCTAAAGTTCTTCCAGGTTCTTCTTCTTATTATTATTTTATCGATTTAGATGGTGACGGAAGTGTTGAACAAAAGGGACTCATTTACATATCAAAATAATACCATTATGAAAAAAATATTTATTACAATAGTATTGATGCTATTTTTACAAAGTAAAACATACTCACAACAAGAAACATTAGTAACTCAATTTAATTATCAAATGAGTTTATTTAATCCTGCAGGATTAATTCTTGATGATGAATCTAAATTAGCGATCATTCACCGAAGACAAACAAATAACATCCCTCTATCTCCTATAACGACAAGTTTAACTTATGGTTTGAATATTGGTGAAAATGCAGCAATAGGAATATCTATTATAAAAGATCAATTTTTTATTGAAGACAATTCATTTGTTTCAATAGATTATTCATATAAATTAAAACTAGATGATAAAACAGATTTATACTTAGGTTTAAAGGCAGGTGGTAATTTTTATTCAATTAATACACTTGATTTGAATACTTATAATTATTCGTCCGATCCTTCATTATCGTCGTTCAGTGAATTCATGCCAAACATTGGAGCTGGATTAATTATCAAAAAAAATGATTTTTATTTTTCTTTTTCGATACCTAGAATGTTAAGCACAAAAAAAATTAAAGAATCTCAAAATAAAGTAACAACTGTAAAAGATGAACCTCACTTCTATACAGCAATAGGATATAATTTTTTGTTAGATAAATCTCAAAATATTAAACTAAAATCAAATGTTTTAATGAGAAATGTTTCAGGTGCTCCAAGTACTTTTGATTATAACGCGATGTTTAGTTTTAATGATAATTTTGATTTAGGAATGGTATTTAGAACTGGAAAGAATTATGCAGCATTAGCTCAGTTTAAAATATCGAAAGAATTATTATTTGGATGGTCATATGAAATAAATAGATCTGCTAATTTTCCAACAATTTCTGAATCTGGGACAACATTAGAATTTTTATTATCATATAAATTCAACTGAAATATTTATAAGAAAAATAATTCTGTCTTTAGAAATAATTTATTTTGTATTATTTGAATATTTAGACAAAAGAGTTAAAT
>CALSVD010000004.1:0-309704 GCA_943840765.1 uncultured Flavobacteriaceae bacterium
CCTGTTGCTTCAATATTTTATCAAGGTTTAGATAGAGCAGGCGAAGGTGTAGAAAGTGCTGAAAAAGCTGTTGTTGCTTATGGTGGTGTTCAAATGGGACAGTTAGAGAAAAATGTTTCTTGGATTTCATTATTTATAGCTTTAGCTCCAATGCTTGGTTTCATGGGAACAGTTATTGGTATGATTCAAGCTTTTGATAAAATTCAAGCTGCTGGAGACATGCAACCATCACTTGTTGCTGGAGGTATTAAAGTTGCACTTTTAACCACAGTATTTGGTCTTATCGTAGCAATTATACTTCAAATTTTTTACAACTACATTATTTCTAAAATAGATGGAATTGTAAATGATATGGAAGATGCATCTATAACTCTTATAGATATTCTTGTTGCACATAAAAAATAAATAATATGAACATTCAAAAATTAACAAACTATTTAGTAATAGGGTTAGGTGTTCTTGGAGCTATTTTCCTCGGTGCAATCCTTGCTCAAGGGGATGACACTATTGAAATGAATGCCATGCAAGGTGATTTTGGATTTATTTCATATATCATTTTATTGGCTCAGGTTGTTCTGGCAATTGCTGTTACTATCTCTTTAGGTTTTTCTATTAAAAACTTAGTTTCTGATAAAAACAAATTAAAAAGCTCACTAACATCAATTGGTGCTTTTATACTTGTTTTAGTTATAGCTTTTTTATTTTCCTCTGGTGAAGAAACACCTTTGCAGGATGGAGAGGTTCTATCCGCATCAGGTGCTAGATGGGTTGAAACAGGTATACGTACTTTTTACTTTTTAACTGTAATTGCTATATGTTCAATGGCTTACGGTTCTGTTAGAAAATTAATAAAAAAATAAAATGGCAAGAAAATCCCCAGAAGTTAATGCTGGTTCAATGGCAGACATTGCGTTTTTGCTATTAATCTTTTTCTTAGTCACACTACAATTGAAACTGATTCAGGAATCAATAGAAAGCTTCCTCCAATGGAAGAACTGATTGATCCACCAGTTATTAAAGAGCGAAATATTTTTACTGTTGTAGTAAATAAAAACAACATGATTCTTGTTGAAGAAAAATTAATGGATTTAAGCGAAGTTAGATCTGCTGCTGTTAAATTTTTAGATAATGGAGGAGGTCTTGGTGAGGAAGCTTGTAACTATTGCGAAGGAGAAAAGGATAGATCATCTTCTGATAATCCTGAAAAAGCAATTATTTCTCTTAAAAACGACAGAGAAACTGACTACAAAGTTTATATCTCTGTACAAAATGAATTAGTTGCTGCTTACAACCAGCTCAGAGATCGTGAATTCACTAAAATTTATCCAAATGAAAGAATGTCATTTGTAGAGGCTAATAAGAAATATTCAGACCCTAGGACTACACCTAAGGTTAAAGCTGCACTAAAGCCTAAGTTGGATGTTATTAAACAAATGTTCCCTCAAAAATTATCTGAGGCAGAACCAAATAAAAGTTAAGAAATATGTCTAAGTTTAAAAAGAAAAAGGGAGGAGATTTGCCGGCTATTTCAACAGCCTCACTTCCTGATATTGTATTCATGCTTTTGTTTTTCTTTATGGTTGCAACTGTTATGAGAGATAATACTCTTATGGTAACTAATAAATTACCTGCTGCTAGATCAAGTTCAAAAGCTAGATAAAAAAGATAGAGTTATTTACATATATGCTGGAAAGCCAAGTGCTAGATACGAATCTAAGTATGGTGACCAACCAAAAATTCAATTGAATGATAAATTTTCAGTTGTTTCAGATGTTGGCGCTTATGTTTTAGCGGAAAGAGCTACCAAAAGAGAAGAATTACAAAATGTACTTACCACTGCTTTAAAAGTAGATGGAGAGACTAATATGGGACTAATTTCAGATATCAAGCAAGAGCTTAGAAAAGTAAATGCTCTTAAAATTAATTATACTACACGTATTGGTGATTACACTCAAAACAAGTAAAAAACAGATAAATTCAAAGTTTAAAGCACCTTTTTAGGTGCTTTTTTTATATATAAAGATTAAATTTGACTACTATGAGATATTTAATTTCATTTTTCTTTTTTTTGATTTTAGTAGTTTCTAGTGCTCAATCAAATGAACTAGATGACAAATATTTAGAGGATCAATTTTATCTTTCACTACACTATAATTCACTTAGAAATTCCCCTTCAAATTTCAATCAAAATAAATTTTCAAGTACATTAAGTTTTGGATTTATAAGAGATATTCCTCTAAATCAAAGAAGAAATTTTGGATTAGGATTAGGATTAGGTTTAGCTCTTAGTTCAATAAATAGCAATTTAAAATTAAATGATTTTAATAACAAAATAGAGGGTTTAATTGTTGGAGCAGAAAGTTTTGATAAAAATAAGTGGAATACATCCAGCCTTGAAATTCCTCTTGAAATTAGATGGAGAACATCTACTGCCTCTACTTATAAATTTTGGAGAGTTTATTTGGGATTAAAAACAAGTTTTTTGTTAAACAGTAAATATAAGTTTGAATCTGAAAATAGCTCTTATAAATTAAATTCTCTTCCATTAAGAAAGATTCAATCAGGATTGATGCTTAATGCTGGTAATAATACTTGGAATTTGGGACTCTATATGGGTCTTAACCCTATTTTTAACGATGAATTTGGAAAAAGTAACCTGGAAATCAAAGATTTAAAAGAGTTTACACTTGGATTGACTTTTTATATTTTGTGATTTTAGGGTATTAATTCTTATTAAATCCTCAAGAAAACACATTAAAAACTTATAGTTTTACAATTTTATTTATATTTACAACTTATATAATTACAAAAACAACCAATAAAAATTAAAACAAACTTAATTATGAAAAGAATTTTGTCAATGATTGCTGTGCTTTTTAGTACAATTATCTTCGCTCAAACAACCGTTACAGGTTCTGTTTCAGATGAAGATAACAATCCAATACCTGGAGCCAACGTTGTAGTTGATGCTATGACAGGTACAGTTTCTGATTTTGATGGTAATTTTTCCATTTCTGTGGATCAAGCACCACCATTCACAATAACTGTTTCTAGTGTTGGTTTTGACTCTGTTACATTAAATGTATCAGCATCAAATTTAAATTTCAATGTGCAGTTAACAGAATCTCAAAACTTATTAGATGAGATCGTTGTTTCTGCATCTAGAATTGCAGAGAGATTATTTGAATCTCCTGTTGCTATTGAAAAATTTGACTATAAAGATATAGCTCAATCAACTGGAGCTGATTTTTACAGCAGTCTTGAGGGATTAAAGGAGTTCAGATTAATTCTGGAGGTCTTTTTCTTCAACAAGTTAATACTAGAGGTTTCTCCACTGTCTACAACAATGGTTTTGTTCAGTTAGTAGACGGTATGAACAACGAGGCACCTGGTTTAGGTTTCTCGGCAGGTAACCTTCTGGGTATACATGAGTTAGATATTCAAAGCGTAGAATTAATGCCTGGAGCTGCTTCAGCTCTGTATGGTGCTAATGCTACAAAAGGTATCTTATTTATGAACAGTAAAAACCCATTTGACTTTCCTGGTGTGAGTGCTACTTACAGACATGGAATTACTTCACAAGAAGCTGCTGGTGAAAATGACTATTATGATTTTGCCTTTAGAGCAGCTAATAAATTTAGCGATAAGTTTGCTGCAAAAATAACAGTTAGTTATCAACAAGGTGAAGATTGGCATGCAGTTGACTACAGAGACATTAACCATTTAGAGGGAAGATTTATTGATGGTACTGTTGAAGCTCAAAACCCAAGACATTTTCCTGATTATGATGGTGTAAATGTTTATGGTGATATTGGTCAGCATTTAATATGACTGATGCTTTTAGAGGAGCTGTTATTCCTCACTTAGTTAGCTAGGATTATTATCACCTGCTGGTGCTGCTCAAGTAAATTATATTTTTGCTAATTTATCACCAAATTTCTTTGGAAACTATCAGATTAAATGCAAGTGGATACAATGAAAATGAACTTAATTGATAATCAGGCTTCAAGTTTTAAAACTGATATAGCTCTTCATTATAAGCCAACTGAGGATTCAGAACTTATTTTAAACTCTAAAATAGGATCAGGTAATACGATGTTACACGCAACCAATAGAAACATGCTTAAAAACTTCGGTCTTCAACAACATAAGATTGAATATAAAAACAGAAATTTAGGTTTAAGATTTTACCATACTGCTGAAAATTCTGGTAATACTCATGACGTTTCAGCTCTTGGTGCAGTAATGACCTTGCTCAGCCAGGTGGAACAGGTGCATATTTTGGAACTTATATAGGTAGCTTATTTTAATGCCTTCCTAGCTGTTGTAGATCCTAATCCAATTGTCTGGACTTAAACACTATGATCTATTACGCGCAGTTTGGTTATACTTTAAATGATATTATAGGTAAAGGTGGCGATTTAGCTGTTCATGCTGCTGCAAGAAGGCTGCTGATGCTAACATGTTAAGACCAGGTACTGCTGCATGGAATACTGCTTATGAAAGAGCGATAACTAAGGTATAGATGTATTTGAGGTGGTGGAGCTGGTATTTAGATAAATCTCAATCAAATAGTTTTGAAGTTGATTATAACCTACAAGATTTAGTAGATGGTGTTGATATTGTTGTTGGGGCTTCTTACAGAGATTATATTTTGAGATCTAATGGAACTCTATTTACTGATTATACTGACTCCTATTGAATTTACTGATATGGGAGTTTATGCCCAAGCTCAAACAAGTATTATGGACGGAGCTGTAAAGTTAACAGGATCTATGAGATACGATAAGAGTGAATTTTTTGAGGGAAGTATAACACCAAGAGTCGGTGCTTTAATTTTCCTTTCTGAAAATCAAAACATTAGAATGTCATACCAAACAGGATTCCAAAACCCAGCTGCTCAAGATCAGTACATTGGACTTGATCATGGTTCAAGCTGTTTTATGGGATCATCACCAGATAATATTGATAGATTTAACATGAGAGTTAGAGGTAGCTTCAGGTAATTCTTATAATCTAACTGGTAATCAAGTTCAACAAAATTCTTATCACTTTAGCTTCAGTCCAAGCCGGAGCGCCTGTTGCTGCTGGAGATTTAGGAAATGTTGGTCCTCAAAATGTTAAGTCTTATGATTTAGGATATAGAATTAATGGAAAGAAAACAGCACTTAGATATAGGACGCTTACTACACTACGTGGGATAACTTTATATCAGCTTAACTGTTATTACTCCTTTCTATGGATCTGCCAAATAATGTTCTAGGTTTTGGTGCCTTAATGCTCATGGTGATTTCAGAGCTATTTCAGTTTGATTCCAACACTGACGAAGTTGTTAATACATATGGAGTGAGTGCTGGTCTACAAACTAGTCTTCTTAGACTTTATTTGACTTAAATGTATGACTATTCTTACAATAAAATGGAAGTTTGATAATCCAGATTCTGATTATGAAGCTGGTTTTAATACACCTGAAAACAGAGCTGTAATATTTCTTTAGGTTCAACAAAGTTAGCTGAGAACTTCTGCATTTAATGTTAGCTGCTAAGTATCATGATAATTTCTTGTGGCAGCAAGCAGGTTTTATTGATGCAGTGATTCCTGCTAGAACTACGTTTGATGCTTCAATGAATTTTGATTACCAAGTATAGACTCTAAAATTAAAGTTGGAGGAACTAACCTTGGAGGTGAAGAATATTTCATGATGCCAGGTTCTGGTGCAATTGGAAGTCAATTCTACGTTGGATTTACTATAAATCCATAATAAGAACATAATGTTAATAAAAAGGCGGCTTAGGCCGCCTTTTTTTATGTAAAAAACTATAGAATTTTAATGACAAAATTTTATATTTGCCTCATTAAAAATTAAATCTGATATAATGTCACAATCCGTAGGTAAAGTTTCACAAATTATGGGTCCTGTTGTTGATGTAACTTTTGATGCTTCTTCAAATGATCTTCCAAAAATTTACGATTCTCTTGAAATCAAAAAAGAAGATGGTTCTATATTAGTTCTAGAGGTTCAGTCTCACGTTGGTGAAGACATCGTTAGAACAATTTCAATGGATTCAACCGATGGTTTGAAAAGAGGAGCTGATGTAGTTGCTACTGGAAACCCAATTCAAATGCCTATTGGTGATGATGTTTATGGAAGATTATTTAATGTAATTGGTGATTCTATTGATGGGCTTGGTGATTTACCAAAAACTGGTAAAGATGGTTTGTCTATTCACAGAGAAGCTCCAGATTTTGATCAACTTTCTACATCTACAGAAGTCTTATTTACTGGGATTAAAGTGATTGATCTTATTGAACCCTATGCAAAAGGTGGTAAAATTGGACTTTTTGGAGGTGCTGGTGTTGGTAAAACTGTACTTATTCAGGAGTTAATTAACAATATTGCAAAAGGACACGGTGGTCTTTCTGTTTTCGCAGGTGTTGGTGAAAGAACACGTGAAGGAAATGATTTATTAAGAGAAATGCTAGAATCAGGTATTATTAAATATGGTGAAGAATTTGACAAATCCATGGAAGAAGGAGGATGGGATTTAAGTAAAGTAGACAAAAAAGTCATGAAAGAGTCAAAAGCAACTTTTGTTTTTGGACAAATGAATGAGCCCCCTGGAGCTCGTGCCAGAGTGGCTTTGTCTGGTTTAACTATGGCAGAATACTTTAGAGATGGTGCTGGAGATGCGCAAGGAAAAGATGTACTTTTCTTTGTAGATAATATATTTAGATTTACACAAGCTGGTTCTGAGGTGTCAGCACTTCTTGGTAGAATGCCTTCTGCTGTTGGTTATCAACCAACTCTAGCTACAGAAATGGGTGCGATGCAAGAAAGAATTACTTCAACAAAGAATGGTTCTATTACCTCTGTTCAAGCTGTATATGTTCCTGCAGATGATTTAACAGATCCTGCTCCTGCTACAACCTTTGCTCACTTAGATGCAACAACCGTACTGTCTAGAAAAATTGCTGAACTAGGAATTTATCCTGCAGTTGATCCTTTAGATTCAACTTCAAGAATTTTAACTCCAGAAATTATTGGAGATGACCATTACAATTGTGCTCAAAGAGTAAAAGAGTTACTTCAAAAGTATAAAGAGTTACAAGATATTATTGCTATCCTTGGTATGGAAGAATTGTCTGAAGAAGATAAATTATCTGTATACAGAGCTAGAAAAGTTCAAAGATTTTTATCTCAACCTTTCCATGTTGCTGAGCAATTTACTGGTATTCCTGGTGTTCTTGTTGATATTAAGGACACTATTAAAGGATTTAATATGATTATGGATGGTGAATTAGATCATCTTCCTGAAGCTGCATTTAACTTAAAAGGAACTATTGAGGAAGCTATTGAAGCTGGTGAAAAAATGTTAGCTGAAGCTTAAAATTAGACTATGCAATTAGAAATAGTAAGTCCTGAAAGAACATTACTAACAGCTGATGTAGAATCAGTCATTGTTCCAGGCACTGATGGATCTTTTCAAATGTTAGATAATCATGCTCCAATTGTATCTACATTAATTTCAGGTACCGTCAAAATCTCTGGTGAAATTGAAGATTCCAATAGTTTACCTGATTCATTTTCTGTTATTAGTCCAAAAGAAATACACTTATCAGTTAGTTCTGGAGTTGTTGAGATGAAAGAAAATAAAGTCATTATATTAACTGACTAAAGTTTTAACTTTTTACTGTCTTTATGAAAAAAAGTCTTACACTTTTATTTTTACTGTTTTTTAATGTTATCATTTCTCAGCAAGATACCACTGACCTTAAAGAAGTAGTAGTTTCAACAACAAAACTTGAAATCCCTTTTTCTAAGAATTTTAGAACTGTAAAAATAATATCGTCTGACTATATTAAAAACAGTCCAGCTACAAATGTCTCTGATCTTTTACAAGAAATTACTGGAATTGACGTTAGAAGAAGAGGTATTGGCGGTGTTCAAGGAGATCTTTACATAAGAGGAGGCGGTTTTGACCAAACTTTGTTACTAGTGGATGGTATGAAAATGGACGATGCTCAAACAGGTCATCACACATTAAACATGATTCTTCCTCTATATTTGATTGAAAGAGTAGAAGTAATAAAAGGTCCAGCCGCTAGAATTTTTGGTCAAAATGCTTTTAATGGTGCAATTAACATAGTTACTAAAGAATTTGAAGGTGATAAACGTACAGTTAATCTAAATTTAAATGAACTTTCTTATGGTTCGTTTGAGCAGAAAACCATTTCATTGTCAACTAAAATTATTGGAGAAAAGGTAAAATCTTTAATTAGCTATTCAGGAAACAGATCGGATGGATATAGACACAACACTGATTTTAAAAGAAATAATTACTTTATAAAAACTTCTTTTAATACTAATAATTCACCAGTTGATATAATTGCCTCTTTTAATGAAAACAAGTTTGGTGCTAATGGATTTTATGCTAGTCCAAGTGCTACTGAACAATACGAAGAAACCCAAGCCAGTTTGTTAGGTATTTCTACAACTATAAATTCTAAAAAGTTATCAATTAAACCAAGACTATATTGGAGAAGAGGACAAGACGAATACATTTACATTCGAGATAATCCCTCTGTGTACAGAAACCTACATAAAACCAATAAAGTTTCTGCTGAACTAAGTGGTTCTTATTTCTCTAACTCTGGCGTTACAGGTTTTGGTATAGATTTATCAACGGTTAAAATTTCAAGTAATAATTTAGGTGAGCATAATCGAACTACAATTAATCTATTTGCTGATCATACCTTTAAATTATTAGATGAAAAACTATTTGTATCTCCCGGAATAGCTGTAAGTTATTTTTCAGATATGTCTTTTCATTCCTTTCCTGGAATTGATTTGGGATATAACGTGAGTTCAGATTTTAAAATTTACAGTAATATTGGTAAAACTTATAGAATACCAACCTACACTGATCTTTATTATAGTGATAGAACAACGGTTGGTAATGAAAATTTAAATCCTGAATCTGCAACTTCAACTGAATTGGGTTTAAAATATAACTCTTCTAATTTTAAATTCTCTGCTGCATTGTTTAATAGAAATGCAAAAAATATAATTGATTATGTAAAGAAAAATGAGGATGATTTATGGAGAGCAGAAAATATAGGTTCGTTAACGACTAAAGGATACGAATTAGACATATCATATAGTTTTAAAAGTTCATATAACCTGTCAAATGTTAATTCAATTAGTATAGGTTACACTAACATTAAAGACGATAATTATTTATCAAATATTAACTTTTCAAGGTATTCACTTAATTCTCTAAAGCACCATTTAACCTCAAGATTAAACTTGAATTATTTAAAGAATATCAACCATTCAATTGTATACAAATATGCTGAAAGATCAGACAGGTCCAATTACTCTGTTTTAGATTCAAAAATCATGTATAAAAAAGGATTATATATTTATGTGAATAATATTTTGGATGAGGTTTACTCGGAAACTAACCTAGTCCCAATGCCAGGAACAAGTTTTTTAGTTGGTTTTAATTTTGGAATAGACTAATTCACCAGACAAATAAGTCTTAAGTACTTCTGTGTGAGGAGTTAAATTTAGTTCAACTTCCATGATATCTCTATCAATTATTATAAAGTCAGCAAATTTATTTTTTTCAATACTGCCTTTTTCCTTTTCTTCGAAATTTAGATAGGCTGCCCAAACAGTCATTCCTTTTAAAGTTTCTTCTCTGGAAAGTGCATTTGAAAACTCAAATCCACCTTCAGGATAATTGTCCAAATCTTTTCTTGCAGTTGCTGCATAAAAGGTATGAAATGGATTAACTTTTTCAACTGGAAAATCGGTACCAAGTCCTATGACTTTAGATCTTTCTAGTAAATCTTTATATGCATAAGCTCCTTTAATTCGTTTTGGACCAACTCTATCTTCTGCCCAGTACATATCACTTGTGGCATGAGTAGGTTGAACAGAGGGTAATATTTTTTCGTTGTAACCGTCTAAATCATTTTGATCTATAATTTGGGAGTGTTCTATTCGCCATCTAGGATCTATTTTATTTTCAAGAACTTTTGAGTAAGCTTTAATTAAAATATTAACTGTAGAATCACCAATTGCATGTGTATTCATTTGAAAGTTTTCATCCGACAGTCTTTTTGCTAGTTCTTTAACGCTTTGAATATCAGTTACTAGTTTTCCATAATTATGTTTATCGTCTGAGTAAGGCTCCTTTAATGTTGCTCCACGAGATCCTAATGCTCCATCTCCATAAACTTTTACCGACCTTACGTTAAGTAAATCAGTCTTTATGTGGCCCTTTTCTAAAAAGTAATTGACATCATTCTTTGTATTGCTAATCATAGCATAAACACGCATTTTTAATTTATTTTTCTTTTGCAGACTATCGATAAGTAATATGACTTCTTTTGATAATCCAGCATCATCTACGGTGGTTAGTCCATGTTTGAAACAAATATCTTGTGCGCTTAAAAGAGCATCTATTTTCTCTTCATTAGAAATGTTTCCAAATGCTTTATCAATTAAAGACATTGGACCATCAATTAGTACACCAGTTAGCTTTCCATTTTCAATTACAACAGTACCGTTTTTTGATTTGGTATTAACATCAATTTTAGCAACATCTAGGGCTTTTTGATTAACGAGATAGGCATGACCATCTATTCTTTCTAAAATAATCGGTGTTTCTGGATACAGTAAATCTAATTTAGATTTGTTAGGAAATTTCTTTACACTCCAATCGTTTTGATCCCATCCTCTCCCTCTAATAACAGATTTCTTATCGTCATTAGAAATTTTATCAATTATTTCTTCGAAAGATTTAGTTCCAGTTAAATCAATAACACTTTGATTAAGTCCTAGTCCGTAAAAATGACAATGCGCATCAATAAGGCCAGGTAACACAGTTGAGCCATTAAGATTTATAATATTTTCACTTTTGTATTTTGATAATATATCGTCAGACCCAACATCAATAAATTTTCCGTTTTCAATTGCAAACGCTGATGCTTTAGAAAAATTTTCATCAACTGTATAGATGTTGCCATTATGTGCTATTAGATCAACAGTCTTAGTACAGCTTTGAAAAAAAATTGCAACTGCTAATATTAATAATATGTTATAGAATTTGATTAATTTTTTCATAGATTAAATTAGTTTCCCATCCTCTGTATTGTAAATAAGAAAAGATTTTTTTCTTTTTATCAATCCTATTTAGATTTTCTAAAGATGATAATTTTTTATTAAATAGATTTTCAAATTTTTCTAGATATTCAATTTCATTTATTTCACTAAGTCCTTTCTTAATATTAAATTCTGATATTTTTCTAGATTTAAGTTCTTGTATTATCCTTCTTTTACCCCAATTTTTGATTTTAAATTTACCTCTAACAAAGCTTTTACAAAATCTGGTTTCGTTCAAGTAATCTTCGTTAATTAAATTAAAAAGTATTTGATCTTTTGCTTGTGAAATTAAATTAAACTTTGATAATTTATTTTCAACTTCATTATGACATCTATCTTGGTAGGAACAGTACTGTTTAAGTTTAAATTCAATTTCTTTAATTGTAAAGTTTTCACTTTTCATTAATGTAAATTAGGTTTTTTTTGAGCAAAAAAAAAGCGGCTATAAGCCGCTTTTTTATGCATTTATGATTTTACCTTCTTTGTTAAAGAATCTAAAATGTAAATAGGTGTATGCATCTCTTGGAACAATACTAATCCATCTTTTGTGTTGTAAATACCATCTCATTCTAACTGAGGGATATTCGCTTTTTAAATAAGCAGCAACAAATGGATGAACGTGTAAAAAAATCTTTACATTATTGTATTTTTTACTCAAAAGAATTTTTTCGAGTTTTCCATAGATTTTATCAATTAAAACAATTGGAGCTTCAACTTTACCATTTTCATTAGGGTTTGGCTCAATTGTTTTGATTTCCATCTCAGACCTTACTCTTTGTCTAGTCATTTGAATTAAGCCAATTTTACTAGGTGGTAAAATCTTATGCTTAGCTCTGTCAGACTCCATTTCCTTTTTAAAATGATCAAAAAGAGTTTTTCGGTTTTCTGGATTTAATAAATCTATAAAATCAACAACAATAATTCCGCCCATATCTCTAAGTCTTAATTGCCTTGCTATTTCTGTAGCGGCTACTAAATTTACTTCAAGGGCTGAATCTTCTTGATTTTTTGATTTTGTTGATCGATTTCCACTATTAACATCAATAACGTGAAGAGCTTCAGTATGCTCAATGATTAGGTATGCACCTTTACTCATTGTAACAGTCCTACCAAATGCTGTTTTGATTTGACGTTCTATTCCATATTCTTCAAAAATTGGATTATGTGATTTGTGAAGTTTTACTATAGATTGTTTTTTTGGAGCAATTTCCTTTAAATAATCCTTTACTTCAGAATACATTGATTTTTGATTAACATGTATTCCAGTAAAACTGTCATTGAAATAATCTCTTAATATTGAAGAGGATCGGTTAAGTTCACTTTGTACTTTTAAAGGTACTTCTGAACCTTGAATTCTTTTACAAAGATTTGTCCAACGATTAAATAAGTTTTTTAAATCTTTATCAAGAGCTGCCACTTTTTGATCTTTAGCAACAGTTCTTACAATTACACCGAAACCTTTAGGTTTAATGCTTTGTACAAGTCTTTTTAATCTGCTTTTTTCTTCTCTACTTTCAATCTTTTGAGAAATAGATATTCTGTTAGAAAAAGGAACCAAAACTAAAAAACGGCCTGCAAAGGATAATTCTGAGCTTATTCTGGGCCCTTTAGTTGAGATGGGTTCTTTGATAATTTGAACTAAAACAGTTTGATTTGGACTTATAACGTCCGAAATACTTCCTTCTTTGTCAATTTCTGATTCAAAGGGAAATTTTTCTAGTGAAAATTTTTTTAATTTACCTGTGCTTACACCTTTAATGAACTTAATTAATGATAATATTTTTGGCCCTAAGTCATGATAATGCAAAAAAGCATCTTTTTCATAACCTACATTGACAAATGCAGCATTAAGACCAGAAACAGTTTTTTTAGTTTTAGCTAGAAAAATGTCTCCAACATTAAATTTATTACTATCGTTTTGTTTATGAAGTTCAATTAATTTACCGTTTTTAAGTAGTGCAAAATCAACAGCTGTGGAATTAGATCTTATTATAATTTCTTTACTCACAATATTGAATTTATGTTCACCATAAGTGAACTGGTTATACTTGATTCACAGGATTTTAATTTACGTGGAATAAAGTTTTTGTGCTGAAATTCACTAAACTTGATTCATGTCAAAGAACATTTTGTTCAGAAATAAGAATATTACTTATTCTTTTTGTGCCTGTTAGCACGACTTCTCTTTTTTCGCTTATGTGTAGCTACTTTGTGTCTTTTTCTTTTCTTACCACTTGGCATAATCTAAATTTTAATTATTTTTCTTGACACCCTCAACGAAAACTTTAGCCGGTTTAAAGGCCGGGATGTGGTGTGCAGGAATTCTTATTGTTGTATTTTTTGAGATGTTTCTTCCAGTTTTTTCAGCTCTCTTTTTAACAATAAAACTTCCAAAACCTCTTAGATAAACGTTTTCTCCATTATTTAATGAGCCTTTAATTTCTTCCATTAAATTTTCTACTATTGCTAAAACTTCGTTTTTGTCCAATCCTATATTGTTGGAAACTTTTGAAACTATCTCAGCTTTTGTCATATTCTTATTATTTACTTATGTTTACTTTTCAAGGTGCCAAATATATAAATTTATATTCATTATTCACCTTTTAAAATGCTCTAATAATTTCAATATTTGTTTTGAAAATAGATTTATTAAATAAAATTTCTAAAAATTTTGCATCAAATTTAATTAGCTGGTATTCAGACAATAAGAGGTCTTTGCCCTGGCGCGATACTAAAGATCCGTACAAAATCTGGCTTTCTGAAATTATCCTTCAACAAACACAAATAAAACAAGGTTTACCCTACTACAATAAATTTGTGAAATTATTTCCAGATGTTGATTCATTATCTAATTCATCAGAACATAAAGTTTTGAAGAACTGGGAAGGTTTAGGTTATTATAGCAGAGCAAGAAATTTACACAAAGCTTCACAAAAAGTAGTAAAAGAATACGATTCAAAATTTCCTAAAAATTATGATGAGCTTATAAAACTTCCTGGAATTGGAGACTACTCAGCAAGTGCTATAAGTTCATTTTCAAATAATGAGATTAGACCTGTGTTAGATGGAAACGTATATCGTTTAATTTCAAGACTATTTGAAATAAGTATCACTATTAATACAAGTAATGCAGTAAAAGAATTTAAAAAAGTATTATTTAAGTTGATTTCAAAAAAATATCCAGGAGATTTTAATCAAGCAATAATGGACTTTGGATCTACTGTTTGCCGTCCAAAAAACCCCAGTTGTTATGACTGTATATTTAATGAGGATTGCCTGTCATACCAAAATAAAACTGTCCTTAATTTTCCTGTAAAGAAGAAAAATGCAACTGTAAAATTTAGAACTTTTAATTACTTAGTTGTGATGGATTTTGATAAAAAAATATTAATTAAAAAAAGAGAAAAAAAAGATATCTGGCAGAACTTATATAATTTTCCATTAATTGAGAGTATGGATAAAATAAATGGTGAAATAATTATAGAATTTCTTGAATCTAATTATAAATCTAAATTTTCATTTGAAAAAATATATTTAGACAAAACATATAATCATAAATTATCACATCAAAATTTAGAATTAAAATTCTGGATTATTAGAACTTTAAGCCCGGTTGAACGAGGTATTTCAATTAGTAACCTTAATAATTATCCTTTTCCAAAACCCCTAATCTCATATATAAATACATTAGAAAGATTCTTGATGTAATTTCCTATATTTGAATATAATACATATAAAATGAGTGGATCCCTTAATAAAGTAATGCTTATCGGAAATCTTGGAGACGATGTTAAATTACATCATTTTGATGGTGGAGGTTGCATTGGTAGATTTCCAATTGCTACAAATGAAAATTACACAAATAAAACAACTGGAGAAAAAGTTTCAAATACTGAGTGGCACAATGTTGTAGTTCGTAATAAAGCTGCTGAAATTTGTGAAAAATATCTCAACAAAGGAGATAAAATTTATGTTGAAGGAAAAATTAAAACTAGAAAGTGGCAATCAGAGGATGGTGTTCAACGCTACTCTACAGAAATACATGTCAATGAATTTAATTTTTTATCGAATAAAAACGAGATGAATCAGACGGAGCCTTCTACATATACACCTCCGGCGGCGGCACAACCAGAAACAAAAGCACCTGAGGATCAAGCTGATGATCTGCCATTTTAATCTTTTCTCATAAAATTTAAATTGTTAAATACATTTTTATTGATAGAATTTTATCCTGATCAAATTAAAACATTAATAGTTCCTTTACTCATCAGTTATTATACACTGATTTTTAGTTCAGAGTTAACTTTTTCTTACTTTCAGAAACTGATTTAAAAAAATGAAAAAAATTTTATTGCTTACTGTTTTTTTTATTCTTGGATGTTCCAATGATCCAATAATTCCAAAGCCTAATGCTTTTTTGTATAAAGAATTTATTAAACCAAATTATAAGCTTTACCAAAATAATTGTGGTTTTTCTTTTCAGATTAATGATAAAGTCAATTCTAACATCAAGAGGGATGCAACTTAAAAATTAAGAATTTAAAATTAAGGTCAACTATATTCATTACCTACATTAAAATTGACAATAATTTAAGCTTAATTGAGTCAGATTTTACAGATAAAATGAATAAGAACTCTGAAAATGCTTTTTTTGTAAATAGTAGTGAGTATGTGGATGAGCAAAAAAGAGTTTTTGCAAAATATTTTTCTTTTAGTGGAGATACTCCATCAAATACATATTTTTTTATAACTGATTCTGATAAATTTTATTTAACTGGATCATTGTTTTTTGATTCAAAACCCAATTACGATTCATTACTGCCATCTATTAATCATGTAAACAAGGATATTAGAAAATTGATTCAATCATTTAATTGGAATTAATAGTAAATGAGTAATAAAAATTTAAAATGGATTTATTTATTAATACTGTCTTTAGTATGGGGGAGTTCGTACATTCTAATAAAAAAATCTTTAATTGGTTTAACACCTTTACAGGTTGGTAGTTTAAGGACTATATTATCTACAGTTTTATTATTAATTATTGGATATTCCTCAATAAAAACAATTCCTAAAAATAAGTGGAAATGGATAGCTATAACAGGATATGTTTCATTTATTCCACCTTTTTTATTCGCCTATGCACAAACCGAAATTGACAGTGCTCTGGCAGCCATATTAAACTCATTAACCCCCTTGGCTACTTTGCTTATTGGTATTGGGTTTTATCGCTTTAAAATAGATTCTAAACAGATCTCAGGCGTCATATTAGGTTTAATAGGCTCAGTATTACTAATGTATCAGGGATCTATAATAAATCCTGATCAAAATATTGTTTATGTCATTTTTATCATATTAGCTTCAATTTTATACGCTCTTCAAGTAAATTTGTTAAAAGTTTATTTGCAAGATGTATCGGCAGTAGCAATAACAGTAGGAAATTTTATTTTTATTTTTCCTTTTGCTGTCGTAATATTTTTTATGACAGATTACAATGAACTTGATTTAAATGATAAAGATGTTTCATCTGCTCTATTTTATATTTTAATTTTATCAATTTTTGGGACGGTATTTGCAAAAATATTATTCAATAAGTTTGTCCAGATAGCTTCACCCGTATTTGTATCTTCTGTAACTTACACCCTTCCAGTCGTAGCCTTATTTTGGGGTCTTCTCGATGGTGAGGTTTTTACATTAAATCAACTTTTTGCAACTATAGTCATCTTGATAGGGGTTTATTTAGCTAATAAAAAATCTAATTCCTAGTTTGTAAAAAAAGTTGTGGCAAGAACTTAATTATCTAGTTTTATATTTTAGTCTTAAATGTTGCGATATATGTTCAATCCTTGTATATTTGCACACGTTTTTTAATAAAAATATTATTATGTACGCAGTTGTAGAAATAGCAGGTCAACAGTTTAAAGTTGAAAAAGATCAAAAGGTTTATGTAAATAGACTTGAGGGAAAGGAAGGTTCAAAAGTGAGTTTTGATAATATTTTGATGTTAGATAATTCTGGGAAAACAACTATTGGGACCCCAATGGTTCAAGGTGCATCTGTCGAAGCCAAAATTGTTAAACATTTAAAAGACGATAAGGTAATCGTTTTCAAAAAGAAAAGAAGAAAAGGTTATAAAGTAAAGAATGGTCATAGACAATCTTTAACTCAAATTGTTGTTGAAAATATTTTAGAAAAAGCAAAAAAGTCTAAAGTAGAATCAAAACCTAAGAAAGAATCTGATAAAGATGATTCTTCTGTAAAAAAGACTGTAGCAAAAAAAGCAGTAGCTAAAAAGAAGCCTGTTGCAAAGAAGGCAGCAGCTAAAAAAACTACAGCAAAAAAAACAGAAACTAAGAAATAATTAAATTCATTAAAAATGGCTCATAAAAAAGGTGTAGGTAGTTCGAAAAACGGTAGAGAATCAGAATCGAAACGACTTGGTGTAAAAATTTTTGGTGGCCAAGCTGCAATAGCTGGAAATATTATTGTTCGTCAGAGAGGAACTGCTCATAAAGCTGGTGAGAATGTGTACGTTAGTAAAGACCATACACTTCATGCTAGAGTTGATGGTATAGTCCAGTTTACAAAAAAGAAAGACAATAAATCTTTTGTTTCTATAATTCCATTCGAAGCATAATCACTCCTAGAGTTTTGAAAAATTTTCTTTAAGTATATTTGTAATTATATACTAGAAAATGCCTTTATACAAAAAAATCAAGATAAATAAAGGAGAGTTTGTTTTGATTTGGCATATTTCTGAAACAAAACAAGAACTTTTAGATACTCTTAAACAAGATTCTTCTTTTCATTCAAAGTTAAATTCAATTAAATCAGAAGTTAAACAAATTGAATTTTTAAGTGTACTTAATCTTTTAGAAAAACAAAATTTATCATTTGAAGATATTCACTATGATTTAAATGGAAAACCTTGTTTAAAAGATAGATTTATATCCATTACACATTCTTTTAATTATTCAGGTATTTTTATTTCAAATAATAAAGTAGGCATAGATATAGAAAAATTTAGAAATCAAATTTTGAATATATCAATGAAATTTATCTCCAATCAAGAACATGATATTTTTGATATTAAATCTGTTGAAAGTCTTACAAAAGCTTGGACTATTAAAGAATCAGTATTCAAAGCTTTTGGACATAGTGGCATAGATTTTAAAAAAAATATAAAAATTCAGTCTTTGAAAAATGATAAAGCACTTGTTGTAATTAATAAAAATGAAATACTTGAACAGTATAGTGTAGATCTCTTTCCTATTTCTAATTACATTTGTTCATTAGCTAAAATAATTCAGTAGTCATGTTTGATCTATTATTTCAACAATATTCAGATTATGAAACCTTAGATATTTCACTTGAAATTATTGCTGTTGTATTTGGAATATTGAGTGTTTGGTTTTCAAAAAAAAACAATATTCTTGTATATCCAACAGGAATGATTTCAACTTCTATTTTTACTTACTTACTTTTTAAATGGAGTTTGCTTGGGGATATGATGATAAATGCATACTATTTTGTGATGAGTGTTTATGGTTGGTATATATGGACACGAAAAGTAAATAATATTGTTACTCCCATTTCAAAAGTAAGCTCACCTGAAAAAATAACATCTTTAATTATATTCTTTTTTTCATTAAGCTTTGTATATGGTATTTATAATTATTTTGATAAATGGGGATCATATACATCATATATAGACAATTTTACAACAGCTATTTTCTTTGTTGCGATGTGGCTTATGGCTAATAGAAAGATTGAAAATTGGATATTCTGGATTATTGGAAATATTATTTCAATTCCACTATATTTTTACAAAGGATTAACATTTACTAGCATACAATACATTATTTTTACTGTGATTGCTATTTCAGGTTATTACACATGGAAAAAAATCTTAGACAACTCAAATCAAACTGCTTAAAAATAGTTCTTTTTGGACCGGAATCCTCAGGAAAAACTACCTTATCTAAAGAATTAGCAAATCACTATAAAACCCATTGGGTTAAGGAATATGCCAGAGATTACTTACAGAAAAAATGGAATCTTGAAAAGAAAGTTTGTGAACTTGAGGATTTAATTCCCATAGCAATTGGACAAATTAAACTAGAAAACAAACTTTCTAAAATCTCTGAGCAATTGTTGATTTGTGATACTGATCTACTGGAAACTAAAGTATATTCTGAAACTTATTATGACGGATATTGTGATCCTCTTCTTGAAAAATATGCACTTAAAAATTCCTATGATTTGTATATTTTGACAAATATCGACATTCCATGGGAAAAAGATGATTTAAGAGATAAACCAAATGAAAGAGAAAAAATGTTTGATGCTTTTAAAGAAACTTTAATTAAATATAATAGGCCATACATTGAAGTTTCTGGATCATTGTCAAAAAGATTAGTCACTGCTACTAAATCAATAAATACTTTGATAAATAAATAAGTTTTATACTATATTTGTTAAATAATAAATGGGGTGCTAAGGCTGAGATTATACCCAATGAACCTGCCAAGTAATTTTGGAGAGGAAAATTGTTATCAATCCCTGTATTCTATTGAAATAACTTAGTATATGAAAAAAGGGATTTACTTTTTATTATTGATTTCATTCAATGTTTATTCTCAACAAGTTATAGATACTTTACAGGGAACCAAACAAGTTTTGGATGAAGTTATTGTACAGTCTGTTAGAGTTAAATATTCCTCACCTATCAGTCATTCAAATATCTCAAAATCTGAAATGTCCTCTCGAAATTTAGGTCAAGATTTACCAGTTTTATTAAATTTTTTACCATCAGTAGTTACAACTTCAGATGCTGGAGCTGGAATTGGTTATACTGGAATAAGAATTAGAGGTGTAAGCCCACAATCTACTAATATTACCATTAATGGGATTCCATTCAATGATCCAGAATCACACGGAACTTACTGGGTTAATTTACCAGATTTTGTTTCTTCCGTAGAAAGTTTACAGGTGCAAAGAGGGGTTGGAACTTCGACCAATGGCTCTGGGGCGTTCGGAGCAAGTATTAACATACTCACAGATGCTATTTCTGAAAGTCCTTATGCACAAATTTCTAACTCAGTTGGAAGTTTTAATACTTTGAAACATACTGTTAAGTTTAGTTCTGGAAAACTGAATGACTCGTTTGAGCTTTCTGGTAGATTGTCTAAAATCGATTCTGATGGATATATTGATAGAGCATATTCTGATTTGAAATCGTACTTTATTCAAGGTGCTTACATTAAGGGAAACACTTTAATTAAAGCACTAACTTTTGGTGGACATGAAAAAACTTATCAATCTTGGTATGGACTAAGTCTAGATGAATTACAGGATAACCGTAGACAAAATCCATATACTTATGAAAATGAAATTGATAATTACAAACAAGATCATTATCAGTTGCATTGGAATCAAAAATTAAATGAAAAATGGTCGACTAATCTTGGTCTTAATTACACCTATGGAAGGGGTTATTTTGAGCAATATAGAGAGGCTGATTCGGTTGATACATATGGGGGAATTGTAGATTCAGATACTGACCAAAATGGTAATTTAACAGGAACAACTGATTTAATAAGAAGACGTTGGTTAGATAATAATTTCTATGTTTTAAATGCATCAACTAATTATAATTCAAGTAAGTTAAATTTAATGTTTAATACCTCATACAGTACATATAGCGGGGATCACTTTGGAGAAGTTATATGGGCAAGAAATTTTAGTAAAAGTTCTTCTATTAGAGACAGATACTATGATGGAAATGGTAAAAAAACTGATTTTAGTTTATTTGCTAAAGGGTCTTTAATCTTAAATAATGCTTTTGAATTTTATGCTGATTTTCAACTTAGAAACATAAATTATAAAACAACTGGATATACATCAGATTTAGTTAATATGTTACTTGATGAGTCTTATAGTTTTTTTAATCCAAAATTTGGACTATCCTACAAACTGAGTTCACAATCAATGGTCTACGGGTCCTATTCAAGGGCTAACAGAGAACCTAGTCGAAGTGATTTTGAGAGCAACGAAAAAATTAAACCAGAACAATTAAATGACTTTGAAATTGGGTGGCGATTCAGAAAGGATGGGTTAAGACTAAATATAAATACATACTACATGTTGTATAATGAACAATTAGTATTGACAGGGGAGCTTGATGATGTTGGATCTCCTATTCGTACTAATAGTGGTTCAAGTTATAGAATGGGTATTGAAGCTGAGGCTATAGATTAAACTTTCTGAGTTTTTTTTAATGAACACAAATGTTACATTAAGTTCTAATAAGAACAAACAAACATTATCAAAATTTGATGGAAAAATAGTTGATTTTGGAAAAACTAATATTTCATTTTCTCCGGACGTTATTGCTTCAAATACAATAGTTTTTTCACCCAAAGATAATCTTGACATTAGCTTTTTATCTAAGTATGTTGGAAAGCAATATATGGGTAATATTGATGCAGTCAATTCTATTCTTGACAGTTATTTCGTTAATGATCTAAATTTTAATTATAAAATAAATCCAAATAAGACTTTTAAAGAAATTATAATTTCAGGTTTGATTAATAATATAATTGATATAGAATACGTTTCAAATGGATATTATTATACATACGACGATACTTGGTCAGTTCCTGGACAAACTAAGACTATGGATGGAGCAGGTTACTATCCTCAAGCTACAAGAAACTTTTTAATTGGAATAACTCTCAAATTCTAAATTTTATTAAATTTGCCGAGTGAAGAACATCATAAGTTTAATACTTATTGGAATTTTAAGCCTCCCTTCAGCTTTTGGCTTAAATCATTTCTTATTTGAAGATCACTTTGAGTGCTTTGAGGAAAATGTTCACTTTCATGAAATAGAAATAGATTGTTGTACATGTGATTTTATAAGATTAGATATTGAATATAGTTCTGATAATTTCAACTATTCTTTTAATGATTTTTCAGCTTTTAATAAGCAGAATTTTACTTATAATGAAATAATTTTTTCAAATTTTTCTACTTATTTTGATTCAAGGGGCCCCCCTTTTAATTCTTAAGATCAAGAATTAAGTAAATTAAAATAAATAAAAAAATAAATGAAAAATATTACAAAACTTGCCTTTTTGGCATTGCTATTAATTAGCACAAACACAATTTTAGCTCAAAATACTCAAGAAAACGATTCTATACTTTCTGTAGAATTAAATGAAGTAGTTGTGTCAACTCCCTTTAAAGAGTCTGTTAAAAACAACGTACTTAGAGTTAGTAAGCTAAACCTTAACAATCTAAATTATATTAAAAGACTTAACTTTTCAAATGCTATTCAAGAAGTCCCAGGATTATCAATAATTTCTACAGGCCCTGGTATTTCAAAACCTGTAATAAGAGGATTATCTTCAAATCGAGTTACTGTATTTAATCAATACATGAGAGTTGAAAACCAGCAATGGGGAGATGAGCATGGTATGGAATTATCAGGTTTTGGAATTGAATCAGTTGAAGTTATTAAAGGCCCAATGTCTGTTTTATATGGATCTGATGCAATAGGAGGAGTTCTTTACGTTAATCCTGATTCGTATTACTATGGTGATGGGTCTGAAATAGAGCTTGGAACTATTTATAATTCAAATTATCAAGGTCTTACAACTAACCTGGGGATTAAAGGAGGTTCAAATAAATTATCTTATTTGGTTCAAGCTAGCCTTATAGATAACAAAAACTTTAATACACCAGATGGAGAAGTAGAAAATACTTACTTTAAAAACAGTGACTTAAAATTTGGATTAGGCTATACTTCAGATAATTTTATATCTGATCTTAGACTTAATATTAATGATTCTGAAATTGGAATTCCTCATGGTGAGGAAAACCATGATGACCATGATGATCATGATGACCATGATGACAACGATCACAACGATGATGATCACGACGATGACGACCAAGATGATCATGATGAACATGAAGAAGAAAAATCTTATCAGGATCTTACAAATACAATGATTTCATGGAAAAACAGAATTCTTTTTGATAATAAATCAGAGATTGAATTTACTTTAGGATTTAGTTCTAATAAAAGAAAAGAGTTTGGTCACCATGAGGAAGAAGGCCATGATGATCACGATGAAGATCACGATGATGACGATCACGATGATGACGATCACGATGATGATCATGATGACGATCACGATGATCATGACGAACATGGAGAGGGTCCATCTTTAAATATGGAATTGGAAACAACAACTTTTGATTTTAAATATATTTTTCCAAAATCTGAAAAGTTTGAGCTAATTATTGGAGCTAATATGCTTTCTCAAACCAATACAAACCTTGCTCATGAAGAATTAATCCCTGATGCAGAGAAGAATGATTTAGGGGTTTTTGCACTTTCTCACATTCATACTTCTAAATGGGATATCTTACTTGGTTTAAGAATTGATAATAGAAAAATTGAAACTTCAGATTTTGATCAAAACTATAACAGTTTAACTTCTTCAATTGGATTTAAAAGAGATTTTGCTGAAAATAAATTTTTCAGACTTAATATTTCAAATGGATATAGAGCACCTAATCTTTCAGAGTTATTTTCTGAAGGAGTTCATCATGGAACAAACCGTTACGAGATTGGAAACAGTACTTTAAGTGAAGAGAAAAATATCCAAACAGATATTTCTTTATCATCTTATGGTTCTGATTCAAGTTTTGGATTGGATGTTTTTTATAATTCTATTAACGATTATATATACTTAAATCCAACGGGAACTACTATTAGTTCTAGACCAGTTTATAATTATACTCAAGCAGATGCTTCTTTATTTGGAGGTGAGCTTCATTTTTCTAAATCAACTTCTTTAGAGTGGCTTTCATACAAAACGTCTTTAGAGTATTTATCAGGTGAAAAATCTGGAGGAGGTAATCTTCCATTTATTTCTCCGTTTACTTTTAAACACACTTTCAACCTTGGTTTTGATAGTAATAATTATAAATTAAGCTTCTTGTCTAAAGGAAAACAGAATAATGTTGCTCAGTTTGAAACTACTACAGATTCTTATTTTCTTATGAACATTTCAGGAAGTCACAAATTTAACCTTGGTAGTAATAATTTAGGTTTTGTTTGGTCAATTAATAATTTACTAGATGAAGAATACTACGATCATTTATCTAGATTTAAGAACATGGGTATCCATGAAATGGGAAGAAACATTTCTTTTGGATTAAACTATAAATTCTAATATTATTTGGTAATTCAGTTCGATATTCGGACTGAATTACCATTTTTTTCAGAAAAATATAATTTCATTGGATAGGCGTCATTTTCAGTGCTTGAAAGTAATTGACCGGTAGCTAAACTGTATTTATAGTTGTCACAATCACAGACTGATTGAACACCATCAATTCTCATAGTTGAGCAAGATGAAGGATATTGATTTGGACAACTAGCTTCCCAAGCAAAAATTTGATTACTGAAATTAAATAAAATTAAGCCTTTAATACCACCCGAATTTAAATAAATAGCTCCTCCATTGTAATTTAAATTATCGTATTGAGGTAAATTAAGATTTATTACTTTTTCAAATGAAACCTCGTGTAAGTAAGGGTTTTTGTTCATTTCGTTCTTTGTACAAGAAATTATAAAAAGAAAAAATAAAAGTGCTATGATTTTTCTTGTTCTCACAGTAGTGAAATTAGTTAAAAAATAATAGATTTTAGAATTTTGTATATTTGTATTAAATCCCGATAAAAAAGGGATTTTTTGTTTTAAACTAAGTATTATGAGTGATGTTTCTTACTATACTAAAGAAGGCTTAAAGAAGTTAAAGGATGAATTAAGTCAACTTAAAGATATCGAAAGACCAAAAGCGTCTAATGCAATCGCAGAAGCTAGAGATAAAGGTGATTTAAGTGAAAATGCTGAATACGATGCAGCAAAGGAGGCTCAAGGAATGTTAGAGATGAAAATATCTAAACTTGAAGCAGTTTTGTCAAATGCTAGGTTAATTGATGAATCTCAACTTGATCTAAGTAAAGTTTTAGTCTTATCTAAGGTCACAATAAAAAATTTAAATAATCAGATGCAATTAAAATATACCTTAGTTGCTGAAAGTGAGGCAGATCTAAAATCTGGTAAAATTTCTGTCAGTTCACCTATCGGAAAAGGACTTTTAGGTAAAAAGGTTGGAGAGATAGCTGAAGTTGTGGTTCCAAATGGGACCATTAAATTTGAAATTATATCAATTGAGAGATAAGCTTTGAGTTCCATATTCACAGATATTGTTGAAGGAAAAATTCCTAGTTACAAAATAGCTGAAACTACAACTTGTTTAGCTTTTTTAGACATAAACCCAAATTCTGTTGGCCATACACTATGTATTCCCAAAAAAGAAGTTGATCTTATTTTTGATTTAGACCAGGATCTTTATCAAGATTTAATGAACTTTTCTAAAAAAATTGCGACGGCTTTAAAAAAAGCAGTTCCTTGTGAAAGAATCGGTATGTCAGTTATTGGATTAGAAGTTCCTCATGCTCATGTTCACTTAATTCCTATAAATTCAATGAAAGATGTATCTTTTAAAAATAAAGTAAAGTTAGAAACTAAGGATTTTGAAACTCTCGTCGATCAAATAAAATCTTTTTTGTAAAAAACTCTTATTAAATTTTCATTTAAGCTTTATTTAAGGCTTAAATTTATTTACTTTCGTTATAAATTATTTAAAGATGGATATTACAGGAAAAATAAAACTAATTAACGATACAAAAGAATATGGAAGTAATGGGTTTAGAAAAAGAGAACTAGTAGTTACTACAGAAGAGCAATACCCACAAGATTTATTAGTTGAATTTATTCAAGATAAATGTGATATTCTAAATTCTTATAAAGTTGGTGAGTCAGTTAAAGTAGATATAAATCTAAGAGGAAGAGAGTGGGAGAGTCCACAAGGTGAAATAAAATATTTTAATTCAATTCAGGGATGGAGAATAGAAAAGTTGTCTTCTCAAGAAGCAGATGCTAATATTCCTCCGGTGCCACCTGCTGAAGCATTTGAGCCAGCAGATGATGTCAATGATAACGAGCCTGACGATTTACCTTTCTAAAATAAATGCATCTATTAGGTAGCGAACATATTTTTCCATCTGCAGATTCTGCATCGAAAGAGGGGATTGTTGCTATTGGCGGAGATTTAGATCCGAATAGAATATTAAAAGCATACAAAAATGGTATTTTCCCTTGGTTTGAAAATGATGATCATCTTGTATGGTGGAGTCCAGATCCCCGAATGGTTTTATTCCCAGAAAAACTAAAAATCTCAAAGTCAACAAAAAAATTATTGAAAGAAAATTTTTTTAAAGTTACTTTTAATCAATCTTTTGATGAAGTGGTAGATTCTTGTGCTAAGGTTAAAAGATTTGGTCAAAATGGTACCTGGATTACAAATGGATTAAAGAAAGCTTACAGTACATTACATAACATGGGTCATGCATATTCTGTTGAAGTTTGGAAAGATTATGAACTTGTTGGCGGGCTTTATGGTATTGATTTAGGAGATGTTTTTTGTGGTGAAAGTATGTTTACAAAAGCAAATAATGCAAGTAAAATTGGTTTTGTTCATTTGGTTAAAGAACTTACAAAAAACAAGTATAAATTAATTGATTGTCAAGTTCCAAGTGCACATTTAAAATCTTTGGGTGCAGAGGAGATTTCTAGAAAAGAATTTTTAAAATATTTATTTTAATTTTTTCTCAAAATCTTCAATTGAGATTGAATTTTCAAGTTTATAATCTCCTATAGCAGTTCTTTTTAGTTCTTTTAAATGAGCTCCACAATTTAATTTAGTACCATAATCATTAGCTAAAGATCTTATGTAAGTTCCTTTACTACATGAAATTTTAAAATTTACTTCGGGAAGATTTATTAAAGAAATTAAGAATTCATGTATAAAAACTTCTCTACTTTTTATTGTTACGGTCTCACCTTTTCTTGCAAACTCATAAAGTTTTTTTCCATTGTGTTTGATAGCTGAGTAAATGGGGGGAGTTTGAAGTATTTTTCCAATGAATTTTGTGGTTGCTTGTTGAATAATATCATCATTGAGATGATCAATTGATTTTTTTTCACTTATTTCAGTTTCTAAATCGAAAGAAGGAGTTGAGGCTCCCAAATAAAACTTCCCTGTATATGTTTTATTTAGATTTTGAAATTCTGTAATTCTTTTAGTCATTTTACCTGTACAAACAATTAATAGTCCCTCAGCAAGAGGATCTAATGTGCCAGCATGACCTACTTTTATTTTTTTTATCCCATATTGTTTTTTGATTAACCATCTAATTTTATTAACAACTTGAAATGAAGTCCACTTTAAAGGTTTATTTATTAGCAAAACATTACCATCAACAAAAGATTCTTCGTTAAATTCCATTGAAAGAGTAGTAGAGAATTATCGAACCAACAACAAAACAATATATAGAAAAGTAATAAAGCTTACTTTTTTTAACTAATGAAATCATCCATTTGCAAGCTAATAGCCCGGTTATAAAAGCAGATATAAAGCCTAATAAAACTGAGATCAAATTATAGTTAGTAAATTCTAATCCTCCATTATCAATAATTGATTTAAACATACTTCCAAAAATTAAAGGAATAACCATAATAAATGAAAATCTAGCAGCTTTTTCTCTGTCAATTCCAATAACAACAGCTGTAGCAATTGTAGCGCCACTTCTTGAAATACCAGGTAGAATTGCAATAGCTTGAGCTAATCCAATGATAAAACTATTCTTAAAAGTAACTTCGTTTGTTTTTAATTTAATTACATCTGATAAATACAAAAGAATTGCTGTTATATAGAGCATACAGCCAACCAAAATTAAATTACCATCAAAAAAAGAATTAATAAAGTCTTCAAAAAAAAGACCAACAAAAACAGCAGGAATCATAGAAATTAAAATTGATATTGAGAAGTTTTTAGATTCTTTATTATTGGAATCAAATAAACCTAAAATAATATTCAAAATATCTTTTCTGAAAAAAAATAGTGTACTTAAAGCAGTGGCAAAATGTAGTACAATTGTAAAAAGTAGACTTTCTTTATTAGAAAGGTCATTTCCTAATATAGCTTTTGATATTTCAAGATGTCCACTCGAAGATATTGGTAAGAACTCGGTTAAGCCTTGAACAACTCCTAAGATAATTGATTCTAGATATTCCATTTATTTTTTCTTGGATGAGAAAAGAATAGCGTACACCTGTATTGCAAACCCAATTAAAACAAGGGTTGGAGCTAATCGAATTCTTTGAAAATTATAAATTTCAGGATTAAAAACATTTGGGTCATCACTAGCCCCACCTGACATAAGAATGAAACCAGTTGCTATAAAAAGAAGCCCAATTATCATTATCAAATAATTCTTTTTTTCGAATACAAATGTTTTGTTAGTTTTTTTATTTTTCATCAGTATAGTTGATCAATTTTAGATTTTAAGAATTTTTGTGTAGCAAAAAAGGTACATAAGTAAGTTATGAGCATACTAAAAATTGAAATAGAACCAAACATTGCCATAATTATTTGAATATCTGATTCAAAATTAACATAATCAAAAAAGTTTTGAATGTAATATAATGCTCCACTAAGCATAACTATAGCTAAAAAAGCTCCAAATAAACCTAATTTAACATGCGTTAGAATAAAAGGCTTTCTAATAAAGCCTCTAGTTGCCCCAACTAATTGCATAGTTTTTATATTTATCCTGTTTGAATAAATAGACAATCTTATTGAACTATTGATTACTAAAATTGATATTATTAAAAAAAACACTGCTATTCCTAGAACCCAATATTTGATTTTATTTATGTTTTCATTAATTAACGATACTAGAGGAGCATCATAAATTATTTCATCAATAAAATCTGTTTTACCCAACTCATTAGAAACCTCATCGAATACTAGAGTTGTCACGTATTCAGATTTTAAAAATACATCTATCGAATTTAAAAGAGGATTACTTCCATAAAATTCGACAAAATCTTCTCCAATTTCATCAATTAGAATTTCAGCACCCTTTTCCTTTGAAATGTAATTTACTGAGCCTGTGTAATTCTTAATATTTAATTTTTTAATTAATTGTTCAATCTCAATTTTTTTTGCTTCTTTTTTTAAATAGATAGTTATAGGAATTTTTTCCTTAAAATCGTTTGTTATTTTTCTAGCATTGAATGCAATTAACAAAAAAGCTCCAATCAAAAAAAGTACAATTGAAATACTCACAGTGACTGAGAAGTATGAAGTTAAAAGTCTTTTGTTTTTTGAATTAGCCAAAATAAATGAAAATTATTTTAGTAAAAATACTAAACCTTTTTAATAAGTCAGGATATGTGATTTAAACTTTCCCTATTCATACAATAAATGTATTTTTGTCTCTTTAAAATAGGTAATGTCTTATAACTTTAAACATATTGAAAAAAAATGGCAGAAATATTGGTCCGAAAATCAAACTTTCAAAGCTGAAAATAAAATAGACTTACCTAAATATTTCATTATGGATATGTTTCCATATCCGTCAGGTGCAGGTTTACATGTAGGTCATCCTTTGGGTTATATTGCCAGTGATATCTTCTCAAGATATAAGCGACTGAAAGGATTTAATGTATTACATCCTCAAGGATACGATTCATTTGGATTACCAGCTGAACAATACGCTATTCAAACAGGAAGACACCCTAAAAAAACTACAGACGAAAATATTGCTCGATACAGAGAACAATTAGATAGATTGGGGTTTTCTTTTGATTGGTCCAGAGAAATTAGAACTTCTGATAAGAGTTATTACAAATGGACACAATGGATGTTTATTAAATTATACAATTCTTGGTATGATAATAAAACAGAAACAGCAAAAGACATTAATGAATTAATTTTAATTTTTAGTAAAGAAGGAAATACAAACTTGGACGCATGTCAAACTGAAGAATTTAGAACTTTTTCTTCTGATGATTGGAATTCTTTTGAAGAATCAAAAAAAAATAAAATTTTACTTAATTACAGACTTGCATTTCTTTCTGAGATTGATGTTAACTGGTGTCCTAAGTTAGGAACAGTTTTAGCAAACGATGAGATCATTGATGGATTATCTGAGAGAGGTGGTTTTGAGGTCATCCGAAAAAAAATGACACAGTGGAGTATTAGAATATCAGCATACTCTCAACGATTATTAACTGGTTTAAATGATATCAACTGGCCGGAACCTCTTAAGGAGATGCAAAAAAATTGGATTGGAAGATCTGATGGAGCAATGGTGACTTTTGATATTGAAAATTTTGACAAACAAATTGAAGTTTTTACAACTAGAGTAGATACAATTTTTGGAGTTACTTTCATGACTTTAGCTCCTGAGCATCCTTACGTAAAAAAAATAACGACTAAAGAAAACTTAAAAAAAGTTCAGGACTATATTAAACTTTCTGAAAAAAAAACAGAAAGAGAAAGAATGTCAGATGTTAAATCTATTACCGGTGTTTTTACTGGAGCGTATGCAATTCACCCTCTTTCAAATGAAAGGTTGCCAATTTGGATTTCAGATTATGTTTTAGCTGGATATGGAACAGGTGCAGTAATGGCTGTACCGTGTGGAGATCAAAGGGATTATAATTTTGCCAAGTTTTTTAATATTCCAATTAAAAACATTTTTTTAGACAAGGATATTTCGGAGGGAGCTTTCCAAAATAAAGATGGATTTGTTCTAACTAATTCTAGTTTTCTAGACGGTCTTAACTTTAAAGACGGATTGAGTTTAGCTATTAAAAAATTAAAAGAAGTTAAAAAAGGAACTCACAAGATTAATTACAAACTCAGGGATGCTGTTTTCAGTAGACAGAGATATTGGGGTGAACCATTTCCAGTATACTATAAAGATAATTTTCCAGTAATGATTGATGAAAAATATTTGCCAATTGAACTGCCAGACGTTAGTAAATATCTTCCAACAGAAGACGGTAAACCTCCACTTGGAAATTCAGATTCTTGGGCATGGGATACTGTTCAAAATAAAATTGTAAATAATTTTCATATCGATAATAAAACTGTATTTAGAATGGAACTTAATACTATGCCAGGCTGGGCTGGTAGTTCGTGGTATTTTAATAGGTATATGGACCCAAATAATAGTAATGAGTTTGCATCTGAAGAATCTCTAAATTATTGGAAAGAAGTTGATGTCTATATTGGAGGAAGTGAACATGCTACTGGTCATTTACTTTATTCAAGGTTTTGGCAATATTTTCTTTATGACTTGGGGCTAGTTCCTGTCAAGGATTATGCAAAAAAGTTAATTAACCAGGGAATGATTTTAGGAAATAGTGCTTTTATAAAAAGAGAAGTTGGAACAGATAATTATTACTCAGATGAAATTAATAAAGATGTTAAAACTCAACTCATTCATGTTGATGTTCAGTTTGTAAACACTAGTAATGAACTTGATATTGTAAAATTACGTAATTGGCAACCTCAATTTAAAAAAGCAAATTTTGAAACTAATGATAATAAGTTTATAGTATGTAGAGAGGTTGAAAAAATGTCCAAATCAAAATATAATGTAATAAACCCAGATGATATATGCGAGCATTATGGAGCTGACACGCTAAGATTATATGAAATGTTTTTAGGCCCTCTTGAACAAGCTAAACCTTGGAACACTGCAGGAATTACGGGAACGTATTCATTTTTAAAAAAATACTGGAACCTTTTTCATAGATCAGGAAGTTTTAAAGTAAGTCAAGATAAACCATCCAATGAAAGTTTAAAAGTTTTACATAAAACTATAAGAAAAATTGAAGATGATATAAATAACTTTTCTTTTAATACCTCTGTTAGTGCTTTTATGATCTGCGTTAATGAATTAAACTCATTAAAATGTGATAACATACATATTTTAAAACCTTTAACTATTTTACTTTCTCCATTTGCTCCTCATATTTGTGAAGAAATATGGAGTAAGTTAGGAAACAAAAAGACTATTTCATATGAATCTTTTCCTGATTTTAATGCTGAATTTATTAAAGAAAGTACTTTTGAATACCCAGTTTCATTTAATGGTAAAATGAAATTTAAAATTAATCTAGACGTATCTCTAAAGGTTGATGAAATAAAAAGTTCTTTAAGAAATGATCCAAGATTGAAAAAATTTCTTATTAGCCGAGAAGTTAAAAAAATTATAGTTGTACCTGGAAAAATAATCAATATCGTATGTTAGATATAGGATTTGATGGTGTTGAGCTTATTGGATTTGCTGCTGCTTTCTTAACAACATTTGCTTTTATTCCTCAAGTTATTGAAGTTTGGAAAACAAATTCTGTAGAGGGTTTATCATTAACAACCTATATTATATTTGTTATTGGAGTTTTTTTATGGTTTTTATATGGTCTCAATATAGGAAGCTTATCAATGATTATTGCCAATTCTATCACTGTTGTTTTGGCATTAGTAATAATCTATTTTATAATTAAATCTAAGATTTAATTTACAGTAATTTGTCTGTCAATTTGTTGTTCAAGTGAGATGAAAGTTTCTGTTCTGGAAACACCTTTAATAGATTGAATTTTTTTATTTAAAATTAACATTAGATCTTCATTATCCTTACACAAGATTTTAATGAGAACACTCCAGTTTCCAGTTGTATAATGACACTCTAAAATTTCTGGAATACTTTTCATTTGTTTAATAGCTTCAGCATTTCTTTCAGCTTTATCAAAATAAACTCCAACAAATGCTAAAGTAGAATAACCTAGGACCTTTGGGTTTAGTTTTAAGTGATGACCACTTATTAATCCGCAATCTTCAAGTTTTCTAATTCGTTGATGAATAGCAGCACCCGAAATCCCTATTTTTCGTGAAATTTCTAGTATAGGAGTTCTTGAGTTATTAGTTAACTCAAGAATTATTTTTTTATCAATACCATCAATTTTCAAAATACTATGTTTTAATTATATCATTAGCAATTCTTCTGCTGGTCCCAGGTTTTCCTAAAACAGAAATTAACTTATTGTAATTTAATAATAAATTTTTTCTATGGTCTGGATTCAGGATTTTATTTAATTCCAATGAAATAGAATCCTTATTACAGTTTTGCTGTATTAATTCTTTAACTATTTCTTTATCCATTATAAGATTTACAAGGGATATATATTTTATTTTAACAAGTAGTTTTGCAATGATGTAGCTAATAAAACTACTTTTATAACAAACGATTTGAGGAACTTTAAATAACGCTGTTTCAAGAGTAGCTGTTCCACTAGTCACAATTGCTGCTGATGAAACGGATAAAAGTTCATAAGTTTTATTTTGGACAATGGTAATATCTATATTCTTCAAAAAATTTTTATAAAAACTCTTTTCTATGTTTGGTGCTCCCGCAATTATAAATTGATAGTTTGGATAATCATTAATGACTTTAATTACTGTTTTTAAAATTTTTTTGATCTCTTGTTTTCTGCTTCCTGGTAATATAGCAATAACTGGCTTATTGTTTAATTTTATTTCTTGTTTGTCTTTTTGAAACCTATTTTGAAAATTACTGATACTATCAATTAGTGGGTGTCCCAAAAAATTTACTGGATAATTGTGTTTTTTTTCAAAAAATTCTTTCTCAAAAGGAAGGATTACATACATCGAATTAACAAATTTTTTTATTTCATTAATTCTTTTTTCATTCCAAGCCCAAAGCTGAGGAGCTATATAATAGATTGTATTAAATTTATATTTCTTAGCCCATTTAGCAATCCTTAAATTAAAACCAGGATAGTCTATAAAAATTATTTTATCTGGATTAAAGTCCAATATATCTTTTTTACAATAGCTAATATTATTAAGGATAGTTCTAAGATTAATTAAAACTTCATAAAACCCCATAAAAGCTAAATCTTTGAAATGCTTAACTATTATTGCACCAGCATCTTGCATTTTATCACCACCCCATGCTTTTATCTCTGCATTTGAATCTAGTTTAATTATTTCTTTAATTAAGTTAGATCCGTGCAAATCTCCAGATGCTTCTCCTGCTATTATGTAATACTTCATTTATATTAAAACTCCCAATTTTTTAACAGTTTGATATTTTCATGATCTGTCATATCAAACTTTACTGGAACAATTGAAATGTAACCATTTTCAAGAGCCCACTCATCTGAGTCCTCGCCCTTGTCTTCATTTATAAATTCACCAGTCAACCAATAATATTCCTTTCCTTGAGGATTTGATCTTTTATCAAACTTTTCAACCCAATAAGCATTAGCTTGACGACATATTTTAATTCCTTTAATTTCTTTTTCTTTTGGAAAGTTAATATTTAGTGCGTTTCCCTTAGGAATACCTTCATCTAGTGCTTTCTTAGTTATTCCAATCAAATATTTTTTAATTGAATTGAAATCAGCATTCCAACTATAATCTAAAAGTGAAAATCCAATTGCAGGAATACCTTCAATACTGGCTTCTACTGCAGCACTCATAGTTCCAGAATAAATAACATTAATTGATGAATTAGATCCGTGATTAACACCTGATACACAAATATCAGGTTTTCTATCAAGTATTTCATTAATTCCTAATTTAACACAGTCTGCTGGAGTTCCCGAGCAAGAATATTCCTTTTGTGGACCGTTATCAATTTTAATTTCATTACAATGTAATGTAGAATTAATTGTTATAGCATGTCCCATTGCGGATTGTGGACTGTCTGGAGCTACAACAATAACATCTCCAATTTCATTCATTGCTGATATTAATGTTCTTATTCCAGGAGCAGAAATACCATCATCGTTTGTAACTAAGATTAAAGGTTTTTTTGACATATTTAATTTTGTGTAAAATTAGTAGAAATATCGAACGATATCTAATTTATCTTTTGGTCCATATTTCATTTATTGCTTTTCCTTTACTGCTAAACCCTTTATGATTCCAATTTCCATTCTTTAAGCTATATTGAAATTCGAGCTGCATTCCTACTCTTGAAATATCTCTTGAAAAATATTCAATTTTTTCAGTGTAAATGCCATTTTCGGTAGTATAACTTCCTCCACCAGTAGCAATAAATGTTTTTTTGTTAGTATCGTAGGCAATCCACTGAAACTTAGTTCCAGAAAGAATTTTCATAGTTTTTCTAGGCCTATTCGTTTCTCTTATTTGCATTATCCCATTTCTAAATCTTCCTGACATTAACCATGCACCATTTAAATCACCAGGTTTTCCATTATCCAGCCTGTAGAATTTTCTTTTACTACCCGGGATTTCTAAATATTCATCACTAATAGTTACATCAAATACTACGGATTTACCAACTCTTTCTGGGTTGTCAGTGTCAAATTCAACAACTTCAGTCATAGTATTCCCATCTAACTCCCATGTCCCTCCATTTGAATGAATAAGTTTACCTGTTCTATTTTCTGTAATACTTATGCTTTGGTGAGATTCTGTAAAAATAACTACACTTTTTAATTCTTTTCCATCATCAGAAAAATGAATCCTTTCCCAAGCACCAATTATGCTTTGAGCATTTAATGAAACAGAAATTAGCATAATAGTTATTAAAATAATTTTTTTCATATTTTTTGTTTTAAAAAGGAAATTACCTTGTTTGTAGCTCCTAAGTTTTTATTTATAAAATTGTAATTTATTTCACCCATTTTTAATCTCAAGTCTTTGTTTTCAATTAGAGTATTAATTGTTTTTTTAAATTCCATAGAGTTTTTTACGCTTATTAATCCTTTTTGTTTTATCATTTCATTAGCTTCTGGAGATTTTTTATAGTTTTTACCAATTATAATTGGAGATTTAAAAATGGCTGGCTCTAAAATATTATGTAATCCTGAATTTCCCATACCACCTCCAACGTATGAAATATCAGCATAACTATATATTTTAGTTAATATTCCAACACAATCAATGATTAATATTTTAAAATATTTAGAATTTATTTTGTCAAGATTAGAAAGAAGAACACTTGTAGAATTAAGTTTTTTTTGAAATGCATTTATTTTACTTAAATCAATTTGGTGTGGGGCAATTATCCAGCGTAAATTTTCTTTGTTTGATGATTTTAAATAATCAATAATTAATGATTCATCTTGAGTCCATGTACTTCCAGCAACAATACAAGTTTTAGTATTTATAAATTCTTTAATATTTTCTATTGAGTTATTTTGATTTAATAAATATTTTACTCTGTCAAATCTTGAATCTCCCATAACACTAGAATTAAATATTTTTTTCTTTTTTAAAAGGTTTAAGGAAGAATTATTTTGAACAAAGAAATGAGTAAATGATGTTTTTAATAATGATAAAAACCCATTTCCATACCATTTAAAGAACCATTGATCTTCTCTAAAGTTTCCGGCAATTAAATAAGTAGGGACTTTATTTATCTTTAAATTTCTAAGGTAGTTTGGCCAAAATTCGTATTTAACAAAAAAAGCAAGTTTAGGATTAATTATATCAATAAATTTTTTTGAATTTAAATAAGAATCAATTGGAAGATAAACTGTTAAATCTGCAATGGAATTCTTTTTTTTAACTTCATATCCAGATGATGAAAAAAATGAAACTACAATTTTATGATCGTGATATAGTGATTTTATTTCTTTAAATATTGGAAGCCCCTGTTCATATTCACCAAGCGATGCAACGTGAATCCAAATATATTTTTCTGAATTTGAGATGTTTTTTTTTAATATTTCAAAAACATTTTTTCTTTCTTCTAAAAATAATTTAATCTTTGAGTTAAAAAATTTTAGAATAAAAAATAAAACTTTGATTTTAAAAACTGCTATGTTATAAATGATATTCACTTAATACAAAAATACTATAAAGTATTTTGTAAATATATTCATTCTATAAATCAGTATTTTCTTATTTTTGTTGCAAAATGATTTCATGAAAAAACTACAAATGGTCGATTTACAAACTCAATATGAGTTTATCAAAGACCAAGTAGATTCTTCTGTCCTTGAAATTTTTAAAAGAGGAACTTTTATTAATGGCCCCTCAGTTAAAGAATTTCAAACTGAACTTGAGGAATATTTAAAAGTTAAACATGTGATTCCATGTGCAAACGGAACAGATGCTCTTCAAATTGCTTTAATGAGTTTAGATTTGAAACCAGGTGATGAAATCATAACATCTGATTTTACTTTTGCTGCTACTGTTGAAGTTATAGCTTTATTAAGGTTAAAACCAGTTTTAGTTGATATAGATGAAGATACTTTTAACATTGATTGTGATGAAATTATCAAAGCAATTACACCCAAGACAAAGGTCATTATTCCTGTACATTTATTTGGACAAGTAGCCAATATGAATAAGGTCATGGAAATAGCAAAAGCTAATAATTTATTTGTTGTTGAAGATAATGCGCAAGCAATTGGTGCAATATATAATTCTAATAAAAAATCAGGGACTATTGGCCATTTAGGGACTACATCTTTTTTTCCTTCAAAAAACTTAGGATGTTATGGAGATGGTGGAGCTATTTTCACAAACAACGATGATCTTGCTCATACAATTCGTGGAATAGTTAATCATGGCATGTATAAAAGATATCATCATGACGTAGTGGGTGTGAATTCAAGATTGGATAGTGTTCAAGCAGCTGTTTTAAAAGCTAAACTTCCTCTACTTGATTTTTATAATGAAAGAAGAAAAGAAGCATCTATATTATATTCAAAAAACTTTAAGAATAATAAAAATTTAATTACTCCAATTGTTAAAGAAAGTTGTCAATCACATGTTTTTCATCAATATACTTTAAGAGTATTAAATGGTAAAAGGGATGAGTTGTCTGAATTTTTAAATGATAATAAAATTCCACATGGTATTTATTACCCAATTCCACTACATAGGCAAAAAGCATATACCGATGAAAGGTATAAAAAAGAAGATTTTAAGACATCAATAATGATGTCCAAACAAGTTATTTCACTTCCAATGCATTCTGAACTTGATGAAGAGCAAATTGATTTTATTTCACAAAAAGTAAACCAATTTTTTAAAGATTTGGACAGCTAACATTAGCATCTCTGTTAATCTTTTTAATCAGACCTTGTAAAACTTTTCCAGGACCAATTTCAATAAAATCTTGACAACCATCTTCAATCATTTTATTTACACTTTGAGTCCATTTTACAGGGGATGTAAGTTGTGATATTAAATTTGTTTTTATATTATCTACTAAATGTTCTGGCTTGCCATTTACATTTTGATAAATTGGACATATTGGTGAATTAAATGATGTTTCCTTAATTGCTTTAGAAAGTTCGTCTTTAGCGTCTTTCATTAATTCAGAGTGAAAAGCACCTCCAACAGGAAGAATTAAAGCTCTTCTAGCCCCAACTTCACTCAATTTTTCACATGTATTTTTTACAGCGCTAACTTCTCCTGAAATCACTACTTGTCCTGGACAATTATAGTTTGCAGCAACAACAGTTCCTTCAATATTCGAACAAATTTCTTCAATAATACTATTATCAAGACCTAAAATTGCCGCCATCGTCCCATTAGTATTTTCACACGATTCCTGCATTGCTTTTGCTCTAATTGAAACTAAACGTAATCCATCCTCAAAGTCTAAAACACCAGCTGCTACAAGAGCTGAGAATTCTCCTAATGAGTGACCGGCAACCAAATCTGGCTTAAAAGAATTTCCTAAAATTTTTATAATTGCCATTGAATGAATAAAAATAGCAGGTTGAGTTACTTTTGTCTGAGTTAATTCTTCTTTAGTTCCCTCAAACATTATTTTTGAAATATCAAAACCTAAAATAGTCTCGGCTTGTTTAAAAAGTGGTTTTACTTGATCATATTTAATAAATAAATCATGACACATTCCTGTAAATTGTGAACCCTGCCCAGGGAAAATATATCCTTTCATTTAGTTTTTTTTGTTATATCTGTAAAAAGTATAATCGTACTCGTTTTTATCGTCTTTAAATCTTTTTTCTGAATTTACCTCATCCCATAAATTGATATTAATTTCTGGAAAATATGCATCCCCTTCAATTGAGGTATGAACTCTAGTTAATTCAATTCTATCTGCATTTTCAATAGCTAATTTATATATTTCACCTCCTCCAATTATAAAAGGTTGATTATCACTTTCTGAATGTTTTAATGCTTGTTCTAATGAGTTTACTACAATAGCATCATTAGCTTGATAATCTGATTTTCTTGTTATAACTATGTTTGTTCTATTGGGCAATGCTTTAGGCATTGATTCAAAAGTCTTCCTTCCCATAATTACATGATGTCCTTTTGTAAGTTCTTTAAAATGTTTTAAATCATCACTTAAATGCCATATTAATTTATTGTCTTTTCCTATTACATTATTTTCGCTTGCCGCTGCAATTAATGTAATTATTCTTTTAGGATTTTTTTCAGAGTAGAGTTGGGATTCAGCTACTATTCTAGCTTCTTTTTCTAATTCTGCTTTTATTTCCGCAATTTTAATTTGTTGCTTATTTACCAGTTTTTTCATTTGATTTTTTTCCCATTTCTTACCAATGAATTTATTTTTAATGTAAACATTAAAAACATGATAAAATAAAAGAGCAAACCATAAAACACATAGCCAGTAGGACCAGGGATAATTAAAAAAGGTATAATCTGCTTTAAAATCCAAAAGTAAATTAGCAATAAGCATTGATGAGGAACCCAATATCATTATTGAAAAATGATAAAATAATCTTCTTTTAGATTTTATTCTTTCCTGTGCATATTCGATTAGAGCAATTTGCTCTTCATCAATATTGGAACTATTTTTATTTTTAAATAGCATAATTTTAAAATCAGTTCACAAAAATAATCTTTTAAAAATTAATTATTATTAAACTATGAATTTTCCAGCCCTAAAAAATAAAATTTATTTTGATACAGCACGTTCTGGTTTAATGTATGACGAACTCTTAAATTGGAGAAATAGTCACGAAAATCATTTTCTAAAAGAAGGAAGTCAGTTCAGGCTAAATGATGAAGAATTATTAAATGAAACTCGACTAGAAATTAACAAATTTTTTAATTCACCAAAGTCTAAAACTTTTTTAATTCAGAATTTTTCAATAGGCCTCAGTAAGTTGCTAAATAGTCTTAAATCAAATCAATCAGTTATGATTATCAAAGATGATTATTCAAGTATCATAAATCAGGTAAGGTGTTCGGGTTTATCATATTCTTACATTGAAAACACATTTGATTTAGAGTTGCAAATATTTAAAGAAATAAAAAAAAAACTTCCTGATGTTTTAATTTTTTCAATTGTTCAACATATAGATGGAACTCTTATAGATTTAGATTTTATCAAGAAGATTAAAAATGAATTTCCTGAAATTTTAATTATTGCAGATGGCACACAGTTTTGTGGAACTAAGTTTTTTGACTTTAAAAATTCTAATATTGATATTTTAATTTCAAGTGGTTATAAATGGATGCTTGGAGGATATGGAAATGGCTTTATTAGCATTAGCCCATCGTGTTCTTCAAATCATTTTAAAATGGATATTAACTCTTATAATCTTTCATTGATTTTTGAACCAGGACACTTAGACACACTAAGTTTTGGGAGTTTGCTGTTTTCTTTAAAAACAATTTCTAACTATGGGATTAAAAATATAGAAACTGATATTAATAAACTTTCAAATTATGCCAAAAGCTCCTTTGAAAACAAGAAGCTTTTAAATTTAAAAGTCGTAAAAAGAGAAAAGCATTCTAATATTTTTAATATTGAGGGAAATGACAGTTTTCATAAACATCTAATTAAAAATAAAATTATATGCTCCAAAAGAGGAGATGGAATTAGATTTAGTTTTAACTTTTATAACACGATTAGTGAAATAGACGATCTTCTCTCAATACTTTAAATTACTCTAAAACAACAAACGTAGAGACTCCTGAATCAGATGAAGCATTGTGATTGTCTTTTGTTACAACTCTCCAATAGTATGTTCCAGGATCACTAACCGAAATTGTTCTTTTTGTAGCACCCCAACTAGAAACTAATAAAGTTGAACCATCTACTTTGTCAAGGTATAAATCAAAGCTATGTGTATCGTCTGAATCTACGTCAGAGAAAGTCCAAGATAATTGTACTGATCCAGAATTAACACTAGCACCAGGTGAAGGAGCAACTATTTCTGCTGGAAAAGGTGCGTGATTTTTCAAGGGTTCGCCAGAAAGATAAAATTTCCATTTGTCACTCTCCCCAACAAAAGTAGTACTGTTTGTTGAAATTACTTGCCATGAATAAGGAAAGCCCTTCGTTAAAGTCACATCTGCACTAGTAGAAGTTGTGGTAGTTGAACTTATTTCATTAGTTAATAGATTTTTTACATTTAAAGTATAAGAAGTAGTATTAGCTGCAGTGTTCCATTCAAATTTTACAGCATCAACCTCTAAACATTCAGAATTATTTTCTGGTTTACTTAAAACAGCTTTTTGCGGTTTCTGAGGTGTTGGTGGTGGATCAACTGGTCCTCCGCTACCGCCTCCATCGTCTCCTGAAGAACCTCCACATGAGAATAGAATTAAACTTAAAACGTATATGGATTTAAAATATATTTTTTTCATTATTCTTTTATTACTTTAATTGATTTATTAACCGTCTCAGAGTCAACTTGTAGAATATAAATCCCAGATTTTATATTATTAAAAGGTACACTAACCGATCTATTGTATGGAACTTTATCATCCTTTGACCAAATAATTCTTCCAGTGACATCAAACAATGTCATATTGATACTGTTGTCACTACCACCAACCCAAAGTTTAGACTCACTACTTGCAGGGTTAGGACTTAATAATATGTCTTCTGAAATAAAGATTGTTTCTTCAAATACACCCTGACATCTTAAATTTGTAGATACTTTAATAGTATTAAACCCAGCTTTAAGATCTAGATTAATATTGTTTTCAGATGTTTTAATAAGATTACCATTTAGTAATATATCATAACTATCACTCCCTTTAAGATTTAAATTAACTTGTCTATCTTCCCTGTTTATTGCAGTTAACACGCTCAAATCAACAGGTTCTTCAATATTCACATTAAAGCATTGTTTGAAACTTGGGAAAAGAGAATTAGTTAGGCAAACCTCGTAAAGTCCGGCCTCGAGTCCAGATAAACTCCAAGTAGTATCTTCAATTTCTACTGGATCAAAACTGAAATTTTGAAGGCTACTAGTTACTGAAACTGTGAAAGGAAATTCACCCCACTCTCCTTTGATAGTAAGATCTAAATAACCGTCATTTGATGATCTACAAACTTCGTTTGTGTAAAATAAAGTAAATGTATCGTTAGGGAACGGGTTTGGATCGCAAACATCTCCAATTCCATCATTGTCATAATCTTCTTGTCCAGGATTTGCAGTGTTTTGGCAATTATCTTCAGAGTTTTTTATTCCATCATTATCAAAATCATTTGAGAGGACTTCTAAATTAATTCCAACAGATTCAATAGTTTGACCAGAGGCTGTGGCATTAATTATAATTGGATAATCTTTTGCTTCCGCTTCATTAGAAATTTTTAATTCAAATGTGATTTCTCCATTACTATTTATGTTTATCGGATTTGATGGTGAATATGTAACTTCAGTATTTTCAGGTAATCCCTCTAACGAAAATGTAGTTTCAAAATCATAACTTGAAAAAACCCTGTAGTTGACCTTAAATGAACTTGTTTCACCTTGTCCAACTTTTAAACTTGGCTGAGGTGTGCTAAGTTGTAATAAAGGTCCATCTGAGGAGAAATAAGATGAGAAAATACCTCGTCCATACGTTGACGCAAATACTTTATAATCATCTCTCATATCTAAATCAGTAACTCTAACATCACTCATGCCATTGAAAGCTGGAGACCATGATGGGGAACTATCGAAGAAGTTTTTAGTGTACCATACTCCCAAGTCAGTACCAACTATAACCTCACTTAAAACTATTGGATTTTGAAGAATTGATCTAACAGGTAAGTTTGGAAGACCACCATTATCCTCATCTCCTTCCTTATTCTCCCATGTTTCACCTCCATCTTTGGAATAAAATACGTTAACCACTGAATAATTGTGGAATGTTACAAAAATTTCGTTTTCACTTAGGCCAAATTCAATATCAGAAACACTTCCTAAAAATTTATTTCCAGTAAGATTAGTATATTTTGGATTTGAAGTGTTAGCATCTTCTACCTTTAATACGACACCATTTTCAAGCCCCACCATTAAAGTAGATGAATTTGTGGTATGTGGAGAAACGGTCAGAGCGGAAACGTTTGCTGTTAATTGTGAGTTTGATAAAATTCGGCTTGGCGCATCCGTGTTTCTGTCATCTTCACTAAAACCATCCCAACCATAATAAGATATGATTTGGAAACTGCTTCCAGAATAATTTGAATAAATTATACCATAGTTAGAGTCTAAGGCTTGAATGTTAATAAAATCACCATTAGATTCGCCTTCACTTCTAATTTGATGTAAGTCTCCAGAAACAAAATCGTAAACATCAACATATCTATTGTAAACGTAATTAGTAACAAAGTAAGGCTTGTTCACATTTTGTGAAAACATTGAGGCAGCACCATCACCCCCAGAAACATCGATACTAGTTGAAATTTTGTTTTCTCTGTCAGAAAGAAATTGAGTTCCATTGTCTTGTGCACCCGCTAAGAAGGCATCAGTCATACCTGCTACACTTTTATTTTTTGATCTATAATCTGAAAGATCTCTACCTGATATTTGTTTGTTTAAATCTTTAAACATTTCAGAGGGAGCAACGCCAATTGTATAAAATTGAGTAGTTATAAAGTTAGAATTTCTAGAGGAAATTTCTTCAGATGCACCAGTTGATTTGCTGTAGTAAACACCTCCATCGTTTCCAAAAACTTTTTTTGAAGAATCATAGTTTCCAAAAGCCATATTGTGCTGATCTGCATGAGTATATGTAAGACCATTACCATACCATTGTGTAAATTGACTCCATGGATTTGTAGTAGCATTTTCCGCTCCACTTGTAGATTTGAAAAGATCAATTCCACCTGCATATACAGTTTGTGGATTACTTGGATCTGTTTCAATCACTAAATCGTAAAATGATTGTCCTCTAGTAAAATCGTTTGCATCTAATCCGGTTGCACTTCCATCAGGTAATGTAACTGGTGTGAATGATGATCCGTTATTGGTAGATTTAATAATAGTTACTGGAGCCGCCCCATCATTTACGCTTGCTAGAGCATAAATGTCGCCATTACTTGCTATCTCAAGTTCTGTTCTTCTACCATTTTCGATATTGTGTTTCACAGAAAATGCAGATATATCATCATTTGCTTGCAATATGGTTCCACCTCCTGATCCGGAATGGTTATAAGTAGTTGAAACCCATAAATTGTTATCAGGAGCTAACTCTAAATCCATAGGTTGATATTGAAAAACACCATCATTAATTCCAAATGGGATTTTGTCCCATGATGAAGCAGCATCTGTTGACTTCCAAATTCCATAATCATCAACTCCAAAAAGATGATTACCATTGTCACGGTGAGATGAAACACCTGCCGCTATGATAACTTCAGAAACTCCATCATTATCTCTAACAACCACATCATTTATGTAAAAAATACCTGGACTTACAGTTCTTCCTTCTCTAGCTAAATTTTCAAGTGACAATGAAACAGTTACCTTTCCAGCTTTTAGTGCATTAGCAATTTTGGTTCTATAAGATCCACTAATCATTACTGAGGGTATAGTTATAGAACTATCACTACCTCCCATAGTAAATGGAGCAGGAGTATAGTCAGTTCTAGAACCATCATTTCTATTAACTAAAATTACAGCAACAGCTCCAGCATCCTGCGCATTTTTAACTTTGTCAACAAAAGCACAAACACCTCTTTCAATAAAAGCAATATTACCACTTATAGCGGACCCATTTACTAGTCCTGAGCAAGCATCGTTTGTTGTACCTGTAGCACCTTCTGTTCCTCCATTATCCGTACTGTTGTCATCCGCCAGGATTAGATCTTTTACTATTGGTGTCGATGTTAGAGATGATCCAAATGCTGCACTAACATAGGAGTAGGGTCCTAGATTTTCATTATTGGTAAACTTGACATAGTTACCAGTACTTCTATAGACTTTTTCCGTTTCTGATTTTCCACCAAAAACATTCGACCAATTTTCTCCTCCGTCACTTGATTTCCATAAACCATTTCCAAGAGCTTCAGCGCCTGTATAAGATTCTCCTGTTCCAACATAAAAGGTGTTTAAATCATTTGGATCATGTACAATTGAGGAAACCGGTATGTTATCAGGTATTCCAGCAGTTATGTGAACCCATTCAGAGTTAACACTAGAAATATTAGTATTTTTAAATAATCCCCCGCTAACGCCACCGGCAAAAACAGTCTCATCAGATTCATCATTGGGGTCAAACATTAAGCCTTTGGTCCTTCCTCCAACATTATAAGGACCTCTACTGACCCATTTCATTTCTTCAGATTCTCCAGGAACTGAAAAAGTTCTCACAGAACTGTTCATTGATTTATTCATATCATATTGTAGTTCAAATAAATCATCAATATCAGGTTTACCAGTCATGGGGTTCATTGAGAGTTCCCACATCTTTTCTTGATATTGGTTGGGTGGTAAATTAATTTTTTTTCTTTCTGCTTTCGAAAGTTTGTATGTTTTTTTTATCGGACTATTTTCTAAATTTTCTTGGTGGATAGATCTTTTGTAGTCCAAATAAAATGAATCATAATTGTATAAGCCAATAAGTAAAATAGCTATTACAAATAGAAAAGTTTTGTTAAGTTTCAAAGTCAAAGTTTTAGTTTATTTAAAATAATCAAAATACATGCCAATTGGCACCTGATTTTTATCTTATCGAATATATTAAATTATCAAACACAAATTGGATGTTTATTTTAAAAAAATAAATTTAATTGACTGATGTTCAATTAAATACATACCTAAAGGTATGTTTTTAGCATTGTGTTTAAAAAATAATTGTTTAAACAGCAACTTTTCCTTTTATATGTGGATGTGGATTATAATTTAAAATTTCAAAATCTTCAAATTTAAAATCATCAATATTTTTAATGTCTTTTAAAATTTTTAAATTAGGTAACTCTTTAGGTTCTCTCGAAAGTTGAAGTTCCAGTTGTTCCAAATGGTTATTATAAATGTGAGCATCACCAAACGTGTGTATAAAATCACCTGCCTTATAACCGCAAACGTGAGCAATCATTTCTGTTAGCAATGCATAAGAAGCAATATTAAAAGGGACTCCTAAAAAAATATCTGCACTTCTTTGGTATAATTGGCAAGACAATTTATTATTGTGAACATAAAATTGAAAAAAAGCATGACAAGGAGGTAAAGCTGCTTTTCCTTTTTTTACATTTTCACTAAAACTTATAGACGTATCAGGGAGAACTCCAGGATTCCATGCAGAAACAATCATTCTTCTACTGTCAGGATTGTTTTTAAGAGAATTAATTACTTCTTTGATTTGATCAATTCCATCACTGTTCCAATTTCTCCATTGGTGTCCGTAAACTGGTCCTAAATCTCCATTCTCATCTGCCCATTCGTCCCAAATTTTTACACCATTCTGTTTTAAATACTCAATATTTGTTTCACCTTTTATAAACCACAATAATTCATAAATTATTGACTTAAGATGAAGTTTTTTTGTCGTTACCATTGGAAAACCTTCAGCTAAATCAAATCTCATTTGATATCCAAAAACACTTTTTGTTCCAGTGCCAGTTCTATCAGATTTTTCATTACCATTTTCAAGAACGTGCTTAACTAAATCTAAATATTGTTTCATATAAATTTAAAATTCAAAAATATAAATTAACCAAATTTCAAAGTAATAAAATCCAGGAACTTATTAATAAATATTAACCAATTATCATTCCTGCAATTGTTGCTGAAAGTAATGATGCTAAAGTTCCACCAAGAACAGCGATCATTCCAAATTTTGAGAGATTAGTTCTTTGATTTGGAGCAAGGGATCCTATACCCCCAATCTGTATTCCAATAGATGCAAAATTTGCAAAACCGCAAAGCATGTATGTAGCCATTAAAATTGATTTTTCATATTGTAGATGAACTACATTAGAAAGATCTTTTAATTCAGCAAGCTGCATGTATCCAATAAACTCGCTAGCTGCGAGTTTAATTCCAAGTAATTGGCCCATTAATGCCATATCTTCTTTAGCAACACCAATAATCCACATAATCGGAGATAGCGTATAACCTAAAATAAATTCAATCGATAAAAAATTATAAGTAGTATTGTTATTAATCCAGTCATTAATGTTGGTAATTGCGCCAATTTTTTCAAAACCAAAATTAATCATGGCGATGAAGGCTATGAAAACTAGTAGCATAGCACCAACATTTGCAGCTAATTTAAGACCCTCAGTTGTGCCGTTTGCAATTGCATCTAATAGATTTGATCCAATCTTATCTTGAGAAACTGAAACGTCTTTATTTATTGTCTCAACTTGAGGAAATAATATTTTTGAAATAACTATGGCTCCAGGCGCAGCCATCACAGAAGCAGTTAATAAATGTTTAGCATAATAAAGCTTCAGAACTTCGTCTTCCCCACCTAAAAACCCAATATATGCCGCCAAAACTCCTCCGGCAACTGTAGCCATGCCGCCAATCATTACCAATAGAATTTCTGATTTGTTCATTTTTTCTAAATAGGCTTTTATCATAAGAGGGGCTTCAGTTTGACCTAAAAATATATTTCCAGCGACACTTAGGCTTTCAGCACCAGAAATGTTCAATAATTTACTCAAACTAAGTGCTAATATTTTTACAACTTTTTGAATTATACCAAGATAAAATAAAACGGAAGTAAGAGCAGAAAAGAATATAATTGTAGGTAAAACTTGAAACAAAAATACGTACCCAAAACTTTCAACATTAACCATGTCACCAAGTAAAAACCTACTACCTTCCATTGTAAAATCTAAGGTCTTTACAAATATTTTTCCAAAAAATTCAAAAATACTTTGAACAAACTCTACTCTTAATATTAAAACTGCTAAGATTAACTGTGATGTTAATCCCAAAAATGTAGTCTTCCAATTTATTGCTTTTTTATTACTACTAAACAAGTAAGCAATAAAAACCAAAGAAATCATTCCGATTATTCCTCTAACAATACTTTCTAAAGAAAAACCCTGGCTTAAAATAATCTCATTTTGAAGTGCCTCGGAAATTGAAAAGTAATTAATCATTTTTTTTATTTAGTTCATCTCTTAATTGAGCTGCTAACTCGTAATCTTCATTTTTTACAGCAATTTCAATAGCTTTTTTAATTTGACCAGCGGACATCTTCTCTTTTTTAACTTTATTTTTGACACTCTGCTTTTTGTTTTTTTTAGCTCCTGGCTTTAATATTATTCCAGCTGTTTCCAAAACACTTTCATATGTAAATATTGGTGAGTTGAATCTTATGGCGAGCGCAATAGCATCTGAAGTTCTAGAATCAATTATCTCCTCAATTTTGTCTCTTACACAAATTAGACTAGAAAAGAAAACACCATCAACAATTTTATGTATTATCACTTGCTTTAAATTAATTTCGAAACAATCAGAAAAATTTTTGAATAAATCGTGTGTCAAAGGTCTTGGCGGTTTAATTTCTTTTTCTAAAGCAACCGCGATGGATTGAGCTTCAAATCCACCAATAACAATTGGTAATTTTCTTTCTCCACCTTTTTCGTTTAACAACAGAGCATATGCACCATTGGTGTTTTGGCTATAAGAAATTCTGTCGATTGTCAAGCGAATTAAACTCATTAAGAAGAAGTATGTAGTGACTTCTAAAGTATTAAAAATTTATGAGTTTTGGGCTTTAAATTCTTTTAGTTTTTCATTTAATCTTGGCACTACATCAAAGGCATCTCCAACAATCCCATAATCAGCAGCTTTAAAGAATGGTGCTTCAGGATCACTATTAATAACAACTTTAATTTTTGAAGAATTAATGCCTGCTAGATGCTGAATAGCACCAGAAATACCAATAGCAATATACAAGTTAGTAGCAACTGGCTTTCCAGTTTGACCTACATGTTCACTATGAGGTCTCCAACCCATATCAGAGACTGGCTTCGAACATGCGGTTGCTGCTCCTAAAGTATCTGCTAGATTTTCAATTAAATTCCAATTTTCTGGTCCTTTCATTCCTCTTCCCGCAGAAACGACAATATCAGCATCTGCAATTGATATTTTTCCAGAAACTTTTTCAGAAGATTCAACTGACAAATTTGAATTAGAAATTGAAACTTCAAAAATTTCTTCATCCATTGAAACAGAGTTTTCTATTAAACCAAAGGAGTTATTAGAAAGTCCAACAATAACTTTTTCAGAGTTGGAACTTGTATCGCTAAAGGCTTTGTTTGTAAAAGCAGTTCTTTTAACTGTAAAAGGGTCTAAATTTGATGGTAAGCTTATTACATTATTAATGTATGCTGCTTCAATATTTGCTGATAAAATAGGGGTTAGATATTTGGAGTCTAAACTGCTACTTACTACAACTGTACTTGCTCCAGTCTTATTTACAGCTTGAGTAATAATGTCAGCATATGTCGAAGCATTAAATTCATTTAATGAATCATCACTAATTTTCAATACTTTAGAAATTCCATAATTGCCGAGTTCACTACAGTCAGATACATTTACAGTTAATGCAATTGCAGTAGTATTTAAAAGTTTGGCTAATTCACTTGAGTATGAGGCTAACTCAAACCCATTTTTTTTAATTTTTCCGTTTGAAGATTCAATGTATGTTATTACTGGCATAGCTTATAAAACTTTAGCTTCGTTGTGAAGGAGGTTAATTAATTCATCTAAATTTTCAGAGTCAATAAGTTTGACTGCTTGTTTGGGTAGTGGTTTTTGAAATTTTAAAGTTTCAGTATTTGAAGTGAAATTGTATGGTTCTATAACTTCAAGAGGTTTTTGTCTTGCTTGCATGATTCCTCTCATGTTAGGAATTCTTAAATCACTTTCTTCAACAAGACCCTTTTGACCACCAATTATTAAAGGAAGTTTTCCTTTTATTGTTTCTTTTCCTCCATCAATTTCACGATCTAATAAAACATTTTCATTATCAATTTCAAGTTTTATGCAATTAGTCACATAATTAATATTTAAAAATCCTGCAATTAGTCCTGGTACCATAGCTCCATTGTAATCAATAGACTCTCTTCCAGCAATAATTAAATCATAGGTATTATTCTTTATGTATTCTGAAATTTGTTTAGCAACAAAAAAACCATCATTTGGGTCAGAATTTATTCTAATGGCTTTATCAGCTCCTATTGCTAGCGCTTTTCTTAGAGTTGGTTCAGAGCTTTGATTTCCAACATTGATTACATCTATTGAGGCTCCTTGTTTTTCTTTCAGCCACATCGCTCTTGTTAACCCAAATTCGTCATTTGGATTTATTACAAATTGAACTCCTTGAACATCAAATTTAGTGTCATTTTCAATGAAATTAATTTTTGAAGTTGTATCGGGAACATGACTTATACATACTAAAACTTTCATAAATACCTGAGTTATTATATTTCTCCAAATATATGTAAAATTTATAAAAATACTATGCACGCATAGTATTTTTTTTAAGAATAAAAACATCAAAATCTTTAAATATTATTTATTTTTGCACCAAATTATAATCCTTATGAGAATTATTCAATTTAGAGAAGCAATCTGTGAAGCCATGTCGGAAGAAATGAGATTGGATGAATCAATTTATCTAATGGGTGAAGAGGTTGCAGAATATAATGGGGCTTATAAAGCGTCAAAAGGAATGCTTGATGAATTTGGAGATAAAAGAGTTATAGATACACCAATTTCGGAGCTAGGTTTCGCTGGTATTGGAGTTGGTTCAACGATGACAGGAAATCGTCCTATTATAGAGTTTATGACTTTTAACTTTGCATTAGTGGGTATAGATCAAATAATAAACAATGCTGCAAAAATTAGACAAATGTCAGGTGGTCAATTTCCCTGTCCCATAGTATTTAGAGGCCCAACAGGATCTGCAGGTCAACTAGCCGCGACCCATTCCCAAGCTTTCGAGAGTTGGTACGCAAATTGTCCTGGACTAAAAGTAATAGTTCCATCAAACCCCTATGATGCAAAAGGTTTATTAAAATCTGCAATAAGAGATAATGACCCAGTCATTTTTATGGAATCAGAACAGATGTATGGTGATAAAGGTGAGGTGCCTGAGGAAGAGTATTTAATTCCAATTGGAAAAGCTGAAATTAAAGTTCCAGGGAAAGATGTAACACTCGTCTCATTTGGAAAAATATTAAAACAAGCACAAATAGCAGTCGATAAATTAAAAGAAGAAGGAATTGAAGTGGAATTAATTGATCTTAGAACAATTAGACCTCTGGATGTAGATACAATTTTAGAGTCTGTTAAAAAAACAAATAGATTAGTAATTTTAGAAGAATCCTGGCCATTTGGTAATATTTCAACTGAAATTACATACCAAGTACAAAATCAAATTTTCGATTATTTAGATGCACCAATTGAAAAAATCAATACTGCAGATACACCTGCTCCATACTCGCCTGTTCTTCTGGCTGAATGGTTACCAAATAGTGAAGATGTGATAAAGTCTATTAAGAAGGTTATGTATAAATAAAATTCAGTTTTGTAATTCACCGTATTTAACTACTTTTGCGATCAAATTTTAAACAAATTAATATTAAAAATATAATATGGAATCTTTAGCAATTTATATGCCTATAATCCTGGCTTTAATAGGATTAGCTTACATGCTCTACAAAAAATCATGGGTAATGAAACAAGATGCTGGTGATGGTAAAATGAAAGAAATTTCTGATCACATATATGAGGGAGCTTTAGCTTTTTTAAATGCTGAATATAAATTACTAGCTGTATTTGTTTTAGTGGTTAGTTTAGCTTTAGCTGGTGTTTCTGTTGTTGTTCCAACTACTCACTGGTTAATCGTTATTGCTTTTATCTTTGGAGCTGTTTTTTCTGCGTGGGCTGGAAATATGGGGATGAAGATTGCGACAAAAACTAATGTTAGAACAACTCAAGCGGCTAGAACAAGTTTACCAAATGCATTAAAAATATCATTTGGTGGAGGAACTGTTATGGGACTGGGTGTTGCTGGATTAGCGGTACTTGGACTAACAGCATTTTTCATTTTGTTTTTTAATTTCTTTATGGATGGTGTTTGGACTAGTACTGAAGACATGACAATTGTTTTAGAAACATTGGCAGGATTCTCACTTGGAGCTGAATCGATTGCTTTATTTGCAAGAGTAGGTGGAGGAATTTATACAAAAGCGGCTGATGTTGGTGCTGATTTAGTTGGTAAGGTTGAAGCAGGTATTCCTGAAGATGACCCAAGAAACCCAGCGACTATCGCTGATAATGTTGGTGATAATGTAGGAGATGTAGCTGGAATGGGTGCTGATTTATTTGGTTCTTATGTAGCAACTGTTCTTGCAGCAATGGTTCTTGGAAATTATGTTATTGAAGATATGGGAGGAAGTATCAATGATGCCTTTGGTGGAATAGGACCAATTTTATTACCAGTTGCTATTGCTGGAGCTGGAATTATCATCTCCATTATAGGAACATTATTAGTTAGTGTAAAAACAAACGATGCAAAAGAAGATGAAGTAATGAATGCACTTAATAAAGGAAACTGGACCTCAATTGGTTTAGTTGCTGCTGCTTGCTATGTTTTATGTTCTTGGATGCTTCCAGAAACTATGCAAATGGAATTTTTTGGAGAAGGATTGAAAGAAGTTACTTCAATGGATGTGTTTTTTGCCACAATTGTTGGTTTAATTGTTGGAGCGGTAATTTCATCCGTTACCGAATATTACACTGGTTTAGGTAAAGCACCAACACTTAAAATTGTTCAACAATCTAGTACTGGTGCAGGTACAAACATTATAGCAGGTTTAGCTACCGGAATGATTTCTACATTTCCCTCAGTAATATTGTTTGCTTTAGCTATTTGGGCATCTTACATATTTGCCGGATTTTATGGTGTAGCTCTAGCTGCCTCAGCAATGATGGCTACTACAGCAATGCAACTTGCAATTGATGCTTTTGGACCTATTTCTGATAATGCTGGTGGTATCGCTGAGATGAGTGAACAAGATCCAATTGTGAGAGAAAGAACAGATATTTTAGATTCTGTAGGAAATACTACTGCAGCAACTGGAAAAGGATTTGCAATTGCATCTGCTGCTTTAACATCTCTGGCTTTGTTTGCTGCATATGTAACATTTACTGGAATTGATGGTATTAATATTTTCAAGGCACCAGTTCTTGCTATGTTATTTGTTGGAGGTATGGTTCCTGTTGTTTTTTCTGCTTTAGCTATGAATGCTGTAGGAAAAGCTGCAATGGAAATGGTACAGGAAGTTAGAAGACAATTTAAAGACATTCCTGGAATTATGGAGGGTACTGGAAAACCAGAATATGACAAATGTGTTGCTATTTCAACTCAAGCTTCTTTAAAAGAAATGATGCTTCCTGGAGTTTTAACTATTGGATTCCCTCTATTAATTGCTTTTGTTCCAATGATTTTTGGAATGGATAATTTAGCAATTGCTGAAATGCTTGGTGGATATATGGCTGGTGTAACTGTAAGTGGTGTATTATGGGCTATATTTCAAAACAACGCAGGTGGTGCATGGGATAATGCAAAGAAATCATTTGAAGCTGGTGTTGAAATTAATGGTGAAATGACTTATAAAGGTTCTGACGCTCACAAGGCTGCTGTAACTGGAGATACTGTAGGAGATCCGTTTAAAGATACCTCTGGACCTTCAATGAATATTTTAATAAAACTTACTTGTTTAATTGGTCTTGTAATTGCTCCAATTTTAGGTGGACATTCTATTGATTCTACTCATGCTGAAATGGTATACCCTAATGATGATTTAGAGGTAAAAAAAGAAGTAATTGTAAAGGCTGATAATGATGTTTGGACTATGACTGTTACAACGGAAGAAACAGATTCTGACGGTGTATCAAAAAAATCTGAATCTATAAGTGGTTCTCAAGAAGAAATTATGGAAGCATTGTTAAAGCACAATACCACTGAAGCTGACAAAATAGGTATTGCAGCTATGGGACAAATTAATAAGAAATAAGTATAATAAAGAAGTATATTTTAAAGACCTTTTAGACTTTATCGATTTTGTCGGTAATAGTTTGAAGGTCTTTTTTGTTTTTGACAAAATCTAAATCATCAACGTCAATTATAAGAAGTTTCCCCTTGTTGTAAGTTTGAATCCAAGCTTCGTATCTTTCATTTAGTCTGCTTAGATAATCTATGCTAATTGAACTTTCGTAATCTCTTCCTCTTTTATGAATTTGATCAACTAAATTTGGAATTTGACTTCTTAAATAAATAAGTAAATCTGGTGGATTTACAAAAGACTCCATTAAATTAAATATGGATTTATAGTTTTCAAAATCTCTGTTAGTCATCAGCCCCATTGCTTTTAAGTTTGGAGCAAAAATAAAGGCATCTTCATAGATTGTTCTATCCTGAATAATATTTTTGCCTTCTTTATTAAAATCTAATATTTGACGAAATCTACTGTTTAGGAAATAAATTTGAAGATTAAACGACCATCTTTCCATTTGTTCGTAAAAGTCATCTAAATAGGGGTTTTTAAGTACATCCTCATAATGTCCTTCAAATTTATATTTTTTGGAAAGTAATTTTGTCAATGTTGTTTTACCAGCACCAATATTTCCTGCAATTGCTATATGCATAATTAATGGATTAAAATCAATAGTCTAATTTATAATTTATATTTGATATAAATTAATATCAATTAAACTTTGTGGCTTAATTGTTGTCTATTTATTAGTTGTAAATTTTAAATAATTTAAATCTTATGAAAAAATTAATAATTATTTTATTGTTTTTAAGTTTTGAGGGTTATTCTCAGGATTTTTTAGGTAAGGCTTACTACATGTCTAAAAGTACTGTCAATATGGATTGGATGAAGAATATGTCACCAGAACGACAAAAATATATGAAGGCAAGAATGAAAACAGCTCTTGAAAAGAATTATATATTGGATTTTGATAGTAGTTCATCTTACTTTAAGGAAGAAGTAACACTCGAAGCTGGGGGATCTGGTGGAGGTGGATTTAATTGGATGCAATTCGTTGCAGGTCCTGCTCAAGGTGATATCTATAAAGATATTCAAGAAAATATGTATATAAATAAAAGAGAGTTGTTTGGAAAAATATTTCTAATTACAGATAGCATATCTCCCACTAAATGGGTTATGACAGGAGAAACTAAAAAAATAGGAATTTACAACGCATACAAGGCTACTTACACAAAAGAAGTTGAAGAAGATGTTTTTAGTTTCAGCAGAAGACAAAGAGATAATCAGAACACAAATGAAGAGAATAACCCCATACTACCCAAAACCAAAACTGTTGTTATGACAGCTTGGTTTACCCCTGAGATTCCTGTTTCAACAGGACCGGCGATGTATGGTGGTCTCCCTGGACTTATTTTGGAAATAAGTGACGGAAATAGAACAATGTTATGTACCAAAGTTGTTTTAAATCCAGAAGAAAAAATTAAGATTAAAGAACCTTCTAAAGGTAAAGTTGTTACGAATTCTGAGTTTAATAAAATTCAAGGTGATAAAATGAATGAAATGAGAGAGAGATACAACAGGGGAGGAGGCAATCGTGGCGGATGGGGAAATTCAAGAGCTCGTTTAAATTAATTTAAATTTTACAAAACCATAATGAAAAATATATTTCTAATTATTCTATTAGTATTTTCTGCACTTTCATATTCTCAAGTTAGATTTGAGGGAATAATCACAGATGTTGATGGAAATAGTTTAACAGGAGCAAATGTCATTGCCATAGAAAAGCAATCAAAAATTTTAGATGGGTTTGGAATTTCTAACGAATCAGGATATTACAGACTTTCATTAAAGAAAAACACAGACTATGAAATTAAAGTTTCTTTTATTGGTTTTACTGAGTTTGTATTTGATTTAAATATTTCAGAGAGTTTTGAAAAAAACATAAAACTCGAGGAACAAGCTGAGGCTTTAGACGAAGTTGAACTTGTTTATGAAATGCCAGTAACCATTAAAGGAGATACGATAGTTTATAATGCTGACTCCTTTAACACCGGAACCGAAAAAAAATTGGCTGATGTCTTAAAAAACTTACCTGGTGTTGAAATTAATGAAGACGGAAGGGTTGAAGTAGAGGGTAAGGAAATAACAAAAATTACAGTTGAAGGAAAGGATTTTTTTGATGGAGATTCTAAATTAGCAACTCAAAATTTACCAGCTAAAGCAGTAGGTAAGGTTGAAGTATTAAGAAATTTTACAGAAGTTGGCCAGCTTAGAAATGTAACTAATAATGAAGATAATATAGCCATTAATATTAGTCTTAAAAGTGGAAAAGATAAATTTTGGTTTGGTGAAATTTTAGGGGGAGTGGGTAATGAAGATAGAGTATTGGCTGCACCAAAAGTATTTTACTATGCTAAAGATTTTAGTATGAGTCTTTTAGGCAATACCAATAACATTGGTGAACCTGTTCTTTCCAGACGGGATTTTTATAAATTTGGTGGAGGATTTGGTAATTTAAATGCTAGAAACGGAACATCGATAAGTATATCAACAGATGGAGCTGGTTTAGGTAGTTTACAAAATAACCAAGCAAAATCTATTGATGCTCAACTTGGAGCATATAATTTTAGTCATTCTCCTAATGAAAGCTGGGAGATTAGTGGATTTGCAATTTTATCTAAAACTAAAAATATTGTTGAAGAAAAAATATCAAGAAATTATACTAATGGTAATATTCAAAATTCTGAAGACAATGTTATTCAAGATAACCAGCAACAACTTTATAAATTCACTGCTGCTTTTAATCCTAACGACAGGTTGCAAACCGAATACAATTTATTGATTAAATCTGCAGAAAATATTGAAAATACCGATCTGATGTCTAAATCTTTTCGTGATTCTTCAAATCAACCTTCTATTCAACCAATAGAATTAGATCAAATTAATTTATTCAAGTCCGATGAACCTAGCTCTATTAATCAAGAATTAAAAGCGTATTATACTTTGAATGAAGATCATATATTTTCTTTTGAGGCACAACATTTGTCCCAGAATGAGGATCCCTTTTACAGAGCAATTAGAGATATTCAACCGTTTAGAAATATAATTCCACTAAATACTGATCAGTCTAAATTTAACATTAATCAAAATAGAATAGTTGAAACTGATAAAGTTGAAGCCAAATTAGATTATTACTACATTTTGACTCCTAAATCAAATTTAAATTTCACTTTTGGTATTACCGATGTTAAACAAAATTTTAATTCTAGTATTTTTCAAATATTAGACAATAACTCCCAGGTTTCTTTTAATGATGAAATTTTAAATAACGATGTAGACTTTAAATTTAATGATGCATACTTTTCTTTAAATTATAGGTTTATAACTGGTATTTTCACAATGGAACCGGGGTTTACCATCAATTCATATAAATCAGAAAATACTCAACTTGCTAAAACAGAAACTAATTCATTTACTGATATTAGACCTGACATGAGAGTATTTGTAAAATTTAAAGACTCTGAATCATTAAGGTTTACTTACAATGCAACAAATCAATTTACTGACGTAAATAATTTAGCAGAGGGTTATGTTTTTAATAATTACAATTCCTTTTTTCAAGGGAATCCAAATCTTGAATCCGCTAAATTTTATAATTATAATCTTAATTATCAAAGTATCAATATTTTCAATTTCACAAATGTATTTGCAAGACTTAATTATTCCAAGAGAAGTAATTCAATTCAAAGTAGAACTTTGCTAAGTGGAGTAAGTAGTGTTAGATCTCCAATAAATTCTAATATACCAAGAGAAACTTACAGCGCATCTGGAAGAATAGATAAAAGATTTAAAAACTTCAAAGCAGGGTTTAATATGAATTTTAATTTCAGTGATTTCAATAATATAGTAAACGGAACCCTCACTGAACAAGTTAACTTTACTCAAAGCTATAAAGCTAGTATAGCAACAAATTTTAGAGATAAACCTAACATTGAGGTTGGTTACAGCTACAACAAGCGTATGTACGACACTGGTAATTTTAAAAACTATTTTTACACGGATTCTCCTTTTGTTCAAATTGATGCATATTTCGGAAAAGGGTTTGTTTTTAGAGCTGATTACTCTTACAATTATTACAGAGATGAAAATGTTACTTTAAATGAGTACAGATCTGGAGAAGCAGATTTATCCTACAATAAAGATGGTTCTAAATGGGAATTCGGCATAAGCGTAACTAACATATTTAATGATACATCAATAAATAGAGATAGTTTTAATCAACTTTACAGCCAAACTAGATCTTATATTATTCAACCTAGATATACAGTTTTTAGATTAAAATACGATTTAACGTCTTTTGCTGGGGGTTCTGGAAAATCCAAAGGGGGTAAGACCAAAGGCGGTAAGAAATAAGATTTTTTTCAGCGTATATTTGTTTAAAATTTAAACAATTGAATTTTAGATTTAGTATATTAATTTCACTTTTTTTACCATTACTTTGTTGGTCCCAGTCAGGTTTTGAGTCTATCCTTCTTGCAGTTGAAAGCGATTCAAAAAAAATATTCGAAAGATATTTAGATCCTATGATGAAAGGAGCAATATATAGCTCCAACGTCGGATGGTATAATTCTGCGAAGGTCCATAAGAAATTAGGAGTTGATTTATCCCTTAGAATTAACACCTCTTTTGTACCATCAGCTGATAGATCTTTTACTATATCTGATTTAGAATATATTTCAACAGATGCGGAAAGCTTACCTACTATTGCAGGTGAAAGTAGACAAGAAGATTTAATGATTACTATTCCGGCTGATGGTATATATCCTGAAATTTCAACTATTATTAAATCTCCTAAAGGAATTAAAAGCAAGCTTCCTCTTGGAGCAATACCCGCTCCAGTTCTTCAGTTGGGTGTAGGAATTCCTTTTGATACGGAAGTTGTCATAAGATACAGTCCAGAATATCACAGAAATGGAGTAGATATGTCATTAAAAGGATTAGGTATCAAACATAATTTATTGCAATATTTTGGGCCAATTGATAAAATCCCATTAAATGTTTCAGCCTTTGCCTCATTTTCAAATATGGATATAGACTATGATGTTCAATCGTTTAGTTCTTTGAACGGATCCGGACAGGTCGCCCAGTTTAGCTTAAATAATTATAATTTATTACTACTAGCCTCAGTTGATTTATTGGTTGTAGATTTTTATACTTCCTTTGGATATTCAGGAGGAAACTCTTCATTTAAATTACTTGGAAATTACGATTTAGAGTACAATTCAAGTTCAGGAATACCAATTTCAAAATCTTTAAATGATCCAATCGATATGAATTTCAACGTTTCTGGATATAAAACAACAATTGGCGCCAGGTTTAAATTTTTAGTATTTAGTGCCTTTGCTGACTTCACATTCCAGAGATATAATACTTTATCTGCAGGAATTTCTGTAAATTTTAGATAATTTTTTTTGTTTTAAAAAAAATTAATTTTAGTTTTGAAGACTAATTTATTGTTAGAGGATCGATTTGACTGATTGCAACCTCTTAAAAAAAGTGCTAAAGCAGAAGCTTCAGAACTATTTAACGTCAAATCACATCTAATTATAAATTTAATTTATAACTAATTAAATATATAAAAATGAGTGAACAAAAATTATCTACCAAAGCTTTACATGCAGGTCATGATACAAGCTTAAGCCAAGGAACTAGAGCAGTTCCAATTTATCAATCTACATCTTATGTTTTTAATAATTCGGATCATGCTGCAAATTTATTTGCTCTTGCTGAACCAGGTTATATTTACACGAGATTAAATAATCCAACAAATGATGTTTTAGAACAAAGATTAGCAGCTTTAGAAGGAGGAATTGCCTCAGTAGTAACTGCTTCAGGTACATCTGCTATATCCACAGCACTTTTGGTGCTATTAAAATCAGGTGATCACATAGTAGCTTCAAATAGTCTGTATGGAGGAACTTTTAATTTGTTGAATGTAACTCTCCCCAGATTAGGAATTACAACAACTTTTGTAGATCCATCAGATCCTCAAAATTTTCAGGACGCTGTTAAAGAAAACACCAGAGTATTTTTTGCAGAATCTTTAGGTAATCCTAAATTAGATGTTTTAGATTTAAAAGAAATATCCAAATATGCAAAGGAATCGAAAGTCCCTTTTATTGTTGACAATACTGTTGCTAGTCCAGCTTTATTAAATCCAATTGAGCATGGAGCAAATATTGTTATTCATTCTTTAACTAAGTACATTAATGGAAATGGAACAGCTCTTGGAGGTGTTATTATAGATGCTGGAACATTTGATTGGTCTAGTGGAAAATTCCCAGAATTTACTGAACCTTCACCTGGTTACCATGGATTAATATATCATGATGCGTTAGGAGCTGCAGCGTTTATTGCAAAAGTTAGAATAGAAGGTTTACGAGACCTTGGAGGAGCATTAAGTCCATTTAATGCTTTTCAAATTATTCAAGGTTTAGAGACTTTGGAAATAAGAATTAAAAAGCACAGTTCTAATGCTTTAAATCTTGCAAAATGGTTAGAAAACAGATCAGAAGTGGAATGGGTCAATTATCCAGGACTAGAATCAAGTGAATATAATTCTCTGGCTAAAAAATATTTACCAAAAGGACAGAGTGGTCTAATAACTTTTGGAGTAAAGGGAGGTTTTGATTCTGCTAAAACATTAGCAGATAAAACAGAAGTTTTTTCACTTCTTGCTAATATAGGCGATACTAAATCTCTAATTATTCATCCTGCAAGTACCACTCATCAACAATTAAGCGTTGAAGAGCAAGCTTCAACTGGAGTAACAAGTGATTTAATTAGATTATCTGTTGGTTTGGAGGATATTGAAGATTTAAAGAAAGATTTGGAATTAGCTTTCTCAAAGATTGATTCAAAAGTATTAGTTTAAATCAAACCAATGAAAAATTTAAAAAAGCTCAATATTGAAAATTACGTCTCTGAAAACGGGACAAATTTTGACATTGAGCTTTCTTACGAAGTTTTTGGTAAACCATTAGGAAAAGCACCAATTGTGCTGGTTAATCATGCTTTAACTGGGAATTCAACTGTTAGTGGAAAAAATGGTTGGTGGAGTTCAATCATTGGAAATGAAAAATTAATTGACACTAACGATTATACGGTAATAGCGTTCAATTTTCCTGGAAATGGATATGATGGGTTTATTATTGAAAATTATGAAGATTTAATTTTAAGAGATATAGCTAAAATTTTTATAATTGGTCTTGAAAAATTACAAATTGAAGAGTTGTATGCAATAATTGGAGGCTCAATAGGAGGTGGTTTAGTTTGGGAAATGGCTGCTTTATCTCCAGATCTTGCTAAAAATTATATTCCAATTGCATCGGATTGGAAATCTAGCGATTGGTTACTTGCTAATACTAGATTACAAAAACAAATATTAAATAATTCTTCTAATCCAGTTCATGATGCAAGAATTCATGCAATGTTATGTTATAGATCACCCTTGTCATTTCAAAAAAAGTTTGATAGATCTTTAAGTGAGGATAATGAAATATTTAATGTAGAAAGTTGGTTGCTTCATCATGGTAAAAAACTCCAACAAAGATTTCAATTAAGTTCATATAAATTAATGAATCACTTATTATCTAAAATTGATATTACAAGAGGAGGTGAAATTAAGTTTGAAGATATTATTTCAAGAGTAAATGGAAATATATTGATCGTTTCAGTAGATTCTGATTTATTTTTTACAGATTATCAAAATAGAGACACATTTTATAAAGCCTGTAGAATCAAGGATAATATTTTTTTCAAAACTATAAAGTCAGTTCACGGACATGATGCATTTTTAATTGAATATGATCAATTAAATGCTCTTTTATCCTCAGTTTTTAGTAGAAAAAAAGTTTTAGACTTGGACTTTTAACGTGTTTTTCAATGATAGCTTTTGTTTTTACCATAACTAATATTACATTTGAATTTTAAAAAATTAAATGAAGCGTAATTATTTTTTTCAAAGTTTCTATTTCTTCTTCTATTTTGAAGAGGAGTCAGGACCTTTTTATATATAATTACACAATTAATATATTTTACTAAGTCCTGACAAAATCAGGACTTTTTTTTTAAGATAATATGAAAATAGGAATACAAGGAATACGAGGATCATATCACGATAAAGTAGCTAAATGCTATTTTGGAGATTCAGTTTCTGTTCAGGAATTTTTATCATTTGATGACTTAGCTATTTCAGTTAGCAATAATGATTCGGATTTTGGTATTATGGCAATAGAAAACTCGATAGCAGGCTCAATAATTCCTAACTATGCTTTAATTGATGATTTTAGTTTAAATATTGTTGGAGAATATTTTATAAATATAAATCACCAATTAATGGTTTTTCCAGGAACTAAAATTGAAGATTTAAAATTTGTTTCCTCTCACCCCATGGCACTTTTACAGTGTAAAAAATTTTTAAGGAGATATCCTCATATAACTTTGGTTGAAGAAAAAGACACCGCTGATGTTGCAAAACAAATTTCAGAGAATAAGATTAAAGACACTGCAGCCATAGCAAGTTTTGAAGCAGCTAAAATTTTTGGTTTAGAAATTATTTCGAGTAATATTCAAACCATAAAAAACAATGAAACAAGATTTGTTATTATATCTAAAGAACTCTCGAAAAATAAAAATATAATTGATAAGGCCTCGCTTAAATTCTCGCTAAGTCATGAAACTGGTAGTTTAGCATCTGTTTTAAACATTTTAAAAGATTATAATTTAAACCTTACCAAAATACAATCTTTACCGATTGTTGAAATACCATGGAAATATTCTTTTTTTGTTGATACAACATTTAGTTCAATTGAAAATTTTAATGATGCAATTAATTTAATTAATAATGAAGCAGAGTCGTTAAAGGTTTTAGGAATTTATAAAAACCAAATGAAATGATAAAACAGTCAGACAGATTAAATAGTGTAGAAGAATATTATTTCTCCAAAAAGTTAAGAGAAGTTTCTAACATGATTCAGTCTGGTGAGTCCGTTATAAATATGGCAATAGGAAGTCCTGATTTATTTCCATCAATTAGAGTAATTGATGAAATTAAGAACAGTTTGTCAGATTCATTTGCTCATAAATATCAGAGCTATCAGGGATTGCCTGAACTTAGAGATGCCATAGCTAAGTTTTATAATAAGTTTTTTGGTGTAGAATTAAATCCTTTAAATGAAGTATTGCCTCTAATGGGATCAAAGGAAGGTATTATGCATATATCTTTAGCTTTTTTAAACCCTGGTGATGAAGTTTTGATTCCAAATCCAGGTTATCCTACCTATTTATCAGTAACAAAACTCGTTGAGGCTAGTCCTGTATTTTATAATTTATCAGAAGAAAATAGCTGGTTTCCAAATCTATCAGAATTAGAAAATAAAGACCTTTCAAAAGTAAAGTTGATGTGGATTAATTATCCTCACATGCCGACTGGAGCTTATGCAAATCTTGATCAATTTCAAAAACTTTTAGAGTTTGCTAAAACCAATAATATTTTATTAATAAACGATAATCCTTACAGCTTTATTTTAAATGATGATTATTTAAGTTTACTTAAAGTGAAGGGTTACAAGGATTTTGTTTTAGAACTTAACTCTCTTAGTAAATCTTTCAATATGTCAGGTTGGAGAGTAGGAATGTTGGTGGGTTCTTCTGACAATATTACTAAGGTTTTAAAAGTAAAAAGCAATATGGATTCAGGTATGTTTTATGGAATCCAAAAAGGCGCCATAGCTGCCTTAAATCTAGATAAAAGTTGGTTTGAGGATTTAAATAAAGTATACCTTAAAAGAAGAAAATTAATTTGGAATATTGCTGATAAACTCAATTGCTCGTATGATAAAAATTCTAAGGGGTTATTTGTTTGGGCAAAACTTCCCAATCATATAAAAAGTTCAGAACAATATATAGATACTCTTCTTAAAGAAAAGAAAATTTTTATTGCCCCAGGAACAATTTTTGGATCTAACGGTGAAGGATATATTAGATTTTCATTGTGTATTGACGAAGTTAAAATTAATGAAGCCCTTAAAAGAATAGAATTATGAAAATAGGAATAGTTGGTTTAGGATTAATGGGAGGGTCTTTCGCATTAGATATAAAAATTCCCTACCCAAATTCTGTGATTTATGGTTTGGATATGTCAAAGGAGAACCTAAACAAAGCTTTAGAGCTCGGGTTAATTGATCACCAGCTTGAATATTCTAAAATAAGCGAAATGGATCTAGTTTTAGTTGCGGTTCCAGTTAATTATCTTCTTGAAATACTTCCAAAAATTTTAGATACAGTTGGTCAAAAAACTTTAGTGATTGATTTAGGATCAACTAAAGAAGCTATTTGTAGTCTTTTAGAAAATCATAATAATAGATCAAACTACCTTGCTGCTCATCCGATGGCTGGTACAGAATTTTCTGGACCTAGTGCTGCTCAAAAAGGTCTTTACATTGGCAAAACAAATATTATATGTGAGTTTGAGAAAACAGATAATAAATTAGGAAAATTTGCACTTGAAATATTTGAAGGTTTAAAAATGAAAACCATTTACATGGATTCAAAATCTCATGATATTCACGTAGCTTATGTTTCTCATCTTTCACATGTAAGCTCATTTATGCTTGGGAAAACTGTTATTGAAAAAGAAAAAAATGAAGACAATATTTTTGACTTGGCTGGAAGTGGGTTTGAATCAACAGTAAGGCTTGCAAAAAGTAACCCAAAAACATGGACACCTATTTTTTTACAAAATAAAACTAATTTAGCAGCCGCTATTGAAGAGTATGTTTCAAATTTGAATCTTCTGAAAGAGTTGATTTTAAATGAAAATGATGATAAATTATCAGAAATATTAAATAATACAAATAGAATTAAAGAAATACTAAATAATAAAATAAAAGATGGAAAATAGAAAAGAAATGAGAACTTGGCTTGATGATTTTAACTTAAATCATCCCCTTGTAATTGCCGGTCCATGTAGTGCTGAAACGGAAGACCAGGTATTGAAAATTGCTCATGATTTGAAAGATACTGATGTCTCAGTATACAGAGCTGGAATATGGAAGCCTAGAACTCGTCCTGGAATGTTTGAAGGCGTTGGAGCTATAGGTCTTAAATGGCTAGATAAAGTAAAAAAAGAAACAGGTTTATTAACTGCAACTGAGGTTGCTAATTCGAGTCATGTTAAACTAGCTCTTGAATATGATATAGATATTTTGTGGATTGGAGCTCGATCTACAGTAAGTCCATTTATTGTTCAAGAGATTGCAGATGCTCTTAAAGGAACTGATAAAATAGTATTAGTTAAAAATCCTGTAAATCCTGACTTAGCATTGTGGCTTGGAGGAATTGAAAGATTATATTCAGCAAATATTAAAAAATTGGGTGTTATACATCGAGGGTTTTCAACCTATGAAAAATCTAAATATAGAAATAATCCTGAGTGGCAATTACCAATAGAATTACAAAACAGATTTCCAGATATACCATTAATTTGTGATCCATCACATATTGCTGGAAGGCGTGATATTCTTCAAGATATATCTCAAACTGCTTTGGACTTGAATTTTGATGGACTTATGATTGAAACACATATTGACCCTGACAATGCTTGGAGTGATGCTGCTCAACAAATTACTCCTTCTGTTTTGGTAAAAATGATGAATGATTTAAAAATTAGAACTTTAACTAGTGAGGAGGCAGATTATAAAAATCAACTTAATACACTTCGAACACAGATTGATGTAATAGACCATGGATTACTTGAAACTCTAGGAAAAAGAATGAAGGTAGCTGTTTCAATTGGTAAGTTAAAAAAGAAAAAAAATGTAGCTGTTCTTCAAACTAAAAGATGGAATGAAATTTTAGGAAATATGATTCTTGAGGGTGAAAAAAAAGGATTAAGTGAAGAGTTTGTTTTAAGGATGTTTAAAGCAATTCACCAAGAATCTATTAATAATCAAGAAAAAGTCATCAATAGTTAGACAATTATGAGAGGTATAGTTTATAAGTCGACTGGAAATTGGTATGATGTTCGTACTGATTCTCAAAAGACTTATAAATGTAATATAAAAGGAAAGTTTCGATCGCTTGGTATAAAAAGTACTAATCCAGTAGCTGTTGGTGATCATGTTTTTTTTGAAATTATTGATGAAAGTGAATCTCGTGGAATTATTACTAAAATTGAAAAAAGAAAAAATTATATAATTAGAAAATCAGTAAATCTTTCTAAACAAACCCATATAATTGCCTCAAATATTGATTATTGTTTTCTTTTTGTAACACCATCTAACCCAAATACATCAACACTTTTTATTGATAGGGTTTTATTATCTGCAAAATCTTTTGGAATAGAAACTATAATTCTATTTAATAAACTAGATATATACAGTAAAGAGGATATTGAATATATTGATGAGTTGTTCAATGCCTATACTAAAATTGGCTATCAATGTTTAAAAATTTCAGTTAAAAAAAGAGTTAACATTGATAAAGTAGAGAAATTTATGAATAAAAATGTTTCAGTATTTACAGGACATAGTGGGGTTGGTAAAACGAGCTTAATGAATGTACTAGACTCTAAACTGAATTTGAAAACATCTGAAATTTCCAAACAAAACGAACAGGGTCAACATACTACAACATTTGCAGAAATGTTTGACTTAAACAATGGTGCAAAAATAATTGATAGTCCTGGAATCAAAGGTTTTGGTCTAATAGACATTGAAAAAAGTGAAATAGGAGGATTTTTTCCTGAAATTGCTAGTTTAAGTAGTGATTGTAAATTCAATAATTGTTTGCACTTTAATGAACCTAATTGTGCAATTAAGAAGGCACTAGAAAACAATCAAATATCTAATTTTAGATATAATAATTATCTGAGTCTTTTAAATAATGATGAAGATAATTTTAGAACTAACAGTTTTAAGTAAATGAGAGCTTTAATTCAAAGAGTAAAAAAAGGAAGTGTTGAAGTAGATAATAGAGTTGTCTCAAATATTAATCAAGGTATAGTCCTGTTTATAGGAATAGAAAATAGTGATGATGAAAATGATATCAATTGGATTTCTCAAAAGGTATCTCAACTTCGAATTTTTGATGATGAAAAAAAAATAATGAACAAGTCATTGATTGATATTGATGGAGAAATACTAATCATAAGTCAATTTACTCTGCATGCGTTAACAAAAAAAGGAAATAGACCATCTTATATTAAGGCTGCTAAAAGTGAATTAGCAGTAAATATTTATAATGATTTTTTAAAGGAAATTTCTAAAAAATTAAATAAAACTCCAAAAGCAGGAGTGTTTGGTGCTGATATGCTCGTTAAAATTGAAAATGATGGTCCAGTTACTATTTTTATGGATTCCAAAAATAAATCTTTTTAAAGAAGGGTTATCGATTAAATAATAGACAAACCCTATCTTGAATAGTTAAAACAAGTACTCAAATCCAGCATAAATTCCAAAAGGATGACCTGGTCTTAATCCAGCAGGTGCTCTTGAAACTGCGTAATTTTCATCAAATAAATTGATTATTTTCGAGGTGTAAGTTATTCCTGGTCGAACTTTATATTTAAAAGAAATATCAAAAATAAAATATGATGGAATTTCAATTGAACTATCAGCTATTGTTGAGAATTTCCCATTATAATTTCCATTAAAATTAATTTCAAATTTATTTATTTTGATACCAATATTTGAATTCAATTGATGTTGTGGGATGTATGGAATTCTATCGCCATTACTTACTTCTCCCCAAATATCTTGAGTACTTCCAAAATCAGTCAAGAACTTAGCATTAGTAAGAGTATATGAAAATGAAAAGGGAACAGAAATATTTTTATTCTCAACAAAATCAGATGTCAGTAATATTTCTAATCCATTAACCAAGGCTTTTCCAGCATTAAATGGATCAAGCTCTCCAAAACCACCAGTTGCTGCAAGATCATTTCCTAGTAAGTTGCTGTAATCGTTTTGATATGCGATAATTTCAGCATTTATTTTGTTTATGGAAAATCTACTTCCTAATTCTAAATTCAAACTCTCCTCAGCTTTTTGACCAATAGAACTGCCTGGAGGTGAATATCCTTTATGAATTCCTCCAAATATTGAAAATTTATTATTTATGGTATAATTAACTCCAATTCCAGGTATAAATACTGATACTTTATTTTCTCTTGAAGAAAGATCATTTATATTTCTCAAAGGATTATTTTCCCCAAAATCATCTCTTGCTAATGTTATTGATTCATATCTTAAACCAGGTGAAACTGTAAATCCTTTGATTTTATATTTGTACATTATATATGAGGCAAAAGAATTTGCTGAGCTTATTCTATTTCCTTGAGATCCTTTTTCTCCATAGGAATTTAATGACATAGATCCATTTGTTATTGAATATATATCCTCCCATTGAAATCTGTCTTCCTCGTCGTAATGAACTCTCAAACCAATTTCTAGATCATTAAATGAGTCGTTATTTCCATACCAATGATAATCAATTTTAGTTTGAATTCCTTTTGAAACATATTCTCTATTATTTGCTTTAACTTTTAAAGCATTTTCTGAATCAGATAGCCCTTTTAAGATTGAAATATGACCAGCGTAATTTTGAGAATTAGAAATTACTTTTGATATTTTTTGTGAATTTCCTTCAAAGACAACGTCATCTAATTTATACCAATTTCTTTTAAACCCATTGTGATACGCATTAGTTGTAATTTTAAATCTCTCATTGAAATTTAGCTCATGAGTTAATAGAAATTGTATGTGTTCAGCATCCATTTTGTCTTTTTCAGATCCTGGATACCTAAGAAAAGAATTTTTTTCAAAATCATTTTCAGTTAGTCCCAAATAAGTTTCATTCGATATCTCATCATAACTATGAAATTTGAGTTCTACACTTTGTTGAACTTTGACTTTTTCTGAGGTTTTAAATTTAATTTTTGATGTTATTTCATTAATATCAAAACCAGTATTTAAATCATTTCCTAAAGATTTAAATCCGTCAGAATTAAAATTTAAATATTCAATCATATATCCAAAATTTTTAAAGCTATCTCCTAAAGTTAGGTGTGCTTGACCAGTATTAAAACTTCCAAAACTGGTAGATATTTTTCCTTTAAATGATTCTGGTATTTCAGTAGAAACAAAATTTATAGCTCCACCTGTTGTATAGGGTCCATATTGAATTTGACTACTTCCTTTTAGAACTTCAACAGCTTGCATCCTTGCAATTGAAGGGAAATAATATGCTGATGATGCACTATAAGGAGCAGGAGAAATTAGAACACCATCTTCCATGACTGCAATTTTTGAGCTTCTTTCTGGGGAAGTCCCTCTAATGCTTATGTTTGGTCGTAATCCAAAACCGTCTTCTTCATAAAAATTGATTCCCGAAATTTTATTTAATGCTCTATTAATATCAGTATAATTAAATTTTGCTAAATCATCAATTGAAAGGTAATAGGCAGCGCCAGTTCTGTTTTTTGCTACAAATTTATTTCCAAGTATAGTATTTGATTTAATAATTACTTCATCTAAAGCAGTTATTGAATCATTAGATTTTTCATTTTGTTGATTCTGGGTATATGAATTTAAACTTAAAAGTAAGGTTAAAGTGAGTATGATTTTATCCATTTTTGTTTAGACTAGTTCTAAATAGTGTTAAATTTTCAGCGAATATAATATTTTATTTATAATTAGTCTAAATAAAAATTAGTTTTTTTATTATTTAAAATTAAGTTAATTTCGCTGTGCTAATTTTTAGGAATATGAAAAAACTTATTTATCTATTTACTGTACTGCTTTTAGCAAGCTGTATTCCAAATAAAAAAAATTCAAACGAAATAAATATTTACAGTCAACGTCATTATAATGTTGATGAAATTCAGTATGAAAATTTTGAAAAATTGACTGGTATTAAAGTTAATGTAACTAAAGCCAATGCTGACGAGTTAATTCAAAGAATGAAAAATGAAGGTAATAATTCACCTGCTGATCTTTTTATTACTGTTGATGTTGGTAAACTTTGGCAAGGTGGTGAAATGGGTTTATTTCAAAAGTTTGAGGATGAATCTGTATTTTCCAATATTGATCCTCAATTATTAGATAATAATGGGTATTGGGTCCCGTTAACTTACAGATCAAGAGTAATTGTGTATAGTAATGAAAGAGTAGAAAAAAATGAATTATCAACCTATGAAGATTTATCAAACGATAAATGGAAAGGAAGGTTGTTAGTTAGATCTTCATCAAATGCTTACAACCAAGCGTTAATGTCATCGCTTGTTGAAAATTTGGGACCTGAAGAAACTACTAAATGGTCAGAGTCAGTTGTTGCAAATTTTGCAAGAAATCCAAAGGGTAATGATAGGGACCAAGTTAAGGCAATTGCAGCTGGACAGGGTGACATAGCTATTGTAAACTCATATTATATAGGCTTACTTTTATCTTCTGAAAAGGAGGAAGAAATTAATGCAGGCAAGGCAGTATCTGTTTTTTTTCCTAATCAAGGAGAGGGAGAAAGAGGAGCTCATATCAATGTTTCTGGAATAGCTCTAACTAAAAATGCACCAAATAAAGAAAACGCTATCAAGCTTATAAAATATTTGAATACTGTTAAGGCTCAAGAAACTTACGTAAATAATAGTTACGAATATTCCGTAAACCCAAATGTTAAGCCAGATGAAATTGTTCAAGCATGGGGAGAATTTAAAAAAGACCCTGTAGATTTGAACTCATTGGGGACAAATAGAAAAGAAGCAATTCGTATATTTGATAAAACAGGTTGGAAATAAATAAAAAATATCATTCTAACAGTAGAAAGTTATTACTTTCTACCGTTCTTCTTTCATTAATTGTCATTTTACCAATAGTAGCTTTAATTATAAGCACGGTAAACATAGATACATCAAATTTTAAATATTTATGGAATAATTTATTGTTTGATTATTCTTTTGATACAGTATATTTAGTTTCAATCACCTCATTCTTTTCATTGCTTTTTGGAGTTTTACCAGCTTGGTACATTAGTACAAATAACTTCAAAGGGAATAACATTTATGATGTTTTACTTTATTTACCCCTAGCAATTCCAGTGTATATTATGGCATTTACTTATAGCGATATATTGAGTTATACTGGTCCAATGCAAAGTTTTGCAAGGGATTATTTCCCTGATCTTGCAGGTTTTTTGAATCAAGACTATCTACAAATTGAAGTATTAGGCGTTATCATGGCATTAGCGTTATATCCATATATCTATACGGCATGTAGACTTTCATTTTCATTAGTTGGAGCAAATTATATTGACCTGTCTAGAAGTCTAGGAATGTCAAGAACTAAAACATTTTATAAAATTGTTATTCCACTCTCCAGAGTTTCTATTTTTTCTGGACTTTTTTTAGTTATAATGGAAGTATTAAATGAGTATGGAGCTGTTAAATATTTTGGAGTAAATACATTCACTAGTGGGATTTTTAGATCTTGGTATTCAATGCAAGATGTAGAAACTGCATCATTACTCGCAGTTTTTTTATTTTTCATTGTAGTACTGTTTTTTTCATTAGAAAGATTTTTTAATTCTAGATATAATTTTAATTATAAACCAAATACAAAAAAATTTAAATCTGAAGACCCCTCATTTTCAAAGAAGTTAGTCATTCATTTAATGTGTTTAATTCCCATATTATTAGGCTTTATTATTCCAATACTATTTATAATTGGAAATGTTGTTTATGAATTTGATAGAATTGATTTTGAAAAGGTATTGGACTTAACCTCAAATACATTTATAGTTTCTTTAATTGCATCCTCCATAATAATTTTTATTGCAGTTTATTTTCAGTTTTTAAAAAGGATAATAAAAAATAAAATCTTAACTGTTTTTAACGAAGCCATATCTCTAACATATGCTCTTCCAGGTGCTGTAATTGGATTGTCTCTAATAATTATGTTTACTTCTTTCCCCTTAAAGTCAGAGTTTTTGATAGGATCATTTGTAGTTTTAATTTATGCATATGTAATGCGTTACATGGCTGTGGGAATTTCTCCGCTTAAATCTAGCTTTGAGAAACATCCAAGTTCCTATGATGATACTGCAGTTAATTTAGGCATGGGTCCATTAAAATTGTTCAAATCAATTCATCTACCAATTAATAAATCTGCTATTGCCATAGCATTTTTAATCACATTTGTTGATATAATTAAAGAACTTCCAATAACATTAATTCTTAGGCCTTTTAATTTTGATACCTTGGCTGTTCAAACTTATGAATATGCTATTGAAGAAATGATACCTAAATCTTCAATTTATTCTCTAACAATTGTTATGATGGGAATAATATTGTTAATATTTTTGAAAAAAATTGTAAACAAAGAAATAGATGTTTCTAGAGATTAAAGATTTAAAGAAATATTACACTGATAAAGATCAATTAATAAGAAATCTTAATTTTTCTGTAGAGAAAGGAGATATAGTTTCTTTTATTGGAGAAAGCGGATCAGGAAAAACTACATTTCTTAAATGTTTAGCTGGATTAGAAAAAATCAATGCAGGGATAATAGAATTAAATGGAGTTGTTTTAAATGACAAGGATACTTTTATTGCTCCAAATAAAAGAAAAATTGGTTTTGTCTTCCAAGACTATCCATTATTTCCACATTTAAATATTTTAGAAAATATTTTAATTAATCTTGAACAAAAGTTTTTATCAAAAATTGATTATATACTTAAACTAACTAATTTAAAAGATTTATCTCACAGATACCCACATCAATTGTCAGGTGGAGAGCAGCAACGAGCTTGTTTAGCTAGAGCTTTAGTTAGAGAACCTGACTTATTACTTTTAGATGAGCCTTTCAGTAATTTAGATTCAAATATTAAACTCACCATCCAAGAAGAAATTCATAAAATTATTAAAGAGACTAAGACTACTACAATTTTAGTTACTCACGATATTAGAGATACTTTTAATATTTCAGATAAAATTTTAATATTTAAAGCTGGAATTCTTCAACAGTATGATAGTCCAGTAAGTATGTATTGTCATCCAATAAACTGCTATTGTGCTAAAATTCTTGGTGATCTTAATCAAGTTACCATTGACAATAAAACCTTTTATTTAAGACCAGAAAAAATAAAATTATCTGAAAACTCAAAGTTTAAGGGTGTTGTTGAAAAATCTCTATTTGCAGGTAAAGAATATAAAGTTAGTGTTAATGTAAATGGAGAAAGCTGGGTTTTCTTTAATGATTCACCACTTGATAAAGACAAAAAAATTAATTTAGAATTTGAAAATAAAGACTTACTAGAATTTGATTCAACCTGCTCAAATTTTTTCACCTCTAATTAATTTAAATTCATTCTAAACATAAATCAATTTAGATTTAACAAAAATTAATGTTATGATAGAATCTGTTGACAGTTGTCTTACTTGTGAAAATTTAGTTGATTCATTAAAGTGTAAAAAGCATGATCTCTCTGTAGAAATTAATAATGTTTGTAATGACCATTCAATTAAAAAAGCGTTTTCTAAGCTTTCTGATTGTTTAAGTTGTTCAAATTACAAGAAAGAATCATGTGCTAATCCTGGTCATGCTGCTTCAGGAATGTTATGCTTTTCTTGGTCTTCTTATTAATTTAAAGTAATCTTAAATATTTTAATTTGCATTTCAAGTATAGAAATGTAGCGTTATCACTTAGTATTTATCCTGATTTACTATTAGTTTAGTTTTTTTCTAATAGTATTGTATTATTTTTACATACAATATGTGTGTTTAGAATGCACCTCTATAATTAGATTAAAATTAATTGAATAGTGATATGGAACTAAAAATAATTCAAAAAAGGGTAGACGATTGGATTTCAAAACATGGGGTGAGATATTTTGATCCCTTAACGAATATGGCTCAATTGACCGAGGAAGTTGGAGAAGTTGCTAGAATAATTTCAAGAAGATATGGTGAGCAATCTGAAAAAGAGTCTGACAAAAAAATTGACTTAGGTGAAGAGTTATCAGATGTTTTGTTTGTAGTTTTTTGTTTAGCTAATCAAACCGGAATTGATTTAGAAAAATCATTTAACAAAAAATTAAAATTCAAATCTTTAAGAGACGGTAAACGACATATAAATAATCCAAAGCTTAAATAATTGAATAGCTATTCACTAAAACACGACAATTCCTTTTTTTCAAGATCTTTTGAAATTTCAGGTTCAAAAAGTGAGTCAAATAGATTACTGATATTAAAGTCTTTTTACAGAAATCTAGAAATTGAAAACTTATCTGATTCCGATGACTCGGTAGTTTTAAGTAAACATTTGAATAATCTTTCTAATCACATTGATATTGGTCATGCTGGAACAGCAATGCGATTTTTAACAGCTTTTTTATCTGTTCAGAACAATAAAGAATTTGAAATAACTGGTTCTGAAAGAATGAAACAAAGACCAATCAAAATTTTAGTTGATGCATTAAATAGCTTAGGTGCTGACATAAGATATAAAGATAAAGTGGGATACCCTCCTCTTATTATAAGAGGAAAAAAGATTAGTGGACAAAAAATTTCACTGAGTGCTGAAATTAGCAGTCAATATATATCAGCATTAATTTTAATTGCCCCCTTTTTAGATAGAGGACTTTTAATTCATCTTGAGGGTACAATAACATCAAGACCTTACCTTGAAATGACTCTATCCATTTTAAATAAAATAGGTGTTAGTTATGAATTTACTAATAATAAAATTACAATTGAAACCCCTAACAGAAATTGATAAGACAACTATAAATGTTGAATCAGATTGGAGTTCAGTTTCTTATTTTTATAGTATTGTAGCTCTTTCTAACAAATCAGAACTAATATAGGCAAATTCTATAATTCATCAATACAAGGAGATAAAGAATTATCAAAAATTTATTTAAAATTTGGAGTGGAAACGGAGTTTCTTGATGCTCAGGGAAGAATTGTTTTGAAAAAAATAAAAAATTTCGTTTTACCTAATAAAGTAAGTATTGACTTGACAAAACACCCTGATATTGCTCAAACCATTGCAGTTACATGCTTTGGTCTTGGTATTAATTGTGATCTTTTTGGTCTTCAAACATTAAAAATCAAAGAAACTGATAGGCTTTTAGCTTTAAAAATTGAATTAGAAAAATTAGGAGCAGAAATTGAAATTACCAACAACAGTATTCATTTGAGTTGTTGTTCTAAAATCAATGAAAATATTTCTATTGATACGTATAATGACCACAGAATGGCTATGGCTTTTGCTCCTTTAGCAATATTAGTTCCTCTAAAAATTAACAATCCTGACGTAGTGTCAAAATCTTACAAAAACTTTTGGTTAGATTTAAAGGCAATTAATTTTAATATTTCAGGTTAAATACTGAATTAATTGTCAATAAACTTGACAGAGGGGTATGCATAAATGTATATTTGCCAACTTTAAATCTTATTATGAAATTATCACAATTTAATTTTGAGCTCCCTGAAGAGCGAATCGCTGAATATCCATCTGATCACAGAGATGAATCTAGACTTATGGTTCTAGATAGAAAAACTGAATCAATTGAACACAAAACCTTTAAAGATGTTGTTAATTATTTTGACGAAGGAGATGCTTTTGTTTTTAACAATACAAAAGTCTTCCCTGCAAGACTAATTGGAAATAAAGAAAAAACAGGGGCTCGAATTGAAGTTTTTTTACTTAGAGAATTAAGTGATGACCAAAGATTGTGGGATGTCTTAGTAGATCCTGCAAGGAAAATTCGAATAGGAAATAAATTATATTTCGGAGATGATGATAATTTAGTGGCTGAAGTTATTGATAATACCACTTCAAGAGGAAGGACACTTAGATTTTTATATGATGGCTCATACGATGAATTTAGAAAAGCTTTATTTGATTTAGGACAAACTCCACTTCCGAAATACATTAAAAGAGAGGAAGAAAGTTTTGACAAAGAAAGATATCAAACAATTTTTGCTAAGCACGAAGGTGCTGTGGCTGCCCCTACAGCAGGAATGCATTTTTCAAAACATCTTTTAAAAAGATTAGAAATCAAAGGAATTAATATCGCCGAGTTAACTTTACATGTTGGTTTAGGTACATTTAACCCAGTTGAAGTTGAAGATTTATCGAAACATAAAATGGATTCTGAAGAATTATTTATTGAGCAGAATGCTTGTGATATTATTAATTCTGCTAAGTCAAATAAAAAAAGAATTTGTGCTGTTGGTACAACATCTATGAGAGGATTAGAATCTTCAGTATCTTCTTTTCAAACTTTAAACCCTTATAGTGGTTGGACCCATAAATTTATTTTTCCACCCTATGATTTTAGAATTGCAGACTGTATGATAACTAATTTTCATACACCTAAATCAACTCTTCTGATGATGGCCTCTGCTTTTGCAGGACCTGATTTTATAAAAAAAGCATATGATGTTGCAATTAAAGAAAAATATAATTTCAATTCATATGGTGATGCAATGTTAATAATCTAATTTTAAAATGGAAAATAAGAATGATATTAGATCTTTAACTTTAGACGAATTAACTTCTTTTTTTCAAAAAAACGATTTGCCGTCATATAAAGCTAAACAAGTTTATAATTGGCTTTGGAAGAAATCTTGTTTATCATTTGATGAAATGACTAATATTTCACTAGAAACAAGGAAACTTTTAAAAAATAAATTTGTCATCAATCATATTAATATTGATAGATTTCAAAAAAGTAATGATGGTACCATAAAAAATGCCATTGCATTATTTGATGATTTGTTTGTTGAATCTGTTTTGATTCCAACTAAAAACAGGACTACTGCATGTGTTTCTAGTCAAGTTGGTTGTAGTCTAGATTGTGAATTTTGTGCAACTTCAAAAATGGATAGAATAAGAAATCTAAATCCTGATGAAATTTATGACCAAGTAGCAACAATTAATTCTCAAAGTTTAAATTATTATGGGAAACCACTTTCTAATATAGTTTTCATGGGTATGGGTGAACCATTATTAAATTACAATAATGTTATTGAAGGAATAGAAAAAATAACAAGTAAGAATGGGTTAGGAATGTCGCCCAAAAGAATTACAGTGTCCACCTCAGGAATTTCTAAAATGATTATTAAAATGGCTGATGATAATGTGAAATTTAATTTAGCTGTTTCTCTTCATTCTGCAATAGAGAAAACTAGAAATGAAATAATGCCATTCACAAAAAAATTTCCATTAAATGATCTTAAACAAGCAATAAAACATTGGTATTCAAAAACAAAAAAAATTGTAACTTATGAATACATTGTTTGGAATAATATTAATGATGATGATGAGCATATTAATGCTTTAGTAGATTTTTGCAAATTTTCTCCTTCAAAAGTTAATCTTATTGAATACAATTCAACAGAAAATAGTCTTTTTAGCTCTGCTAGTGATAATATAATTGATAGATATATTGATGCTTTAGAAAAAAATAAAATTCCAGTGACAATACGAAAGTCCAGAGGAAAAGATATTGATGCTGCTTGTGGACAGCTTGCAAACAAGCTTAAATAAAACTTGATGAAAATCATTGAAGAAATTAAATTACCCATAAAAAAAGAAATGGATCTTTTTGAGGAAAATTTCTCAAAATCAATGATTTCAGATGTTCCTTTACTAAATAGAATTACACATTATGTAGTTAAAAGAAAAGGAAAACAAATGAGACCAATGTTTGTTTTTTTAACTGCTAAAATAATATCAAGCAACGATGAAATAAATGAAAAAGTATATAGAGCTGCATCTATAATTGAATTAATTCATACTGCTACACTAATTCATGATGATGTTGTTGATTCCAGTGACAAAAGAAGAGGTTTTTTTTCATTAAATGCTCTTTGGAAAAATAAAATTGCTGTATTAGTTGGTGATTTTTTATTCTCAAAAGGTATGCTTCTTTGTATTGATAATGATGATTTTGATTTACTAAAAATAATTTCAAAATCTGTAAAAGACATGAGTCAAGGAGAATTATTGCAAATTGAAAAAGCTAGAAGATTAGATATTGATGAGAAAACTATATTATGAAATTATTACAAAAAAAACAGCTTCATTAATTGCTTCCTGCTGTGCACTTGGTGTTGCAGCCGCTAATGCCTCAAAAAAAGAAATTAATGCATTTGAACAAATTGGAAAAAAAATTGGAATAGCATTTCAATTAAAAGATGATTTATTTGATTATGGAGCTAAAAAAATTGGTAAACCAACTGGAATTGATTTAAGAGAAAAAAAATTAACTCTTCCATTTATTTATGCTTTAAATAATTCTCTAAATCTAAAAGAAAATGGCTTATTAACTCTGTAAAAAACAGTAATGAAGATGCAATTAGAGAAATTATAAAATATGTGATTGAAATAGGTGGGATTGATTACACTCAAAAACAAATTAAAAAATTTTATAACTCAGCTCTTGAAAGATTTAAATCAATTTGAGGAAAGTAAGTATAAAAACAGTCTTAAAAAACTTAATTAAATACGTTATTGAAAGAGAATATTGAAACAAATAAGAATTTTAAGTAATTTAATAATAAAAAAAATTGATTTCTAAAGCTACCATAGATAAAGTATTTGAACAATCTCTTGTTGAGGAAGTTGTTGGTGAGTTTGTTCAATTAAAAAAGTCAGGCTCAAATTTTAAAGGTTTAAGTCCATTTTCAAATGAAAAAACACCAAGTTTTGTAGTGTCTCCAGTAAAACAAATATGGAAAGATTTTAGTAGTGGAAAGGGTGGTAATGCTGTTGCTTTTTTAATGGAACATGAACATTTTACTTATCCTGAGGCAATAAAATATTTAGCTAGAAAATATAATATTGAAGTTGAAGAAACACAGACATAGTTCTTTAGATAAAGAAAAAGCATCAGAAAGAGAAAGTTTGTTTATTGTTTCTGAATTTGCTAAAAAGTTTTTCAAAGAAACTTTATTAAATTCTCAAGAGGGTAAATCTATTGGTCTTTCTTATTTCAAAGAGAGAGGGTTTAGTGATGAGACAATAAAAAAATTTGATTTAGGATACTTGCCAGAAAAATCTGACTATTTTTCATCAAATGCAATTAAAAATGGATATGATCCAGATTTTTTTAGAAAAATCAGGTCTTTCTATTTTTAAAAATGAAAAACCATTTGATAGATTTAGAGGAAGAATTATGTTCCCTATTCATAGTATGTCAGGAAGGATACTTGGTTTTGGAGGAAGAATTTTAAACAATCAATTAAAGACAGCCAAATATTTAAATTCCCCAGAAAGTTTAATTTATAACAAAAGTAAAATCCTATATGGTATCTTCTTATGCAAAACAAGAAATTGCAAAACAAGACAATTGTTATATTGTTGAAGGTTATACAGATGTTATTCAGTTGCATCAAAAAGGAATAAAAAATGTTGTTTCATCATCAGGAACAGCACTTTCGGTTGATCAAATTACATTAATTAGAAGGTTGACTTCAAATATTACAATGCTATTTGATGGAGATAAGGCAGGAATTGATGCTACTTTGAGAGGCATTGATATTATATTTCAGCTGGGCTTAATGTTAATATTTGTTCATTTCCAAATGGAGAGGATCCTGATAGTTATAGTCAAGATAAATCTTATGAAGAAATTGATGATTTTTAAAAACCAATTCTAAAGATTTTATACAATTTAAAGCATCTATTTTAGCTAAAAGCTCTAAAAATGATCCAGTTTTAAAAACTAAGACTATTAATGAAATAATTAATAGTATTTCTATTATTCCTGATAGAATTAAACAAGAGTTATATATAAAACATTGTTCTTCTATTATGGATATTTCTGAGGATGTTTTATTTAATTCTTTAGCTCAAAAAACTAAAAACGAAATCTATGCTGTTTCTAAGAAAAGAATAGCTAGAGTTCCTCAAACAACAAAAATAAGAACGTTAATACCTTATTTGAGTTAGAAAAAAAAATTATTGAAATTTTATTACTTTATGGTGACAAAGTTGAGGAGTTTGAAGAATTAATTTTAAAGAATGATGAAGATGGCAATGTTAGTTTTAGAACCAACAATTGTTAAATCATCTGTTTATGAAAAAATATTTTTGGATTTACAGCAAGATGAAATTGAATTTACCAATGAATCATTTAGAATGATTTATGATAAAATTATCACAGAGTTTCAAAAAAATCAAAAGTTAGTTTTAGAAGTTTTTTTAAATAACTTAGAAGATAATTTATCTAATCACGTAACAGGAATTTTAATGAGTGAAGAACGCTATGAACTTCATAATTGGGTAAGCAAAAATATTTTTGTAAAAAATAAAGAAAAGGTAATTAGTCAATTGGTTTCTGAAACTATTTTAAGTTTAAGAACATATTTGATAAATAAAAAAGTTGACGAATTAAAAGATGAAATAAAATCTAATAAAAACAATAATAAAATTTTAGAAGAAATTAGTGAGTATCATAAGTTAAAATCTTTATTGTCAAAAAAATTAAATAGAGTTTTTTAGTTTATTTAAGATCCTCTGGTATTTTAAAAATTGGTATAGGATTCATTTTATGAGAATTTTGATTATTGAATTTTAATAAAATATCAAACACTTCCCTTTCTCTATTTTGAAAATCGCTGGATTTTTTGTTGTTATCTTTTTGCTCCATTGCCCATTCGAGTTCTTTGTAAGTAGCACCAATCTGATCCTCATCTGTTCTTCCGTCATCCCATAACCCATCAGTTGGTTTTGCTTCTAATATTTTAGTTATAACTCCAAGCTTTGAGGCCATGTTGAAAACATCTGTTTTAGTAAGATCTGCAATTGGACTAATATCAACGCCACCATCTCCATACTTTGTATAAAATCCAATACCAAAATCTTCTACTTTATTTCCTGTGCCAGCAACTAAATAATTATGAATTCCTGAATAATAATATAATGTAGTCATTCTAAGTCTTGACCTTGAATTTGCTAATGACAAAAAATTATTCTCATTATTTTTATTTTCAACAGCTGATCTAAAGGATTTAAAAGTGTTATTAAGATCAATTGATAGGTCAGACACATTGTTATATTTAGATTTTAGCCAAGCTATATGTTCTTTAGCTCTACTTATTTCATTATTGCTTTGTAAAATTGGCATATCAATACAAAGTGTTGGGAGGCCAGTTTTTGCACACAGCGTAGAAGTCAATGCAGAATCAATTCCACCTGAAACTCCAATTACAAAACCTTTTGATTTAGATATTTTGATGTATTCTATTAGCCAATTGTTTAACTTTTCGATAATTATATCATATTTCATTTATAAAATATTATAGACTTTGTGTTAAATTTGAACTTTTAATTCTCAATTTCAAAATTAATGGATTATAAGAAACTTTTCACGTTTATTTTCTACCTTTTTTTTATAACAGGATGTAGTGAAATTGATAATTTAAGTGAAATTGAGGTTATAAGATTTGAAAAAGAATTTTATTCTTCTAAAGATGGTGAACTTGATGCGTTAATTAATAAGTACCCTTATCTTTTTCCAAATCAATTTTCTGATTCTGTTTGGTTAAACAAAAAAAATGATTCAATTGAATTAGAACTCTATCACAAATCTAGTCAAGTATTCAGTAATTTTAATTTTAATTCAAAAAAATTAAAAACAATTTTTAACAAGGCCAAAAGCCTGGAAGCTTTTAAATATCCAACAATAGTTTCTTTGATAAATAAGGGAAATTTTGAAGATCGAGTAATTTACGCTGATTCATTGCTTTTTGTTTCTCTAAATTTCTATCTTGGATCAAGCTATTACAATAATTTACCCAATTATATTTCAGAAAGAATGGAAATAAGTCTATATTTCAAATGATATAGCTTATAAAATTTCAGAAAAATTTGTTAATAATTTAGAAGATAGAACTTTGCTTTCAAATATGATAACCCATGGAAAAATTTTATACATAAATAAACTTATAAACCCATCTGAAGAAGAGTGGATTATTTTTAATACCACAAAAGAAAAATTAGTATGGGCCATTGAAAACGAGTTTGAAATATGGTCCTATTTTGTTGAGAAAGAGCTTTTTTATGACACTGATTTAGATTTAAGATCAAGATTTATGTCACCTGCCCCTTACTCAAAGTTTAACCTGGATATTGATAAAAAATCACCTGGAGGTATTGGTAGATGGCTTGGTTTTAAAATAGTTAATTCATATATGAATCACAATCAAATTACTGTAAATCAGTTATTAAATATTGATCATTACACTATCTTTAAAAATTCTAAATATAAACCTGTAAAAAAATGAAAAAAACTCAAATTTCTTTCAATATTGAATTAGATGAAAATAAAATTCCAGAAAAAATTACTTGGTCAGCTAATGATGGGGGAGTCAATAATAAAGATTCGAAAGCTGTTTTTCTTTCAGTTTGGGATCACTGAGCCTCAAGAAACACTTAAAATTGATTTATGGACAAAAGATATGCCTGTAGATCAAATGAATGTTTTTTTTCATCAAACTTTGGTAAGTATGAGTGATACTTTTATGAGATCAACTAACAATGAAAAAATGACAGATGCTTTTAAGCAGTTTTGTGATTATTTTGCAGAAAACCTTAATATTAAATTATCTTAATTTTCAATTTCAGAGCTAATATCTTTTAGGATTGCTTCTCTCCCAAGTTTAGTTTTTGATGAACTAATAAAATATTCAGGCTGAATACCTGTTTTTTCATAAAGATCTATCAAATAGTTTTTAGGATTAATTTCAATTTCTTTTTTATTTAATTTATCAGATTTTGTAAAAATTAATTTAAAAAGTAAATTATTTTCATTTAACCAAAGCATGAATTCGATGTCAATATTTTGAGGTTTTAATCTACTGTCTATAAGTAAATATGTTAGATTAATATGCTCTCTATTATAAAAATAGTTAGAAATTATTTCTTCAATTTTTCTTTTTTCTTTTTTTGAGGCTTTAGCATATCCAAAGCCTGGAAGATCAACTAAGATACCAATTGTTATTAATTAAAAAATGATTTATCAATAAAGTTTTTCCTGGTGTACCGGAAATTTTTGCTAATTTTTTACTCCCAGTTAACGTATTTATAAGTGAAGATTTTCCAACATTGGATCTACCAATGAAAGCAAACTCTGGGTAAATATTTTGTGGACACTCTGCAGCTTTTGAGCTACTTTTAACAAAGCTATATGATTGAATTTTCATTTTATAGATTATTTTCTATAAACCACTTATAAACTGTATCATTAAACTTTTCAGGATGTTCCATCATGGGCGCGTGACCACATTTCTCAAACCAAATAAGTTTTGAGTTAGGTAAAAGTTTGTCAAATTCTTTAGCCACATCAGGTGGAGTTACGTTATCATTTTTTCCCCACAATAATGCAGTTGGAATATTCATTTTTGGCAGGTCTTTAGCCATATTATGTCTTATTGCACTTTTAGCAACAGCCAAAATTTTTAAAACTTTCTTTCTGTCATTTACTGACTCAAAAACCTCATCCACTACCTCTTTTGTTGCAACATCTGGTGAATAGAATACATCTTGAGTTTTTTTCTTAATAAACTCATAGTCACCACGTCTTGGATAGGTATCTCCCATTGCATTTTCATATAGCCCAGAACTTCCTGTAAGAACAAGCGCTTTGGTTTGAGAAGGAAATAATTTAGCATGAACTAAAGCGACGTGTCCACCAAGTGAATTTCCTACTAATATTACATTTTTTAAACCTAAAAAATTGATAAAATTATTGATGTATTTTGCAAAAAACTTGACATTAGTATCAAGAAGAGAGGAGCTATATATAGGCAATTCTGGCATAAAAACTTGATAACCAAGGCTAGGAAATTTTTCTAAAAATTTTTTAAAATTACCTAATCCTCCCATTAAGCCGTGTAATACAATTATAGGGTTTCCTTTACCACCATAAGTATAGTTGAAGCCATTGTCTTCAACATAATTTAAATTACTCACCTTGCTATTAGATTTAGTTGTTAAAACAAAGATAGTTATTTAAAGCTATAAAATATTTAAGATTAACATTTTATTAACCCACTTTTCAACACAATTAAAAGACTGTAAAACAGACATTTAAATATCAATTTGACAACACAGTCTAAAATTATTAACAAAGTGGTAAAAAGTGGTAAAAAGTGGTAAAATTTCATTAAATTTGAGATTAAACCAAAGATAAAGTGATAAGCTTAATAGGAACATACGAATGTAAGATTGATGTTAAAGGAAGGTTGATGCTCCCTGTAAATCTTAAAAAACAATTGGGTGATCATTTAAATGAAAGCTTTATTGTAAAAAGATCTGTTTTTCAAAACTGTCTTGAGCTTCATCCATTCTCAGAATGGAAATTGACAATGAAAAAAATAAATAAGCTAAACAAGTTTGTTAAAAAAAACAATGATTTTATAAGAAGGTATAATGCAGGTGTCAGAATTATAGATTTAGACAATAGTGGGCGATTATTAATCCCAAAAGATTTATCAAAATTATACTTTTCTAATAATGAAATTGTCCTAACCTCTGCAATTAATATTATTGAGATTTGGGATAAAACTTTATATGAAAAAGTTATAAATGACCCAGGGTTGGATTTTGCAAATCTTTCTGAAAGTGTAATGGGAAATCAATCTGAAGATGTATCATAATCCTGTAATGCCCTCAGAATCAATTGATAGTTTAAATATAGTTAGAGATGGTGTGTATGTTGACTTGACATTTGGAGGTGGAGGTCACTCTAGATTAATATTAGAAAATTTAGGAAAAAATGGAAAATTGATAGCTTTTGATCAAGATAAAGATGCAATGAAAAATAATATTGATGACACAAGGTTTATGCTGATTAATCAGAATTTTAAATTTTTAAAACAAAATTTAAAATATAACTCTATTGATAATGTAGATGGTGTTTTTGCTGATTTGGGCGTTTCTTCTCATCAATTTGATAGTTCTCAAAGAGGATTTTCTATAAGATATGATTCAGAATTAGATATGAGAATGAATACAAATACGTTAGTGGATGCTAAAAAAATTTTAAATGAATATTCAGAAGATCAATTGTCAAATATTTTCTTTCAATATTCTGATTTAAGAAATTCTAAACAAATTGCTAAGGCAATTATACATTATAGATCTGAAAAAACAATTTTTAAAACAAGTCATTTAAATGAATTGCTAGAACCATTTCTTCCACAAGGATTTAAAAATAAAGTTTTAGCAAAAGTATATCAGGCTTTAAGAATAGAAGTTAATCAAGAAATGGAAGTTCTTAAAGAAGTTTTAAGCCAGCTTCCAGAACTTGTTAAAAAAGGAGGGGTAATCTCAATAATTACATACCACTCTGTTGAGGACAGATTAGTTAAAAGATTTATTCAAAATGGATGTTTTGAATCTGAACCAATAAAAAACAAATTTGGTGTTTCAAAAACACCTTTTAAAAAGGTGTTTAAATTTTTAACTCCTAGTGAAGGTGAAATTAAAATTAATAACAGAGCGAGAAGTGCTAAGTTAAGATCAGCAGTTAGGGTATGAAAAATAAATTAAAAAAAATAATTCTTGGAAATTTTTTGATTGAAGAAGGATCTTTTACAAAATGGAAATATATAGTTTTTCTTTTTTCAATGTGTCTAATTATGATTTACTCTTCACATTCTATTGATAGTAAAATCATAAGGATCGGTGAGTTGAAAAATGAGACTTCAATTCTACAGAGCAATTTCATTGAAAGCAGAAAAGAAGTAATGAAATTAAAAATGGAATCTAATGTAATGACTGTAATGGCAAATAGAGGAATTAAGAGTTCAACAACTCCACCAAAAAAAATAATAATAGACTAATGGAAACAAATCAAAAACAATTTTTATACAGACTTTATCTAGTTGCAAGTGTATTGATTGTTTTGGGATTGGGAATTGGTTACAAGATTTTTCACATTCAGTATATTGAAGGAGATAATTACAGACAGCTAGCTAAAAATAAAACAATACAAAACTTTACAATTACACCAGAAAGAGGTAATATATTTTCAGATGATGGAAGTTTATTAGCAGCTTCCTCAACAAGTTATGATATCTATTTTGATGCAGTAACTGTCTCTAATTCAAATTTTTTAAATTATTCAAGACCCCTTGCAAAAAACTTATCATTTCTTTTTGAAAATGATGAAGAATTCTATTACAATAAGCTTAATTCAGCAAAGGAAAAAAATAAAAGATATTTTTTAATTCAAAGAAATATTTCAGTTGAAGAATTGAACAAAATCAAAAAAATGCCTCTTTTCAAATTAGGAGGTGTAAGAGGAGGATTAATAATTGAAAAAAAGAATTCAAGAGATTATCCTTTGAATAAAATTGCAGAAAGAACTATTGGAAGAGAAAGAAAAATAAGTGACAACAAATTTAGTGGAGTAGGCCTTGAACATGCTTTTGGAAAAGAACTAAGAGGAAAAAATGGAATTCAATTAATGCAAAAAATTTCAAATGGCAAATGGAAACCCATCTCCTCAACAAATAAAATTGAACCCGTCTCAGGTTCTGATATTGTTACAACGATTAATGTTGGATTTCAAGATATTACTCATCATTCCTTATTGGAACAACTAGAAAGGTATGAAGCAGACCATGGTACAGCAGTTGTTATGGAAACCGCATCTGGTGAAATTAAAGCCATATCAAATTTAGGTAGAACCTCAGAGGGTAAATATTATGAAAGATTAAACTATGCTGTTGGAGAACATTTTGAACCAGGATCTACATTTAAGTTAATGTCAATTATAGCAGCATTAGAAGATGGTAAAGTAGATATGAATACGGTAGTAGATACAGAAAATGGAGTACTATCTTTTTATGGAGCAAAAGTAAGAGACTCTAAAAAAGGAGGTTATGGAAAAATTTCTTTAAATGAAGTATTCAAACTTTCTTCAAACACAGGAATTGTTAAAATAATTAATGAAGCCTATAAAGAAGATCCAGAAAAATTCTCTAATAGACTTTACAATATGGGATTAAATAATAAACTTGGACTTTCAATTTTTGGAGAATCTAGACCAAAAATTCCACACCCAAACGATAAAGATTGGAGTGGTCTCTCTTTACCATGGATGGTTTATGGATATGGTGTTTTGCTATCCCCATTACAAATTTTAACCTTTTACAATGCAGTTGCTAATGATGGTGAAATGGTTAAGCCTATTTTTAGAAAGAAAAATACTTTGATTTCAAATAAAATAATACTAAACCCATCAATTTGTTCTAAATCAACTCTTGACAATGTTAAACTAATGTTAGAAAATGTTGTTAATGAAGATGGTGGAACAGGGTCAAACATTAAATCTGATATATATAAAATTGCAGGTAAAACAGGAACTGGTCAAGTTGATTATACAACAGATAACGTTCAATATATATCAAGTTTTGTTGGTTATTTTCCAGCAGATAAGCCTAAATATTCATGTATAGTTGTAATTCATAAACCAAATAAAAGTAAAGGATATTATGGGTCTACAGTTGCAGCCCCTGTCTTTAAAAAAATTTCTGATAAGATATATTCATTAACCCCAGAGAAGGTTGAATTTGATAATTTAAGAATTGAAGATTTTGAAAAAATTAAATTAACTAATTCAATTAAGATTGATGGATCAGATTTTTCAATTATTAAAGGAAAAAACTTTAGAAATGTATTACCTGTATTAGAAAATTTAGGTTTTGAGGTTGTTTTCAAAGGAAATGGATCGCTGGTAAAGAATTACAGAATTAATAAATCACTAAATAAAGTTGAAATTGAGTTGATATGAGTTTATTAAAAGATCTTTTGTATAAAGTAGAAATTCTATCGGTTTTAGGATCAACTAGTATTAGTGTTAACAAAATTGATTTTGACTCAAATAAAATTTCAAAAGGAGATTTATTTGTAGCAGTCAAGGGCTTTAAAAATGATGGACACCATTTTATTGGTTCAGCTGTTGAAAATGGTGCATCAGTAATTGTATGCCAATTACTTCCAAAGAATGTAATTAAAGAAGTTACTTATGTTTTAGTTAGTGATTCAAGAAAAGCATTGGCTATGATTTCTTCAAATTTTCACAATGATCCCTCTGGAAAATTAAAATTAGTTGGTGTTACTGGTACTAATGGAAAAACATCATGTACAACTTTAATGTACCAACTTTTTAAAAAACTTAATAAAAAAGTTGGATTAATTTCAACTAACATCATTATAATTAATGGAAAGAAAATTCAATCTAATCATACTACGCCTGATCCATTATTTTTAAATAATATTTTAAATGAGATGGTTGAATTGGGAGTTGAATATTGTTTCATGGAAGTATCTTCCCATGCAATTTCACAAAATAGAATTTATGGTTTAAAATATGCAGCAGCAGCTTTTACAAATTTATCCCATGATCACCTAGATTATCATAAAACATTTAAAGCTTACAGAGATGTGAAAAAGAAATTTTTTGATTCGTTATCAAAATCAACCTTTTCTATTACAAATGCTGATGATAAAAATGGATCTTATATGATTCAAAATACAATGAGTAAACCTTTTTCATACTCATTGAATTCTAATTCTGATTTTTCATTAAAAATTTTAGAGAAGGATTTTAATGGCATGAAAATTTTAATAAATAAAACTGAACTATGGACTAAGCTTACAGGAAAATTTAATGCATATAATATTCTTCTAGTTTATGCAATTGCAAAAGGATTTAAAATTTCAGATGATTTTATTTTGAAAAATTTGAGTCTTTTGAGTTCACCTGAGGGCAGATTTGAATTAGTAAATGATGTCAGTGATAAAATTGGAATCATAGATTATGCTCATAGTCCAGATTCATTAAAAAATGTTTTAACAACTATTAATGAAATAAAAAAATCTGACAAAAACTTAATAACCGTAGTTGGTTGTGGCGGTAATAGAGATAAATCTAAAAGACCATTAATGGGTAAAATTGCCAGCTCATTAAGCGATAAAGTGATTTTTACATCTGATAATCCAAGACACGAAAATCCACTAGATATAATAAATCAAATGCGAGATGGAGTTAACGATATTGATTTAAACAAAGTAGACTATGAAATAGACAGGGAAAAAGCTATACAGAAAGCTTGCTTAAAAGCTAGAATTAACGATGTAATTCTTGTAGCTGGAAAAGGGCATGAAAAATATCAAGTTCACGGTGATCTTAAAATAGATTTCAATGATAAGGAAATATTAATTAAATCATTAAAAACTAAACTTTAAAATGTTATACTTTTTATTTGAATATTTAGAAAATCAATATCAATTAGCGGGAGCTAGTTTGTTCCAATATATATCTTTTAGATCTTCATTAGCTTTTATTTTTTCACTTTTTATTTCTGTAAAATTTGGAAAGAGAATTATTTTATTTCTTAAAAATAAGCAGATTGGAGAAACTGTCAGAGATTTAGGATTAGATGGACAAAAAGAAAAAAATGGAACCCCAACGATGGGTGGATTATTAATTATTTTTTCAACAATATTTCCTGTTTTATTATTTTCAAATTTTTTAAATATATACATTCAACTTCTTCTTTTCACTACAATTTGGTTAGGACTAATTGGTTTTTTAGATGACTACATCAAAATTTTTAAAAAAAATAAAAAGGGATTAAAAGGTAAGTTCAAAATTATTGGTCAAATAGTATTGGGATTAGTTGTTGGATTGACTTTATATCTACATCCTGATGTGACATTAAAAAACCAAAATTTAAGCACTCAAGAAGGTTCTGAAATAGTTGTCGAAAATATTGAATATAAATCCACTAAAACAACAGTTCCATTTTTAAAAGATAACGAATTTGATTATTCATTTTTTTCAAAAATAAATGGAGAACAAAATAGATCAATAAATATTATTGTGTTTATATTTTTTGTGATTTTAATAGTTACTTCTGTTTCAAACGGAGCTAATCTAACAGATGGAATCGATGGCTTGGCAGCTGGATCATCAGTAATTATTACAATTACCTTGGGTGTTTTTGCCTGGGTGTCAGGAAACATAATTTTCTCTAATTACTTAGACATAATGTATATACCTCGAGTAGGTGAAGTGGTAATTTTTATTTCTGCTTTTATTGGAGGTTTAATAGGCTTTTTATGGTATAATACATTTCCTGCTCAAATATTTATGGGAGATACAGGAAGTCTTACAATAGGGGGGATTATAGCTGTTTTAGCAATAATAGTTAGAAAAGAATTATTACTTCCATTGATATGTGGGGTTTTCATGATAGAAACACTGTCAGTCATAATTCAAGTTGGATTTTTTAAATACACAAAAAAAACAAAAGGACTTGGACAACGAATATTTTTGATGTCTCCTTTGCATCATCATTATCAAAAATCTGGCTTACATGAAAGCAAAATAGTTGTAAGATTTTGGATAATAGGAATCCTATTGGCAATACTGTCATTAATAACTCTTAAGATTAGATAAATGAAATATAGAATAGTTATTATTGGTGGGGGTGAAAGTGGAGTAGGAGCTGCTTATTTGGCCAATAAAAACGGATATGAAGTTTTTCTCTCAGATTATAAAAAAATTGAAGAAAAGTATAGAAATATCCTTTTAGAAAATGAAATTGATTTTGAAGAGGGAGGTCATTCACTTGAAAAGTTTTATAAAGCAAATGAAATAATAAAGAGTCCTGGAATTTCAGAAGAGTCGGAATTAATTTTAAAAATTAAGTCAAAAAATATACCTATAGTTTCAGAAATAGAATTTGCTTTTAGATTTACAAGTTCAATCATAATTAGTGTGACAGGTTCTAACGGTAAAACCACAACAAGCTCCTTAATTTATCATATTCTTAAAAAATCAGGTTTAAATGTTGGCCTAGCTGGAAATATTGGAAATAGCTTTTCATTTCTAATAGCAGAAAATGAATTCGATTATATAGTTCTAGAATTGAGTAGTTTTCAGCTGGATAATATAAATCACTTTAACTCATTTATTTCTGTATTAACAAATATATCTCCAGATCATTTAGAAAGGTATGACTATAATTTTGAAAATTATGTTGATTCAAAGTTTAAAATAGTATCTAATCATTCAAAGGAGAATTATTTTGTTTTTAATTCTGATGACAAAAAAATTAATTCCGAATTAAAGACTAGAAAAATTAATTCTACAAAAATTTCATTTTCAACAACTGATAACGAAAGTTTAAATAAAGGTTGTATAAAAAATCAAACAATTAATATTAATGTAAATAATAATAATCTCATGATACCAATAGAAAATCTATCTCTTCAAGGCAATCATAATATTCAAAATAGTATGGCAGCTGCAACCGTAGCTAAAATTTTAAATATTAGTGATAACAATATAAGAGAATCTCTCGGGAATTTTAAATCAATTGAGCATAGACTTGAACATGTTCTAACAATTCAAAAAGTTAAATATGTTAATGATTCTAAAGCCACTAATGTAAATGCTGTCTATTATGCTTTGGATTCGATAAAATCATCAACCGTATGGATAGTTGGTGGAGTAGATAAGGGAAATAATTATGAAGAACTATTGCCATTAGTTAGAGAAAAAGTAAAAGCCATTATTTGTATTGGTATTGACAACAGTAAAATAATCCAATCATTTAGTCCATTTGTAGAAAAAATTATTGAATGTACTAAAATGAGTGACGCTGTAAAAAATGCTTACAGAATGGCTGATCCTAAGGATACAGTCTTATTATCCCCTGCATGTTCAAGTTTTGATTTGTATAAAAATTTTGAAGATAGAGGAACACAATTTAAAAACGCAGTAAGAAAACTATAATGAAATTGTTTTTGGATAAAATAAAAGGTGATAAGATAATTTGGTCAATTGTTCTACTATTGGCAATATTTTCTTTTTTACCTGTGTATAGTGCCAGTTCTAATTTTGGAAATGGATTTATTTTATCAAATTTAATAAAGCATGTAGCAATTGTTTTAGTCGGTATTGTGATTATGTATAGCATTCATTTAATTCCATATAAGTATTTTAAGGGATTATCTCTGATTTTTTTACCATTTATAATAGCCATATTATTATTTACTTCTTTACAAGGAAATCTTATTGATGGAGCTAATGCTAGCAGATGGATTAAATTACCAATTATAGGGTTGTCTTTTCAACCCTCGTCTATGGCTACCGTAATTTTAATGGTTTATGTTTCGTTTTACTTATCAAAAAATTATAATAAAAACATAAATTTTTCTAAAACAATATTCCCATTATGGATTCCAATTATTCTTGTTGTTTTTTTGATTTTACCATCAAATTTTTCTACTGCAGCTATGATTTTTTTAATGATAATTACATTAATTTTTATTGGAGGATATCCCTTTAAATATTTATTAGGAATAGGTTTTTCAGGAATAATATTGTTTTCTCTCTTTTTTTTAACAGTAAAAAATTATCCTGATTTAATGCCAAATAGAATTGACACATGGGTTAGCAGAATTGAAAATTTCACATCCTCTGAAAATTCTGAAAATAATTATCAGATTTTGAGAGCTAAGTCTGCTATCGCAACAGGTATGGTGTTTGGAGTAGGAGCAGGTAAAAGTAGTATGAAAAACATACTTCCTCAAAGCACCTCAGATTTTATTTATGCTATAATAACAGAGGAATATGGAACTATTGGAGCAATTTCTATTTTACTTTTATATCTACTTCTACTATTTAGAATAATCATAGTTTCATATAAATCTGATACTATTTTTGGTCAACTATTAGCTCTTGGTGCTGGTTTACCAATTATTTTTCAAGCTTTTATAAATATGGGAGTAGCTGTTCAGCTTTTCCCCGTTACTGGTCAGCCACTTCCTTTGATTAGTACAGGTGGAACTTCGATCTGGATGACTTTTCTTGCTTTAGGCATTGTTTTAAGTGTAAGTACAAATAGGAAATCCAAGAGTGAATTGAGTTCTGATAACCCATTAAATATTTTAAGTGAAACAAGTTAGATTTTTAATATCAGGTGGTGGTACAGGGGGTCATATATTCCCAGCAATTTCTATTGCTAATGAACTGAGTGATAGAATTAAAAATTCAAAAATTGAATTTGTTGGGGCTAAAAACAGAATGGAAATGGAAAAAATTCCAGAAAATGGTTATTCAGTTACAGGATTATGGATTTCTGGTATTAAAAGAAGTTTTAATTATTCAAACCTTTTAGTTCCATTTCAAATTATTTTCAGTCTAATAAAATCTTATTTTATTATTAAACAGTTTAAACCTCATTATGTGATTGGAACAGGGGGATTTGCAAGTGGACCATTATTATATATTGCTTCAAAATTAAGAGTTCCAACTTTAATTCAAGAACAAAATTCATATCCAGGATTAACAAATAAAATACTATCAAGATCTGTAAAACAAATATGTGTCTCCTATCCCAAAATGGAAAAATATTTTCCAAATCATAAATTAATTTACACAGGTAACCCGGTTAGAAAAGAAATATTAAATATTAATTTAAAAAAAGATGAGTCAACTAGTTTTTTTAATTTGAAACAATCCAAAAAAACAGTACTAATATTAGGAGGCAGTTTGGGGGCATCAAGAATTAATGAATTTATTAGTGAAAATTTAAATCAATTTAAAAGTTATGATCTACAAATTATTTGGCAGTGTGGAAAGAATCAATATCATGATTATAAAAAGTTTAACTCATCATCTATAATTGTTAAACCCTTTATAGAAAAAATGAATTATGCTTATATGGCTTCAGATTATATAATTTCTAGATCAGGTGCAAGTATAATCTCTGAATTATGTATTGTTGGTAAACCTGTAATTTTTATACCCTCTCCAAATGTAGCTGAAGACCATCAGACAAAAAATGCTATGTCACTTGTAAGTTTAAGCTCTGCAGAACTGGTAATCGAAAAAGATTTAAATACCAAGTTTTTTAAAATATTTGAAAAAATACATTTTGATAATACTTATTCTAAAAAATTGTCAAAGTCAATTAAAAATCTTGCAAAACCTGATGCTAGCAAAATAATTGTTAATCAAATTTTAAAATCTATAGATTATGCTTGAAAAATATAAGAACATATATTTTTTAGGCATTGGAGGAATTGGCATGTCTTCATTAGCTCTTTATTTTATAGACAAACAAAAATCAGTTGGTGGTTATGATAAAGTGAAATCATCAATTACTAACCAATTGTCTTCGAAAGGATCTATCATCAATTACGAAGATTCAAAGGCAAATATTCCAAATAATTTTTTAAATAAAGAAGAAACTTTGGTAGTTTATACACCGGCTATTCCTAAATCAAATAAACAATTTGTTTTTTTTCAACAGAGTAGTTTTAAAATTTTAAAAAGATCTGAACTTTTAGGAATAATATCCAAAAATAAATTTTGTATCGCTGTTGCTGGAACTCATGGTAAAACAACTACTGCTTCAATTCTTTCTCACATTTTACTAGAGAATAATATAAATTTTACATCTTTTATCGGAGGGATCTCTGAAAATTATAATACAAACTTTATTCATAACGGAGATGAAATTATTTTAGTTGAAGCTGATGAATTTGATAGATCTTTTTTGACATTATATCCTGATATCGCGTGTATCACATCCATAGATCCAGATCATTTAGATGTCTATTTTAATGAACAGTCTTTACATGATTCATTTACGGATTTTACAAATAATGTTAAGAATGAGGGTGTTTTACTGGTAAATGAAAAAATATCAATAAAAGGATCAACTTTTGGATTTGATAAAAATTCTGATTTTCATATTACTAATTATAATGTATCAAATGAGGAAGTTTTTTTTGATATTAATTATAATGGTTTAATTTCTGAGATTAAATTTAATATGCAGGGAAGACATAATGCATTAAATGCCCTTGTTGCATTTGCTATTGGCCTTGAATTAAAAATAGATAAGTTAAAGTTGTCTAAATCTTTATCTACTTTCTTAGGTGTTAAAAGAAGATTTACTTATGTACTAAAATCTCCTAAAATAATAATTGATGACTATGCTCATCATCCTAAGGAAATTGAAGAAATTAGTAAGTCTATTAAAGAATTGTATCCAGAGAAAAAAGTTACTGCAGTGTTTCAGCCTCATTTATATTCAAGAACTAGAGATTTTATGAGTGAATTTGCTGATAGTTTATCTTTATTTGATGAGGTTATTCTTACAGAGATATATCCAGCCAGAGAAAAACCAATAAAAAATATTAATTCAAAAAATCTTTTAAATAGGATAGAAAATAATAATAAATGTTTGATTACTAAATCAAATCTACCAAAATATCTCAGCAAATCTAGTTCAGATATATTGGTAATTATGGGAGCAGGAGATATTTCAGAAGAAGTTAATTCGATAAAAAAACATATAGAATTATTATGAGTTTTAAAAATATTAAAATATCATTTTTATTAATATTAGTTGGATTACTCACTTTGTTTGGCTTCAGAAAAAATGAGTCACGTATTATTGAATCTTCAGATATTAATTTTATTGAATCTAATTTTAAATTCTCCTCTATAGATTCGGTTAATAAATTGTTAAAACAAACTAATATTTTTTCAAATAAAATTTTAAAAAGTAATTTAAATTTGAAGGGTATTGAACAACACATATTATCAAATAATTATATTGATTCAGTAGATGTATCGATATCTGTTGATGGTAAATTAGGTATAAAAATAATAGAAAAGAACCCAGTGTTTAGAGTTTTAAATGATAAGTTTTATATAGATGCTCGTGGAAGAAAAATGCCTTTATCTACAAAATTTTCAAAATCGGTTCCTCTGATTTTAAATAATGTTGACTCCGTAGATTTAAAAATTTTAGGAGAAATTGGAGGTTACATCGAAAAAAATAAATTTTTAAATAATCATATATCCAGTTTAAGTTTTAAAAATGAAGATTTGATATTTACCTTAAACGATTTTTCATATCGTATAAATATGAGCGGATTTAAAGAATATGATTCAAAATTTAAAAATTATGAATCGTTTTTTTTAAAGGTTTATAGTTCTGGGTTATTGGATAGTTTAAGCTCTATCAACTTAAATTTTAAAAATCAAGTCATAATACAAAGAAAGTAAAATGGAACAAAAAAATATATTTGTTGGTTTGGATATAGGGACAACAAAAATTGTAGCTCTTATAGGTTCATTAAATGAATATGGTAAATTAAAAATTATTGGTATTGGTAAATCTAAGAGTTTAGGTGTACACAGAGGAGTTGTAAATAATATAACTCAAACTATTCAGTCAATTCAAGCTGCAGTAAATGAAGCAGAACTCAGTTCCTCAGAAAAAATCGATAAGGTGGTTGTTGGAATAGCTGGTCAACATATCAGAAGCTTACAGCATAGTGACTATATAACCAGAATTAATTCGGATAAAGTTATTAATGATGACGATTTGGATAAATTGATTAATCAAGTTCATAAGTTAGTTATGTTGCCTGGAGAGGAGATTATACATGTCCTTCCTCAGGATTATAAAGTTGATGGTCAAGCTGAAATAAAAGAACCTATTGGAATGTTTGGAGGAAGACTTGAAGCTAATTTTCACGTAGTTGTTGGACAAGTATCATCCATTAAAAATATAGCTAGATGTATTAAAAGTGCAGGAATTGACTTTGAGGGGATAACACTTGAACCAATAGCTTCTTCTGATGCAGTATTGAGTCAAGAGGAAAAAGAAGCTGGAGTTGCATTAATTGATATTGGGGGAGGTACTACAGACTTAGCCATTTTTAAAGATGGAATTATTAGGCATACATCTGTAATTCCATTTGGTGGAAATGTGATTACTGATGATATTAAAGAAGGTTGCTCAATAATTGAAAAACAAGCTGAATTACTAAAAATTAAATTTGGATCTGCATGGCCGGGAGAAAATAGAGAAAATGAAATTGTATCAATTCCAGGATTAAGAGGAAGAGATCCAAAAGAAATTACCTTAAAAAATTTATCAAAAATCATTCATGCTAGAGTTGTAGAAATAATTGAACAGGTTTATATTGAAATCAAAAATTATGGACATGAGGAGCAAAAAAAGAAATTAATCGCAGGAATTGTACTAACAGGTGGTGGAAGTCAGTTAAAACATCTTAAACAATTGGTTGAATATATTACTGGAATGGATACTAGATTAGGTCATCCAAGTGAACATTTAGCAGGCAATAATTCAATTGATATTTCTAGCCCAATGTATGCAACCGCAGTTGGTCTTGTTATGAACTCAACAAAAATTAGAAAAAACAGAATAAACAATGAAGAATCGTTCGAAGAAAACAGTTCTGAACCTAATGATGAAAAAAATAATATAAAAGAAAGAATTTCAATTCTCGATCAGTTTACAGACAAAATAAAAAACTTTTTAGATAACGCCGAATAAATTAAAATTATGCAACTAAATCCAGAAATAAATAATTTACCATTTGATTTACCAAAAAACAAGAGTAACGTAATTAAAGTAATTGGAGTTGGAGGTGGAGGAAGTAATGCTATAAATTATATGCATTCAAAGGGAATCAAAGGAGTTGATTTTGTAGTATGTAATACAGATTCTCAAGCTTTAGAAAACAGTAAAGTAGAAAATAAAATTCAATTAGGTATTTCATTAACTGAAGGATTAGGTGCAGGGGCTAATCCTGAAATTGGTGAAAAAGCGGCAGTAGAAAGTTTCGATGATTTAAAAAAAATGTTAGAAACCAATACGAAAATGGTTTTTATAACAGCTGGAATGGGTGGTGGAACTGGTACGGGAGCTGCTCCAGTGATTTCTAAACTTGCAAAAGAAATGGATATTTTAACTGTAGGAATAGTCACTATGCCATTTCAATTTGAAGGTAAAGTTAGAGAAGAGCAAGCTAAAAAAGGTATTGATAAATTAAAAAACGAAGTAGATGCTTTAATCGTAATTAATAATAATAAACTAAGAGATATTTATGGTAATCTAGGTTTCAAGGAGGGGTTTGCCAAGGCGGATGAAGTTCTTGCGACTGCCTCTAAAGGTATTGCTGAGGTCATTACTCACCACTATACTCAAAATATTGATTTAAAAGATGCTAAAACTGTTTTATCAAATAGCGGAAATGCAATTATGGGATCCTCAACAGCATCAGGTTCTAAAAGGTCAATTGAGGCAATATCTTCTGCTTTAGATTCTCCACTATTGAATGATAATAGAATAAATGGAGCTAAAAATGTATTGCTTTTAATTGTTTCTGGAAAAGAAGAAATTACTATTGATGAAATAGGATTAATTAATGATTATATACAGGAAAAAGCAGGTTATGGTGCTAATATAATAATGGGAGTTGGTGAGGATTTAAGTTTAGAGAACTCTATTTCAGTTACAGTAATAGCAACCGGTTTTGATCCAAATCAACAGGAAGAAATAATTAATTCTGATCCAAAAAAAATAATTCATAATCTTGACGAAAATGGCGGTTTTGCCCAAAATTTGGGATCAATAAATAATTCTAACGATGAATTATTACAAATTGACTTTGAATCAGATTCAATTAATTTTAAAAATACTGATTCGGAATTAGACAAAATAAATTCAACAAATAATCTTAACAACTCTAATCAGGATTATAAAGTGACTTTGGATATCAATGAGGATGATTTAAAAACAAAAGAATTTGAAATTAATTTAAAAGATGTGGAAGTTATTTCACCAGAAGAAATTAAGCTTGAAGATCAAGTTTCGTTTGATTTTGATATGCCTTTAAAAAAGCAAAATATTGATTCTAATAAAATTATTCATGAACTAATTGAGGATATAAATGAAATTGAAGTTAATAATCCAATTCATATTATACCTGTTACCGAAGTTACCGCAACCAAGGCTAATAAATCAAGTTTTGATGATTATGTTCCAAAATCTAATGATAAGGCTACTATAAACGTAAATGATGAAAAGGAAATTATTTTAAATCCATTAAATAGCTCAATTGCTGATGGACTTTCAAGAAGAACTGAGGAAAGAAAAATTAAATTAAAAGAATACAATTATAATTTTAATAAAGCAAAAAATTTGAGAAATATGGAAAATGAACCTGCTTTTAAAAGAGCTGGAATTAATTTCGACAATGTTGAGAAAATTAAAGCTTCAAGTAACTCTTTTGTTAAAGATTCTAATAGGGAAATTAATCTACAAATTGATAAATCTTTTTTACATGACAATGTTGACTAATTTTTAAATAATATAATATGGGATTAATAGATAAAATTTCGGAATCAATTATTCATGCAATGAAAAACAAGGATAATGATCAATTAGAGTCATTAAGGGCAATCAAATCAGCATTATTATTGGCAAAAACTCAAAAAAATTTTAATGGTGAAATTGGTGAAGTTGAGGAGATAAAAATCCTTCAGAAACTTAGTAAAGCAAAGAAAGGAAAGCGCTGATATATATGCAAACCAAAAAAGACCTGAACTAGAAAATATTGAATTGTGTCAAGCTAAAATAATTGAGAGGTTTTTACCTAAACAAATTGATGCTAATGAGCTTGAAAAAATAATCATTAAAATTATTAATGAAACTGGCGCCGAAGGCATGAAGGATATGGGTAAAGTAATGGGTATAGCGTCTAATCAACTTTCTGGAAAAGCTGATGGAAAAACTATTTCAAATATAGTTCGCTCTAAATTGTCTTAAATTTTGGCCCAGTAGTTCAACTGGATAGAATATCAGATTTCGGCTCTGACGGTTGGGGGTTCGAATCCTCCCTGGGTCACTTAAATATGTTATGAATAAATTTTTATTGATACTTACTTTATGTTTAACTACGGAATTAATTTCACAAAATAATCCAGAATTATTTGAGTTGAAATTAAATATTTCCAACATTGAGTCAAGTGGGAATTTAGTGATTGCTGTTTGGTCTAATTCAAACTCTTGGGATAATAACACGACAAATAGTTCAGGTCAAAGGGTTGGTTTTGATTATGGCTTTAAAGAATGGGTGGAAAAAGATAAATTTTCCACAACAATTAATCTTCCTAAAGGAGTTTACCTTATTTCAATTTTATTGGACAAAAACTTAAATAATATTCTAGACAAAAACTTTATTGGCATGCCTATCGAACAATATGGTTTCTCATCAAAAAAACAGATCCGATTTAGAAAACCAAAATTTGATGAAGGTTCAATAGAATTTTCTAAAAACTCTATTTTAAATATTAACTTACAATAATTAAAGTTTAACTATTTTAATAATTTTTAAATTTTGTTTTGGAGCAGTAATAATATTTAAAACTTCAAATGACATTTCAATTTCTTCTAAGATCTCTCTTGTTTTAACAGTTACAAGTATTTCTCCTTTTGCAGGAACTTCTAATAATGATCCATTACTATGAAATGTATAATCTCCAGTATATTTCAATTTTAAAGGAACAATACCGCTATTTGAAATTTTGATTGTTACTATTTTTTTATAATAGCCATTAGATGTTATAGTTATATTTTCGTTCATAACAGGAAGAATATTTTCTTCTTTTCCGATTAGCATATTTCTATGCCAAACAAAAGTTTTTTGAGCAAATAATGCGTCTCTAATACTTTTTTTTGTAATGTTATCTGAGATAATAAATGTAACTGGTCTATGATAATTTTTTTCTTTTTCAAAAGTCCAATTAATTAATCCGTGAATATCGCTGGTACCCATTATCGTAAGATCATTGTCAAGTGCTAGTGCTAATGCCTCCTCTGAGTAGGTGTGCTCGTTAACTACCTCAATCCCATGAAATAATTTTTTTCTTAAAAGTTTTTTATGAAGATCGTCAAATCTTGCAATTGCATCATCTCTATTTTCTACCCAATTAGGATGATTCCAAAATACAAATGCTCCTTGTTTGTTAGCTTCAATTATAGCTTTCTCACCATCGGGATTAATAAGTAGGTTAGCATCCTTAATAAAAACAGCATTAAAATGCCCTGGGGGCATTGGTTTTGTGATTTCCGAACCATTTATTACCATTAATGCTTCTTCCTCTTTAAGCATTGAATTTGAAATTTCAAATGATCTATTTCTGTCAGTTATGTTCATATCATTTTTATAAGACAAATATTCTAAATGTTCAGTAAGGGAGATTAAATCAAGACCATCCTTTCTAGCTTCTTTGATTCTTATACTAGGCCAAACTTCACCATCTGAAAATACAGAATGTATGTGTAAATCTGAGGAAATTAAGAACTTTCCTTTAGGGCTTTTAAAAAATTCTTTTCTTTTTTGTGCATTTATATTAAATACAAGCAATATCAATAATATAGTTGTTATTGTTTTTTTCATAATATTAAATTGATTTAAGTAATTTTTTTCTAATTCTCTCATATTTTCTAATTGATAAAGAATAATTAGTATAGTTTAAAAATAATTTTTTAATTAATCTTGCATGCTTATTTGGATTTTTTAACTTTAATTTTTCCAATAATTCGTAATCTTCTATTCCTTGTCGGTGTGCTTCAAAACGAAGAGATGAAAGTGGTCCATCAGTTCCAGGATAAATTACATGAGTATCCCCAGCTGGCAGAAAATTATTACTGGATGCTTGAGGAGATGGGTGTTTTACTACACTTTGTTTGAAAGGGTTAGCCTTATACTGATTTAATCCCCAATGCAAGTATCCAAAGGTGTTGTATTTTGAACCTGCCCATCCAAAATAGACTTGTCTAATTCTTTCCATATCCAATGTTCTGTTTAACCATTTTCCACCTGGAACTAAACATGTGTATATTAAAATTTTTTCTCCTTTTTTTTCTCTTTCTTCAAAAAAATCTTGATTTTCTTGAAAATCGTTTATTAGTGGACACCATAAATCGATTGAACCGGATAATGATTCTTTTGCATTGGTAGCCTCCATTATAATAACCTCAGGATATATCAATTTAATTTGTTTTGAGACATCTTTATAACATTGAGCGTTAATGTCTGTAGGTTCATCTGCAATATGTTGAAGCCATTGATTTTCTAAATTATATTTTTTTGTAAAAGATTTTATTTTTCTAATTATTGTATCAATTTCCTTTTTTCCTTCCTCAGAATAGTAACCTTTCTTACGTAGTTTAGTTTTTAGTTCTGGACTTCCCCAATCATCATTTGCTCCTCTGTTGAGTAAGTGAGGTGATTCAAAATATTTAAATCCATATTTTCTAAAAACATTTATAAATGAAATCATTTTCTCTTCATCCAAAGAAATTTTATTGCTTTTTAAACTAATAAGCTCGTGAGGAATTATGATACAATTCTGACGTCCCTCTGCCATTAATTTAGCATATTTATCTAGCATTATAAACCACTCTTCATTCCACCTAATCAAATTGTGCATTTCCTCCATTTTACTCAAATTGAACCAATTTGTATAAAAGAATTTACTTTTTTCAAGCTTTGGAATTGAAGCATCATGAACTTTTATCTTAAATTTTAATTGTTCAGTTTTAAAACCATCATTTAAAACTAAATTTAATTTAAAATTTCCCGTGCTTTTAAAATCAGTAGATTTTACAGATATTCTCAATAAAGAAAAGTTACTAACAGTTTCAATTTCATTTTTAGTTAAAGGTTGAATAATTTCAAAAACCTTAAAGGGAGCTCTTCTAATTACATCAGGATTAATTTGTCCTAAAAATTGTTCTGTTCTACTATCAACACCTGTATTTTCTTCAACTGGAACAGGTATTATTATTGAATAATTAATATTTTTTAATGTTTTTGATACTGAATTGAAGATAAATTTTTTATTGGTTTTTGATTTAATTAAAATCAACGCTTCGAAGTCAGAGTTCTGTGGAATATGGTAAGAAAAAGTTTTTTTTAATTTTATGTTATTCTTGTCTGGATAGGCAGCTTCAAGGGTTGAGATTATTCCAGTATCGAACTGACTAAATAAGCTTGTACTGTTAATTAAAATAATAACACTCAAAAAAAATAATGTTTTTAATCTTATTGTTATCATTTAATTATCTTTGTAACTATATAAATTTACAATTTTAATCAACATTAATATGAAGAATATAAATTACCTATTAGTTTCATTAGTAATGATTTTAAATCATTCTTGTGCATCACTTTCCTTATTTTCGCCTGAGACTCATAATCATTATACAACTAATAATGATAATTCAAGTAATAATGAACCGATAGTTAATCAAGCAAATACCATTAATTTATTTAATGGAAAAGATTTAAGTGGCTGGATTATTTATGGAACGGAGAAGTGGTATGTTGAGGAAGGACTTTTAGTTTGTGAAAGTGGTCCTGATGCTCAATACGGATATTTAGGTACCGAAGATTATTATAAAAATTTCGTTTTGAATTTAGAATTCATGCAAGAAGCAAATGGTAATAGTGGAGTTTTCTTTAGATCAACAGTTGATGGAACAAAAGTTAGTGGTTGGCAAGTAGAAGTTGCACCACCAGGTTCCTTTACAGGTGGAATATATGAGTCTTATGGAAGAGGATGGTTAATCAAACCAAGTGCAGGAAAAGATTCCTCGCTAATTATGGGAGACTGGAATAAGTTAACTGTTAAAGTTGAAGATCAGACCGTAACAACCTGGTTGAATGGTAATAAGATGATTTCTTACACAGATAAAAAAATTGGAGAAGCCAATGGTAGAATAGCTCTACAAATTCACGATGGAGGAGGAATTAAAGTAAAATGGAAAAATATAAAAATCCAAAATTTATAATTTTCTAAAAATTTGTCCTGAGGAGTGATTTTTTGAAGCCCCAGTAACGCTTTTTAGGCAATTTATTTTATTATTTGCTCTGAGCAGTCCTAAATAAGCAAATATTAGAGCCTCTTTGTTTTCAATAATTTCTTTTTCTGGAATAACCAAATTACATCTCAGTTTATTTTTTAATACTTTGATCAGAGTTTTGTTGTAGGCACCACCTCCAGTTATTAGAATTTTATCTTCATTATTTTCATTAATTGCTTTTTTTAATTGAGTTGCAATGTGTTCAATATAAGTTCTTAAAATATTATAATTATTTACAAGAGTTGAATCAATTAGTGGAAAAACCTCTTGAATTACGAATTCTATACCTAATGATTTGGGTCCTTGTAGTTCATAATATTTCATTCTGTTTAATTTTTTTAACAAACCAATATCAACAATTCCTTTCTTTGAAAGAGTTCCGTTTTTATCATATTCAAAACCTAGTTTTTTTGAATAATGATTTAGAACTGTATTCACTGGAGAAATATCAAAAGCAATAATTGTATCATTTTCTTTTATAGATATATTACTAAATCCTCCGAGATTTAAGCAATATTTATAATTTTTAAATAAATTTAAATCACCAATTGGAACTAATGGAGCTCCTTGACCACCAAGTTTTACATCTTGAGCTCTAAAGTCATAAACAAGATTTGTATTAATATTATCAAAAATTATTTTACCATTACCAATTTGTTTAGTAATTCCATTTTTTGGATCGTGAAAAACCGTATGACCATGTGAAGACACTAAATTAATTTTTGGATTACCACATTCATTAATAAATTTATTTATAAGATCACTTATTAATTTTCCATATTCTCTATCTAAGAGATCCAGATTTTCATTAGATAAATTTATTGAATTTGTAAGTTTATTAATCCATTTTTTAGAGTATGGGTAGGTTAATCCTTTAATAATTTGAAATTTGGAATAGTCATCATCATTAAATTTAACTAAACACAAGTCAAGACCATCTAATGATGTTCCACTCATGATTCCTATGACATTGATAGAATTATGATACATATTGCTATGTGTTAATTTAAATAAAAATATCCTTATTTAGTTAATAATGGAAGATAATTCAGAGATAGTTTGGGTTGGATTACTCGATTTAAATACAAAGCTTCCAGCTACTAGGGCAGTAGCGCCACAGTCAATTAATTTTTTTGCATTATTTGAATTAACACCACCATCAATCTCTATTATTGCATTTGAACCACTATCATTAATCATTGACTTAAGTTCTTGAACTTTATCGTAAGTATTTTCAATAAAAGACTGGCCTCCAAAACCGGGGTTAACACTCATTACGCAAACTAAATCTAATTCACTTATAATTGATTTTAATAATGAAACGGGTGTGTGTGGATTAATAGCAACTCCAGCTTTCATATTTAAATTTTTTATTCTTTGAACAGTTCTATGAAGGTGAGTACAAGCCTCAAAATGTACAGTAAGAATATCTGCACCCAGTTCAGCAAAATTTTCTAAATATTTATCAGGGTTTACTATCATTAAATGGACGTCTAATGTTTTTTTTGCATTCTCTTTTAATACTTTCATTATTGGAGTGCCAAATGAGATATTTGGAACAAAAACACCATCCATGACGTCAATATGAAACCAGTCAGCATCACTCTTATTAACCATTTCAATCTCACTTTTCAGATTTCCAAAATCGCAAGCAAGCATAGATGGAGCAATTAAATTCATTTAACCTAAATAAGTTTTAAGTATTCTGCTTCTAGATGTGTGTTTAAGTCTTCTAATAGCTTTCTCCTTGATTTGTCTAACTCTTTCTCTGGTTAAATCAAAAGTTTCACCAATTTCTTCAAGAGTCATGGCATGTTTTTCACCTAAACCAAAGTATAATCTAACTACATCTGCCTCTCTAGGAGTTAAAGTTTCTAATGCTCTTTCAATCTCTGTTCTCAATGATTCATGTAAAAGATTTCTATCTGGATTTGGAGATTCACCACTTCTTAAAACATCATATAAATTAGAATCTTCACCCTCAACCAATGGAGCATCCATAGAGACATGTCTTCCAGAATTTTTCATAGATTCTTTAACATCGGAGACTGTCATGTCTAACTCTTTAGCAATTTCTTCTGCAGATGGAACTCTCTCGTTAGCTTGTTCCAAGAAGGCATACATTTTATTTATTTTATTGATTGAGCCAATTTTATTTAATGGAAGCCTAACTATCCTTGACTGTTCAGCAAGTGCTTGCAAAATAGATTGCCTAATCCACCAAACTGCATAAGAAATAAACTTAAACCCCCTAGTTTCATCAAATCTTCGAGCAGCTTTTATTAAGCCTAAATTACCTTCGTTAATCAAATCAGGTAATGTAAGTCCTTGATTTTGATATTGCTTAGCAACAGAAACAACAAATCTTAGATTAGCTTTAGTTAATTTGTCCAGTGCATTTTCATCTCCAGCTCTAATTTTTTGAGCTAATTCAACTTCCTCTTCAGCGGTAATTAAATCGACTTTACCAATTTCTTGCAAATATTTATCAAGAGAAGCTGTTTCTCTGTTAGTTACCTGTTTAGTAATCTTAAGTTGTCTCATTTAATTTGTATTAAACTTATTATACGTTAGAAATAGCAGAAAGGTTACAATAAATAGAAGCTATTTTTTGTTTCTATTATCTCTTCCTCTGTTATCTCTTCCTCTATTATCTCTATTTTGAGGTCTTGGAGGTCTTTCAACAAATCCTTCAGGTTTTTCCAATAATGCTTTTCTTGAAACTTTTTCTTTTCTAGTTCTTGGATCTACACCAAAGTATTTCACCTCTAATTCATCACCTAATTTAAGAACATCACTTACATTATTAGTTCTTTCCCAAGCAATCTCACTTACGTGTAATAAAACCTCATTTCCTGGGGCATCTAAATATTCAACAACAGCTCCAAAATCTAACATTTTAATAACTTTTACTTTATAATTGTTACCTTTTTCTGGCTTGAAAAGAAGAGATTCAATTTTAGACAGAACAGAATCAATACCTTCCTGGTCTGTTCCAAGAATTTCTACAATTCCTTCTTCTGTTTCGGGATCTTCGTTAATTACGATTGTACAACCAGTAGTTTTTTGTAATTCTTGAATTACTTTACCACCTGGACCAATGAAAGGACCAATAAACTCATTAGGAATTCGACTAGTAACCATTTTTGGAGAATGAGCTTTAACTTCTGGGTTAGGCTTTTCAATTGTATCTGTAATTTTTTCTAAAATATGTAATCTTCCATCTCTAGCTTGCTTTAAAGCTTTTACCAAGATTTCATAGGATAGTCCTTTGATTTTAATATCCATTTGACAAGCTGTTATTCCTTCAGATGTTCCAGTTACCTTAAAGTCCATATCACCTAAATGATCTTCATCACCTAATATATCACTCAATACTGCGTAACGCTCACCATCTGAAATAAGTCCCATTGCAATTCCAGAAACAGGTCTTGTAATTTGCACACCAGCATCCATTAAAGCCATAGTTCCAGAACAAACTGTTGCCATCGAAGAAGATCCATTAGATTCCAAAACCTCACTAACAACTCTTACTGTGTAAGGGCAATCGTCAGGTATCATTCCTTTAAGTCCTCTTTGTGCTAAATTTCCATGACCAACCTCTCTTCTTGAAGTTCCTCTCAAAGGCCTGGCTTCACCAGTACAGAACGGAGGAAAATTATAGTGAAGGTAAAATGTTTCTTCACCTTCATATGATGGCATATCGATTTTATTAGCTTCTCTGGAAGTTCCTAATGTAACTGTAGCTAGTGCTTGAGTTTCACCTCTCGTAAAAATAGATGATCCATGAGTTGAGGGTAAATAATCAACTTCACACCAAATTGGTCTGATGTCTGTTGTTTTTCTTCCATCTAATCTTAATCCTTCATTTAAAGTTAATTCTCTAATAGCTTCCTTTTGTGATTTGTTAAAGTATTTACCAATTAGTTTTCCATATTCTTCAATTTCTTCTTCAGAAAACAGTGCTTTAACTTCATCTTTTAGGTTAGAAAAAGCTAAACTTCTTTCTGATTTAGATGTTCCTTTTTTTGCAATTTTATAAGATTTATCATAAGTAGCATCGTGTATTTTTTTGGCAAGTTCTTCATTTTCAGCACTTGTTTCATATTCTCTAACTTCTTTTTTTCCAACTGCTTCTGCAAGTCTAACTTGAGCTTCAATCTGTACCTTAATTGATTCATGAGCAAATTTAATAGCATCAGCCATTTCTTCTTCGCTACATTCGTCCATTTCACCTTCGACCATCATAACTGAATCATAAGAAGCACCTACCATCATATCAATGTCAGATTTTTCTAATTGAGCTCTGCTTGGATTAATAATAAATTTACCATCAATTCTAGCAACTCTTGCTTCTGAGATGGGACATTCGAAAGGAAAATCACTTAATTGTATAGCTGCAGATGCTGCAAGTCCTGCTAAGGCATCAGGCATAACATCTTCGTCATGTGACATTAGCTGTATCATGACTTGAACCTCAGAGTGATAATCTTTTGGAAATAATGGACGTAATACTCTATCCACTAATCTCATAGTTAAAACTTCACCATCACTAGGTCGAGCTTCTCTTTTAAAGAACCCACCAGGATATCTACCAGCTGCAGCAAATTTTTCTCTGTAATCTACTGTCAAAGGCAGGAAATCTACATTTCCAGCTTCATAGTTAGAAACTACTGTACAAAGTAACATAGCTTTACCCATTTGAACAACAACTGATCCATGAGCTTGTTTAGCTAACTTTCCTGTTTCTAAAGTAATTTGTCTACCATCACCAAGGTCAATGGTTTCATTATAAGTTTTGATTTTCATATTTTTCATTAATTAAATTAAGTTGTGTTGTGTCTTAAGTAGAATACCAATGAAAAACTATGTAAAGAACTTATTTACGTAGGTTAAGTTTTTTGATAATCTCACGATATCTTTTGATATCTTTATTTTTAAGATAACTCAATAAACTTTTTCTTTTACCAACCATCATAACAAGTGATCTTTCAGTATTGAAATCTTTTCTGTTATTTTTTAGATGCTCTGTTAAGTGATTGATACGTTTTGTAAATAATGCGATTTGACCTTCAGCTGAGCCAGTATCACTTTCCGACTTACCGTGCTCCTTGAAGATTTCTTTTTTGTTTTCTTTTGTTAAATACATGCCAATATTATTAAAATGATTCTTATGTAGCTATTATAGCGCGGCAAATATAATATTAATTTTATAAAAAAGTAGTTTAAACTGATCTTAATGGTCTATTAAGTACTAAATCAAAATATAAGTTAATTTTCTTCTTTAATTCGATTCGTGAAGTTATGAAATCTAAAAATCCATGTTCAAGTAAAAATTCTGAAGTTTGAAATCCTTCAGGAAGATCTTTTCCAGTTGTATCTTTTACAACTCTTGGTCCTGCAAAACCTATCAAGGCTCCAGGTTCAGAAATATTAATATCTCCTAACATTGCAAATGAAGCAGTGGTTCCTCCTGTTGTCGGATCAGTACATAGAGAAACATAAGGAAGTTTTTTAATTGAAAGTTGGGCAAGCTTAGCAGATGTTTTAGCCATTTGCATTAATGAAATAGCACCCTCCATCATTCTAGCGCCACCTGATTTTGATATTATAATTAGGGGAGTTTTTTTCTTGATGGCTAAATCAATCGCTCTACTAATCTTTTCTCCCACGACTGAACCCATTGAGCCTCCTATATATTTAAAATCCATACAAGCAATAACAACATTTTCTCCATGTGACTTACCATATGCAACTCTTATAGCATCTTTCAATCCTGATTTTTTTCTAGCATCTTTTGATCTTTGTTTATAAGATTTATTATCAGAAAATTTTAAAGGATCTTTGGACTTAATATTTTTATCTATTTCTTTGAAATCATTATCAAATAAAATTTTAAAATACTCCTCACTTCCGATTCTTAAATGGAAACCATCTTCAGGCGAGACATAAAAATTTTTCTCTAATTCTTCTGTGTCAATAATTTTACCAGTAGGTGTCTTATGCCACAGCCCCTCTGGTGTGTCTTTTTTCTCCTTAGTTGAAGTTTGTATTCCTTTTGTTTTTCTTTTAAACCAAGCCATAAAAGAGATGTTTTATCAAATATAATAAACCAAAATTAGTTCAATGTATTTATATTATTTAGATCTTCAAAAGCTTGAGTTAATCTATTAATAAAACTTTCCTCAGCTTTTCTTAACCAAACTCTAGGGTCATAATATTTTTTGTTTGGAATATCACTTCCATCAGGATTACCAATTTGTGATTTTAAGTATTCGCTATTAGTATTAAAATAATCTCGAATACCAGTCATAAATGCAAATTGCATATCTGTATCAATATTCATTTTTATGGCTCCGTAATCAATTGCTTCTCTAATTTCTTCAATTGTTGAACCTGATCCACCATGAAAAACAAAATTGATGGTATTGTGTCCTACATTATATTTTTCTGATACATAATCTTGAGAATTTTTTAGGATTTTAGGTGTTAATTTTACATTTCCAGGTTTATAAACACCGTGTACATTTCCAAATGCAGCAGCAATAGTAAATTTATCACTGATTTTAGAAAGTTCTTCGTAGGCATAAGCAACTTCTTCAGGTTGGGTATATAATTTAGAATCGTCAACATCAGTATTGTCTACTCCATCCTCTTCTCCTCCAGTAATTCCAAGTTCAATTTCTAAAGTCATACCAATTTTGCTCATTCTTGAAAGATATTCTTTGCAAATAGAAATATTTTCCTTCGATTGGTTCTTCAGAAAGATCTATCATGTGTGAGCTAAATAAAGACTTTCCAGTTTCTTTGTAGTGTTCCTCGCTGGCGGTTAATAAACCGTCAATCCATGGTAAGAGTTTTTTTGCAGCATGATCTGTATGTAAAATTACAGGAACATCGTAAGCTTTTGATAGTTCATGTACGTGCTTAGCACCTGCAATCGCTCCTCTGATTGCAGCCCTCTGATTATCGTTGTCTAATCCTTTTCCAGCATTAAAAACCGCCCCACCATTTGAAAACTGAATAATAACTGGAGCATTTAATTTAGCAGCGGTTTCTAAAACACCATTTATTGAATTTGATCCTATTACATTAACTGCAGGTAATGCAAACTTCTTAGCCTTTGCTAGCTTAAAAATTTCTTGAACTTCATCACCTGTTGCTACACCTCCTTTTATATTGTGATTCATTTTAATTTTTTAGTTAGGGCGCTAAATTAGTAAGAATAATTGATCCTAAAAAGGATAATTTAATCCAATATTAAACACTGCCTTTTTCAGATTAAAATCAGTAAACCATCGGTCTTTATTTTCAAGAACAGGATTGTAAGTTTTAAATCCAGCATCAAGTCTTAAAATAAAGTATCCTAAATTGTATCTCATTCCAAATCCACTTCCAATAGCTAACTCATTTAAATCTTTAAAACCATCAAAGGTTCTTTTAGAATCTTTTGTATCATCAAAGACATTCCAAATATTTCCTATATCAGTAAATATTGCCCCATCTAGTTTACCAATTATTTTAAACCTATATTCAATATTAAATGCAATTTTCATATTTGCTTCGTTGAACTCACTTAGAGCACCACTACTCCCAGGACCAAGTCTGTAAACTTCCCAAGCTCTATTGTCATTGGAACCTCCAGCAAAAAAAGATTTGGAAAAAGGAATACTGTTTGAATTTCCGAAAGGTGCTGCAATTCCAAAAAAGGACCTAAAAGCCAATTTAGAATTTACTCCCAATGTCCAATGCTTGATATAACCAATCTCAGTTTTTATAAATTGAGAATATGCTAACCCCAAAATCTTATTTTTACCAAATTTATTTTGAGAAACATCAAATCCGTTTGCTAAAATATCTGTTAAATTTCCAGCTAATTCTATTTTAAATTTAAATTCAGAAAAATCTTTATCAAAAATATTTTTTTTGGAGTTATTTATATAAGAATAACTAGATCCTATAATTAAATTGTTTGCAGTCAATCTATTTCGACGATCATTTATATAACTTAAAGTATTAAAATCTTCTTCGTTAACAAGACTTGGGGTTAAAATAATTTCATCAATGAAAGAATCAATTCCAGAAGGTATTATTAGTTTATTATTAGAATCAAAATAATTAATGGATGCATTGTTGTTTAAAGCAATCTGATTTATGGTCTTGAAAGAATTTGAATAAATATTAAAATAGTTATAACTGTTTTTATTATTAACCAATTCAATATTAACAAGACTAAAACTTTTTCTACTTTCTTTAAAATCCATCCAATCATAATTTAAATTAAGTCTAAAATTTTGTCTGTCAAGTCCTATGTTATTTTGGTTTGAAATACCAATGTTAATATAGGTTGATGGTTTGTTTTCCAAACCTATAAGGTTTTTAAATTTTGGTGGAGAAAAAAATCGAGGAAATCTTAATCTTAAATCAAATCCATACTCTGAAATTGTAGTATTCGCTGATTTACCAATAGTGCCTCGGGTTGTTAATTCTAACTTTTCCCCTCCTTTAAATATATTTCTATTTGTAATTGAGGTCTCAAATGCAACTCCAATATCTTCAATATTTGAATGTTTTAAGTCCAGTCCAAAACTCAATGAATATTTTTTTTGTGGAACTAAAGAGATATTAGCTTCAAGTTTATTAGTAGAATTTTTTAAATAATTAAAGCTAATGGAAGGGTATTGAAAATTATCAAAATTGTTAAGTTGATCTATTGTTTTATTTCTTGATTGTTCGTTGTAAAAATTATTTTTTTTAATCGATATTAATTCAGATAATATTTTAGTCTTATAATTTAAAATATCTTTAGAATAAAAATTAATACCCTGAAAATTTTCAACTAGTTTTAGCTTAGAATTAAGCTCATCATTTTGAATGTTAACATTAATTTTTTCTATTTTATGAATTTCATATGCTCCATTTTTTTTATTGTCAATTAAAATTTCAACGGGAATATTATTGTTAACAGACGTTGTATCCACACTCACTCTAAATGAAATGGAATTAATTTGAAAATCATAAATTCCAGAGTTTTTAAATAATTTTTCAATTCTATTCCTTTCATTTTCAAAATCTTTTGTATTAAAACTATTACCAATTTTTAAAAAAGAATTTTCTTTTGAGTTTAGATAAATTGAATCTAAAGTTTTAGATTTAATTTGGGTTTTTACAGAGTCTAAAAGGTACTGGTTACCAAGATCTACATTATAAATGACCTTGGCATATGTATTATTTTTTTGGTCAATTTTTATCTTACTATCAACTTTTGAATTAAAGTATCCATTGTTTCTGTAGAAAGATTTTAAATTTTCAATTGAAATGGATGTCTTTACAGTATCTATAATTTCAAGTTTCTCACCATTTTTATTTTTCCAGTTATTATAGTCTTTTACATATTTTTTTAATTGAGCTACTTGCTTTTTAGAAAAAATTGAATTTAATTTTTTTTCTTTATTTTTTTTCCTTTTTATCCAATTGTCGAAAAGAGAATCACTATTTTTTTTTGAGCTTTCATAAAGTTTTGCTCCAACAGGAAACCCTATGAAATAATTATTTTTTTTTTGAACTATAAGTGGTAATAGTGAATCAGCTGATATTTCACTTTTGTTTACTAATATTTTATTTGATCTTAATATTAAGCTATTTGATTCTAAGTTTTTTGTAACACTACAACTTAAAAGAGAAATACCTAGAATTGTAAATAATACTATTTTTGTATAAAGATTTTTCACTTAATTAATAATTACTCAAAAATACATCAATAATAATGCTTAGCAAAAGGGATATAAAATTGATTAAAAGCTTAAGGTTGAAAAAGCATAGATTAACAAATAAATTATTTGTGGTTGAGGGAAAGAAATCCATTAGCGAATTCATTCAATCTAATTTCTCTTTATTTAAATTATTTTCGATTGATCAACAATATTTTAATTTAGAATCAAAATCAACACAAATTACTGAGTCAGATTTAAAAAGAATTAGTTTTTTGACTAATCCAGATGATCATTTGGCCATTTTTAGGATTCCAGAAAAAAAAATAATTGATGAATCAAAATTGCTTTTAGGATTAGATGGTATAAATGATCCAGGAAACCTTGGAACTATTATAAGAACCTGTGATTGGTATAATATTACAGACATAATATGCTCAAATGGTTCTGTGGATTGTTTTAATCCAAAAGTAGTTCAGTCAGCAATGGGCTCTCTTTCTAGAGTTAATATTACCTATTTAGACTTAAAAAAATATTTATCTTCAAAATCTTTCAATAAAATAGGAACTTTTTTAAATGGAGAATCAATTTTTGAAACTAAAATTAGTTTTGATAAAGGTATTTTAGTCTTTGGAAACGAAGCTAATGGTATTTCTTCTAAGGTAGAAAACGAGTTAAAACAAAAAATTACTATTCCAAGAAATAATTCAAAAAATTACCCAGAAAGTTTAAATCTTTCTAATTCCGTTGGTATCATTTTATCACAATTATCAATAAAATTTTAATGAAAAGATAGATTTAGGAAAATTCCTCTGGCGGACATTTTTTGTATGTTTCCTGTCCATGGGCTGTCCAGTTCAGTATCTTGAACTAATTCGTCTTTAAGTGAAAAAACTCCCCTTATTGACGGTGAAAACTTAAAGTATTGTAAATAAAAATCAATTCCTATACCCAACTCATAATAAAATGTATTGGTTTTTAATCTAAAGGTTCCGTTACTATTGTCTTCAGGATTATTTTGATTACTTGACAGATTAAAAGATGTTGATAATCCACCCAAAATGTATGGCCTGAGGTTATTATATCTCTTAGCACTATATTTTAATAATATAGGCAAATGAACATATGTTGATTTTATTGACCTTATAGTATCTGAGTTCTGAGAAAATTTGGCTCTATCATAGAAAATAACATCAGATTTATTAGTATAGAGTCCTGGTTCAAATCTAAGATTTAAATTTTCCTTGAGTTTTAGATCTGCAATTAATCCTACGCTTAATCCAGGTTTTTGATTTATAAGAGTTCTTTTATCGGGATTATTTTTATAGTCAAGCTTATAATTATATTGGTTGAAACCAACAAAATATCCAAAATGAATTTTTTTTTGATCAAAGTTCTGTAGGTTTTCAATTTGAGAATTAACATTTATTGAAAAAAGAAGAAGTATTATAGTTGTTAAAAATAACCTCATTATTGTTCAAATGTAAGAAAGAAATATCTGTTGAAAAATTTTAATAATCCAAAATCAAGTATATTTGCATCATAATTCTATGATGTACATATGAAAATCATTATAGCAGGAGCTGGAGAAGTTGGCTACCATTTAGCTAAATTGCTCTCTTTTGAGTCTCATGACATAACTTTGATTGATAACCAAAAATCAAATCTTAATATAGCTGAGAACAAATTAGATATTAAAACTATTGAGGGTAATTCAGCCTCAATTTCTGTTTTAAAAGATGCAAATGTTGAAAATTCAGATTTAGTTGTTTCATTAACAACCTCAGAAACTACAAATTTTACTACATGTATTCTTTCTAAGCAACTTGGTGCAAAAAGAACTATTGCGAGGATATCAAACGTTGAGTTTATAAAAGATTGTAATGAGATTGATTTTAATTCTATAGGAATTGATGAGCTTATATCACCTGAAAATCTAGCAGCTGAAGAAATTAAATTAATATTGAGTGACTCAGCTTTTACAAATACTCATGATTTTGATGACGGAGCATTAAAAATGATGGCTGTCAGACTTAAAAAAAATGCTCCATTTGTTGGTAAAACAGTCATGGAAGCTGCCTCTGTCTTTCCTGGTATACATTTTATGCCTATTGCTTTAAAAAGAGAGGATAGTGAAACAACAATTATTCCAAGAGGAAATACAATTTTTTGTGAATGTGACCATGTGTATTTTATAACCAACTCTCAAGGTTTAAAAGAGCTTTATAATTTAATGGGAACGGAGAAGCAAAAAATAAAAAATGTAATGATTCTTGGTGCGGGAAGAGTAGGTTCTAAATTATCAAAGGATTTATGTAATGATGGTTTGAATATTAAGTTGGTCGAAATCAATGAAAATAAAGCCAATAATATAGCTGAGGAACTTCCAGATTTGATGGTTTTAAATGTGGATGGTAGAAATGTTGATTTACTCGTTGAGGAGAATCTTGAAAATATGGATGCATTCATAGCAACTACTGGTGACTCTGAAACAAATATTATGTCATGTTTAATGGCAAAATCAAAAAAAATAAAAAAGACCATCGCTTTGGTAGAAAATATGGATTACTTCAATCTGTCACAATCAATAGGAATAGATACTTTAATTAATAAAAAGCTACTAGCAGCGAATGATATTTTCAAATTCGTTAGAAATGGTGATATTGTTGAGCTTGCTAAGCTTAATGATATGGATGCAGAAATTGTAGAATTTATTGTAAATGAAAATTCTAAAGTTTTAGATAAAAAAATTATGGATCTTGATTTTCCCCTCACAGCAATAATTGGTGGAGTAATAAGAAATAATCAAGGAATCATTGCTTTGGGAGACTTTGAAATTCAATTAGGAGATAGAGTTTTAGTTTGTTCCAAACCTGAAAGTATTAAGAAAGTAGAAAGTTTATTTTTATAAATAAAACATGTCTAAACTCAATAAAAAATTAATTTCCCATATTTTAGGTTTATTGCTAATGTTCAATGGCTTTGCAATGCTTATTTCGTCTGGTGTAAGTTATTTAACCAACGATGGTGTTTTAAAGGAAATGATCTTAACATCATTAATAGTGATTTTTTTAGGCTGGTTTTTGATGATGCTATCAAAAAAAAATGATAGAAAAATCAATAAAAGAGACGCATACTTTATAGTCGTATTGGGTTGGCTTACTATGGTTTTTTCAGGTACTCTTCCATATATTTCTACAGCATCAATTACCTCATTTTCAAATATTTTTTTTGAAACAATGTCTGGTTATACTACAACTGGATCTACTGTTATAAATGATATTGAAGCTTTACCTAAAAGTATAATTTTTTGGAGAAGTATGACTCACTGGTTGGGTGGCATGGGTATCATTGTTTTAGCTATAGCAATACTTCCATTATTAGGAATTGGAGGAATGCAACTTTTCTCCGCTGAGGCACCTGGACTAACGGGCGATAAAATTCACCCTCGAATAAGCGATACAGCTAAAAGACTATGGTTAATTTATGTTGGTCTTACATTTTTAGAAACTATTTTACTTAAACTCGCAGGTATGAGTTTATTTGATGCGATAAATAATTCTATGAGTAATATTGCGTCTGGTGGATTTTCTACTAAGAATGAAAGTATAGGTTTTTGGAATGATGTTCCTTTAATTCAATACATTATTATTTTCTTTATGTTTTTGGCCGGAACAAACTTTGTTTTGATATATTTTGGATTGCTAGGAAAGTTTAAAAAGATTTTTCAAGATACAGAGTTCAAATGGTATGTTTCTTTTATAACAGCTTTTGTAATCATTTCAACACTAGTATTATTTTTAAATGTAAATCTCAGCTCAACTGAAGTTTACCATCCTGAAGTATATGGAAAATTTGAAAGTAGCTTAAGACATTCTCTTTTTCAGGTAGTTGCTCTTGTTACAACAACTGGTTTTGTAACTGGAGATTTTATTTCTTGGACACCTTTTTTAACAATGCTATTTTTTGGAATTATGTTTCTGGGTGGATCTTCAGGATCCACATCTGGTGGTGTGAAAGTATTACGTCACTTAATCTTGATTAAAAATGGTTTATTAGAATTTAAAAGATCTTTACATCCAAATGCAATTTTTCCATTAAGACACAACAATCACGTGGTTGAAAAGCCCATAATTATACATGTTCTAGCTTTTTTCATTTTATATTTAATTTTATTTATAATCGGAGCAGGAGTATTAAGTTTACTTGGACTTGACTTTGTTTCAGCTATTGGAGGAGCAGCATCATCTCTTGGAAATGTAGGTCCTGCACTTGGAACTTTAGGACCAATTAGTAATTTTGATAGTTTACCTGAAATTGGAAAATATTGGTGTTCTTTTTTGATGCTTGTTGGGAGATTAGAGCTATTTACCGTTCTAATATTTTTTACACCCTATTTCTGGAAAAGTTAATCGATCTCTACTGCTTTTTTTATTCTCGCAATCGCATTAATTATATTTTTATTTGATGCTGCGTATGATATTCTAATATTGTTCGGGGAGCCAAATGCATCTCCCGTTACAGTAGCAACGTTAGCCTCTTCCAAAAGATATATAGCAAAATCTGAAGCATTATTTATTTGTTTTCCTTTCAATATTTTTCCAAAAAAAGATGAAACATCTGGAAAAACATAAAAAGCCCCCTTTGGTTCGTTTAGTTTGAATCCACTAATTTCCTTAAGTAAATTAATTATTAGTTTTCTTCTAGACTCGAACTCATCAACCATGTACTTTATTTTATTAACTGGAGCATCCAAAGCAGCAATAGCAGCTCTTTGAGCAATACAGTTTGTTCCACTGGTTATTTGTCCTTGCATTTTAGTACACGCTTTAGCAATCCAATTAGGAGCTCCAATATATCCAATTCTCCAGCCCGTCATCGCAAATGCCTTTGCTAATCCGTTTACAGTTATTGTTCTGTCATACATGGTAGGAATTTTAGCAAAGCTATAATGTGGGATACCATAATTAATGTGTTCATATATTTCGTCAGAAAGAATATAAATATCAGGATATCTTTCTAATACTTTTGATAATTCAATGTATTCTTCTTTAGAGTATACTGATCCACTAGGGTTGTTTGGAGAATTAATAATAACCAATTTTGTTCTATCAGTTATTGCATTTTTCAATTGTTCAGGAGTTATTTTAAAATCACTAGAAATATCAGATCTTATTTCAATTGGATTTCCTTCTGCAAGAGTTACTATTGCAGAATAGCTTACCCAATATGGAGCAACTAATAAAACATCATCACCTGGATTTACTAAAACTTGGACAGTATTGGCTATAGATTGCTTAGCCCCTGTTGAAACAACAATTTGATCAGGATTGTAATTTAATCCATTATCTCTTTTAAATTTGTTACAAATGGATTTTTTTAAATCTCCGTAACCATCAACAGGTGTGTAGGAGTTATAGTTATCTTCGACTGCCTGAATAGCTGCAGCCTTTATAAAATCAGGGGTATTAAAATCCGGTTCCCCAAGACTTAATCCAATAATATCAGTTCCATTTTCTTTGAGTTCTCTAGCTTTAGCAGCCATTGCCAATGTGGCTGAAACAGGTAAATTATTAATCCTTTTTGATAAGTTTTCTTTCATTTAATTCTTAAATTATTATTTGAATAATTTTAAATAAAGATATTTATTTTGATAAATTTAATGATGTAATTTTACTCAATTATTTAAAAGTTTTGAACAAATTAAAGTATTATTTTCCTAACCTTTCTAATCATCAAATTAAACAATTTGAAATGTTACCAGGTTTATTTAATTACTGGAATTCAAAAATTAATGTAATTTCTAGAAAAGATATTGCAGAAATTGAAATAAGACACATACTACACTCTTTAAGTATAGCTAAATTTTTTTCATTTAATAATAACTCAAAAATATTAGATGTTGGAACTGGTGGTGGATTTCCTGGAATTCCTCTTGCAATAATGTTTCCGGAGGTTCAGTTCCATTTGACAGATTCTATTGGAAAAAAAATTAAAGTTGTAAATGCAATTGTTAATGATTTGAATTTGAGTAATGCATATGGACAACAGATTAGATCTGAGAAGTTGTCTTTAAATTATGATTACATAGTAAACAGAGCAGTTTCAAATATGTCCAATTTAGTCAATTTAGTTGGAGATAAAATTTCTAAAGAAAATAATCACAAACTAAAAAACGGTATAATTAGTTTGAAAGGCGGTGACCTAAACGATGAACTTAAACCATTTAAGAATATCGAAGTTTTTAATATAAATCAGTTTTTTAATGAATCTTTTTTTGAAACTAAAAAAGTAGTTTATTTACCTATTCCATATAAGGGTAAGGATAGTCTGTAGGAGGATTAAAATTTTCTTTTATTAATCTTGGAGAAACCCATCTTAATAAATTTAGTTTTGAGCCAGCTTTGTCATTAGTCCCTGAACCTCTTGATCCACCAAATGGTTGTTGACCTACCACTGCTCCAGAGGGTTTATCATTAATATAAAAATTACCTGCACTGTATCTTAAAGTCTTTAGAGCGTAATCAATGCTGTCTTTATCTTTAGAAATAAAAGCACCAGTAAGTGCGTAAATTGAGGTATTATCGACTATTTTTAAAGTATCTTTCCAATTATTATCATCGTAAACAAAAATTGAAACTACAGGGCCAAAAATTTCTTTTTCCATTGTAATAAAATTAGGATTCGTTGTTAGTATTACAGTGGGGGAAACAAAAAATCCTTCTGATTTATCATAATCTCCACCAATAATAATTTTTGCATCTTCAGAATCTCTTGCAGATTCTATATAGTTAACAATTTTATCAAATGAATTTTCATGAATAACAGCTGTCATAAAATGTTTAAAATCGCGTGGCGATCCTAGTGTTATGGTACTGATTTGTTCTTTAAGATTTTGAATAATTTCATTTGATTTTGAGTTTGGAATATAAATTCTTGATGCTGCTGAACATTTCTGACCTTGATATTCAAAACCACCTCTTACTATTGCTGTAGAAACTATTTTGGAATCTGCTGACGGGTGAGAGAAAATAAAATCTTTACCTCCAGTTTCCCCAACAATCCTAGGGTAATCTCTATATAAATTTATATTGGCACCTACTTTAGACCATAAGCTTTTAAAAACATCAGTTGAACCTGTAAAGTGTATTCCTGAAAGATTTTTATTTTTTAAAGCTATTTCAGTTATCATCACAGGATCTCCCGTAACCAAATTAATAACTCCATTTGGTAATCCAGCCTCCTTAAAAACATCCATTATTACTTTAGCGCTATAAACTTGATGGTCGCTAGGTTTCCATAAAACTACATTCCCCATTAGTGCTGCACTTGCACATAAATTTCCGCCAATTGCTGTGAAATTAAATGGAGTTATAGCATATACAAATCCCTCAAGTGGTCTGTATTCCAATTTGTTCGATACTTCACCCACAGTTATAGGCTGTTCATGATAGATTTCGTTCATGTAAACTATATTAAGTTTTAAAAAATCAACAAGTTCACAGGCAGCATCTATTTCAGCTTGAAAAATCGTTTTAGATTGACCTATCATTGTAGCTGCATTTATTTTTGATCTGTACGGCCCAGCTATCAGTTCCGCTGCTTTAAGAAAAATAGAAGCTCTTTTTTGCCATGGAGTACTTGTCCATTCATTTTTAACACTTAAAGAATTATTAATAGCCTCATGAACATGTTGTTCATCACAAACAGAAAAACTTCCTACTACTTTTTTATTATCGTGAGGCGGGTTAATTTCTTTTCTTTCTTCAGTATAAATTTCCTCATCCCCGATGTATAGTGGAATTTTGATATTTTGATTATACATCAGATCATATGTTTTTTCTACTTCAATTCTTTCATCTGAGTTTTTTCTGTACTCTTTAACGTCTTCATTGATTAATTTAGGAACTGCAAAATTTAAATCTTTCATTATGTTATTAATTATTAGTTTAAAGCCTGAGGAGCATTTAGTTTAAAGGTGGGAATATAGGCTCTGAATTTTTTTCCATTGTTAATATTGATCATATTGTAAAAACCTCTCATAGCACCAACAGGTGAGGTTATTAAACAACCAGAGGAGTAAACAAAAGAATCTCCAGGTCCAATTGTAGGCTTTTCTCCAATAACCCCTTCTCCATCAATAATTATATCATTATTTAAAGAGTCGAAAATTCTCCAATGTCTAGATTTTAGTTGAACAGTATTTTTGCTTTGGTTGGTGATAGTTATTGTATAACTAAAAGAGTAATTTAAAGTATAATTTTTAAAATAAGATCCATCAAAAATAGTATTGACAGAAATTTTTATTCCTTTAGTTACATGATTGATCATGTAAGCTAAGGTATGTATTTTAAAAAAATAAAAATACTTTTTATCTCAATTTTTTATATCAATACTTGAATGTGTTTTATAACCAATAAGACTGTAATATTTATCTGTATTTTTTTTATTAAATATTAATATGGTATAAACGTTTTCTGTTTCCCAGAAGTTTCCTGAATAAAATTTTAATTCTTCATTATTATTTTGATAAACATATTTATAGTTATAAAAACCTTGTTTGAATAAAAAACTACCTTGATAAGTATTGTCTATTAATTCAAGCTCGTGTTTTTTAGTAATTTCATAATTGTTAAATTCTCCAATTATAAAAACTCTGTTACTTAAATTGATTTGATTGGGTTTAAAATTAAATCGTACAAATGAGTAGTCATTTTCGATGTTTGAATTACTAATGTTTTGATTGATTATAAATGAACCATTGATGTCAGGGTTATATGTGTATAAACTATTTTTTCTTTCAACATCTGTTCTTAAATAAGTATTGTAAATATTATTTAGTTCAGTCTTATACACATTTAAATTAGTTGAATTAATTTTTGAATTATCAAAGTGAAAATATTCATTTCCACCAGGAAATAAAATATTTTTATATACTAATCTGTCGTTAAAAAAAAAATCTGGTTTTTCTAAAATTATGCTATTCTCCCATTGTTTATTTTTTAAAACAACTAGTTTAAGTTTAGATGAACTGTTTTTGAAATTCAAACAGTTGTTACACTTAACTGTAATATCTTGACTTTGATGTGTTTCGTAATTTTTTAAATCTTTTGATTTTTTAATCTCCGTGCTAATTAATAATTTTTTGTTAATTATCGAAAATTTCCTTTCAAATAAAAAGTCTCCGTTTTTGTCATGAATACTTATAGAAAAATTTCCTGAAATTTTTATAACTACATCATTATTTGGAATTGAAATTTTATAATTCCTGTAGTCAACAAGTGTGTTAAATGAATTCTCAGAGTTAGTTATCAAATTATCATCATATCCATTAATATAGTCAGACTTAAAGAGTTTGGATTTATTCCACTTGTAATCAAAATGGTTTAATTGATAATAGTAGCTATTTTCTTTTTGATTTAAATCATCAAAAGATAAAGTAATTGTTTCGTTTTTATCAATTACCGGATATAAATATTCATTGCTCTCAGTTTCAATCTTTATGCTGTATATATTATCTATAGTATTGTTATGTTGACTTAAAACTGAATTTAAAGAAATCAAAAAAATGAAGTAATAAAATTTCATTTTGTTTTTTTTTTATGGCTATAAATATAGTCAGTTTTTTTTGCCAAATAGTTAATGAAATCTTTCTTAATTTAGAATGATTATAAATAAATAATTTTATGTCAAATCAACTTTTAGAACTAGGTTTAAATTAATAAATTTGCGCTCTATTTATAGCATATAATTATGTCAAATGACATTCGAGTTAAAAATGGTTTATCCATTAATTTAAAAGGTGCTCCAGAAAACATCGTAAAAAAGGCGCCATTTCCAAAAACTGTCTCAATAAATCCCTCTGATTTTCATTTAATAACACCCAAAATGGTAGTTAAAGTGGGTGATAAAGTTAGTGCTGGTGATGTTGTGTTTTTTTCAAAAAAAAATCCGGAAATAAAATTTTGCTCGCCAGTTTCTGGTGAAATTTTAGACATTGTGCGTGGTGCAAAAAGACGAATTTTAGAAATACTAATAAATTGTGATGAAAAACAAATTGCAATTTCACATAAAACTTCTGGTTTCAATAAGTTTTCAAAAAATCAAATTTTAGAAACTTTACTTAACTCTGGTTGTTGGCCATTCATTAAGCAGAGACCTTATGATATCATAGCGGATCCCAAAGATAGTCCTAAATCAATCTTTATTTCCACTCTTAATACTGCTCCTATTTCTGCAGATTTTGAAATTGTTTTAAATGAACAAAAAGAGGAATTTATTACTGGAATTACCGCACTAAAAAAATTAACCGAAGGAGATTTAAATATATGTGTTGAGAAAAATCATAATTTGTTTATAAATGAGATTGATAATGTTAAAATACATAACATAAGTGGTGTTCATCCCGCTGGAAATGTAGGGGTTCAAATTCATCATATTGATCCAGTTAATAGTGGAGAAAAAGTTTGGGTTGTTGGGGCAGAAGATGTTGCATTGATTGGTAAACTTTTTTTAACTGGCGAATATAATCCAACCAGAACTATAGCAGTTTCAGGACCACCTGTTAAATATCCACAATATTACAAAACTATAGTTGGGTCTAGTTTATCTGAAATTATAAAAGATGCTGGCATTGATACTGACCTAAATTTAAGATTTATAAATGGAGATGTTTTAACAGGAAGGTCAGTTGAAAAAGATAATTATCTTGGTTTTTATAACAATACACTTTCTGTGCTCAGAGAGGGTAACCACTATAGAATGTTTGGCTGGATTCCTTTTATAAATAATGCTGTACCTAGTATATATAAAACATCATTTTCTTGGTTATTCCCCAATAAAAAATATGATTTAGATACAAATTTAAATGGTGAAGAACGAGCTTTTGTTGTAACTGGTGAAATGGAAGATGTATTTCCAATGGATATTTTTCCAATGCAATTGTTAAAAGAATGCATGTCTGGTAACATTGAAAAGATGGAGAATTTGGGTATTTATGAAGTAGCACCTGAAGATTTTGCTCTTATTGATTATTCATCATCCTCCAAAATTGAAGCTCAAAAGATAATTAGGGATGGACTAGATTTAATGATTTCTGAAGTCGGTTAATAAATATTAATATATAAATGAACATTAGACAAATTTTAGATACTATAAAAAAACCATTTGGAAAGGGAGAAAAGTTTGAAAAGTATGCTCCGGCAGTTAATGCATTTGATACTTTTTTGTTTGTACCAAATCACACTACTAAACACGGAGCTCATATCAGAGATGCTGTTGATTTAAAAAGAACTATGATTACTGTAATAATAGCACTTTTACCAGCTCTTTTTTATGGAATTTATAATACAGGATACCAATATTATTCTCAGTTAGGTACCGCTTTTTCAACTATGGATGCTGTAATCCATGGTTCTTTAAAAATAGTTCCTATGATAGCCGTTTCGTATATCGTAGGTCTAGCAATAGAATTTGCATTTGCAATTTTTAGAGGACATGAAGTAAATGAAGGATATTTAGTTACAGGTCTTTTGATTCCCATGATTATGCCAGTTGATATCCCGTTATGGATGGTTGGTGTTTCTGTTGCATTTGCTGTTTTAATTGGAAAAGAAGCATTTGGAGGTACAGGAATGAATATTTTAAATCCTGCTTTAACAGCAAGAGCATTTGCCTTTTTTGCTTATCCTACTTATATGTCTGGTAACAAGGTTTGGGTTTCTGAAGCTTCTAATGTAGATGGAGTGTCAGGTGAAACTATTTTGGGAATGTTAGCTTCTGGTGAAAGTTCTATTCCATACGACGTTTCTCAAATGTTTTATGGAGGAATTCCGGGATCAATAGCAGAAACTTCCACTTTCATGGTGTTAATTGGAGCACTTATTTTGATATACACGGGAGTTGGAAGCTGGAGAATTATGATTGGAAGTGTTATTGGTGCAGCCGTAACAGGTTTATTGTTCAACTTGTGGGGAGCTAATGAGCTAATGAGCTTTAATTGGTTTAATCATTTAATAGTTGGAGGTTTTGCTTTTGGTGTGGTTTTCATGGCAACTGATCCAGTATCTGCTGCTCAAACCACCAAGGGTAAATGGATTTATGGAATTCTGGTTGGTTTGTTTTGTATACTGATTAGAGTTTTTAATCCTGCTTATCCTGAGGGAGTGATGCTAGCAATTCTTTTAATGAATGTATTTGCTCCAACTATAGATCATTATGTAATTGAAGCAAATATTAAAAGAAGAGTAAATAGAAAAATAAAATCTAATTTAAACGTAGCCTAATAATGAACAGAGATTCAAATTCATACACTTTTATTTTTGCAACTTTAATGGTTTTAGTTGTTGCTTCTGTTTTAGCATTTACTTCTCAATCCTTAAAAGATTTGCAAAATGATAACATAAGAAAAGAAAAAATGCAAAACATACTATCAACCGTTGGAATTAATGTTGATAGAGAAGGAGCAGAGGATCTGTATAACAAGTACATCAAAGAGCAGTTAGCTGTTCAAAGTGATGGTTCAACAGATAATACGGTGAATGTGTTTAGAGACGTTAAACTTGCTCTCGAACTAAAAAAATTGCCTGAAGATCAAAACTTTCCATTATACGTTGCTGAAATTGAGGAAGATAAATTTTACATTGTACCCATTAGAGGAAATGGTCTGTGGAATGCAATTTTTGGATATATTTCAATCAAAGAAGATCTAAATACCGTTAAAGGAGTTGTTTTTGATCATGTCGGCGAGACAGCTGGTTTAGGAGCTGAAATAACTCAAGATTGGTTTAAAGAAAGATTTGTTGATGAAAAATTATTTGATTCAGATTATAACCTTATGGGTATAAAGGTTTCTAAAACAAATAATGATCCTTCCAACTTAGATAAATCTGACCATGAGGTTGATTTTATCTCAGGTGCAACGATAACATGTGATGGAGTTACTGATATGATTACAGAAAGAATGAATCATTACATACCTTATTTTAAATCTATAAAAGAATCTGAAACTGCACTAGCATTTTCTATGTCAAATATTGATTCAAATATTAATTAATATGTCAAAAAACAAAGTTTTACTTACAGATCCTTTAGATGATAACAATCCAATTACTGTTCAAGTTTTGGGTATATGCTCCGCTTTAGCAATTACAGTTCAATTGAAAGCTGCTATAGTGATGAGCTTGTCTGTTGTTGCCGTAATGGCAGCAAGTAATGTCATTGTTTCTATTTTAAGAAATTTAATTCCCAACAGAATAAGAATTATTGTTCAACTTGTGGTAGTAGCATCTATGGTTGTTTTAGTTGATGAAGTGTTAAGAGCTTATGCTTATGATGTTAGTAAAGAATTATCAATATTTATTGGACTTATTATTACTAATTGTATAGTAATGGGAAGGCTAGAAGCATTTGCATTAGGAAATGGGGTTTGGAGATCCTTTTTAGATGGAGTCGGTAATGCCTTTGGATACGGAGCTATACTAATTTTAGTAGCATTTTTTCGTGAACTTTTAGGATCAGGTAATTTACTCGGAGTTCAAGTAATTCCTGATTCTTTTTATGAAATGGGTTATGAAAATAATGGAATGATGTTATTATCTCCTATGGCATTAATTACTGTTGGTTTAATTATCTGGGTACAAAGATCAAGAAATAGAAAATTAATAGAAAAAGCTTAAAGTTTATATTATGGATTACGCAAATTTATTTATAAAAAGCATTTTCATTGAAAATATGGTTTTTGCATATTTTCTTGGGATGTGTTCATATTTAGCTGTTTCTAAAACTGTTAAAACTTCAATTGGAATGGGTTTTGCAGTGATATTTGTATTGACAATTACAGTTCCTCTAAACTTTTTAATTGATAAATACCTTTTGCAATTAGGCGCATTATCTTGGATAGGCCCTGAATATGCAGAACTAGATTTAGGATTTTTAAGCTTCATAATGTTCATTGCAGTTATAGCTTCTATGGTACAATTAGTTGAAATGATTGTTGAAAAATTTTCTCCGTCATTATATGGAGCTCTTGGGATTTTTTTACCACTAATAGCTGTTAATTGTGCAATTTTAGGTGGTTCACTTTTTATGCAGATTAAAGATTTTTCAGGAATTACAGAATCTGCTATTTATGGCTTTGGATCTGGAATAGGTTGGTTATTAGCTATTTTAGCCATAGCATCAATACGTGAAAAGATAGCTTATTCAAATGTACCTGCGCCTCTTAAGGGCTTAGGGATAACTTTTATAATAACTGGACTAATGGCCATAGGTTTTATGAGCTTTATGGGAATTAAACTTTAATTTTTTATGACAATTTCAACTTATATTTTATTTAGTATTGTAGTCTTTTTAGGTATAATTTTTCTTCTAGTAGGGATGTTGCTTGGTGTTAAAGCAAAATTGGTTCCATCAGGACCTGTCAAATTACTTGTGAATGGCGAAAATGAAGTAGAGGTATCATCTGGTGATACATTGCTTTCAACCTTAAGTAATAATAAAATATTTTTACCATCAGCTTGTGGAGGTGGTGGAACCTGTATTCAATGTAAATGTATAATTAATGAAGGGGGAGGTGAAATCTTGCCTACTGAAGCTCCACATTTTTCTAGAAAGGAAATTGCGGAAGGTTGGAGACTAGGTTGTCAAGTGAAAGTTAAACAAGATATGGTTATTCAAGTTCCTGAGGAAGTATTTGGAATCAAGAAATGGGAGGCAACTGTTGTAAGAAATTGGAACGTAGCATCTTTTATTAAGGAATTTGTTGTTGAGATACCAGAAGATATGGGTTACAAAGCTGGGGGTTATATTCAGATTGAAATTCCAGAGTGTGAAATTGATTTTAATGACATAAATATTGATTCTCATCCTGATGAACATCCTGGGGAACCAAAGAAATTTCAGTTGGAATGGGATAAATTCAAACTATGGGATTTAAAGATGAAAAATACCGAACTCGTAGAAAGAGCTTACTCAATGGCATCTTATCCTGCAGAAGGAAAAGAAGTTATGCTTAATGTAAGAATAGCAACTCCACCATGGGATAGAAATGCTAACAGTTGGATGAATGTAAACCCAGGTGTTGCATCGTCCTATATATTCTCTAAGAAACCAGGAGATAAAGTCACTATTTCAGGTCCATTCGGAGAGTTTTTTATAAATGAATCCGAAGCTGAAATGTTATATGTTGGTGGAGGAGCAGGTATGGCTCCAATGAGATCTCACTTATATCATTTATTTAGAACACTTAAAACCGGAAGAAAAGTTAGTTTTTGGTATGGTGGAAGATCTAAAAGAGAACTTTTTTATACTGAACATTTTAAAGCATTAGAGAAAGATTTTCCAAACTTCAAATTTTATATTGCTCTTTCTGAGCCAATGGAAGAAGATAATTGGACAGTTAAGGACGGACTTGATGGTAAAGGTGATGGTTTTGTTGGGTTTGTTCATCAAACAGTTATAGATAATTATTTAAATTATCATGAAAGCCCCGAGGATATTGAAGTTTATTTTTGTGGTCCTCCACTAATGAATCAAGCAATTGAAAAAATGGCAGATGATTTTGGTGTTCCCCCTGAAAATGTCCGATTTGACGATTTTGGAGGATAATATCTTACCAGTTCCATTAAATAAATCAGAACTTCATAGTCTAGCTATGAATATTGTCGGAAAGGATCTTGAAAAGGATAATTTTGAATTTATTTCAATTAATAGTTCTTTAGAAAAAAATCCACAGTTTGTTTGTACAAAAAATAAACAATTATACTTTATTTTGGTAAAAGCAATTTTGTATCCAGAAAACCCTAAAACCTATAAAATTAATAATCTAAGTAAAATTTTAGATCATTCAAAAAAGTTTGAAGCTAAATTATTATGTGCAAAAGTAGGTTTAGCTAACTCTGATGATTATGAGTTACCTTTGTTTAAAAATTCAAGTTATATAGTAAATTATGATGGGTTTGAAGAAATCAATTAGTTTTTATTTCCTGTTAATACTTTTTTTATCATGTAATAAACCAGATCAAACCTATTCTTACAGTGGTTTTGCTTTAGGAACTAATTTTAATATTCTTTATAATTCTGATAAACCTTTAAAAAATCTAAATAAATTAACTGATTCCATTTTTTTTGATTTAAATAAATCTTTATCCACCTATATACCAAGCTCTGATATTTCTAAAATCAATAACGGAGATAATTCTATTATAGTTGATGAAAATTTTAAAAAAGTTTTTAATGCATCAAAAATAATTTGGGAAGAAAGTGGAGGTTATTTTGATCCTACAATTGGCTTATTAACAAATGCTTATGGGCTCGGTCCAAATACTAATCCTAATTATTCAATTAATGTAGATAGTCTTTTAAATTTTACTGGATTTGAAAAAGTGAATTTAATTGATAATAAAATCAATTTACAAAAAGGAATGTTTCTTGACTTTAATGCTATAGCTAAAGGATATGGTGTAGATTTGATATCAAATCTTTTTAAAGCTAATGGTATTGATAATTTTCTTATAGATATTGGAGGAGAGATGTATGCAAGTGGTATTAATTCAGTTAGTAAAACTAGTTGGAGGGTAGGTATTTCTGATCCAATTAATCCCGAAAAAAGTAAACAAAAAATATTTATTAAAGATAAGGGTTTAGCAAGTTCAGGTAATTACAGAAAATTTCTAATAAACCCAATTTCAGGAGACAAAATTGTTCACACAATTAATCCTTTAAATGGAAGTGCAAGAGAAACTAATGTTTTGGCAGCTTCCGTTATTGCAATAGATTGTATGACAGCTGACGGATATGCAACTGCTTTTATGGCAATGCCACTTGAAAAAACAAAAATTTTAATTAGTACTAACCCAGAGATTGAAGCGATGGTTGTTTACGTGGATTCACAAAACGAAATAAACACATTTTATAGTCAGGGATTTGAAGATTTGATTTTTGATTAAGCTTTTTTACAGACTGGAATAATTTCATCCTTAATTAATCCATATTTTATTATTTCACTTTCAGTGAATTCTTTCGAATATTTTAATGCGTCAACTTTAAAGCCAAAAGACTCAAGTTTTTTAAAGTAATCTAAACCGTACAGTCTAATGTGATCGTATTGTCCAAATTTTTCAATTCTCTCTTTTTTATCAACAATTGAACTGTCTTCGAATGTTTTATTAGATTTTTGATTTATTGGAACTTGAAGAATAGCTGTTCCATTTTTATTTAAAACTCTATAAAGTTCTTTCATTGCTTTTTTGTCATCATTAATGTGTTCAAGTACATGATTACAAAGTATGAAATCAAATGAATTTTCTTTAAATGGCAAATTACAAATATCACCTTTAATATCTGCTAAAGGTGAATTTAAATCAAATGTAGTATAGTTAATATTTTTAAGATTTTTAAATAAGTTGTAAAAACATTGCTCAGGCGCAACATGAAGAACCTTTAAAGTTCTAGAAAAAAAAATGGTTTCATTATTTAAATATAACCACAATAATCTATGTCTTTCGAGTGATAGGGTCCCAGGACTAAGTGCATTATCTCTTTGTTTTAAATATCCGTAAGGAAGAAATTTTCTATATGACTTTCCATTTATTGGGTCAGTGAATTTATTTCCTCTATATAAAATATCAATAAAGGGTGCTAAAAATTTACTCCACCATATTAGATACGGTCTAGGAATTGTATTAATCAAAAACTTAATTAACTTTTTCAAGTTTTATTATTTAAAAGGAATTTCTTCATCACTTTTAATTCCTAAAGAATCATATATATAATCAAAAGTTGACAATAATTTTGGTTTTCCATTTACTATGGCAATATTATGCTCAAAATGAGCACTAGGTTTATTATCCCTAGTAAGAATAGTCCAACCGTCATTTAATTGATTAATGTTTGGTGTTCCCATATTTATCATGGGCTCAATTGCGACAACCATTCCTTCTTGAAATTTTTTTCCTGTTCCTCTTTTGCCATAGTTAGGCATTTCTGGTTTTTCATGCATTTCTTTTCCAAGACCATGGCCAACTAATTCTCTAACAACACCATAGCCTTTAGATTCATTGTAATTTTGAATAGCATACCCAACATCACCAACTCGGTTTCCTGCCTTAAACTGCTCTATGCCAAAATACAGTGACTGTTTTGTAGTTTCTAACAACTGTAAAATTTCTTTATCCACCTCTCCCACGGTAAATGTGAAAGCATGATCTCCATAATAACCATTTTTTAATACTCCACAATCAATAGAAAGAATTTCGCCCTCTTTGATGATTTCTTTATTTGGAATTCCGTGAACAACTTGACTGTTAGGGCTTATGCAAAGCGTATTAGGAAAATCATATAGACCTAGAAAACCAGGAACACCTTTATGATCTCTGATAAAAGATTCAGCTAACTTGTCTAGGTAAAGTGTATTGATCCCTGGTTTTATTTCACTAGCAAGCATGCCTAGTGTTTTTGAAACTAATTGTGCACTTTCACGGATTAGCTCTATTTCCTCTGATGTTTTAATCAAACTCATATTAAAAATCGTATGGATTTTGGTAATCATTTGTAGTTAAGATTTCCAAAATATCTTTTTCAATAGTCTCAATTGGAAATTCAACTATTCTATTAATTTCTTTCCCATTTTTTTTAAAAATAAATGTTGGAACATTTATTATATTTTGATTTAATTCTAAACTATCAGGTGTAGTTTTTTCTAAAGTCATCCCAATTAATTCAATTTTTTTATTGTCTAATTGAAGTTTGTCCATCAATTTATAAAAAACAGGGATTTCTTTTCTACTATCAGTACACCAAGTCCCCATAAAAATCTTGATATCAATATCTTCAAAAAGTGGTTTTAATTTTACTACGGTCTCCTCATCAAGAGTATAATCACTATAGTTTTTTTTAAACCACTCAGCATGAGGATTTTTATTTAGTTCTTTTCTATCAAAAACACCTATAATGTCAATATATTCCTCGCTTTCAGGATTAGAAGAGTTCTTATTTTTTGAATTATTACAACTAAGAGTTGCTAAAACAATTAGAAAGACTATTAATTTTTTCATTAATGAACTATTAAAGATTTACAAGTCATTTTTTCAGGTTTTTGAATATTCATAATATCTAAAATTGATGGAGCAATATCACCTAAAACTCCGTTCTCAATCTTCTTTATTTCCTTATCAATTAAAATTAATGGGACTAAATTGGTTGTGTGAGCTGTGTTTGGAGAACCGTCTTTATTGATCATTATGTCCGAATTTCCATGATCAGCAATCACTAAAACAGTATATTTATTTTCTTTTGCTTTTTCTATAATTTTAGCAGAACATTCATCAACTGTCTCACAAGCTTTAATAGCTGCAGACATATCTCCAGTATGACCAACCATATCAGGATTAGCAAAATTTAAACATATAAAATCAGTATCTCTTTTTTCAATTTCAGGGATAATAGACTCAGTTATTTCGTAAGCACTCATTTCTGGTTTTAAATCATAAGTTGCAACCTTTGGAGATTGACATAAAATTCTAGTTTCATTTTTATATGGCTCTTCTCTTCCTCCGTTAAAAAAAAATGTAACGTGAGGATATTTTTCAGTCTCTGCAATACGAATTTGTTTTTTATTGTTTTTTGAAAGAATTTCCCCAAGTGTATCATCTAAATTATTTTTATCATAAATTATTTTAATATTCTCAAATGAATCATCGTAATTTGTCATCGTAATGAAATTAAGATTGAGCTTTTTCATTTCGTTTTTACTGTTTTGAGTCATAACTTGAGTAAGTTGTCTCCCCCTGTCTGTTCTGAAATTAAAAAATATCACATAATCCCCGTTTTCAATTAGTCCATCAGACTCATTGTTTTTATTAACAGTTAATAATGGTTCAAGAAATTCATCGGTTATATTATTGCTGTAAGAATCTTTTATTGAATTTTTGATATTAGATGTTTTTGTTCCAACCCCGTTAACTAAAAGATCGTAACATTTTTTTGTTCTCTCCCATCTTTTATCTCTGTCCATTGCATAATACCTTCCTATTACACTTGCTAATTTTGCACTACTATGTTTGATTTTTTTTTCTAGCTGTTCGATAAATTCCAATCCTGATTTAGGATCTACATCTCTACCATCTGTAAATGCATGAATATATACATTGTTAATATTCATTTCTTCGGTTAGATCTAAAATTGCTTCTAAGTGATTTATATGAGAATGTACGCCCCCATCAGAGACTAGTCCAATTAAATGAAGTTTTTTATTATTTTTTTGAATGCTTTTTAGTGGATTGATTAAGTTTGGTAAAGAATTGAAATCTCCATTTTGTATATCTAAATTAATTTTCGCAAAGTCTTGATAAACAATTCTTCCTGCTCCTAGATTCATATGTCCAACTTCACTGTTACCCATTTGACCCTCAGGAAGGCCAACCCCAGAACCATAGGTTACTAATTTAGAATTAGGGTAATCATTATACAAAGAGTCTATATAGGGAGTATTTGCCTTATCAATTGCTGAAACATTTGGATTAGTTCCTAAACCCCAACCATCTAAAATCATTAGTAAAACCTTCTTATTTTCAGTCAATTTTTTATTCTTAAAGATTAAGAAGCAAATATAATTATAATCTTATGATCAATTATTTTAAATCTGGATTTATATCCATTATATTTTCTGAGATATATTTATTTATGAATGATTCTGTGAAATAATGGTGGCCTTTTAAATCAGGGTTATTAATTATTTTTTTTAAATCAGCATCAATTAAAGCATTGTAATATTTTATAGAGCTGGGTTTATAACTGTAGTGCCATGGCTCATATTCAAATCCTTTTCTGTCGGAATCATTATTGTAAGTTAGATAAAAACCAAATCTTTCGGAGTTTTTATCTAACCAATTTTTTAATTTGTGATATATACCATTTTTTTCAAATTTCTCAGATTTTAAAACATCTTTTTCATCTGGATAATCAGCGTCAACTATATCAATTTCTGTTCCCCAGTGATGTCTAGATGTTCCTGGAATTGTTGAGAAGCGAATAATTTCTAAAATTGCCTTTTCAGGTTCAAAAGAAAATTCATTGGTAAATCTTTCGTACTTTTTATTCCATATAGTTTTTTGTCTGTCAAATCCTCTGTATGCTGATACTATTTTTAAGTTAACACCATCATTTTTAGCAGCCCTTTCCATTTTTTTGAAAGCTCTGTAGGTTTGAGTCTCAAGTTTAATACTATCACCCACTAAATTATTGTTATTTATTCCAGTTAATTGATTTAAATCCATTGTAATTTGAGAATAATTTTTATTACAAATTAAAAAAAATAGAAATATTATTAGTGCAACTTTATTTTTCATTTTATTTTTTTGAACAAAAAATAGTGTTTGCCAATCTGTTCAATATTAAAACTCCTGAAATTATTTATGTATCCATTTCTTAAATAGAAGTCAAGAGCAATTTTTCTAGCATTCATCCATATGTATTCGTAGTCATTATCGACAGCAAATAATTCAGCCATGTTCAGCAAAGATAATCCTACATTTTGTTTTTGAAAGACATCATAAACACACATTCCTCTCAATTGTATCACATTGTTTGAAACTAAATTCTCTGTATTATTAACTATCAATGAAACACCTCCCACAATTTTCTTGTTTTTTAAAACACCAAAATGAGCTGAACTAGCTAAATTATCACCTTTAAATTTACAATATTCGAATCCTTTATTTTTTCTTAATACATCATTTCTAACAGGGTAAAGTTCCTCGCTTTCAACTTTTTTTACAATCCATTTCATATTAAACTAAAATTAGTAATATATTTAATTGATTTTAATAATTTTTAAAAATTAAGCGGGAGTAGCTCAGTTGGTAGAGCGTCAGCCTTCCAAGCTGAATGTCGCCGGTTCGAACCCGGTCTCCCGCTCTAAATTAAATTATGAGACTAATTTTTATTTTACTTTTTATTTCAAATTTTATTTATACCCAGGAGGATTCAAGAACATGGATAAGAGGAAAAGTTTTATATAAAAACAGTAATGTAATCTCTGCAAATGTTGTAAACAATACATCAAGAGAAGCAACTATAACTGATAATGATGGTGAATTTGAAGTTAGGGTAAGATTAAATGATCGTCTTGTTTTCTCCTCAGTTCAATATGAAATTAGATCCGTTGTCATTGATAAAGATATATTACAAAAGAGTAGATTAGTTATAGATGTTAATGAAAAAGTTACGGTTCTGGATGAAGTAGTGGTTGGTCCTGAAAACACTGAAAAATTTTTAGATCTCAAAGAGGAAGAGTTCAAAAGAATAGATTACATGGCTGATAAATCAACAAGACTTAAAGATGAAATTCTTAAGGCAGGAACTTTTAACAATGGTTTAAATTTTATCAATTTATATAAGGCTATTGCAAAATCAAATAATAAAGATGAATTAAGTGATAAGAGTATTAGCAATTTAAATTATAAACCAAGTGATTTAATAAGGGAAGTTTATGACGATTCATTTTTCTTAACATCACTTGGAATAAATAAAGAAGACATTTCTGAATTTTTATTGTATTGTGACGACAAATTTCCTTCCAAAGTATTATTCAAAAAGAGTAACGAGTTTCAATTATTAGATTTTTTAATTAAACAAAGTGATAAATTTAAAAAGATACTTGAGAGAAATTAGTTTTATTTTTTGTTTCCTTTTAGGAATTACAAGTGTTTTTTCACAAACTAATCAAAATTTTAAAACTCTTAAGGGCGAAATTGTTAATGATTCCATTAACACTAGTGGAATACACTTAATAAACAAAACTAGTGGATCAAAAACAATTACTAACATTGAAGGTGAATTTGAAATTGGTGTAAAAAAATCAGACACTCTAATAATTTCATCTGTTCAAATAATTCCTAGAGTTCTGATTATAGATGAAAATGTTTATGGTCAAAAATATATCAAAGTTTACGTTGAACAATTTATTAATGAATTAACCAATGTAGATGTCAAGTCACACAATCTTTCAGGAAATATTATGAATGATATACAAAATTCAAACGTTAAGATTCCTATAAATTTTGATGATGTTGGTATTCCTGGATTTAAGGGAGAAAGACAAGAAAAAATAGTTTCTCAAAAGAGTCTGATTTTAAGCACAATTTTTTTACCAATTTCCGGAGGATTAGATATAGAAGCCTTATACAAGCATTTATCTGGATACTATAAAAGTTTAAAAAACACTAGGGCGTGGTCTAAACAAAACTTGGTAGCCGTCAATATAATTGAATTTTATGGCGTTAATTTTTTTACAAATTCATATAGTTTAAAAGAAGAAGAAGTTTATGAATTTGTATTGGGAGGAATTGAAAATAGTTCAATACAAAATGACTTTAAATCTTCAGATCACGGATTAGTAATTGAAGCTTTTAATGAATTTCACAAATCAATAAATGAATAGATTACTTATTATATTTTGTTTTTTAATATTCTCAAGTTTAACTGAACATAAATACTATGTAAGTACTTCACTTTTTAATTTTACAAATGATAATTCTTTACAAGTAACTTTGAGAATTTTTAAAGATGATTTATCCAACGCAATTTCTAAAAACTATTTATCTGAAAGTTCGGATGATTTAGATTTAATTGATAAATTTTACTTTAATAAATTAGAGGACTATTTTAATTTAAATCTCAATGTTTTTACAGACAACAAAAAGATTAAATTACATCTCCTAGGTCTTGAAAGTAAAAATGATATGTATGTGTGTTTTTTAGAAATAGAAAATTTAGAATCATTCACTAAGTTGAGTTTAGAAAATAAAATATTGTTTGAAATATTTAAAGATCAACAGAATATAATTCACATCAAGAAAAACAGTAAAAAGAGGAGTTTTATTTCTAGAATTAATAATTCAGTTCTATCAGTTAATATATAATCTTTTTTGTTAAATTTAAGATTCAAAATTTTAATTATGAACTATAAAAAAATATTAACATTTACAATAAGTTTTTTAATTTCTTTTTCCGGTTTTTCACAAGAAGCAAAAGATAGAAATCAAGAAAATATAAATGTCAATAAGTTTAGACAACTCTATCAAGAGTTCTCTACTCCAAATATGTATAGAACAGCTTCTGGAGCTCCAGGTCCTGCTTATTATCAGCAGCAAGCAGATTATAAAATGGATATTGAATTAGATGATGAAAACAAAAAGATATACGGATCAGAAACAATTACATATACTAATAATTCTCCTGATAATTTAGAATATTTGTGGGTTCAATTGGATCAGAATGTTAGAAAAAAAGACTCTCCATCTTTACTCATTGATGGAAGTGGAGTTAGACCTGCTTATGCACCTTCAGGTTTTACAAAAGAATTTTTGACAGATCCATTTGACGGAGGTTTTAATATTGAATATGTAGTTGATGAAAACAACAAACCACTCAAGTATATAGTAAACCAAACGATGATGAGAGTAGATTTACCTTCAGTTTTGAAAAGTGGTGAAAAATTTTCTTTTTCAATCAAGTGGTGGTATAATATTCAAGATCATGTTAATCAAGATGGAAGATCTGGATATGAAACATTTAATAAAGATGGTAATAGAGTTTACATTATTGCTCAGTTTTTTCCTAGAATGGCCGTATACAATGAAGTTGAGGGTTGGCAGAATTACCAATTTTGGGGAGATGGCGAATTTGCTCTTCCATTTGGAAATTATGACGTTAAAATAACTGTTCCTTCCGATCATATATTAGATGCTACAGGAAAGCTTCAAAACAGAAAAAATATATTTTCTAAGGAAATGATAAAGCGTTTTAATAAAGCTAAAAAAACATATGATAAACCAGTTATGATTGTTACTCAGGCAGAAGCTGAGGAAGCTGAAAAAGGGTTTTCAAAAAAGAAAAAAACTTGGCATTTCCAGGCTGAAAATGTTAGAGATTTTGCTTTTGCAACTTCTAGAAAATTTATCTGGGATATGATGGCAGTTAAAATTGGAGATAAAGATGTAATGGCTGTTTCAATGTATCCAAAAGAGGGTAATCCTTTATGGGAAGATTATTCAACGGTCGTTGTTGCTGAGACACTAAAAACATACTCTAATTATACTTTTGATTATCCTTATCATAAAGCAATTTCAGTTCATGCTAAACAAATTGGAATGGAATATCCTATGATTTGTTTCAATTTTGGTAGACCAAATATTGATGGTTCCTATTCTGATGATGTTAAATTTGGGATGATAGGGGTTATAATTCATGAGATTGGACACAACTGGTTTCCTATGATTGTTAATAATGACGAAAGACAATGGGCTTGGATGGATGAAGGAATAAATACTTTTGTTCAGTATATAACAGAACAAAAACTTGGTAAAGATATTCCAGAAATTATATATCCATTAGAAAATTTTCCCTCTGATAGAGGCCCTGCAAGTATGATTACTGGATATATGAGCGTAGACCAAAACTTTTTAGCTCCTATTATGGCAAATCCAGAGAATGTATATAGCCTAGGTCCAAATGCTTATGGTAAACCTGCTACTGCTTTAAATATCTTACGAGAAACAGTAATGGGTAAAGAACTATTTGATCATGCTTTTAAGACCTACTCCAAGCGTTGGATGTTTAAGCATCCAAGTCCTGAAGATTTTTTTAGAACGATGGAAGATGCTTCAGCTGTTGATTTAGATTGGTTTTGGAGGGGATGGTTTTACACAACTGATTATGTAGACATTGGAATTAAGGAGGTTAATCAATATTATGTTTCAAGTGAGCCAGGTGAAGAAATGAAGAAAATTATGGAAGAAAGAGGTATTCCAAGAAATAGATTAAGACCATTAGTTTTTTTAGAGAATTTTGAAAATGATAGTGAAAGCAATAAAGAAAATAGTCCATTGGAAAACTCTAAGTTGTTAAACAACTACATAAATGAAAACTTCACTGAAAGTGAAATTTCAAATTTAGAAGTTCCTAAGTACTTTTATGAAATTGCATTTGAAAAACCAGGAGGTTTGGTTATGCCTATTATAGTTGATATTGAATATGAGGATGAAACAACTCAGAGAATTACTTATCCTGCTCAAGTTTGGAGAAAAAATGATAAAGAAGTTAAAAAATTAATTCCCTCCAATAAAAAAATTATAAATATTAAACTTGATCCCGATTTAGAAACAGCAGATATTGATACATCAAACAATTCATGGCCTAAAAAGCAAGACGAATCAGAGTTTGATAAATTTAAATCTAAAGTAAAAGGTTAAAAATTTAAAAAGGTCGATTTTTAATCGACCTTTTTTTATATTTACATTGTAATGAATACAATCATTTTATTTATTAGTGGTCCTGAAATATTGTTTATAGGTCTAATTGTTTTATTGGTGTTTGGAGCTGATAAAATTCCAGAAATCTCAAGAGGACTCGGAAGAGGTATTCGTCAAGTAAAAGATGCTACGGAGGATATAAAGTCTGAAATAAAAAAAAGTGCTGAAAAACAAGGTCTTGATACAAAATCTATAAAAAAAGAAATAGATGATGTAAAAGATCAAATGGACGAATTGACAGGTTCAATTAAAAGAAAATAATCTTAGATTTTTCTAATTATAGAAATCCCATCTCTTATTGGAAGTAAAATAGTTTCAACTCTATTGTCGTTATTAACGCTTTTGTTAAATTCTCTTAGAACATTAGTTGTTAAATCATGATCTTCTGAATTTATTACTTTTCCGCTCCAAAGAACATTGTCTGCTAATATTACTCCATTGTTATTTAATTTATCAATAACTAGATTAAAGTAGTTGATGTAATTTTCTTTGTCAGCATCTATAAAAATTAGATCAAATTTTTCTTTAATTTTGGGAATAATATCTAAAGCACATCCGTTATATTGAATAATATTATTTTCAAGCCCAGATTTTTTAAAATATTTTTTTTGAATAGTATTAAGTTCCTCATTTTTATCAATGGTATGAATAATACCATTTTTATTCATTCCCTCAGCAATACATATAGCAGAGTAGCCTGTGTAGGTTCCAATTTCAAGAACTTTTTTGGGCTTTATTAGTTTGCTAATTATGGATAATAACCTTCCTTGAAAAAAACCACTAAGCATCCTAGGGTTTAAAATCTTTAAATGGGTTTCTCTATTAAGTTCTTGAAGAATTTCTGGTTCTTGTTGCGAATATTTCTCTGAATATTCAAGTATGTCTTTATTAATAAAGTTATTCATTTTTACGTTTAGCATATTTAAATCTATCAACTAGTTTAGGTAAGGCATAACCATCGAGTCCATTAACAGTTACAGTTTTAGCAGTATCCAAATTTAGCCATCCATCCTTTTGAATAATGTTCTCCTCAAAGAAAATATCATTGATTTCAGCCACCATAAGCAAAGTATTATTTTCCTTAATCTCATATTGATTTAAAAATTTACAACCTAATTTAATTTTTGAAGATTTTACAAATGGCGCACTATAACCATCTTTAAATTCTTTTTCTAATTTAGTCATGTCAAATTCAGAAATCATTTCGGGATATCTGGCTGATGTATGATGAGCATCTTCAATGTCATCAACATTTATATGATTTACAGTAAACTCCTTTGTATCTAAAATATTTTTATAAGTATCTCTTGGAACAGTTGTTGGCCTAACAATGAAAGTTAATAGTGCAGGATCACTTCCTAAATGTGTTATTGAACTAAAAACGGCAACATTATATATTTTATTAGTTGAAATAGTTCCAATTAAATTAGCTGACTTATATCCAGTACAACTATTAATTAAATTAAGCCTATAAATGCGATTCATTTCATTTATATCTTTTTTTGAATAATGTTTCATGTATTTTAATATTGAGGCAAAAATATAAAAATTAAATACTTAGATTAGTCTTATGATTCTTTCAATATTTATTTGATGAGAAAAAAACTTCCAATTGTATTATTTTCAATTAGTATTAGCTGTTATATATTGTTTTTTTTAATTGGATCGGAGGTAGACGAGGATGGTTTTTTAAGAGAACCATTTGGGTTATTGCCAGTCGGTGCATTATTTTTCTTTGCTTCAGTAATAGTTTTTAGTTGGAATAAACTGAAACCTTAAAAATATAAAAGCTCCCAGTTGGGAGCTTTTAAGTTTTATACAAGGGTTGTCTTAACCTCTTTTGTCATCACCTTTATCATCACCTTTTCTGCCTTTGCAATATTGCCAGAGAGATCTTAAATCTTCAAGAGTTAAGATATCTTTTGTAGAAACTGTTTTATCCTTAGCAATTGTCATAATTTGAACAGGTAAGTTTAGAGTAGGTTTATTTTCTCTACTTTTTCCATGTTTTTCAAAGTAAGCTTTCATTTGAGTGTGAATTTCTTTTCTACTATCGCCAGAAATTATGGAATTATCTGACATAGTGTATGAAATTGGGTAAACAAACTTAAAACACGCCCCTCTTTTTTTCTTTCCATCTTTATTTCCTTTGGATGACTCTAGTTTTCTACCATTTGTCGCGAAATATTTATTGTCGTCTCTTTCATAATCTAGTTCAAAATCAAAAAAGTCCCAACTTTTTAATTCTATCTCATATCCAAGTTCTGGAGCCAATTCGGCTAAACGAATTATATCGTTTGGCATATCAAAGTTAAGGCTAGCGATAGCTGATTTAGGTAAATCATTTTTTGCAACAGATATTCTGTTTTCTGATTCTATAATTGCCTGAATTAATTCATCGTCTGTCATTTCTTGATCAATGTTTTCACATGAAATCGTGAATGCCATTATAAATAATGTAAAAATAAAAGTTAGATTTTTCATATTTGATGATATTTAACTCTAAATGTACTAAAAAAAATATATGTGAGTCTTTAATTAACTTATCTTTAGGTTTTTAAAATTTTAAATGTGAGCAGATTTGTAAATATATTTTTATTCATTTTTCTTTCCAACTTTTTAATTTCTCAAGAAATACAGGTCATAGAATCTGAGTTTCCGGTTTTTCCAATTTGTAAACTTGTTCCCTCAAAGAATCAGAAAACTTGTTTTGATGAAACATTGACTGAACATGTTGATAAATATTTGGTTTTTCCTGAAAATTTAAAAGATTTAGGACTTCAGGCTGTAGTAAATGTTTTTTTTGAAATTGATATTAACGGTAAAGTAGATAAATTAGTTGCAAAATCCTCATTAGTCGGAGTAGAGTTTAAAGATCCTAATGCTTTACAAACCGCAAATAATATTTTTGAAAATGCTGCTACTGAAATTTTCCTTCAGCTTCCCGTGATGAAGCCTGGAAAAGTTAACGGTGAAATTTCTGCTTTTCCGTTTCGAATTCCAGTTACATATAGATTAGATTCTCAAAATTTTGATTTAAACGATGTGTTTACAATAGATGAAGTAAACTGGGCACCATTATTTCCTAAAACAAATAATATAACCTCTAATCAATCGATTGAAATTTTTAAGAAAAATATAAATAAGCATTTAGATAAATACCTAAAACATCCTAAAGTAGCTAAAAATAACACAAAAAAAGTAATAGTTTTTATTGAAATTATTGTCGAAAATGATGGAAGTATATATGAAATTACATCATATGGTCCTGAAAAATATAGACTACAAGCTGAAAAAGCAATTAAAAAAATACCTGCTTTAGAACCTGCTCTAAAAAGTGATTATCCAGTTGCAATGACTTACTCATTTCCAGTAATTTTTAATAATAAATAGCATGTTAAAAAAAGTATCAAATCATTTAGGATGGGGAAAATCCTTATTATTTATTCCTTTAATCTTTATTCCTCAAATAATAGCTGTAATAGTTATGATGGCATCTGGTTTTGACATGAACAATTTGGGTTCAGATAAAATAGATTTAGAGTCGATGATAATTTTAGAGTATACGATGATTTTTGTTATGATTATTATGTTATGGGCCTTTATGAAATATATTGACAAAGAACCTCTGGTTGATATTGGATTACAAATCAAAGGGAGATTAAAAGATTTTAATTTTGGTCTAGTAATAGGATTATTAATAATGGGATTTGCTTACTTTTTTTTATTATTAATTAATGAGATAGTTTTTGTTGAGATTGATTTTGATTTACAGAAAATCCTATTATCTATTATTTTATTCACCGGAGTTTCTATATTCGAAGAAATTATTTTCAGGGGATATGTTTTAAAAAATTTATTAGAGTCTTTTAACCCATATATTGCACTATTTATTTCGTCATTATTTTTTTCTTTGATTCACGGAGCAAATCCTAACGTTACTTTTTTAGGTTTGTCTAATATATTTTTAGCCGGTATATTTCTTGGAGCTTCTTATGTTTTTACAAAAAATTTGTGGTTTCCAATAGCATTACATTTTAGTTGGAACTTTTTTCAAGCTATGTTTGGTTTTAAAGTAAGTGGTTTAGATTCCTATTCTATTATCAAATTCGATATTCTTGAAAATAATTATATAAATGGTGGTGAGTTTGGATTTGAGAGTTCTATTTTATCTTTGATTATTATTGTAATTTTTACAATTATAATTTGGAGATATTTTAAGTCAACTGTTAAAAATATACACAATTAATCCGCCAATTACCAACCCTTTTATAAAAGAAATCCAATAAAGCTGGTAATTAGAAAACCCCCAGCTTTTTCGGGTTCTTTCTACTTGTTTTTTATGCCAATTAATCATTTAACAATCACAGCAGTTGCAAGAACATGAGTTATCACAATTACAATTTTTACAATTACAATCCATAATATAAATATAAATAAATTCCATAAATTTATATTTTAAAGGGTCATTAACTCAGTTGGTTCAGAGTGTTACCTTGACAGGGTAGAAGTCACTGGTTCGAATCCAGTATGACCCACAAATAAATATGAAAAAAATTGTTGCATTTGGTGCTAGTTCCTCAAAAAAATCTATCAATAAAAGATTTTCTATATACGCATCAAATCAATTTAATGGAGTTGATAAACTAATTTTAGACCTAAATGATTTTGAAATGCCAATTTACAGCGAAGACAAGGAAAATGAGTTTGGGATCCCTAAAGAGGCTTTAAAATTTTATAATATTCTTAAAGAATCTGATGGAATAATTATCTCATTTGCTGAACATAATGGTTCATATACCGTAGCTTTTAAAAACATTTTTGATTGGATATCTAGAATTGATAAGATTGTTTGGTGGAATAAACCAATGTTGCTTTTATCAACATCTGATGGAATTAGGGGTGCTGTTTCAGTTTTACAAATGGCACATCAAAGAATTTCTTTTGAACATAAGTTTAATATTCCAACGTTTTCTCTACCTAGTTTTTCAAAAAACTTCAATGACCGTGAGGGGATACTAAATTCTGATCTGAAAAAATCATTTTTAGAAGCATGTGAAAAATTTAAATTAAATTTATAGTAATACAGATATACTCTTATGAAAATTAAATTATTTCTATTGTTTTTGATTTGCTGTTCAATATCTTTTTCTCAAAATTTTGATAAAAAAGTAAACGATTTGATTTTGAATTATGAAAATGAAGTTATTGAGTTGAGGCATTGGTTTCATGAAAACGCAGAATTAAGTAACAGAGAATTTAAAACAGCTAAAAGGATTGAGCAGGAGTTAATTAAAATTGGTTTGAATCCTCAAACTGGTATTGCAAAAACAGGAGTTGTTGCTGTTTTAAAGGGCGGTAAACCTGGACCTGTTGTTGCTCTTAGAGCAGATATCGATGGTCTCCCTGTTAAAGAGAGAGCAGATTTACCTTGGGCTTCAAAAATGACTGGAATATATAATGGAGAAAAAGTACCAGTGATGCATGCATGCGGACATGATACACATACTGCTATTTTACTTGGTGTTGCAAAAGTATTGTATGAAATAAAAGATCAAATTCCAGGATCTGTAAAGTTTATATTTCAACCTGCAGAAGAGGGAGCTCCAGCTGGTGAGGAGGGTGGTGCTGAACTAATGGTTAAAGAAGGTGTTTTAGAAAATCCAAAAGTTGATGCAATTTTTGGATTACACATATGGTCTCAAATTAGTGCAGGCCAAGTACATGTTAGACCTCAGGGAATTATGGCAGCCGTTGATGAATTTAGAATTGATTTAGAAGGTATACAAACTCATGGCTCAACTCCTTGGACTGGGATTGATCCAATAGTTACTGCTTCACAAATTGTTAATTCACTTCAAACTATTGTGAGTAGAAACATGCCACTTACTAAAGCTGCAGCAGTTGTAACAATTGGAAGTATTCATGGAGGTGTAAGAAGTAATATTATTCCTGAAAGTTTATATATGTTAGGAACGATAAGAACCTTAGATGCTCAGATGAGAAAAACTGTCTTAAAGCGTCTAGAAGAGATTGTACATAGTATTTCTAAAGCTAATAATGCTAAAGCAAAAATTACTTACATGGTTAGTTATCCAATCACCTATAACGACACTGATCTTTATAACAAAATGTTACCAACCCTCAAAAGAGTTAATGGAGAAGAAAATGTAAATTTTATGGATGCTATTACTGGAGCTGAGGATTTTTCGTTTTTTCAAGAAAAAGTTCCCGGAATGTATTTTTTTATTGGTGGTGCTAAAAAAGGTACAGATCCAAATTTGGCTGCACCTCATCACACCCCTGATTTCTACGTTGATGACTCAGCAATGGTTACAGGCTTAAAATCAATGACTTCATTGACTTTGGATTATCTTCACAATAATAAATAAAAGCGTTTAAAATAGATGTCTATTATAATATATAATAAAGACGAACAAGCTTCAGGAAATTTTAATAATGGAAATATATTAGAAAAAAAACCAATTGGTTTTCCTCAAGATGGTGGTCAGTTAAGACCTTATTCAAATCTGTTTTATTGGGCAGATGCTTGGACTCCAAATTCTAAAAGCACAATTGGTCTTCATCCTCATCAAGGATTTGAGATTTGTAGTTTTGTTATAAAAGGATCTATTAAACATTTTGATTCAAAACAAAATGAGTGGATTGAGTTAAATAGGGGAGATGCTCAAATTATTCGTTCTGGAAGTGGCATTTCTCATGCAGAAGAGATTTTAGATAATTCTGAAATGTTTCAAATATGGTTTGATCCGAATATTTCAAAAACAATTTCGAAACCTGCATCATACAGTGATTATAAGGCAGATTCTTTTCCAATTATTAAAAATGAAAAAATTACTGTAATCACTATTAAAGGAAAAAACTCACCATTTGAGATGGAAACAGAGGGAATTGAAATTTATGATAATACCTTCCATGGAGATACTCATAAGATTAATTTAGATGATCAGAAAATCTACTCTTTATTTATTAAAAAAGGAGTTCTTTCATATAGTGGAGTGGATCTTGAGCAAGGTACTTTTATTAAAATTGAAAAAGAATCTGAATTTAATTTCAAATCAGATTCTGGTTTAGAATTATTTGAAATTAGATCACCTTTGAGACCAAGTTACCCAACATATTTTGAGCGTTTCAATTAAAAGGGTACAATTCTGTAATTTGTTTCTTTTTCAAATGCATATCCGATCTGTAAAAGTTTATTTTCAGTAAATGATCGAGAAATAAAAGTTAAATTAAATGGCTTACCATCTTTGTTATAGCCCATTGGAATTGTTAAACAAGGATAATATGCTCCTGCAGCATAACCAGCGTGATAATTATTTATTGAGATAATTGCATCTAATTGATGTGTTTTAATTGCTGTATTAAAATATTTTTCACCTTCCTTTTTTATTCTGCTTTTAATTATACTAATTTCATCTAATTGAGTAGAGTCTAGATTAATAGATTTAAAAATCCCTTGTCCATAAGGTGCTCTTTTTACAGAGTCTTTTATATTAAATTCAATAATATCTTTTACACTGTTAAATGATATATTATTTTCTTTAAAATATTTAGGTAAATCATTTTTCATATCAAAGTCAAGAATTTTTCTAAAACCACTAAAATCAACTTGGGGTGGATCAAATTTTATTATTATTCCACCTAGTTTTTCAATTTTTTTAATTGCATTTGAATACAATGAATCCTCTAAAAAATTATTAAATACTCCGAATCGTTTACCTGTTAATGAAGAATTAATTATTGATTGTAAGTCAATATTATTTTTTTTAACTGAAAAAGTATCACTCTGGTCAAATCCAGAAATTGCCTTTAAAACTATAGCATTGTCGATTACGTTTTTGGTCATTGGGCCTGATGTATCTAGAGTGCTTGAAATAGGTACTATTCCAGACCTACTAACTAAACCAATAGTGGGTTTTAGACCAACAATAGAATTTGCAGAAGATGGTGAGAGTATCGATCCAGATGTTTCTGAACCAAGTGATACACTAGAAAAATTTGCTGAAATAGCCACTCCACTTCCTGAACTTGATCCACCTGAGTCAAATTTTTTCCTTCCGTATGGATTTAAAGTTTGACCACCCATAGCGCTATAACCTGATGGGCAATTATTACAAAAATAATAAGCCCATTCACTTAGGTTAGTTTTCCCAAGTATTAAAGCACCGTTTTCTAACAACTTTTCAACTACAAAAGCATTTTTAGTTTTATTGTTATTTAATGCAAATGATCCAGCTGTAGTTGGTAATCCATCATAATTAATATTATCCTTTAAAAGAACAGGGATTCCATGTAAAGAATAGATGGATTCAGGTTTAACTTTATCTTTTTCTCTTGCTTCATTTAAAATATTTTGATTTATGTTAATGATAGAATTTAAATATTGATCCTTATTAAATTCAACGGACTGAATTCTGAATAAATAAAACAAAACTAATTTTTCATAGGTAAGCTTATTATTTAATATGCTCGTTTGTATTTCAGGAATACTTTTTTCAATAATTAATGGCTTTAGCATTTGATATTGATTTTCTCCAAATTCATTTAAATCATTATGAATATTTTCAAACCAACTGTTTTTGAGTTCATACTTGGATTGAATCAATTTGAATTGCATTCTTTTGTTAGGATGATTGCTATTTTCTATAATTTCATTTGATTCGTCATAATTTTTCCATTCAATAGAATTTTTACAACTAATAAATACAGTGATAATTAATAATAAAATAGATCTTTTCATAGCTAGAATATATATTTAATTACGTTTTCCATTTTCATGCCTCTAGATCCTTTAATTAAAATAAGTTCTGATTTTAAGGGCATTTTTTTTAAATGATTACTTAATTCATCTTTAGTTTTATAAAAATTGGGTTGATTGAACGAGTTTTTGTGTTTATAAAATTCATTACCAATTAGAAATATATGATCAAAGTTATTTTTTAAGCAAAAATTTATTAATTCTTTATGCTCTTTATCAGATTCTACACCTAGTTCAAACATATCTCCTAAAATTATAGATTTTGTACCTTTTTTTTCTGAAAAAGAATTTAAGGCTGATATCATGCTGGTTGGATTGGCATTGTAAGCATCTAAAACTATTGATTTCCCTTTTTTTTCAATAATCTGAGATCGATTATTTGAGGGAATATAGCTTAAAATAGCCTTTTTAATTTTCTTGATATCTATACCAAAATGAAGACCTATTAGTGTAGCAAATGCAATATTCGAATAATTATAATTTCCAGTTAGATTAGAACGAATCAATTCATTTTTAAAATTAATCCCAGAAAAAATAGAATCTTTGATTTCTTTAAAATTATAATTTGAATCTTTGTTTTTACTAAAGCTAATTTTATTTCCTCTAAACAGATTTTGAATTTTATCATCTCCATCAATAAATGCTGTTTTATTATAATTTAATAGATAATCAAAAAGTTCACTTTTTCCTTTAATAACACCTTCAATACTTCCAAACCCTTCCAAGTGTGCTTTACCAAAATTTGTTATTAATCCATAGTCTGGATTTATCATTTCCGTTAAAAATTTAATTTCATTTAAATGATTTGCTCCCATCTCTATAACAGCAATTTCTGTAGATGGGTCAATACTGAGTAAAGTTAGTGGTACACCTATATGATTATTTAAATTTCCATAGGTAGAACAGACTTTGAATTTTGTTTTTAAGACTTCGCTTATCAGCTCCTTAGTAGTAGTTTTTCCATTGCTTCCAGTTAAAGCAATCACTTTCGTTTTTAGAAGTTTAGATCTGTGAAGCTTAGCCAGTTCCTGTAAGGATTCTAATGAGTTTTTAACTTTTAAAAATTTTGGATTACTGATTTTATGATCATCTACAACTGCATAACTAGCACCTTTTTCAATCGCATTTTCAGCAAAATTATTCCCATTAAAATTTTCACCTTTTAATGCAAAATAGATATCTCCTTTTTTTACAGTTCTGGAATCAGTTGAAATTGACTTAGATAATTTATAATAATTATGTAATTCCTGGGGGCTCATTAAATAAAGATAATCAGAAAAACTTGATTATTTATCTGAATAATCTTTATCTTCTTTTTCGAGGTTTTTTACTATTTCTAGATTCACCTAAATAGGACATTGCACATCTAAATCCAATAAAGTTTGAAGTCATTGTTTCTGGGTAATATCTTCTTTGAGCTGGATCTAAATAATATGCTCTGTCTAGCCATGAACCGCCTTTGTATACCCTTGCTTCATTATTGACAAGAGTAGTGGATTCCTCAAATGGATTGTCTTCGCTGGGAGAGTTATACATATTGGAGAATTCTCCATCAAGTTTAAAGTCCCTTACTGAATTTCTATCACCATCATTAAAGTCTCTATTATCGCCCTTACTATAATTTGTTCTATCTATTGATTCTTCATCTTCAATTTCATTTTTTAATGATCCGGGTAGGTTGTCGGAATTAGCATTTTCAGTTCCAAAGGTTATTACCTTACCATTTTCATCAATCGAAGGCTTGTAATAAAGATTTCCCCTGTAATAATTGAAATCATTCATTTCTTCATCAATTATTGGTCTGTAAACATCTGCGACCCATTCAGCAACATTTCCTGCCATACCATATAAACCAAAGTCGTTTGGTGGGTATGCCCTAACGGCAGAAGTTATTCCTGATCCAGTTTCAGACCAACCAGCAATTCCTCCGTAATCTCCCTTTCCAAGCTTAAAATTTGCAAGTTGATCCCCTTGGTTTTTTCTTTTACCTGATCTAGTATATTCACCATCCCATGGAAATTTCTTTTTTCCTCTGTATAGATTGTCTTCAGAAATCTCACTCAGTGCTAATGCCGCGTATTCCCATTCAGTTTCAGTAGGAAGTCTGTATTCTGGTAATAGTACACCACTTTCTCTTGATGCATAATTAAAAGTTTTTTGTCCATCCTCGTCAGTTGTAATTTGCTTAGAATCAGCCATTTCGTTCATTTTACCGTCATAAGCATTAGCAGGATCTAAAAAATATGCTTTTGTATTAAAAGAATATCCATTTTGTAAACTATCAGGACTAATTGCACCGGGTCTTATGTAGCCATTTGCAACTAAAATTTGTTCATTAACTCTATCAGTTCTCCATTTAGCATAATTAACAGCTTGTTTCCAACTGACTCCAACAACTGGATGGCTTTCAAAAGCAGGATGTCTGAGATAATTGTTTACCATATCCTCATTAAAACCAAGTGGATTTCTCCAAACTAGTGTGTCTGGCAGTGCAGATTTGTATATTTCTGGAAAATCCTTAGCAAAAACCTTATTCATCCAATGTAAATATTCAACATACATTAAATTAGTTACTTCGGTCTCGTCGATAAAAAAAGATCTAACGTATTGTTGAGTTGGAGTATTATTCCAATCATGCATGATATTATCTTGAACATTACCTTTAGTGTAGGTACCACCTTCAACAAAAACTAATCCTGGTCCAGTTCTTTGACCTTTGTAAGATTTTTTATTTTTAAAACCACCATCTTTAGTACTAATTTTCCAACCTGTCGCCTGAGAAACATTTTTATTACTTTTAAATGGATTATTGTTACTACAGCCAATTAATGTAACGGATAATAAAAGTACTAATGGAATAAATAAATTGCTAATTTTCATAAAATATATTTCATATCTTGAACACGCAAGATAGTAAATTGTTTAAAAAAAAAATTTACAGTTTAAAACTAAACAAAAAAGATGCCATATATGAAGAAAATAGTTGTTTATATATTTTTAATTTTTAACTTATTAAATCTTTATTCTCAAGACAGAAGAGTAATTACAACAGCAGTTCCATTTTTAATGATTTCAGCAGATGCTAGAGCCTCAGGATTAGGCGAACAAGGTGTAGCAACAACCCCAGATGCTTTTTCTCAGCATTGGAATCCTGCTAAATATGTTTTTTTAGATAATAAATCTGGTGTTGGCGTAAGTTATACACCTTATTTGAGCAAGCTAGTGAGTGATGTGTTTTTAGCAAATTTAAATTACTATAATGTTATAGATGACAGAAGCTCATGGTCTACAAGTTTTAAGTATTTTAGTCTTGGAGATATAGATATTTTACAAAATCCCCAAGATATTCCATATTTAGAAAATCCAAACGAATTTACATTAGATGCTTCATATATTTTAAAATTGAATGACAATTTTTCTATGGGGGTAACTGGAAGATACTTAATGTCAGATGTTAAGTTACAAAGTGTTGATTCTGATTCGAGTTCAGCTAGCTCTTTTGCTGTAGATATTTCAGGATTTTATCAATCTGACGAAAGAGCATATGAGAATTTTAACGGATTATGGAGATTTGGCTTTAATATTTCCAATATGGGTCCAAAAATGAAATATGAGGAGCTAGGTAAGAATAATTTCATACCTACAAATTTAAAATTAGGATCTGCTTTTGATTTTATCTTTGATTCATCAAATAAATTATCAATTAACTTGGAATTAAATAAGTTATTGGTTCCATCGCCTAGTGTTCCAATATATAATTCAAATGATCAAATTATTGGATATAATCAAGCCGATATAACCTTTCTCTCAGGGTTATTTAAATCTTTTGGAGATGCTCCAGACGGTTTTAGTGAAGAACTAAAAGAAATTACTCTGTCTTTGGGCTTAGAATATACCTATAATGATTCTTTTGCATTGAGAGTTGGCTATTTTGGTGAAAATGAAGATAAGGGGGCTAGGAAATACGTAACATTTGGAACTGGTTTTAGTCTAGAGGAAATTGATTTAGATTTATCTTATTTATTATCTTCTTCAAGTGTAATTAGTCCACTAGAGAATACATTAAGGTTTTCCTTTACTTATAATTTTAATTAATACATAATTATTGATTTATTTTTTAATGTATTGTTTAGATATATTAACTTTGCAAAAAAATATTTACACTAGCGGAGTAAATTTTATTACGATTCATTAAATGAAAGAAATTACAAAAGAAACTTATTTAAAATGGTATGAAGACATGCTCTTTTGGAGAAAGTTTGAGGATAAATTAGCAGCTGTATATATTCAACAAAAAGTTAGAGGATTTTTACATCTTTACAATGGTCAAGAGGCAGTTTTAGCTGGTGCTTTACATGTAATAGACGCCAAGAAAGACAGGATGATTACTGCTTACAGAAATCATGTAATGCCTATTGGAATGGGTGTTGATCCAAAGCGCGTTATGGCTGAACTTTATGGAAAATCAACCGGAACATCAATGGGTCTTGGAGGCTCAATGCATATCTTTTCAAAGGAATATCGCTTTCACGGAGGACATGGGATTGTTGGTGGTCAAATTCCTCTAGGTGCTGGAATGGCTTTTGGAGACAAATATTTCAACAGAGAAGCTGTAACATTGTGTTACATGGGTGATGGTGCTGTTAGACAAGGTTCATTACATGAAACTTTAAATTTAGCAATGCTATGGAAGCTTCCTGTTGTTTTTATAGTTGAAAATAATGGTTATGCGATGGGAACATCTGTGGAAAGAACAGCTAATCATACTGATATTTGGAAATTGGGCCTTGGATATGAAATGCCTTGTGGCCCAGTTGATGGTATGAACCCAGTTAAGGTTGCTGAAGCATTACACGAAGCAATTTCCAGAGCGAGAAGTGGAGAGGGGCCGAGTTTCTTGGAAATGAAAACATATAGGTATCGTGGACATTCGATGTCAGATGCCCAAAAATATAGAACAAAGGAAGAGGTTAATGAATACAGGAAAATTGATCCTATCACTCAAGTCAAAAAAGTAATTTTAGAAAATGACTTTGCCTCCGAACAAGAAATAAGTTCTATTGATGCGAGTGTAAAAACAAGAGTTTTAGAATGTGAAAAGTTTGCAGAAGATTCTCCATATCCTGAAAAATCTGTAATGTATGATGCAGTTTACGAACAGGATAATTATAAATTTATATCCCATAAATTAAAATAAATGGCAGAAATAATTAATATGCCGAGATTAAGTGACACAATGGAAGAAGGTGTTGTTGCAAAATGGCTAGTAAATATTGGAGATAAAGTTAATGAAGGAGATATCCTTGCTGAAATCGAAACCGATAAGGCTACTATGGAATTTGAATCTTTTCATGAAGGCACTCTTCTACATATTGGTATTCATGAGGGAGAAACTGCAGAAGTTGATACGCTTTTAGCAATCATTGGAGAAGAAGGAGAAGATATTTCACAATTATTAGTTCCTGTTAATAATTCGGTTCAATTAGATTTAGTGGATCAAATAAATGAAACTGAAAGTTCTATTCAAGAAGTTAAACCTGAAATTAATTCTGAGATTAAAATAAATAACTCTTTTCAAATAATCACAATGCCAAGACTCAGTGATACAATGGAGGAAGGTACTGTTTCAAGTTGGCTTGTTAATGTTGGAGATACTGTTCAGGAAGGAGATATCTTAGCAGAGATTGAAACAGATAAAGCTACGATGGAATTTGAATCATTTCACGAGGGAACTTTATTGTACGTAGGGATTAAAGTTGGAGAAACTGCTAAAGTTGATAGTTTACTTGCAGTTATTGGAGATGCTGACTCAGATTTTAAATCTGCAGTTGAAAATTTTGGAAGTGAAATACCACAAGTTAAAAATGAGAATACCGAAAGTATTGAAAATATTAATGATCTCGCTCCAGAATCACCAGAAAAATCAGAAACACCAGAAATAGTAGAAACAGTCGAAACTTTATCTGTTAATTCAAATTCTAGAATCTTAGCTTCTCCTCTAGCAAAAAAAATTGCTAAAGAAAAAAGTATTGACTTAAAAAACATTAATGGAAGTGGTGATAATGGAAGAATAATTAAAGAAGATGTTGAAAATTATACAGCTCCAAAAATTGTAACTGCTAAACCAAATATTATTAAGTCAGAGCCAAGCATAGAAAATGAAAGTTTTGAGGAAATCGAAAATTCTCAAATGAGAAAGGCAATTGCTCGTAGATTAAAAGAATCTAAATTTTCTGCACCTCATTATTATTTAAGTGTTGAATTTGAAATGGATAATGCTATAGCTTTTAGAAAACAATATAATTCAATGCCAGATACTAAAATCTCATTTAATGATATAATAGTAAAAGCTTGTGCTATTGCATTAAAACAACATCCAAGAGTAAATTCTCAGTGGTTTGAGGACAAAATGAGACTTAATAATCATGTACATATTGGAGTTGCTGTTGGTGTTCCCGATGGTTTAGTTGTTCCTGTAATTAAGTTTGCAGATAATAAAACTATTCCTGAGATTGGAATTTTAGTTAAAAATTATGCTGGAAAAGCAAGGGATAAAAAATTAACCCCTGAAGAAATGCAAGGAAGTACATTTACTATTTCTAACTTAGGAATGTTTGGAATTCAAGAATTTACTTCAATTATAAATCAGCCAAATTCTGCAATTCTTTCAGTTGGAAGTATTATAAAGAAACCAATAGTGAGAGACGATAAAATTGTGATTGGTCATACAATGAAACTTACTCTAGCTTGTGATCATAGGACTGTTGATGGAGTAACTGGTTCATTGTTTTTAGAAACTCTTAAAGGGTTTGTTGAAAACCCAGTTACCATGTTAGTGTAAGTATTTTACATATGAAAAACGTTGTTATTACTGGAACTAGTAGAGGGATTGGCTATGAGTTAGTTCAACTTTATGGTACTAAAAATTATAACGTAGTATGTTTAACAAGAGATTTATCTACAACTTTTAATTCAAAAAATATTTCAGTGGTAAGTACTGATCTGTCATCACCAGAATCAATTAAAAATGCAGTTGATTTTATTAATGATAAATTTAGTTCAGTAGACATTTTAATTAATAATGCAGGTAAACTAATAAACAAACCTTTTAATAAAACATCTTTTACAGATTTTGAATCTGTATATAAGGTAAATGTTTTTGGGGTTGCAGAACTAATTAGGCTATTATTAAAGTCCTTTAATTCACCTGCACATATTATTAACATTAGTAGTATTGGTGGAATTGCAGGTTCAAGTAAATTTTCAGGACTTTCTGCTTATTCAAGCAGTAAAGGAGCTCTTAATATTTTAACTGAAATGCTCTACGAAGAATTCAAAGAATCAGATATCAAAATAAACACATTAGCTCTGGGTGCTGTACAAACAGAAATGTTGAATAACGCTTTTCCTGGATACAAAGCACCATTATCCGCCAAAGAGATGGCTGAGTTTATTTTAGAATTCTCCTTAAATGGATTCAAATTTTTTAACGGAAAAATTATTCCTGTCTCTATTTCAAATCCTTAAAATGTGCTTGATTTAATCCCAAAAGCTTCACACGAACTAATAAAAAAATTAATCGATAGTGAAAACCTAACCATTAAGGTTGTTAAGACTAGAAAAACTAAACATGGCGATTTTAGATCGCTAAAAAATAGAAAATTTCAAATTACTTTAAATCAAATTGATAATAAGTATAGATTCTTAATAACACTTGTGCATGAGTTAGCTCACTTTAAGGTTTTTCAGTCGTTTGGAAATAGTGTTAATCCACACGGAACTGAGTGGAAAAAAACATACAAATTTTTAATGTTACCTTTTTTAAATAATTTGATTTTTCCTGAAGATGTTCTTAGACATTTAGCATTACATATGATAAATCCACCTGCCACAACAGATTCGGATTTAAATTTAGTTGTTGCCCTTCAAAAACACGATTTAATAGATGATAAAAAAATGTTTCTTTTTGAAATTCCTGAAAAAAGTATATTCATTCACAACTCTAGTAAATTGTTTGTTAAACTTTATAAAAGAAGAAAAAGATATATTTGTAAAGAATTAAGTTCTGGAAAAAAATATTTATTTTCTCCAGTTGCAAGAATTAAATTAAATAAATTATGAAAGTAGTTGCTGTAAGTGGTTATTTTGATCCTATACATGTTGGCCATTTAGAATATTTACGTTTATCCAAAAAACTAGGGGATAAATTGGTTGTGATTGTTAATAATAATCATCAATGTGTATTAAAAAAAGGAAAACCATTTATGGATGAAAAAGACAGGCTAGAAATTGTAAAATCATTGGATATGGTTGACGAAGTTTTCTTATCCATTGACAAAGACAAGTCTGTTTGTGCTTCCTTAGAAGCCATTAAGCCAGATATTTTTGCCAACGGAGGTGATCGGTCCACAGGAGAAGTTCCAGAAGCAAAAATTTGTCAAAAATTTGACATTATGATGACTGATGGTTTAGGAGATAAAATAAGGAGTTCATCGGAACTTACAGGTTTAACTCAAATTTAAATTTTGGAAAATAAATTTAACTTCTCGGATGATAATATATCAAAAGAAAAATTAGATCCCTCAATCTCCAATAATGCAAAAAGTTTATTTAATTCTTTAATTTCTTTTTTTAAAGAAATTCTTGATTTTAGAAAAGAAGCAAATAGAGATCACACAATAAATTCAATAAAAGCCGATATATCTATCAAAGGTCCAAATGCTTGGATTCTTATCTGTTCTATATTAGTTGCATCTGTAGGTTTAAATGCTAACTCTATTCCAGTAGTTATTGGAGCAATGCTTATCTCTCCATTAATGGGGCCTATTTTAGGTTTTGGTTTGTCAATAGCTATTAATGATTTAGAAACTCTTAAAAAATCTATTATCAACTTTTCAGTTATGGTAGTTTTAAGTGTTTTTACTGCATACTTGTTTTTCTCTTTTTTTCCTTTGAGAGAAGAATCTTCTGAGTTATTATCAAGAACAGAACCCGATATCAGAGATGTATTAATTGCTTTTTTTGGAGGCTTGTCTTTAATTATTGCTAAAACTAAAAAAGGTACTATATCTCCAGTTATATTTGGTGTAGCTATAGCTACAGCTTTAATGCCTCCCTTATGTACAGTAGGTTATGGTTTGGCTGTTGGTAATGCTTCATTTTCAATGGGAGCAATGTATTTATTTATGATTAATTCATTATACATTGTGTTGGCTACTTTTATAACTGTAAAGTTTCTTAGATTTCCCCTTATTAATTATGTTAACTCAACAAGAAGAAGATTGATTTCAAGAATAGTAACGATACTTTCAATTGTAATGTTAATTCCAGCATTTTTCACTTTTACTGGTGTTTTGTATGAAAGTAAGTTTAATAATTCAATTGATGAGTTTTTTGAACGTGAACTAGAGGGTTTAAAAAATAAAGATTATTTGAAATTAAATTCAAAAGTAAATTATAATATTGATAATGATGGCCTTCTTTATCCCTGGAGAGATAAAACTTCTTCCGTTATATTCAACAGTTATGGTTTAGAACCAATTTCTAATGATATTATCTCACTGTTAAAAACAAAAATCAAATCTTACCCTCATTTATCATTAACCACGATACAATTTAATCAACAAGAAGTTGAAAATGATTTTAAAGAACAAAAAAAGTTCTTGGCTGAACTTAGAACAAGAGATTCACTAGAATTATCAGATAAAACAAAACAAATTCAATTATTAGAAGAAAAACTATCAAGCCTTGAAAAAATTCAATCTATTAATAAGTTGTACCAAACCTTAATAAATGATATTAAATTTAATTACGATCAAGTAGAAGAAATTAGTATTCAAAATTTAATAGGTTCAATTAATGAAAATGATCCTGTGTTTTTAATTAAATGGAATGATACGCTGAGTGAAAATGAAATTATTAGGCAAAAACAAAAAATAACAGAATGGTTAACAATCAAGTTAGAATCTGAGTTTTTTGAAGTAAAAAGATTTAAATAATTAAAGGTGTTTTTTTACTTTCTTTAATAGTTCTGAAGAGTATACAAAATCTGTAACTGATTGATTATTGGTTTTTAAAATTCCTTTATTAGTCCCTTCCCAGTTTTTTTCACCAGACACTAAAAAAACTATTTTCTCACCAATTTCTATTACTGAATTCATGTCATGAGAATTAATTATTGTTGTTATATTAAATTCTTTGGTTATCTCTTGAATTAATTTATCAATTACAATTGCTGTTTTAGGATCTAGTCCAGAATTAGGTTCATCACAAAAAAGATACTTAGGATTCATTACTATTGCTCTTGCAATAGCTACTCTCTTTTGCATACCACCAGAAATTTCAGAGGGTAGTTTATCTATTGCTTTAGTTAGTTCAACTCTATGAATAGCTTTAATTGCTTTTTCTCTTATTTCATCTTCACTAAGTTCAGATAACATATCAAGTGGAAACATCACATTCTCAATTACAGACATAGAATCAAAAAGAGCACTTCCCTGAAACACCATTCCCATTTGTCGTCTAAGCAACGTTCTCTCACTTTCATTCATCTTTTGATTTGATATACCATCATAAATTATTTGGCCAGAGTCTGGTTCATGTAGCCCTAACAAACATTTTAATAATACGGTTTTTCCAGAACCACTTTGCCCAATAATTAGATTTGTTTTTCCCTTTTCAAAAGAAGTTGAGATATCTTTTATAATGCTAATTCCATCAAATGATTTTTCTATATTTTTAATCTCGATCATTAGCTTAATAGTAATTGAGTTATTACAAAATTCACAATAATTATAATTATTGAGGTCCATACAAAAGATATAGTACTAGCCTTACCAACCTCTAGTGCTCCACCTTTCATATAATACCCGTGATATGAGGGAACAGTAGCAAGTATAAATGCAAATAATAATGTTTTTATATAAGCATAGCTAACATGATATGGATCAAAATCCATTTGAATTCCAGATATAAATGCTTCACTGGGAACTCCTGCAAAAGACATTGCCACAAATCCTCCGAAAATTGCAACAAACATAGCTACTGTTATCACAAATGGATAAAATAGAAGAGCAATTATTTTTGGAAAAACTAAGTAGTTTAAAGGATTTATTCCCATGACCTCAAGCGCATCTATTTGTTCAGTAACTCTCATTGTTCCAATACTTGATGTGATATAAGACCCTACTTTTCCAGCCATTATAATTGACATGAAAGTTGGTGCAAACTCAAGAATAACAGATTGTCTAGTTGCAAAGCCTATTAATGATTTAGATAAAAAAGGACTACTGAGATTTAGAGCAGTTTGGATAGCGACAACCCCACCAATAAAAAAAGATAATATCGCAACAATTGGGATTGATTCGATAATTAAATCATTAATTTCTTTAAAAATTAGTTTTCTTTGAATTTTCCATTTACTCGGCTTAAAAAAAGACATTTTAATCATAATAAAATATCTGCCTATGTCACTCAAATAAAACATAATTAAACTTTATAAGTAATAGCATTTATATTCATTCCAGCACCAACACTTCCAAACATTACAATATCACCTTTTTTTAATGAATGGTCATCAAGTTTTAAATTTTTAACAAGATCAAATAATGTAGGTATTGTAGCTACAGAACTATTACCTAATTTATTTATTGACATTGGAAGGATATTTTTTGGAGTTTCCATGTTATATAATTTAAAAAATCTATTAACAATTGCTTCGTCCATTTTTTCATTTGCTTGATGAAGAAAAACTTTCTTGACATCCTTGATAGAGTATTCACTTTCGTCTAAACAATCTTTCATAGCTTTTGGAACGTGTACTATTGCAAATTCATAAACTTTTCGTCCATGCATTTTTATAAATTTTGTTTTAGATAAATCAGCTGTATCATAAGATTGTCCAAAAAATAAATAAAAGGTTTCTTTATCTGTATATGTACAACTTTTATGAGATAAAATACCACTTAAGTTTTCTTCTTTTTTTAATTCTATTATTGAGGCACCAGCACCATCAGCATAAATCATTGAATCTCTATCCTTTACATCATAAGTTCTTGAAAGCGTTTCAGCTCCTATTACCAAACAAGTTTTGGCCATTCCAGATTTTATAAAAGATTGAGCTTGAATAATACCTTCAAGCCATCCAGGACATCCAAAAATTATGTCATAACAAACACAAGAAGGATTTTTTATACCCAAATTAAATTTAACTCTACTTGCCAAGCTAGGGAGCATATCAGATTGTTCAGTATCTTTTTTAATGTCACCAAAATTATGAGCTACGATAATGTAGTCTATATTTTCTTGATCAATTTTTGCATCTAAGATTGCTTTTTCTGCGGCAAAAAAAGCCAAGTCAGATGCATTTAAATGATCTTTAGCATATCTTCTTTCCTCGATTCCAGTTATTGATTTAAAATTTTTTATAATAACATCATTACTGACATTAAAAACAGATCCATCAGCATTTAAAAAATTTGCATCTAAAAAATCTTTATTTTTTTTTGTTAAGAGAGGAATATAGGATCCAGTTCCTGTAATTTTAATTGACATTTAAACTTATTTACTCACTAAGTTATGAAAAAGTCATTGATAAGACTCGATGGGTTCACAAGTACATACTAAATTTCTATCTCCATATGCATCGTCTACTCTTCTAACTGTTGGCCAAAACTTGTTATTTAACACATATGAGGTTGGAAATGCTGCTTGCTGTCTAGTGTAAGAAAAATTCCAGTTTTCACTTCCTATCATTTTCATAGTATGAGGAGCATTTTTTAAAAGATCAGAACAATCATCAATTTCTTTTCTTATAAGAATCATTGCATCACAGAATCTATTTATCTCATCTAAATTTTCACTTTCAGTTGGTTCAATCATCATAGTTCCAGGGACAGGGAATGATACAGTGGGTGCATGAAAACCATAATCAATTAACCTTTTAGCTATATCCATTACTTCAATTCCTTGAGATTTAAAAGGTCTACAATCAATTATTAATTCGTGGGCAGATCTTCCGCCTTCACCCTTATATAAAATTTCATAATGATTTTCAATACGATTTTTTATATAATTTGCATTAAGAATAGCGTATTGAGTTGATGCTTTCAATCCTTCTGAACCTAACATTTTTATATATCCATATGAAATTACGCAGGCAAGAGCTGACCCCCAAGGTGCTGCTGAAATTGCTTTTACACTATTTTTTGTACTAACGTTAATTATTGGATTATTTGGTAAAAATGGAACAAGATGTTTTGCTACACATATTGGTCCTACGCCAGGACCTCCACCACCATGAGGAATTGCAAAAGTTTTATGTAAATTGAGATGGCATACATCAGCCCCAATTATAAATGGATTTGTTAAACCAACTTGTGCGTTCATGTTGGCTCCGTCCATATAAACTTGACCACCATTATCATGAATAGTTTTTGTAATCTCTTGTATTGAAGATTCAAAAACACCGTGAGTTGAAGGATAAGTTATCATTAAAGCAGCTAAATTATCTTTATAATATTCAGCTTTTTCTTTTAATTCATTAACATTAATATTTCCATGTTTATCGGTTCCAACAACAACTACCTTCATTCCAGCCATTACAGCTGATGCAGGATTAGTTCCGTGGGCAGAGGATGGTATTAAACAAATATTTCTATGTTTGTTTGATGTACTTTTTAAATATTCTCTAATAACCATGAGCCCAGCATACTCACCTTGAGCTCCCGAATTTGGTTGTAATGAAGTTCCGCTAAATCCTGTTATTTCGTTTAGTTGTTTCTCTAATTTTTTTAGTAGTTTTTGATATCCTCTTGCTTGATCTAATGGTGCAAAAGGGTGAATATTATTCCATTTACTCCAACTAATTGGAATCATTTCAGATGCAGCATTCAACTTCATTGTACATGAACCCAAAGAAATCATTGAATGGGTTAATGAAAGATCTTTTCTTTCCAAGTTTTTAATATATCTCATTAATGCAGTTTCTGAATGATACTTATTAAAAATTTCTGAAGACATAAAATCAGATGATCTGTTTAAATTTTCAGGAATTCTTGAAAGATTGAATTTATTTTCAATTTCAAACAAATCAGTATTTAAAGATTTTGCAATTGTATCAACAATGATTTGAATATCTTTCAGTGAAGTAGCTTCATTTACAGAAATAGATATTTCATTTTCATTTATATAATTGAAATTTAATTTATTAATGATTGCAATTTTCTTTATTTTTTTTGATGAAACTTTTAATCTAATGGTATCAAAAAAATACTTGTTCAATTGTTGAACTCCTATTTTTTCTAAACTTTTTTCAAGTAATATTGCTTTTAAGTGAATAGAGCCAGCAATTTCTTTTAAACCTTTAGGCCCATGATATACTCCATACATACCTGCCATAACCGCTAAAAGAACTTGAGAGGTACATATATTTGATGTAGCCCTATCTCTTTTTATGTGTTGTTCTCTAGTTTGTAAAGCCATTCTAAGAGCAGGATCTTCATCCACATCTTTGGTTAAACCAATTATTCTTCCAGGAACAGATCTTTTATATTCTTCTTTAGTTGCAAAGTATGCAGCATGGGGACCTCCATATCCAAGAGGAATGCCAAACCTTTGAGAGGTTCCAACAACAACGTCAGCACCAAAACAGGACGGTTTTTTTAGTAGGCACAGAGAAAGTAAATCAGCCGCAACAACAATTTTTACATTATTGTTTGATGCTTTAAGGCAATGTTTTTCAATATCAATAATTTCACCATATACACCAGGATATTGAATTAGGCATCCATAGAATTTATCATCAAATTCAAATTTATTTAAATCACCAAAAACAATTTCTATCCCTAAGGGTTCTGCTCGAGTTTCCAGAAGACTTATAGTTTGTGGTAGAGTGTTTAAAGAAACTAAAAACTTATTTACGTTATTTTTTTTCTGCTCTCTAGTTCTTAAACTAAATAACATTGTCATTGCTTCAGCAGCTGCGGTACTCTCATCCAAAAGTGAGGCGTTAGCTAGTTCCATTCCGGTTAAGTCGGAAATTATTGTTTGATAATTTAATAGAGCTTCCATTCTTCCTTGGGCAATTTCTGCTTGATAAGGAGTGTAGGCGGTATACCAACTTGGGTTTTCTAAAATATTTCTTTTAATAACCGATGGAACAATAGACTGATTATATCCCATTCCAATATAGGATTTAAAAACTTTATTTTTTTTTCCTAGTCTTTCAATATGACCCAGATACTCGTTTTCACTTAATGGTTTTTTAAGTTTCATTTCTTTTTGAAGTCTTATATTTTCTGGAATAGTCTCAGAAATCAATTCTTCTATATTTTTAACATTTAAATAATCAAGCATTTTAGCTTTATCACTTTTGTTTATGCCTATATGACGTTTGGAAAAACTATTCATTTTTTAAAAAATATTTTGATTAAAAATAACTAATAACATTAATAAATTAGCATAATTTTAATGCTTTGAGTTAAAAGTTTTTAACTTAATATTAACCAAATTTTAAATATCCATTCAAAATTAAATGTTAATAATAAAAAAGAGTTTTGATTTTTATATTAAATCTAGTTTTCATCTGGGAATTTGTGTGATTTGTTTGTATTTGGTAAATGTCTTGAAACATGATATTGAAGTTGATTATTTGATAATAACTTTTCTTTTTAGTTCAACCATCATAGTATATAATTTTATAAAATATGGATATAATCTTCAAAACTATTCAACGGCAAAAAATTCTGTCTTAAAAATGATTCAGTTTTTAAGTTTTTTTTGTGGATTTGCCTTAATTTATACATTATTTTTTTTAAAATTTTACACACTATTATTTGGAACTTTTCTTTTTTTTATCTGCATTTTATATGTTTTTCCTATGGGAAATTCAAAATTAAATTTTAGAAATTTAAGTAAGGTGAAATTATTTTTAGTTGCATTTTGCTGGAGTGCGTCAACTGTTTTTTTGCCTTTAATAGAAAACGGATTAAATAATTATTATTTCACTTTGATATTTTCTTTTCAAATATTTTTTTTAGTAATTATCTATACTATCCCATTTGAGATCAGAGATCTTCACAAAGATTCAATAGAATTACAAACAATTCCTCAAATTTTTGGCATAAAAAAATCTAAAAATATATGCTATTACTTAATTATAGTATTTTCACTTCTTTCTTTTATTAATAGTGGGTTTGGAGCTAACTTTCTATCAGATGTAATTCTATCTATAATACTGTTTTTTATAGTTTATATAACCAAAAAAAATCAGTCAAAGTATTTCTCAAGTTTTTGGGTTGAATCAGTCCCTATATATTGGTTGCTGGTTTGTGTTTTGTTTGAATAGGTGTCTACTTTATTGAGTCCTTTAAAACTTTGTTTTTTAATCCTTCCTTGTATTTCAATATGTTCTTTAAGATTTCAGGATTACTTGTTCCTATGATTTTAGCAGCTAATATTCCAGCGTTTTTACTTCCATTTAAAGCTACTGTTGCAACCGGAACACCACCTGGCATTTGAAGAATTGAAAGTATAGAATCCCATCCATCAATAGAATTTCTAGATTTAACAGGAACACCAATTACCGGCAGTGGTGTAATTGATGCAATCATTCCAGGTAAATGAGCAGCACCACCAGCCCCTGCTATAATTACAGAATATCCGTTTTTATGTGCTTTTTTGCCATATTCCATCATCTTGTCAGGTGTTCTGTGAGCTGAAACTATTTCAGCATCATTTTCAACGCCTAATTCATTTAAGATGTCAATAGCCTCTTGCATGATTGGAAGATCTGATTTGCTTCCCATAATGATTCCAACTTTTGCCATATTTAATTAGTTTTAATTTTAATTAATTCTTTTATATTTTTTGCTTTTTTTAATCCACTTTCTAATTCAGTATCAATTACTGTAATATGCCCCATCTTTCTATTTGGTTTTGTTTCTTTTTTGCCGTAAATATGAATTTTAACATTATCAAACTTCATTGCCTCATCAATTCCTTCATACATAACATCACCATTGTAACCTTCATCCCCTACTAAGTTAGCCATAATTGTATAAACACTTGATTTAGAACATCCTAATGGTAAATTAAGTATTGCATTTATGTGTTGATCAAATTGAGAGTTAATACACCCTTCAATTGAATAATGTGCACTGTTGTGAGGTCTGGGTGCAACTTCATTAATTAAAATTTCATCATTTTGAGTTAAAAACATTTCAACCGCTAATAAACCAACCTGTTTAAATGTTTTAGATACTTTCAATGCAACTTTTTCTGCTTTTAACCTTAACTCTTCACTAATTTGGGCTGGACAAATAACGAACTCTACTTGATTAGAAATCTCATTAAACATCATTTCTACAATTGGAAAAATTTCAATCTCACCATTTTGATTTCTTGCAATAGTTGTAGCTAACTCTTTTTTAAAAGGAACCAATTCTTCAATTATAAATGGTGATTCAGGTAAATCTTTTAGATCTTTTTCAGACTTTAAAATTTTTACACCATATCCATCGTATCCAAACTTTGTTTTTTTCCATACACACGGAAAGTTAAGTTTGCTTAAGTCTTTTAATGAATTGTAAAATTTAAATTTTGCAGAAGGTATGTTATTATCAATAAAGAATTTTTTTTGGAGTGACTTATCCTGAATAGTTCTAAGAGTTGAAGAATTTGGAAAAACTTTAATGCCTTCTTTTTCTAGTTTTTCTAATGCCTCAACGTTGATATGTTCAATCTCATAAGTTACTACATCACAAGTTTTACCAAAATTATAGACTGAATCAAAGTCCATTAGATTTCCTTTTGTGAATTTAGAACATAGATTTTTACATGGAGAATCTTCATTTGGATCAAGGATGTTTGTTTTAATACTTAATCTCGATGTTACTTGAAGCAACATTTTACCTAATTGTCCTCCACCAAGAATGCCTAAAGTGAAATTGGATGTCGAGTAATTCATTTAACTTATTATTTGGCAAAAATACATTAAAATGTTATTAGGGATAAAATTATTTAACTATTCATTTTGAGGTATATTTGTAATTTAAAATCTTAAATATTATGATTAATTTAATTCTTTTTGGAAAGCCTGGTTCTGGAAAAGGTACTCAAGCTGAATTTGTAAAACAAAAATACGATTTAGTTCATATCTCTACTGGAGATGTTTTTAGATATAATATTTCAAAAAATACAGATTTAGGTGTACTAGCGAAATCTTATATGGACAGAGGAGATCTTGTTCCAGATGAAGTGACTATAAAAATGCTTGAAGCTGAAGTTGAAAAATTCAATGATGCTAAAGGTTTTATTTTTGATGGATTTCCTAGAACAACTACACAGGCTAAGATTTTAGATGATTTCTTAGATTCAAAAGGAATGAGTATATCGATGACTATAGCTCTTGAGGTTGATGAAGATTTATTAATTGACAGATTGATTAGCAGGGGAAGAGACAGTGGCAGAGCTGATGATCAGGATAGATCTAAAATTCAAAACCGATTTGATGAATACAACAATAAAACAGCCCCATTAATTAGTTTTTATAAAAATCAAAATAAGTTTTATGAGATAGATGGTGTTGGTGAAATAAAAGATATAAGCTCAAGAATTTTTGAAACAATAGATAATAATATAAGATGACAGAGGGTAACTTCGTAGATTATGTAAAGATTAATATATATTCAGGAAATGGAGGAAAAGGATCTGCACATTTTAGACGTGAAAAATATATTACCAAAGGAGGACCAGATGGTGGAGATGGTGGTAGAGGAGGTCATATAATTTTTGTAACTGACAAATCACTTTGGACATTGTATCATTTCAAATTTAAAAAGCATTTTAAATGTGGTCATGGCGGTGATGGAAGTGGAAGTAGAAGCACAGGAGCTGACGGAGAAGATGTAATAATTAGAGTTCCAATAGGAACAGTAATTAAGGATTTTAAAACGAATAATATAATTCATGAAACTATTGAAGATGGTGAAGAAAAAATTATTTTAAAAGGTGGTAAAGGTGGCCTAGGTAATTGGAATTTTAGATCTTCAACTAACCAGGCTCCTAGATATGCACAGCCTGGAATTAAGGGAGAAGAAAAACAATTAGTATTAGAGCTAAAGCTTTTAGCAGATGTCGGACTTGTAGGATTTCCCAATGTAGGAAAATCTACTTTACTTAAAACTCTTACTTCAGCAAAACCTAAAATTGGTAATTATGAGTTTACTACACTAAAACCTAATTTAGGGATCGTAGAATATAGGGACTTTAAATCATTTGTTCTTGCTGATATTCCTGGAATAATAGAGGGAGCTTCTGAGGGCAGAGGGTTAGGTCATTATTTTTTAAGACATATTGAAAGAAATTCAGTTTTATTATTTCTTTTATCATCTGAATCAGACGATATAGTTAAACAATATGAAGTTTTACTAAACGAATTAAAAAAATACAATCCTGAACTTCTAGATAAGCAAAGACTTATAGCTATCTCTAAATCAGATTTATTAGATGAAAAACAAACAAGTAAGATCAAAAAAAATATTTCAAATAAAATTAAAGATGTTCCTTTTGAATTTATTTCATCTGTTTCTAATATTGGTTTAATCCAAGTTAAAGATTTAATGTGGAAAGTATTAAATGAAGACATTTAAATTAGAATTTTAGTAGTTTATGAAAGTTCACTTTATTGCCATAGGGGGGAGTGCGATGCATAATCTAGCAATCGCACTACATTTAAAAGGTTACAATGTTACAGGTAGTGATGATTCAATATTTGAACCTTCAAAATCTAGATTAAAAAAGTATGGTCTGCATCCCGAAAAGATAGGGTGGGATAGGTCTAGGATTTCTGATGACATTGATTGTGTTATCCTTGGAATGCACGCAAAAGAAGATAACCTTGAACTTCAAGAGGCAAAGAAAAAGTCAATAAAAATATATTCATATCCAGAATTTATTTATGAAATGTCAAAAGAAAAAACAAGAGTTGTCATAGGTGGCAGTCATGGTAAAACTTCAATAACAGCAATGGTATTACATGTGCTTAGTAATAATGGTATTTCAGTTGATTATATGGTTGGAGCTCAATTAAAAGGGTTTGAAACTATGGTTCACTTGACTGAAGAAAATGATTTTATCTTGCTTGAAGGAGATGAATATCTTTCATCACCAATAGATAGAAGACCTAAGTTTCATTTATACAAACCTAACATAGCATTATTAAGTGGAATTTCATGGGATCATATTAATGTTTTTCCATCTAAAGAAGAATATTCGAAACAATTTGAAGTTTTTTTAGATACAATAATCTCAGGGGGTGTTATTGTTTATAATCAGACAGACTCAGCACTTAGTGAAATGGTGTTAAATTGTAGTAATTCTTTAAGAAAATTAGGGTATTATGTCCCAAATCATTTTATAGAAAATGGGATTTCCTATTTATACACTGATGAGGGCGATCTACCTTTAAAAATATTTGGAGAACATAACTTAAGTAATCTTTCTGGGGCTAAGCTGATTTGTCAACTCATGGGGGTTCATGAAGAAGAATTTAATCAATCTATAATCACATTTGAGGGTGCAGATAAAAGATTGGAGCCATTATTATTAGAAGATGACAGGGCTTTTTTTAAGGACTTTGCTCACTCACCAAGTAAGGTAAAAGCAACTACAAAAGCCATAAAAAATCAATTTAAAAATAGAAAACTGATTACACTTTTAGAACTACATACATTTAGTAGTTTAAATGAAAATTTTATTGGTGAATATAGAGATACTCTTGAAAGTGCAGACATAAAAATTCTATTTTATGATCCTATTGCTGTAGAAAAAAAAGGATTAAAAAATATTTCTGAAACTAAAATTAAAAATGCATTTAATGATAATAATTTGATTGTGTTTTCTAATTCAAATCTTTTAAAGAGTTTTTTAAAAGAACAGGAATATGTAAATTCTAATTTATTATTTATGAGTTCAGGAAATTATGCTTCCTTGAATTTAGATGAAATAAAAGACCTTGTCAAGAATAGCCAATGAAAAATATTAAACATATTTTTTTTGATTTAGATCATACTCTTTGGGATTTTGAAAAAAACTCATCCCTTACTTTTAAGTTCTTGATAAAAAAATATGATTTGAATGTAAGTCTCGAACATTTTTTAAAGATATACATGCCAATAAATTTTTCTTTATGGGACCTTTACCGAGATGAGAAGATTACAAAACAATATTTAAGATACAATAGGTTAAAGATGACTTTCGAGAAATTAAATATTGAAGTTAGCGATACAATAATTGATAAAATATCTGAGGACTATATTAAACATCTTCCTGATAATAATTTTTTATTGAACAACGCAGTTACCATTTTAGATTATTTGTATCCTAAATATAAATTACACATAATTACAAATGGATTTCATAAAGTACAACATTCAAAAATTATTAATTCCGGATTAGATAAGTATTTCGATTGTATTATTGATTCTGAATCTGTTGGAGTAAAAAAGCCACATTCAAAAATCTTTCAAAATGCCTATAATAAATCTAATGCTAGTAGTTTAAAGGATTGCTTAATGATAGGTGATAATTATGAGGCAGATATTTTAGGAGCTCTAAACAATGGATTTGAGGCTATTCACTTAAATTCAAATAATCAAGCTCTTCACAACAGTTGTATTGTAATAAATGATCTAATTGAATTAAAAGAAATTCTTTAATTAGTAGTTTTTTTGTCTAACCATCTCATAAAGAATGGTGCCACAAGCTACTGAAACATTAAGGGATTCGATTTTACCGTACAATGGAATCTTAATCAGGTGATCACATAAGTTTATAACAGAGTTTGATAAACCTTTTCCCTCAGAGCCCATGATAATGGCCTGTCTATTATTAAAATTTGTTTCATAGATATCTTTTTCAGACTTTTCTGAAGCTCCATAAACTTCAATATCGTGTTGTTTTAATAGAAAAATAGCATCTTTTATGTGAGAAACTTTACAAATAGGGACGTTGAAAATTGCACCAGAGGATGTTTTAATTGTATCTCCATTGACTGGAGCACTACCACTAGATTGAATAACAATACAATCTACACCAGTACATTCAGCAGTTCTGACTATAGCACCAAAATTTCGAACATCTGATAATTGATCTAAAATAAGTATAGATAAATTCTCTGATTTAGAATTAATTAAATTACTTAAATCATCTATGGATAAAAAATCTATTGGGGATATTGTAGCTACAACACCTTGATGATTTTTAGGTGTAAGTCTGTTTAGTTTTTCTATTGGAACGTAAGAGATTTCAATGGATTTTTTATTTAGTTTTTTAATAAGTTCAAATCCATTTTTATTATTTAGACCTCTCTGAATAAATACTCTATTTAGGGACTTATCAGAATCTAAGCTTCAATTACAGCTCTAATCCCAAAAATTAAGGTTTCTTTTTCTTTATGACATTATATTATAGAATTAAAATAGGTTAACAGCTCTATAAGCTTTCTTTTTTCTTAAATTTAATTTATTAGATTTTTTATATTTTTTTAAAAGTTCTTGATCAAAAATTTTTAGACAACTAATTTTTTGAATGAATTGGGAATTGAATGCCACTTATCTCTTTATAAAATTAAAAATTCACTAGCATCTGCCCATTTAGGTTTTGGTACTTTATGTAAACCGAGTTGGGGCAGCAGCACCATCTTCTATCAGGCATCTTTATTACTTTTTTAGGAAAATAGTATAGAGATGATATTTTCTAACTAAACAATCTTTAAGAATTGCTATAATTGTTCATTATTTAAATTAATCGAGTGAAGATTTATAAGTTTTCTTATTTCATTTGACTGAACATTTACATTTCTATTAATAGATTGGCTGCGAGATTTAATTCTTTTTTATTTCAAATTTTTGATGTTCCAACATTTAATCTGTTAATACATTATATGTTTACCGTTATTAAAATAATTTTCCTTCTATAATTTCTCTTCTAGATAAGGGAGCCTTCTGCTTCACTGAATCTCTTTTCATTAATTTTCTAATAAACATTTCCGCCACTAAATAAGTCATCTGATGAACGCTAAAATCTTGTCAAAGGTTATGGTTGATATTGTAAAAAATAATTGAAAAGTATATGTTTTTCATTTTAACTTTCTAATTACTCAATATAGATAAAGTTATTATTTTAACTTAAATATTATCAAAAAAAAAGCGCTCCTAGAGCGCTTTTTTTATATTGTAATGTTACTAAATTATTTAGTATCCCACCATACTTTTGAATCTTGACTATAACCAGAAATTTTAGCTACAGCAGCATCATGGTTAGCTTTGTTAGAACTGCAGTTTAGCACCGTAACCATATCTTACAGGAATTCCAGTTCCTGTTAAAGCATCCGTTGCTGGAGCTAAAACTGGATAATCCAATCTTCTCCACTCTGACCATGCTTCGTATCCTTGCATGTATAAGAGCAACCCACTTTTCAGTAGCCATTGTTTCCATAGAAACAGGAGCAACAGAAGCTAGGTAAGCAGCAGCATCAGCAGATGCAACACCCCATTGATGCGTGAGAAGCAGCGATACCTAATTCATACCATGTTTGAGCGTCACCAGCTAAACCAGTCCACCCTCTTAAATGTGCTTCTGCATATGAGAAACATACTTGAGCATAAGAAAAAACATACCACCAGCATTAGTACCATCATAGATGATAGCAGATGGTAAGAATGAAATTCTAGTTTGTAAATTCCAGGATTTAAACTCCATAAGGCATTCCAGCGTAAGTCTTCCACCATATTCAACATAGTCGATTTTGAGTGATCTCCAGTTGCACTACAACAGGGCAGCATACTTTGCTAATCTAGGGTCATTAGTTGCGAATAAATGGTCAACCATTACATCACTAGTAGCAAAATCTTCTCTTGATCTGAAATCTATCTTGCCATGGATTTCATTGTCATCAGAAGCAGTGTATGGATAATGAATATTATCAGCATTACTGTCTAAAACACCACCTGCAATAGCTTCTTTAAATTTAGCTTGAGCAGTACCAGGATCAACATCAGCCATTCTTAAGCCATAACCATTTTCATAGTGTTTCCAAATCTGTCTCCATTTGCAGCATCTCCATTAAACATAAAGTCTCCTGCAAGGACCACCACCAGTCTAAAAATCCTAATGCAGCATCAATTTCAGCAAGTAAACCAGCATAAACAGCTCGATTGGTCATCAAACTTAGGCTTTAAGTTATCAATCCCCTTGAAGAGCTTCAGAGTAAGGTATTGCACCCCATCTATCTGTCATAACTTGCATCATGTAAACTTTTAATAGATGCGCTACACCTTTTTGCATTCCAATTGATCCTGATGATGAATACTCAGCAGCATTTTCAGAATTGTTAAGATTAATACAGTTTGTAAGTCCATTAATGGACCAGTATAAAAACCGTCGAAATTCCACTGAATTAGTTTCATAACATGAATCTTCATTGTATGTTATATCTCAGAAACTTGCTGAGATAATAATAAAGGATTCACACTACTCACAAGTCCTGGAAGATTTCTCATTGCACCTGTAATAAGCGCACCAGTATTTGCTTTAGAAATTGCGATTTGGGTTTAAATTCTCATCCCCAAAATCTACAGTTTCACAGGACACGAACAATAAGCTACTTATTGTTAACAGTCCGATTATTTTTTGAATTTGTGTTTTCATTATTTATAATAATTTATAATTAGAATTTAAGGCTACGTTAAGTCCAACTGATCTAGCTGATGGTAATTGTCCACCTTCACTAGCGTAATTACTACCAGACCAGTTCCCTCCAAGTCTCAGAAGGATCTAAACCAGGTGTTTTAGCTCCTCTTAGTCACCCCAGTCAGTTGTTTCAGAAAGTATAGCTAAAGTTTGTTACCAATTAATGCTACATTAATTCCAGTAAATGGAGTGTTTGCAAGCTGAATCACCGTCAAATGAGTATCCAAGTCTTACTTGTCTTAATTTAACAAATGAAGCATCAACTAACCAAAGTCATCTCTAGTCCAGTTACCCCATGCCCAGCTATGTAGGAGTCTCTGTAGAAATCAGCAACAGTTCCATCAGCATAAACACCAACTTGGTGAATACCACCACCGCTACTTACAGGATCTCTTTTTGGATTTCCTTTATCATTAAGTCCAGCAGTATATTCATGTAGACCAGCTACCATTGAGAACATGTCTGTTACTGAGTGGTATAAACCACCTTCTTGGAAATCAATACCAATTGCTAAATCCCAGTTCTTGTAAGTTAAGTTAGAAGTAATACCACCAGTATAATCAGGCATAATATTTCCTAATAATTGGTTGTTTTCGTATCTGTGGTTTCCACTTGCGTAGTATACCCAGTTTCCATTATCATCTTTTAAGCTTTTTCTTCCATACAACATACCCCATTCTTCACCAACAATTTCTTGAAGGTCCATACTTGACCATGATATACCAGACATAAGTAATATTTCTTTCAATACCAGGGTAGATGAAAGTCTACCATTTTTTCTAATGTAGCAAAGTTGAAAGAAACATCCCATCTTAAATCATCAGTAAGAATTGGTGTACCTGATAATCTTAACCTCTAACACCAGTTGAAGAAGTAATTTTTGAATTTACACTAAGTCCAGTATATCCAGTACTACCTGCTGCAGTTACTGATACTGGTAATCTTTGAATCTTCTCTGTCAAAGTATGTAAAGTCAAATCCTAATCTATTGTCTAAGAAATCTCATTTCAAGTCCAACTTCAGTCTCAGACTCTCATTCCACCAGTTAATTGTGGATTAGCTAATGTATTTGGAACAGCAAGTGATGCTAGTGATCCATAAGCTGTACCAGTGAATATGTTGGACTAGTAGCGTATAGTTCCAGGGAAAATAGGAGCTTCAGCGTAACTAGCTCTTAATTTACCAAACGAAATACCGTCTACATTCAATTAATTTATCAAAAAGAAACTACCAGTAAATGAGTAAGTTTCAATTCTATTGTTCTTCTGAATCTGCAGTAGAACTCCAGTCAAAACGGTAAGAACCGTCTAAGTATAACATACTTTCATATCCTAAAGATACAGATGATAAGCAGTCTACCACTGTTGTTTGTTCTTATGTAGAAGTAAGCTTGGTCTTATCTTTAGAGATTAGCAATAGTATAGAAATCAGGAATTGCTAATCCACCAGAAGTACTAGCACTAGTACTTTGATTCTATATTGTTTAGCTCCATAACCAATTAATGCATTTACATCAAAATTAGCAGTAATGCTTTAGCATAATTTAATCTTGCTCTAATTCATTTTGTTCAGAAATAAAAGAACCTTCTCCTTATGAAGCTTGAGTACTTAAGTACCACCAATGTAACCTCTACTTCCAGCTTGTTCTGTTGTATGCTCTTCTGTTAACTTCAACATTAGCAGAAACTCCATCATAATTTCATAAGTTAAATCCGAAGTTTCCAGAAAGTAGAATTTTCGTTATTGTTAGTGTTTTGATATCTGCTCAGTAATGTGGTGCATCCCAATATTGAGGACGTCCATTTCTTGCAGATCTTCTATTCCAAGTAGTAAAAAGCACCTTATAGTGTAGTTATTCTTTAATCTATCCATATCTAACTTGTCTTTGCAACCACTGGCTAAAGTTTGACTTAAACTCCTATATCCACTACTAGCAAAGTTATCAGTGTTTTGTATTCTTGCATTTAAAGCATGTAAGTACATAGTTAATTTATCAGAAAGGTCAATCCGATCCGTTAATGATTTACATCTAAGTATCTCTAGAGCGTTAGGAACGGAAGTTGCTGATCAGCAAACGTACAGTAGCTCTGAAACTATAATCATCACCACCTTTTCCAAAAGAAAGACTTGTAGTTGATTCAACTCCAGTTTCAAAGAAATCTTTAACGTTGTTAGGATTTGGTGACCATGGTCTTAATTCACCAAAGTTCTGGGTGATCAGGAATCCATGAATCCCAGTGACGAGCTAAAGTACCATCTAATTTTGGTCCCCAAGACTCATCAGCTGCATAGTAAGGAATATTTTGTCCTTGAAATGCTGCCCAAGATGCAGGATCAGTTGCAGGATTGTAAGTAAAAGTATCCCAGCTTGATCATATCCACCACCATATTCATTTTGATAAGGGTGAATCTACTAACTGTTAGAAGCAACAGTGTTGTGATCTACAGTAATGTAAGTTTCACCAGCTTTGGCTTTCTTTGATGTAATTACAATTACACCACTTCTAGCTTCAGCACCATATAATGCAGTTGCTGCAGCACCTTTAAGTACAGTAATGTTGTCAATATTATCAGTATTAATATCAGTAGAAGACATTTTAATACCATCTACAACATATAAAACATCTATCTTCACCTCTAAGTCTAATATGCACTTGTCAAAAGTTGAACTTGTACCAGAAATAACTTGAACACCAGCAACTTTTCCAGCAAGAGCTGTTTTAAAATCAAGTTTCTTTAGTCTTGTTAAAGCAGCACCTTCAACTTTTTGTTGTGCATAACCTAAAGATTTTGCTTCTCTAGTAATACCAAGTGCAGTAACAACAACTTCTTCAAGTGCGTTGTCTGCAACAAGTGTTACATTTAAAGTAGCAGAAGCTCCAACAGTTACTTTTTGAGTTGTAAATCCTACATAGCTAATGAAAGTACATCACCTTCATTAGCCATAATTGAATAAACACCATCAAAGTCAGTAGTAACACCATTAGATGTACCATCAACAAGGACAGTTGCACCAGGAAGAGGAACCCCAGCACTGTCAGAAACAGTACCAGAAACACTTTTCTGAGCAAAACTCCATTGAAACATTATCATGAAAGATAACGTTAAAAACTTTAATAAATTTGTTTTCATATTTTGTTAATTATTATTTGATCTGCAAAAATGTTAATAAAAAGTTAATAAACCAACGTATAATTAAAAAAAAACACAAATATTGATATATATTTATTTAAATCACATAATTATTAACAATTTAATAATTTTTGTATATCAAAAATATCATATTTATTATTTCATATGGTTATATATGATGATTTTTGAGTATTTAATAAAAGGTTTTTAAAATTATTTCCCCAAGAACTCTATTTATAACTATTCTATTTTTTTTGTTAAATTCTTAACATTTTGATGGTTTACACGGTTTTTTTTGAATAATCAATTTTGTTAATTATGAAAGGACATATATAATAGGTATACTTTAAACCTTAAAATTTTAAATATTTTTTAGTCTATCTGTTTGATTAATTGTAAAATTAAATTACATTTGCACGCCCAAATAAGGGAAAAGTAAATACAAATTATGCCTACAATATCGCAGTTAGTGAGAAAAGGAAGAAGAAAGATTACTAAAAAAAGTAAGTCTGCTGCCTTAGTTTCTTGTCCTCAAAAAAGAGGTGTTTGCACGAGAGTTTATACAACAACACCTAAAAAACCTAACTCAGCTATGAGAAAAGTAGCTAGGGTCAGATTAACAAATGGAACAGAAATTAATGCATATATCCCAGGTGAAGGTCATAATTTACAAGAGCACTCAATAGTACTTGTTAGAGGAGGTAGAGTAAAAGATCTTCCTGGTGTAAGATACCATATTGTTAGAGGTGCTTTAGATACTGCTGGTGTTGAAGGAAGATTACAACGAAGATCAAAATACGGAGCAAAGCGTCCGAAAAAATAAATTATTAACTGATGACGTTCAATATATTATTGAACCTCTCAAAAACTGAAATAAATGAGAAAAAGTAAGGCAAAGAAAAGACCATTACTACCAGATTCAAGGTTTAATGATCAACTTGTTACTAGATTTGTCAACAACTTAATGTGGAGTGGTAAAAAATCCACAGCCTTTAAAATATTTTATGATGCAATCGACATCATAGAAGAAAAGAAACAAAATGACGAAAAAACTGCACTTCAAGTTTGGAAGGACGGTTTATCTAACGTCATGCCCCACGTAGAAGTTCGAAGTAGAAGAGTAGGTGGAGCAACTTTTCAAATTCCAATGCCAATCAGACCTGATAGAAAAATTTCAATGGCTATGAAATGGTTGATTTCATATGCTAGAAAACGAAATGAAAAATCTATGGCTCTCAAGCTTGCATCTGAAATACTTGCAGCTGAAAAAGAAGAGGGTGCTGCTGTTAAAAAAAGAGTAGATGTTCACAAGATGGCAGAGGCTAATAAAGCATTTTCACACTTTAGATTTTAATTTAAAATGGCAAGAGATTTAAAATATACAAGAAACATTGGTATTGCTGCTCACATTGATGCAGGTAAAACAACTACAACAGAACGTATACTTTTTTATACTGGTGTTAGTCATAAGATTGGTGAAGTACATGATGGTGCTGCAACAATGGATTGGATGGAACAAGAACAAGAAAGAGGAATTACAATTACATCTGCTGCCACAACTTGTACATGGGATTTTCCTACAAACCAAGGTGAAAAATTACCTGATTCTAAACCATACCATTTTAATATTATTGATACTCCTGGTCACGTTGACTTTACTGTTGAAGTAAATCGATCACTTCGAGTTCTTGATGGTTTAGTATTTTTATTTAGTGCTGTTGATGGTGTTGAACCTCAATCTGAAACTAACTGGAGATTAGCTGATAATTACAAGGTTCCTCGAATGGGATTTGTTAATAAAATGGATAGACAAGGTTCAAACTTTTTAAATGTTTGTAACCAAATTAAAGATATGCTGAAATCTAATGCAGTACCTATTGTTCTTCCAATTGGAGAAGAGGATAATTTTAAAGGTATTGTTGATCTAGTTAAAAACCAAGCTATTGTTTGGCATGAAGAAAAAATGGGAGCAACCTTTGATGTTATTGATATTCCTGATGATATGAAAGACGAGGTTGAGGAATATAGAGCTAACCTAATTGAAGCGGTTGCTGAATATGATGACGCTTTATTAGAAAAATTCTTTGAAGACCCTGATTCAATTACTGAAGAAGAAGTACATGAAGCTCTTAGAAAAGCTACACAAGATATGAGTATCATACCTATGATTTGTGGTTCTGCTTTTAAAAATAAAGGTGTTCAATTCCTTCTAGATGCTGTGTGTAGATATTTACCATCTCCACTTGATAAAGAAGCAATTATAGGAACTGACCCCAAAACAGATAATGAAATTGAAAGAAAACCATCTGTCAGTGAACCATTTTCAGCTTTGGCTTTTAAAATTGCTACAGATCCTTATGTTGGTAGATTAGCTTTTTTCAGAGTTTATTCAGGAAAACTTGATGCAGGATCATATGTATTAAACAATAGATCTGGCAATAAAGAACGTATTTCAAGAATTTTCCAAATGCATGCTGATAAACAAAACTCTATTCCTTTAATTGAGGCTGGAGATATCGGAGCAGCTGTTGGTTTTAAAGACATTAAGACAGGTGATACATTATCTGCAGAAAAAAGTCCTATTGTTTTAGAAAGCATGGTGTTTCCTGATCCGGTAATTGGTATTGCTGTTGAACCTAAAACAAAAGCAGATGTAGATAAACTTGGTATGGCGCTTGGTAAGTTAGCCGAAGAAGATCCTACTTTCCAAGTAAAAACTGATGAAGCATCTGGTCAGACTATTATTTCTGGAATGGGTGAGTTACACCTAGATATTCTTGTAGATAGGCTAAAAAGAGAATTTAAAGTTGAGGTTAACCAAGGTCAGCCACAAGTTGAATACAAAGAAGCTATAACTGCTCAAGCTAATCACCGTGAGGTTTATAAAAAACAATCAGGTGGTAGAGGAAAGTTCGCAGATATAGTATTTACAATTGAACCAGCAGAGGATGGTAAGTCAGGTTTAGAATTTATCAATCTTATTAAAGGTGGTAATATTCCAAGAGAATTCATTCCATCTGTTGAAAAAGGATTTAAAGAAGCAATGAAAAATGGTCCTTTAGCTGGGTTTGAAATGGATGCAATGAAGGTCACTTTAAAAGACGGTTCTTTTCATGCTGTTGATTCTGATTCCCTTTCATTTGAGCTTGCGGCTAAGTTAGGATTTAAAAATTCTGCTAAACAAGCTAAATCCGTAATAATGGAACCAATTATGAAATTAGAGGTTTTAACCCCTGAAGAAAATATGGGTGATGTTGTTGGTGATTTAAATAGAAGAAGAGGTCAAGTAAATAGTATGGATGATAGAGCAGGATCAAAAGTAGTTAAAGCACAAGTTCCTCTTTCTGAAATGTTTGGTTATGTTACTGCACTTAGAACATTAAGTTCAGGTCGTGCGACATCAACTATGGAGTTTGACCACTATGCAGCAACTCCACAAAATGTTTCAGAACAGGTAATTAAATCAATAAAAGGAGATAACGAATAATACCAATACAATGAGTCAAAAAATTAGAATAAAATTAAAATCATACGACTTCAATTTGGTTGACAAGTCTGCCGAGAAAATCGTAAAGACTGTTAAGACTACTGGGGCTATTGTAACAGGTCCAATACCTTTACCAACACACAAGAAAATTTTCACTGTGTTGAGATCACCTCATGTAAACAAAAAATCAAGAGAACAATTTCAATTGTCTTCATACAAAAGACTTTTAGATATATATAGTTCTTCATCAAAAACAATTGACGCTTTAATGAAGTTAGAACTTCCAAGTGGAGTTGAGGTTGAAATTAAAGTATAATTTAAAAAATAAAAAGCAATGTCCGGGTTGATAGGAAAAAAAATAGGAATGACAAGTATATTTGACGATAAAGGGAAAAATATTCCCTGTACTGTCATTGAGGCTGGTCCTTGTGTCGTTACTCAAATTAAAACTAATGAAGTAGATGGTTATAATGCTGTTCAATTAGGTTTTAATGATAAAAACGAAAAACATTCAAACAAGTCTGAGGCAGGTCATTTCTCAAAATCAAAATCTTCAGCTAAATATAAGCTAGTTGAATTCCAAAACTTTGATCAAGAACTGAATTTAGGTGACTCAATCTCTGTTGATCATTTTACTGAAGGTGAATTTGTTGATGTTTCTGGAAATTCTAAAGGTAAAGGATTCCAAGGTGTTGTTAAGAGACATGGTTTTGCTGGAGTTGGTCAAGCAACACATGGTCAACATAACAGATTAAGAGCTCCAGGTTCTATCGGTGCTGCTTCATATCCTGCAAGAGTTTTTAAAGGTATGAGAATGGCAGGTAGAATGGGTAATGAAAAAGTTACAGTACAAAACTTAAGAGTTTTAAAAGTAGTTTCTGAAAAGAACTTACTTGTACTTAAAGGATGTGTCCCAGGACACAAAAACTCTTATGTAATAATTAGAAAATAATGAAATTATCTGTATTAAACATAAAAGGTAAAGAAACTGGAAGATCGGTAGAACTTTCAAAATCTATTTTTGAAGTAACTCCAAATGATCATGCTGTTTATTTAGACGTTAAAAGATACTTGGCAAATAATCGTCAGGGAACAAATAAAACTAAAGAAAGAGCTGAAATTACTGGGAGTACAAGAAAAATTAAAAAACAAAAAGGAACAGGTACTGCCAGAGCAGGTAGTATCAAGAATCCATTGTTTAGAGGTGGTGGAACGATTTTTGGCCCTAGAGTCAGATCTTATTCTCAAAAATTAAATAAAAATGTAAAGAGATTAGCTAGAAAGTCTGCGTTAAGTATAAAAATGAAAGACAAAGCAATCTCAGTTGTTGAAGATTTCGACTTTAAAACTCCAAAAACTAAATCATTTACTGATATTATCAGTGCTTTAGGGTTAAATGATAAAAAAGCCTTATTTGTTTTAGGTGGGGTTAATAAGAATGTTTATCTATCATCAAGAAATTTAGAAAAAAGTAATGTTGTAACTAATTCTGAAATAAGTACATATAGTATTATGAATGCTCAACATTTAATTTTCTTGGAAAGCTCATTAGAACAAATTGAATCAAATTTAAGTTAGTATGAATATTTTACTTAAACCAGTTATTACAGAAAAAGCTACTGCTGATAGTGAATTAAAAAATAGGTTTACTTTTTTAGTTGATACTAATGCAAATAAGGTTCAAATAAAAAAAGCAGTTGAAGAAACATATGGTGTTTCTGTAGATAAAGTTAGAACCATGAGATATGGTGCTGAAAGAAGAACAAGATATACTAAAACAGGTATTCAAAGAGGGAAGTCTGTAACTACAAAAAAAGCTGTAGTTCAAATTTCTGAAGGTGATACCATTGATTTTTATAACAAACTTTAAAATATTAGATAATGTCAGTTAAAGCGCTAAAGCCGATTACGCCGGGACAAAGAGGAAGAGTTGTTAATGGATATGACACTATTACAACCAACAAGCCTGAAAAGAGTTTACTTGCTCCAAAGAAACGTACTGGAGGAAGAAATAGCCAGGGTAAAATGACTATGAAATACATCGGTGGTGGTCATAAAAAAAGATATAGAATTATTGACTTCAAAAGAAATCGTCATGATGATGTTGCTGAAGTTTTATCGATTGAGTATGATCCAAACAGATCTGCATTTATAGCTTTAACAAAATTTGACGATAATGAAAAAAGGTATATAGTTGCACTTAAAGGTTTAAAAGTTGGAGATAAAGTTGTTTCAGGTTTAAAAAAATCCCCTGATGTTGGAAATTGCATGCCACTTTCTGATATTCCTCTTGGTACTATAATTTCATGCATTGAAATGCGTCCCGGAAAAGGTGCTGCTATTGCTAGAAGTGCTGGTTCTTTTGCTCAATTAATGGCAAAAGATGGAAAATTTGTAACTGTTAAATTACCCTCTGGTGAAACAAGAATGATACTTTCAACATGTTATGCAACTGTTGGGTCTGTTTCAAATTCCGATCATCAGTTAACTGTATTTGGAAAAGCTGGTTCAAAGCGTTGGTTGGGTAGAAGACCTAGAACTCGTCCAGTTGCAATGAACCCTGTTGATCATCCAATGGGTGGTGGTGAAGGTAGAGCGTCTGGTGGTCACCCTAGATCTAAAAATGGTATTCCTGCTAAAGGTTTTAGAACCAGAGACAAGAAAAAAGCGAGTAATAAATATATAATTGAAAGAAAAAAGAAATAAATGGCACGTTCACTAAAGAAAGGACCTTATGTCCATTATAGTTTGATAAAGAAAGTTCAGAGAAATCTGGATTCAAATAAAAAAACTGTTGTTAAGACATGGTCTAGAGCTTCTATGATTATTCCTGATTTTGTAGGTCAAACAATTGCTGTTCATAATGGACGTCAATTTGTCCCTGTATATATAACAGAAAATATGGTGGGTCATAAGCTTGGAGAGTTTTCTCCAACTCGTTCGTTCCGTGGTCATGCTGGAGCTAAAAACAAAGGAAAGAAATAATTTAATTTGCAATGGGATTAAGAAAAAGACAAAGTGCTGAAAAAATTAAGGAAGCAAAAAAACAAGTTGCTTTTGCAAAACTTAATAACTGCCCAACTTCTCCTAGAAAAATGAGAATTGTTGCTGATTCAGTAAGAGGAAAAAAAGTTGAAATGGCTTTAACAATCTTAAAGTTTAGTCAGAAAGAAGCATCTAACAAGTTAGAAAAACTTTTAATGTCAGCCATTTCAAATTGGCAAGCTAAAAATGAAGATTCTGATGTTGAAGAAGCTAATTTGTTTGTGAAAGAAATTAGAGTAGACAGCGCTGGTATGTTAAAAAGATTAAGACCTGCTCCACAAGGAAGAGCACATAGAATTAGAAAACGTTCAAATCACGTTACTTTAATATTAGGATCAAAAAATTCAATAGATAGTTAATATGGGACAAAAAACAAATCCAATAGGTAATAGGTTAGGTATAATTAGAGGATGGGAATCTAATTGGTACGGAGGAAACGACTATGGTGATAAGCTTGCTGAAGACCAAAAGTTAAGAAATTACGTTTTTGCTAGATTGTCTAAAGCCAGTGTTTCAAGAGTTATTATTGAAAGAACACTCAAACTAGTCACGTTAACTATAACAACTGCAAGACCAGGAATTATAATTGGAAAAGCTGGTCAAGAAGTTGATAAATTAAAAGAAGAACTTAAAAAAATATCTGGAAAGGAAGTTCAATTGAATATTATTGAAATTAAGCGTCCTGAGTTAGAGGCCCAATTAGTTGGTGCTAGTATTGCTAGACAAATTGAAAGTAGAATTTCTTATCGTAGAGCAATTAAAATGGCTATAGCTGCTTCAATTAGAATGAACGCTGAAGGTATTAAAGTTCAAATTTCTGGTAGATTAAATGGTGCAGAAATGGCTCGTTCAGAATCTTACAAAGAAGGAAGAATACCATTATCAACTTTTAGAGCTGATATTGATTATGCTCAAGTTGAAGCTCAAACTACTTACGGGAAATTAGGTATTAAAGTGTGGATTATGAAAGGAGAAGTGTATGGGAAGAGAGAATTGTCTCCATTAGTTGGTTTAAGCTTAAAATCAGCTAAATCAAAAGGAGGAAACAAAGGAAGAAAACAAAGAAGAAGATAATTTAATATAAAGTATAAATGTTATCACCGAAAAGAACAAAATTTAGAAAAATGCAGAAAGGCCGAATGAAAGGTCTTTCACAAAGAGGTCATGTACTTTCCAACGGAATGTTTGGGATCAAATCTCTTGATGCATGTTTTTTAACATCAAGACAAATTGAAGCTGCACGTATTGCTGCTACGAGATATATGAAGCGTGAAGGTCAACTGTGGATAAAAATATTTCCAGACAAGCCTATTACTAAAAAACCATTAGAAGTAAGAATGGGTAAAGGTAAAGGTGCTCCGGAATATTTTGTAGCTGTTGTTAAGCCTGGTAGAATAATGTTTGAAGTTTCTGGTGTTCCAATTGACGTTGCTAAAGAAGCATTAAGATTGGCTGCTCAAAAACTTCCAGTTAAAACAAAGTTTATAATTGCAAGAGATTATCAAGCATAAATTTATAAAATGAAACAAAAAGAAGTTAAAGAATTATCAATTGACGAGTTAAACGAAAAGTTAGTTTCTTTTCAGAAAGAACTTTCTGATTTAAAAATGACTCATGCAATTTCTCCAATTGAAAATCCTATGCAAATCAAAAATTTAAGAAGAACTATTGCAAGAATTAATACTGAATTAACTGCAAGGTCTATTCAAGAATAAAACTTTAGAAATGGAAAAAAGAAATTTAAGAAAAGAAAGAATTGGAATTGTTACTAGTAACAAAATGGAGAAATCTATTGTTGTTTCTGAAGTTAATAAGGTTAAGCATCCAATGTATGGAAAATTCGTTTTAAAGACTAAAAAATATATTGCACACGATCAAGAAAACGAGTGTAATATTGGAGATACAGTAAAAATAATGGAAACAAGACCTCTTAGTAAGTCAAAATGCTGGAGACTTGTTCAAATTTTAGAAAGAGCTAAATAATGGTACAACAAGAATCAAGATTAACTGTTGCTGATAATACTGGTGCAAAAGAAGTACTTACTATTAGAGTTTTGGGAGGAACAAAAAGAAGATATGCTTCTGTTGGTGATAAGATAGTTATTACTGTAAAGCACTCAACTCCTAACGGTACGGTTAAAAAAGGACAAGTTTCAACTGCAGTAGTGGTTAGAACCAAAAAAGAAGTAAGAAGAAAAGATGGATCATACATAAGATTTGATGATAATGCTTGTGTATTATTAGACGCTGCTGGCGAAATGAGAGGAACTCGTGTATTTGGGCCGGTTGCAAGAGAGCTTAGAGATAAAAAGTTTATGAAAATAGTTTCACTAGCACCTGAAGTTTTATAATTATGATAAAAATTAAATTAAAAACTGGAGATCAAGTAAGAGTTTTAGCTGGAGACCACAAGGGTTCTGAAGGTAAGATATCTAAATTGTTTAAGTCAAAAAACTTAGCAATTGTTGAGGGAGTAAATATGGTAAAAAAGCACAATAAACCAAGTTCACAAAATCCAAAAGGAGGTATTACTGAACAAGAAGCTCCAATTCATATTTCTAATTTGTCCCTACTTACATCTAAAGGTGAGACAACTAGAGTTGGATATAAAACAACTGATGGTGTAAAGAATAGAATTGCGTTAAAATCTGATGAAATAATTTAATTATGAGTTACCAACCTAGATTAAAAAAAGAATTTAATGAAAGAATTGTTTCTTCTCTTAAGGAAGAATATTCTTACAGTAATGTAATGATGGTTCCAAAGCTTCAAAAAATAGTAATTAGTAAAGGAGTTGGTGGTGCTGTCGCTGATAAAAAATTAATCGATCATGCAATAGAGGAATTATCAACTATTTCTGGTCAAAAGGCTATTGCAACTCTTTCAAAAAAGGACGTTGCTACTTTCAAATTAAGAAAGGGAATGCCAATTGGAGCAAAAGTAACATTAAGATCTGAGAGAATGTATGAGTTTTTAGATAGATTAATTACTACTGCTCTTCCTAGAGTTCGTGATTTTCAAGGAATAAAAGCTTCTGGTTTTGATGGAAGAGGTAACTATAACCTTGGTGTTACAGAGCAAATTATTTTTCCTGAAATTGATATAGATAAAGTAAATAAAATTTCTGGAATGGATATCACATTCGTTACTAGTGCGAAAACTGATAAAGAAGCTAAATCATTATTAACAGAACTAGGTTTACCATTTAAAAAGAATTAATTATGGCTAAAGAATCAATGAAGGCCCGTGAGGTCAAAAGAGCTAAAATGTGTGCTAAATATGCAGTTAAAAGAAAAGCTTTAAAAAAAGCTGGAGATTATGAAGCATTACAAAAGCTACCAAAGAATTCTTCACCTGTAAGAGCTCACAATAGATGTAAACTAACAGGAAGACCAAAAGGTTATATGAGACAGTTTGGTATATCGAGGGTGATGTTTAGAGAAATGGCAAATAAAGGTTTAATCCCAGGAGTTAGAAAAGCTAGCTGGTAAAATAAATTATTAAAATGAATACAGATCCAATTGCAGATTATTTAACAAGAATTAGAAATGCTAATAGTGCTGGTCACAAAGTAGTTTCAATTCCCGCATCGAATGTAAAGAAAGAAATTACTAAGATATTGTTTGATCAAGGTTATATTTTAAGTTACAAATTTGAGAATGATTCAACTCAGGGTAGTATTAAAATTGCATTAAAGTATGATTCTTACACAAAGGAACCTGTTATCAAAAAACTTGAAAGAATTAGCAAGCCTGGTTTAAGAAAATATTCAGATTCAATTGGCCTACCTAGAGTTTTAAACGGATTAGGAACAGCTATTGTATCGACTTCAAAAGGTCTTATGACTGGTAAAAAAGCAAAACAATCTAACGTAGGAGGAGAAATCCTTTGTTACGTACATTAAAATTAATAAAATGTCAAGAATAGGAAATAATCCAATTATAATCCCAGAAGGTGTTTCAGTAGAAATTCAACCTAACCTTTTCTCTGTGAAAGGAAAGTTAGGAGAATTATCTCAGCCATATGACTTAGTTTCAGTTGAGCAAACTGATAACACACTAACTCTTAAAAGAGAAAACGAGTCAAAGCCTGCAAAAGCTAAACATGGATTGTACCGTGCTTTATTTTTCAATATGATTGAAGGAGTTTCAAAAGGATGGACTAAAGAACTAGAGTTAGTAGGTGTTGGTTATAGAGCTAATAATCAAGGTCAAAAATTAGAGTTAGCACTTGGTTTTTCTCACAATATTGTATTCCAAATTCCTAATGAAGTTAAAGTTGAGACTATTTCTGAAAAAGGAAAAAATCCTATTGTTAAATTATCTTCGTTTGATAAGCAATTAGTAGGATCTATAGCTTCAAAAATTAGAAGCTTTAGAAAACCTGAACCTTATAAAGGAAAAGGTGTTAAATACGTTGGTGAAGAGATTCGTAGAAAAGCAGGTAAGTCTGCATAAATTTTTATAAAATGAGTTTATCTAAGATTAATAAAAGAAATAAAATAAAAAGAAGAATTCGAAAGCACGTCTTTGGAAGTGAAAGTAGACCTAGGCTTTCTGTTTTTAGAAGTAACAAAGAAATATATGCTCAAATTGTTGATGATGTAAATGGTAAAACATTAGTTTCTGCTTCATCCAGAGATAAGGATATAGCTGACGACAAAAAGACTAAAATTGAGTTATCTAAATTGGTTGGTATTTCTGTAGGTTCTAAGGCTGTTAAGGCTGGAATTGAAAAGATAGGCTTTGATAGAAGTGGATATTTATATCACGGTAGAGTTAAATCATTAGCAGAAGGTGCCAGAGAAGCTGGTCTAAAATTTTAATTTATGAAAAATAATAGAAACGAATTTGTTAAACCAGGTGGACTAGATTTAAAAGATAGACTAGTTAGTATTCAACGTGTAACAAAAGTAACCAAAGGTGGTAGAGCTTTTGGCTTTACTGCTATTGTTGTTGTTGGTGATGAAAATGGTGTAGTTGGACATGGGTTGGGTAAATCAAAAGAGGTTGCAACAGCTATTGCTAAAGCAGTTGAAGATGCTAAGAAAAATCTAGTGCGTATTGCATTACATAATTCTACGCTTCCACACGAACAAAAAGGTAAGCATGGAGGTGCCAAAGTTTTCATTAAGCCTGCATCACAGGGTACTGGAGTAATTGCAGGTGGAGCTGTAAGAGCTGTTCTTGAATCTTTAGGTGTTCAAGATGTATTATCTAAATCTCAGGGATCTTCAAATCCACATAACGTTGTTAAAGCAACTTTTGATGCTTTATTAAGATTGAGAAACGCAAATACAGTTGCTCAGGAAAGAGGAATATCATTAGAAAAAGTTTTTAACGGATAATTATGGCAAAAATTAAGATAAAGAAAATAAGAAGTGAAATTAAAAGACCTGGTGATCAAAAGAAAACACTTTTGGCCTTGGGTTTAAAAAAAATAGGACAAGTTGTTGAACATGAAGACACTCCTAATATAATTGGCATGGTTAATAAGGTAAAACATTTAGTTTCTGTTGTAAAATAAAAAAATATGAATTTAAGTAATTTAACACCTGAAAAAGGATCTATCCATACTTCTAAAAAAAGAGTGGGTAGAGGTCAGGGTTCTGGAAAAGGAGGAACTGCTACAAGAGGTCACAAAGGAGCTAAGTCAAGATCTGGATATTCAAAAAAACTAGGTTTTGAGGGTGGTCAAATGCCTTTACAACGAAGAGTTCCTAAGTTTGGTTTCAACAATATTAATAGAAAAGAATACCAAGCTGTTAATATTCAAACTATTCAATCTTTAGTTGATAATAAAAAGATCAAAGGTTCAATGGATATTCAAAGTTTTATTGATAATGGTTTAGCCAGTAAAAATGATCTAATTAAAGTTCTAGGAGACGGAGAAATAAAAACAGCTATTAAAATAACAGCTCATAAGTTTTCAAAGAGTGCCAAAGCACAAATTGAAAAGAGCGGAGGTGAAGCAATAATTATATAATAAATTATGTATAGTTTTTTTGAAACATTAAAAAATATTTGGAAAATCACAGAATTAAGAGATAGAATCTTTATAACTCTCTTCTTCCTAGCTATATATAGATTAGGTGCTCAAGTGGTATTACCTGGTATTGATTCTGTTCAATTAGCTGAACTTTCAAGTAGAACACAAGGAGGAGGACTTTTAGGTATCTTAAATGCCTTTACAGGAGGAGCATTTGCAAATGCATCTGTTTTTGCTTTAGGAATAATGCCATATATCTCTGCATCAATTGTTGTTCAATTAATGGGTATTGCAGTTCCTTATTTACAAAAACTACAAAAAGAAGGAGAAAGCGGCAGAAAAACAATCAATCAAATAACCAGATGGCTAACAATATTGATTTGTGTAGTTCAGGCACCTGCCTATTTATATAGTTTAGGAGCTCTTGGAGTTCCTGAAAGTGCTTTTATTATGGGTAAAACACCAATTTTTGTTGTTTCTTCGGTTATAATTTTAGTTACAGGTTGTGTATTTGCAATGTGGTTAGGTGAGAAAATTACTGATAAAGGAATCGGTAACGGAATTTCATTACTTATTACTGTAGGTATCATTGCATCTCTCCCTCAAGCATTTTTTCAGGAGTTTACTTCAAGAGTTACTCAAAGTAATGGAGGAGCGATTACTATTTTAATCGAGCTTGTTATATGGGTTGTTGTTATTGCTCTTTGTGTACTTCTGGTAAAAGCCGTTAGACAAGTTCCAGTTCAGTATGCCAGAAGGACTGCCTCAGGTGGATTTGATAAAAATCAAGCAAGTTCAAGACAATATATTCCATTAAGACTTAATGCTTCTGGAGTAATGCCTATAATCTTTGCTCAAGCTATTATGTTTGCCCCAGCTTACATTGGACAATTATTTGGTAATTCTGGGTTTGGTCAATGGATGCAAACATCATTTTCTGATATGTTTGGATTGTGGTATAATATTTTATTTGGTTTTTTAATTATTGTTTTTACATATTTTTACACAGCCATTACTGTTCCAACAAATAAAATGTCTGATGACCTAAAAAGAAGTGGTGGTTTTGTCCCAGGAATAAGGCCAGGAAGTGAAACTGCTGATTTCCTTGACAAAATAATGTCATTAATAACATTCCCTGGCTCACTATTTTTAGCTGCTGTTTCAGTACTTCCTGCTATAATAGTCCAAATAATGGGAATGCAGCAAGGTTGGGCTTTATTTTATGGAGGAACATCATTATTAATTATGGTTGGGGTTGCAATAGATACCATCCAACAGATTAACGCATATTTATTAAATCGTCATTATGATGGTTTAATGAAAACTGGTAAAAAAAGAAAATTAGCATAATATGGCAAAACAAGCAGCAATAGAACAAGACGGTACTATAATTGAAGCTCTTTCGAATGCTATGTTCAGAGTTGAATTACAGAATGGACATGTTGTTACTGCACATATTTCTGGTAAAATGAGAATGCATTATATTAAACTATTACCTGGTGACAAAGTTAAATTAGAAATGAGTCCATATGATTTAACTAAAGCTAGAATAACATATAGACATTAAAATTATGAAAGTAAGAGCATCTGTAAAAAAAAGAAGTCCCGAATGTAAAATAGTTAGAAGAAAGGGAAGACTTTATGTAATTAACAAAAAGAATCCTAGATTCAAACAAAGACAAGGATAAATTATGGCAAGAATTTCAGGGGTTGATATACCCAAACAAAAACGTGGAGTAATAGCTTTAACCTATATTTTCGGAATAGGTAAATCTAGAGCTAAAACAATCCTACACTCAGCAAATGTAAGTGAAGATAAAAAAGTTTCTGATTGGAACGATGACGATACTGCTAAGGTAAGAGAGGCTGTGGGTAATTTTAAAATTGAAGGAGAACTTAGATCTGAAAACCAAATTAATATTAAAAGATTAATGGATATTGGTTGTTACAGAGGAATCCGACACAGAACAGGACTTCCACTTAGAGGTCAAAGAACAAAAAATAACTCTAGAACTAGAAAAGGTAAAAGAAAAACAGTTGCTAATAAAAAGAAAGTAACTAAATAATATTAAATATGGCTAAATCAGTATCTAAAAAAAGAAAAGTTATAGTAGATTCATTTGGTGAAGCACACATTAATGCTTCATTTAATAATATTATTATTTCATTAACTAATAAAAAAGGAGAGGTAATCTCTTGGTCATCTGCTGGAAAAATGGGATTTAGAGGTTCTAAAAAGAATACTCCATACGCAGCTCAATTAGCTGCAGAAGAAGCTGTAAAAGTAGCTCATGATGCAGGGATGAGAAAGGCAAAGGTATATGTAAAAGGTCCTGGAAATGGTAGAGAATCAGCTATCAGAACTATTCATAATAACGGAATTGAGGTAACAGAAATTTTTGACGTTACACCAATGCCTCATAATGGATGTAGACCACCTAAAAGAAGAAGAGTATAAATTAACTAAATTTTTGTCGAAGGACAGACCTTAATTCACAAAAATTAAAAACATAAAAATATGGCAAGATACACCGGTCCAAAAACTAAAATTGCAAGAAAATTTGGCGAACCGATTTTCGGAGAAGACAAATCATTTGAAAAGAAAAATTATCCTCCAGGCCAACACGGCAATAATAGAAGAAGAGGTAAGAAATCTGAATATGCTATTCAATTAATGGAAAAGCAAAAGGCAAAATACACTTATGGTATTTTAGAACGCCAATTCAGAAATTTATTTAAAAAAGCTAACCAAAGTAAGGGTGTTACTGGTGAAGTTTTACTTCAGTTGTGTGAGTCCAGACTAGATAATATTGTATATAGATTAGGTATTGCTTCAACAAGAAGTGCTGCTCGTCAACTTGTTAGTCATAGACATATTACAGTTGATGGAGTTCTATGTAATATCCCCTCCAGAACAATTAAACCAGGAGAAGTTATTGGAGTAAGAGAAAAATCAAAAACTATTAGTTCAATTGAAAATGCACTATCAAACAATTCATCTGTATACGAATGGATGTCTTGGAATAGTGATAGAATGGAAGGGGTTTTCGTTTCCATCCCTGAAAGAGAGGAAATACCAGAAAACATTAAAGAACAATTAATCGTCGAATTATATTCGAAATAAAAAAAACATATTAATTATGCCAGTATTTAATTTTCAAAAACCAGACAAAGTAATAATGATTGATTCATCTGAATTCGAAGGTAAATTCGAATTTAGACCTCTTGAACCAGGATATGGTTTGACAGTCGGTAATGCTCTAAGAAGAGTTTTATTATCATCTCTTGAGGGTTTTGCGTTTACATCAGTCAAAATAGAAAACATAGATCATGAATTTTCATCTCTTCCAGGAATTGTTGAAGATGTAACTGAAATAATATTGAATCTAAAGCAGGTGTGTTTAAAAAGACAAATTGATTCTGTTGAAAATGAAAATGTTTCCGTTTCTATTTTAGGTCAAGAACAAATTGTAGCAGGAGATTTACAAAAATTCATCTCAGGTTTTCAAGTTCTCAATCCTGACTTAGTTATATGTAATCTTGAAAAAAATATTTCCTTAAATTTTGAACTTACTATTGAAAAAGGAAGAGGTTATGTTCCAGCTGAAGAAAATAAAAAATTAGGAGCTCCTATAGGAACAATCTTTATGGATTCTATTTTTACCCCAATTAAAAATGTAAAGTACTCTATTGAAAACTTTAGAGTAGAGCAAAAAACTGATTATGAAAAATTAGTTTTTGAAATAATCACAGATGGATCTATTCATCCAAAAGATGCATTAACAGAAGGTGCCAAAACTTTAATTCACCATTTTATGTTATTCTCTGATGAAAGAATAACTCTTGAAGCTGATGAAATCGCTCAAACAGAGACTTATGATGAAGAATCTTTACACATGAGACAATTACTAAAAACAAGATTAATTGATATGGATCTTTCTGTAAGAGCTTTGAATTGTTTAAAAGCTGCAGAAGTTGATACACTTGGAGATTTAGTTTCTTTTAACAAAAGCGATCTTATGAAATTTAGAAATTTTGGTAAGAAATCTCTAACTGAGTTAGAGGAATTAGTAATAGTTAAAGGACTTAATTTTGGAATGGACTTATCTAAATATAAATTAGATAAAGAATAATAAATATTATGAGACACGGAAAAAAGTTTGCACATTTAGGTAGAAAAACACCTCACAGAAAATACATGTTAGCCAATATGGCCTGTTCCCTAATTGAGCACAAGTCTATCAATACAACTGTTGCAAAAGCTAAGGCTTTAAAAAGATATATAGAGCCTTTAATCACAAAATCTAAAAATGATTCAACTCATAATAGAAGAATTGTGTTCAGTTATTTAAAAAATAAATATGCTGTAACTGAACTTTTCAGAGATATTTCAGTGAAAATTGGAGATAGACCAGGTGGTTATACAAGAATAATTAAGCTTGGAAATAGATTGGGTGATAATGCTAGTATGGCAATGATAGAATTAGTTGATTACAATACTATATACAATACTGGAAGTGACGCTAAAAAGAAAACTAGAAGAAGAAAAAAGTCTACAACTAAATCAGATATTCCAGTTGAAGGAATCTGTCCAGTTGAAGAAGCTGTAGTTGAAGAATCTGCTCCAGTTGAAGAAGCTGTAGTTGAAGAATCTGCTCCAGTTGAGGAAGCTGTAGTTGAAGAATCTACTCCAGCTACTGAAAATTCCGCTAGTGAAGATGTTTCTGAAAATAAAGAAAACGAAAAAAAAACTGAAGATTCTGATAAAAAAGAATCATAGTTGTTATAAAAATAAATTTTTTATAATTTTTTTAATAATATGGGGTAAACTTAATGTTTATCCCTTTTTTTATATTATTTTTGAATACCATGAAAACAACCCAAAAATTAGGAAAAGCATTTATTCTTCTTGAGAACGGAACAGTCTTTTACGGAAAAGCACTGGGTGTGGAAGGTTCTGCTTTTGGAGAATTATGTTTTAATACAGGTATGACAGGCTATCAAGAAATCTTTACAGATCCGTCATATTTTGGTCAGTTAATGGTGACAACAAATGCTCACATAGGAAATTATGGAGTTAGTAATGAGGATATTGAATCAAAGTCTCCAAAAATTGCAGGTTTAATCTGTAAGAATTTTAATCAACAATTTTCAAGACCTGCTGCTGATGGTTCACTTCAAAATTTTTTTAAAGACCACAATATAGTAGCAATTTCTGATGTTGATACAAGGGCACTTGTTTCACATATTAGAGACAATGGAGCAATGAATGCAGTTATTTCTACAGACTTGAGCTCAATTGAAGAATTGAAACTAGAATTATCAAAATTTCCATCAATGAAAGGGCTAGAATTGGCTTCAAAAGTTTCAACTAAAGAACCCTATTTTTATGGAGATCCAGATTCAAAAATTAAAATAGCTGCTTTAGATTTAGGAATAAAACTAAATATTCTAAGAAACTTAGCTAAAAGAGGAGCTTATATTAAAGTTTTTCCATTTGATTCAACTATCAATGATCTTTCGAGTTTTAAACCAGACGGTTATTTTATATCAAATGGTCCTGGTGATCCAGAACCTTTAAGTTCTGCTATAAATCTTGCAAAAGAAATTTTGAAAATAAATAAACCTCTTTTTGGTATTTGTTTAGGTCATCAGGTTATTGCGTTAGCTAACGGGATTTCAACATATAAGATGCATAATGGTCATAGAGGAATAAACCATCCTGTTTTAAACTTATTAACAGGAAAAGGTGAAGTCACATCTCAAAATCATGGTTTTGCGATAAATAAGGAAGAAGCAGAATCTAATCCAGATATTAAAGTAACTCACTTGCATCTCAATGATGATACTATAGCGGGGATAAGTATTAAAAATAAAAATTGCTTTTCAGTTCAATATCATCCAGAGGCGAGTCCAGGTCCTCATGATTCAAATTATCTTTTTGATCAATTTATTGATCTAATCAAATCAAATATTAATGAGTAAAATAAGTAAAGTAATCGCGAGACAAATTTTTGATTCTCGTGGAAATCCAACAGTTGAAGTAGATATTATAACTGATAAAGGTGTATTGGGAAGAGCTGCTGTACCTTCAGGTGCGTCAACAGGTGAGCATGAAGCTGTTGAATTAAGAGATGGTGGTAGAAACTATATGGGTAAAGGTGTTTTAAAAGCAGTTTCTAACGTCAATAATATTATTTCAAAAAAAATTATTGGACTTTCTGTTTTTGATCAGGAATCTATTGATAATTTAATGATAAAAATTGATGGAACACCCAATAAAGCTAATCTTGGTGCAAATGCTATACTTGGTGTTTCATTAGCCCTAGCAAAAGCAGCGAGTAATGCAAAGGGTATTTCTTTACACACTTATATCTCAAATAATACAAGCACTACACTTCCTGTTCCAATGATGAATATTATAAATGGAGGTTCACATTCTGATGCTCCAATTGCTTTTCAAGAGTTTATGATTATGCCGGTTGAGGCTCAAAGTTTTACTCATGCAATGCAGATTGGCTCTGAAATTTTCCATAATTTAAAAAAAATACTTTCAGACAGAGGATTAACTACGTCCGTTGGAGACGAAGGTGGTTTTGCTCCAAAATTAGACGGAACAGAGGATGCTTTAAAAACAATCATTGCTGCTATTGAAAATGCTGGATATAAAGCTGGCAAAGAGGTTATGATTGCATTGGACTGTGCTTCATCTGAATTTTATCAAAACGGTATGTATGATTATACAATCTTTGAAGGAAATCATGGTAAAGTTTTAAATTCTAAACAACAAGCTGAATATTTAGCAGAGTTATCATCTAAGTATCCAATCATTTCTATTGAAGACGGAATGGATGAAAATGATTGGGACGGTTGGGTTCATTTAACTAAGATGTGTGGTGATCGTGTTCAAATAGTAGGTGACGATCTTTTTGTTACCAATGTTGAACGATTGAGTGATGGAATTAAAAATAATGTGGCAAATTCTATATTGATTAAAGTAAATCAAATAGGAACTCTTACAGAAACAATAAATGCTGTTAATATGGCGCATGATGCTGGTTTCACTAGTGTAATGTCTCACAGGTCTGGTGAAACTGAAGATAATACTATTGCTGATTTAGCAGTTGGATTATCTACTGGACAAATTAAAACTGGTTCAGCATCTAGAAGCGATAGAATCGCAAAATATAATCAGTTATTGAGAATTGAAGAAGAACTAGGAAATAACGCATTTTACCCTAAAAAAGAGGCATTTAAGATTAATTTTTAAAAGTTTCACTAATTTTAAATGAATTATAATGAAAAAGAAAGCTACTCTTAATGTTAATGATAAAATTTATAATCTAGATCTAATTACTGGATCTGAAAATGAAAATGCTTTAGATATTAGTAAATTAAGATTAGATGCTAACTTAATTACTCTAGATTCAGGTTTTAAAAATACTGGTTCCTGTCAAAGTGCAATTACTTTTCTTGATGGTGAAAAAGGTATTCTTAGATATAGAGGATATCCAATTGAGGAACTAGCTAATAAAGCAGATTTTTTAGAAGTTGCTTATTTATTGATTTTTGGTGAATTACCAACAAAATCTCAGTTAGAAAAAATTTCAGACGATATTAAAGAAAGATCAATAATTGATGAAGATTTAAGAATTATATTAAATAGTTATCCAAAATCTGCTCATCCTATGGGTATTCTTTCATCACTAACAAGTGGATTAGTTGCTTTTGACCCATCAGCAGTTGATATTGATGATGAGGAAGATATGTATGATGCTATTCTTAATTTATTAGCAAAGATTCCGGTTTTAGTAGCTTGGGTTTTCAGAAGAAGAAAAGGTTTACCTTTAGAGTATGGAGATACATCATTAAGTTATGTTGAAAACCTAGCTAAAATGATGTTTCAGCGTCCAAACAAAGAATATGTTCAAAATAATACTGTTGTTAGTGCTTTAAACAAATTATTAATTTTACATGCTGATCATGAACAAAATTGTTCTACATCAACAGTAAGGATAGTAGGTTCTTCATATGCAGGTTTATTTGCTTCTATTTCTGCAGGAATTTCAGCTCTTTGGGGTAGATTACATGGAGGTGCGAATCAAGCTGTAATCGAAATGCTTGAAGCTATAGATAAAGACGGAGGAGATACAAAAAAATATATGTCTAAGGCTAAAGATAAGTCAGACCCTTTCAGACTAATGGGCTTTGGTCACAGGGTATACAAAAATTTTGATCCCAGAGCTAAAATAATAAAAGTTGCTGCTGATGAAGTTCTTAAAGATTTAGGAATAGATGATCCTATTCTTGATATAGCAAAAGGATTGGAAAAAGAAGCGTTAGAGGATCAATATTTTGTTGATAGAAAACTATATCCAAACGTAGATTTCTACTCAGGAATTATTTATAAAGCCTTGGATATTCCGAATGAAATGTTTACGGTAATGTTTGCCCTAGGAAGACTTCCAGGTTGGGTTGCTCATTGGCGAGAAATGAGACTTAGAAAAGAACCAATTGGAAGACCTAGACAAGTTTATATAGGCGAGAATCTCAGAACCTTTACTGATATTAAATCAAGATAATCTTATTTTTTAATTATGGAATTTTTGGTTAGTAGTGAAACTTCTAAACTAAGATCAGTAATTATAGGAATAGCAGATAGCCTTGGTAAAACCCCTGTTTTACAAGACCTTTACGATCCAAAATCAATTGAAAATTTAAAAAAAGGTACATACCCTTTGGAATCAGACATGGTTAACGAGCTTCAGAATTTTGTAAATGTTTTGAAAAAACATGGAGTTGATGTTTATAGACCTAAAGTTATAGAAGAATATAACCAAATTTTTACTAGGGATATAGGGTTTGTTATTGATAACTTTTTTTTTAAATCAAATATCTTACCTAAAAGAGCAAAGGAATTTTTGGGTATAGAATCTATTTTATCAAATTTCACAAACCAAATAGTTACTATGCCTGAAAATATTCATATTGAAGGAGGAGATGTATTGTATCATTCGAATACTATTTTTATTGGTTTTTATAATAATCCTGATTACAGTGAATTATTTACTGCTAGAACTAATAAAGCTGCATTAGATTTTTTAATTGATTTTTTTCCAAAGAAAATTGTTAGAGGTTTACATCTAAATAAATCATTAAATGATCCAAAAAAAAATATTTTGCATTTAGACTGTTGTTTGCAAATAGTTGGTAAAGAAAAGGCTATAATACACCCTAATGCATTTAGTGAGTATGATGATTATTTGTGGCTAGTAGATGTTTTTGGTAAAGAAAATATATTTGAAATTAATGAAAATGAAATGTATGAAATGACCAGTAATGTTCTTTCAATAAATCATAAAACGGTTATTTCTCAACCTAAATTTAAGAGATTGAATGATTGGCTTAGAAAAAATGATATTAAAGTAGAAGAAGTTGATTTAAGTGAAGTCTCAAAACAAGAAGGACTTTTCAGATGTACATCACTACCCTTAATTAGATATAATGAATAATATACACTCTATTTTAATGGTTAGACCTTCAAGTTTTAGAACAAATCTACAGACTATTGAAAATAATTATTTTCAAAATTTATCTAAAATTGGAGATAAAAAAATTTTAAAAAAAGCTCAGGATGAATTCGATCATCTTGTAAAAAAAATAGAATCCTTTGATATTCCCGTTAATGTATTTCAAGATGATTTAACTTATGATACTCCAGACTCTTTATTTCCTAATAATTGGATTAGTTTTCACAAGAATAATAAAATTGCATTATATCCAATGTTTGCAAAAAATCGTCGTCTTGAAAGAAATGAAAATATTTTAAAATTCCTAGAAAGAAATAATGTTAAAATCAAATCAATTTTTGATTACACCATTGCCGAAAAGAATAAACAATATTTGGAAGGAACTGGAAGTATGGTTTTAGACCGAATAAATAAAAAAGTGTATGCTTCAATTTCTAAAAGAACATCTGAAATATTAATTGATGAATTTTGTGAAGATTTTAATTATATGCCCATTGTATTTAAATCTTACCAATCTCATGACAATGTTAGAAAATTAATATATCATACTAATGTAATGATGTGTATTGCAGATAAATATTCAATTATTTGCCTTGACTCCATTGACTGTAATATTGAAAAAAATAAAGTTTTAGAAAGCCTTAAAGATGACGGTAAGGAAATTATTGAAATTAGCAGTAGACAATTGAATTCTTTTGCCGGTAATATGATTGAATTAGTTTACAAAAATCAAAGTTATCTTGTTATGAGTGCTTCTGCATATGAATCACTTTCAAAAGAACAAATAATCAAAATAAATAAGTATTCTCAAATAATATTTTCGGACGTTTCTACTATCGAATATTGTGGAGGGGGAAGTGTACGTTGTATGATAGCAGAAATTTTTAATTAGATATTCTCATTTTTGTGATTTTTTTAAAAAAATCATATTCATCTTTTTTATTAACTTGAACTTTGATAAAGAAATTATCAATATATATTGAGTATTCGTTTGCTTTTCCTTTAAATAATTTAAGTTTAAAAAATGGTATAATTAAGCCATAAGTTTCTAAAAGTGATCTAAATCTAATAATAATTCCATTTGGTCTTATTTCAATATTACATTTATTAATATTATTATTAAGATTTAATAAGTTAGAAATTTTAGAGTCAGCTTTATTAATTATTAATTTGGAAGATCCAATTCCTCCGATTCTTAATCTTTGAAATATTGTATATGGTTTTCCAACATAATTGTTTATTTCATCAAAAACTTTAGAATCGTTATATGAAATATTTTTTAGCATTTATTAAAATAATACCCCCAAATATAAAGTATACATTAAAATTATTTATTCATTTTATAATTATATTTACTTAAAATATTTTAATGAAAATCAACTCGGTTTTAAAATCTGAATTATCTAAATATTTAAAATTAAAATATAATTTAGATTTTAATGATTTTGAAATCCAACAAACTAGAAAAGATTTTGAAGGTGATTTAACCATAGTTATTTTTCCTTTGCTTAAATATATAAAACAGAACCCTGTAAATTTAGGTAAAGAACTGGGTACTTTTATTTTAAATAACTCTGTTCATGTTACTGGATTTAATGTTATCCAAGGTTTTTTAAACTTAACAATATCTTCATTTTATTACTTAGAATTTTTAAATAATTGTTTAAATGATGATTATGGATTTACTAGAACAAAAAAAAATAGCTCACTTTATTTAGTTGAATATTCCTCACCCAATACAAATAAACCTCTGCATTTAGGTCATATAAGAAATATTTTGCTTGGTTATTCTATGTCTAAAATTTTAGAGGCCTCTGGAAAAAGAGTTAATAAAACTCAGATAATTAACGATAGAGGAATTCATATTTGTAAATCAATTGTCGCTTGGTTAAAATATGGAGATAATAAATCTCCCTCAGATTCCAATGAAAAAGGAGATTTTTTTGTTGGTAAATATTATATTTTATTTGATAAAATTTATAAAAAAGAGGTTTCTGAATTAATTAAAAGTGGTTTAGCAAAAAAAGAGGCTGAACAAAACTCTTCAATTTTTTTAGAAGCAAAAGAGTTATTAAAAAAATGGGAAGCTGGAGATAAAGAAGTTATAAATATCTGGAAGTTAATGAATGGATGGGTATACGAGGGTTTTAACAAAACTTACAATGATCTTGGGGTTGATTTTGATTCTCTGTATTATGAAAGTGAAACTTATTTAATTGGAAAGGAGATTATTAAACACGGATTAGAGAAACAGATTTTTTATAAAAAAAATGATGGTTCTGTCTGGATTGACTTATCAGATCAAGGTCTTGATGAAAAATTATTGTTAAGATCTGATGGTACTTCTGTGTATATGACTCAAGATTTAGGTACAGCCTACATGAGATATAAAGATAATCCAGAAATGAAAGGTTTAATATATACTGTGGGAAATGAACAGGATTATCATTTTAATGTTTTATTTAAAATACTTAAAAAATTAGGATTTAAGTGGGCTGATAACTTGTTTCATTTAAGCTATGGTATGGTTGATTTACCATCTGGAAAAATGAAAAGTAGGGAAGGAACAGTTGTTGATGCAGACGAACTAATATTAGAAATGACAAACAATGCATCAAAACTATCAAAAGAACTTGGTAAGCTAGATGGCTTGAGTTCAAACGACAAAAAAGTTCTTAATGAAACAATAGGACTTGGTGCATTAAAATACTATATACTAAAAGTTGATCCAAAGAAAAGAATATTATTTGATCCAAATGATTCAATAGATTTTAATGGAAATACAGGTCCGTTCATTCAATATACTTATGCCAGAATACAATCTTTATTGACAAAGTCTAATTATAAAAAATCTAAAATCAATAATCAACTTGAAATTAACGACAAGGAAAAACAGCTACTGAAATTGCTAACGATATTTCCAGAAATAATTAAATCAGCTGCAGACAATTTAAATCCAGCTTTGATTGCTAATTATACTTATGAGTTAGTTAAAAATTTTAATTCTTACTATCAAACTACTACAATTTTAAAAATAAATGATGAAGAATTAAAGGGGTTTAGGTTGACACTAAGTTATAAAGTAGCTTCAATAATTAAATCATCAATGAAATTATTAGGGGTAAATGTTCCTGAAAAAATGTAATAATTAACTAAATTTAAAATATTCAATAATAGATGTTTAATAATTTAACTGACAAGCTTAATTCCGCATTCAAAGTCCTTAAAGGTCAAGGAAAAATAACAGAAATTAACGTAGCTGAAACCCTTAAAGAGGTTAGAAGAGCCTTATTAGAAGCTGATGTTAATTTTAAAACTGCAAAGGAGTTTACACAAAATGTTAAAAACAAAGCTCTTGGACAAAATGTTTTAACCACAATTAATCCAGGTCAATTAATGGTTAAGATAGTCAAGGATGAGCTAACTCAATTAATGGGTGGTAATTCCGAGGGAATTAATTTATCTAATTCTTTTACTGTTGTATTGATGTCCGGTCTTCAAGGATCTGGTAAAACTACATTTTCTGGAAAATTATCTAATTTTCTAAAAAATAAAAAAAATAAAAATCCTTTACTAGTTGCTTGTGATGTATATAGACCCGCAGCTATTGAACAACTAAAAGTGTTAGGTGACCAACTTGATATCGAGGTTTATAGTGATGAAAATGAAAAAAATCCTGTTAAAATCGCAAAGGATTCGATTATTCATGCACAGAAATTAGGAAAAAATTTAGTAGTGATTGACACTGCAGGTAGATTGGCAATTGATAAGGAAATGATGGATGAAATTAAAAATATTCATGATGCTGTTAATCCACAAGAAACTTTATTTGTAGTTGATTCAATGACTGGTCAAGATGCTGTCAATACAGCAAAGGCATTTAATGATATTTTAAATTTTGATGGGGTTATATTAACAAAATTAGATGGTGATACTAGAGGAGGAGCTGCATTATCTATTAAATCTGTAGTCAATAAACCTATTAAATTTATTGGAACTGGTGAAAAAATGGATGCAATCGATGTTTTTCACCCTGAAAGAATGGCTGATCGAATTTTAGGAATGGGTGACATAGTTTCTTTAGTCGAAAAGGCTCAGGATGTTTATGATGAAAAGCAAGCAAGGATTTTAAGTAAAAAAATAGCTAAAAGCCAGTTTGGATTAGATGATTTTTTAGATCAAATAAAAAAAATAAAACAAATGGGAGATATTAAAGATATGGTTAGTATGATTCCGGGCGCTAGTAAAGCTATGGGAGATACTGAAATAGATAATGACTCTTTTAAGCATATTGAAGCTTTAATTTATTCTATGACTCCAAAAGAGCGCTCAAATCCAAAAATAATTGATGTTAGTAGGAAAAAAAGAATTTCTAAAGGAAGTGGCTTAGAAGTTCAGGAACTCAACAAACTTTTAAAACAATTTGATCAAATGGCTAAAATGATGAAAATGATGCAAGGCGGCGGAGCTAGCAAAATGATGCAAATGATGAAAGGAATGAAATAATTAATATGAAAATAATAGACGGCAAAAAGATTTCAAATCTTATAAAAGAAGAAATAAAAAAAGAAGTAGATTCTATTTTAGCTCGTGGAGGTAAAGCCCCTCATTTAGCAGCAGTTATTGTAGGGGAAGATGGTGCGAGCCTTACTTATGTTGGAAGTAAAGTTCGATCTTGTAAGCAAGTTGGTTTTGACTCAACATTGATTAAGCTACCAGAAAATATCTCAGAAAATCTACTAATTGATGAAATATATAAATTGAATAATGATAAATTAATCGATGGTTTTATTGTTCAGCTACCTCTTCCTAATCACATTGATGAACAAAAGATTTTAATGGCTATTGATCCAAATAAAGATGTAGATGGTTTTCATCCAACAAACTTTGGAAAAATGGCTTTAAACATGAAGACATTTATTCCAGCTACACCATTTGGAATTATGGAACTCTTAAAAAGATATAATATAGAAACGTCCGGAAAAAATACAGTTGTTATAGGAAGAAGTCATATTGTTGGAAGGCCAATTAGTATACTCATGAATAGTAAAGGTATTGCTGGTGATTCAACGGTAACTGTAGTTCATAGTAGAACTAAAAACTTAGAACACTATACTAAAAATGCAGACATAATTGTTTCTGCTTTAGGAATTCCTGAATTTGTAAAAGAAAATATGGTTAAAGATGAAGTAGTTATTATTGATGTAGGTATTACAAGAGTAAAAGATGATAGTAAAGAAAAGGGATATGTCATTAAGGGAGATGTAGATTTTGATTCTGTTGGAAAAAAAGCTAGTTACATAACACCAGTTCCAGGTGGAGTTGGACCTATGACTATAGCAATGTTACTTAAAAACACACTTTTATCAAAGACTTACAATAAGTAATTACGTTGCAAAAATTTGATTGGGATCCTTAAATGATTTGAATTCCAGAGCATTTCCAGATGGATCTTTAAAAAACATGGTAGATTGCTCTCCAACTAAGCCCTCGAATCTAATATATGGTTCTATTATAAACTGTACATTTTTATTTTTCAAACTCTTTGAAAATTTATTAAAAACCTCCCAATCTAATACAACCCCAAAATGTGGGATTGGTACACTTTTACCATCAACGGGGTTAATTTTTAATTCCTTTACATTTTTATCTAAATGTATGACAAGTTGATGACCAAAAAAGTTAAAATCTACCCAATGGTCACTGCTTCTTCCTTCTTGACATCCTAATACATCTCTGTAGAAAATTCTGTTTTCTTCTAAGTTAGTAACAGGAATTGCTAAATGAAATGGTGATAAATTATTCATATTTTAATTTTAATTCCATCCAACCATAAATCTTTTGATTCTACTTTCTGTTGGAATATTTATTTTTTTTATTTTAATTTCAGTTCCTAATCTAAGTTCGATCGGAAGATTTTTTTTATCTATAATAAAATATGCATCAATTTCATCTACATAAATTATAAGATTATTAATTGTATTTTGAATACCATTGATGTTATGATTTTTATCAATTTCTCCAAATGTACTATTAACACTAATGCCTGAATTTGTTTTGAACTGGTCACTTATTATTTCAATAGTTTCTATAGGTTCACTCTTATCATGTTGATTTCTTGGGGTTAGAGTAAGTAGATGTTCTTTTTTATTATTAAAAATTAAGTATTTATCATCTCCAGAAAACATATAATCACCTTCTCCTATTCTTCTAACGATTGAGTCATTTTTATAAATTGAATCTAGTTGTTTTACAAGGTTTTCCTTAGATAATTTTCCTACTTTTCCTTTTTCAATTTTATATTCGTTTTGCGAACATCCTAATGATAATACAGTAATTAAAATTAAACTTAGTTTCCTCATATTTTACTAATATTTATTAAATGTAGTAATTAGTTTTAAATACATATATATTTGCTTTGTGAAATTTAAATCTGATAAAGAAAAAATTGATTTAGGACTACAACTTCCCTTAATGGAATCTTTTTATACGATTCAAGGTGAGGGATTTCACAAAGGAACCGCTGCATATTTCATAAGATTAGGTGGATGTGATGTTGGTTGTCATTGGTGTGATGTAAAAGAAAGTTGGGATCCCAATAGTCACCCATCAACTGATATTTATGAAATTTTTTTAAAAGCTAAACAAAAATCAAATGTAATTGTAATAACGGGTGGGGAACCATTAATGTATGATATGAATCCGCTGACTGATTTGTTGATTAAAAATAATATGCAAACACATATTGAAACTTCAGGGGTCTATCCTTTAACAGGAATTTGGGATTGGATTTGTCTAAGTCCTAAGAAAAATAAATCTCCACACAAGAGTATTTATCCAAAAGCAGATGAATTGAAGGTTATTATATATAATAGGGATGATTTTAAATTTGCTGAACGACAATCTAAAATGGTTTCAAGTGAATGTTTATTATATCTTCAGCCTGAGTGGGGTAAAAGAGAAAAGATAATGCCTCTTATAGTAGATTATGTAATGGAAAACCCTAAATGGAGAGTTTCACTTCAAACGCATAAGTACTTAAATATTCCTTAATCATAAATTAAATATTTTGATCTTATTTTTTTGAACTGATTCAGACCAGATTCCCAACTTAATTTTATTTCATTTTCGTTTCTTCCTTCAATTATCTGTTTTTTTAAATCATAATTACCAGCTAATAAATCAAAACTTTTTTTAAAAAATGAAGTTTTATCCTCAGTTACATTATAGGCTTCAATAATCCATTTTAAATTAATTTCATTTAGCCTTTCAGTATTTTTAAGGTTTATTCCATAACATTTCTTGTTTTTGTGTTTGGGATGTTTTGCTCCAGGCATGGGTTTGGGTGTAAAACTATAATTATAATTTGTCCATTCTGGATTACCAATTATTTGAAACTGATGATTTGTTCCTCTGCCAACACTCACATTAGTCCCTTCAAAGAGACATAGGCTTGGGTAGAGGTTAATTGACTTTTTGTTAGGTAAGTTTGGAGATGGCTTTTGTGGTGTGTCGTAAATAATTTTCCTATTATAATTTTTCATCTTAATAATTTTTAGATCACATTTAATACCATTGTTTAACCACCCTTCACTATTTACCATTGACGCGTATTCTCCGATAGTCATTCCATGAACTATTGGAATTGGGTGCATTCCAATAAAACTTTTAAGCTTAGATTTTCTCAAAGGACCGTCGACATAATGTCCATTGGGATTTGGTCTGTCTAAAACAATTAACTTTAAATCGTTTTCAGCAGCGGCTTCCATTATGTAATGAAGTGTTGAAATATAGGTATAGAACCTTGCTCCAACATCCTGAATGTCAAAAATTAAAATATCTAAATCAGCTAATTGTTTGTCTTTAGGTTTTTTATTATCTCCGTATAATGACACTATTTCAACACCTGTTTTTGAATCAATATTATTACTCACTTTTTCACCTGCATCTGCTTCCCCTCTAAAACCATGTTCAGGCGAAAATATTTTATTTACCCTAATATTCATTGATAATAAGGAATCAACTAAATGAACATAATTTCCTTTATTATAAATTAAAGAGGTATGATTACCAACTACACCTACATTAAGTCCCAATAAGTCATTTACATATAGCTCTGTTCTGTTTGCACCTAAATAATTTTCATTAAAAGTTTGTGCAACAGAAAATTCACTTAAAAGAGTAAATATTAAAAAAAGGGTAATTTTATATTTTAATAAACTTAATTTCATAATATGAAGTTTGAAACTTATGTGGCATCTAGATTCAGAAAATCTTATACATATAAAAATACCGTTTCCTCTCCAATTATAAAAATATCAGTTTTTTCGATTATTATAGGAATAGTTATGATGATTATTTCAGTATCATCAAGTGTTGGGTTGCAAAAAACAATCGAAACTAAAATTTCATCTTTTTTTGGACATATTTCAATTTCTAACTTTGAAAATAATACATCCTTTTCATCCATAAGTCCAATAAGTCTCACTTTGGATTATAAAAAACTACATAATAATTCTGAAATAATTCATGTTCAGAATGTTGCATATAAGTCTGGTTTGATAGTTAATAAAAATAGTTTTGAGGGGGTAGTTTTTAAGGGAATATCCTCAGATTTTAATTGGTCTAGTTTTTCTAAATATATACGAAAAGGAAAAATTTTGACTATTAATGAGACTGTTTCAAATCAAGTCATAATATCAGAATATTTATCAAAAAAACTATCACTAGACTTAAATGATAAATTTAAAGCTACATTTTTCAAACCGAACTCATCCTCAATACCTAATGAAAGAATATTTGAAGTTAGTGGTATTTTTAGTTCAGGCTTAATTGAATTTGATGAAACTTATTTTATTGGAGATATTAAGCATATCCAAAAAATGAATAAGTGGAATTCTAACCAATTTGGAAATGTTGAAATTTTCCTTAAAAATTATTCACAACTAGAAAACGTTTCAAATCAACTTTATAAGAAAACTAGCGCTGAAATTAATGTTTTATCAATTGTAAATAGATTTCCAGAAATTTTTAATTGGATGGCATTATTTGATATTAATGTTCTTTTGATAATTATAATTATGATTTTGGTAGGTGGAATTAATATGATTACAGCATTACTTGTAACTGTTTTGGAAAAAACTTCAATAATAGGCGTTTTAAAAACTTTAGGAAGTTCTAACAAAAGCATGAGGACTATTTTTTTAATTAATGGTGCATATTTGATAAGTTTGGGTCTTGTTATAGGTAATTTTATTGCACTCGGTTTAATTTTTATTCAAAATTATACAGGATTTATAAAGCTTGACCCTGATACTTATTACGTTTCTGAACTCCCATTCGATTTTAATTTAATGACATTATTAATTTTAAATATTTCAGTATTATTATTCTGTTTTTTAATGTTAATTATTCCTTCATTTATAATAAGTAAGATATCTCCTTCGGAATCTATTAAAATAAAATAATTTGAAAATATGTATTGAGGATCTATATCATTACATTTGCAAATTGCAATGAAATATTTTAAAAATATATTAGAAACAATAGGAAACACACCTTTAATAAAATTAAATTCATTAACAAAAGATATTGATGCTTTAGTTCTTGCAAAAGTTGAATATTTTAATCCAGGTAGCTCAATTAAAGATCGAATGGCACTTAAAATGATTGAAGATGCCGAAAAGGACGGTAGGCTTAAGCCAGGATACACTATTGTTGAAGGAACTTCTGGAAATACAGGTATGGGATTAGCTCTTGCAGCAATAGTAAAGGGCTACAAATTAATTTGTGTTTCAACTGATAAACAGTCAAAAGAAAAATTTGATGTTTTGAAGGCTGTTGGAGCCGAAGTAGTAGTTTGTCCTACTGACGTTAAACCTGATGATCCTAGATCCTACTATTCAACTGCTAAAAGAATTGGTGAAGAAACTCCAAATTCTTGGTATGTTAATCAATATGACAATCCAGCAAATGCGATTGCACATTACGAAACAACTGGACCAGAAATTTGGGAACAAACTGGCGGTAAAATTACACATTTTGTTGTTGGTGTAGGTACTGGTGGAACAATTTCAGGAGTTGCTAAATATTTAAAAGAGAAAAACCCTAAAATTAAAATTTGGGGAATTGATACTTATGGTTCAGTATTTAAAAAATTTCACGAGACAGGTGTTTTTGATGAAACTGAAATATATCCTTACATAACTGAAGGCATTGGAGAAGATATTATTCCTAAAAATGTAAATTTTGAATTAATAGATAAGTTTGAAAAAGTTACAGATGAAGATGCGGCAATTTACACAAGAAAATTAGCTAAGCAAGAAGGGATTTTTGCAGGTAATTCATGCGGTGCAGCAGTGAAAGGTGTTTTACAATTAAAAGAAAACTTTACCAAAAATGATGTAGTTGTTGTTTTATTACATGACTCTGGAAGCAGATATATTGGGAAAATATATAATGATGATTGGATGATAAAAAATAATTTTAGTTTAGATTGAGGTCATGAGAGATTTTCTTATAAATAATCCTAAAGTTGTTTTTAAAGAAAATTTAACCCATTCAATTCTTTCCCAAAGTAATTCTTACAATTTTCACACCTCCAAAAACTACTACAACAAAACTTCATTATTAGAACTTAAATCTTTATCAAAACAAATAGGAGTGAAGAGTATTTCAATCAAGGATGAGTCTAACAGATTTGGTTTAAACTCATTTAAGGTCTTAGGTTCTACATTCGCTATTGATAAAATTTTAGACAAACAGCCTAAAATTGATACATTTTGTACTGCAACAGATGGTAATCATGGTAAAGGATTAGCTTGGGCTGCTCAAAACATTAATAAGAAAGTTATTGTTTATGTTCCAAAAGACACCACTTTAGAAAGAATAAAAGAAATTGAAAAGTATAACGCAAATGTTTATCAACTTAATTTAAATTATGAAGATACTTGTGTTTATGCATTTCAAGAAAGTAAGAAAAATAATTGGTGCTTAGTTCAAGATGCTTCATGGGATAATTATGAAGAAATACCTGCACTAATAATGTCTGGTTATTTAACTCATTTTAAAGAAATAGAATGTTTTACAAACAATATGACCAAATCTAAATATGATATTATTTTTTTACAATGTGGTGTTGGTAGTTGGGCAGCGTCTTGTATTTGGTATTATATGCAAGAATTTGAAAATAATAGACCCAAAATAGTATTGATTGAACCAGATGAGGCTTGTGGAGTTTATGAATCTTTTGCTAACGGGAAAAGATGCTCCCCTAGAACTACTTTTAACACAATAATGGCTGGGTTAAACTGTGGAATTCCCTCAAAAAGTGCCTGGAAAATCATCCAACAAGGTTGTGATGCAGTATTAAAAATTTCTGATAATGATACTAAAAAAGCAATAAAAAAATTATATTATCCAAAGGGGGGTGATCCTAAAATAGTTTCAGGTGAATCTGGTGCAGCTGGATTAGCTGGCTTATTAAAAGTAATTAATAACAAAGAGCTATATGAGCTTAAAAGTTATTTAAATCTAAATAAAGACTCAAAAATTCTGTTATTTAATACTGAAGGAGATACAGATGAAAATAGTTTTAAAAAAATAATTTCAAATTAATTAAAGACTTCACTTGGAAATACTACAACACTTTCCTTTCCATTTTTACCAACACTTGATACGCCAAACAAAAAATTATCAATTACAACTCCATCTAAAGTGAAGTTATTTACATTTCCTACATATTTACTCATATCCCAGTGTGGAGATGTTGTTTCTCTCCAGTATATTTTATAACCTTTAATATTCTGATCTTCAATCTGATCCCACTTAAGTGTTGTAGATGGCTTAACAGCTCCTCCAATTTTAACATTTTTAGGTTGAATCGGACTCCATCCCAAACTTGCTAAGTTTATGGCATTTACTGCAGTAAGTTTTTTTACGTAATTAAAATTAACACCTGAAATAACATCACCATAACTAATACCATTTTCAAATCTTATGTTTTGATGTTGTCTGTTATAGTTTTCGTGTGTTTCCATAATTCTAACTCCAGCAAATCCTAAATCATTAAAAGGTCTATGATGCCCTCCTCTTCCGAATCTATCAAGTCTATATATTAACATTGGTTTCATTTCAGGCATGTAATTTGAAACGGTTTTGTAAATATATCTTGCCAATTGTCTAGAATTACCATCAACTTCCCCTCCATAAAACCTTCTCCTTTTAATGGATATTTCCGATTCATTGGCTGGAGTTGGTTCAGAGAATATTCTAAAACTGGAATTGTCTATTATCCCATCGATTCCCTCTATATTTCCAATCATATCGTTATTCAAAATTCCAATTAAATCCCAATTATTTTTTTTTATATAATTGGCAAATCCTGCTCCACCATATAAACCTTGTTCCTCACCTGACAGACCTATATATATTATACTATTTTCAAATCTGTATTTACTTAAAACATGAGCAGCCTCAATTACACCTGCCATCCCCGAAGCATTGTCATTAGCTCCCGGTGAGGGTGAGGTATAATCATTTGGATCACTAACTCTACTGTCAATATCACCACTCATTATTATAAATCTATTTGGATATTTCTCTCCCCTTTGTATAGCAACAACATTATTAATCCAGACGTCTTTAATTAGTCTTCTTTTATTTTTTTTAAAATAATTTTTTTGATAAAAAACTTCAAGACAATTATTACAATCTGTGGAAATTTTTTCAAAAGCTTTTTTAATCCATCTTCTTGCAGCACCTATTCCAGTTTTATTAGAAATAGTATCACTTAAAGTATGCCTCGTTTCAAAAGAAACAAGTTTTTTAATATTAAATTCTATTCTGGATTCTGAAACTTTATTAATTATATCATAAAAGTCTTTATCACTTTGTGAAAAACATAGATTAACTAAAAAAAAAATAGGTATGATTTTTAAATGTTTCATACCTAAATTTAATGCAAAAATTTAAAACTATTTTAAAAACAATATTTGTTTTCGGATTTCAATTGATCAGCAATCTTATTTTTTAAATCAATAATATTTGGAAATTGGTAATATTTTGTAAATCTTTTAAGCCCCATAAGTAAGCCTCTTTGCTCGTCTCCTTCGGAGGAAGAGATTATGACTTGTTTTGCTTTGGATTGAATTGTATCAACTGCTTGATATAAATATAACTGTGTCATATAAATTTGATTTTTTTGATTCTCTTCTCCAAAGCGTTTAACATTTTTTTCAGTTCTAAGTAACGCAGATTCAGCCATATAAACCTCAATTAGTACGTCTGAGACATTTAAAAGCATTTGTTGATGTTCCTCTAATTTCTCACCATATTTTTGAATTCCTGCACCCGCTAACATTAAAAAGATCTTTTTTAAATTTTTGATAATTAACTTTTCCTGTGCAAAAAGCTCAGTTAAATCAGGAACTTCAAATGATGGAATTTCCATTAGTTCTTTTCCGACATTAGTTGCTGGAGTTATAATATCTAAGTGTCCCTTCATCGCTTTTTTAATTAGCATTCCAACACTAAGCATTCTATTTATTTCGTTAGTACCTTCATAAATTCTTCCAATTCTACAATCTCTCCAAGCTCCTTCCATTGGAGTTTCGGCTGAAAATCCCATTCCGCCTAAAACTTGTATTCCTTCGTCAGCTACATTTTGCATATCCTCACTTACTGCAACTTTTAAAATAGAACATTCAATTACATATTCTTCAACACCCTTTAATTCAGAATCTTGAAAATTATTTCCATTTGCATGTCTAATTTTAATTCTATCTTCAATATCTTTTGCTGCTCGATAAGAAGCAGACTCACCAACGTAAGTATCAGTTGCCATTTGTGCTAGTTTTTCTTTTATAGCTTCAAAGTCAATAATATTAGTTTTAAACTGAGTTCTTTCACTTGCATATTGAATAGCATAGGTGGTTACTCTTTTCATAGCATCTAAACATGCTACAGCAAGTTTAATTCTACCAACATTTAATGAGTTCATAGCAATTTTAAATCCACTTCCTCGTTCTGAAAGCATATTTTCAATTGGAACTTTAGTTTCATTAAAAAATACTTGTCTAGTAGATGACGAATGAATTCCTAATTTTTTTTCTTCTTCTCCTAATGTAATTCCATTATCTTCATCATGTGGTACAATAAATCCAGTAATATTTTTATCATCTTCAATTCTAGCAAAAACTATAAATAACTTTGCGAATCCTGCATTTGAAATCCACATTTTTTGGCCTGTAATTTTATAGTGCTTGCCATCTTCACTAAGAACTGCTTTTGTTTTACCGCTATTTGCATCTGATCCTGCTGTAGGCTCTGTTAAACAATAGGATCCAAATATTTCACCAGAAGCTAATTTTGGAACGTATTTTTTATTCTGCTCCTCATTACCGTAAAGAACAATAGGCATTGTACCAATTCCGGTATGAGCTCCAAATGCAGTTGATAATGATCCTACTGCTCCCGAAATGGTTTCACAAACTAACATTGTTGAAACAAAACCCATACCCATGCCGCCATATTCAACAGGGACAGCAACACTTAAAAAACCTAAATCACCAGCTTTTTTCATTACTTCTTCAGTAAGTTTATAATCTTTATTTTCAAATCTTTCTTTATGAGGTAAAACTTCTTTTTCAATAAAATCTTGAACTGCCTGCTTCATCATCACTTGTTCTTCATTAAAGTCTTCAGGTGTAAATACATTATTACACTCTGTTTCTTTTATAATGAACTCACCACCTCTTGTAATATTTTTTTCTTCTATATTCATTTTTCTTTTAGTTTAAAAATTCATAAATACCTGCAGCACCTTGGCCAGTTCCTACACACATTGTTACCATTCCATATTTTGATTTTCTGTCTCTCATTTCATTAAAAAGTTGAACAGAAAGTTTAGCTCCAGAGCATCCTAGTGGATGTCCAAGGGCAATAGCTCCCCCATTTACATTTATAATTTCCTGATTTAAATCTAATTCTCTTATAACGGCTAATGACTGCGAGGAAAAAGCTTCATTAAGCTCAATTAAATCAATATCATTGATTTTCAATTGCGCTTGCTTTAAAACTTTAGGAATAGCTTTAACAGGACCAATTCCCATAATTTTTGGTGGAACTCCAGCTACTGCATAATTTACAAGTCTAGCTATTGGCTTTAGGTTTAGTTCTTTTACCATTTTTTCGCTCATTATTAAAACAAATGCAGCTCCATCACTCATTTGAGATGAGTTACCTGCTGTAACACTTCCATTCATTGAAAAAACAGGTCTTAATTTATTTAGAACCTTAAGATTTGTATCTTTTCTTGGGCCTTCATCTGTATCAACAGTATATTCTCTGGTGTTTCTTTTGCCATTTTCATCAAGAAATATTTCATTTACTTTAATAGGTACTATTTGAGATTTAAATTTTCCTTTTGAAATTGCATCAACCGCTTTAAGATGTGAGTTTAAAGCAAATTCATCTTGATCCTCTCTGTTAACTTTGAATTGTTGAGCAACTTGTTCAGCAGTTAACCCCATTCCCCAATAATAATCCTCTTTTCCTTCTTTAGCAATTGCATAATCAGGAACTGGCTTGTAGCCTCCCATAGGTATAAAACTCATACTCTCTACACCACCAGCGATAATACATTCTGCCATTCCAGATTTTATTTTGGCAGATGCCATTGCTATTGTTTCTAAACCAGAAGCACAATATCTATTAACCGTTACACCTGGCACATCTTCTACATTCAACCCCATAAGAGAAATTACTCTTCCTATATTTAAACCTTGTTCGGCTTCAGGGGTTGCATTACCAACTATTACATCATCAATTCTAGTTTTATCAAGTTCAGGAACCTCACTAACCATATGATTTATAGTTTCTGATGCAAGTTCGTCAGGTCTTTTAAACCTAAATAATCCTTTTGGAGCTTTTCCTACAGCTGTTCTGTAAGCTTTTACTATGTATGCTTCTTTCATAATTTAATTTCTTAAAGGTTTACCTGTTTTTAATATATGTTGAATTCTTTCTAAAGTTTTTCTTTCAGAGCAGAGAGAAAGGAAAGCTTCTCTTTCTAAATCAAGAAGATATTGTTCATCAACTATTGTAGCTTGTGACAAATCACCTCCACTAATAACATAAGCAATTTTATTTGCTATTTTTTGATCGTGGTCTGAGATGTATCTACCAGCCTTCATTGTATTACTTCCAACCATAAACATTCCCAGAGCTTGTTTACCTAAAACTTTTATATTTTTTTCTTTACACGGTGGTAAGTATCCGTAATCTGACATTAAAATAGCTTGTTTTTTAGCTATTGATATTTGGTGATTTTTGTTCATTATGATTGTGTCATTATTAGGTTCCAAATATCCTAGGTCGATGGCTTCATGAGCAGAAGAAGAGGTTTTTGCCATTCCAATATTTAAAAAATATTCTTGTAATACATTTAGTTCAATATCATTTTTTTTGAATTTTTTTGAAGCTCTTAAAGCCATTTCTTTACAACCTCCTCCACCTGGAATAAGACCAGCACCAACTTCAACTAAACCAATGTAACTTTCGCTGTATACAACTGCTTTATCACAATGCATAGTTACTTCACATCCACCGCCTAATGTTAATCCATGAGGAGCTGCTATGGTAGGTATATTGGAATATCTTAATTTCATCATACTATCCTGAAAAAATTTGATAGCCATATTAATTTCATCGTATTCTTGTTCAGCAGCAGCCATAAAAATAGCACCCAAGTTTGCACCTGCAGAAAAATGTGATCCTTCATTACCAATTACTATTCCTCTGTGATTTTTTTCGGCTAAATCAACTGCTTTGTTTATACCCATTAAAACTCCTTGACCAAGTGTGTTCATTTTAGTTCTAAATTCAAGGTTTATCACTCCATCACCCAAGTCTTTGATAACAGAGTCAGGATTTTCCCATAGAATTGAACTTTTATCAAGATTGTTGAGAATAATCAAAGAATCTTGTCCTGGTTTTTTAATAAAAGATTTAGAATTTGAATCATAATAATAGATTTTACCATTTTCTACATTATAGAAATTATCAATATTATTTTTTATCATTTCTAAAATCCATGAAGCGGGTTCGTGACCCAAAGATTTCATTATTTCAACCCCTTTTTTTATACCAATTGAATCCCATATTTGGAAAGGTCCATTTTTCCATCCAAATCCAGCTCTTAGAGCATCATCAATTCTGTACAATTCATCTGAAATTTCTGGAATTTTATTTTGAATGTATGAAAACATAGTTCCAAAATTGAATCTATAAAATTCACCTGCTTTGTCTTTTCCATTAATCAAAATAGGGAATCTATCTAGTACATTGCTAACCTTTCTGGCTTTACTAACAGTTTCAAAAGAAACTTTTTTTACAGGAGAATATTCAAGGGTTTTTAGGTTTAACGATAAAATTGTAGATTTTCCTTTTTCATCTTTAATTCTTTTATAAAATCCACCATCGGTTTTTGAACCTAACCAGTTATTCTCTAACATTTTATAAATGTATTGTGGTAATTTAAAAGTTTCTCTAAACTCATCATCAGGACAATTATCATAAATACCTGTTGCTACATTTACAGTTGTATCTAAACCAACAACATCACTGGTTCTGAATGTTGCTGATTTTGGACTTCCAATTATTGGTCCGGTTAAATTATCAATTTCCTCAATAGTTAAGTTTAACTTTTCAATATTATTTAAAATATTAACCATTCCAAACGTACCGATTCTGTTTCCTATAAATCCAGGTGTGTCTTTAGCTAAAACAGAATCTTTACCTAAAAATCTTTCTCCAAAATCATTTAGAAAATCAATAATTTTAGGATCACAATCTGGACCAGGGATAATCTCAAATAACTTCAGGTATCTTGGTGGATTAAAAAAATGAGTTACAGCAAAATTCTTTCTAAAATCTTCAGATCTTCCTTCATTCATTTGTTTTATAGGAATACCTGATGTGTTTGAAGTTACAAGAGTCCCGGGAGTTCTAAACTTTTCAATTTGTTCAAAGACAATCTGTTTAATTTTTAATTTTTCTGTCACCACTTCAATAATCCAGTCTACATTACTTATTTTACTTAAATCATCTGTTAAATTTCCAAGTTCAACTCTATTGGCAAAATTTTTATGGTATAACGGAGCAGGTTTAGATTTAATGCATCTTTGAAACATTTCAGTTACAATTCTATTTTTGACTTTCTTGTTATCTAGAGATAAACCCAAGTTTTTTTCTTTTCCATTTAATTCATTGGGAGCGATGTCAAGAAGTAAAACATTAATACCAATGTTTGCAAAATGACAAGCAATACCAGAACCCATAACGCCTGAACCAATTACGGCAACTCTATTTATATTTTTTTTCATTCTTTATTGTTTTTTAAAATTAAAAACTGAATATTTTTTTTTTGTTTTTAATTAAATGATTTATTTTTTCAATTGTATTATGAAAATTTTGAAGAGATTCTTCTCCAATTTCATCTTTTATCGCTTGATTAAACTTCAACACTGCAACTCTGGATGCATCTCTATTAACTTTTCCTCTATCGGTTAAATAAATCAAAACACTTCTCCCATCAATTGGATTTGGTTTTCTTTCAATCAATTTTTTTTCTTCAAGGGATTTTAGTGTTCTTGAAAGGCTAGTTGCTTCCATTCCCATTTTTGGACCTAGTGCAGTTGAGGGTGTACCTTTTTTGGGATCTATACTAAGTAGTGCAAATCCAGTAGCCATTGTAGAATCATATTTTGAGGCTTCCTCGTTGTACATTCTTGCAATAGCTTGCCAAGTAGATCTTAAAAGGTGATCAATAGTTTTTTTCTCCATTGATCTCAAAATTACTAAAAAAATACTATGCGTGCATAGTATTTATTAATTTTTTTAAATTTTGTTAGAAAGCCAATTTTTAGCATTTTCAAATGCTAATATCCACGGTGATATTTCATCGTTTCTTTCACTTGGATAGTAGGGCCAATTCCATGGGAATGTAGATCTTTCCAGATGAGGCATCATTGCTATATGCCTACCATCTTTGTTACTAATTATAGCTGTATTGTAATCAGACCCGTTTGGGTTAGCTGGATAAGAGTTATAACCATATTTTCCAACAATATTATATTTGTTTTCAGAATATGGTAGATTGAACTTTCCTTCTCCGTGAGCAGACCAAATTCCAAGTTTAGATCCTGATAAGTTTTTAAACATTACAGAATTATTTTCTTGAATTTCAACGGATGTAAAAATACATTCAAACTTTTTTGAATCATTATGGTTCATTTTAGGTTTCACCTCGTGTTCTGTATGTAATAAACCAAGTTCAATAAATAATTGACATCCATTACATACACCAAGCGATAATGTGTCATTTCTTTTATAAAAATTCATTAAACTAGTTTTAGCTTTTTCATTGTATAAAAATGATCCTGCCCAACCCTTGGCCGAACCAAGTACATCTGAATTAGAAAAACCACCTACTGCAACTATAAAATTTATATCCTCAAGATTTTCTCTTCCAGAAACTAAGTCTGTCATATGAACATCTTTTACATCAAATCCTGCTAAATTCATAGCATAAGCCATTTCTCTCTCAGAATTACTTCCTTTTTCTCTAATTACTGCAGCTTTAATTTTTTTCTTACTTGTTTTAATTATTCCATTGAAATTTTCAGGAAAAATAAACTTTAGAGGTTGGTTTTTGTAATTTTCATATCTCTCCTTGGCCTTATTTTTTCCACTTTGTCTTTGATCTAGTAGAAAAGATTTATTGTACCAAATATCTCTGTAATGATCAATATCAAGCTTAATTTCTTTGACTTTATATTTTAGATTTAAATATGAAGAGTTATTGGTATTTCCAATTTTTAAAAAATTAATATTATCATTTTTTAAAATACCTTCAACCTCAGATTTTGCTTGAAAAACTAAACCTAAACTTTCACTGAACAATAACTTAATTGAGTCTTTTTCTTTAAAAACATCTAAATCAATATTAGCTCCTATTTTATTATTTGAAAAACACATTTCAAGCAAAGTAGTTATTAATCCCCCAGAACTGATATCATGGCCTGAACTTATAATTTTGTCTTTTATTAAATTTTGAAAAACATTAAAAGTTCTTTTGAAATATTCAGAATCGGATGCGTCAATTGTTGAAGATCCAATACAATTTATTGATTGATTAAACGCAGATCCACCTAAATTAAAATTGTTATTTGAAAGATTTATATAATAAATATTTTGATTGTTCAGTTTAAACTGGGGTTCAATAATATTAGTAATATCATTACAGTTTGCAGCAGCAGAAATTATAACAGTTCCAGGTGATAATACTTCTTCATCATTATACTTTTGCTTCATTGATAAGGAATCTTTTCCGGTAGGAATATTAATGCCTAAACCAATTGCAAAATTAGAACAAGACTCTACAGCTTCATAAAGCCTAGCGTCTTCACCTTGATTATTACATGGCCACATCCAATTAGCGGATAGTGTTACCGATTTAAGATTTTTTTCAAGAGGAGCCCATATTATGTTGGTTAATGCTTTTCCTATAGCAATTCTTGAACCTGCAGCTGGATTAATTAATGCACTAAGTGGCGAGTGACCAATTGAAGTTGCTACTCCATTTAAATTTTTATAGTCTAATGCCATTACCCCACAATTATTTAAAGGAAGCTGTAAAGACCCAACACATTGCTGTTTAGCTACTCTCCCAGTTACGCATCTATCCACTTTATTGGTTAACCAATCTTTGCAAGCCACCGATTCAAGACTTAATACATTTTTTAAATAATCTTTAAATAATTTAGAGTCATATTCTTTGTCAAAAAAACTTGTTTTCAAAGATTTATCCTTCATTATAGTTACTGGAGAACTTCCAAAAAAATCAGTAAGTGAAAGGTTGATAGGACTACTTTTTTTAATTTCAGAACTAATTACAAATTTTCCATCATCTTTAATGGTGCCAACTTTGTAGCAAGGTGCTTTTTCTCTATCGGCAATAGCTTTAAGTTCAGAAAACTTGTTACTGGGGATAATTAAACCCATTCTTTCTTGAGATTCATTTCCAATAATTTCTTTAAATGAAAGTGTTTTATCTCCGACAGGAAGTTTGTCTAAATTAATTATACCTCCGGTTTTTTCAACTAATTCTGAAAGACAATTGAGGTGTCCACCTGCTCCATGATCATGGATTGATATGATTGAATTATCGTCAGATTCAACAAAAGCTCTTATAGCATTAGCTACTCGTTTTTGCATTTCAGGGTTAGATCTTTGTACTGCATTAAGTTCTATTCCAGAGCTATATTTTCCAGTTTCTGTTGAAGATACAGCTGCACCACCCATACCAATTCTGTAATTATCACCACCCAAAACTACAATTACATCACCATCTTTCGGTTTACTTTTAAGACTTTGATTTTCTTTTCCATAACCAATCCCACCAGCTAACATGATCACCTTATCAAAACCAATTGTTTTATCGTTTTCCTCATGTTCAAATGTTAAAACTGATCCCGAAATTAATGGTTGGCCAAATTTATTTCCAAAATCTGATGCTCCATTTGAGGCTTTAATCAAAATATCCACAGGTTTTTGGTATAGCCAATTTCTTTCTTTTGTAGAAAATTTTCTATTTTTTTCAATTCTCGGATATGAAGTCATGTATACTGCAGTACCAGCAAGAGGAAGAGATCCTTTTCCTCCAGCCAATCGATCTCTAATTTCACCACCTGATCCTGTTGCAGCTCCATTGAATGGCTCAACTGTTGTTGGAAAGTTGTGAGTTTCTGCCTTTAAAGAAATAACAGAGTTAAATTTTGACTTTTCAAAAAATGATGGTTTTTCTCCATTTTTTGGTGCAAATTGCTCGGCAACTGGTCCTTTTACAAAAGCAACATTATCTTTGTACGCCGAAACAATTTCGTTTGGGTTAAGTCGTGAAGTTTTTTTTATTAGTTTAAAAAGTGATTCATCTTTTTCTTCATCATCAATAATGAATTTACCATTAAAAATTTTATGCCTACAATGTTCAGAATTTACCTGTGAAAATCCAAACACCTCACTATCTGTAAGTTTTCGATTTAATTTAATTGAAAGATTTTCTAAGTATTTTATTTCTTCATTATTTAATGCAAGACCTTCAATATCATTGTAATGAGAAATATTTTCAACTTCTAAAATGGCTTCAGGTTTTATTAGAACTTCAAATAGGTTTTGATTTAATTTTGAATATTCTTCAAAAATCATTGGATCAAACTTTTCTTTAAGAGATGTTTTTGGAATAAAATTTTCAATCCTTTTAATTCCATGAATTGCCATATTCTGAGTTATCTCAACAGCATTAGTACTCCAAGGTGAAGTCATTGTTTTTTTTGGTCCAACATATACTGAATTGATTTCAGTATAATCTAATTTTTTAGCTACAAATAACCACTCTAACTTTTTAATATTTGGTTCTGAAAGTAGTGTAGGTGTATCTACTGCAAAAATGGCATTAAGTTTATCTTTAAAGAAAAGAACCATTAATATTTATTGGTTAAATATGAATCCAAAAATATAAGAAAAAAAGGAAAACTAATGGTCTAAACTTAAAATTTAAATAACGTTTTTTAACTACTTATTAACATACCTATTTATAGGACAATCTAACCATATAGAAACCATCAAATCCTGATTCATGTGGGCTTATTTTCTTTTCATCCTCAATTTTAAATTTTTTACCAATTTCTGATTTCAAAAAATTTTCAATTTGTAACTCATTTTCAGAAGGTAAAATTGAACACGTTGCATAAACTAGTTTTCCACTTTTTTTAATCATTGGAGCATATCTAGTTAAAATTTCTTGTTGTGTTTTTCGAATCTTATTTAAAAAATCAAGTGAAAGTTTCCATTTAGAATCTGGATTTCTTTTTAACACACCCAACCCGCTACAAGGTGAATCGATAAGCAATCTGTCAATTTTACCATATAATCGTTTAATAGGTTTATTATTTTCTATTGCTCTAGTTTCAATATTAAAAGCTTTATTCCTTTTAGCTCTTCTCTTGAGCTCAAATAATTTATTTTTGTAAATATCCATTGCAATTATTTGGCCTTTGTTTTGAGTTAATGCAGATAAATGCAATGTTTTTCCACCAGCTCCTGCACAAACATCACAAATTTTCATTCCATTTTCAATTTTTAAAAATGGTGCAACGAGTTGAGAAGATGCATCCTGTATTTCAAAGAGACCATCTTTAAATGCTTGGGTTTTAAATAAATTTTTTCTAATGATTAATTTTAACGCGTCAGGAAAACCTTTTATTTTTTCAGTTTGAATCTCTTCTTCTAATAATATTTTTTTTAATTCATCAATACTAGTATTTAACGTATTGGTTCTAATTATTACTGAAGCTTGTTTGTTCAATGATGACAATTCTTTTTCCCAATTTTTATCTCCAAGCTCAGTAGTCCCAATATCATCAAGCCAATCAGGGATAGATTCTCTGAATTTTCTTATCTTATTTAGGGTGTCAAATTTTCCTTTTATTCTTCTATTTGGAGTATCATTAAATTCTGGCCAATTTGGGAGGGTAATGCCTTTTAAAATAGCCCATACCGAAAAAATTTTCCATAATTCGTTGTATTTGAATGGGCTTTTGCTTTCCGAAATTTCTGTATATAACCTTTTCCATCTAATTATTTCATAACTAGTTTCAGCTATAAAAGCTCTATCTCGACTTCCCCATCTTTTATCAAATTTTAATACTTTTTCAATCGTCTTATCAGCGTAGAGTTGTTGATTAAAAGTTCCATCAAGAACTTTAATTACTGCCAATACTAGATTTTTGTGTAAACGCATTTATTGTTTTTTCGCAAAGATAGTTTTATAACCGAATCATTTAAATCAAATAATATATAAATATGGAATATCTTTTTTCGATTTGGTTATAAAACTATTTACTTAATCTAACAGCACCTTTACTTAATCCTGATTTTTTTTTGACTTTAATCTTAGTTCGATTTTTTTTTAATTTTTCCATCATCTCTCTTCTAAATTCATCTTCAAGTCTGAACAAATAGCTAGTTTTCTTTAATGACATAAACTCTTTTAGGTCAACTATTAATTTAGCTCTTAAATCAATTTTCTTTTTTTCATAGTTTAAAAAATCATTGATATATAGTTCGTATTCCTTCTCAGAAAAATTGCTACTGTCTAAATTAATTTTTCGATATTTTAGCCTTCTTTGTCTATAGTTTTCTTTTATACTGTCTTGATAAAGATTATAAACTTTCCAAAATTTTGATTCATTTTTAGAATCAAGATTTAATTTATCAGTTAAATAAATTTTCTTATACGCATCAATTTTTTCTACACTTATATTACGTTCTTGTGCTGATAATGAATTTGCGATAAAAAACATAGTAAATAAAAAGGATATTTTTTTCATATTAATCAATTATTAAAATTTCTTCAGTTGAAAAGCTAGTCTCAACATAATATTCGAGATAGTTTTCATTTAAATTTTGAGTATTGAGCTCAAAATCTTCACTATCTATCAATTCAGAAAAGTCTGAACTAGTGAAGTCAACTAAATCAGAGTCTAAGTATTTTATTATTTCTTCATCGGTTATCTCACTTGGCTCATTAAAAAAAACATTAATAAATAAACCGATAATAAAAACTGCAGCTACACCACTATATTTAAATTCATTAATTATAAGATTTAAATAACCTTTAGGTTTAATGTTCTGTTTTATTGAATCTAATTTAAAATTTTCAAAGTAATTTTTAGGTACTTTAAACCTTTCTCTTTTTGGTAAAAAAAGTGTTGATAGAGAAATATCTTTAAAATATCCCTCAGGTGTTTTAAATAGTTTTTTACTAATATTTATTTTCTCTTTTGAACTCATTTAATTATTTGACTATACTTATGTTAAAAGGTTTGATTTTTTAATTATTTCTTTTTTTATTTTTTTTACTGCAATATGATATGAAGCCTTCAATGCTCCCTCTGAAGTCTCTAAAATATCAGCAATATCTTTGAATTTCATTTCCTGTTCATATTTCATTTGAAAAACTAGTTTTTGTTTTGTGGGTAAACTATTTACAATTTTTTGTAATTCTAATTGTAGTTCATTACCATCAAAATAAGGATCTTCTTTTAATTTTTCAGTTTGATATTTTATCATCTCTTCTGAGGTTTTAAAGTGTTTTTTTGCTTTGATTTTTATAAAGTTTAAGGATTCATTAGTTGCAATTCTATATATCCAAGTATAAAGTTTACTGTTTTCTTTGAAATTTTTAATTCCTCTGAAAACCTTAATAAATGTATTTTGTAAAACATCATGAGAATCATCATGATCAAGAACTATTTTTCTTATATGCCAGTAGATTGGTTTTTTATATTTATCAAGTAAAATTTCAAAAGCCTTATCTCTTGAATTTTCGTCTTTAAGATTAGCAATAAAATTAGATTCATCTTTCAAACTAGAAGAGTATATATATATGACAATTAAACTTTAATAAAGTTTAAGAAAACGATTGTAGTTTTATCAATTTTGAATAAGCCCCATCTTTTAATAATAAATCTTTGTGTTGACCTTTTTCAATAATTTCTCCGTCACGAACAACTAAAATCATATCTGCTTTTTGAATAGTAGATAACCTATGTGCAATAACTAAAGATGTTCTGTTTTTCATTAGTTTCTCAAGTGCTTCTTGAACTAGTTTTTCAGATTCAGAATCTAATGATGATGTGGCTTCGTCTAATATCATGATAGGAGGGTTCCTTAAAACAGCTCTTGCGATTGATATTCTTTGTTTTTGACCACCAGAAAGTTTACTGCCACCATCACCAGCATTTGAGTCATACTTTTGTTCAAATTTTTCAATGAAGTCATGTGCATTTGCGATCATTGCAGATTCTTTAATTTTTTCAAAATCACTTTCCTCATTTGATAAATTAATATTATTTAAAACAGTGTCATTAAAAAGAATAGATTCTTGCGAAACTAAACCAATCAATCCTCTTAAATCTTTTTTGAATAGTTTTTTTATGTTTATTCCGTCAATCAATATTTCACCATCATTAACGTCATAAAATCTAGGAATTAAATTTGCTATTGTTGATTTACCACTTCCTGATTGTCCAACAAGAGCAATTGTTTGACCTTTTTTAATTTCAAAACTTATATTGTTTAAAATATTTATGTTTTCATATTTAAAACTTACATTATTAAACTTAATTTCAGATTTAAAAGATGTTTTACTTATTGGGTTTAAAATTTCATTAATTGTTGATTTTGAATCTAAAATTTCTAAAACTCTTTCTGCAGCGGCATTTCCTTTTTTGATTGAATAAGATGCCTTGCTAATTGCTTTAGCAGGAGTTAATACACCATATGCTAGTCCCATATAAGTAATGAAAGCTGCAGGGTTTAAATTTTGATCAATTAAAACTAAATTACCACCATACCATAGAAGAACTCCAATTACAGAAATTCCTAAAAATTCACTAACAGGGCTCGCCAGATTCTGTCTATTAATTAATCTATTTGAAAGATTGTAAAATTTGTTGTTGGAGTTTTTAAACTTCTCAATAAAGAAAAGTTCAGATACAAAACCTTTTATAATTTTTAAACCATGTAGTGTTTCCTCTGTTATTGAAAGAAATTCAGCTTGTTCGTTTTGTACTAGAGTCGAAGTTGCTTTTAAAGAACGTCCAATAAGTGAAATTACAAATCCCGACAGTGGAATAAATATTAAAACAAAAGCTGTTAGTTTAAAACTAATTAAAAACATGGCTGTAATTGTAAAAAAGATTGTTAATGGTTCTCTTACAATTAATTCAAGTATTGATAAAAAAGAATGCTGAATTTCAAGTATATCTGCTGTTATTCTTGAAATAACATCTCCTTTCTTTTTTTCTGTAAAAAAAGATAAGGGCATACTTACAATTTTTTTATAGACATCTTCTCTCAAATTAGTTAAAATTCCATTTCTCAAAAACGTAATAAAATACATTGCTAAGTAGTTGAAAAAGTTCTTTAAAAAGAATAAAATAATTATAGATAGAATAACAAAAATAAGTGCTTTTTGAGGGTCTTCACCAGCATAACTACTAACTTGATAATTTAACCAACCCTCAAGATTATTCCCGAAACTATAAATACCATCAAATTCAGGTTTAGAATAAGTTTTATTGTTTTCACCAAATAATACTTCTAGCATTGGCATTAAAGACAGAAAAGATAATGCACTAAAAAGAGCATAAAGGATATTAAAAAAAATATTTAAATAAATATATTTTTTAAAAGGTTTGGCGTACTTAAATATTTGTTTGAAATATTCCACTTTTAAAATTCAAATTCTTTGATAACTCGTTCTATTTTATTTTCCAACAAAGTATCCATTTTTACATAATCGCTTTTAGATTCTAATTTAGAATTAACACTAATGTAAAACTTTATTTTGGGTTCAGTTCCACTTGGTCTTGCTGCCACCGTAGTGCCATCTTCAGCTTCGAAAATTAAAACATTTGATTTAGGGAAATCTAATTTACTTGAATTACCAGTTACAAGATCTTGTTTCGAAGATGATTCAAAATCTTTAATAAATTTTAACTTACATCCATCAATCATTTTAAGCCCAGAAGTTCTTAGGGAATTCATTATATCACTAATTTCTTCTAACCCTTTAGCACCCTCTTTCTTAATGGAAATTAATCTTTCTTTATAAAAGCCATATTTTATATAACAATTGATCAAATAATCAATTATACTGCTATTATTAGTTTTGCATTCAGATCCTAGTTCACAAGCTACTAGGGCAGATGTTATTGCATCTTTATCTCTGACAAAATCACCAACCATATATCCGTAACTTTCTTCTCCTCCAGAGATAAATTTTTGATTTTTATAATCATTAATCATCTTGCCAATCCATTTAAATCCAGTCAATCCAACTTTGAAGTCAACATTATAATTGTTAGCTATGTGTTTTATCATATTCGTTGAAACAACAGTTGAACCAATAAAAAATGATTGATCCAAATTTTCTTTTTTACTCAATATGTATTCAGTTAGTAAAATCATCATTTGATTACCATTCAAAATAATATAATCCCCTTTATGATTCTTTACAGCTAAACCAACTCTATCAGCATCAGGATCTGTTCCAATAACAATATCTGCATTTAATATTTCAGCTTTTTTTATCGCAATTTCTAAAGCTTCTGTTTCCTCAGGGTTAGGAGATTTAACGGTACTGAAATTCCCGTCTGGAATAGCTTGCTCTTCTACAATATGAAAATCTTTAAAACCAGCACCTATTAACACAGCTGGTAGAAGTTTATATGATGTTCCGTGGATTGGAGTAAAGACCACTCTATATTCTTCTCTTTTAGATTCACCTATTTTTCCATTTTTAATCGAATCTTTAATAAAAATTGAATCTATTTCAGTATCAATTAATTGAATATTTGAATCATTTTTCACAAAATTAATATCTTCAAAGTTAATTGATTCGATTTCTTTAATTAGTTTTTTGTCAATGGGTGGCACGATTTGTCCCCCGTCTTTCCAGTATACTTTGTAGCCATTGTATTCAGGTGGATTATGAGATGCAGTCAATACAATTCCACAAATACATTTTAATTTTATAAGTGCATACGAAAGCTCAGGTGTAGGTCTTATGGAACTAAATAGATAAACTTTAATATTATTAGAACTAAAAATTTCAGCAACTTGATTAGCAAGTTCTTTACTTTGATTTCTACAATCATAAGCAATAACTACAGCTTCTTTATCATCAGAAATTTTATTAATATAATTGGATATTCCTTGTGTGTTTTTTCCAAAAGTATATTTATTAACTCTGTTTGGTCCATAACCAACAATTCCTCTCATTCCACCAGTTCCAAAGGAAAGATCTTTATAGAATGAATCTTGGAATTTTGAATGATTATCATTTTTTAATTTCTGTACCTCCTGAATTGTTTCTTTATCAAATGGAAATTGTGTCCACTCTAAATAATTTTTTTGTATTATTTCTTCGTTATTCATTTATCGTTTCAGTAATAATATATTGTTTTTTTATTTTTCTGTTTCTAAGTATTATCTCTCCAAGAAATCCTGCTAAAAAAAACTGAGAGCCCATTATCATAGTTGTTAATGCTATATAGAACTCAGGTCTTTCAGTTATAAGTCTTCCAGATTTTTCTAAAATAAGTTTATCAATACCCAAATAAATTGAAAAAATAAAACCAGTAATTAGCATAAGCGTTCCAATTAGACCAAAAAAATGCATTGGTCTTTTTCCAAACTTGTGAATAAACCAAAGAGTTATTAGATCTAAAAATCCTTTTATGAATCTGTCAATTCCATATTTTGTTTTTCCGTGTTTTCTTGGATGATGTATAACTATTTTTTCTGTAATTCTTCCATAACCCGCATTCTTTGCAAGAACTGGAATATATCTATGCATTCCTCCTGTTAATTTTATGTGCTTAACTACTTTTTGTTTATATGCTTTAATTCCGCAGTTAAAATCATTAAGTTTAATTCCAGAGGTTATTCTAGCAGCTAAATTAAAAATCTTTGATGGTATATTTTTAAATAATATTGAATCGAATCTTACTTTTTTCCAGCCAGAAACTAGATCAAAATTTTCAATAGCTATTTTATTATACAGTTCCGGAATTTCCTTTGGGTCATCTTGCAAATCTGCATCCATAGTGATTATCACCTCACCTTTACTTGCTTTAAAACCTGCTGAAAGTGCTTGTGATTTACCAAAATTCTTTAAAAAACGTATTCCTTTAATATTTTGATCTAGAGCGCATAGTTTTGAAATTATTTCCCAGGATTTGTCTGTACTTCCATCATCGATTAAAATAATTTCATATTTAAGATTTATTTCATTAATTATCAATGAAATAGATGACACTAATTCCTCAAGAGAATTTTGCTCATTTATAAGTGGAATAACGACAGAAAGATTCATTTTCAACTAATTATAGTTGTTTTTTTGTTTTTATAAAGAGAGATAAAATAACACTATATAAAAATCCAAATAAAAGTGTGAAAATTAAAATCATAGGATAAGTTAAGAAAGTGAACGGTTTTGAATTTTCAATAAAGGTGCTAAGGTCCATTCCCTGAAGTGCTTCAGGATAATCATTCATAGTTTTATTATATGAAATTTCTAATACTTTATCCATAAAATCAGGCTCCATTACATTTGTAAGGAACAATGTATAAAAAATAGAGATTAAGGCGATAACAAGTGAAATTCCTGTTCCAATTTTTCTAACTGAGCTGGCTTGTATTTTATTCTCATTCGCTTTTTTAAAAGCTAAACATCCTACTGTAATACCTGCGAATGTAATAACTGTGTTAGTAATTTGAACAAATGTATCTTGTTCATAATGTGCGTCTAAGAAAAATAACATTAAACTAAAGCATATTAGAACAACACCTGTGGTTAGTCCGTAGTTGATCATGAATTGTTTAGAGCTTATTTCTTCCATAATATTTAAATATTTTTTATAAAAATAGTTATAATTTAAATACTTGTTTAGTTTAAAAGAGTATAAAGTTGCAAATTGATAAAAAAGAATTAAATTTGCATCCAATTATTTAAGAAATGAAAGAAGGTATACACCCAGAAAACTATAGATTAGTAGCTTTTAAAGACATGTCTAACAATGATATCTTTATCACAAAATCAACTGTTGAGAGTAAAGATTCAATTGAACATGAAGGCGTAACATATCCTTTGGTAAAATTAGAAATTTCTAGAACTTCACACCCTTATTATACTGGTAAAACTAAGCTTGTTGATACTGCTGGTAGAATAGATAAGTTTAAAAATAGATACGCTAAACTTAAAAAGTAATTTACTTTTTATAAACTTTTCTTAAATCTAATTGATTTATAGGATTAGTTTTTAAACCATAAACATCTTTGTGTGTAAATCTCATTACCTTATCATAATATAATGGAATTATCGGTGCATTGCTTATAATAAGACTATCTAGTTTTTTGTAAGAATTCTCTCTTGCATTTTTATTTTGTTCAAAATAAGTGCTTTCAAATAATTCATCATAAAAATTATTTTTAAAATGAGTATAGTTAGGACCATTTGGGGCTAAATTATTTGAGTAAAAAAGTCCAAGATAGTTTTCGCTGTCTGGATAATCAGCTATCCAGCTTGCTCTGAACATTTCAAATTTTCCAGTTGATTTACCCTGTCTCAAGGTTGAAGCTGGAACAATGTTAATAGAAATATTAATATCAATTTTTTGTAATTCTCTTTGAATAAATTCTATTATGTCCAAATAATTTGCATCACTATGTTAAAGTAAGTCGGATATTTTCAATTTTATTTTCTTTTTTATATTCTTTAACTAGCCTTTTTGCTTTCTCTAAGTCGTAATCAAAACCTTGAGTATTTGAATCATTATTCATGCCTTTGGGAATAAAACCGTTATTAGCTGGATAACCAATATTGTTTCTCAAATATTCCATCATCTTTTTTTTATCAATTGCAAAATTCATTGCTCGTCTAAGTTTCTTGGAATTGACATGACTTTCTTTTTTTCCTAAGTAAAAACCTATGTATTCGGTATTTAAATAAGGACCTGAAATTAGTTTTATTGGTTTAGAAAGATTTTCCTTTAAATTTCCATCATTTGTGATTAGTTGATCTTTAAAAGAAGCATCAATTGAATTTATAAAGTCTATTTTGTTTTGAGCAAATTCCATGAATTCACTTTTTTTATCGGGTAAAAAAGTTATTGCTATAGCTTTGAGGTAAGGTAATTGATTTCCTATACTATCTTTTTCAAAATAGAGATTATTTTTTCTCAAAACTAGTTTTATATTTTCTTCCCACTTTTTAAATTTAAATGGGCCTGTTCCAACAGGGTTTTTTCCAAATTTATCTCCATAAAAGAGAACGGATTCTTTAGGGACAACAGAAAAATATTTCATTGAAAGTATACCTAAAAAAGCAGCAAAAGGTTTTTTTAAAATTATAGAAAACACACTATCGTTTTCAGCTTTAAAACTCTTAATGTTTTCAAGAGCCCACATTCCAGGAGATCCAAGTTTAGGGTTTTTCAATCTTTTAAAACTAAACTCAAAATCATTTGCATTTACAGTTCTAGTTAAATCATCTCCAAAACTTTGGGATTCATGAAAGTAAACTTCATTTTTAATATTGAAATTATAAGTTAAACCATCTTTAGAAATTGTCCAGCTTTTAGCCAAATCAGGGGAAATATTTAAATTTTCATCTAATCTAACTAAACCATTAAATAACTGATTAACAGGCCAAATATTTCTTAATGTGCTGGAAAAAGCAGGGTCAAGTGATGAAATATTAGAATGCTCATTATATCTAAAAACTTGATTTTCATCTAGATTGGTTTTTTTGGAACAATTAGACAGAGAAAAAAGAATAAGTATTGCTATTATATTTCTAAAAGATTTGTAATTGTAAATCATTGATTTTGATTCCTATATTTGTAACCTAAATTTATAGATTAAATTTACATGAACCAAAATCATACTGTAGCACTTACAACCCTTGGTTGTAAGTTAAATTTCTCGGAGACGTCTACAATATCTAGACAATTTAAAAATGTTGGCTATAGTGTTGTCAAATTTGACCAATTTTCTGATATATATGTTATTAACACTTGTTCAGTAACAGAAAATGCTGACAAACAATTTAAATCATATGTTTCTAGAGCATTAAAAATTAATCAAGATGCGTTTATTATTGCAATAGGTTGTTATGCTCAGTTAAAGCCAGAAGAGTTAGCAAATGTTAATGGAGTTGATTTGGTTTTAGGAAGTAAAGAAAAGTTTAAAATTCTAGATTATTTAAATGACTTTAAAAAAAATCAGTCAGGAAAGATTCACTCTTGTGAAATCAGTGAAACAAATTTTTATAGATCAAGTTTTTCAATTGGTGATAGAACTAGATCATTTTTAAAAGTTCAGGATGGTTGTGATTATAAATGTACATATTGTACAATTCCATTAGCAAGGGGTATTTCTAGAAGTGATAAGCTTGATAATATTCTAAGAGCAGCCAAAGAAATTTCTGATTCTGGCATTAAAGAAATAGTTCTTACTGGTGTAAATATTGGAGATTATGGTAAAGGTGAGTTTGGAAATAAAAATCATGAAAACACATTCTTGGAATTAGTAACTGCACTTGACAAAGTGGATGGTATTTCCAGAGTAAGAATATCTTCGATTGAACCAAACCTACTTTCTAATGATATAATCAATTTTGTTAGCAATAGTAAAAAATTTGTTCCTCATTTTCATATTCCAATGCAAAGTGGTAGTGATACTATTTTGAAACTTATGAAAAGAAGATATTTGTCAAAATTATACAGAGATAGAATTAATCATGTCAAACAAGTTATGCCAAATGCGTGTATTGGTGCTGATGTTATAGTTGGATTCCCTGGTGAAACCGAAGAGGAATTTATGGAAACATATAATTTTATTAAAAGTTTAGATCTTTCTTACCTCCATGTTTTTACATATTCAGAAAGAGACAATACAGAAGCTTTAGGCTTAAGCAATGTTGTTTCAAGCAATATAAGATCCAAAAGAAGTAAACTGTTAAGAGCTCTATCTGTTCAGTTAAAAAGAAAATTTTATATGTCTCAGCTTGGAACAATTAAGAATGTTTTGTTTGAGCCTGAAAATAGAAATGGTTTTATTTACGGATTTTCAAATAACTATGTAAGAATAAAAACTCCTTGGAGAAGTTCAATTAAGGATAAGATTATTCCATTCAAATTACAAAATATTAGTGATGATGGTTTAGTTACTGGAGAAGTTTCTAAAATGGAAGCTATAGTCTAACTCCTATTGGAAGAAGTTCTTTATATTCTTTATTTTTCTTAATGAATTTTCTAACTTGAGGGGCTGTTGGCATTACTCGAATGTTTTTCTCTTTAATTATTTCGAATACTTCTCTAATAAAAATTTCTTCAAAATTTTCATCTTTATTGGAGGATGGAATGATTAATTTTGTAAGAAAAATTTTTCTGTCTTGAAGTGCATATTCAATAATAGCTAAATCATCTTCGATTTCAACTTCATATTGACGTAAAAATAAGTTATCGTTTATTATAAGATTTCCCATTAAAATTCTTATGCCTATTTTTATAAATGTCTTACAAAGATAAGAAAAATACCTCTTTATGATAATTTCATGAGTTTAGACAAAGAAATTCACGTTTATTTTATGCCTGGAATGTCTGCAAATTCCTTGATTTTTGAACGAATAAAATTACCATCTAAATTTCATTCTCATTTTCTTGAGTGGATTGCTCCTCTGAAAAGTGAATCACTAAAAGATTATTCTATGAGACTATCAAAGTCTATAAAACACCAAAATCCAATTCTTATAGGAGTTTCTTTTGGTGGCTTGATTATGCAAGAGATTTCTAAAATTATTAATGCTAAAAAAGTAATTATTATATCGAGTGTAAAATCCAGAAAAGAGTTATCCAATTCTATGAAGTTTGCAAGGAAAACAAAAAGTTATAAGTTTTTGCCATTATCTTGGATAGATGATTTTGAAAATTTAATGGCTTTTGTTTTCGGTCCAAAGATTAAAAAGAGGGTTAATCTTTACAGAAAGTATCTTTCCGTAAGAGATCAAAAATATCTTGATTGGTCAATTGATAAAATTGTCAATTGGAATCAAGAGGAGCCAATTAAAAATGTAGTACACATCCATGGGACTAATGATTTAATTTTTCCGATTATAAATTTGAAAAATTATATTCCTATTGAAAAGGGAGATCACGCTATAATCCTAAAAAGAGCAGATTGGTTAAATGAATATTTTTCTAAAAATCTAGCTTAAATTCTTTTCATTTGCTGTTGCATCATTCTAATCTGATCAGAAAGCATTTTTTGCTTATCTAGTTTTTTGGCCTCGTTTAGCAGTGTAGTAGCTTCTCTTTTTCTACGTTTTTGAATTAAAATTCCTGCTAAACTTAATTTTGCCATGGCTAAATCATGGTCCATTGAAAGTCCAATGGAAATAGCTTTTTTAAAAAACTTTTCAGCTTGGGTAAGGTTAGTTTGAGATGAAACAATTCCCCATAAATAATTATAATACCCAACTTGTTTAGTTGTTAATGAACTTTCAGGATTTTTTATTTTTTTTAACCACTTTTCAGTTCCTGTAAAATCTTGTTTTCTTAATTTAAAAAAGATTATCAAAATAATTTCATTTTTAAAATATAAAAAAATGAAAATTATAGCTAAAAAAATTAATGCTATTCCGTTGCCAATATTATTTTCATAGAATTGAAAAACTGAATAAATTAGAGTTAAAATTGCTAATATTAGTTTTATAATTTTTGGATACATTGATAATCAGATTATTAATTAGTTTTTCTACGTTAAAGTTTTTTTTAACAATACATTTGAGTTAATTAAACTTATTGTATATTTGGCCTCAAATTTTAGTAAAAATAGTTAATTAATTCAAATGAAAAGAACTTTTCAACCTTCAAAAAGAAAAAGACGTAATAAACACGGATTTAGAGAAAGAATGTCTACACCAAGTGGCAGAAAAGTATTGGCAAGTAGAAGAGCTAAAGGGAGAAATAAAATTTCTGTTTCATCTGAACCAAGACATAAAAAATAAGTGAATAAAAAGTTAAAAAAAATAAGGTGTTACTTTTTCAGTAACACCTTTTTTTATATATATTCATGAACCGAATTTAAGACTAACCAAATGCCATTAAGAAAAGATTTAAAAAGTATTTTAATAATAGGATCAGGACCTATTGTAATAGGTCAAGCTTGTGAATTTGATTATTCTGGATCTCAAGCTTCTAAGATCCTTAAGAGAAGAGGGGATTGAAGTTACATCTTATTAATTCTAATCCTGCTACTATTATGACTGATAAGGTTGTGGCTGATCACATGTTTATTTAAAACCTTTAACACCAGATTCAATTAGTAGAAATTTTGATAAAACATAAGATTGATGCTGTTCTTCCTACAATGGGAGGTCAAACTGCATTAAACTTTGTATTGATGCTGATGAAAAAGGCATTTGGAAAGATTATAATGTTGAAATTATTGGAGTTGATATTGATGCTATTAATATAACTGAAGATAGAGAACAGTTTAGAAAACTTATGAAACAATTGACATTCCTGTTGCTCCAGCTAGAATTGCAACATCATTCTTAGAAGGAAAGGAAATTGCTCAAGAATTAGGATTTCCCTTTAGTTATACGTCCTTCTTTTACTCTTAGGAGGAACGGGAGCAGCTTTTGTACACACAAGATGAAGATTTGAAGATTTATTGTCTAAGAGGTTTGCATGCCTCACCAATTCATGAAGTACTTATTGATAAAGCTGTTTTAGGCTGGAAAGAATATGAATTAGAACTGTTGAGAGATAAAAATGATAATGTTATTATTATTTGTACTATCGAAAATTTAGATCCGATGGGTATTCACACTGGTGATTCAATAACATGCCCCTGCTATGACTTTAGTCTGATTCTACTTATCAGAAGAATGCGTAATATGGCAATTAAAATGATGCGTTCTATTGGTGATTTTGCAGGAGGTTGTAATGTTCAATTTGCTGTTAGCCCTGATAAGAAAGAAGATATTATTGCCATTGAGATTAATCCGAGAGTTTCAAGGTCCTCTGCGCTTAGCTTCAAAGGCATCTGGATATCCCATTGCAAAAGTTGCTAGTAAATTAGCTATTGGTTACAGCTTAGATGAGTTAAATAATCAAATTACAAAATCAACTTCTGCTTTGTTTGAACCTACACTTGATTATGTAATTGTGAAAGATTCCAAGATGGAACTTTGACAAATTTGAAGGCTCAGATAGAACTTTAGGTCTTCAGATGAAGTCTGTTGGTGAGGTTATGGGTATAGGTAGGTCATTTCATTGAAGCCCTACACAAGGCTTCTCAATCTTTAGAAATTGGTAGAAATGGAATAGGGGCAGATGGAAAAGGATATACTAATCATGATAAACATAGTATTGATAAATTGACCAATGCTAGTTGGGATAGAGTTTTTGTAGATTTATGATGCAATTAAAATGGGAATTTCACTAGAAAGAATTCATGAAATCACTAAAATTGATATGTGGTATTTAAGACAGTATGAAGTCTCTTAGTAAACCTAGAAAAAGAGATTTCAAAATATTCAGTATTGATACAATTACAAAAGATTTACTTCTAGAAGCAAAACAAAAAGGGTTATGCAGACCGCCAGATTGCTCACTTGTTAGGATGCTTGGAAAGTGCTAGTTTATAAGAAAAGAAAAGTATAAATATCAATAGAGTATATAAGCTTGTTGATACTTGTGCTGCTGAATTTACGGCTAAAACACCATATTATTATTCTACATTTGAAGAAGAGATAAAGTTACCAGATGGACTAGTGTACACTGAAAATGAAAGTGTCGTCTCTGATAGAAAAAAAATTATTGTTTTAGGTTCTGGTCCAAATAGAATTGGACAAGGAATTGAATTTGATTATTGTTGTGTTCATGGAGTTTTAGCTTCTGCTGAATGTGGATATGAAACCATTATGATAAATTGTAACCCAGAAACTGTTTCTACTGATTTTGATACGGCAGATAAATTGTATTTTGAGCCTGTTTTTTGGGAGCATATTTATGAAATTATTGAACATGAAAATCCAGTATGGAGTTATTGTTCAGCTTGGAGGTCAGACTGCATTAAAATTAGCTGAAAAGCTAGATAGATATGGTATTAAAATAATGGGTACTACTTATCAGGCATTAGATTTAGCTGAAGATAGAGGAAGTTTTTCAACACTATTAAAGGAAAATAATATACCATATCCTGAATTTGGAGTTGCTGAAACAGCTGATCAAGCACTGACTTTATCTGATAAACTTAATTTTCCAATTTTAGTGAGACCATCATACGTACTTGGTGGCCAGGGAATGAAAATTGTAATAAACAAAGAAGAGTTGGAAGCTCATGTTGTAGATCTTCTTCAAGAAAATGCCTGAATAATAAATTATTATTAGATCATTATTTAGACGGAGCAATTGAGGCCGAAGCTGATGCAATTTGTGATGGTAAAGATGTATATGATAATAGGTATAATGGAACACATTGAGCCTTGCGGTGTTCATTCAGGAGATTCTAATGCAACTCTTCCTCCCTTTAACTTAGGGAAATTAGTTATGCAACAAATTATTGATCACACTAAGAAAATTGCTATTTCACTTAAAACTGTAGGCTTATTAATATTCAATTTGCTATAAAAGACGAAGTAGTTTATATCATTGAAGCTAATCCTAGAGCATCCAGAACTGTTCCATTTATTGCAAAAGCTTATAAGCAACCTTATGTAAATTTTGCTACAAAAGTGATGTTAGGTCATTTGAAAGGTTTCAGAAATTGAATATAAACCTGATTTAAAAGGATTTGCAATAAAACAACCTGTTTTTTCTTTTAATAAATTTCCAAATGTTAATAAAAGTTTAGGTCCTGAAATGAAGAGTACAGGAGAAAGTATTTTTTTATTGATGACTTGAAAGATGATCAATTCTATGAATTGTATTCAAGAAGAAAAATGTATCTAACTAAATAATAATATTTCTATCTTAGAGACATGGATAATGTGATTCTAATATTACTATTACTTCTATTGGTTTTTATAATTTATACTCTTAAAAGTAAAGGTAGTTCTGGGTCTAGTGAACTTTTGATTCAACTCACTAATAATTTGAGTAATGAAATTCAAAATATTAGAAAAGAAGTTAGTGAAAATTCCGAAAAGAACAGATTAGAACTTGAATCCAAGTTGTTCTCAATTAATAAAGAAATAAATAACTTTCACAAGACCTCTAAAGAAGATATTCAAAAACAATTTTCTGATTCTAATAAAGTTATAAAAGATGTTACTGTAGAGTTAGAAAAAATAAAAGGAACTAATAAGCAGGTTTTAAGTTTTGCAAACCAAATGAAATCTCTTGAAAAAATTCTTGGTAACCAAAAGCAAAGAGGGATTTTTGGTGAAATTCAGTTGGAAAACCTTTTATCAAATGTATTACCACCTGAAATTTTTCAAATGCAATATTCCTTTAATAATGGGGAAATAGTTGATGCTATTGTTAAAGTTAATGATCATATAATTCCAATAGACGCCAAATTTTCTTTGGATAATTATAATAAAATGATTGAAAGTTCAGATAGCTTAGAGATTGAAGGACTTGAAAAGAAATTTAGAATAGACATTAAATCACGAATTGATGAAACTTCAAAATACATACGACCCTCTGAAAAGACATTAGACTATGCTTTTATGTTTATTCCTGCCGATGGATTATACCAAGATTTATTAAATAACAGAGTCGGTTCACTTCAAATTAATTCTAAGGATTTAGTATCCTATGCTTATGATAAAAAAGTAATGATAGTCTCTCCTATGAGTCTTTTTCCAATGCTTCAGATTACTATGAAAGCTTTAAACAATTTAAAGTTTGAAAAATCTGTGGATGAAGTTATTAAAAATGTTCAAAAACTTTCAAATCATCTAAATTCTTATCAAAACTCACATAACAGGCTTGGCAAATCGTTAAGTGCTGCCGTAAATCATTTTAATGACTCATCTAAGGAATTTGGTAAAATTGATAAAGATGTTACTAAGATTTCTAATGGAAATTTTAAAATTGGATTAGACACCAATTTAGTAGAAAGACCTACAATTGAAGATTAGTATTTATATCCCAGTATAATTTTGTGGAGAAATCTTCTTAAGTTCATTTTTAATTTCAGTACCAATATTTAAAGAATCTATAAATTCGTGAATTGTAGTCTTATTAATTTCTGAATTTTTTCTGGTTAATTCTTTTAATGTTTCGTAAGGATTTGGATAACCTTCTCTTCTTAAGATAGTTTGAATAGCCTCGGCAATAACAGCCCAGTTGTTATTTAGGTCTGACTCTATTTTTTCTCTATTAACTATAAGCTTATTAATCCCTTTAATTGTAGATTTGAATGCAATTGAAGTGTGTCCAAATGGAACACCAATATTTCTTAAGACTGTACTATCTGTTAAATCTCTTTGAAGTCTTGAAATAGGTAGTTTAGCAGAAAGATGCTCAAAAATAGAATTTGCTATTCCTAAATTACCTTCAGAATTTTCAAAATCAATAGGGTTTACTTTATGTGGCATTGCTGATGATCCAACTTCATTTTTATTTATTTTTTGTTTGAAGTAATCCATTGATATATATGACCACATGTCCCTGTTAAAATCAATCAGGATTGTGTTAATTCTTTTCATGCAGTCAAATAATGAAGCTAAATGATCATAGTGTTCTATTTGAGTCGTTGGAAATGAGTGATAAAGTCCTAAATCATTTACCAATGAGCCTGCAAATTTCTTCCAATCAACTTTTGGAAAAGCTACTTTATGAGCATTAAAATTTCCTGTTGCTCCACCAAATTTGGCAGCTATTGGAATTGAATTTAAAAATTTTAATTGTTCAGATAATCTTATTTTGAATACTTCAAATTCTTTACCTAATCTTGTTGGTGAGGCAGCTTGTCCATGAGTACGAGCAAGCATTGGAATTTCTGAGTATTCATAATTTTTTTTATCAATTAAATTTATAAGTTCAGTTAGTTCTGGGACATAAATAGTATTTAACGCATCTTTAATTGATAAGGGTATTGCAGTATTATTTATATCTTGAGATGTTAAACCAAAATGTATATACTCTAAATATTTATCAAGATCTAATTCTTTAAACTTATTTTTTATAAAATATTCAACTGCTTTAACATCATGATTTGTTTCTCTTTCAATTTCTTTTACTTCTTCAGCATCCTTTTTAGAAAATTTAATATAAATATTTCTAATACTAGAAATCAATTCTTTAGGAAAGTCTGTGAATACTAGAAATTTCAGATTTAGATAATGCTAAGAAATATTCTATCTCTATTAAAACTCTATATTTTATTAATGCATATTCTGAAAAATAACTTGAATAATTTTTTGTTTTTTCGTGATATCTTCCATCAATTGGGCTTATTGCATTAAGAGAATTTAGTGGCATATAGTTTTATTTATAAAACACCTACAAAGGTAAGCTTTTTGAAAATTATTTTCTATTTAAAACTTTATATTCTTCGTAACAACCACTAATAGCATCTAAAATCTGTAGATCGTTTGCAGTTTGAATAAAACTATCAGAAAAATTACAATTTCTTAAAATTTCATCAATGTCAATTTTTTCAATTTGTAGTAATTCAACCAAAGTTTCTCTATCAAACTTTGAAGATAAAAGTTCTCGTATTCTATAATCTTCTTTCATCTGTTTAAGTTTTTTTAGTTGTCTTGGGTTTTTACCAAACAAATTATATAAAAAATCAGCGGGATTAAAAATGGCGTTTATAACTTTAGAAAAAGCACCAGAATTTCTTGAACCACCCTCATAACCTCTTGTGGGAAGCCCTGGAATACTGTATCTAAAAGATTGGCTTACTGGAACATTTTTTGCATCGATTTCTAAATATCCTGTTAATTCATAGGGTTTAACAATAACTTCTTCTAATGCATAAGCCAGCTCAGTTAATTGAATTTTCGAATTTTCAAATTTTAGTAAATCATTTGTAACTCTTACTTTGATAGATTTGTATCCCAAATAAGAAAGATATAGTGTATCATTTAGCTTTGCCGGAATTTCAAATTTACCCTCTTTGTCAGTAATAACCCCAATGACTTGACTTAAATTAATTACATGAACACTAGGTATTGGCTTATTATCAGAGGAATTTTCAACAAATGCTACCAAGTTTTGATTTTGAGAAAAAATCGTATTTGATATTATAAAAAATAAAAAGAAGAAATAAATCTTATTCATAAAATTCAAAAATACAAGTTAATTATGAAATAAAATCAATTAATTTTTTCATTGCAAGTGATCTATGACTAATTAAATTTTTTTCTTTTAGTGTAAGTTCTGCAAATGATTTATCAAATCCATTTGGACAAAAAATTGGATCATAACCAAATCCATTATTTCCCTTTGGACTATCTAAAATGTATCCCTCAACTATACCACTGAATTTGTGTAATTTATTATCAATTATTAACGCTATTACGGTTTTAAATCGAGCATTTCTATTTTTAATGTTTTTTAAATTTTTTAACAGTTTTTTTATGTTTTTTTCTGAGTTTCTTGTTGTGCCTGCATATCTTGCTGAATGCACACCAGGCTCTCCATTCAACGCTTCAACTTCAAGACCAGTATCATCTGCAAATACATTAATATTGAATTTTTCATAGATATATTTTGCCTTAAAAATAGCATTTCCTTCAATTGTATTTTCGTTTTCAGGTACGTCCTCAAAATAATTTAAATCTTTTAAACTTTTAATTTAAACTTTTTTGGTAGAATTTTTTGAATTTCTAAAACCTTGTTCTGATTAGATGTAGCAAATATTAAATTTATATTAGTCATTGTGGTAAGGGTGGTTATTTAAAATTGTAAGTGCTCGATATACTTGTTCAGTAAAAAATAATCTAATTATTTGGTGAGAAAATGTCATTTCTGAAAGTGATATTATTTCATTTGACTTTTGTTTAATTTCATTAGAAAAACCATATGCTCCACCAACAACAAAAACAATACTCTTATTTGTTTTAAACTTGTTTGAAAGAAAATCAGCAAATTTTCTAGAGTTGAATGATTTACCATTTTCATCTAGTAAAAAAATTAATTCATTTTTTTTTAATGTTTTTAAAATATTTTCTCCTTCAATTTTTTTTATTTCCTTTTCAGAATTTTTTTTCGATTTCAAAGAATTAACTACAATTATTTTAAACTTTTTATAAAAATTAATTCTCTTTACATACTCATTTATTAGCCTAACTAGTTCAGAACTTTTTGTTTTTCCTACAACAATTAATTTAATCTCCATAAACTGAGCAATTGATAAATTTTAATTTATATTAGAATGTAAATATATACTATTAATAAAATTGAAAGTTTTTAATAATGAATTTAATAGATGTCATTGTTCCTCTTCCAATTAGAACAACTTTTACCTACATAATCAATAAAAAAGAATTTGAATTTATTGATATAGGTTTTCGTGTTATGGTTCCTTTTGGAAAATCTAAGTTTATTACTGGTATTGTTGTCAAAAAACACCAAAATTCTCCAATTAATTACAATCCTAAAGAAATTGAGTTTATAATTGATAAAACTCCCATTGTTACTCTTAAACAATTAACTTTTTTTCAATGGATTTCAGATTATTATATGTGCCCCCTTGGTTTAGTTTTAAAAGTGGCTATACCTAAGCTTTTGTTGTTAAAAAGTGAAAGTGAAATAGTTTTATTAAAAAAAGATATAAAATCGCTGAAATTGTCTGTTAATGCAGTTAATATATTTAATTATTTAATTAAATATCAAAGAGTTTCTTTAAAAGATTTAACAGGAATATTAGATAAAAAAAATATTAGTTCAGAAATAAATGAATTAATTATTAATTCAATTATAACCGTCAAAGAAAAGGTTTATGATTATTTTAAACCAAAGTTTCTTACAACCATCTTGGTAAATTCTATATTTAAACTCGTCAGAAACAATTAAACAATTACAAAAAAAGAAATCTCAACTTAAGTATTTAAGTGGGTTGCTCAAAATTCTGATAATGAGAACTTAACCATTAATGAAATAATTGATAAATGCAATGTGTCCAGGCAAACAGTACTCAATTTGATTAATTCAAATATTTTATTAAAAGTTAATAAAACTGTAAATCGTTCTCAGTTTTTTGTTGACGGTATTATAAAACCAAAAAAACTTAGTAATGATCAGAATAACGCTTACAACGAAATTAAATCAAGTTTCGAACATAAAAATGTTTCTCTTTTGCATGGTGTTACATCCTCTGGTAAAACAGAAATATATGTAAAATTAATCGCTGAAGAAATAGAAAAAAATAATCAAGTTTTATATTTAGTACCTGAAATTGCCTTAACAACACAATTAATAAGCAGATTAAAAAAATATTTTGGAGAAAATTTATTGGTTTATCACTCTAAATATACTCTAGAACAAAGAACTGAAATATGGAAAACAGTTCTTGATAAACCTGGAAAAATTATTTTAGGCGCGAGATCCTCTATTTTTTTGCCTTTTAAAAGCCTAAGCCTAATAATTGTTGATGAAGAACATGAAAATGCGTATAAGCAGTTTAACCCATCTCCTAGGTATCACGCAAGAGACTCTGCAATTTATATTGCAATGCTTCATAAAGCAAAAACCTTACTTGGTTCAGCTACACCTAGTGTCGAGTCTTATTTTAATGCTGTATCAAATAAATATGGATTGATAAAACTTGATAAAAGATTTAATAATGTTAAACTTCCAAATATTATTTTAAAGGATTTAAAAGAGTCAACAGCAAAGAAAAAAATGACTGGAAGTTTTTCTGAATATTTGATGGATCAATATTAAGTCAACTTTAAACGATGGAAAACAAGTAATAATTTTTCAAAATAGGAGGGGATATTCCCCATATCAAGAATGTGAATCTTGTGGATATGTTTTTGATTGTAAAAATTGCGACGTTTCTTTAACATACCATAGAATTTCAAATGAATTAAAATGTCATCATTGTGGATACACTTCAAAAAATGAGAGTAAGTGTATTAAGTGTTCATCTATTTCATTGATTAAAAAAGGTTTAGGAACTCAACAAGTTGCTGAAGAATTGAGAAATTATTTTCCCAATTATAGGGTTGAACGAATGGATCAAGATTCAACAAAAACTAAAAATTCTTTTTTGAAATTAATAAATGAATTTGAGGAAAATAAATTTCAAATATTAGTAGGCACTCAGATGTTAAGTAAAGGCTTGGATTTTAAAAATGTAGATTTAGTAGGAGTAGTTAATGCAGATAATTTGATTTATTTTCCAGATTTTAGAGCTCAGGAAAAATGTTTTCAATTAATTCAACAAGTTGCTGGAAGATCTGGAAGGTCTAAAAGTCAGGGAAAAGTAATAGTTCAAACTTATAATCCAAATCACAAGGTTATGCTTAAAATAAAAAGCAGTGACTATTTGGGTATGTTTAATGATCAATTAAGCGAAAGACATACGTTTGACTATCCACCTTACTCAAGAATTATAAAAATTATTTTGAAAGATAAAAATATTGATAAAATAAAAATCAGTGCAACATGGCTTTCTGAAAGCTTAAAAACAAATTTTGACAAATTTATTTTTGGACCTGAATTTCCACTAATTCCCAGAGTCCAAAACAAGTATATAAATAATATTCAAATAAAAATTCCAACAGATTTAAACCTTAAAAAAAGCAAAAAAATTATTTTAAAAACCATAAGTAAATTTGAATCAATTTCTTTATTTAGGAGTACTCAGATTTCCATTGATGTTGACCCTTACAATTAATTAGCATTAGAATTTTGTTAGTGTTTTTTAAAAATGTATTTTTGCGACCAATTTTTAACAAAATATATGAATCATTACGAAGCTGTTTTCATTTTAAATCCCGTTTTATCTGAAGATCAGGTAAAGGAGACAGTAAAAAAATTTGAAGACTATTTAATTAGCGAAGGGTCGGAAATTATCTCAGTAGAACACTGGGGGCTAAAAAAACTAGCTTACACGATCCAAAACAAACAAAGTGGCTTTTATAATTTAATAGATTTTAAAGCTGCTAACACTACAGTTAATTCATTTGAGACTGAGTTAAAGAGAGATGAAAGAGTTATGAGATATCTAAACGTAAAATTAGATAAACACGCTGACGCTTGGTCTGTCAAGAGAAGAGAACGTAACACTAAAAAAGCTTAATTATGTCAACATTAGAAAAAGCAGGTAAAGCAAATCAGGGTGAAATTAGATATCTTACTCCACTTGATATAGCAACTAAAAACAACAAAAAATATTGTATGTTTAAAAGATCTGGAATCAAATATGTTGATTATAAAGATCCAGATTTTCTTTTAAGATTTATTAACGAACAAGGAAAAATTTTGCCAAGAAGATTAACAGGAACATCTCTAAAATATCAAAGAAAAGTTTCTGTTGCAATTAAAAGAGCAAGACACTTAGCACTTTTACCTTATCAAGCCGACATGTTAAAATAATAATTATGGAATTAATTTTAAAAAGTGATGTACCTAATTTAGGTTTCAAAGACGATTTAGTCTCTGTTAAAAACGGTTATGGAAGAAATTATTTAATTCCTCAAGGACTTGCTGTTTTAGCTACGCCATCATCTAAAAAAGTTTTAGCTGAAAATATTAAACAAAGAGAATTTAAGGAAAAGAAAGAAATTGATGAAGCCAATAAATTAGCAAAAAAATTAGCTAAGCTTGAAATTAAAATTGGTGCTAAATCCGGTACAGGTGGTAAGCTATTCGGTTCAATTTCAAATTCTGACTTAAATAGTGAACTTTCAAATTCAGGTTTTGATTTTGATAAGAAAATAATTAAAATTCAAGGTGGAACTGTTAAAAGGTTAGGAAATTATAATGCTACCCTTAGATTACACAGAAACGTAATTCACGAATTATCTTTTGAAGTTGTTAAATCTGAAGACTAGATTTATATAATTATATATTAAATTCTGATTTTATTTTCTTAAAAAGTCAGATATTTGTTATATTATTATTCTAAACAATGTCAAAATCACCTTCAAACCCCAAAGGAACAAGAGATTTTTTACCACTAGAGCTTTCTAAAAGAAACTATATTATTAATATTTTAAGAAAAAATTTCAAAAACTTTGGTTTCTCTGAAATTGAAACACCTGCACTAGAAAAAAACTCAACTCTTTTAGGAAAGTATGGTAACGAGGGAGACAGACTTGTTTTTAAAATTTTAAATTCAGGTGATAAAGTAAAAAAAGCTGATGTTAATTCTTTAGAATCTAATGATTTATCATCTTTTACAAAATCTATTTCTGAGAAAGGTTTAAGATATGATTTAACCGTTCCACTAGCAAGATTTGTATCTCAACACCAAAACAATATTACTTTTCCATTTAAACGTTTTCAAATACAAAATGTTTGGAGAGCTGATCGTCCTCAACATGGAAGATTTCAAGAATTTACTCAATGTGACGCAGATGTCGTGGGAAACAAGTCAATAATTCAAGAAATTGAGTTAATTAAATTATACGATTCTATTTTTAGTCAACTCGGTTTTAAAGATTTAGTTTTTAAAATTAATCATAGAGGAATATTAAAAGGATTTGCTAATTACTTTGGTGCAAATGAAAAACTAACTCATTTTATAACATCCATAGATAAATTAGATAAAATTGGTATTGATAAAGTTATTCATGAAATAAAATCTCAAATTAAAGAAGTTCCAGTTGATAAGTTAAAAAAACTTCTCTCTGAAAGAGATGTAGAATTAGATTCCTTAAAGTCTTTATTTAGTAATAATGAAGATTCTTTAAATGCAGTAAACGATTTAACAGAAATATTTAATTTTTTCTCCGATCAAATAAAATTAAATAATGAGATTAGATTTGATTTGACTTTGGCTAGAGGTTTAAATTATTACACAGGAACCATTATAGAAGTTTGTTCAAAAACAAATGATAGATTAGGTTCAATTGGAGGAGGAGGAAGATATGATGACTTAACATCTTTATTTAACTTAAAAAACATAAGTGGTGTAGGTATTTCTTTTGGTTTGGATAGGATTTATTTGTTGATGGATGAAAGCAACATGTTTCCTGCTCACTTAGATAAAAGTTTTGAATTTATGGTAGCTAATTTTGGTATTGAAAATTTGAAAAAGATTTCTCCCTACATTGACAAACTTAGAAATTTGAACAATGAAATATTTCTTTATCCTGATCATGTAAAACTTAACAAGCAATTTACTTACGCAAATAAACATAATGCTTCTTTTGTAATAATTTATGGAGATAATGAAAGAAAAAAAGATGTCGTCACATTAAAAAATATGCAAACAGGGGATCAATCCACACATGAACTCAGTAAGTTTGTCAGTATTATTAAAAAATTATAAAAGAAAAAGGATTAAATCAAACTAGATTTAATCCCTTATAAAATGTTGTAGCGAGAGGGAGATTTGAACTCCCGACCTCCGGGTTATGAATCCGACGCTCTAACCAACTGAGCTACCTCGCCATCATAAAACGCGCGTAAATATATAAACAAATTGAATAGACTCAAACTAAGATTAAAAAATATTTAAAATTCTTTTTTAGAACTAATTTAATCTATATATTGCTACCATATGGAATTAAAAGAAAAGTTTGAAATTGAGTTTCCTATTCATGCATCTCCGCACATGCTGTACCAATACATATCATCTGCTTCTGGATTATGCGAATGGTTTGCAGACGATGTAAATTCAAGAGGAAAATCTTTTTCCTTTATTTGGGATGGTTCAGAGGAAATAGCTGAGTTAATCTCATCTAAATCTGATACTTTTGTTAAATATAGGTGGATGGACGACTCTAAGGATCAAGACAAATGTTTTTTTGAAATTAGAATAGTTGTTGATGAAATAACAAAAGATGTATCATTAATTGTTACTGATTTTGCCTTTGAGGATGAGATTGAAGAATCCAAAATGCTATGGGAAAGTCAGATTTCAGATTTAAAAAAATTAGTAGGTTCATCATAATAATTCATGGTAAATTATAATGGAAAATTAATTGATAAATTAGATTCTGATTTATTAAATAGAGGTTTTTTATATGGAGATTCAGTTTTTGAGACTATTAAGATAGTAAATAATAGAATCCTTTTCTGGGAAGACCATTATCTAAGATTAATGTCTTCTTTAAGAATTATAAGAATTGAGATTCCTATTTTCTACACACCTGAATTTTTTGAAAATCAGATCATTAAAACTTTTAGTAAACTAAGTAACAATTTTTGTGGAAGAGTTAGACTTTCTTTGTTCAGACAAGGTTCAGGTTTATATACACCCGAATCTATGAATCCTTCTTTTATTATTCACTGTTCTGTTAATGAAAACACTTTATTTGTTGCAAAATATGAAATTTATAAAGTAGACTTGTTTAAAGATTATTATCTGAATGATAATTTACTCTCAAATTTAAAAACAAATAATAAAATAATTAACGTATTAGCAGGAGTTTACGCAAAAGAGAATAACTTAAATAATTGTGTTTTACTAAATAATAAAAAAAATGTTGTGGAATTTTTAAATGGAAATCTTTTTTTAATAAAAGACACCATCATAAAAACTCCTCCCTTAAGTTCGGGTTGTTTAAAGGGAATAATGAGAAAAAAAATTATTACATATACGAAATTTTTCCCTCAATTTTCTATTGTAGAAGATGATATATCTCCTTTTGAATTATTGTCTGCTGATGAAATTTGGGTAACAAATTCAATCAATGGAATAATTCCTGTTACTAATTATAGAAACAAAACCTTAAATAATAAAACAGCTAAAAGTTTTATAGATTTTTTAAATAATCAAATTTTAAAAACCTAATTGTGCTGTGGATTTTCAGGAGAATTTGACCAAATTAAATATTCTCCTCCAAGATTTATTAGCTTATTTTTCCAAATCAGATCACTTGTTTTAAGGGCAATATTCTCTAATCCCATTTCATATGAAACAATCCATGAATTAATTTTAAGTTCTTCTTCTAATTGGCCCTCGTTCCACCCAGAATATCCAAGGAAAAATTTTATTTCACTTTTATCAATTTTTTTTTTGTTTATTAAATCTATGACGGTCTCAAAATTTCCTCCCCAATGTAATTTTTCTCTAATTTTAATTGAATTAGGAATCAAATTTGGAATGTTGTGAATGAAATATAAATTATCTTTTTCAACTGGACCTCCAACATATATTTTGAAATTTTCATTCAATTCAGGAATCAAGTCTAATGTAGAGTATGGAGATTTTTTATTTAAAATAAAACCTACTGTTCCTAATTTATTTTTTTCAGCTATAAGTACTACTGATCGGTTAAAATTTAAATCAATATTTAAAGTTGGGTCAGCATATAAAATATTTCCCTTTTTCAATTTAATTGTTGTTTGTCTAGTGTTTTATATCCATTGATAAATTCAAAACTTGTCATTTTTCTTTTACCTTGTATTTGTAGTTCAAGAATTTCAATAAAACCATCTTTTGTAGATGCTAATATCGAATTATCATTGAAAATTATTATTCCAGGTTGATAATCTTTAATTGTATTTGTATAATTATTCTTTGATTTATAAATTTTTAATATTTTTTTATTTTCTTTAATTGATGTCCAGGCAGCTGGAAAAGGTGATAAGCCTCTTATTAAATTATGAATATTCTCTGATGAATCATTCCAATTTATTTTTGTATTTATTTTATCAAGCTTTGGTGCTGATAAATCATTATTACTAACATCTTGATGAATACTTTTAAAAGTCTTGTCCTGTATTAAGTCTAAAGACGATAATATAAGTTTGGATCCTATTTTTTTTAAAATATTATATAAGTCTCCTGTATTTTGATTTCTATCAATTTGAACTTTTGATTGTTCAATTATATTTCCACAATCAATTTTTTCATTAATAAAAAAAGTAGTTAATCCAGTTTCCTTAAGTCCGTTAATTATAGCCCAATGTATTGGCGCAGCTCCTCTTAAGTTTGGTAAAAGTGATGCATGAAGATTAATAGTACCTAGTTTTGGAATTTTCCATAAAACCTCAGGTAGCATTCTAAAAGCAACAACGATAAATAAATCCGGATCGAAAGATTTCATTGTATTTATAAAATCTATATTTTTTAATTTTTCAGGTTGAAAAATTTTTATATTATTTTTTAAACAGTATTCTTTAACATCTGAAATCTTTATTTTTTTACCCCTACCTGCTTTTTTATCCTCTGCTGTAACTACTCCTAAAACATTGTGTTTAGATTTTATAAGATTATCCAAACAGTCAACAGCAAAATCTGGTGTTCCCATAAAAATTATATTTAAAGCTTTCACAGACATATTGATTTTAATTAATTGACTTAAGAATACTTGCGATTCTTTTTTTAACAGTTGTTTTATCTAAGGTTATCAAATTAACGTTTAATATTTTATAAATATTACATATTTCTTCATGTATCTTCACAGACTCTTCATAGCTCTCATATCTAGCATTGTCATTTTTATAAATCTCTTCCCATGGTGGAAGTACAAATACATAATCATAAATAACTCCTTTTGTTTGTTCAAAAAATTTGTTTTCAAATTCAACATTCAAAAAATTTAAATATGCTATTATTTCGTGGACTCCTCTGTCAAAAAAAGTATACTTTGTGTTTTGAGTTTTTTTAAACTGATCTAACCTAAGAGCCATAAGTCTTTTACTAAACTCGATTGGGTCTTTAAGAAAAAATTGATCAACACCTTTTTTTTGTGCTTCTTCTGTGATTTTTCTAACGATTTCATGTTCACAATTATGGCCCTCATTTTCGAGACCCTTTATAAGCTCAGTTTTACCTGTTCCTGGTCCACCAGTAATCAAAATTTTTTTATTCATAATAATCGTTTGCAAAATAATCAATTAATAGTACTTTATATATATTTGCCATGTGAATAATAGTAATGATTTTTACCTTAGACTTGAGGAACAACTTTCCACTTCTTCTAAATGGCCTAGTAGATATCGATTTAAATTTATATTAAAATCCGATGAAAACGATATTTTAGAATTAAAAACGATTTTTAACGATATTAAAAATGCTGATTTTTCAATTCGAAAATCCTCAAATAATAAGTTTTCTAGTATTTCAATTACTGCTGTAATGAAAACACCAATTTCCATTATAGAAAAATATAAATTGGCGTCAAAAATTAAAGGGATAATTTCATTATAATTTATTTTAGTAAATTTGTTGAACTTCATAATTTAATTACCCTAAAATTGATAGAAAATATACAATATAATACTGAACGTACTAAGCTAATAATCCCTGAATACGGTAGGCATTTGCATAAAATGATAGACCAAGCTTTGGAATGTGAGAATAAAGAAAAGAGAAATAACTTGGCAAAAGCAATAATTGGTGTTATGGGAAACATGAATCCTCATTTAAGAGATGTTCCCGAATTCCAACACAAGCTTTGGGATCAGCTTTTTATTATGTCTAATTTTGAGTTAGATATAGATTCACCATATCCATTACCCTCTAAAGAAGTATATGAAGAACGCCCTGATAAGCTAAACTATCCTCAAAATTTTCCAAAATATAGGTTTTATGGTAACAATATAAAGAGAATGATAGATATAGCTGTTAGTTGGGAAGATGGAGAGATGAAAAAGCAACTTGTTTATGTTATTGCAAATCATATGAAGAAGTGTTTTCTAAATTGGAACAAGGATACAGTTGAAGATGATGTTATTTTTAATCATTTGAGTGAGTTGTCTAATGGAAAAATTGTCTACAGCCAGAATGATAAACCCTTATCAGAATCCCAAAACCTCATTAAACTTACTAATAAGAAATTTGGCAAGTCACCAGCTCACAAAAACAATAAGAAACATTATAGAAATTATAAAAAAAGAAATAATAACTAATTTTTAAAAATGGGTACTTTTTCTATAAAAGGTGGAGTTAAGCTAAAAGGAGAAGTGATTCCTCAAGGAGCCAAAAATGAAGCCCTACAAGTAATATGTGCCTGTTTGCTAACAGATAAAAAAGTTATTATTGATAATATTCCTGAAATTATTGATGTTCTTAAATTAATTGATTTATTAAAATCACTTGGTGTGAAGGTTAATAAAATTAAAAAGAATAAGTATTCTTTTTTAGCTGACAATGTAGACATTGATTATTTACATTCTGAAGAATTTAAGATAAAAGGAAGTAGCCTTAGGGGTTCAATAATGATTGTTGGCCCCCTTTTAGCTAGATTCGGAAAAGGTTTTATTCCAAAACCTGGTGGTGATAAAATTGGAAGGCGTAGGCTAGATACTCATTTTTTAGGATTCATTAAATTAGGTGCTTCTTTTAGATACAATAAAGAAGAATATTTTTACGGAGTTGAAGCAAATGTTTTGAAAGGTGACTATATTCTTCTTGACCAAGCTTCTGTTACAGGTACTGCAAATATTTTAATGGCTGCTGTTCTAGCCAAAGGAAAGACAGAAATATATAATGCGGCATGTGAGCCTTACATTCAGCAATTATGTAAAATGTTGATCTCTATGGGTGCCAATATTAAAGGGATAGGTTCAAATTTATTAATTATTGAAGGCGTTATAGCTTTGGGTGGAGTAGAGCACAAAGTTTTACCTGATATGATTGAAATTGGAAGTTGGATTGGTTTAGCAGCTATGACAAAAAGTGAAATAACTATCAAAAATGTTAGTTGGTCAAATCTTGGCCAGATTCCAAATGTTTTTAGGAAATTAGGAATAGAAATTAAAAAAGTAAACGATGATATTTTTATTCCTGAGCATAAAAACGGATATGAAATTCAAAATTATATTGATGGTTCTGTTTTAACTGTTTCTGATGCACCTTGGCCTGGCTTTACACCTGATTTACTAAGTATTGTTTTGGTCGTTGCTACACAAGCTAAAGGAAGTGTTTTGATTCATCAAAAAATGTTTGAGAGTAGATTATTTTTTGTAGATAAGTTAATTGATATGGGTGCCAAAATTATTTTATGTGATCCTCATCGTGCTAATGTTATTGGACACAATTTTAAGTCTCAATTAAAATCAACAACGATGGTATCTCCAGATATTAGAGCTGGGATATCGCTATTAATCGCTGCCCTATCTGCAACTGGTGAGAGCATCATTCATAATATTGAACAAATTGATCGTGGCTATGAAAATATTGATGTAAGGCTAGCTAAACTTGGTGCAAAAATTAAAAGAATTTAATTTCTTTTTGATATTTTATTTCCAGTTGATCTTTGTCTGGAACATTTAAATCTATTTACTGAATCATCTCTAAGTTTGGAATGTTTAGTTTTTCTTCCTTGAACTCTTTTTCTCCAATGTGCGAAACTTTTAGATTTCATTTCTCTCCTCATTAGATCAATTACATTTTTTTCTGTTAATCCAAATTGAAATTTTATTGCCTCAAATGGTGTTCTATCTTCCCAGGCCATCTCTATAACTCTGTCAATTTCAATTTGGTTAAGTTTAGTCATTATAATTCAATTAAAAAATTATGGGCATCCATTAGTAGTTTTTCTTTTTTAAATGAATCCATTTTATCAAAACTACTAATCAACATTCTCATTCGTGGATTTTTTTTAAAAAAATCTCTTTGTTTATCCATAAATGACCAAAAAAGTCCATCCCAAATATCACTCCATTCACCTTTTTTATAATCACTCATTTTTATAATATAATTACTACTGCTGATGTAAGGCTTGGTCGACATTAATCCTCCATCTGCAAATTGACTCATTCCATAAACATTAGGAACCATAACCCAATCGTAAGAATCTATAAATACTTCCATAAACCATTTATATACTTCATTTGGGTCAAACTCACATAAAACCATGAAATTTCCCAATATCATTAGTCTTTCAATGTGATTTCCATATGCACTTTTTTCTACTTTTTTTATAGTATCATCAATTGGATCAATTCCAGTGTTACCATCATAAAAGGATTTTGGTATTTTTCTATTAAAATTCCAGTAGTTTTTTGTTCTTTCTTCAGAACCTTTCGAAACATAAACACCTCTAATAAATTCTCTCCAACCTATAATTTGTCTTATAAATCCCTCAGTAGAGTTAATAGGTATTCTATTTTTTTCATAAAATTCCAATGAGTTTTTTACTACGTATTTTGGATTGAGTAGTCCAGAATTAATAAGTGGAGACAAAACACTGTGATTTATAATAGATTCTCCAATAAGTACAGCATCTTCATAGATACCAAACTCATCAAATCTTGTTTTTAAAAAATCATTAAACCATAAACGACTAGATTTAAAATCAGTTGGATATAATTGTATATCATTAATTATTCCAAAATTTTCAGTAAAGTTTTTTTGTACGTAATTAACAGAATCTCTATAGTTTTCACTTTGCAACTTAGAATAATCAAGAGTCGGAGTTTTTTTATTTTTTGGAAATTTTTGCCTATTCATATCATCATATGTCCACTTACCACCAACAGGATTTTGATCATTGTCTATTAAAATTTTCATTTTTTTTCTCTGACTCTTATAGAATGATGTTTGAAACAGTTTTTTTTTCTCTGAACTAAAAAAGGGTGATAAATCATCATGAGCTGTTAAAAAAAGAGAATTTTCTTCAATATTAATTTTGATATTATTTTTTTTACATGATTTTTTTATTCTTTTTTCAAGCCAATTATCCTCTGGATGATAAATATTAATTTCAGTAACATTTATTTTGTCTAAAAAGATTCTAATGTCTGACTCTTGATTTTTAGTTTCTATATAAGTAACATCAATTCCTTTGCAGAGGAGATAATTCTCATAATTTTTCATTGAACTTCTATGAAATACTAGCTTTTGTTTATGAAAATTGAATTGTTTAAAAAATAAATGTTCTTCAATTAAATAAGTTTTTTTCTTATTTAAAAATAAATTGCTTTCTTCAAAGAGCTGATTGGGAAATATTATGTTTATTGAGTTCAATTGTTTAAAGCTTTTTTGTAAGTGATTAAACATCTTTCTCTTGCATATTTATGATCTATTATTTCTTTTGGATAATCAAAATCTTTATATTCAGGAACCCATTTTTTTATATAGGTAAAATCTTTATCAAACTTTTTGATTTGCTCATGTGGATTAAATATTCTAAAATATGGTGCTGCATCAACTCCGCAACCAGCAACCCATTGCCAATTACCTACATTGCTTGCAGTCTCGTAATCGTAAAGTTTTTCTCTAAAATATGCTTCACCCCATCTCCAATCTATTAATAAATGTTTGCACAAAAAGCTTCCAACTAACATTCTAACTCTATTATGCATAAAACCAGTATTATTTAATTCTCTCATTCCTGCATCAACTAACGGGTATCCAGTTTCACCATTACACCATTTTTTAAAATCTTCTTCATTATTTATCCATTCAATTCTATCATACTGTGGTTTAAAACTTTTAGTTATTGTATTTGGAAAATGATATAAAATTTGTTGAAAAAACTCTCTCCAAATTAATTCTTTTAAGTAAGTATTGTTATTTGATCGACTTGCTTTTTGTATTAATTTTCTTGTGCTTATAGTTCCAAACCTTAGTTTGACACCTGCTTTTGATGTAGCATCTAATGAAGGGAAATTTCTTGTTGATTCATAGTTCTCTATAATTTTTTCAGAAATATTAGTTTTAAGAAAATTAATATCAGAACTTATTAAGTTTATTTTACTATTAATTGGAATTGTATTGATATCAATAAAATTATCAATAAGCTTTTCAGAATTATACTCTTGAACTCCTAACTCGTTCATTTTTTTTATCCATTTCTTTGAATAAGGAGTATATACCCTGTAGGGAGAACCGTCATCCTTAGTTATTTCATTTTTTTCAAATAACACATGGTCCTTGAAATCAATAAATTCAATATTATTATTAATTAAAAATTTACTAATAGATTTATCTCTTTTTTTTGAGTAAGGGGTATAGTCTCTGTTAGTATAGACTTTATTTATTCTGTATTTTTTTATTAGTTCAGAAAAAACATCAAAAGGTTTACCCTCCATACAGTGTATCGATTTATTATTTTTTTGTAATACAATGTTCATTTTCTCAATAGACTGATTAATGTAAAACAGTCTGTGATCGTTATCTTTTAATTTGCTAATGATATTGTGATCATAAATGAAAATAGGTAATACTGGGTGGTCATTGTTTAGTGCATGAAATAGTCCACAGTTATCATCTAATCTTAGATCTCTTCTAAACCAAAATATGGATATTTTTTTATTCAATTATCCAAGATTAATAATTGACATACCACCATCTACACCAAATGTTTGACCAGTAACCCAAGAACTTTTATCACTTAATAAAAAGGCAGTTGAATTTGCGATATCTACAGGGTTTCCACACCTTTTTAATGGATGTCTTTCACCAACTTTTTCTTTTTTTAGATCATTGTTTAGAAATCTTGATGCCATTGGAGTATCAGTTAATGATGGCGCTATTACATTTACTCTAATGCCAGGTGCATATTCGGCAGCCAAGGATCTTGCAAAGCCTTCAATAGCACCTTTAGAAGCTGAAACACTAGTATGAAACGGCATCCCTACCTTAACAGCTACTGTGCTATATAAAACTATACTTGAATTTCCAGATTTTTTTAAGTTATTAATTACTTTCTGTAAAATTTTAACCATAGACAGAAAATTAATATTTAGATCTTCTTCAAAAGTTGTAGATTTAATACTTCTAAATGGTCTTAAATTTATGCTTCCAGGTAAATAAACAAAACCATGTAATTCTTCAGGAATCAATTCATCATTAAAATCTGAAGCAGTCGCATCATATTTTATGTAATTTATATTTAAATCTTTTAAATTTTCTTTATTTCTTGAAGCTACATAGACATTGTAGTCGTTTTGAACAAGTCTTATTGTTTCTAATCCTATTCCAGTCGATCCTCCGATAAATAATATATTTTTTTTCATTGTCTTAAAGTTTTCCAAAAAGTTGGTTAAGTTTATTTTCTCTAAATTCAAATATTTGTTTTAGTTTATTTTTAACAAAAATTGGATGTACCAATTGTCCTAAAATACCAAATGGTAGTTTGTAATCAACAATATCAACCATTTCAATTCCTCCATCAATTTCTTTGATAAAATGTTTGTGGTGCCATAGGGAATATGGACCAAACCTTTGCTCGTCAACAAAGTATTCTTTATCTACTACATGAGTAATTTCGGTAACCCATTTAAGATTTAATCCTAGTATTGGACTAACTTTGTATTGAATTATTTGACCAGGGAAAATTTTCTTATCAGCGCCACTCAATATTCGAAAATTCATGTATGCGGGCGTTATTTCAGCAAGATTTTTTGGGTTGCTCAAAAAATTCCAAGCTTTTTCAATGGTTATTGGAAGTTTTTGACTTGTTTTAATTTGATATAATTTCAATTTTTTAAATTTATTTATAACTTTCAAAAAGTATACCAACCTTTAAAACATGAAAAAAAAATCATTCCTTCTATTATTGTCACTGATTATTGTAACATCATCCTTCGCACAACTAAAATCTCCTAACGCAAGTCCAAGATCAAATATTTCACAAATCATTGGTCTTGTTAGTGTAAATCTAGATTATTCTAGACCCTCAAAAAAAAGTAGAGAAATTTTTGGTGGTTTAGTTCCATATAATAAAATTTGGAGAACAGGTGCAAATAATCCAACAACTATTTCATTTTCTGATTATGTAAAAATTAATAATCAATTGATTAGTGCCGGCGAATATCACTTGTACTCTGTCCCAACAGAATCAACACTAGATTTAGTTATTTACGAAAAAACTGATGCGTGGGGTTCACTTCCAACTTTTGATAAATCTAAAGTGATAGCAAGGGTATCGAGCGATTTTATTGATTTGCCAAACACTGTAGAAACATTTACAATTTCTTTTGAAAATATTTCTAATAATGGATCAACTCTTAATATAATGTGGGATAATAAATTAGCTATATATAATATTGATGCTTTAACTAAAGATAAGATGATTAATAACATTAATAATGTAATGAATAATAATCCATCCTCGAACGACTACAGTAGAGCAGCAATGTACTACTTTGAAGAAGATATTGATATTGAAAAAGCAATGGAATGGATTAATAAAGCATATAAAGATTCTGATAATTTAAGATATTGGCATTTAAGATATAAAGCATTGATTTATGAAAAAGCGGGTAAATTAAACAAAGCATTAGAGTACGCAGAAAGTGGATATAAAAGGGCAATAGAAAGTAAAGCAGTAGATGGAATAAATAGTTTAGAAATTATTTACAGGAGACTAAGTGAAAAATAATTTTTATTTTTTTGAGATATTTGAAAATATTATAGTCATAATCGCTCCAATAAAGTTTAACCACAAGTAGCCAATTTCAAAATATCCATATATAAAAAATATCAAAATTTGTGATAAGCATGCCGAATAAAACACTTCATTTCCTTTAATTTTCTTGAAGAAAAAAGCAACAATAAAAATTCCTAAAACAGTACCATAAAAAAGTGACCCAATTAAATTAACTAGTTCAATTAAATTCTCAAATAACCTTCCAATGCTTGCAAATATTATGGCAATTATTCCCCACATTACTGTAAACCATTTTGATGCTTTTAAATAATGATTATCAGATTTTTTTACTACGTGATTTCTTTTATATAAATCTATAACCGTTGTTGTAGATAATGCATTAAGTTCAGATGCTGTTGATGACATAGCTGCGCTAAGAATTACGGCAAGTAATAATCCAATTAATCCTTTGGGTAAATAGTTTAAAATGAAAAAAATAAAAATATAATCTAAATCATTTGACTCAATAGAGGAGGGGGCTATTTCATTTGTAATTGTTTTTACATTTTGTCGTATTTTCTTTTCATTAGCATGTAATTCAACAATCTTTTTGTCAAGAGAATTGGAATTTAACAGTTTATTGTTTTTTATATATTTTAACTGAGTTTCTCTTTTTTCTTTTCTCAATGAAATGAATTTTTCTTTTTCAATTATATAATCTTTGTTTTGAACTTGTTCTAAATAATTTGTTACCTGTGGATTAAAGTTTATGGGTGTATCATTAAATTCAAAAAAAACAAAGACCATTACCCCAGTCAATAAAATAAAGAATTGCATAGGAATCTTTAAAACAGCATTAAACATTAAGCCTAATTGACTTTCTTTAATACTTTTACCCGACAAGTACCTTTGGACTTGACTTTGATCAGTTCCGAAATAAGAAAGTGCTAAAAAAAATCCACCAGTAATACCACTCCAAAAAGTATATTTTTTTTCGATATCAAAAGAAAAATCTACTATTTCCATTTTTCCACCTAGACCTGCCAGCTTTAAAGCATTATTAAAGTTGACGTTTTCAGGAAATGAGTTTAATATTAGGAAAAATGCTATTATCATACCACTCATAATAACAAACATTTGTTGTTTTTGGGTTATACTTACTGCTTTTGTTCCACCACTTACAGTATAGATAATTACTAAAAGTCCAATAGTAAAAATTAATATTTTTAAATCCCAACCTAATATTGTAGATAAAATAATAGCTGGTGCAAAAATTGTTATTCCAGCCCCTAATCCTCTTTGTATTAAAAATAAGATTGAGGCTAAGGTTCTAGTCTTTCTATCAAATCTTTGCTCTAAATATTCGTAAGCTGTATAAACTTTAAGTTTGTGGTAAATTGGAATAAAAACCAGACAAATTACAATTATGGCTAGTGGGAGTCCAAAATAAAATTGTACGAAACCCATACCTTCATCAAAAGCCTGACCTGGCGTCGATAAGAAAGTAATAGCACTAGCTTGAGTAGCCATTACAGATAAACCTACTGTTAACCAATTAGCTGTCCCACCCCCTTTGAGGTGGTCTTTTATTGTATTAAATTTTCTAGTTTTATAAACTCCATAGCCAACAATAAAGGAAATTGTACTAATTAGAATAAACCAATCAATTGAGGACATAACTAGGAATAATTATTAGTCAGAATTACAAAAAATATAATATACAATATATTAAGTAATAAAATTATATTATATGGCTTAAGCCATTTCATAAATTCATTGAATTTATAGTTTTAACAAATAAATTTGTTGGAAACCCAAGCACGTTGCTGTAAGACCCTTCAATTTTTTTTATTCCAATGTGGCCGATATAATCTTGGATACCATAACTTCCTGCTCTATCTAAAACATCTGATTTTTTTGTATAATAAAGTAAATCATCTTCACATAGATTATCAAAATAAACAGTGGTTCTATCACTCACAAGAACTTGACTTTTTATTGTTGAAAGACAAATAGAGCTAATTACAACATGTGAAGTGTTTTCTAAAGATTTTATCATATCAAAGGCTTCTTTTCTAGACTTTGGTTTACCCAGAGCATTATTTTTATGCCAGACAATAGTGTCACATGTTATAAGTAAATCGTTTTTTTTTAATTTATTTACAATTGGTATTGATTTTTTTTTTGCTAGGTACTCGGTTATGTTATTTTCTTTTAAAGAGTTTGGAAATGATTCATCTATACTTTGATCAATAATTTTAAATTTGACTCCCATTTGTTTTAGTAGTTCGTGTCTTCGTTTGGAACGTGATGCTAATAAAACATTACAATCGTCAAATTTTTTTGAAAACATTGACTAAATATTTTGATTTTTTTCATTTAATTTCCACTTGCCTTGTACACGAAGAGTTTGTTCTATAATATCTCTGACGCATCCTTTCCCACCATTCTTATCAGAAATATAATCAGCAATTTCTCTTACTTCAGGACTAGAATCGTATGGACATGCTTTTAAATAAACTAATTTCATAGGAAATACATCAGGAAGGTCATCACCCATGTACATTGTTTTATTTAAATCAATATTATTTTTGGAACAGTAGTCTTTAAGATCTTTAACTTTATCGCTGGAATTTATATAAACATTAACAACCCCAAGTCTATTTAATCTAGCTTTTATACCTAAATTATTTGCTCCAGTAATTATTGCTACATTGTAACCAAGTTCAGTTGCTAGTTTAACAGCAATCCCATCCTTAGTATTAAAACATCTTGACTCATTACCTTGACTATCAACTACAATTGTTCCGTCAGTAAAAACACCGTCAATATCAAAAATAAATGTATTGATTTCATTAAGCTTTTCTTTATAGTTCATTGTTTAATTTTGTTATTTCTTTTGATATAGTTTCATAAATTTTAAAGTGATTCGTATCCTTTTAATAAATGTAAGTGTTTTTTTATTGTTTTTATATCATTTCTAATTGCAGGACCAGTTTGAGCATTTTTTGAATTTAAGAATTTCAACTTTTCCGTAGTTTCTATAGTCAATGGGTTTAAAATATTTGTATCTATGCTATTAGACTTTAATATTTCGTCCGCTATAACTCTCATGTAATTTGTAAAGTTGTTGGCAAATACTGCGGAAACATGAATTGCTAATCTTTGACTACTTGATGCCATCAACACTTTATCAGATAATAATAATCCAAGTTTTCTAATCTTTTTTAAATTTCTCATCTGAATTACTCTCAATAGCAATTGGAATTTTTTTAAAACTTATTTTTTTTTCTTTACTAAAAGTCTGAATAGGATAAAAAACTCCATGAGATAAGTGATCTGATAAAACATCCATTTTTGTTGATCCAGAACAATGTAATACAATATTGTTTCTTTTGGTTGTTATTTTTTTAGAAATCTTTTTTATATAATCATCTGATACACATATTATGTAAAAATCGGCCTCTTTGAGCTTTGTTAAACAATTACAATAATTTATAGAATTATTAAACTCTTTTGGAAGGGTTTTTTTTCTTCCAAATATTTCTATCAAATTAATATCACTATTTGACATAAAAATTTCACTAAAGTGAAATGCCAAGTTTCCAGTCCCGATTATAGAAATATTCATTAATTCATAAAAATACGAATAATGTTCATTCAATCGAATTCATTTTTTTCTTACGTTTGCAAAAAAATTATTAAAATGAATAACAGAACTTTCACAATGATTAAACCTGACGCAGTAGAGAATGGTCACATAGGTGCAATTTTGGAAAAAATAAATACTGCAGGATTTAAAATTGTTGCAATGAAATTGACAAAACTTAGTAAAGAAAAAGCAGAAAAGTTTTATGAAGATTCACAATGAACGTCCCTTTTTTGGTGAATTAGTAGCTTTCATGAGCAGAGGACCTATCGTTGCTGCAATTCTTGAAAAAAATAATGCTGTTGAAGAATTTAGAAAATTGATTGGAGCGACAAACCCTGCTGAAGCTGAAGAAGGTACCATTAGAAATCTATACGCGACTTCAATGGGCGAAAATGCTGTTCACGGTTCTGATAGTGATGCAAATGCAGAAATTGAGGGAGCTTTTCATTTTAGCTCAGAAGAAATTTTATCTTAAGACAATTTTCTTAATAACAGTTTTTCCTAGTTCTTTATTTAAAAGGTCAATTATTTTTTGTTTTCCAAAACTTAATTCTTGTCTCAACACAGATGAACTAAGATTTACATAAAGGGTATTTTTTTTTAAGATTATTTCATTAGTATATGAATTAACATTGTTTCCCATAACCTCTCTCCATAAGTTTTGTACTTTAATATTGTTAAGTCCTGAATTTAATTTATTTGAACTATCTATAATATTTCCGATAACGTTTTTTAGGCTTTTTGATTCAAAATTTCTTTTCATAATTTAAAAATTTTGTGAGTTGAATCAATCTCCTTTAAGAATTTTATTTGTTCTTTCAAAGTCTGTATCTGAAATAAATATTTGACCAAATAATTTCTTATTTACCAATTGAATTAATTGTTTAACTCTTTTATTATCTAATTTATCAAAAATATCATCTAAAAGAAGAATTGGAGAAGAATTACTTTCGGTTTTTAAATAATCAAACTGTGCTAGCTTTAATGCAATTAAAAATGATTTTTGTTGTCCTTGACTTCCATATTTTTTGATAGGGTAGTCGTTTATTTCCATTATAAGATCATCTTTATGGACACCACAACTTGTATATTGAATTATTCTATCCTTATTAATACTGTTCTTTAGTAAATTTTCTAACGATTCATGATCTAATTGACTTTGATAATTGATATTAATCAATTCTTTGTTTTGACTTATAGAATTATAATGTTTTTTAAAAACTGGGTAGAAATTTTCAAAAAACTTTTTTCTAGATTTCATAAATTGGAATACTTAATTGGGACAATTGGTTGTTATAAATTAAAATATTGTCTAAATCAAATGTATTTGTCCTTGCAAAAAATTTTAATAAGAGCATTTCGTTGATTTAAAACTTTGTTATAATCGATAAGATTATTTAAATAAATTTTATTGTTTTGAGAGATTATGCTGTCAATAAACTTTCTTCGCAGAGAGCTGCCCTCTTGAATTAAGTCTCTGATCAGATGGTGAAATCATCACAAGAGGAATCAAACCAACATGTTCAGAAAATTTTTTATAAATTTTACCATTTCTTTTTATTGTTTTCTTTTTTCCTCTTTTAAGACTACAAATAATATTTTCCTGCTGAGTGTTTTTATTAAATAATCCTTCTACAAACATATAATTTTCATCATGTTTGATAGTTTGAGAACTTATGGAATTAAAATAACTTTTTCCTGCTGATAAATGATAAATTGAATCTAAAATATTGGTTTTGCCAACTCCATTGTCACCAACAAAACAATTTATATTTTTATCAAGATCGTATACCATATTCACTATATTTTTATAGTTTACAACAGTTATATTTTCTAGATAAAGAGAATTCATAAGATATTTTACAGATATTATTGTAAAGAATGCAAATTATGTAAAAATAATTAGTTTTTATCCTTAATTCATTGGAATAAAATTTTATTTTTACGCATTATTATAAATTATTATGGCAACATATAAAAAAAAGGGATTCAAACGAAAAACTAAAGATTTAGATAAAAATCAAAGTACTACTGCTGAAGTTTTTGATACGCTTGATCAAAGCGCTTCATCTACTGAACAAATAGTAGCTAAATATCAAAATTATATTGTTGGATTTGTTATAACTGTTGTTGTAATTGTTTTAGGTTTCTTGGGCTACTCAAGTTTAATTTTAGAACCTAAATCAGATGAAGCTAATAATGAACTTTTTACTGCCCAAAATTATTTTAGTCAAGCACTAGTTGATGCAGAAAATAGCGATTCCTTATTTTTACTCTCTCTTAATGGAGGTGAAGGTAAATATGGATTTTTAGATATTATAGAAAATTATAGTGGAACTAATGCATCAAATCTTGCTTATTACAGTGCAGGAATGGCATACTATAATTTAAATGACTTTGAAAATGCAATTGATCATTTAAAGAATTTTGATAGTGATGATGAAATTTTATCCGCATTAGCTTTAGGTGGAATTGCTGATTCATTTGCTGAGTTAAATCAGCTTGAGGAAGCTCTTGATTATTACGAATCTGCTTTTAATGTTTCTGAAAATAATTTTACTGCACCAAAATTTCTTTTGAAAGCAGCAAATATATCCTCAATTTTAGAAAAAAATAGCTTAGCTACTAAGTATTACTCCAAAATTAAAGAAGACTATCCAAAATCCTCAGAATCATTTTTGATTGATATTCAAATTCAAAAAAACTCATTAAAATAAAATTTAATGTCTAGCTCTAATAATAATCTCAAAAATTTAGATCTAGAAAAGATACCATCTGCTAAAAATCTTAAATTTGGAATTGTTGTTTCAAAATGGAACAGTAAAATAACTACTAACTTATTAAACGGTTGTTTGGAATTACTTTACAATAAAGGAGTTAACAAAGAAGATATTGATATATTACATGTTCCTGGAAGTTTTGAATTGATTTATGGGTGCAAAACTTTACAAAATAAAAACTACGATTCTGTTATAGCTATTGGTAGTGTCATTAGAGGAGAGACTAAGCATTTTGATTTTATTTGTAATGCTACATCAAATGGAATTAAAGATCTAAATTTATTAGATAAATGCCCTGTTATTTTTTGTGTGTTAACTGACGATAATATTCAGCAATCTATCGATAGGAGTGGAGGTAAATACGGAAATAAAGGAACTGAAGCAGCTATTGCAGCTATCGAAATGGCACTTATTTAAAATATTTTCTTGGAACTATAAGCATTCCAAAACATTCACCATCTTTTTTTCCTAAATGTTTATGGTGAATTTTATGAGCTCTTCTAACGCCTCTGGCGTATTTATTGTCAATATTTCTAAAAATTTTGAATCTTTGATGAATAAAAATATCGTGAACTATGAAATAGGCTAAACCATACATGAAAATACCTATAGCAATTGGTAGACCAAGCCAAAAACCATATTCACCCCAAAGAATAGTAAAAAATATACTTATAGCTGCGTATTGCAGAAAAAACATATCATTTCTTTCAAACCAAGAATCATGATCTTTTTTGTGGTGATCTTTGTGTAGGAACCATAAGAATCCATGCATAATATATTTATGTGAAAACCATGCAACAAATTCCATAAAACAAAAAGTTGCTAAAACAGTAAAAATCCAAATAGCTGTATACATTTATAAAATATTAAGTCTATATCGAACATATGATCTGGCTAAAACATTAACTTTTTGATAGTTTGGAACCCTTATTCTCGATGATTTTATTTTTAATGGATGTGTTTTTCTTAATTTATTTAATAATTTTAGATAGTATTTATAGGCAGTATAAACTCCAAATCTAGCAGATGAAGGAAGTTTAAAAATACCTTTTAATGCGTGTTTAAAATCTTTATCAATTTCATCTAAAATGATTTTTTTGGATGGTTCGTCAAACTCATCTATGTTAAGATTTGGAAAATAACTCCTATTTAAACCGTCATGATCAGCTTTAAGGTCTCTCAAAAAGTTAACTTTTTGAAAAGCTGAACCTAAGGACATAGCATACGGCTTTAAGTCATTGTACTGATTTTTATTTCCTTTAACAAATACTTTCAAGCACATCAATCCAACTACATCAGCTGAACCATAAACATATTGATCAAATTCTTTTTTAGTTAGATATTTTTTTTTATCTAAATCTAACTTCATGCTATTTAAAAAACTGTCAACTAATTCATAATCAATTTGATAATTATGTATTGTTTTTTGAAAAGAATTTAAAATAGGATTAAGGCTTATTTTGTCTTCAATGGATTTTTTTAAATCTTTTTCAAAAAGATTTAAGAGCTCTTTTTTGTCGTAATTATGAAAGCTATCTACAATTTCGTCTGCAAATCTTACAAAGCCATATATATTGTAAATATCTTGTCTAATTGAGCTATCTAACATTTTTGTTGCAAGAGTAAATGATGTACTGTAAGATTCAGTAACAATCCTAGAACAACTTTCAGATACTTGGTCAAATAGTTTTTTCATTACTGACAATTAAGTCACTAACAAGCTTTCCAGAAACTATTGCTGGTGGAACTCCGGGTCCTGGAACAGTGAGCTGACCACTAAAATACAAATTTTTAAGTTTTTTACTTTTAATTTTTGGTCTTAAAAAAGCAGTTTGTAAAAGTGTGTTCGCCAATCCATAAGCATTCCCTCCATATGAATTGTAATCTTTTTTGAAATCATTTACACAATAGCTCGTTTTAAAAATGATATTTTTCTTAAGGGTTTGACCAGTCAAACTCTCTAATCTTTTAATAATAATTTCAAAATACTTTTCTCTTACATCATTGTTGTCATCTAGATTTGTTGCAATTGGAATTAAAAAAAATGCATTTTCACAGCCCTTTGGTGCTGTTTTTGGATTGGTAATTGAGGTGAAATTAGCATAAAATAGGGGGTCTTTTGGCCAATTTGAAATATCGTAAATATTCTTTGCGTGATTGTCAATATCAGTATCAAAAAATAGATTATGGTGAGATACGTTTTTAAGTTTTTTATCAAAACCTACATAAAATAATAAAGAGGATGGTGCCCATGTTCTCTTTGACCAATATTTTTTTGAATATTGACGAAATTTATTGCTAAATAGAGTTTCTGTGTGAGCGTAATCTGCTCCTGAAACTACTATGTCACTTTTTATTTTTTTATTATTTATTGTAATGGAATCAACTTTCTTCTCAACAATATTTATTGACGTTACCTCATGGTCAACATAATATTTAACTCCTAGTGATTTGCCAAGTTCTACCATTGCTAAAACAACATCATAAAAACCATTTGTTGGTTGCCATGTTCCTAAACCATAATCAGCATGGTTCATAAAACTATAAAAGGCTGGAGTATTTGAAGATTTAGCACCAAGAAACAAAACTGGAAATTCAAGAAGTAATCTGAGTTTTTTGTTTTTAAATCTTTTTCTTACCTCTTTTCTTATATTACTTAGAAATGAACCTGCTTTTAATACTGTTTTTTTTGTTATTAACTCAAGGGGGCTTAATCCGGGCATTTTGTATAAAAGATCAGTTACTGCTATTGCATAATTGTCTTTTGCAATTGCCATGAATTTTTCTAATGCAATAGAGCTACCTTTTTCGTGTTTTTCAAAAACTTTTTTGATCTTTTCTAAAGAATCTTCTATTTCTATAAAATCATTTTTACCAAAAAACACTTTGTATGCTGGATTCAATTTTTTTAGGGTATAGTAATCAGATGTTTTTTTTCCAAAATCATTGAAAAACTTATCAAATACATCAGGCATCCAGTACCAGCTTGGACCCATATCAAAAGTAAATCCTTCTTTTTTAAATTGTCTTGCTCTTCCACCTAGGGAATTATTTTTTTCAAAAACCGAAACGTCATAACCTTGTTTTGCTAAATAACAGGCTGAAGCTAGAGAAGAAAACCCTGAACCTATAATTGAAATTTTTTTACTCATTAAATTTAATGTTTGTGCGCACGAGAGGACTTGAACCTCCACGGGATTTAACTCCCACTAGGCCCTCAACCTAGCGCGTCTACCAATTCCGCCACGTGCGCAAAAATTGAGAAGTGACCTGGCTGGGGCTCGAACCCAGGACCCTCTCCTTAAAAGGGAGATGCTCTACCAGCTGAGCTACCAGGTCTATTGTGACTTGGCTGGGGTTCGAACCCAGGACCCTCTCCTTAAAAGGGAGATGCTCTACCAGCTGAGCTACCAAGTCTTAATTATTAGAGGCTGCAAATATAGGTTCAATAAATTTATTAATCAAAGAGAATTTCTTATAAATTTGTGAAAATTGATGGTTCAATTTAATCAGAAAGAAAAATGATTAATTCGCATGTTATAGTTCTGGGTTACATGGGTTGTGGGAAATCTACAATTGCAAGAAAATTAAGTTCAATAATTGAATATCCCTTTTATTGATCTTGACAAATATATTGAGACAAAACATAACATGACTATTCCTGAAATTTTTCATTCTAAAGGTGAAATTAAATTTAGAGAAATTGAAAAAGAATACTTTAGAAAAATTATTAATGCAAAAAGAAAAGATATTATTTCAATCGGAGGAGGAACTCCCTGTTATTTTGAAAACATGCAATTACATATTAAATTCATCATCCAATGTTTTTTTTATAAATACGACTGTTAGTACTCTAGCGAATCGCTTGTTTTATGAGAAGGATTCTCGTCCACTTATAAAATCAATAAATGATATTAATAAATTAAAGGAATTCATTTCAAAACATCTTTTTGAAAGAATGGTTTACTATAGAAAGTCAAATCACATTATTGATGGAAACGATAATGACCGTTGAAAATATATGTAATCAAATATTAAAAAAACTTATTTGATCAAAGCATGAATATTGTTTTTCTCAAAAATTAATTCAATGTGATCAGCTATTGAAGTAGAAACAGATATCCCTTTGTAATCAACTTTTATCGGAAATTTTTTATGATTTCTATCAATCAAAACCACTGTTTTGAAACTATTTAACTCAACATCTAATAAACTTTTTGTACAATAAATCAGAGTTTTACCAGTGTTTAATACATCATCAATTAAAACTATAGATTTATTTTTTAAATATTCCTTTTCACATTCAAAAACAATATTTTTTAGTGGAGATTTTTTATTGATTTTAACAAAAAATAGTTCTGTTTTAATTTCAGTAATAGCTTTTAATTCTTCAAATATAATTTTTGATAAATTATATCCGTTCTGGTGAATGCCAATTAAAATTATTTCAGGTGAATTTATATTACTTTCAAGAATTTGATAAGCTAATCTTCTAACAATTTTGTTTATTTTATTATGATTTAAAATTATATTTTTCAAAACAATATTTTTATTAAAGATAATTATTCATTTAGAAAGTCGTTTATATCCCGTCTTTCTTTTTTACTAGGTTTTCCTTTGAATTTGAAATTGTTTTTAATTTTAATAGTGTTTCCTTCTTTTCTTTTTCAGATCTTAGGAGTAATATCTTTTAAATATAAATCTAAAATTTTTGCACCTACTCTTGATGTGGGAAATCTAAAATTTCATATTTATTTAGAATTTGATTTTTTTTAACTGTAAAAACACTACCATATAAACACTTCGTATGATGGTTTAATTGATTTATCATTCAATTTAACATGTCCTTTTTTACATGAATTACTAGCAATTGTTCTTGATTTAAAAATTCTAGAATACCACAAAAACAGGTCAATTCTCATTTTACAAAATTAATATCTAAAGTATAGTAGAAATATAAGAAAATTGTATCTTGCGGCATATTTATTTTAATGAATAAATTATAAGAAACTCAATATATATTTTTCCTTTATCATTTTATTTTACTCTTGTTCAGGAAGTGAGTGATGATGAACAGATATTGTTCCAGCCGAACCGTTAATGGATCAGTACACTAAAGAAAATGATTCTATTGTAGAGTTTATGAAAACTCATTTTTATAATTATGAAGATTTTAACTCTTTGTCATCTAATTCTTCAGTTGAACTAAGTATTGATACTATTGCAGGCGATAATCTCGATAAAACACCGATTTTTGACCAAGTATCCACTTTAACTATAAATCTAATTGATGAAAATGATGAAGTAGTTCCTCACAATATGTACTATGTATTAACCGTGAAGGTAGTGGAGCAAATCCATCTGTTGCTGACTCTGTTTTTGTTTCATACAAAGGCTTAACACTTGGCAATACAAGTTTTGATAACAGAAAAAATCCTATTTGGCTTGACAATACATCTACAGTAAGAGGATTCGGCGAGTTTAGTTCATTGTTAAAAAGAGGGGAAATTTCTACCAATCACTAATGGAACTTATGAGTTTAATAATTTTGGTATTGGTTTTGTAATTATGCCTTCTGCACTGGGTTACTACGAAAATGGAACTTTATCTTTATCGGCTTATTCTCCCTTAATTTTTCAAATTAATCTTCATACATTAAATACAACAGACCATGATTCTGATGGTATTAACACTATTGATGAGGATCTAGATGGTGATCATATTTTTATTAATGATGATACTGATTCTGATAATATACCTAATTACAGAGACTAGAGATGATGATGGAGATGGAATTTTAACAAAAGATGAATATGATGTAGATGGTGACGGAGTTGCTGATGATTCAGATGGAGATGGAATTCCTGACTATCTGGATAATGATGAGTAATTAAAAGTAATAAGAAACTCCAAGAAGATACAGTTTGCCTTGGGTTGAGATATATTGATTCTTTTCCCCAATTTGATTTTCCATAAATTTTATTTCATTTTTAGTAAAACTCCTTTCAGCCCTAACATCAACTTCAATATTTCCAAACTTTACTCCAATACCATATTGGAGGCCAGTTTTGAACTTGTTTTTTAGTTCATCTATCTTCAAACTCTCAAACTCAACTTTCCCGAGATATTCAAATCTTGGTCCAGCAAAAATATTTATAAGATTATAAAACTTGTAGCCTAACATTACAGGAATATCAATTTTGTTCTGAGAAAATTCAGTGATTATATTCTCAGTTTTTACAAGAACATAAGGTATGTTATAGGAATTTTTAATTTTTGAGTAAGTAAGTTCAGGTCTAATAAAAAAATTTCCTAAAGAAAGCTTAATAAAACCTCCGATATGAGCACCATTTCTAGATTCAAAAATATTTATAGCATTATCAATAGATTCTATTTCTGCATTAAGATTTATATTACTGTTAAAATTAATTCCACCTTTTAAACCATATTCAAATTGAGAAAACAAATTGAAAGAAATAAGTAAAATAATTACATTACAAAATTTCATTTATTTTCTTTTAATGACTTTTAAACAAGAATTGATAATGGCCTTAGAATCAATGCCATATTTTTCCATTAATTGTTTTGGAGTGCCAGATTCACCAAAAGTATCATTTGTAGCTACAAATTCTTGGGGAACTGGATCGTTTTTAACTAAAATTCTAGAAATGCTTTCACCTAATCCACCTAAGTAATTATGTTCTTCAGCTGATACTACACATCTAGTTTTAGCAACGGATTTTAGTATGGCATTAATGTCTAAAGGCTTAATGGTGTGAATATTAATTACTTCAGCAGAAATACCTTTTTCTAACAGAACCTTAGAAGCTTCAATAGCTTCCCAAACTAAATGACCTGTAGCTACTATAGTAACATCATTTCCTTCAATCATATGAACTGCTTTTCCAATTTCAAAAGTTTGATTTTGATCGGTAAAAACAGGGACAGCTGGCCTTCCAAATCTTAAATAAACTGGACCAAAATAATCTGCAATAGCCATGTAGCTGCTTTGGTTTGATTATAATCGCAGGGGTTAATTACTACCATTCCTGGAAGCATTTTCATAAGCCCAATATCTTCAAGAATTTGATGAGTTGCTCCATCTTCTCCCAATGTAACTCCAGCATGAGAAGCACAAATTTTAACATTTTTTCCTGAATAAGCAATTGATTGACGAATTTGATCGTAAACTCTTCCAGTTGAAAAATTTGCAAAAGTACCCGTAAATGGAATTTTTCCTCCTATTGTAAGTCCAGCTGCAATACCCATCATGTTAGCTTCAGCTATACCTACCTGGAAAAATCTTTCAGGATTTTCTTCAATAAATTTATTCATTTTTAAAGATCCTATTAGGTCTGCACAAAGTGCAACGACGTTGGGGTTTGTGCGTCCTAGCTCAGCTAGTCCAGCTCCAAAACCACTTCTGGTATCTTTTTTTTCTGTATATGTGTAGTTTTTCATTTAATTAAAGATTTAATAGTCACCAATTGTTTCTTTGTTTTGAGAAAGAGCAGATTTTAACTGCTCGTCATTAGGTGCTTTACCATGCCAAGCATGGGTATGCATCATAAAATCTACTCCATTACCCATCATAGTTTTTAACAAAACACAAATTGGTTTACCTTTTCCTGTTAGTGATTTTGCTTTTTCCATTCCCTTTAAAACATCATTAATATTGTTACCATTTTCAATTTCAACAACTTTCCAGTCAAATGCTTCAAATTTTGTCTTTAAACTACCCATGGGTAAAACATCATCAGTTGATCCATCTATTTGCTTTCCATTTAAATCTACAGTGGCAATTAAATTATCAATTTTTTTTGCAGATGCATACATTATTGCCTCCCAATTTTGACCTTCCTGTAGTTCACCGTCTCCGTGAAGAGAATATATTAGATTTTTATCCTTGTTAAGTTTTTTAGCTTCTGCTGCTCCAATTGCAACGGACAGTCCCTGTCCCAATGATCCTGATGCAATTCTAACACCTGGAAGGCCTTCATGAGTTGTTGGGTGGCCTTGCAGCCTTGAGTTTAATAACCTAAAAGTATTTAATTCATCTATAGGAAAATATCCAGTTCTAGCTAACACACTGTATAAGACTGGAGAAATATGTCCATTAGATAAAAAGAAAATATCTTCATCTATTCCATTCATTTCAAAATTGTCTTTTCTGTTCATGATTTTACTGTACAAAGCCACCAAAAACTCTGTACATCCTAGGGAACCACCAGGGTGACCAGAATTTACCTTGTGAACCATTCTAAGAATGTCTCTTCTTACTTGAGTACTTAACTCATCTAGTGTATAATTCATCGTGAAATTTTATAAAAATAAATTTAGATATATACTGAACTAATACAAACAAAATTTGATAAATAAATACATTTTTAATTAACAATTAATAATAGATTATTTTAATAACTCGATATCGTTATCTTTGAAATCATAATATGAAATTCTCACTAGAACACACTGACCCAAGACAAAAGCTAGGGCTTGTAAAATTAAAACTGATCATGGGACAATTAATACTCCGATTTTCATGCCTGTTGGTACAGCTGCTACTGTTAAAGGTATTGATCAAAAGGTTTTAAAAAACGAGATTAACCCTGATATAATTTTAGCTAACAACTATCATCTTTACTTACGACCAGGTCCAGAAGTTATATCAAATGCTGGGGGTATTCATAAGTTTATGAATTGGAAATCACCCATATTGACTGATAGTGGAGGCTATCAAGTTTATTCACTTTCTGCAAATAGAAAAATAAAAGAAGAGGGAGTTAAATTTAAATCTCATATTGATGGTTCTTATCATTTTTTTACACCTGAAAGAGCTATTAGTATTCAACAATCAATTGGTGCAGATATAATCATGGCATTTGATGAATGCACCCCTTATCCATGCGATTATAATTATGCAAAAAAATCTATGCATATGACTCACAGGTGGTTAAAAAGATGTTTCAATGAATTTAATAGTAATGATCCTATTCATGGCTATTCTCAAACCCTGTTTCCTATTGTTCAAGGAAGTGTTTACAAAGATCTTAGAATTCAGTCTGCTGAATACATTGCTGAAACAAATGCTTTAGGAAATGCAATTGGTGGTTTATCAGTTGGAGAACCCGCAGAGGAAATGTATGCAATGACAGAAGTTGTATGTAATGTGTTACCAGTAAATAAACCAAGATATTTAATGGGTGTAGGGACTCCTATAAATTTACTTGAAAATATTTCTTTAGGAGTCGATATGTTTGATTGTGTTATGCCAACTAGAAATGCTAGAAACGGGATGTTGTTTACAGCACATGGAACAATAAATATTAAAAATGAAAAATGGAAAAATGACTTTAGTAATATTGATGATGGTAATCATTCTTATGTTGACAGTTATTATTCAAAAGCATATTTGAGACATTTGTTTACTGTCAAAGAGTCTGTAGGCAGACAAATCGCTACAATTCATAACTTAGCATTTTATATGTGGTTAGTTAGAGAGGCGCGAACTCATATTATAGAAGGTGATTTTCTTGAATGGAAAAACTTAATGGTTAAACAAATGAGTAATAAATTATAAGTTTGAAAATCCTAGATTTTTATATAATCAAAAAATACTTGATAACATTTGCTGCAATGTTATTACTATTTATACCCATTGGTATTTTAGTTGATCTTTCAGAGAAAATAGATAAATTAAATGAATTTGATGTTCCTTTAAATGAAATTGTAGATTATTATTTAAATTTTGTTTGGTATTTTGGAAATACTCTTTATCCAATTTTTGTTTTCTTGGCTGTTATTTGGTTTACATCAAAAATTGCTAATGATTCTGAAATAATAGCCATTCTTAGCTCTGGAATATCATTTAATAGATATCTTAAACCTTTCATGATTTCATCTTTAATAATTGCAGTATTTGCACTTTTTTCGGGTATGTTTATAGTTCCTGAAAAGAATAAGAATTATAATGAATTTCAATATAAGTACCTCAAGAAAAATAAAAAGTCAAGAGAAACATCCAAAATATATAAACAGGTAAACGAAAACGATTTTATATATGTAAGCAGTTATAACCCAACAAGACAATTAGCATATGATTTTTCCTATGAAAATTTTGAAAATAATTCTTTAAAATATAAAATCACAGCTCGAAATATTAGATGGGTTGAACAAGATAGTATTTATCAGAATGACAGATTACTTCAAAAGAAGTTTTTTAGATGATAAGCAGTATATAGAAAAAAAGAGGTTGAAAGACACAATTTTTTCATTTAGAATTGATGAGCTTTCAACGCTAAATTACATGGCAGAAACTCAAAATTTCTTTGAATTAAATAAATTTATTAATCAAGAAATTAAAAGCGGATCACCTTTAATTAATAATCACTTACTTGTTAGACACAAGAGATGGAGTATTCCTTTTTCGACATTTGTTTTAACTCTTTTAGCAGTTTCAGTTTCATCATTTAAAAGAAGAGAGGGAATGGGAATAAACCTTGCATTTGGAATTATTACAGCTTTTACTTTTGTTTTTTTTGATAAGTTTTTTGCTGTTATGGTTAATAAATCAAATTTATCTCCAATACTAGGAGCATGGATTCCTAATTTTGTTTTTTTAATTCTTGCTTTATATTTTCTAAAGAATGCAAAAAAGTAAGTTAAAAAGTTTAATACACTTTCATTTTATAGTATTCATTTTTGGATTTACTGCAATTTTAGGTTCTTTAATATCAATTGATTCATTGTCATTGGTATGGTACAGAATGTCAATTGCTTTAGTAGTACTTTTAATTTTATCTGTTTTTCTGAGAATAAATATTTTTATATCAAAATCCCTTCTTTTAAAAATGTTATTTGCTGGAGTTTTAATTGCTCTACATTGGATTACTTTTTTTAAAGCAATTAAAGTTTCAAACGTCTCTATTACTTTATCAGTCCTTTCTTTAGGTGCATTTTTTACATCATTTTTAGAACCTTTTTTTTATAAGAGAAAAATTATTAAATATGAGGTTGTTCTTGGAGTTATTGTAGTAATTGGAATGTCATTAATTTTTAGGTCTCAATTATATTACTTGGAAGGAATAATTTATGCACTTATTTCTGTTTTTTTAAGTGTTGTTTTTGCTTTATTAAATGGAAAATTAATTTCAGAATCATCGGCTTTAGTTATATCAATTTATGAGTTACTTGGAGGTGTAATATTAATTTCACTAGTTCTCTTTATGATTGATGGTTTCAGTGAAAATTTTTTTAAAATTAATGATTCAGATTTGTTATGGCTTTTAATTCTAGGTATCATTTGTACAGCTTATGCATATGTTGTTTCTGTGGATGTTTTAAAACATTTAAGCCCATATTCTACTATGATTTCAATAAATATGGAACCAGTTTACGGCATAGTTTTAGCTATCTTAATTTTAGGTGAAAACAATGAATTGTCTATTGAGTTTTATTTAGGGTTTTTATTAATTTTCATCTCTGTCATATTGAACGGAATTATCAAATTAAATAAAAAAAAGTAAATATTATCTTTATTAATTATTTATATATTTGAATACATTTTTTAATATGGAATACTTAGATTTTGAAGCTCCTTTAAAAGAACTTGAGGAGCAGTTAGAAGAATGCAAGTTAATCGGAGATAAGAGTGAAGTTGATGTTTCTGAAACTTGTGAAAAGCTGTTAAAAAAAATAGAATCTACCAAAAAAGATATCTATAAAAATATTACTCCTTGGCAAAGAGTTCAGTTATCTAGACACCCTTCACGACCTTATACTTTAGATTACATTAAAGCATTGACTAATGGTTCTTTCTTAGAACTACATGGTGATCGAAATATTAGTGATGATAAAGCTATGATAGGTGGATTTGGTAAAATAAATGATCAATCTTTTTTGTTTATTGGTCAGCAAAAAGGATTTAATACCAAGACTAGACAATATAGAAACTTTGGAATGGCAAATCCTGAGGGTTACCGTAAAGCATTAAGATTAATGAAATCTGCAGAGAAATTTAATATACCCATAGTCACTTTAATTGATACACCAGGTGCTTTTCCTGGATTAGAAGCTGAAGAAAGAGGTCAGGGTGAAGCTATAGCAAGAAATATTTTTGAAATGTTCAATTTGAAAACTCAGATAATTTCAATAGTTATAGGTGAGGGAGCCTCTGGTGGTGCACTGGGTATCGCTATTGGTGATCATGTTATGATGTTAGAAAATACCTGGTATTCCGTTATATCACCTGAATCATGTTCTTCAATTTTATGGAGAAGTTGGGATTACAAAGAAAAGGCAGCTGAATCATTAAAATTGACACCCAACGATATGAAAAGAAATCATCTAATTGATAAAATTATTAACGAACCTGTTGGCGGTGCTCATAATGATAGAGAGAAAATTTTTAAATCTGTAAAAAAAGCAATTCTTAATTCGTACTCAATCTTATCAGAAAAGAATATAGATCAATTAATTTCTGAAAGAATGAACAAGTTTACTTCAATGGGTGTCTTTGATGGCTAATTCCATAGATATCAACATTTTTTTATACTTATTAACAACAGGTTGTTTGTTTAAACCTAATTAAAAATAGTATTTTAATTTAATGTTTTTTTAGCTTCGTTACATGGAGAAAATTAAGCCATCATTTGAGAGATCTTTCAAATCACCTCAAGTTGTACCTTTTGAAAAAGGAAAGTTACCACCTCAAGCTATAGATTTAGAAGAAGTTGTATTGGGTGCAATGATGATTGACAAGAAAGGTGTAGACGCAGTTATAGATATTTTACATTCTGAAGCGTTCTACAAAGAATCTCACCAATATATTTTTCAAAGTATTGTTAAATTATTTGAAAATACTGAACCTATTGATCTATTAACTGTTTCATCTAAATTAAAATCTGATGGTAAACTTGAAAAGGCTGGTGGTGAATATTATTTGGTTCAATTAACTCAAAAAGTTTCTTCATCAGCTCATATTGAGTATCACGCCAGAATTATTTTACAAAAATATATTCAGAGAAGTTTAATAAGAATCTCAACTGAGATAATTGAAGAATCTTATGATGAAACTAAAGATGTTTTTAATTTACTTGATAAAGCTGAATCTAAATTATATGATGTTACTCAGGGTAATATCAAAAAGTCAACTGAAACTGCTCAAAGCTTGGTTATACAAGCTAAAAAGAAAATAGAGGAAATTTCAAATAAAGACGGTTTAAGTGGAATTCCCTCAGGATTTTCAGAACTAGATAAGCTAACATCTGGCTGGCAGCCAAGTGATTTAGTAATAATTGCTGCAAGACCAGGTATGGGTAAAACCGCGTTAACTTTATCAATGGCCAGAAATATGGCAGTTGCTCAAAATATTCCTATAGCATTCTTTTCTTTAGAGATGTCCTCAATTCAATTAATTACAAGATTAATTTCATCAGAGACTGGACTATCCTCTGAGAAACTTAGAACAGGAAATCTAGAAAAATTTGAATGGGAGCAATTAAATGTAAAAGTTTCAGCATTAGAAAATGCCCCTCTTTTTATTGATGATACTCCATCATTATCCATTTTTGATTTAAGAGCAAAAGCTAGAAGATTATCTTCACAACATGATATTAAACTGATAGTTATTGATTATTTACAACTTATGACAGCTGGAGGTTCTAATAAAAACGGAAATAGAGAACAAGAGATTTCGACAATATCAAGAAATTTAAAAGCTCTTGCTAAAGAATTAAATGTTCCTGTTATAGCATTATCTCAATTGTCTAGAGCAGTTGAAACTAGAGGAGGAAGTAAAAGACCAATATTATCAGACTTAAGGGAATCTGGAGCAATTGAACAAGATGCTGACATAGTCTCTTTCATTTATAGACCAGAATATTATAAGATTGATGAATGGGATGACGAGGAACGAACTCCCTCTGCTGGTCAAGCTGAATTTATTGTAGCTAAACACAGAAATGGAGGATTAAATAATATTAAGCTTAAATTTATTTCTAATCTTGGAAAGTTTGAGAATTTGGATAACTTCGAAACTCCATTCGAATATCAATCCAAAATCAATAAAGATGATTTAAAGGTTAATCCAGATCAAGCTTTTGAAAGCGGAGGATATAGAGAAGACAATGATGATATACCTTTTTAAATAAAATTTATTTTACTTTATTAACTATTTCAGCAAAAGCATCAGGGTTATTCATGGCCATATCTGCTAAAACTTTTCTATTTAAATCTATATTGTTAGATTTCAATTTACCCATTAATTCTGAGTATGAAAGACCGTGTAATCTAGCACCTGCATTAATTCTAGTAATCCATAATGCACGAAAAGTTCTTTTCTTATTTTTTCTATCTCGGTAGGCGTATGTTAGTCCTTTTTCAACTGCATTTTTTGCAACAGTCCATACGTTTTTTCTTCTTCCAAAGTATCCTTTGGCTTGTTTAAGAATTTTTTTTCTTCTTTGTCTTGAAGCTACTGAATTTACTGATCTTGGCATATTATTTAATTTTTTGGATTAGGTGTCACTGTAGTGAACTTTAAACCTTTTTCCTGGTTAAACTTTATTTAAAAACCGTTTTATTTCAAACGTAATTGTCTTTTAATATTATCACTATCACTGTCATTAACAAGAGTTGAGTGAGTTAACTTGAGCTTTCTTTTTTTAGATTTTTTAGTCAAAATATGACTTTTAAAAGCATGTTTTCTTTTAATTTTACCTGTTCCAGTTACCTTGAATCTTTTTTTGGCACTAGATTTTGTTTTCATTTTAGGCATAACTTGTTAATTCTTAAATTATTTATTTCTTTGGGGCAACAAACATAATCATTTTTTTTCCTTCCATTGTAGGTAATGACTCAACTTTTCCATATTCTTCTAGTTCTTGAGCTAATTTTAATAATAATATTTGACCTTTTTCTTTAAAAATGATAGACCTACCTTTAAAAAAAACAAATGCTTTTAATTTAGCTCCTTCTTTTAAAAATTTTATTCCATGTTTCTTTTTAAACTCATAATCATGTTCATCTGTATTGGGTCCAAATCTAATTTCCTTAACTATTACTTTAGTAGATTTAGCTTTTAAAACCTTGTCTCTTTTCTTTTGTTCATACAAGAATTTTTTATAATCTATAATTTTACAGACAGGAGGAGCAGCTTTTGGAGATATTTCTACTAGATCAAGCTCAAGTTCTTTAGCCTTATTTAAACCGATCTGTAGTGGGTAGATGCCAACTTCAACGTTATCACCCACCAATCTAATTTCGTTGGCTCTTATGTCCTCATTTATTTTATGAGGATTTTCTTTGATTATACGAGCAGGTCTTCTGCTTCTTTTTCTTCTAATTGCTATAGCTGTATATTTAAATTATTAAAATTCTTTTATCGTTTCTTGAGATTTTTTTAAAATATATTTAATAAAATCATTTATTTTCATTTTTCCTAAATCACCTCCACCATGAGTTCTTACAGGAAAAATTTCATTTTCAATTTCTTCATCTCCAATTATTAACATGAAAGGAACTTTTTTTAGTTCAGATTCACGTATTTTTTTTCCAACAGTCTCATTTCTGTCATCTACGGTGGCGCGAATTTCGTTATTTTCTAGTAATTCTAAAACTTTTTCACTGTATTTTTTGTGTTTTTCTCCAACTGGAATTAATGAAACCTGATTAGTTGTAAGCCATAATGGAAAATTTCCACCAGTATGTTCTATTAAAATAGCAATAAATCTTTCTAAACTTCCAAATGGTGCTCTGTGTATCATTACGGGTCTCATTAATTCATTGTTTTTATCAACATAGTTCAAATCAAATCTTTCTGGAAGATTGTAATCTACTTGAATTGTACCCAACTGCCATTCTCTTCCTAATGCATCTTTGACCATAAAGTCAAGCTTTGGCCCATAAAATGCAGCTTCTCCGTATTCAATGTTATAATTTAATCCTTTTTCTTTTGTGGCATTTATAATAGCTTTCTCAGCCTCAATCCAACTCGAACTAGTACCTATATATTTTTCTTTATTTTCTTTGTCTCTGAGAGATACTTGCGCTGTAAAATTTTCAAATCCTAACGATCCAAAAACATACAATACCAAATCAATTACCTTTTTGAATTCCTCATTTAATTGATCTTCAGTGCAAAAAATATGTGCATCATCTTGAGTAAAGCCTCTTACACGCGTTAACCCATGTAATTCACCACTTTGTTCATACCTATAAACAGTACCAAATTCAGCATATCTAACAGGGAGTTCCTTATAACTCCACTGTTTTGAATTATACATTTCACAGTGATGCGGACAATTCATAGGTTTTAACAAGAATTCTTCTCCATCTGCTGGAGTAGATATGGGTTGAAAACTACTTTCACCATATTTTTGGTAATGACCTGACGTAGTGTACAATTCTTTATTTCCAATATGTGGAGAAATCACTTGCTTATATCCAGCTTTTTTTTGAGCTTTTTTTAGAAAAGATTCTAACCTTTCTCTTAACTCAGCCCCTTTAGGTAGCCATAAAGGTAATCCTTGACCAACTTTACTAGAAAAAGTAAATAATTCTAATTCTTTGCCTAATTTTCTATGATCTCTCTTTTTGGCTTCTTCCAAAAGATTTAAGTATTCAGTTAACTCTTTTTGTTTTGGAAATGATATTCCATATACTCTAGTTAGTTGAGTGTTGTTTTGGTCAGCTCGCCAATATGCACCAGCAACACTCATTAGTTTAACTGCTTTTATTAAACCGGTATGTGGAATGTGGCCTCCTCTGCACAAATCAGTAAAATTATCGTGGTCACAAAAGGTTATCTTTCCATCTTTTAAATTTTCAATTAATTCAGTTTTATATTGATTTCTATTTTTTTTATAAAAGTCAAGTGCTTCTTTTTTAGAAATCGATCTTAATTTAAACTCGTGTTTTTTTCTGGCTATCTCAATCATTCTTTTTTCAATTTTTAAAAAATCTTTTTCAGACATAGAGTGTTTACCAAAATCAACATCATAGTAAAATCCATTTGAAATGGCTGGTCCAATAGTTAATTTTATTCCATCATAAAACTCTTCTAAAACTTGTGCTAGTAAGTGAGCCGTTGAATGCCAAAAAGCTTCTTTACCTTCATTATCTTTCCAAGTATAAAAAGTTAAATTTCCATCATCAAATATTTGAGTTGTAGTTTCAATTTTTTGACCATTGAAATCTGATGATATAATGCTTCTAGCTAAACCAGAACTTATAGAAGAAGCAATTTCATATGGAGTTAGCCCAGATTCGTATGATCTAATAGCTCCATCAGGAAATTTAATCTTAACCATAGAATTTTTTAATTTTTACAAAGATAATATCATTGTCTTAGTTAACAACTTAAGTCTACTTTTTTTTAAAAATGGCATCCATTATATTCAAAAGACCTCTAAAGCCTTTGTAAACTGCCAAAATACATAATAAGATACTAGTAATAAAAACAATTAAAAACCAAGGATGATCTTCATTGTTAAGAGATTGAAACATTAGAGTGGGTCCTAAAAACATTAAAAAAAATGATACCGCAATATTTTTAATCCCTTTTTTAAAAAAAATATTTTTCATGAGTTTCCATGTTTAATGGCTAATCTGACACTATTATATTTTTTTAGCAAATTATTAGCTTTTTCTTGACCCACGTTTAGTTTTTCCATGACAATATTGACAGCTCTTTTAGAAAGTTTTTTATTTGTTAATTGCATATCTACCATTTTATTTCCTTCAACTTTTCCAATTAAAATCATAGCAGTAGTTGAAATCATATTTAAAACCAATTTTTGAGCGGTTCCTGCTTTCATCCTTGAACTACCTGTAATAACTTCTGGACCAACTTCTACTACTACGGGGTATTGGCAAATTTTAGATAAGGGACTTCCGGGATTACATGTTATGCAGCCTGTAGGTATTTCGTTTTGAAAGCAATTTTTAATTGCACCCAATACATATGGAGTTGTTCCAGAAGCAGCTATTCCCACAACAAAATCATTTTTGTTTATGCTGTGTTTTTGTAAATCATTCCATCCTTTTAATTCATCATCCTCAGCGTTTTCAATACTTTTTCTTATTGCTTTATCACCACCAGCAATTATCCCATTTACAATATTACTTTTAACTCCAAAAGTTGGGGGGCACTCGGATGCATCAACTACTCCTAATCTACCACTAGTACCAGATCCAATATAAAATAATCTCCCACCATTATTTAATTGATCAACTAATTTGTTTATTAAAGTGTTAATAGATTCAATTTCATTTTTAACATTTAATGCAACTGATTGATCTTCATTATTAATTATTTTTAGTAAATCTATTGAGGATTTTAGCTCTAAATTGTCATAATTTGAATCTGATTCTGTAATTTTTTTAAAGCTCATTTAAGCAAGATTAGTCAAAAACTCCGTCGGGAGCATCATCTTTTGATAATCTAAAATAATCAAATTCATAAACTCTAAAGTATCCAAGAGGAAATTTTTCTTCAGAAACTAAATTTGAGATGTTTCCTTTAATTATTGAACTAGAGGTAGAAAATGGTCTTCCGTTTTGTGCACCAGCTTGAGAAGTTAATATATTGAGATAGTTGTAGTAATTCTCACTAATACCATTAATTTCAATATTTATAAAATCAGAATTTTGTAAATATTCGGTTTTATCAATAAAAAATGAAAAAGTAAATTCATTTCCATTTATATATTTATCTAAAGCAGGTAAATAATCATATTTTCCTGATTTTTTTGGTCCAAATTTCCATAAATAATAATTTCCTTTTTCTGGTGGATCAATAAAGGTAACTCTCAATTCAACCTCATCTTTATTTAATGATTTCCTATCACCAAATATTACCGATTTAATTTTTGGAGTTGTGATTAGCTTTTCAGAAGATGTATAAGTGTTTTCGTTTCTAATTATTGATAAAACAAACTCTTCTTTATTGATGTTTTCAATTATACTCGAATATTCTTTTTTATCATTATTATAAACTAAATTATAAACTATTTGATTAGTTTTAATTTTAACTAAAGCATTTTTTACTATACTTTCTTGATCTGAAAAATATGGAATTGTTTCACTGAGTTTTACAGATGCAATTCCATCTATACTATCCCTATGTTTAGAAATATTGGCATCTATAACTAATCTTTTATCATCAAATTCTGTTTCAATATCAATTACCTTTTCACAGCTATGAAAAATAATTATTAAAATGATTAATTTTAGTAGCCTCATTAGAATTTAAAATTATAAGTTATACTTGGGACAATTCCGAAGATAGAAAGTTGAACTGCTTCATTTTTTAATGTTTCACTATTTTCTCTAAAAAATATAGAATTGGCATTGTCTCTATTGTAAATATTATAAAAACCAAAAATCCATTCACTTTGAATTTTTTTATTCTTTTGTGGAATTAATGATACTGAAATGTCAAGTCTATGGTAGTTTGGTAATCTTTTTGAATTTCTAGGTCCGTAATTTGGAATATTTAAATCCATAAAGTTGTATTGTCCTATTGGATAATTTGTGGGTTGCCCAGTTTGGAAAATAAAATTTGTATTGAATGTCATTTTTTTAGAAAGTTTGTAATTCGATACAAAGCTTAAATCATGGGTTTTATCATAACTTGTATAATACCAATTTCCATTATTTATTCCTGTTTCTATACTAGTTCTACCCTCTGTTTTTTGTTGTGATTTTGATAAGGTATAAGCTATCCAATATTTATGATTTCCTTTGTTTTTTTTTAACAAAAATTCAAGTCCAAATGCTCTAGATTTACCAGCGAGTAATATTCTTTCAACTGCTTCATTAGCTACAAGATCTGCTCCGTCGATGTAATCTAATCTATTATTTATTTTTTTATAAAATACTTCCGTTTCAAAATTAAACTGCTTCCTAATTTTAGATTTTAAACCTATTGCCCACTGATCTAGTCTTTGGGGTTTTAAATAAGGTCCACTTGGCGTCCAGACATCTAATGGGGCAGGAGCACTGGTATTAGATATTAAATGAATGTATTGATTTAGTCTATTATAACTAAATTTTAGTGATGTATTTTCAAAATTATATGCAATGTTAATTCGTGGCTCAATATTTCTATAAGATTTAATAATTGTTTTGTTATTATCAAATTGGCCAGTTTCTTCTGCACCTTTATAAATTCCAAGAGTATTATCAAAAACTAACGGATTTTCATTCATATATGTATTAAGACCATTTTGTTTAAACCTTAAAAATTGATTAAATCTTAATCCGTATCTGAGAGATATTTTTGAATTAACTTTTTGAACAACATCAAAATATGCTGAATTCTCTAAAGCATATTTCTTATTTAAATCTTTGTAATTTATTCCTGAATTATTAATTGGCTTGATTTTTCCAGGGTTAAATTCGTAATAAATGGAGTTTAACCCGTAATTGAACTGGATATTATCAGTAAAATAATTTTTTAAATCAAACTTAATATTTAGATTTTTAATTCCTGAGTTCCAATTAAAACCAATAAAATCTAACGTTAATCCATAATAGTAATCACTATAAATTAATGAAGTGTTAGAAAATGTTTTATCATTTATTAAGTGATTCCATCTAACATTAAAAGTAGAATTGCCGTAAGTGTTGGAGAATGTATTATTCAATCTAAATAGATCTCTACCAAAATATCCTGATAAAAAAATTGTATTTTTTTCATCAATTTTGAAATTCGATTTAGTGTTTAAATCATAAAAGTAAGCTATATTTTCAATATCAGTTAACTTTAAAAATAAGTGTGCATAAGATCCTCTTCCTGCTATAAGAAAGGAACTTTTATTTTTTTGAATAGGTCCTTCAAAAAGTAATCTACTAGAAATTAAGCCAATACCACCACTTAATTTATTTTCTTTACTGTTACCATCTTTTTGATAAACATCTAGAACTGAAGATAATCTGCCTCCATACGCTGCAGGAATACCTCCTTTGTACAATTTTAGTTCTTTTATTGCATCTGAATTGAAAACTGAAAATAATCCAAAAAGATGTGATGAATTATAGATAATGGCTTCATCAAATAGTATAAGATTTTGATCTCCTGCACCTCCTCTTACATTGAATCCTCCCGTTCCTTCTCCAGCGTTAGAAACACCAGGTAGTAATTGAATTGTTTTTAAAAGATCAGATTCACCAAATAAAACTGGGGTTTGTTTAATTGTTTGATTTGATAAAATATTGAGACTCATTATAGGTTTTCTAATGTCTATTTCTTCTGCATTTTGAGTTACAATAACTTCATCTAGGCTTTCAATGTTTTCTTCTAAATAAAAGTTTTGTTTTGTGTCTTTTTGTAGTTCTATAGTTTCATTTATAGTCTTAAATCCGATAGAACTTATTTCTAGTTTGTAGGTACCTTCACGAATTGTGATGGAATAGAATCCATAACTATTAGTTATCGTTCCTGTATTCAGCTCTGGAATGATAATGTTAGCTCCAATAACTATTTCGTTACTTTCTGCAGACATTATATATCCACTGATTGTGTGAGAGTTGTTTTGAGAGTTTAGTAAATTAAATGCTAAAAAAAATAAATAAAAAAATTGTCTTTTTAGCATAATGAACCTGGTATTTTAATTGTATTATATCAATAAATATGCCAGTAGAGTTGAGATAGATTACTTTAAGCTAGACTCTAACCCATTTTTTATACAATCCAAAAATTCCTGTGTGTTTAGGTAATGTGATCTATTTAGATCATTTCCGTGAATAAGAAGTGCTAAATCTTTTGTCATTTGACCATTTTCAACAGTCTTAATACAGACAGACTCTAAAGTTTTACAAAATTCAATTAATTCAAGATTTTGATCAAGTTTTCCTCTGTGAGCTAGTCCTCTAGTCCATGCAAATATTGAAGCAATAGGGTTTGTTGAAGTTTCATTTCCCTTTTGATGTTCTCTATAGTGTCTGGTTACAGTTCCATGTGCCGCCTCAGCTTCCATTGTTTTTCCATCAGGTGTTACGAGAGTTGATGTCATTAGTCCCAGAGACCCAAAACCTTGAGCTACAGTGTCTGATTGAACATCCCCATCATAATTTTTACAAGCCCAAACAAATCCTCCATTCCATTTCATTGCAGCAGCAACCATATCATCAATTAATCGGTGCTCATAAGTGATACCAATTTCCTCAAATCTTTCTTGAAATTCATTGGTATAAACCTCATAGAAAATATCTTTAAACCTACCATCATAAGCTTTAAGAATTGTATTTTTTGTAGATAGGTATAATGGCCATTTCTTTGTTAGAGCTTGATTCATACATGATCTAGCAAATCCATATATAGAAGAATCTATATTATACATGCTCATGGCAACACCATTTTCTTGGAAATTGTATACCTCCCAAGAAATAGGTTTATCACCATTTTCGGGTGTAAATGTCATGGTAAGCTTACCTTTTCCATGTGTGACAATATCAGTAGCTTTATATTGATCACCAAAAGCATGTCTTCCAATGCAAATAGGCTTTGTCCAACCTTGAACATATCTTGGTACGTTACTCATGATAATAGGTTCTCTAAATACTGTACCACCAACAATATTTCTAATAGTTCCGTTGGGTGATCTCCACATTTTTTTTAATGTGTATTCAACAACTCGATCCTCATCAGGTGTAATTGTTGCGCATTTAATACCTACATTATATTTTTTTATAGCTTCAGCTGAATCAATAGTCACCTGATCATCAGTAAAATCTCTGTGTTTTACACTCAAGTCAAAGTATTTGATATCTAAGTCTAAATAAGGAAGTATTAATTTGGTTTTAATGAAATCCCAGATGATTCTTGTCATTTCATCTCCATCCAATTCGACAACCGGATTCTTAACTATAATTTTTTTCATGAAACTTATAAATTTATCTTCTTACTTCCTTAATTCTAGCTTTTTTACCTCTTAGTTCTCTAAAGTAAAAGATTCTCGATCTTCTAACTCTACCTCTTTTGTTAACTTCAATTTTTTGAATTGCTGGTAAGTTAAAAGGAAATATTCTTTCTATTCCGATTGTTCCAGACATTTTTCTAATCGTAAAAGTTTTAGTTAGTCCAGTTCCCTTGATTTGAATTACAACACCTTTGAAAAACTGAGTACGAACTTTTTCTCCTTCACGGATTTCGTAATAAACAGTTATAGTATCTCCGGATTTGAAATTTGGGATTTCTTTTTTTGTTACAAATTCGTCTTGTACGAATTTAATTAAAGATTCCATTGTGTAAGATTTAAATTAATTTAATACAACATCCACGATTATCGTCAGTGGTTATATCAAAATCGAATGCGAATATACATTTTTTGTTTTATTTATCGAAAGAAATCAATCAAAAATATTAGGGCGTAATTTTCTTGTTCTTTCAATCGCTTTTTCTTCCCTCCAGTTCTCAATTTTTAATTGATCACCAGAAAGAAGTATTTCAGGTACCTTCAAATCTTCGAATGTTGAGGGTCTTGTGTATACAGGGGGAGCTAATAAATTATCTTGATATGAGTCAGTAAGAGCTGATGTTTCATCTCCTAGCACTCCAGGTATTAATCTTATTATTGAATCACATAAAACTGCAGCAGGTAGTTCTCCGCCAGACAAAACGTAATCTCCTATTGAAATTTCCATAGTAATTAGACTATCTCTAACTCTTTGATCAACACCCTTGTAGTGACCACATAAGATAATTAAATTACCTTTTAATGATAATTGATTAGAAATTTTTTGATTCAACATTTTGCCATCAGGAGACATGTAAATGATTTCATCGTAAGTTCTTTGTTTTTTTAAAAAATCAATACACTTTTTTATTGGTTCAATCATCATTACCATCCCAGATCCTCCGCCATATTGATAATCATCTACTTGTTTTCTTTTGTTTGAGGCATACTTTTTTAAGTCGTGGAAACAAATTTCAATAATTTGCTTATCGATAGCTCGTTTTAGTATTGAAGCATTAAAAGGACTTTCTATTAGTTCAGGTAAAACACTAATAATATCAATTCTCATAATTATTCAAAGATAAGCCTTTCTTTCTCACCTTCTGGACTAAAAAATATCATTTGATTAATTTTTGTATTTGAGTTAATTAAGGATAAATCGTCAGTTTTTTTAATAGAAATTGAGTTAATTTCAGTTAAAATATAACCTTCTCTAATACCCATTCTATACAAAGAGCTATTTCTATTATTTGAAACCTTAACGCCATGTGATAAATCAATTTCCTCCAATTCTTCTATTGACATGTCTCTTAATTGCATACCTAAGAAGCTAATATTTGTATTTTTTTCTAATACTACATTTAAATTTAATTTAGCAGTATCTCTGATTAATCCAACAGAAATTATATCTCCAGGTCTTTTAGTACTTAAGTAACCCGATAAATCTGAAAATTTTTCAATTTTGATATTATCCAAACTAATAATAACATCACCTTTCACAATTCCTGCCTTAGCAGCGCCCATTTCAGTTTGAACATCATTTATATAGAATCCTTCTGTTAAATTTAAATTTAATTCATCCGCTGATTTAGAATTAAGTCCAAAACCTGTAACCCCTAATAAACCCTTTTGAACATTTCCATATTCAATAATATCTTCAAAAACTTTTCTTGCTATATTACTTGGAACAGCAAATGAATATCCTACAAATCCACCAGTTCCACTAGTAATTGCTGTATTGATTCCAATTAAATCCCCATCTGTATTTACTAAAGCTCCTCCGCTATTCCCTGAGTTTACAGCAGCATCAGTTTGAATAAATGATTGATTTTTTGAGTCGTAGTCATTCAAATCTCTAGATTTTGCACTGATAATTCCTGCTGTAACAGTTGAGGTTAAATTGAATGGATTTCCAACGGCTAAAACCCATTCTCCAATTTTTGTTTGATCAGAATCTGCAAATCTAATGTAAGGAAACGATTCTTTTCCGATAATTTTTAATACTGCAATATCTGAAACTTCATCGCTTCCAAGAAGTTCAGCTTCGTATGTCTTATTTTCATTTGTTGTTACTTCAATTGTTGTTGCATTTTCAATAACATGATTGTTTGTGATTATGTATCCATCTTTGGATATAATAACTCCAGAACCCATACCAACTCTTGTTCTTTCGCTTTTATTAAAGTAATCCCAAACTGATGAATTTGATCCAGTAACACTAGTGTTTTTTACGTGAACAACAGAATGAATAGTCTTTTCAGCAGCTTCAACAAAATCAACAGATTTTAATGAATTATTTTTTGAATTTGGGTTGTATGAAATGTTAACAACATTATCTTCCTTGTTTAGTTTAAGATTATCCGAATGATTGAAATAAAAATTGTGAATAATTAAAGCTATAACTGCTCCTAAAAGAGAGATTAATAAAGTTGATATTATTTTTTTCATTGATATTAAATTTTAATCAAAATTAAATTTTTAAATATTTAGAAAATAAATTTTTAACTACTTTTTAACAACTTATACTTTTTTATATATTCGTTTCATTAAAAATATATGAAAATAAAATTTCAAAAATTTCAAGGAACTGGAAATGACTTCGTTATAATTAACAATAAAGATCTATTATTCCCCTCAGATAACAATAAACTAATAGAAAAATTATGTGATAGGAAGCATGGCATAGGATGTGATGGTTTAATATTAATTAATCCCTCTAAAAGTTCAGATTTTGAAATGATATATTATAATTCAAATGGGTTTTTGGGTTCAATGTGCGGAAATGGTGCAAGATGTTCAGTTAAGTTTGCTCAAATTCATAATCTTATAAATAATAATACTTCATTTGAGGCTTATGATGGAAACCATGAAGCATCCATCGAAAATAATATTATTTCATTATCAATGAAACCAGTTAATAATATTAAAATTTTTAATGATGGTTTATTTTTGGATACTGGCTCTCCTCATTATATCAAAGTTGTTAATAATATTGAAAATTTAGATGTATACAATGAAGGAAAATTGATTAGAAATAGTAAAGAATACAAAGAAAAGGGAGTAAATGTAAATTTTGTAAAAATTTATTCCAAAGATGAATTTCAAGTCAGAACTTACGAAAGAGGGGTTGAAAATGAAACACTTTCATGTGGAACAGGTGTTACAGCAGTTGCTTTGGCAATGTTTCACTCAGGTAGAACCGATTCAAAGAAAATTAAAATAAAAACAAAAGGAGGAGAATTAACTGTTGAATTTGATACAAGTGAGCTTGGTTATAATAATATAAAGTTAATTGGAAAAGTAGAAATGATATTCTCTGGTGAAATAGAAGTCTAAATGGAAAATAAAAAATTATATAAAATTATTATATCAATTGGGGTTTTAAGTTTTTTATTTATATCCTCAGCTGTTCTTTTTAACTATTATAAAACTTATTACTCTGAGAATACAAATTTTAGTGATGAATCTGTTTTTATTTATATTAAATCAGGTACAGGTTTGAAAAGTTTAAGAAATGAAATTTCACCATACATAAAAGATACCTCTACTTTTTTTAAGGCAGCTTATAAAACCAAGTTTATAATGAATATAAAGGCTGGAAAGTATGAATTAAAAAAAGGCTTTTCTAATAAAGAAATCATTAATTCTTTAAAATTTAAAAACATTCCTATTAAAATTACTTTTAATAATATGGAACGTATTGAAAATTTAGCCTCAAGAGTTTCTAAGTTTATTGAAGCAGATAGTTTGAGTTTGATGAATTCATTCAATAATGAAGTATTTTTGGAGAATAATAACCTTAATACAGAATCTGTATTTTCTATTTTTCTTCCAAATACTTATGAATTTTATTGGAATACATCTGCTGATGAATTTAGAAATAAGATGCTAAATCAATTTAATTTATATTGGAATCTCTCAAGAAAGGAAAAAGCCAAATCTTTAAATTTATCCCCTTTTGAGGTTTCTGTATTAGCCTCAATAGTTCAACGTGAAACCCCTAAAGTAGATGAAAGACCTACGATTTCAGGTGTTTATTACAACAGACTTCAAAAAAGAATGAAGTTACAGGCTGATCCCACCGTTGTTTATACAATAAAAGAAAAAAAAGGGTTTGATAAGAAAATTAGAAGAGTTCTATATAAAGATTTAAAAATAAAATCACCCTACAATACCTACATAAATAAAGGTCTCCCACCAGGTCCAATATACATGCCTGATTTTAGTTCAATTGAATCGGTTTTAAACTTAGAATTTCATGACTATTTGTTTTTTGTAGCAGATGTAAAAAGACCTGGTTATCATATGTTTGCTAAAACAAATAGAGAACACAATAAAAATAAACGTCAATATACAAGTTGGCTCAGAAAAAACAACATAAGGAGATAACTATCTGATTTACAGATAATTAAAATTTTATGTATGTTTGCCGCATAATTTAAATTGATTTTAATTTTTATTAGATATGATTTCTAGTATTTACAAGAACAATTTGATGTTGATAGTTTTCTTCTTTTTATCTACATCATTCAATTCATTCAATAATTTTAATACTATTCCAAACTATGATAATTTAGTTTTTGAATATGTGGTTTCTAATTATTCAGATGAGAAGTTGACAAATTTTATTTTTCTTAAAAAAGATTTTGTTGGATTTAAAGAACTCTTAGCTTACAAAGAATCAACTGGAAATTACTCTAGAATAAATAAATTTGGTTTCATGGGTAAGTTTCAATTTAATTTGAATACTCTTAAGATGTATAAAATTAAAGATGCCAAAGTTTTTCTCGAAAATCCTAAACTTCAAGAAAGGGTGTTTTTGATTAATGTTCAAAGAAATAAATGGATTCTAAGAAAAGATATTAAATGGTTTGTTGGTACTAAAATCAATAACACCATTATTACAGAGTCTGGAATAATAGCGGCAGCTCACTTAGCTGGTCCAGGAAATGTAAAAAAATATCTAAGATCTGGTGGAAAACATAATCCAAAAGATGCTTTCGGAACATCTATTTCATTGTACATGGATTATTTTAAAGGCTATGATATTACAATGGTTGAATCTATTAGAAAGCCTAAGATATAGTCTATAACGATTGAATTAAAAATATAGTAGGTCTTTTATTTAGTTCTGGTTTATTTGCTTTCCAATACTGAATCGTCTTTGTTTTAATGAATTCTGAATTTAATGTTATATCTCGAGCAAGACAAAGTTCTGTAGAAGGTTTTAGAGTGTTAATTAGTTCAGTAAATAATTTATCATTTCTGTATGGTGTTTCCATAAAAATCTGAGTTGTGATGAATGATTTTTTTTCAAGATTTCTAATCATATTTTTTCTTTCTATTTTATCAATAGGCAGGTATCCATTAAACTTGAAGCTTTGTCCATTCAATCCTGAAGACATAAGCGCCATAAATATTGAAGAAGGCCCTATTAAAGGAACTATATTAATTCCTTTTTTATGTGCCAGTTTGACTACCTCGGCTCCGGGATCTGCAATTCCTGGACACCCAGCGTCAGAAATTAAAGCCATATCAGATCCATTTAAACATGGGTTTAAAATATTGTTTAATTCAAACGAAGAGGTGTGTTTATTTAATAAAGAAATTTTTAGTTCTGATTGTTTTTTTTTTGGAGAAATATTTTTAATGAATGCTCTTCCAGGCTTTTCATTTTCAAAAATGAAAAAACTGATCTTATTAATTAATGAAATATGAGATTCAATAATGTAATTATCATTAAAATCACCTAATTGATTTGGAACAAGATATAACTTTCCAAAGTTCATGATTAAAGAATTTTATACCGTAAATTTCTTTGATAAATCTTCGACGTATTTTCTAAACTGTTTGTCGGTGAAAGATAGGTTATCAACTGTTTTACAAGCATGAAGTACAGTTGCATGATCACGATGGCCTATTTGAGATCCTATGCTTGCTAAGGATGCTTTAGTGAATTTTTTAGCAAAGAACATTGCTAATTGTCTGGCTTGAACTATATGTCTTTTTCTAGTTTTAGATTGTAGTGTAGAAACATCCATTTGAAAATATTCAGAAACAATTTTCTGTATGTAATCAATTGATACTTCTCTTTTTGTATTCTTAACAAATTTTTCAACTACACTTTTCGCTAATTCAATAGTAATTTCTTTTTTATTAAAAGAAGACTGTGCGATCAATGAAATTACAGCACCTTCTAATTCTCTAACATTAACTTTTACATTTTTCGCAACATAATCTATTACTTCATCAGAAATTTCAAGACCATCTCTGTAAAGTTTATTTTTTAAAATAGATACTCTTGTTTCATAGTCGGGTCTTTGTAGTTCAGCAGAAAGTCCCCATTTGAACCTAGATAATAACCTTTGTTCAATATCTTGCATATCAACGGGTGCTTTATCTGATGTTAGAATAACTTGTTTACCGTTTTGGTGTAAATGATTAAAGATGTGAAAAAATACATCTTGTGTTCCTGTTTTACCAGAAAAAAATTGGACATCATCAATAATTAAAACATCTATGATTTGATAGAAATGAATAAAATCATTTCTATTATTTTTTTTAACAGAATCAATGTATTGTTGAGTAAATTTTTCAGCAGAAATATACAGAACGGTTTTTTCAGGGAACTTTTCTTTAACATTAACTCCAATTGCGTGTGCTAAGTGAGTTTTTCCTAAACCAACTCCACCAAAAATTAATAATGGATTGAAAGAAGTTCCTCCAGGTTTATTAGAAACTGCTAGTCCTGCAGATCTAGCTAATCTATTGGCATCGCCTTCAAGAAAGTTATCAAATGTATAATTTGGATTTAACTGAGATTCGATTTTTAGATTCTTAATTCCCGGAATTATAAAAGGATTTCTAAGTTCAGTTTGTATATTACTTAGAGAAAAGTCAATTTTTTGAGAGGGTAAGTCAGTTTTGTATTGACTTGGAATTTTTTCGGTATATGGATTAATATTTCCATAAGTATTCTCCATTTTTATTACATAAATAAGTCTGGCATTTTCGCCAAGTTCCTTGTTTAATGCAAGTTTTAATAATTTGACGTAATGCTCTTCTAGCCACTCATAAAAAAATTTGCTAGGGACTTGAACACTAAGTACGTTGTTTTCAAATTTTATGGGCTTGATTGGCTCGAACCATGTTTTGTAAGCTTGAATCTGTATATTGTCTTTTATGAATTTGAGACAATTATTCCAAACAGATTCAGCTGTAGCCATTTTAAATTTTTGTTTTTTGGTTGTTGAAAATCATCAAAATTCGTGAAATCTTAATGATAATTACTATGTAACAAATATGTGCAAATTTTTATTAAAAAAAAATGATTTTGCTATTGAATATTAATTTTTTTTTGTTCATATTAAAGAATCTAAAAATTAATACTCTTTTATACTTTTTTGGAACATAAAATAGAAATACTAGTTCGCTATAGTGAAACGGATCAAATGTCTTTTGTTTATCATGGCAATTATGTTAAATATTTTGAAATGGGCAGAATAGCTTGGCTTAAAAATAAAGGAATTTCCTATAAAGATATGGAAGATAATGGTATTATTAACCCAGTAATCGATCTTAAAATTAATTTTAGAAAACCAGCTTTATTTGACGATAAATTAATTTTGACAACCTCATTAAAACAAGCTCCATCATACATGATTGAATTCAATTATCAAATTCATCGAGAAAAAGAATTATTAACGCACGGATACACTAAGTTAATTTTCCTGAACTCAAAAAATAAGAAACCAATTAGATGTCCTGATTATATTTTAGAAAAAATTAAAATGGCTTAAAAAATTTTAAATTATCATTACCAATCTTAATTCTTTTTCTTAAACGTCCTCTAAACTCAGGACCTTTTATACCATTATCTAACTTTTGACTGCTTTGAAAAATTCTAGCTTCATCCCAACAATCATTTTTAATAAACAGATCTAAGGTTTTTCTTCCACCCTCAACAATAACTGATTGTATATTATTTTTGTGCAGTTCATTACATATATAAGAGGAAGGATTTTTATTTTTTAGAAATTTACTTATTACCAAAGTATTAGATTTGTTATTAAAGACTTGGTAGTCGCTTTTTAATTCTTGTTTATCATCCAATATTATTCTTACAGGATTATTTCCTTTAATATATCTTACATCTAGATGTGGATTGTCGCAAATAATCGTATTAAAACCAACCATTATTGAATGTTCTTCAGAACGCCATTTGTGAACTAATTGTCTGCTTTCTAAAGAACTAATTAGAAATGGTTTGGCATTCTTTTTTTTTAGTGGAGCAATAAAATTATCTTTTGTTCTAGCCCATTTCAAAATGATATAGGGTCTCTTTTTTGAATTAAAATGTAAAAAGTTTTTGTGTAATTTTTTACACTCGTTTTCTAAAACACCAGTTATTACATTAATTTCTCTTTCTTTTAAAAATGAAACACCCTTTCCATTAACTTTAGAACTATTATCCAGGGTTCCAATAACTACATTTTTAATTTTTCTTTTGTGAATTAAACTAACACAAGGAGGTGTTTTTCCAAAATGAGAGCAAGGCTCAAGAGTAACATAGAGTGTGCTTTGAATTAAATCATCAGGATCTTTAATTGAGTTTATGGCATTAACTTCTGCATGATTACAACCATAATCACTAGTCACTCCCTCAGCAATTATCATATCATTTTTGACAATTAATGCACCAACAGAGGGATTAGGATAATATTTTGAACTATTTTTTTTTGCAATTTCAATACATCTAGACATATATTTTTCATGTATTGATAGTTCATTTACATCCATTCAAAAGGTTTTTTAATATAATGTGTATAACTTTACAAAAGTAGTTTTAAAATATGAAAATTAGTAATGGATTTTTAATTAGAGAAGTTCAAAAAGTTGATAACAAGGCTATTGAAACTACTTTATCTAAAATAATGAGAGAATTTGATGTTCCAGAAACAGGAACTGCATTAGCTGATCCAGAGTTAAAAACTATATTTGAAACTTATAACACTAATAACTCAATATATTTTATTTTGGAAAAGAATAATTTAATTTATGGTGGAGCGGGTATATCAAAATTAAAACATACAAATGAAAATATATGTGAACTACAAAAAATGTACTTTTTAAAAAATGCAAGAGGATTAGGTTTGGGTGATAAAATGATTGATTTATGTCTAATGAAAGCTAAAGAATTTGGATATGATAAATGTTATATTGAAACCATGTTTAATATGAAAAGTGCACAAAAACTCTATTTAAAAAAAGGGTTTTCTTATTTGGATAAACCTAAGGGAAATACTGGACACTCTTCATGTCCAGTTTGGATGATTAAAGATTTGAAATGAATTTAGAGCAATTTCATAAATTAATAAGAAATAGGCTAAACCAAAAGTTTGATAATAATGAAGTGGAGGAATTCTTTTTTAGATTAATAGATCATTACTGTCAAATTGATAAACTAAAATATATTATAAATTCTAAGTTAGAATTGAAAAAAAAAGATGAGCTTAATTTAATTAACTCATTAGACTTATTAGAAAATGAATCTCCAATTCAATATATTATTGGACAAACTCAATTTATGACTATGACCTTTTTAGTTAACCATCATGTTCTAATCCCAAGACCAGAGACAGAAGAACTTGTACGCTGGATTGTTAAAGATTTACATTCAAATAAAAGAGTTTTAGATATTGGAACTGGTTCAGGATGCATAGCTACAAGTTTGTCTAAACTTATGGACAATTGTCTCGTTTACGGTTGGGATATTAGTAGTAATGCTTTGGATATAGCATCAAAAAACTCAAAAAATAATTCTGTAAATGTTAAATATGATTTGGTAGATATAACAAATGAAAAGCAATGTTCCGAAAAATTCGATATTATAGTCTCAAACCCGCCCTACGTTACACAAGATGATAAGTTGTTGATGTCAAAAAATGTGATATCTTATGAGCCACATATTGCATTGTTTGTAAAAGAAAATGATCCATTATTTTTTTATAAAAAAATATTAAATTTTTCTAAAAAAAATTTAATATCAAATGGAACAATATATTTTGAAATAAATGAAAATTTCTCAAAAGAGGTAAGTAAACTTTTAAAAAAGGAAGGATTTCACGATATTATAGTCAGAAAAGATTTCAGAGGAAAATATAGAATGGTTAAGGCAACTAAAAAATGAATCCAGAAAAAGAAATAATAAATTTAAGAAATGAAATTCATAAGCATACTCATTTATATTATGTTGAGGATGCTCCTATTATAAGTGATTATGAATTTGATATTTTATTAAATAAATTAGTTGATTTTGAAAATAAATTTCCAAATTTTTTTGATCCTAACTCACCAACACAAAGGGTAGGAGGCAAGGTCTCTAAAAATTTTCAGAGTATTGAACACGATTTTCCAATGTATTCATTAGATAACTCATACAGCAAAGAAGATTTAGAAAACTTTCATAATAGGGTTTTAAAAAAAATTTCAAATAAAGATTTGAACTATTTGTGTGAATTAAAATTCGATGGTGTTTCGATTAATCTTACATATGAAAATGGAATTTTTGTAAGAGCTGTGACCAGAGGGGATGGAATTAAAGGAGACGATGTCACTGAAAATGTAAAGACTATAAAAACTATTCCCCTTAAACTAAAAGGAAATTTTCCCTTAAAATTTCAAATAAGAGGTGAAATTTTTATTGGTTTAAAAGACTTTAATAAAATGAACGAAGAAAGGGCTCAAAATGGTCTAGAACCTTACATGAATCCAAGAAATACAGCCTCTGGAAGTTTGAAGTTACAAGACAGTGCTTTAGTTGCAAAAAGACCATTACAATGTTTTTTATACCAAGTTATTAGTGATAACTCTAAAACTCAAAGTGATAATTTAAATTTTGCAAAAAGTTGGGGTTTTAATATTTCAAATACATATAAGCTTTGTAATAATATTAACGAGGTTTTTCAGTTTATTAATGATTGGGATAAAGAAAGAAATAATTTAAATTTTGAAATAGATGGTGTAGTTGTAAAGGTTAATCAAATTAACTATCAAAAAATATTGGGTTTTACTTCAAAGTATCCAAGATGGGCAATAGCTTATAAGTTTAAAACGATGCAAGCTCAAACTACATTGAAATCTGTTTCATATCAAATTGGAAGAACTGGAGCTGTTACACCAGTTGCTAATTTAGATCCAGTATTGCTGGGTGGAACAATTGTTAAAAGAGCATCTTTGCACAATCAAGACCAAATAAATAAATTAAACCTTCATATAAATGATCGTGTTATAATTGAAAAAGGGGGTGAAATTATTCCAAAAATTGTTGGCGTTGAAGTTTCAAAAAGAAATTTGAACTCTGAAAAAATTATATTTATCAATAATTGCCCTAATTGCTTGTCTTATCTTCAGAAAAATGAATCTGAGGCTCATCATTATTGTCCTAATACTTTTTCATGTCCACCACAAATAACAGGTAGAATTCAGCATTTTATATCAAGAAAAGCTATGGATATTAACGGTATTGGAAACGAAACTATTGAACTAATGTTTAAAAATAATTTAATCTCTAATTATGCTGATTTATACTCATTAAAAAAAGAAGATTTACTGAGTCTTGAAAGAATGGCCGAAAAATCTGTTGAAAATATATTTCAAGGTCTTGACAAATCAAAAAAAATTCCATTTGAAAGAGTTCTGTTTGCTTTGGGTATTAGGTACGTTGGTCAAACTGTATCAAAAAATCTTGCTAATGAATATAAGTCAATTGATAATTTGATTTCAAAAACTTATGATGAATTAATTATGGTAGATGAAATAGGTGAACGCATTGCAAAAAGTGTTGTAGATTTTTTTAATGATTCTGAAAACGTTTTAAATATTGAAAAACTAAAAAATGTAGGCCTTCAATTTGAAACAAATATAGTCGTTTTAGACAGTAAAATTTTTGATAACAAAACTTTTGTTGTTTCTGGTGTTTTTGATAATTATTCAAGAAATGAATTGAAAAAAACAATTGAACTAAATGGCGGTAAAAATTTGAGTTCGATTAGTTCAAAGACCTCTTATCTTTTAGCTGGAAATAAAATGGGTCCAAGTAAACTAAAAAAAGCACAAGATTTAGGCATTCAAATTATTTCAGAACTAGATTTTATTACTATGCTGAAAGTTTAAACATTTATAGATATACCTTCTTGTTGTTTATTATTTTCTGAAAAATAAAAATCAATTTTACCGAGATTAATTCCAAAACAACCGACTTGATTAATAATTACATCTTTATTTTCTAAATTTTTTACTTTAACAGGCTCATCCAAAAAAGTGTGGGTATGACCTCCAATAATAAGATCAATATTTTTAGTTTGTTTAGCAAGGATTAAATCACACATTATGTTTTTATCCTTTGAATAAGAAAATCCAAGGTGGGACAAGCAAATTATGAGATCACAATTATGATTATATTTAAGGTCATCTGAAATATCTTTTGAAATTTCTATTGGATTTAAGTACTTAATTCCTTTGTAAAGTTTTTTTTCAACCAGTCCTTCAAGTTCAATTCCTAGCCCAAAAACTCCTATTTTAATCCCATTAATTTTAAATATCTCATGGCTTTTAATTTTATTTTCAAGGGGAGTATTTTTTAATGTATAATTAGAATTTAAAAAAGAAAAATTAGCATGTTTTAAAACTTTTGATAATTTTTCCATTCCGTTATCAAACTCATGATTCCCTAACGTTGAAGCATTGTAACCCATTTTGCTCATCAACTTTAGTTCTAATTCTCCACCAAAAAAATTAAAATATGGAGTTCCTTGAAAAACATCCCCAGCGTCTAAAACTAAAGTATGTGGATTATCCTTTTTAATTAGATTTATAAGATTTGCTCTTGCAATCACACCACCACCACTTGGGTTTAATGGATCGTTTTTTGGAAATGGATCAATATGACTATGTACATCGTTAGTGTGAAGAATTGTTATCTTTTTTAAACCATTATCAAAATAGTCATCATTAATAAAATATGGCAACGTCAATCCGTAGATTGATGAAAATTTTATTTTTTTTAAAAAATGTCTTCTTTTCATTTTAACCTTATAATTCTATTGTCTAATTTCCCAATAATTTCTTTTTTACTTTGAATATATTTGATTAAAACTTCTCTTAAATTTAAATCAAGCGAATAAAGTTCAATAGGGTTAGCAAAAAAAACCATTTTATCACCTCCCTCTTGTAAAAAGTTTGAAGTCAATACATAATAGTTTTTACTTACATCGAATCTTTTTTGTTTGATTCTAATATCAGTAGTATCATTATTTTTGAAAACTATTTCTAATCCTGAAGAGGGGTGTGCTAAATTTTCAGAATCAATATATTCTACTAGTTCTAATACTTTTTTTCCAGAAATTTGTACTATAGTTGCGGAATTTTTCCAAGGCATAATCGTAAATAAATCATGTTGAGTTATTTTTCCTTTATTTAGGGTTCCTCTGATTCCTCCAAAATTAAATAATGCAAAATCCAGTTCTTTCAATTCTGTTTTTTTAAATTCTGTATTAATTTCTTTATACAATATGTCAGCAATTAGATTTCCAAGAGTTGATTCAAGTTCTGAGTCTCTAATGCTGTAAGAGCCTTTGCTATATCCAATAACTTTTTCTAAAGTTTTTATTTCTTTTCTGTATGGATCAATTATTAATTCAAGTTCACTATTGTTAATTGAATCTTTAATTTTTATATTTTTTTCAGTTGAAACTTTGATTATGCTGGTCTTATTATTTGTACATGAAGAACACAGAAATGTTAGAATTAACACAAATAGGTTAAATTTCATTTTATTAATGTAAAATATAGTATTCAATTCTTAAATATGTAATTTTGCAGAGTATTAAAGATATGATATTTAAATCACTACATGAAAATCTACTAAAAAAAAAGATCAACAAATCTTTGTTGTCTCTTGAGGCTCAAAATCGAGCTAAACCATCTCCAATTAAAACACTAGGATGCATTGTTGATCCAATGTTTCCTGTAGATGTAAATAATTTTATTAATCTGGCAAATAGAATTGGACTAAAAGATAAAGATTTAAAAATTATAACTTTTCAAGAAAATGATAATGGTTTTAATATTTTTTCAAATATGAATATAACTCCAACATCAATATCTTTTTATGGAAACTTAAATGGAAATGATTCGTTAGAATTTATTTCTTATGAGTATGATTTGTTGGTAAATTTTTTTAACGCTAATGATGTTTTAACACTTTTATCATCAAAAGCTAATGCGAAGTTTAGAATTGGTTTTGATTCTGTTGATCCAAGATTAAATGATTTAATTTTTTCAAATAAAATTAAAAAGTTCAATGAATTTGAAAAAGAGTTTGTAAAATACCTAAATCTAATCAAATGAATTTTTTAGCTAAAAATTTGAGAGGAACAGGTGTTGCTGTTGTAACTCCATTTAATGAAGATTTTTCAATTGATACAGAATCTATAATTAGGCTTGTAGATTTTTTAATTGATAATGGGGTAGATTATATTGTTGTACAAGGAACAACAGGAGAATCCTCAACTCTAAATAAGAGTGAAAAAAACCTATCTAGAACAGCTTTTGTCAATGCAAATAAAGGACGTGTTCCCATGATTTTAGGCTTAGGTTCAAATGACACCTTATCAATTGTGAATGATTTACGTAGTTCTCAATTTTCTGGTTTCTCAGCAATTCTTTCAGTAACTCCCTTTTACAATAAACCATCCCAAAATGGACTTTATAAACATTATTCTGCAATTTCAAAAGCATCACCACTTCCAATTATTTTATACAATGTTCCATCAAGAACAGGTGTTAATATGCTTGCCAAAACTACAATCGAAATTGCCTCTAATCACTCTAATATTATTGGAATAAAAGAGGCTTGTGGTGATTTAAATCAAGTCAAGCAATTAATTGAAAAAAGACCAAAAGATTTTATGATAATTTCTGGTGATGATGAAACTGCTGTTAAGACTGTTTTACTAGGAGGTGACGGAGTAATTTCAGTAGCTGCTGGATGTATACCAAAATATTTTACGGAAATTATTCGATTAGCACTCAATAAAAATGAAGATTTGTCTCTAAAAAAACTTGACCAAATTCAACTTTTATTAAAGTTATTATTTGCGGAAGGTAATCCATCTGGAATAAAATCCGCATTATCTTCAATGAATTTATGTAAAAATGTTTTGAGACTGCCTTTGACAAAAGTTGGTAAAGATTTAGATTTAAACATAAAAAAAACAATTACTTCAATTTATAAGCAACAATAAATTATTATTTCACTTTAAAAATATTAAATTTGCCAGATGTCAATAAAAAACAAATTACTATTAATTTCAATATTTGTATTTTTTAGCTCATGTAATGAGTTTCAAAGAGTTTTAAAAAGTGAGGATATTAAAGTTAAGTATGATGCAGCTGAAAAATATTATGAAAATCAAGAATTTAGAAGAGCCTCAAGGTTATTTGAACAGATTTTACCTAAATATAGAGGAAAACCACAAGCTGAAAGAGTAACTTTTTTTTATGCTAATTCATTATTAAACACAAAAAAATATATAGATGCTGGCTACCAATTTGAAAGCTTTATAAAGGCTTATCCATTAAGCCAAAAAGTTGATGAGGCAGCTTATTTAGGTGCTTATTCATATTATAAAACCTCACCAGATTTTAGTTTAGATCAAAAGGAAACACTTACCGCAATAGATAAATTGCAAGAGTTTATAAATACATACCCATATTCAGAAAAAATGTCTGAAGCTAATGATTTAGTTCAGGAACTAAGAATTAAATTAGAATACAAAGCTTTTGAAATTGCAAAACAGTATAACACAATAAGAGATTATAAATCTGCTCTTATAGTTTTAGAAGATTTTATCTCTGATTATCCTGGAACTCCCTACAGAGAAGATGCATTATTTTACCTCCTAGATTCCTCCTATGAACTAGCTGTTAATAGTATTCAGTCTAAGAAGTTAGAGCGTTTAAATAATGCAAAAAAATTATACGATGAGTTAATTAGAACTTATCCTGAAACAAAATATTTAGATAAATCGAATGATATGTTAAATGTAATAGACGAAGAAATTATTATATTTGCAAAAAATATCACACAGTAAAACATTCTTATGGACTTTAAAAAAACTGATGCACCCTTAGAAACAGTAACATATGATAGAAATGTTATTGATGCTCAAACAGATAATATTTATGAGGCTATTTCTATTATTTCAAAAAGAACTATTCAAATTAACGAATCTATAAAGAAAGAACTTTTAGATAAATTAGAAGAGTTTGCCAGCCCTACAGAAAGTTTAGATGAAATTTTTGAAAACAAAGAACAAATAGAAGTTTCTAAATTTTATGAAAAACTTCCAAAAGCCCATGCAATGGCTATAGAAAATTGGTTAAAAGAAAAAATTTACTATAGAAATACAGAAATTAAAGAATAGTAATGTCTATTCTAAGTGGTAAAAATATTCTACTAGGAATATCCGGAGGAATAGCTGCTTACAAATCAATATTTTTACTGAGACTTTTTATCAAAAAAGGTGCAAATGTTCAGGTTATAATGACCCCATCTGCAAAAGACTTTGTAACTCCACTTACACTATCAACCCTATCAAATAGACCAGTTTTATCAGAATTTTTTGATAAAAAAAATAAAAATGCAGTTTGGAATAACCATGTTGATTTAGGTTTGTGGGCTGATTTATTCATAATAGCACCCGCTACATCAAATACTTTATCCAAAATGGCATCTGCGAGAGCAGATAATTTATTATTAGCAACATATTTATCGTCTAAATGTCCTGTTTATTTTGCTCCTGCAATGGATTTGGACATGCATAAAAATTCAGCTAATCAAGAAAATATTAAAAAACTTGAAGATTTTGGTAAAAAGCATATCCCAGTAAATTCTGGATTTTTAGCAAGTGGACTAGAGGGTGAGGGTAGAATGAGTGAACCTCAGGAAATAATTGATTTTATATCTCAAGACATAAGAAAAGAATTAAAATTATATAATAAAAATGTAATGATTACGGCAGGACCAACCTACGAGTCTATTGATGCGGTAAGATTTATAGGGAATTTTTCAACAGGAAAAATGGGTTTTGCACTAGCAAAGACAGCTTCTAAATTGGGTGCAAACGTTACATTAATAACTGGACCTAGTTCAGAAAATTTAATTGATGATAATATTAAAATTATAAATGTTGTTACTGCTGATCAAATGTTTGCTGAAGTAAAAAAACATTTTAGTTTTTCTGATATTTCTATTATGTCTGCTGCTGTTTCAGACTATAAACCAAAGAACACTGTCAACACTAAAATTAAAAAAGAAAATCAAAATATTTTATCAATTGAATTAGTGGAGAATATTGATATTTTAAAATATTTAGGTCTAAATAAATCTAAGGAACAGATTTTAGTTGGATTTGCACTAGAAACAGACAATGAAATTATTAATGCAAAATCAAAAATTAATAAAAAAAATCTTGATGCTATTGTCCTTAATTCTTTAAGAGACGAGGGTGCAGGCTTCGGACACGATACAAATAAAATTTCTTATATTAATTCAAGTGGTTTAATTAAAAAATTTAAATTAAAGTCTAAAGACAAAGTTTCAGTTGATATATTTATTGAAATTATCAATGATTTTTATGAAAAAATATAGTTTAATAGTATTTTTCTTTGTTTACACATCACTATCATCTCAGCAATTTAATGCTAATGTTGTAGTTAATTATGAATCTGTCAATCAAACAAATAATTCGATTTTTAAAAACTTAGAAAATTCTATTTCTAGTTTTATTAATAATAATAATTGGTCATCAGATAATTTTGAAAATTTCGAAAGAATTAATTTAAATGTATTGATAACATTGATTAGTTATTCTGATAATTTATTTAGTGCCAACTTTGAATTTCAATCAATTAGACCAATTTACAATTCATCTTACTCAACTCCACTATTTAAATATATTGACAAGAATGTTCAGTTTGAGTATCAAGAGTTTGAACCAATAATTTATAGAAATGATCAATTCGAATCAGATTTATCCTCTTTACTATCATTTTATATTAATATTATCTTAGGTTTAGATAGAGAATCTTATGTTTTAAATTCAGGGGATACGTTTTTTAATAACTCAGAAAATATTTTAAAACTTGCTAATCAAAATAACAGATCTGGCTGGAACTCTTCCACAACTGGTGGAAAAATCAATAAATTTTGGTTAATTGAAAATTTATCATCCTCAAGTTCATCTGAATTTAAAAGTTTTATTTATAATTATCACTCGAATGGACTAGATATTATGTATGATAATATCGCTGAAGCTAAAATTGCAATCTCTTCCTCAATTTCTGCCCTAAGACCAATCCAAAGAAGAAATCCAAATTCCATATTATTGAAAATCATATTTGACTCCAAATCTGATGAAATAAAAGATATTTTCTCTGGTGGCACTTATTTTGATAATTCTAAACTAATTAATGATTTAAATTATTTATCTCCTTTTTTTTCTAACAAATGGAATAGTTTAAGATAATTTATCTATTTTAATTAATTATAAAACTTCATTTTGCTAACAAAAATTTTAATTAAAAACTTTACATTAATTGACAGGGTAGAGATAGACTTTTTATCTGGATTTACAACAGTTACTGGAGATACTGGATCTGGAAAATCTATTTTACTTAATGCATTGTCACTAATTATAGGTAAAAGAGGTTCCCAAAATCTTCTAAAAAATCCCGAAGCAAAATGTGTCTTGGAAGCAGAATTTAATCTTTCTAACTTTAATTTAAAGTATGTTTTTGATCAAAATAATTTAGATTATTTTAATCAATCAATATTAAGACGTGAAATTTTACCTAATGGTAAATCAAGGTCATTTGTGAATGATACACCAGTTAATCTAGATGTTTTGAAAATAATTGGCGAAAATTTAATTGATATTCATACCCAACATCAATCACTTTCTATCTCAAATAATTCATTTTTCTTTAATCTAATAGACAGCTTAGCAGAACAAAAAAATATAGTAAAAAACTTTACTGAGGCCTTACAAAATTACAATGATATTCAAAATGAATTAGAGAAATTAAATAGGTTAAACAAAAGTTTAAGTAATGATAAAGATTACTTTTCCTATTTACATAAAGAATTAGATGATGCAAATTTAATTTCCGGAGAACAGGAAAAAATCGAGAGTAAGTTGAAGTTGGTTAAAAATTCAGAGCAAATCAAATTATTTGTTTCACAAATAGAACATATTTTATATTCATCTGATGAGAGTTTAGAAAATAAGGTTTTTTCATTAAATTCAATTCTAGATAACCTTTCTAAATTAACTGATCAATTTTCAGAAATTAAGACTAGACTAAATAGTCTTTTAATTGAGTTAAGTGATATACAGTCAGATTTGAATAATCCTAATTTAAAGCTTATTGATGATGTTTCAGAGTTAAATTCTTTAGAAAATAGAATAAACTTAATATACGATTTACAAAAAAAACATAATGTTGGTTCAGTCGATGATTTAATAAATAAAAAAAATAATTTAAAGAAACAGTTAGATGAGTCAGGAAATGTTGAGATTGATATTAAAGATCTTGAGGAAAAATTGACAGCTAAACATTCTCTTCTACTAGAATTATCCAAAAAAATCTCAAATTCAAGAAAAAAAATAATACCAATTTTAAAATCTGATTTGGAGTCTCTACTTGCAAATTTAGGTATGAAAAACTCATCATTCAATTTTGTAATTAATAAGTCCTCTAGCTTCAATAAATTTGGATTTGATGATATAGAGGTAATGTTTTCTGCTAATAAAGGAATTACCCATGCTCCTCTATTTAAAATAGCTTCAGGAGGTGAATTATCAAGAATTTTATTGTCAGTTAAATATGTTTTATCAAAGCATTCTAAATTACCTACTATGATTTTTGATGAAATTGATACAGGGGTTTCTGGTGAAATTTCAAATGCAATGGCTAATATGATGTTAAAAATGAGTAATGAAATGCAAATAATAGCTATTACTCATCTTCCTCAAGTCGCTGCTAAAGGAAATTATCAACTCAATGTACATAAATCAAATTTTCTAAATACTACAACAACTAAAGTTAAGTTTTTAGAATTCAGAGGAAAGAATTGATCAAATTGCAAAAATGTTGGCTGGGGATTTGATTACTAAATCTGCTCTTAATCATGCGAAAGAGTTACTTAATTAATATTATCTTTACAAAAATTTACAGATATGTCTTATAATCTTTTAAAAGGAAAGAAAGGAATAATTTTCGGTGCTTTAGATGAAAATTCAATAGCATGGAAAACTGCTGAAAGAGTTTTTGAGGAAGGTGGAGAGTTTGTTTTAACAAATGCCCCAATTGCTCTAAGAATGGGTAATGTGGATGAATTAGCAAAAAAAACAAATTCACAACTAATTCCTGCTGATGCGACAAAACTAGAGGATTTAGAAAATTTAATAAATCAAACAATGAAAATTTTTGATGGTAAAATAGATTTTGTTCTTCATTCAATCGGTATGTCTGTCAATGTCAGGAAGGGAAAACATTACACTGATTTAAATCACGATTGGACATCAAAAGGTTGGGATGTTTCAGCATTATCATTTCACAAACTTCTACAAAGCTTATATAAACTTGATGCTATGAATGAATGGTCAAGTATTGTAGCTCTTTCTTATATGGCTGCACAAAGAGTATTTCCAAATTACAATGATATGGCAGATAATAAAGCTTATTTAGAATCTATAGCCAGGAGTTTTGGATATTTTTTTGGTAAAGAAAAAAAGGTAAGAGTCAATACAATTTCCCAATCACCAACACCTACAACCGCAGGAAAAGGAGTAACGGGATTTGATGGGTTTATTACATATGCTGAAAAGATGTCCCCCTAGGAAATGCTACTGCTTTAGATTGCGCTAATTACACAGTAACATTATTTTCTGACTTAACAAAAAGAGTTACCCTTCAAAATCTATATAATGATGGAGGTTTTTCAAATGTTGGTGTTAGTCAAGAAATCATTGATATTGTTTCTTCTGAAAAATAGTTAGTAGTTTTTGGAAGTACAGTTAACTTTATAATATAATTATGAAAATAATTGGTTTAACTGGAGGCATCGGTTCAGGCAAAACAACCATTTCTAAAGAATTTATTGACAATTCAATAAAAGTTTATAATTCTGACGATAGAGCTAAATTTTTAATGATAAATTCAAAAAATATTAAAAATAAGCTCTTAGATTCTTTTGGTTCTGAAATATTCTCAAGTGGATCCTTAAATAAACCATACATATCAAAATTAATTTTTAGTGATTCAAAATCTTTAAATTTAATTAATTCAATAGTTCATCCAGAGGTATTGAAAGATTTTATAGATTGGAAATCTAATTTAAATGATAAATATATCATCTATGAATCTGCTTTAATTTTTGAAACAGGCTTCTACAAACTTAATGACTTTAATATTTTAGTTACATCAGAACTTAATTTGAGAATTAATCGTATTGTTAATAGGGATAAACTTGATAAAGAAATGGTTATTAAAAAAATACAAAGCCAGTGGGATGATGAAAAAAAAATTCCATTGGCTGACTATGTTTTTATAAATTCATCAAAAAAGGCAAATATTTTGAAGGTTAAAAATTTGATAACATATTTTAATTCTATATTTAAGTAGTTTATGAATAAAAAAATATTTTTTCCTCTGATTGTTATAATGACTTTCGCTCTTATTGGAATTATTTTTGTTCAAGCTTTTTGGATAAAAACTACTCTAGATAATAAGGAAAGACAATTTTCCTTGAACGTTAATCAAGCTTTAAAATCTGTATCTGAACAGATCCAAAGTAGAGAAATGAGAGATTATTTAGCTGTTTATCAAAAACTAATTGATAGTATTGGTTCTCCAAAAGAATCACAATTAACCGCTGTTTTCAAGTATGTAGATAGAAATGAGAATACAAATCAAACCTATATTTACTCTCATGGAATTTTGGAAGAAGATTATAATGTGTCACCTGATTTGTTTGATCCAGAATCAATTGATACTAATTCAATTAAAGAGTATAAAGGGATTCAAACTACTACAATTATCGATGAGGCTTTTGATAGAGAAATGCAAAATATGAGTTCTATAGAAAGGTTACAAAGAGTAGAAAGACTTTCTTTAATGGACAAGGCTAAATACGCTTCAGTTTTCATGGAACTAGCTTCTTTAAAGCCTATA
>CALSVD010000005.1:0-266675 GCA_943840765.1 uncultured Flavobacteriaceae bacterium
TGATTTCAAATTCATCTCCATCGTTAAGATCTAAATAATCAAATATCACATCAGTTAACTCATCAATAGGTTGGTTATTGAAACTATACATTAAGAATGTTCTTTTACCATCCTCAACAAAATTTACAACAGTAACATTATCCATTTCTTCACTTAATTCATATTCAACAGTTGAGTCAATCGTAAATTGAAGTGAAGTTACAGGCTTATCGTTTTCTAAGTATATTCTACCGTCTCTTCTGACAAGAGTAGCCTCTCCAACAGGTTTGTTAGAGAAATACTCCCAATTATAAGGATCGTAATCAGCTCCTCTAGCTACACCAGCTTGACCATCTGTCATAATTATGTTAACTATACCTGAAATATCTGCTACATTTATTTCTCCATCTCCGTTAACATCAGCTACTTCATTGACAAACACAGTTGGTGTGTTTCCTAAAATGTAATCAACATTTGATGTAAGGTCTAAAATATTAACCGTATCATCTCCGTTTGAATCTCCCAGTTTGAATGAGGAAGCTACAGTAAATTTAAATGAATCACTAAATTCACTTCCAATGAAACTTGCATCAACTGACTGAACAGCAACATAGTAGTCTCCTTCATCTAAGAACAACCTTCCATGATCTATTATTCTCAGCATTTCCTTTTGTTCCAGTAGATCTTACACCATCAGAATTAGCCCCACTTGATAAAATATCTTGAGCTCCTTCAGATGTTCCTATCATAAGTGAATAAGTTAAACCTTCATCAGGTGTTTCTTTATCTGTATCCTGAATTCCAACTTAAAACAACCTCATAAGTTTTATCTGCAATTCTTTGTCTTTGATACGAATATCAGTTGGAGGAGTCAGGTCTTGTATTTAGAGAAGATCCTGAGGATATGATCATCATTTCTGATTGTTGTCTTCACTCCATTAGCACTAGAAGTTCTAATATCTCCTTCGTTGATTATCAGCAACTCCAGCATCTCCATGTCATATCCTCTAACGTTAATATAAACAAATCCTCTGTAGTCATTATTACTTAAATCATTCTCTCCATTTACCAGTAAGAACTAAATCTAGTATCTAAATCACCATCAAAATCGGCTAAACCAATTTTTCCATTATCTACAAATAAATCATAATTAGATTCAATATATTTAGTTTCTCCTGGTGGTAAGTATGCAATTCTGGAGAATGTTCCTTGACCTGTCACAGTTCCAGAGTAAATAACATCATTTCTCCTTCTCCAAATATATCTCCAAAAATAAAGTTACCATTTCTAACAGCTGGAAGACCAATATCGATTGAAGCAAAATTATCAATATTTCCAGTGTTTTTATACGCTCTAAACACATCTCCCTCAGACGATTGTCCACTAAATATAATATCTAGTTTACCATCTTGATCAATATCAACAAATTGTGTCGTACCATCTTTAACAGAAACAAAATTATTGTCAGTCAATTCATAATTAACTTCAACAGGCTGAACAACAGCTCCATTTTCATCAAGTTTTCTTTGTATTCTCATACAAGTAAGTTTTATAACCTTCAAAAGAATAACCAGAAATAAGAAATCAAAATCCCCATCGTTATCAATATCTCCAAAGTCATAAGAACTAAAACTTAAATCGTTAATTCTTCTCCACCCAAGTCTGTAACATCAGAAAATCTGAAGTTATCAAATCCTAATGAATTGTCTTCATTAAATGGATTAATTGAAACTATACCAATTTTAGCAGTTGCTTCAGATGAAATCTTTGAAGATTCACCAGCTGCAATAATTTCGAGTATCCCATCATTATTAAGATCTTTTATTGCAAACTTTACATTAAATAAACTTGGGAAGAAATTATCTCCTTCAAATAGATTTCTTTCAGTAAAGTATTCTCTATATCCATCTTCTCTTTGTTCATCTTGATCATAAGTATTTAATAATACTGTAATTCTTGATCCAGTACCTTCATCTACAGAAACTATAATATCTTGATTACCATCATTATTAAAATCAGCTATTTCAAATGTTGAATCTCCACCCATGAAATCCTCTTTTAGGTTCGAAAATATCATTTTGGAAAGCAAGAACATTGATTGCTTTTTTCCACTATACTAGTACCCACATTAGATCCAATTAAATCCATGTCGCCATCTTTATCCATGTCCATAGAACTTTAATTTGAGAAGATTTCAGTTAATAATCTTCTATCAATAATACCACCTAATCTTTGAAATTCCAATGGATAATCTGCTATCAACAGAAATTTCTTCTGAGAATGGACCACCTACATTTCCTCCATCAATAGCTTGAACAGAAATATAGTAGGTTCCTGGAAGAACTGTACATTTATATTATTTCTAGTAACAAGTCCAGGAATATCAATAAGTGTTGAACCATAATTTTCAGAACTTGTATCAGTTATACTATTTGCATAAAGAATATCACTTGCACCGGGCTCAGTTCCAATTCTAACAGCATATCTAAACGATGTTGAATTATCATCATCTGGAGATTCCCATTGAATCCACATATTTCCATTTCCACCATAAGGGAATACCTGTACGTTTTTAGGAGCAGAAGGAGCCTTATTAGTATTAAATCTATTCTCTGCCTTATATAATAGTGATTTTGGTTTTCCTTCGATATCTAAGACCTGTCAAAAATAAATCTAAATCACCATCTTTATCGTAGTCAATCCATTTAGCACTACTTTCTCTTAAACCATCAATTTCTAAATCAGATTCAATAAGTCTATATTCTGATCCATATAATTCCTTTAAAGTTAAATATAGTTTTGAAACTGCATTTCCTGAATTTTGATCTTCACCAGTAATAATTAAATCACTCATACCATCATTATTGTAATCTGCGAAATCAAAATCAACATTTTTCAACTATGGTAAGTTAAATGTATTAAATTTGATTCAAAAAACTTCTTCAGAATTATCTTCTCTTCTTCCAATAGTTAAATAATCTAAGCTCTCCATCTCCATCAATATCTAAATACTCAGTATTTCCATCAGCCAGTCCTGTACCAACATTACTTATTAAGGATTTCTGTAATAATAAGTATTTTATAATCTCTTCTATAATATTTTGATTATTATTTCCAGAACTCCGTAATAAATAAGTCGTTATCACCATCCTTATCCTCTGTCTACTATATCAATTTCTCCTCTTTGAACTCCTTCAGAAAGTTTCTAAACAATTCTTCTTTGAAGAAATTAAAGTTTCCAAGATTTGTATAGTAATAAGCTTGATTTTGATTATTATCATCAATACCTGTAATAATTAAATCCTGATCAGAATCATCATCTAAATCAGCCCACTCCATATCACTTTGAGATAATCCTTCTACTACATAATCAGTATTTAAGTTCAAAGAATTCTCCATTTCTGTTCATGTACAATTCAGACTTTCTTCCTTGAGGAGAAACTCCAGTAACTGCTACATCAAGCCATCCATCTTGATCAACATCAACAAATTCAATATCACCTCCAATGTATTTAGTGAAATTTTGATTAGTATTTACAAATATTGGATTACCATTTCATCGTTTCCATCATTTCTATAAACATTTGTGATAGTTCCATCTGAGCCTTGACCCATTAAAAGTAAGTCCATATCACCATCTCTATCGTAATCTCCCCAACTTACTTTTCCGTTTTCAACTCCTTCAAATGGAGAATCTACTTTGGTAAGTCTTGTTGATTCAATTATGGTTACAACTTCAATATCATTTGACTCTGAAGTACCATTAGAAATAGATCCTACTTTGATATCAATTGTTTCATCTTCTTCAAATGACACATCTTTAAATGCATCTAAAGTAATCGTATTTGAGTTGGTTCCAGCAGCAATATCAATAGTTGCACCTAATCCAACTTTACCAATGGTAGTTTGATTAGCTACATATAAAGCCCCGTTCATGACAGCGGTAGCTCTTGTTCTTCTCATATCTTCTTCAGCTATTACTCTGGAAACATAATCATCACCAGCTTCATTAAAGTTAATCACTGCAACTAATCCAAATTCAGACGGTGCATAAACAGTTCCGTCGGAATCAACAGAAACTTTTCCAAGAGGAACAGGTTGTCCACCTACTAAACTTGCAAGATAATAAGCTGAATTTTTTAATACTGAAATAGTTTCTGTACCTAAATCTAAAGCAAAAAGATGAGATCTTTCTGATTGATCCCAATTCCACATACTCATTCCAATATATATTTTATTATTAACAGGATCAGCAGTTAGGTTTGACGGATATCTTAGAGAGTTTGTAAGAGCTGGGACAGGATCATTTCTATCAGTGTTTGGATTTCCATCCCATATCCACCAATCTCTTGCATTTCCATTGATCCAGCAACAACCGTTCTATCAAATCCTGATCCATTCCATGATAATTTATGAATAACATGATTATCTAGTTCTGAAAATATATTTCACCGATTAAGAACTGTAATTCCAGCAAACCAACTATTCCTTGATTTCCATCAATAAACATGAAACTTGATTATCTGATGCATTATAACCCATTACGTATGTCCTTCAATCCAGAACACATTTCCGTTAGATAAATCTGCAGCAATAGTTCTGGATTGCAAATCTGAATTTCTAATGCATCTCCATTCGATCCCCTCCACATTGATAATCTTTACCAATAAATCTATGAAACTGTACCGTCAGAGTAAACTCTCTTTTATCGTGTGAGCGTCATTATCAGCAACTAGTAGAGATTATCGACATATTCAATCACATCTAAATTACTGAGAATCTAGCGTTTTCACCAACTCCATCTCTCGATCCATATTATCAGTTTGTCCTGCAAAATTCGAATATCCATATATTGCTGAAACGTTATAGTCTTAATGTAGTTGAAGAACCTTCTAAGACAAGATACAGTTGTAGGTTCTAATTTAGCATTGGAAAGAGTAGCAGTTACTACAGTACTTCCATTATTTTCAGGAATTTCAGTTGCAGATGTTGTAAAGCTAACAACTGGAGCTTCATCATCGCTTATTTGAATATCCAAAGAAACATCTGAGGATAATTCTACATTTGAAACACTATTTCCTTCATCATCAGTTTGTAATGCTAAAGCAATAGAAACAGTTTCAATTGTCTCATCTAATGCGTCATCAACTCCGGTTAATGTAAATGATGCTGATTGAGATCCAGCAGGAACTGTAACAGAAGCTGTTCTGAGACTTGAATAATCCGTCACCAGTTGAGCATCTCCACTGAACACTAAGTTTACACTTGAAGGCAGTTCAGACGTTTTAACTGGTCCAAATTCAACTATAAAATGAGTATTATCATTGTTTCCATGACTGATACCACCTGATTTCCATATGTTCTTACATATCCAGTTTCATTGTCACCTAGGATGATAATCAAAATTATGTAAATGTACTATCTCCATAATTATTTGTCCACGGTCCATTCTCAGCTTTAGTACCTACCCAAGTTCCATTATGAATCATAATGGATTGAACAAAATTTTGTTCTTCCATATCATCAATAACAAGCATTTGACCTCCTAAGTTCTAATGCATTTTGATTTGCATCTGTCCAAGAAGAACCAAATTTTGAGAAATAATATTTATGTCCTTTATACTCTCCAACAAATCGTAATCATTTTGAGCATAATTCAGGAAGATCACTATTTTTCCAAGCACCTGTAGATCCACTTGCATCTGTCAAGGTCAACGTCAACTTGAACAGTTCCCTTCATTTTCTTTTAAGTACGATTATCAGCTGAAATTTTAACTGAAGGTATCGCATCATCACTTGTTAAGCTTATAGAAAGTGGATCCGAACTAGCTAAAGTTCCACCAGAAACAGATGGAGTCATACTTATAGTTTCTGTTGATTCATAAGAAATATCATCAATACCAGAAATATTAAAACTTCCTGTAGTTTGTCCTGCAGCAATTGTAATTTGAGGATTTAAATCAATTTTTTTAATTTTATTCATCTCTAAGTAAACATAAAGACTCCATTTTATCAAATGTAACAGCTGGTCTTTTAAACTCAGCTTGACTACCTACTCCATTAACTGAACCATAATTTCCATTTCCAGCTAAGTGTGAAACTTTATATCTTTATCATCTGTTAATTCAATTTTTCTAATTCTACTATTTTCACTATCAGCAACATACAAGTTATCATCAGAATCTATTGAAATTCCCTGGGTTGTCTAAATCTAGCACCAGTTCCAAATCCATCAGCAAAATCCCAATTTCCGTTTCCAGCTATTGTAGTTACAACTCCTTCAGGTGTTACTTTTTTAATTCTTGATGAGCACCATCAGCAAAATAAATATTATCGTTTGAATCAATTGTAAAATTTCTGTACATCACCAAATCTGTGCCTCAGTTCCTGTTCCATCATTATCTCCCCAATTTCCATTTCCAACAAAATCACTTACAGAAGCAGCATCACCAGAAAATTCAATTTTTCTTATACTGTGTATCTTCAAGAACAAATAAATTTCCTTGTGAATCAAATAATAAATCCATGTGGACTTGCTATGTAGCTTGAGAAACTTCTCCATTATTTCTACTGTGATCCCAAGTACCAGACCATCTAGTTACATTTCCGATGTATCAATCTTTACAATTCTATCTGCCATCACTTCAGAGCAATGTATGCATTTCCAGAGGCATCAAATGCAATTGATCTTGGACATCTTCAATCAGTTCGTCAGTTCTAAACTGAACATCATCTGGTTGATCATCACAACATTCACCATCTCCTGCCCAAGTCGTTATAGTCCCGTTGAATCAATTTTTCTAATTGACTCTATTATCTGATCAGCTAAATATATATTTCCATCAGCATCTGAGTCATACTGGTTATTCTTCTGACTTCTGAGAGATGTTAAATCTCATCCAGTTCAAGAAACCACTATTTCCATCACCTAGGAAATCAGAAACTTTATTAATATCAGTAGATTCATAATCCTTATCAAATATTGCAATTTTATCTCCAGAACTTGCAAAAGTAAATGGAATTGAAACAGCATTTAATTTTGCATTTGAAAGTGTTGCTAATAATATTAGTTGACCTCCATTTTCAGAAATTTCAGTACATCGTTTTCAATTGATAATGTTACCACTAGGTAAATCACTATCATTTATATTAAAGGAAGCTGAATTATCTGTATCACTTAATGTTCCTCCTCGTGCAGCTAGCAAGATTTACAGTTACACGTTTCAATTGGCTCATCACCATCTCCAGCTAACACCTGTTAAAGTTACTGTAGCATTTGCACTACCAGCTGGAATCACAACTTCTCCTGATGATAAGATCAGATGTAAAATCAGTATCAGCAGTCGCAGTTGATCCCTCAAAATTCAATGCAACTGTGTATTGGCATCAGAAATTGCTGATGAAAATTCAACTACATATCTTCTATGATCTCGTTTTTCATAACTGTGCCAAGTACCATCTGTATGTAAATAAGCAGCTTCTCTTCTTTATCATAGTTTTCTTGCCAATCGTCTACCCAGCCTGAATAGTTTGAAACAATTCCATTAGTCCATTCCCAAACTGGGAATCATCATCTTTCATCTCTTCAAGACCAATCCAGTGACTTAACCATCTATTATCATTAGCTGAATAATCAGGATCATTATTGTAAATTCCATTAACAATAAAATCTTGTTCACCTGACTTGTAATTATAGCCAATTGACCTCCTAAGTTCAGCAGCTCTTGCTTTTGCAGTCTCAAATGAAAGTCGATTGATTTTTTAATGAATAATATTTAGATCCTTTGTATTCCCCTAAATAATAGTAATCGGATTTAGATCCCTCATCCATATCTAATTTACTACTTGAATAGCTGTCACTTAGTGAAACTTTAACCTCAACTGTTCCACCTTCATCAAGAATATCTTCTTGAGATGATAATCGTACAACTGGAAGGGGATCGCCACTATTTAGAGTTATTGAAATATCAGAGAAAGAACTATCATCACTAACATTAGTTTTTGTACCAACACCTAATGAAATTGATTCAGCATTTTCAAAAGTATAGTCGTCAATACCTTTTAGAGTTAAGCTAGCAGAACTTTCTCCTGCTGGAATCGTAATCGATGGTAATAAATCAATTTTTCTTATTCTATGTGATTCATTATCTACAACAAAAATTGATGAGTACATTTAATTGAAATAGACATAGATCTTGAAAATTTAGCTTCATCTAAACTTCCATCTAAATGAGCATTATTATCAATAATTTTTCCGGCATATCTTGAAACATATCCTTCACTCACATCAATTTTTACTATAACATTTGAACCATGATCCGCAACGTATATGTCTCCTGTTGAATCCATAGCCATCGCAGCAGGGTGTCTAAATCTTGCAGTAGAAAGAGACCCATCTCTTGAACCCCAACCGTTACCAGCATAATCAGTAACATCTCCAGATGGTGTTATTTTTCTAATTTTATGATTGTTTCCATCAGAAACGTATAAATTATCGTTAGCATCAATTACAATTCCAAATGGATGTCTAAATTCAGCATCTGTTCCATTTCCATTGGCTTCTCCATAAGCACCTGAACCTGCAAAATCTGATGAAGTTGCAGCGCCAGTTGAAGGATCGAAAACTAATTTTTTAATCTTGTGATTATTACTTTCAACAACAAATAAATTTCCATTGCTATCAAAAGCCATCTGCTGAATATTTCTAAATTGTGTTTCATTTTTACTCTCCAGTGTTGATCTCCCCAATCACCATTTCCAGAAACGTGAGTAACATTTCCAGAGGTGTCAATTTTAGAAATTCTATTTCTTCCATTTTCAGCAACATACATATTTCCAGAATCATCAAAAACTAAAAATGCTAGGTCTAGCAAAACCAACTTCTAATTTTGATCCCTCATTTCTATCATGAGCCCAATCTCCATTTCCTGCCCAAGTTGTTACATTTCCAGATGGGTCTATTTTTCTAATTAGATTATTGTCGTTATCAGCAATATATAAATTTCCAGATGAATCTAAAGCAGATCCATCTGGATATCTAAATTTGGCATCTGTACCTAAACCATCATTGGAGCCAGTTTGACCTGATCCAGCAAACGTTGTTACTTGATTTAGTTCCAAAATTTCATAATCAACTCCATAAACTGCAGTATCATTACTATTTGGATTTACATTCACATTTATTGTACTTGATGATAATTTTTGATTATCTAAACTTGCTGTAATTGAAACTGTTCCTGAATCTTCTTCTAATGTTTCGGCTGAAGCTGCCCAACTAAGTACTGGTGCATCATTATCAGCAATTTGTATTGTTTTACTTAAGGTATCTTCCAAGCTGAGCACCTTCATGATCTCCAGTTACTCCAGTAATGGTATAAGTAATTTCATCAATAGGATCATTTGCAGTATCAGAAGCAGCTGCTACAGTAATTGTCTGTAGATTGACCTGCAGCGAATTGTAACTGATCCTCCATCTACAATATTATCAAATTCAGTTTCATAACCATCAGATCCTGTAACAGCATATTCAATTACTGTATCAACAGAGGATATTGATCCAGAAAATTCAATTACATATCTTCTGTGATGATCATTTGGAAGATCGTTCCAGTAACCATTATTCATAAGTTCAGTATAATCCTCTCTTCCCCTGCATTATCTGGTTGACCATTATTCCAATTAACATATTAGAATTACTTCCGTTTACCCATTTAAAATTACCTTCGATTCTTCATCATTAAATCCAATCCAAACACTCTCCCAATTATAACCTGCAGCTTTGCATTTGGTCTCTAATGAAAGTATTTTCAGCTGCAGAATCTATTGCAGTAAGATATCCACCTGCATCCGTTGCTATTTGTTTAGCATTTAAATAAGATTCATGATTATTGATAAATAATACTTGTGATTATCTTTTTCACCCAAATAAATGTAATTTGATTTTAATCCTGGACTCATATCTAATTTTCCTCCAGATTCAGAAGCATCACCTAATTGGAATGTAAGTATGGCTTGTCCACCTTCTTCATCAATTAAATCAACATTTGAAACTAATGAAACTTGTGGAGCAGTATCGTCTTCTAATGTGAATATTCAACGACATTTCTGAATTTCAAATTGAATATTTTCTGCAGCAGTTACTTTAACATTAATAGTTTCAGCTGTGTTCATAAACACCATCATCAATAATTGATAAGTGTAAATGTTCCAGAAGATTGACCCGCTGGAATTCTTAATTTATTAATAAAATCAATTTTTCTCAAACTTCCACTCATTTGATCTTAATGCGTAAAATATAAAGCTGACGCAGTGAGCTAAAAGCTTGGGTTGGTCTTTCAATTTTTGCATCTTTAGTAATACCATCAACAGTTCCTCTATCATTACTTGAATCAATTAATAGTATATAAATCTCCATCTGTAATTGAATACTTATAAAGTCGAGCTTCATTTCTGATCAGTAAAATAAATATTATTAGAAGAATCAATTGTTAAATCACCTGATCCCCAAGGCATATTTGATAAAACAGTGGTTACACTAGTCACCTGAAAGATCTACTTTTCTTAATTTCCCCTATTGTCTAACCCAAAGATTTCCATTTGAATCCATATCAATTCCTTGAGGACCTTCGAATCTTGCTGAGAAAGAGTTCCATCTCTGTAATCCCAATCCCATTGTCCAGAAATTGTAGTTCAACACGTCCGTCTCCAGATAGATCAGTAATTTTACGAATTGCATTTTGATCTAAAACATATAAGAGCAGTTCCATCATTAGAAACTGTAATATCTTCAATATTTCCAAATATAGCTTCATCGAATTCTCCATTTGTAAATGAATTTTGCCATGTTTGATTATCTCCTGTAATGTAATAAACAAGATCAGTGGTAAGGTTTATTTTTTTAATTACTCTTTCATCATCTAAATAAAGTATATCATCAGATCCCTGAGTGTCGATTGTCATACTTTTAATTTCTAAATTTTGCTAATGTTACTGGTGTGGCGCTAGCATCATGACATATTTTCCATAACTATCACGTTCCAGCATAAGTGGTTTGATTTCCACTAGTATCAATTTTGAAAATTTGTCTTGATTGAAGCAGAAACATAATATTTCCGTTTCTATCTTGAACAAGTCCATAAGCTTCAGTTTATTTGTTAACAGTTGTAAGATAACCATCGTCGTCAGAACATAATCGTCCTCAACAGTTGCAGTTCCTGAAATATCTAATGTTATTGCAGTGTCAAATGGTTTAACATTATTTAAAGTTGCTGTTAATGAAACTGAGATCAGTTCCTTCAGTATTGTTCCTCCAGTTGACCAAGTAACTGCAGTATCATCATCGTCAATTAAATCAATAGATAATGTTTTTTGACTACTTTTTATTCTGGCATCTTCTTCTCCGAGCTAATGCAGCTGTAAGTGCAATTAGTTCTGTTGGTTCATCAGAGTATTTGCTGCTCCTTCATTAATAGTAATTGAAGCTGAAGATTGACCTGCAGGAATTGTAAGTGTTGTAGCTGATAAACGATAATCAGTACCAAAGGCATTCCTTGCTGAATCTGCACTAGTTGTTATAACTAATTCAACTGCTTTTCCGATCTGCAGCAACATTATTATCAAATTCTAAAAGATATCTGTAACTATTTCCACTTACCATTCCTCCAATCTACCATCATCTGTACTGTCAGAATCGAAATAAGCATAAGGATCTTCTAACGCCTCAGCTCCTCCAGTGGTATCAAATTCTGACCTGATCAGTATACATTGTACCACCTCCGCCAGTCCATCCGTTTACCCATTCCCAATTTCTTTGACATATAATTGTATTTGTATCCAATCCAATAATCTGCCATCGTAACCTGCAGCTTTTAACAGATCGGCAACATCTTGTTTGCTCTGCTTGAGTCTCAAATACTGCTAAATAACCTCCAAAGTTTTCAGCAGCAGTTGAAGCTGTTGAATACGATTCTCTTCCTGTATCATTTTGGTCACTACCATCGTTTCTTGAAATATAATATTTTTTTCCACTGGCTTCACCAACATAGATCATATTAAGCTGAATTTTCACTTCCAACACTTACTGGATCTGCATTCATATCTCTTCTTACAGAATAAAAATCATTACTAATAAAACTGCATCAACAGTAAGTGAAGCAGAACCATCAGCAGTTTCCGTGATTGAAGAAGCAGAAGATGTTAAAAGAACTTGAGGCTTATTGTATCTAATTTCTGTTACATTAAAAGTTAATGTTGTATCTGCACTGTCCAAAGAACCATCATTGGCTTTTACAACAAAAGTATCGGTACTTCGGATGATCAGAATCTGTAATAATCACTTGTTGAGTATTATTAAAATAAGTAAAACTTCCACCACCATTATCTAAGTAATGTTCCTTTAGTTGGATCAGTTTCAATAGTATAAGTTAAGCTGTTACCCTCAGCATCAGTAGCTGGAATATTAAAAGTTACTTCATCAAACTGATCGACAGCAAAAGTATCTGCAGAAATAACCGGAGCATCGTTAACAGCTGCAACTAGTAACAGTAACTGTTCCAGCAGAACTAGTTAAAGTTCCATCTGAAGAAGTAAAAGTAAATGTATCCGATGTAGTTTCGCTACCATCGTGAGTATAAGTAACCACTCCGTTTTCATCAACTGTCGCAGTACCATTTGATGGAGCTGTAGCAATTGCATAAGGTCATAGCATCTCCCTCAGCATCTGAGGCAGTAAGGTTATGTGTGATTACTACCTTCATTTAAACTTAATGTTCCTGCTGTAACTACAGGAGCATCATTTACTGGATTTAACTGTAATTGAAACCGCAACAGGTTGACTGTCTGCAGTTCCATCATTAGCTATATATTGAAACGAATCAGTAGTAGATTCTGATCCATTATGAGTATAAGTAAAAACTCCATCTGCAGAAGTTACTGTTCCATTAGTTGGATTGGTAGAAACTGAGTAGGTAACTGAATCACTTTCAGCATCAGTAGAAGCAAAAGCAAGAACCTGAGATCCTGCTTCATCTAAAGTGTATTCAAGAGCTGAAACAACAGGAGCATCATTAACTGCAGTTACTGAAATGGTTCCAGCTAAATCAGAAAGAGTAAATTCTCCATCAGAAACTGTATAAACAAATGAATCAGAAGTTGTTTCACTTCCAGTTATGAGTATAAGAAAAAGTACCATCTCCATTGTTAACAATGATCCATTAGTAACATCACCAGTGATAGTAAATACTATTGAAGATAAATTAGTATCCGTATCAACATAGGTTGGAGTAAATGTTGAACTAGCTCCTTCATTAATTGTAAGTTCAGTTCCTGAGGAAGTTGGAGTATCGTTTACATTTGTGTGTGTTAAAACAACAAAAGAAGTTTTACTGATATCTCCATTTGCATTGGTTACACTATATGTAAAACGTCTCTTAAATTTTCTGAACCATCGTGAACGTATGAAAAGCTTCCATCAGCAGCTAAGGTTAACGTACCATAAGATGGATTTGTTCCTACTGCTGCAGTTAAATCTAAATTATTTGAATCTTTATCATTAGCTAATAATCCGTTAGCAGCATCAACAGTTAAAGTAGCAGCTTCAGTACTTTCGTATGCATCTGGGTCAACTGTAATATCTACAACTTCTAAAGTTACCGTAACTTCAGATCCATTAGCAAAAGAATCATCAGTTGGAATGTATGAAAAAGTGTCTGAATTAAATCCAGTAGATGTTGCTAAGTAAGTGAAAGATCCATCAGAATTAAAAGTTAATTCACCATACTGAGCAGAGGTATTCCCTTGAGAGGCAGTAATTGTAGAAAATTCAGAATCTGAATCAGTATCGTTTCTTAAAACACCAACTTTACTTGAAATTTTTAAAGTATCAGTAAGAGCTATATAGTAAGTATCTGCAACTCCAGTTGGTGCATCATTTACTGGATTTATAGTAACGGTAATTGTTCCAGTTGAGGTTAAAGTTCCGTCACTTACACTAAAAGTAATTGAATCAGACGTTGTCTCACTTCCATCGTGAGTATAAGATAAGCTGGTTTCCGCTTGCTGTAGTTGTTCCATTGGATCCATCACTAGAAACAGATAAAGTTAAATCAGAGTCCTCTGGGTCAGAGATAGTTAAATTAACGGTTGTACTTCCTCCTTCATCAACAGTAGCAGTAGCATCAGTAACAATTGGCGCATCATTAACATTGGTTACAGTTATATCAACACTTGCAGAAGCACTACAATTAGTAGTTCCTTCTTCACAAACCTTGTATGCAAAAGTATCACTAGCATTTTCATTCCCATTATGAACATAAGATCCTACCCCTGTAGCAGTATCAAATGTAAAAGTACCATCAGCTTTGGATAGTACTAGAGAATAAACTAAAGCTGTTCCTTCAGGATCATTTCCCGAAAGAATAATTTCTGTAGTACTGTTTTCATCAACGGTTTTGTTATAGCAGAAACTGTTGGCATATCATTAACACCTGTTACAGTAATGTAACAGTTGCAATTGAACTTTGATTATTGTTATCATCGGTAGCTCTGTAAGTAAATGTTACTTCATTACCTTCAGAACCATCGTGGTGTAGTAAATGATAGATTTCCGATTAGCATAACAGTTCCTACACTTGGATTGAAACAACAGAAAGTGTCCAAGTCATCACCTCATCATCAGAAACTGTAAATGTTATTGAACACGTTCGACCCTTCAGTTACTGTAGCAGTAGCATCAGCTACTGTTGGAGCAACGTTTTGTGATAATAAAATAATTGGAAAAATTAAAAAAGACAGGGTTAAAAGTAACTTTTTCATATTTAGTTTGAATATTTAGTTTGAATATTTATAATTTTTTTTTGTCGTTATAGATAAAAAAAGGGTATAAAATACCCTACTAATAACAATTCAATTTAGAAAATATTTAATAAAAATTAAAAAAAACAAATGGAATTTTAAAATTTAACATAATAACATACCGATTAGCATATTACTTAATAATAAAAAAGGTTCGGTATATATGAGGAAATTTAATTAAAAAAATATAATAAATTGAGGGAAATTAACGATTCCACATATCTTGTTCGAAATCCAGAATTTCTTTTTTAATTCTTTCTGACTCTAATATAGATTCAAGGCCAGGATTTTTATAATCTTTTATGGCTCTATCACCATATACATTATCTTCCTTGTAAATAAATGAACTAAACCTTCTAGAAACTAATAATTGGTCAAATGAAATTCTATTAGCATTATTCTTATCATTGAAAACTTGTTCTTTATGTAAGATTTTTCTAATACTTGGGTACCATATCCAAAACAGATCCGTATTATTTTTTCCATCATCATCCTTTAAATTTTTACCTACTGGCATTAGACCTAGAAGCCTATACTTCATCTCACCTTGTCTTTTATCAAAGTACCACATTCCCTTTATCCTGTATGCAGAAATGTCAATTGACTTTAATTCTTCGGCAGGAGTTTGAACTCCGTTTATCATTTCTGTAAACGAGACAACCTCAAGAACATCTTCAAAGTTCATTTTATCTTTAAAGTTATCATTTCTATCAAAGTAAATTTCCGTGATATTTTTGTTTAAAATATTTTCCTTTAAGACTCGCCAAAGTGATTTTCTGTTTTTCTCGTAAGTCTCATCATTGATTGGGAAAAGTAATGGAAAATTTATCTTTTCGTTTAAATCAATTTTTTCATAAACAATTTTTGACCAAAGAATATCTCTTTCATCAATGTAATCGAATTCTAAAAATGAATCATTGTCAGTTTGTTTTTGATCAAAATTTTGAATACCAATCTCTGCTGGACTAGATGCATTCAAAATATTTGACTGTGAGTATGAACTCAAAGCAAACAATAAACAAAAAGTTAATATTACGTTATTTTTCATTCAAGTATTACTATAAAATCATTCACAATATAGTTAGGATTTACGAAATCTCCATCTTTTGCACTAGCTTTGATGTTAGATATTCTAACAACAGTTCCTCTTCCTTGACTATTTATGTCTGCTACAGCTTTTGGATTATTCCTTGCTGAGTTACCTTTCACAGTTTTTGATGGAGAGTTACCTACTTTAATATCAAAAGAAGTTACTTCAATTATAAAATCATATAAAAAGTCTTTTGGTTTATTACCTGTAATCATTCCGTTAGATAAATATCTTTTTGGGATATTCTCTGTTGGTTTATAGTAATTATCATTTACTTTAATTGAACCAAGACCAGGTGGTGGCTCAAGAATTCTAAACTCACCTCCATCAAATTGTTTTCTTTTTCCATTTAAGAACACCCGAAACGCTAACCTTCATTGTTTTTTTTGAAAAATCACTTGTTGGAACAGCGCCCCATCCTCCGTTACTAAGTTTTATAAATTCTCCATTATTACTTGAGGGTCTTATAGAACTTTCAGCAACTCCAGGTATAGAAATTGAAGAAGGATTTCTTAATCCTCTGTAAAAAACTTTCATATTATCAGCAGAAACTACTGCAGAATTTGGTTCTTTGATTACAACTATACTTTGATTTACAGGAATTGAAACTAACTCCTGAGTATCGGCATTTCTTTTAGTTATAGTACCAGTTAAATCATATGTTCCAGGCGAGGTTATTTTTTTATTTAATACAACCTTTCCACTTTCAATTTTAAACTCAGATGCTCTAAGTGGTTTTCCATTAAAAAACAACTCAACCTTGTCAGGTCTAAAACCTTCGTCTTTTTTACCCATCACTACTGCAGCATCAATGACGTCAGTTGTATAGTAAACAGGTTTTGTTGTTTCTAAGAAGAGTTTGAAACGTATTAAAATTTAAACCTTTATTTTGAACAGCATTTAGAATTTGTGTCAAAACTTTATTTTCAATGTACCTTATGTCAGATTGAATTTTAGTCAATTTTGAAATTGAAGCAATCATTGGGAAACCTTCAAAATTGTAATTTAAAAAAGATAATTCTGTTCCTTCACTTGTTACAATTTTTTCTGAGTATTTAAATCTATTTGATAAATCATCCTTAATTGAATTAAAATCAAAATTAATTTTAGTTTCTTTTTCTGAGGAATTTTCTTTTTGAGTAATTTGATCAAGTATATTATTTATAGACAATGGATAATTAATAAATTTTTCAAGAAATAAATCTCCATTTTCAGTGTATAAATCTCCATTGAAAAGATACTCGTCTAGAATTTGAGACTTATCCATAATCTGATAATCAGTCATAGTGATTATTGAATCTCTATTAGATTTAACAGAAACCTCTTTTAAATACTTGTTTTCATCAGAATTAATCAAGGAATCTTTTACAACTTGTATAAAATTGTAAAAATCATCAGAAACAGTTCTCATATCACCAACCATTTCAGCAGCAATTTTATAATCTAACTTGTCAGAATTTGAATTAATCTGATCGTAATTAATTTTTGATGAAGATTCTAACTCAACTAATAGAAGATTCTAAATCATCATTTAAAATACCTAAAGTTGCTAATACCTCTTTACTTATATTCAATGCAAGCATTGCTATAAACACAAGGTACATCATGTTTATCATCTTCTGTCTAGTATCCGATTTTCCTGCCATAAACTATTTATTCATTCCTTCAAGCATTGAAGAATACTTAGCGTTTAATTCATTAATTGTGGATTTCATTTTATTTAGTTCTTCTCCTAGACCTTCTGGAATATTCATAGAAGATGTAGATGAGTTCACTTCACTTAATGTTTTGTTTAATGAATCATACAACTCGTTTATGTTAGTAAGCTTAGCTGCAGCAGAAGATAAATTGTCATTATAACTATTTAAATTTTCATTTATATCCTTTGGAACATTAAAAGATTCGGTTGCCGCAGTAGCTGCAGATAGATTTTTATTTAGAGAGCTTAACCCTGAAACTGTTTGATCTACTGCTTGTTGCAAAGATTGTGTTTCGGCTTCAATAGTTTGTAAACCTTTGTCTTCAATAGAAGAATCACCTACCATATAACCTTGGATTCCAGAAATTGCAAAAATCACAGCCTCAACAATAAGACCTATTGTAAGCATTGTATTTCCTGTAACATAGCCAGGTATTAAATCCTGCATGAGTAATTTTTAATAACGCACCTATAATAACAATAGACGCACCTAACCCGAACATTAATTCAATAATTTATCTGGTAAGAATTTCTTTTTTTTATTTGCCATAATTTAAATTATAATCGTGTTAACACAAATTTTAGACCATTTTAAAAATAAATGGTTTAAAATATTTTATTTTGATTTTCATTGATTCCTATATCTTCTCCGAGGTAATCTTGAACTGTTCTAAAACCAATGTATGATCGTTTTTCATCTTTGTATTCATAGTCTCTGGTACTAACTCTTAAAAAATAAGCTACATCTTTCCAAGAACCTCCTCTGGTTACTTTTCTTAAATTAGTTGAATCTGAAATATTGGGATTTAAACCAGAATCAAAATTATATGATCCTTTATCATAAGAAGATTCTGTCCACTCAGCTACATTACCAGCCATGTTATATAATCCATAATCATTCGGCCAGTACGATTTAGCTTCAACAGTGTAAAGAGCATTATCAGCAGCATAGTCACCTCTATTTGGCTTAAAATTTGCCAAAAAACAACCTTCAGAATCTGTTGTATATGGACCTCCCCATGGGTAAGTTCCTGACTCGATTCCTCCTCTTGCAGCATACTCCCATTCTGCCTCGCTTGGAAGCCTAAAAGAAGCTACACGTTGACCATTTTTAGATTTTAATTTCTGATATCTATTTTTATACATAGTTCTCCAGTGAGCGAAAGCTTTTGCTTGTTCCCATGAAACACCAACAACTGGATAATCTGAATATGCATCATGCCAAAAATAATCGTTGTGCATAGGTTCATTGTAACTGTATGAAAAATCTTTAATCCATGCCGTTGTATCAGGATATATTTCTATTGATTTTTCTTTAAAAAAATCTTTTCGTGACTCACTATTTGACTTAATTGCAGCCTCGGCATCAAAAGTGGTGTAACTGTAAATAATTTGTTTAGTATCAAATATTCTTTCTGAGTTAAAAGACTCTTCTTTAGGTAAATAAAATCCAGTTCCTTCAATAACTCCTTCCATTACTTCAGCATATGCTAAATCAGGATAATCTTCTCTTTCCCAAATAATATCAATATCAAAGTTCAAATTAAATGTTTTTTTGTCATAGGGATTAATTCCAAATGAATTTTGTTCTCGGTAAAGCTCATATCCAGTTTTTTCTTCATCGCTAACCTCGCTTATTGGTTGGTATATTGGAAAAAAAGAATTTATGCTATTATCCTTATCTAATTCTTCTTGAGTTGGTGATTCACCTATTTCCTCCATTGCTCTTACAGCCAAAGCCTGTCTGACAATTGAATCCTTAACCCAATTTACAAATTGTCTGTACTCTCCGTTGGTTATTTCAGTTTCGTCCATATAGAAAGCCTTGACAGAAACTGTACTTATTGGTGCATTTTGAAGACCAACAATATCTTCATCAGACATTCCCATTAAAAAAGATCCGCTTGGAACAAGTACCATTCCAGAGGGTTTGTCAGGAAAGAACTTCTTACCTTGAATACCAACTAATTCACCTCTGTCTGATTTTGAGCAACTTGAAAATATAAAGAGTATTATTAGAAAATATAGAACTTTTTTCACGGTTTGATTAATATTTAAGGTCATAAATTTAACAATATTATTTTAACGATCTTCAAATTTCATACCATTTTATATTAAATCTCTTCTTTAGGTAAATTATTATTAAAATCAACAAAGCTCTTAACCGTGGTTGTATATCCTTACTAATATTAACTATTTATTAGTACTTTTTTTTCCCTTTTTTTTTGAGAAATATGATTTTACGTTTTCTAAAGTCAATTTATCTGTCTTTGTTTCTTTAGGTAATTCAACTTTAACTTTGCCCTTAATCAAATTAAATCGGCCCCATCTAGCTTTTTCTAACCTTATACCCTCTTCATCCCACGATTTAATTAACTTTTCAGCTTCTTTTTTCTTTTTAAGTTCTATCAACTCTTCGCAATCCTTTTCAGTCAAATTATCAAAATCATAAGATTTATTTACATTAATAAATAAGCCATTCCATTTTATAAAAGGACCAAATCTTCCTTTACCCTTACTAATATCGTGACCTTCGTATTTTGCAATAGGAGCATCAATTTTTCTTTTCTCCTTAATGAGTTCAATTGCTTGTTCTAAAGAAACTTCAAGTGGACTAATACCTTTTGGGAGTGAAACAAACTTATTATCATGTTTAATGTAGGGACCAAATCTTCCAGCATTAGATTCAACTCTAGAGTTCTCATAATCACCCAAATAGCATGGTAATTTAAACAGCTCTAAAGTTTGCTCTAGGGTAATTTGGTTTATTTTTTGATCAGGAAGTAAACCAGCAAAAATTGGCTTTTCTTCTTCATCTACAGTTCCAATTTGAGCCATTGGACCAAATTTTCCTAACCTAACACTAACTTTTCTTCCACTTTTTGGATCAACTCCTAGAACTCTCTCACCAGTTTCTCTTGTAGCATTTTCTTTGACATCCTCAACTGTACTATGAAAAGGTTTATAAAAATCTTTTAAAATATTTGTCCATTCAATGTCACCATTAGCAATCTTATCAAAGTCCTGTTCTACACTGGCTGTAAAGTTGTAATTCAAAATATTTTTAAAATTATTTACAAGAAATTCTGTTACAATAACACCAACCTCAGTAGGTACTAATTTTCCTTTGTCCGAACCTGTATTCTCTTTTAATAAATTTGTTTTTATTTCATCACTATCTAAGATTATTTGACGATAGTTTCTTTCAAACCCCTCATAAGTTCCTTTAGCAACATATTTTCTATTTTGAATTGTTGTGATTGTGGGAGCATATGTTGATGGTCTTCCAATTCCAAGTTCTTCCATTTTTTTTACAAGAGTTGCTTCTGAGTATCTGTACGGTGGACGACTAAATTTTTCAGTAGCTACCATGTTTATATTATTAAGCTTATCACCATTAGAAAGATTAGGTAATAACCCTTCAGAATCTTCATTTTCATTATCATCTGTACCCTCAATGTAAACCTTTAAAAAGCCATCAAATTTTATAACTTCTCCTTTACATGTAAATTGATTATCGTATTGATCAGAGGAAATTTTTAAAATAGTTCTTTCAAGTAGAGCATCGCTCATTTGAGATGAAATAGTCCTGAGCCAAATTAAATTATAAAGTTTAATTTGATCAGGTTCCATATTAACTGACTTGTTTTCAAAATTTGTAGGTCTTATAGCTTCGTGAGCTTCTTGAGCCCCTTTATTTTTATTAGAAAATCTTTTTGTTTTATGATAATTTTCACCATACATTTTTGAGATAACTTTTCCAGCAGCATTTAAAGCGTCCTGGGAAAGATTGACACTGTCAGTTCTCATATAAGTAATGTGTCCAGATTCATAAAGACGCTGAGCAGCAGACATAGTTCTACTAACCGAAAAACCTAACTTTCTAGATGCCTCTTGTTGTAATGTTGACGTAGTGAACGGAGCAGATGATGTTTTTTTGAATGGTTTTTTTTCTACAGAACTTATAGAAAAATTTGAATTCAAACTTTTTTCTAAAATTTCTTTTGCTTTAATCTCACTTTCAAAAACTCCACTTAATTGAGCGCTTAGTTTATTATTATTAGAATCTGAAAATTTAGCAGATATTTTAAAAGAAGATTTAGGAATAAAATTATTAATCTCATTTTCTTTATCAACTAATAAACGAACTGCTACAGATTGTACCCTTCCAGCAGATAAACCTCCTTTTACTTTCCTCCATAAAATTGGTGAAATCTCAAAACCAACAAGTCTATCTATAATTCTTCTAGCCTGCTGAGCATTTACCAAATTATAATTAATTTCTCTTGGATTTTCAATTGCATTGAGAATTGCTTTTTTAGTAATTTCTCGAAATACAATTCTTTTAGTTTTTGATTTATCTAGTTTTAAAGACTCAAACAAATGCCATGCAATAGCCTCTCCTTCTCTATCCTCATCACTTGCTAACCAAACTGTTTCAGCAGATAATGCTTGTTTTTTTAATTGCTTAACTATATCTTTTTTATCAGAAGATATAATATATTTTGGCTTAAAATTATTCTCAAAATCAATACCTATTTCTTTTTTAGGTAGATCCGAAATATGTCCATAACTAGACGACACTTTGAACTCAGAACCTAAATATTTTTCAATAGTTTTAGCCTTGGCTGGAGATTCAACAATAACTAAGTTTTTTGACATTAAAGTGGATTTTAAAGATCACAAAAGTATATTTTTTTTTTTTTATCAATTTTTTTAATCACAAATAACTTCAATTTATAAACAATATTATTACTGCCATATTGTCATATATTATTATATTTGCAGATATTTATTGATTATGAGCATAGAGCTGCAAGCTAAAAGAATTGAAACTAAAAAGGATTTGAAAACATCCTCGAAAAAATTTTATATTGAAAGTTATGGTTGTCAAATGAACTTTGCTGACAGTGAAGTTGTTGCTTCAATCATTTCTAAAGAAGGTTATAATTCAACTAGAAATTTAAATGATGCTGATTTAATTTTACTTAACACCTGTTCCATTAGAGAAAAAGCTGAAACAACTGTTAGAAAAAGACTAGAAAGCTTTAATAAACTTAAAAGAAGCAATAAGCATTTGAAGGTTGGGGTTTTAGGATGCATGGCCGAAAGACTAAAAAGTAAATTTTTAGATGAGGAAAAAATAGTTGATTTAGTTGTAGGTCCTGATGCTTATAAAGATATTCCCAATCTTCTTGGTGAAATAAACGAAGGAAGAAATGCCGTTAATGTTATTCTTTCAAAAGAAGAAACTTATGGAGATATTAGCCCTGTAAGACTTTCTTCAAATGGTGTTACTGCATTTGTTTCTATAACTAGAGGGTGCGACAATATGTGTACTTTTTGCGTGGTTCCCTTTACTAGAGGAAGAGAAAGGAGTAGAGATCCTAAAAGTATCCTTGAAGAGATCCAAAATCTAAAGGATTCTAATTATAAAGAAATCACTCTTTTAGGTCAAAATGTTGACAGCTATTTATGGTACGGTGGAGGATTAAAAAAAGATTTTAAAAAAGCTAGTTCACTACAGAAAAAAACATCAATTGATTTTGCAAAACTTCTTAAGTTAGTTGGGGAAGCATTTCCTGAAATTAGGATAAGATTTTCAACTTCAAACCCACAAGATATGAACCTTGATGTGATTAAAACAATGGCATCTTATCCAAACATCTGCAATTATATTCACTTACCTGTACAGTCAGGTAGCGACTCTATATTAAAAGAAATGAATAGACAGCACACAAGAAAAGAATATCTTGAATTAATAAAACAAATAAAAAGTTTAATTCCTAATTGCGGAATTTCACACGACATGATTACAGGCTTTCCTAATGAAACAGATGAGGACCATAACCAAACATTAAGTTTAATGAGAGAAGTTAAATATGATTTTGGATATATGTTTAAATATTCCGAAAGACCTGGAACTTTTGCTGCTAAAAAATTTGAGGATAATGTGGATGAGGAGGTTAAAAAAGTAAGACTGCAAGAAATTATTGATCTTCAACAATCACACAGTAAATTCAGAACTAAACAATATATTGGCAAAACGGTTGAAGTGTTAATTGAAAAAGAGTCTAAAAAATCGAGCTCACATTGGGCTGGAAGAAACGAACAAAATACTGTTGTTGTTTTTCCAAAAAAATCTCATAAAATTGGAGATTTTGTAAATGTTAAAATTAATGATTGTACTTCTGCTACATTAATTGGAAAAAGTATAGATTAAAGTTTAAAAATTATGGAAGCATCTACTCAAAATATTAAGCAAAGATTTGGAATAATTGGAAATGATCCAGTTTTAAACAGATCTATTGAAAAAGCAATGAGAGTATCTCCAACAGATATTTCTGTTTTAGTAACGGGTGAAAGTGGAGTTGGAAAAGAAAGTTTTCCCAAAATTATTCATCAATTATCTCACAGAAAACACAATAAATATATTGCTGTTAACTGTGGTGCTATTCCTGAGGGTACTATTGATTCTGAACTTTTTGGTCACGAAAAAGGGGCCTTTACAGGTGCTAATAACGCACGAAAAGGATATTTTGAAGTAGCCGATGGTGGAACAATTTTCCTAGATGAAGTTGGAGAACTCCCACTAACAACTCAGGTCAGGTTATTGAGGGTTTTGGAAAATGGAGAATTTATCAAAGTTGGTGCCTCTGAAGTTCAAAAAACAAATGTAAGGATTGTAGCTGCTACTAATTTGGATATGGAAAAAGCGATTCAAAAAGGAAAATTTAGAGAAGATTTATTCTACAGATTAAGTACTGTTGAAATAAAAATTCCCCCTTTGAGAAACAGAAAAGAGGATATTCATTTATTGTTCAGAAAATTTGCCAGTGATTTTGCAAAAAAATATAATATGCCAACAATAAGATTAGATCAAAATGCTCAAAACTTGTTAAACGCATATCGATGGAATGGTAATATTCGTCAACTTAGAAATGTCGCTGAACAACTTTCTGTTTTGGAAGAAAAAAGAGAAGTTTCTAGTCAGCTTTTAAAATACTATTTACCTGATTTTAACTCAAGTTTACCAGCGCTAATAAATAAATCAAATTCTTCAAATGATTTCTCTAATGAAAGAGAAATACTCTATAAAATCTTGTTTGATATGAAAAAAGATTTAAATGATTTAAAGAAAATTACTGATCATTTAAAACCTGAAGATCATAATCCTAATTTCAAAGAAAATGAAATAAATGCCTTTGAAAATTTACAATCAACAATTGACAGCCAAAAATCAGCAGAAATAATCGATTTCAAAGAAAAAGATCCTACATTTAACTCAAATATTGATAAATATCATTTTGCTGAGGAAATAAAGGAAGAAGAAACGCTTTCAATACATGATAAAGAATTAGAACTAATCAAAAAAGCACTTGAAAGAAATAATGGCAAACGCAAAGCTGCAGCAATTGAATTAGGAATTTCTGAAAGGACTTTATATAGAAAAATAAAACAACATGACATTGAACTATAAATTTATTTATTTATTGCTTTTTGTTTTTATAATAAAAAGTTGTGGAAATTATTCCTTTACTGGGGCGTCCATTCCAGAGGGAACTGAAAGCTTTCAAGTCAATTTTTTTGAAAATGAAGCTGGAAATTCTATGGGATCAATTTTTGAGCCAGGTCTCGATCGAGATTTCACTATAGCTTTACAAGATATTTTACAAAATCAAACAAATTTACAACTGGTTAGTTCTGACGGCGATTTGATTTACGAGGGTGAAATTACAGAATACAGAGTTAGTCCCATGACAGCAACTTCAAATTTACAAGCTTCACAAAACAGATTAACTGTTGGAATTAACGTAAGGTTTACTAATTTAAAAAAGGAAGATGACAATTTTGAAAGAAGGTTTACATTTTATTACGACTATCCTGCTGAAGTACAACTGTTAAATGTAAAATCAGAAGCTCATGATATAATTTTTGAAAGAATAACGCAAGATATTTTTAATGCATCATTAGCAAAATGGTAGAAATTAGTAAAGAAACATTTAACGAACTAGTTCAAAATCCAAATACAATTACTCTTGACCAGAGCATTGCATTAAAAAACATAATCAAAAAATATCCATTTTTTCAAGTTGCTAGAGTTATTGAATTAATTGGATTAAAAAAATTTAATAATATTCGTTATAAAAATGCACTTAAAAAGACTTCTATTTATTCCACAAGTAGAGTTAATTTATTTGAGATTATTGAGGAAGAAAAAATAAAATCTACTAATACTCAAATTCTATCTTCAGAATCAACTAAGAATTCATTTATAAAGTGGTTAAAAGCTTCTAAACCCATCAGTGATTTAGAAAATAATCAAAATTCATTGATTGATAATTTTCTAAATTCGGATCATAAAATAATATCAAAAAAAGAATTTGATTCAAAAGATTTTTCATCTGATTTTCAACCAAGTAAAAGTGAATATATGACTGAAACATTAGCTAAAATTTATTTTGAACAAAAAAAATTTAAGGAGGCAATTAGAGCTTATGAAATACTTGGCTTGAAATATCCAGAAAAAATCAGTTTATTTGCAGACCAAATAAAAACCATAAAAAATAATTTAAAAAATATATAATTATGAGTAGCTTTTCTATTTTTCTTATACTTATTCTTGCAGTTTGTTTCTTGCTAGTTTTAGTAATAATGGTACAAAACCCTAAGGGCGGAGGATTATCTTCATCATTTGGAGGAGATTCTCAACAGATTGGTGGAGTAAAAAAAACTACTGATTTTTTAGATAAAAGTACGTGGGTTTTAGCTTCTTTATTATTGATATTAATTTTACTTTCTAATATCACACTTAATAATGGAGATGTGAATACCGAATCTAAACTTTTAGATTCACAAACCATTGATGCGAATATTCCAGAAACAATTCCGGATGATATTCCACTTGAAATTCCAGTACAAGAATAAATTATTTTAATGTCAGCCTGTCACCAGGTTTTTTACTTAGTGACAATTATGTCATAAATATTCATTTGGCATGAAAACTGTAAATATTATTTAAAATTATAATTATGAGTAAATTAAACATTAAACCTTTAGCTGATAGAGTTCTAGTTGAACCACTAGAAGCCGAAACAAAAACTGCCTCTGGAATCATAATTCCAGATACCGCAAAAGAAAAACCCCAAAAAGGAAGCATTGTTGCAGTTGGACCTGGAACTAAGGAAAATCCTGTAACTGTAAAGTTGGGGACTCTGTTCTTTATGGAAAATATAGTGGAACAGAACTAAAACTTGAAGGTAAAGATTACCTGATAATGCGAGAATCAGATATTCTTGCAATTGTTTAATATTTAAATTAAAATAAAATGGCAAAAAAAATACAATTTGATGTAGAGGCAAGAGAAGGTCTAAAAAAAGGAGTAGATGCTTTAGCTAACGCTGTAAAAGTAACATTAGGTCCAAAAGGAAGAAATGTGATTATCGGAAAATCTTTTGGAGGACCTCAAATTACAAAGGATGGTGTAACAGTTGCTAAGGAAATTGAGTTAGAAGATCCATTAGAAAACATGGGAGCCCAGATGGTTAAAGAAGTTGCTTCAAAAACAAATGATCTTGCTGGAGATGGTACTACTACCGCTACTATACTTGCTCAAGCTATCGTTAAAGAGGGTTTAAAAAATGTTACTGCTGGTGCAAATCCAATGGATTTAAAAAGAGGAGTTGATAAAGCTGTTGAAGCAATTGTTGGTGAATTAAATAATAATGCTGTTACAGTTGGGAGTTCCTCAGATAAGATCAAACAAGTTGCTTCAATTTCTGCAAATAATGATGAAGCTATAGGCTCGTTAATTACAGAAGCATTTGAAAAAGTAGGAAAAGAAGGTGTAATTACTGTTGAAGAGGCAAAAGGAACTGATACATATGTTGATGTTGTTGAAGGAATGCAATTTGACAGAGGTTATTTATCTCCATATTTTGTTACAAATTCAGAAAAAATGGAAGCTGACTTAGAATCACCATATATTTTATTGTACGACAAAAAAATATCTGCAATGAAAGATTTACTTCCAGTTCTTGAACCAGTTGCTCAAAGCGGTAAACCCTTATTAGTTATTGCTGAAGATGTAGATGGAGAAGCATTAGCAACTTTAGTAGTAAATAAACTTAAGAGGATCATTAAAAATTGCTGCAGTTAAGGCTCCAGGTTTTGGTGATAGAAGAAAAGCAATGTTAGAGGACATCGCAATTTTAACTGGAGGAACTGTTATTTCTGAAGAAAGAGGGTTCACTCTTGAAAATACTACCATCGAAATGCTTGGTTCTGCTGAAAGAGTTACTATTGACAAGGACAATACAACTATAGTAAATGGAGCAGGAGATAAAAAAAATATAGAAGCTAGAGTTAATCAAATAAAAGCTCAAATAGAAACCACAACCTCTGACTATGATAAGGAAAAACTGCAAGAACGACTAGCTAAATTAGCTGGCGGTGTTGCTGTTTTATATGTTGGTGCGGCATCTGAAGTTGAAATGAAAGAGAAAAAAGATAGAGTTGATGATGCCTTACACGCAACAAGGGCTGCTGTTGAAGAAGGAATTGTTGCTGGTGGAGGTGTTGCTTTGTTAAGATCAAGAAAGTTTTAGAAAAACTTACAAGCGAAAACCTTGACGAGGTTACTGGAATTCAAATTATTTCCAGAGCCATAGAATCTCCTTTAAGAACCATTGTTGAAAATGCTGGTGGTGAAGGATCAGTGGTTGTAGCAAAAGTACTTGAAGGAAAAGGAAACTTTGGATACGATGCAAAATCTGAAAACTTTGTAGATCTTTTAAAACAAGGAATTATTGATCCAAAAAAAGTTACCAGAATTGCGTTAGAGAATGCTGCGTCTGTAGCAGGAATGATTTTAACTACTGAATGTGCATTAGTTGACATTAAAGAAGATGCTCCTGCCGCAATGCCTCCAATGGGAGGTGGTGGCGGAATGCCAGGAATGATGTAAAGTTTAATATAAACTGCCCTTAGGGGCAGTTTTTTTTTATGTATAGTAAAGAATTAAATATTATTAAGAAATCTTTAGAAAACCTATCCTTAGATGAATCACTTCAATTTATATGTGATTTTCTTCAAAATAATATTATTGGATATGACTGGGTAGGCTTTTATTTTCATCAAGATAAAAATTTGATTCTTAAATCTTATTGTGGATTAAAAACTGAGCACACTCAAATTCCATTTGGTAAAGGAATATGTGGGCAAACCGCAGAATCAAATAACCCTATGATTGTTGGTGATGTTAATAAAGAAAAAAATTATATTTCCTGCAACATTAATGTTAAATCTGAAATAGTAGTTCCTTTATTTAATAATAATAAAAATATAGGGCAGATAGATATTGATTCCAATACGTTAAACAGGTTTAATTCTCTAGACTTAGATTTTCTATTGGAAATAAATAAATTAGTTTCAAAAAAAATCTAAAATTTCTTTTAAATTTTCAGTTTATTTTTTTAAAAAAAACTAAATTTAACACTTACTTTTTTTCCAAAAAATATGCTAAAAATAAAGTCTGCCTTAATATCTGTTTTTGATAAAAACGGGTTAGAACCAATCGCTAAGAAGCTTCATGAACTTGGGGTTGAAATTTATTCAACTGGTGGAACTGAAGATTTTTTAAAAAAAATTGGTATTCCAGTAATAAAAGTGGAAGATATAACTGGATATCCCTCAATTTTAGGTGGAAGAGTTAAAACACTTCATCCCAAAGTTTTTGGTGGTATTTTGAATAGAAATGAGAACAGCAACGATATTAAAGACATTGAGAATTTTGATATTCCAAACATAGATTTAGTCATTGTAGATCTTTATCCATTTGAAAAAACTGTGTTATCAGGAGATAGTGAAGAAAATATTATTGAAAAAATAGATATTGGTGGTATATCATTAATTAGAGCAGCAGCAAAAAACTTTAAAGATGTTTTATGCATATCTTCAAAAGACGATTATACTGAATTTTTAAACATATTGAATGATCATAATGGTAAAACTGAATTAATTACAAGAAGAAATTTTGCAAGTAAAGCTTTCAATATCTCATCACACTATGACACTGCAATATTTAATTATTTTAATAATGACAACACATCTCTTAAGTTAAGCCTCAAAAAAGGTAAAGAATTGAGATATGGAGAAAATCCACACCAAAATGGAATTTTTTATGGTGACTTTAACAAAATGTTTAATCAGTTAAATGGAAAGGAACTTTCATATAATAATTTACTTGATGTTGATGCGGCTGTAAATCTTATTTTAGAGTTTAATAATGAAATTCCAACATTTGCAATTTTAAAACACAACAATGCTTGTGGTTTAGCATCAAGAAATTCATTATTTGAAGCATACAAAGATGCTTTAGCCGGAGATCCTGTTTCTGCATTTGGTGGGGTTTTAATTTCGAATAAAAAAATTGATGTACAAACTGCAGAAGAAATAAATAAGCTTTTTTGTGAAGTGGTAATTGCTCCAAGCTATGAAGAATCTTCACTAGAAATATTAAAATCAAAAAAGAACAGAATTATCCTTTTATTAAAAGATTCCTCTTTAAGTAATCATCAATTAAGAACCTGTTTAAATGGAGTTTTAAAACAAGACAAAGATAATATTACAGATACCAAGTCTAACCTTACAAACTGTACAGTTAAATCCCCAAGTGAATCTGAGCTTAATGACTTAATTTTTGCTTCTAAAATTTGTAAGCATACTAAATCAAATACTATTGTACTAGCAAAGAACCTCCAATTAATCAGTTCTGGTACTGGACAAACCTCTAGGGTAGATGCTTTAAAACAGGCAATTGAAAAATCCAAAAACTTTAAATTTGACTTAAATGGTTCAGTAATGGCAAGTGATGCTTTTTTCCCTTTTCCTGATTGTGTAGAAATTGCTCATAAAAGTGGAGTAAGTTCTGTTATCCAACCTGGAGGATCAATAAAAGATAACCTATCGATTGATTATTGTAATGAAAATAATATTTCTATGGTTTTAACAGGGATTCGCCATTTTAAACATTAATTTTTATTAACTTGTATACAACTTTATAACTATGGCTTTTTTTGATTTTTGGACTGAATCTATAGCAATTGACCTAGGAACTGCTAACACACTTATCATTCACAATGACAAAGTAGTAGTTGACAGTCCTTCAATTGTTGCCATTGACAAAAAAACTGAGAAGATTATTGCTGTTGGGACAGAAGCGAGTTTAATGCAAGGTAAAACCCATGAAAATATTAAAACGGTTAGACCATTAAAAGATGGAGTTATTGCAGATTTCAATGCCTCTGAACAAATGATTAGTCTATTGATAAGTAGTATTCCTTCACTCAAAAAAAGATTTTTTACTCCAGCATTAAAAATGGTAATTTGTATTCCATCTGGAATAACTGAAGTTGAAATGAGAGCTGTTAGAGAATCTGCCGAAAGAGTTAATGGAAAAGAGGTTTACTTAATACACGAACCGATGGCAGCAGCTATTGGAATTGGTGTGGATATAATGCAACCTAAAGGAAATATGATTGTTGATATAGGAGGAGGAACAACAGAAATTGCAGTTATAGCACTGTCTGGAATAGTTTGTGATAAATCAGTTAAAGTTGCTGGAGACGTGTTTACAGGTGATATTATTTACTACATGCGCACACAACATAATTTATTTATTGGAGAAAGAACTGCTGAGAAAATAAAAATTACAATAGGTTCCGCTTCAGAAGAATTAGAAAGCCCACCTGATGATATTTCTGTTCAAGGAAGAGACTTACTTACTGGTAAACCAAAAGAAGCTTTAATTTCATACAGAGAAATTGCAAAAGCATTGGATAAATCTATTATTAGGATTGAAGATTCGGTTATGGAAACTTTATCCCAAACTCCACCTGAACTAGCTGCGGATATTTATAATACTGGAATTTACTTAGCTGGTGGTGGTTCAATGCTTAGAGGATTAGATAAAAGATTATCAAAAAAAACAGATCTACCTGTGTTTATAGCTGAAGATCCACTCAGAGCAGTAGTTAGGGGGACTGGAATTACACTTAAAAACATTGAAAGATATAAAAGTGTTCTCGTGAAATAGCTGAATTATGCAACAGATCATTGATTTCATCATTAGAAAAAAAGATGTTGTAGTTTATTTAATTTTATTATTATTTTCTCTCTTATTAATAATTAACTCAAATTATTTTCATAAATCAAAAATTTTACTTTTTTCAAATAGTATAACAAACTATACATTTGACAAGTTTTCTTTTTTTAACGAATACTTTGAATTAAAAAAAATAAACTCCTCTCTTATCGATGAAAATTTATTTTTAAAATCTAGACTAGAAAAAGTGTCTAATAATAACAATATTGATTCACTAAAGAATGTCATATTTAAATATAAAAACGCAAAAGTTATATCAAATAACTTATCCTCGTTTAAAAATCATTTGATTATTAATAAAGGGGCTGATGATGGTTTAAAAAATGAAATGGGAATAATTAATTCAACGGGCATTGTTGGAATAATAAATAGAACTTCAAAAAACTACTCATCTGTAATGTCTATTTTGAATATTGAAACAAAAATTAATGCCAAAGTCAAACGAACATCTCATTTTGGCACATTAGAATGGGATGGATTAAGTAATAGTTATTTATTATTAAATGATATTTCAGAAACTGCTGATATTAAAGTTGGAGATTCTATAATAACTGGAGGTATGTCATTAATTTTTCCAGAAGGGATTAATATCGGGGTTGTGTCTGAAGTAATTAATAAAAACAAGCATAATGACTCTTTATTAAGACTTAATACTAATAATGGTAAATATTTAGATATAGAGTTTAGAGAAAATTATTTAAATATTGAAGTGAAGCTACATACCAACATGAATAATTTAAATAATGTTTATGTAATTGAAAGTTTAAACAGAGAGGAATTTAAAAATATTAGCAAATAATGGCAAGTGTATATTTTCTAGTACTTAAAAGGTTTATAATTTTTATTCTTCTTCAGGGATTAATCTTTAATAATTTTGATTTTTTTGGATCATTTGATCCGTACATAGCTTTGGTTTTTATTTTAACTTTCCCAATAAAAATTAATAAAATAACTTTTCTAATTGCAAGTTTTTGTTTTGGAATTTGTCTAGATTTATTTTCAAACTCATTAGGACTCAACACTGCTGCATGCTTATCAGCTGCATTTTCAAGATCATATATTTTAAGTTTTGTATTTGGATCATTTTTCGACCCACTAGGACTTAAATTAATCAAAAACTATATTTCTAATTCCTCATTTTCACAAAAATTTTTATATCTAGCATCTATAATTTTAATACATCATTTTGTTTTATTTTCTCTTGAGGCATTTAGTTTTGAGTTTTTTTCATTAATTATTTATAAAACATTCTTAACCTCTCTACTTACATTAACATTTTGTACAACCACAATATATATAATGATTAAAAATGAAAAATAGACTTTTGCCATTTTTAATTATTAGTTCTTCGATAATTTTTGTTTTTCGTCTATTTTGGGTTCAACTTATCAATGTTGATGATGTAAAACTTTCAAATAAAAATTCAGTTGAGAAAGTTTACAATTACCCTGAGAGAGGTTACATCTATGATAGAAACAAAAAATTGATTGTTGGAAATGAGCCTTTTTATGATTTAATGATAGTGCCCTCAAAGTTAAAGCTAGTGGATACTATTGAATTTTGTGAAATATTAAAAATTGACAAGCAAACATTATTAGATAAAATTAAAAAAGCTAAAAATTACTCTAGAATAAAACCTTCAGTTTTTTTAGCTCAAATTTCAAAAAACGACTATGCTGTAATTCAAGAAAAATTGTGGAAATACGATGGGTTTTCTGTTAGAAAAAAATCCAATAGAAATTATCTTTTAAATTCAGCCTCAAACATTTTAGGTTACATAAGCGAAGTAAATGATTATGAAATTAATGATAATAGCTATTACGAATCTGGTGAATTAATTGGAAGACAAGGGATAGAAAAATCATACGAAAAACAATTAAGAGGAGTAAAAGGAGTAAGTTATTTTCAAAAAGATAACTTTAACAGAATTACTGGCAGGTATAAAGAAGGAGTTTACGATACACTGTTTAAGCCTTCAAAAAACATAGACTTAACAATTGATTCAGAACTTCAAGTTTATGGAGATTCACTAATGATAAATAAATTTGGTAGTATCATAGCTATAGAACCAGAAAGTGGAGAGATTTTGTCTTTAATTAATGCTCCTAATTTCGATCCTAATTTACTGATTGGTCGAAATAGATCTAAAAATTATATAAATTTAAAAAACGATACAATAGGCAAACCTTTGTTTGATAGAGGATTGCAAGGAATGTATCCACCTGGATCAACTTTCAAATTAATTAATGGATTAATTGCGCTCGAAGAAAATATTATTACTGAAAAAACTAAAATCTCCTGCAATGAAGGGCATTTCTATTCGAAAAACAGGTTCATGAGATGTCATTGTAAACCGGGAACAAAAAATGATCTAAACACTGCGATTTATAATTCTTGTAATACTTACTTTGCAACAATTTATAAAAATACCTTAGATAAATTTTCAAATTCTAAAGAAGGTATTGATAATTGGAAAAGACATGTAACTAGCTTTGGATTAGGTGATTATTTAGGCTATGATCATCCACTAGGAAGGCCTGGATTAATACCTGATTCTAAATACTATGACAGATGGTATCCCAATAATAGGTGGAGAGCAGCAACTACTATTTCAAATGGAATTGGTCAAGGTGAAATTTTAACTACCCCTATACAACTTGGAAATATTGCTGCAACAATTGCAAATAGAGGGTGGTATATAACTCCTCATTTTGTTAAAAAAATTTCAGATGATTCAATTCAAATAAAATTTAGAGAAAAAAAGTATTCAACTATTAATTCAAAACATTACGAAAAAATTATAGATGGAATGTTTGATGTAATTGAAAAAGGAACTGCCCGAAATTCTAAAATCAGAGATATAAAAATTGTAGGAAAGACAGGGACAGCTGAGAATTTTACAAAAATTAATGGGATTAGAAGACAGCTTACTGATCATTCCATTTTTATTGGATTTGCTCCAAAAGATGACCCAAAAATCGCAATTGCTGTCTTTATTGAAAATGGATACTGGGGAACTAGATGGGCTGCTCCTATAGCAAGTTTAATGATGGAAAAATATTTGAAGAAAAATATTGAAAGAAAGTATCTTGAGAACTATATCCTCAAGGGTGATCTTTCAAAAGAATATTTAAAACCATATGGAAATGGAAACTTTACAATAAATGAATAGTGAAGTAAACATAAAAAGAATTGATTGGATTAGTGTAGCTATATTAAGCTTACTTGTTTTATTAGGCCTTGGTAATATATACTCTTCATCTCAAGCATATTTACTTGAATCAATATTCAGCATGAATCCTTTTACAAAACAATTATTATTTGCGATTTTTTCAATATTTATTTTTTTATTTATTCAAATCTTACCTTTTAATTTTTTTATCAAGTACTCAAGTATCTTATACATAATTTCTATTTTATCATTAATTGGACTATTCCTCTTTGGAAACGAAATAAACGGAGCATTAGCCTGGTATCAATTTAACGGATTCAGTATACAGCCTAGTGAATTCGCAAAACCAATTACTGCTTTGGCTTTAGCAAAATATTTAAGTGATCTTAATTCGAATCTTAAAACAATTAAAACTCAGTTTTATTCATTTCTTATTATCTTTATTCCCATTGCTCTAATCATACTTCAACCTGATCCAGGAACTATACTTGTTTTTTTAAGTTTTTTCTTAGTTTTTTATAAAGTAGGTCTGCCATCAATTTATATGAATTTTTTCATTGGGTTTATAATTATTTTTTTTGCTACAATACTTTTGACCCCCAAGTATGTTGTATTGTTTTTACTATCTATTGGTCTAATTCTTTCCTATTTTCTTAGAAGAAATAAAAATTTACTAAGAAAAATATTCTTATATGGAGCTGTGTTCTCTATATTTATATTTTCAGTTGATTTTATTTTTAACAATGTGTTTGAACAGCGTCACAGAGATCGGTTTAACATTGTTATGGGAATTGAACAAGATTTTAGAGGTTCTGGATACAATACAAATCAATCTAGGATTGCATTTGCATCAGGCGGAATGTTCGGTGAAGGATTTTTAAAAGGTTCACAAACTCGTGGAAAGTTTGTTCCAGAACAACATACAGATTATATTTTTTCAACTGTAGGAGAGGAATGGGGATTTTTAGGTGCATCTTTTATAATAATATTATTTACTACCTTAATGCTTCGGATTTCCAAAAGAGCTGAATTACAAAGAAATATATTTAGTAAAATATATTCTTACTCTGCAGTTACTATAATTTTTACTCATTTTTTCATAAACATTGGAATGGTCATTGGACTTGTTCCGACAATTGGTATTCCTTTACCATTTCTAAGTTATGGCGGTTCCAGTCTGATGGCATTTATTTTACTTTTCTCAATATATATAAAACTAGATTCCCAAAGAACCAGTAAGTGGTAGCTATCTAGCTTTATAATACTCTTCTAAATTGTTTCCTAAAAACATAAAACTAGTAACTAATAGCATTATTGCTAAGCCAGGGATTATAGCTAAATATTCTTTTCCTAGTATTATATATTGATAATTATCTTTAATCATAGAACCCCAACTAGGCATTGGAGGTTGGGTACCTATTCCCAAGAAGCTAAGACCACTTTCAATTAATATAGCAGATGCAAAATTTGCTGCTGAGATGATTAGTATTGGACCAATAATGTTGGGAATTAAGTGGTAATAAAAAACTCTAAAATCTGAAAAACCTAAAACTTTTGTTGCGGTGATATAATCTTTATTTTTTTCAGAAATGACTTGTCCTCTGACGACTCTAGCAACTTCAACCCACATTGTAAGGCCAACAGCAACATAAACCTGCCAAAATCCTTTACCAAGTGCGAGGGAAAAGGCAATGACAAGTAATAAAGTGGGGATGGACCAAAAAATATTAATAATCATCATTGATATTTTATCAATATAGCCCCCATAAAAACCACTTATAAGTCCTATAAACATTCCAATTAAAAGTGAAATTAAAACCGAAATAATTCCTATAGAAATAGAAACTCTAGTTCCAAGAATTACTCTTCCAAAGACATCTCTTCCATAATTATCAGTGCCAAAAATATACGATCTGGTTTTAATATATTTATTAATTATTTGATCATATTCTAAATTTGAAGGAAATTGATCATAGGAAATAAATTTTTTTTCAGAATTATAATCAGAATATTCAATACCATTTGGAACTTGATTAAAATCGGATATCAATATTTCATTATTTGGATAATTTTCTCCATTAAAAAATTTATCAATAGAGGATTGTTTGTCACTATTTTCATTTGGTACTAAAATAAAATCAGCTTTGAATCCAGGTTCTTTTGAATGAATAGGAAGGTGCATTTGATTTGAGAACTTCGATTTATCAGGAATGATTAAATATGAGAAAATTGAGATTAAAAAACAGAAAAAGATAAATCCTAAACTTAAAATAATACCAAGATTATTTAACGATTTACTTTTTAAATTAAGTTTCATTAACCAGCTTTAGCCAAAATATTATTTTGTTGAATTTTTTTTGTTTTCAAATTTGACAATACATTTACACTTTCATTAATATATATATCAGATTTTAACATATTTTCCCATCGATTAGTCTTCTCTTCATACTCTTTTGAATCAATTATTTTTTTTGATTGATTTGATAAAAGCTGAAAATTCAAATTGTTTTTGTAATCTAAAATTTGACTAAATTTTTCCAATTCTTTTTTATTTTCAACTTGGTCAGATTTATAGCTCTTATAATCTAAGGGGAAAATCTTTTTCTCTCTTTTTTCAGCTAACCACTTAGCATTAGAATTGATTAAGTTGAACACTTTATTATTTGATATTCTTAATTTAGAATCATCTATTACATCTTTAAGATTAAAATAACCATTCCATTTTTTATAATTAGCCTTATCAATTTGATCCCAACCCAAAGGATTGTCTTCATCAGACTCACCGATTTTAATGTGAGAAAACCTATTTGGAGTTACTATGTCACTCTCGACACCTTTTAATTGAACTGAACCACCACTAATTCTATAAAATTTTTCAGTAGTTATTTTGAGAGCACCTATGTCAAAGTCACTGTTTGAAACAAATCTATTTAAGTCCAATACATTTTGTACAGTTCCTTTTCCAAAAGTATTATCACTTCCAATAACTACAGCTCTCTCATAATCTTGCAATGCAGCAGCTAAAATTTCTGATGCGGAAGCAGACATTTGATTAACTAGAATTACAAGGGGACCATCCCAAGTAACTGAGGGATCTTTATCATAAAGTACTTTTTTTCTATTCCCTATGGATTTGACCTGAACAACAGGACCTGTTTCTATAAAAAGACCTGTCATTTCAACAACGGTTTGCAACGCACCTCCACCGTTATTTCTGAGATCTAAAACTAACCCTTCAATATTTTGTTCTTTCAGTTTTATAATCTCATTTTTAACATCTTTAGCACAATTAATTTCTTTGTAATCATTAAAATCAACATAGAATTTTGGCAGTGTAATTAACCCAAAATTTCTGTTATCTTTTTTAATTATGGTTGATTTGGCATAACTTTCTTCCAAAACGACCTCATCCCTCATTATTGGATATGTTTTTATTTCGTTATCAATTTTTTTTCTGACTGTTAATTCTACGATGGTACCTTTTGGACCTTTAATTAATTTTATAGCATCATCAATACGCATACCTATTACATCAATGGCCTCTTTATTAGGTTCTCCAACTTTAATAATTTCATCACCTGATTCAATCCTTTTGTCCTTCCACAAAGGACCTCCAAGTATAATTTCAACAATTTCAATACCACCATCTCTTTTTTGTAATCTGGCACCTATACCATCAAATCTTCCAGAAATATTAACATCAAAACGATCTTTATCTTCAGGCTTAAAATAAACAGTATGAGGATCATATTGAGACACAAAAGAATTTACATAATTTGAAAACCAATCCTTTTTCTGTAGGTCATTCATCAAATCAAAAATATCATTAATATTATTGTTTACTAATTTGGTAGCCTCTTGAAGTAATTCATCTTGGGATTTTTCCTTGTAATCTTCATTTTCTAAAAGTCTTTTTTGGTCTCTTGCTTTTATATCATAAAAATCTAATGCTGAATATTTGAGCTGCTTTCTCCATCTTCTTAGTCTTTCTTTATTGTTTTTTGAATAATCAATATTGTCAAAATCGACATTAATATTATCTTGAGTCTCGAATTCAAATGATTCTTCAAAAATTGTAGGAATCATAGTTTCAACTTCACTAATTCGTTGTACTATTCTATCATAAGTTAAATTGAAAAAACTTATATCATACTGAAGCCATTGATCATCTAATGAATTCCTGTATTTTTTAAATTCTTTAAAATCAGAGACTAAAAAATATTTTTTTTGTGGATCTAATATTTCTAAGTAGGAGTCAAATACTTTTTCAGATAATTCATCATTAATTTCTTTAGATTGATAGTGACCTTTTTCAAGCACATACTTTAGTAGTTCAATAAGAAGTTTGTCTTTATTTGGATCATCAAACTTGACCTCATTATATTTCCAGCTTACTAGGATTAATGAAATTGTAATGAAAAATGTGATAAGTATTTTTTTCATAAATTTTTTGTTTGTCTTGAAATGTTCAAAAATCATGCAAACTGAGTCTTATCTATTAAATATAACACATAACGGTAAAATAAATAAAAAAACCCCAATATAAATTGAGGTTTTTTTGTGCGGGTGAAGGGACTCGAACCCCCATGCCGTGAAGCACTAGATCCTAAGTCTAGCGTGTCTACCAATTTCACCACACCCGCAAGGGTGGCAAATATAAGCAAGATTGTATAAAATATCACAATAAATTTTCTATGTTAAAAATGTAGTTTTAATTACATTTACATAAAAACTTTAACATTGGATAAAATTAAAAATTACATAGACACTAACAAAGACCGTTTCTTAGATGAATTATTTGAGTTAATAAAGATCCCTTCTGTAAGTGCTCAAAAAGAACACGATTCAGATGTTAGAAAAGCCGCTGAGCTTATCAAAAATCATCTTTTAAAACTCGGTCTTGATAATTGTGAGATTTGTGAAACACAAGGACATCCAATTGTTTACGGAGAAAAAATTATAGATAAAAATTTACCAACTATCCTTGTATATGGTCACTATGATGTTCAACCTGTAGATCCAATTGAACTTTGGGATCAAGATCCTTTCAAACCTTACATTAAAAAAACTAAAATACATCCTGAAGGAGCAATATTTGCTAGAGGAGCATGTGATGATAAAGGGCAAATGTTCATGCATATCAAAGCACTTGAAATAATGATATACCACAATAACTTACCATGTAATGTGAAGTTTATGATAGAAGGTGAAGAGGAGGTGGGTAGTGATAATTTGGAGTTATTTGTAAAGAATAACAAAGAAAAACTTGCTAATGATATTATTTTAGTTTCAGATACGGGAATGATAAGTAAAACCATACCTTCGATCACAACAGGACTTAGAGGTCTTTCTTATATGGAGGTTGAATTAACGGGTCCAAATAGAGACCTTCATTCAGGACATTATGGTGGAACGGTAGCTAATCCTATCAATATTTTATCTAAAATGATTAATTCATTACATGACTCAAATAATAAAATAACAATTCCTGGGTTTTACGATAATGTAATTGAAATGTCAAGTGACGAAAGAAAGGAATTAAATAAAGCTCCTTTTAACATAAATGAGTTCAAAGAATCAATTGGTTTGAAACTTGAACATGGAGAATTGGGCTATACAACTAGCGAACGACAATCAATAAGACCAGCTTTAGATGTTAACGGTATTTGGGGAGGTTATACTGAAGAGGGGGCAAAAACGGTTTTACCAAGTAAAGCTAATGCAAAAATATCCATGAGATTAGTTCCTGGTCAAAACTGGAAAAGAATAAATAAATTATTTACGGATCATATATTAAACATAGCACCAGAAACCGTTACTGTTAAAGTTACTGAACATCATGGTGGTCAACCTTATGTAGCACCTACAAATACAATTGGATTTAAAGCAGCTAGTATGGCTTACAAAGATGTTTTTAATCTCAATCCAATACCAACTAGAGATGGCGGGAGTATTCCTATAATAGCTCTGTTTGAACAAGAACTAGATAGCAAAACAATTTTGATGGGTTTTGGATTAGATACTGATGCAATACATTCACCAAATGAACATTTTGGATTGTCAAATTTTTTTAATGGAATAGAAACTATTACAAAGTTTTATTTTCACTTTAAAAAATTATTTAACGATTAATTAAGAATAATTCAGAGGCAATACCGTCTGAGAGAAATTTTCCTTTTTTAGATGTTTTAATTAAATCATTTTCGATTATCAATAATTTTGATTCAATAAATTTTTTAGATTTAGTAACAAAATGAGTTTTAATTTTTTTACCAAATTTCTCTTGCAGATTACCTAAAGAAATTCCCCACATAGTTCTCAAACCAGTCATTATATATTCATTATACTGATCAATTTGAGTAAGCTTTTCTTTTTGATGGTACATTTTATTATTTTTTATATCACTAACATATAACGTATTATTTGATACATTCCAAGATCTTGCAAAACCATCAAAACTATGTGAAGATGGTCCAATTCCAACATATTTTTTTCCTAACCAATATCCAGAATTATTTTTTGAGAAATATCCCTTTTTAGCAAAACTGGATAATTCATAATTAATATAATTTAAGTCTGATAATTTATCGTACATCAAATTAAATTGATCATAAACAAATTCTTCATCAAGAGGAAGAATAACTTCCTTTTGAATATATTTTTCCAAAGCTGTTTTAGGTTCAACAGTTAGGGCATATGCTGAAATGTGATTTAAGTCCCAGTTTAATGCTAAATTTAAATTTTTTTCCCAAGAAATTAAATTACTGTTCGGCATTCCATAAATTAAATCAATTGAAATATTATCAAAATATTTTAAAGAATTGTCAATACAATTGATAGAGTCAAATGAATTATGAGATCTATTCATTAATTTCAAATCTTGATCATTGAAGGATTGAATTCCGATACTGAGCCTATTGATTAAACTATTTGAAAGCTCTTTTAATTTTGAAGTATTTAGGTCGTCTGGATTTGCCTCTAAAGTAATCTCAGGTTTTTTTGAAATTTTAAAATTATCAATTACTGCTTTTATTAAACTATCTATTTCTATAATACTTAATAATGATGGAGTACCGCCTCCAAAATAAATTGTCTCGATTAAATCCTCATATCCGATAGATTTAATTTCAATTTCTTTAATCATAGATAAAATTATTTTTTTTCTATTTTTTAAAGAAGTTGAAAAATGAAAGTTACAATAGTGACATGCCTTTTTACAAAATGGAATATGAATATATAAGCCAGCCACAAATTAATTTTAAAAACTTTTTTACTTATTGAGTCTACTTTGATTTTGTTTTACAAATGCACTCCAACCAGAGTAACTTTTAGATTTAATACTTGACTTACTTCCATTATAAAAGTGGCAAACCGCTGCAGCCAATCCATCTGTTGAATCTAAATTTTTCGGTAATTCTTTAATTTTTAATGTACTCTGTAACATTTTAGCTACCTGTTCTTTGGATGCATTACCATTTCCAGTTATGGCCATTTTAATTTTTTTTGGAGAGTACTCGGTAATTGGAATTTCTTTGGATAGTCCTGCTGCCATGGCAACACCCTGAGCTCGACCAAGCTTTAACATTGATTGTACATTTTTTCCAAAAAATGGAGCTTCAATTGAAATTTCATCAGGATTATATTGTTCAATTAAATCAATTGTTCTTTCAAAAATATGTTTTAGTCTTAGATAATGATCATCTAGTTTATTTAAAACCAGTTCATTCATTTGAATAAACTCCATTTTATTCCCTGTTACCTTTATTAAACCGAAACCCATTATAGTAGTTCCTGGATCAATACCTAATATTATTTTCTCTTTAAAGTTATTCAAAATTAAAACTAATTTGATTTTATTATTAAAGGTAGTTTAAATTTTGTGCTTACTGGAACTCCAATATTAGTTTTAGTTGCAGGAAACAATACAGGTATTTTTTCAATCGATTGATTTAATAAAGATTTAAAATTCGGAATATAATTTGTTAATTTATCTAGGTTTTCAACATCAGTTAAAGAAATATTTCCCTTATTATCAATTAATAATGATAGATATATAGTATCATTAATTTTTTGTGAAACAACAATTTCGTTCAAATCTAAATTGGAATATATCATATTCAATATTTTTGATTCAAAACAAGCTTTTCTCTCTGAATTAGTATTAAACTCGTCACACTCCTTAAAGGAAGGCATTTCATCACTTTTTGACCAAACAACACTAGGAGGTGAATAATTGGAATTATTCGGATTATAATTACACCCAAGCATTAAAAACACTAATAATAAAAATTGAATTAATTTCACCAACCATTAATTTATTCTAAAATTAAGTATAATTTTAAATAAAAAATTTTTGTGGATATATTTTTACTAATTCTAGGTTTAATATTATGCTTATTGGGTATTGTTGGAAGTTTCAGCCCTATAATTCCTGGACCTATCACGAGTTGGTTTGGATTATTAATTATTCATTTTTCTAAATTAATACCATTTGATAATCAATTTCTATTTATAACTTTTTTAATTGCTGCTTTAATATTTGGTTTAGATTTGATAATTCCAATATTAGGTCTCAAAAAATTAGGGGGGTCAAAAAAAGGTTTAATTGGGTCTACAATAGGACTTTTGTTAGGTTTATTCCTTGCTGGACCTTTTGGATTGCTAATTGGTTCATTTTTTGGGGCAATTTCAGGCGAGTATGTAAATAATAATAGTTTAAAAAAATCTATTAGACCAGCAATGGGAACTTTTATTGGTATGGCAGTAGGAACTACAATAAAATTTTTGACTTCTACTATTTTTTTAGGACTTTACTTTTATATTGTTTACTCTAACTTTATAAATTAATAGTAAGCCGATCTATTATCTGTTATTTCTGCTCCATCTTTTAATGATTGATAAACATTCCCTGAAACTGTTGTTCTGTTAGAATTTATTAACTGGTTTCTAAATGAATTAATAAAATTAGAGTTAATAGATTGTTCATCATTACTGATATGATCTTTTTTTATAACTTTTAATTTATAGACACCATTTTCACCAACTATGAAATCTGAAATATTATTCAAATCCAATCCAAAAGAATATCCAACAACTAAAGGCTCAAATCCAGCTCCAGAAATTGTTGCATTTTTTTGATTTAGAGCTAATGCCTTTTTTACTTCAGTGTTATTAATTTTTGCAATTTCAGAAATTGATAGTGAATTATCATTTTGAGAAATTATGTAATCAGCTTTTTTAGATTTTATAACTTCAGGAAGAATTTTGAAAGATGAATTTTCAACTGAGGACAATCCTTTTTCAGTAATGCCACTAACTTGAGCTATTAAATAACCTCCATTTGCAACATCAAATCTTTTAAAATCTGAAATACTAGTTTCTTCAGAAAATAACCACTGAACAACTCTTCTTTGATTTTTTAATCCAGGAAAATCGTTATCAAGAATTTGAATATTGTTAACATTTTTAATTTCATAGTTTAATTCATCAGCAATAGTATTAAGATCACTATTTTTAGAAAGATTCATTTCTAATTTTGTAGCTAAATTAAATACCTTGTCACTAGTTTCATCTGAAGGGAGATTTTTTTCCGCAATTGAAGCTAGCAGAACTAAATCATCTTTTGCAACAACCTTAACGACATGAAATCCATAATCAGTTTCAACAACACCTGTTGATCCAATTCGTCTTGAAAAAATAAAATCATTAAAAGGTTTAAGCATAGTTCCCTCTTGAACAAAACCTAGATCACCTCCTCTAGATTTAGAAGGACCATCAGAAAGTTCAAAAGCCAGCTCAGTAAATGTTTCAGGAGATTTTCTAATTTTTCTTAGCACATTATTTGCCTCTTTCTTTGCTTCAGATTTTGATCTTGAAACATTAGGGTTAGCATTTTGAGCACCTTCATAAGAAAGGAGAATATGACTAGCCCTAACAGAACCACCTATTTTTTTATCGAGCATTCTAGAAATTTTGTAATAATCACCGTCTAGATATGGGCCATAAGTTTGATTGTCATCTAAATTAAATAAAATGTTAGCGTGATCAACAGGAAGAGAACCTTTAGGTAGATATATAGAATCAAAACTAATTTCAGAAAATTCATTTACAAACTCTCTTACATTATTAGTACTTGTTAAGCTTGGTAAAGTCTCCTCAAGCTTAGAAACTTCATTGTACTCTTTTGTTTCAACTAAAAGTTTTGACAAACGCTCTTTTATAGAATTTTCATCTTCCAAAGAGGGTTTTTCTTCAAAAAGTACGTACTGAATATCCCTAGAAGCCTCGACTTCAAACTCATTTTCATTTTGATTAATATATTTTTTTAAGTCTGATTTAGAGTAAGTTATTAAAGAATCCTCAATAGATTCAAACGGAATGTAAACGTATTCAATGTCTACTTTATTGTTTCTTAAAGAATATTCATTTTTACCATCAACTTGAGTGTAATTTATCCCAGATTTTATCAAATCAAAATAAATTTTCTCATTTGATTGTAACTCAAATATTGATTCTTGACTTTTCCATTGTTCATATGCTTGAGGGTTAGTTGTTTTTAATTCAATAATTAAATCTTTAAACTTATCAATATCAAATATGCCTGCATCATTGAGAAATCTCTCGTCGGTATTAAAGCTAGGGTTAATTTTTAAAATATTTTGGATATGGTCCTTTCCAGACTTTATTCCACTTATCTCGAACTGCTGTTTTAAAATTTCAGATCTTAAAGACTGATTCCAAACATTATTAACTGCAGTCATTCCTTCTTGATTATAGTTTCTTTCTAAAAAATCAACTTGAGCTCTAAAATCTTCGATTAAAATGTCTTCTCCATTAATTACACCTATAGGTTCCTGTGCCTGATAACCCTTTCCATCAAAAACACCTGAAATCACAAATGCAAAAAGTGCTAAACCAATAACTATAATTAAAAAAATAGATCTTGATCGGATTTGTCCTAAAATTGCCATAAATATTTTTTTTTGTAGCAAACGAAAATACAATATCCTACGGGAATAAAAAAAAGTTGACCTTCTAAATATTAATCTAATACAACTAAGTTCAATTAGCTATATTTTTTTTACTAGCCTCATTTATTTTAAAGACTAAATTTTTATAATCTACTTCCTTCTATTTTTAAATTTTATTCTATAATGCCTTCTAAATAAAAACATTCCAAATGAAAATATAAATAACATCAAAAAAATGTTACTTTTTTGAGTAGTATTATCTCCAAAAAAGTATTCATAAATCGATATAAAAGAAATAATCAAATAGATATATTCAGAAATTTTTCTGTAGTTGTTCATAATCAAATTAATTGTCCTCAACTAAAACTTTTCCATCAAGTTTTCCAGTATTAAATATAGTAAATGATCTATTAGCATCTAATCTACTGGCTACAATATCATAATCTATATTTTTAAACCTAAATTTTTCTTCTGTAAAAAGCCATTCTTGTTCTGGATCCCAATAAAGCTGCTTTGTTTTTAATTCAGAACCATCGAAATTATTTATAACTACATTACCAATTAAATTTACAATATTCGTTTTATTGTAAGTAATGGCATAATCAGAGGTGACTATAGTTTCGTTCAAATCATTATCATAAAAAGTAATTTTTACACCCTCTGGAAACTCTGAGTAGGGAAAACTTTGATTAGTAAAATCTTTGTTTAAATCAGAGTAAAGAATAGCTTTTACTTTAGCCGAATCAGTATAAATTAATTTTAGATTCTCAGTAATACCAATGGGTAAAATATTCTTTGAATTAATATTTTGTATTTCTTGGAAATTATCTTCACAACTTAATAGAAAAATTAAAATAAAAATTCTTAAAAAATGCATTAGTTTAGAGAAGGTACAGTTACAGATTTTCCAATCCAGCAACTAAATGAAATTGTTTTACCTCCCATAGCTTCGCTGAAAATATCTGTTTTTGAAGGTGCTCTACCTTCATAACTAGCTGCAGTTTTATTAGCTAATTTTCTGACAGATGCATCTACAGAGGCAGCTTTTTTAGCTTCTTTAAGTGCTAACCAATAGATTGATCTTTTTTCAAATTGAGATTTTCCACAATTATTTGCACTGTTAGCGTACAAATTAGCAATTAACAAGTATGCCCTACCCATTGAAGGTTGATATTTTAATGCTCTATTTGCATAAGTTCTAGATTTTGAAAACTGTCTAGATTTTTTGAACTTAAGAGCAATTTTATAAAGGGTTTTAGCCTTTTTTAAATTATCAGTCTCAAGATCAATAGATTCATTATAATATTCAATAGCAAGCTTAGTATCACCTGCTTTATCATTTAATAAACCTAAATAATAAGCAGAATTAGCAGATGGGTTTAAAGCATGAAGTGCTTCAACTAATTCAACAAATAATGGATCATCGGAACAGTCCTTGCTATCCATTCTACTTGCTGCTCTATTAAGCCAAACAATGTCAGACTTATAATTATCAAAATTCTTTCTGTACAGAGGAATTAAATTCTCACAAGTAGATTCCTTGGCTATAATTGCATTTAAATTATTTAGGTATGTATTGCAAGCAACCATATTAACCTCATAAACCTTTTTATTCCTTATTTCTCTTGAAGTTAATGGATCACTATTTTCTTCTTTTTTTAACAGTACATCTAATTTTGAAGTATAAACACCCATTTCATATTCAAACTTTTCAGTAAGTTCTTCGTATTTATCAAAAACTTTCTCAAGAGTTACACTTGGATCACCTGCTTTATATAGTTTAAAATAAATTTTAAAATAATTATACAAACCCTTTGGGGATTTGAAACTTTTTGGATCCCTTAAAAAGGCCTCATCATATATTTTTAATATTTCAGTATCATCAGCTAATTTATAATCTGAAAGTGCCTGTGCTTTAATGGCTAAGATTTTACCTACTTCACTTACTCCTCTTTTAGTTTTAGGAAAATACTGTAACCACTCATCATATAAGTCAACTAAGTCCTTTTGATATTGAGCTTTTGAAGAATCATCGGAGGTTTTGATAAAGGACTTTAACATTCTTTCTCCAAGTACATATATTGCAGAATTTAAATCTGGACACTGATTTTTAAGATCAACCCACGGTTGATAGGCAGCTTTATAATTCTTTACTTTTGCATATTCTGCAAAAATTGAAAGATTTGCAAAACATTCTTCTTTTGATTGAGAATATTGAGTTATTGTAAACAAAATTGCAATAACATATATGATAATATTTTTCATAACAACCTTAAATTGTTTTAGATTAGGCAAAAACGATGCCCAATTTATTAATTATACTTGTTTTTAACAAACCACAAGTCACTCAAAGACATTCCAAGTCTTACACTAAAAAAGTTTTCTTCAATTAACCCTGAGTTGGTAGTTCCTCTTTTTCCAATTTCAAATCCAAGATTTAAATTTGAAAATCCTTGAAATGGGATTCCAAATCCAAAATTAAAACCAACTTCCTTAATTGCTTGACCTTGTATGTTTAGGCCTGTATCCTCAATTCTGAATCCGGCTCTGTAGACTATAGTGCTGAAATAACTTGTAAAAGAATCATATTTTGGAATGTAAAATCCACCTAAGGAAAATCTTGAACCTTTTTGAAAATCTACATTTTCTAAACTAAATAACTTATTATCCAATCCTCCTCCATCTTTTTGTTGGAATTCAGCTCCAACAAACCATTTAGTCTCAACTCCTAAACCTAAACCAATTGTTTGAGATTTAGGAACAGTTATTTCCGTCTTTTCGAGGTTCATAGATGCCAAATCAATTTCTTCAACATCTCCGCCGTATTGATTTGTAACAGAATAAGTTGATAATGTTTGAGTATTGTTAGATCCTAAATTAAATTCTTGACTGAGTATGTAAGTTGCATGAAAAGTTAGTTGTTTAGATATTTTTTCTCTAAAAAGCAGTGAGTACACGTTATTTATACCACTGAGTGAAGAATTACTCTCAATTCTTGTAGCCAATTCTACATCTTCTAAAAATCTAGTAGTAATATGATTCAAATTACCAAACTCGTAATTAGTGGTAATACCTACACCTATTTTTTTGAAAACTTTAAAGCCAAAAGTCAAAAAAGCTGTGTTTACTCCACCCTCGCCTCTGTATCTATCAACAATTGAAGGAACAACACTTTCATTAGTATTTTCTAACATATAACCAACAGAAGTCTTTGGAATTACTCCAAATCCAAAAGTGAAATATTTAGTTGGGATACCAACGGCCAAATAATTTACATTAGAACTATTAGAATTTTCGTTAGCATTCTCAGACTTAAATGTCAAATCATCATAAGTTATTCCCAAAGAATAGTTTACTCTTTTTAGTTCAGAAAAAGATGCTGGATTTGTTAAATTTAGATGTATACTATCTGAATAAACACTTAATCCCCCCATTGACCTATTATCAATCGATCCCTTAAAAGTATTAGTTCCTACACCATAAAAAGAATATGGTGAGGAGGTTCCTGATTGAGAAAAACTTATTAAACAAAAAGTAAGAAAAAATAGATTTAGAAAAGTTTTTTTCATTTTTAGCTATTATCCTCCAATAATTTATTTAAACCAACAAGAAGGAAATTTTGATCAGCAAAGATGCTATTTTTTATTCTCTTGAGCAAAAAATTACTATCTCCACCTGTTAAAATTATCCTAATATTTTTAAACTCCTCACAATATTGCTGAATAATACCGTTTATCTCTGAGATTGTTCCATTAATCACTCCTGAATTGATTGAATTCTTGGTGTTATTTCCAATTAATTGATGAATACTATCAAAATCGATTAGTGGTAGATTTGAGGTAAAAGTATTTAAAGATTTAAATCTCATTAAAATGCCAGGTGAAATTCCTCCACCTAAATATTCATTATTGTTATTTTTAAAATCATAAGTAATGCAGGATCCTGCATCAACTATTAATACATTTTCCTTTGGAAACTTAAAAGCCGCTGCAGAAACTAAAGCTAACCTATCTTGACCCAGCGTATTTTTGGACTTATATAAATTTTTAAAAGGAAATTTGAGTTGATTAGAAACAAGTAAAAGATTAGTTGACTCTTTCAAAATATTAATAATTGAATCATCTATTCTGCCAACATTTGAAATTATTGAATGAGTAACATTATTCTCTGAGATTATATCTTCTATATTTCTTTTATAATTTTCTGTAAATTTAAATTTTTGAATTAACTGACTTTTCTTAAAAAGAGCAATTTTCAATAAAGAATTTCCAACATCTAGAATAAGATTCACTGTAAATTAATTTTATATCAAAAATAAAGAAGATTTTTTAAATGATTTTTTGGTTCTCTAATAAAAGAATATATATTTGCTCTTGCAAAAAAAGCACTGGTACCTTAGCTCAGTTGGTAGAGCAAAGGACTGAAAATCCTTGTGTCCCTGGTTCGATTCCTGGAGGTACCACAAAAGTCTCTATTAACATAGAGACTTTTTGCTTTTTTACAGTTAGGTTATAAGATTTCCTTTTTCATCCCACTCAGCAATATCATTTCTTTTTGATTGATCAATAAACTTATCAAGCCAATTCTTGTCATATTCAAGACCATATTGATCAAGAACGTCCTGGGGGACACCATCCCAAATATTGGGAGAATTACCTTTATATCCTAATTCTTTTATTCCAACTTCAGAAGTGAAATATCCTGTCATGGTTAAGTTTCTTACCAAATTAAACCACTGAACAGGTTGAGGATAATCATCAATACTTTTATTAGGATCATAAAATGCTATTTCATCTAAAATTTCTTTTTGCTGAGAAATTTCACAATCCACAAATACATTATCAAATCTTTTTTTAGACTCCGAATCTATCCATGTTAGTCCTTCCCTCAACGGTTCTTTATATGTGGGTATATCTTTTGCCATAAATTCTATTAACTGTACTACTTCTGCATCTCTAATATTTCCAAATTCATTTGGAGGAAGAATAAGGTTACATAGTTTATCAAAAGTGAATAATTCATAATTTGAAAAATACTTTTCAGCAAATAATTTATCGTCATAAAGTTTTTCTTCTGGGGTCCTTCCGTATTCATATCTTGTTAATGATCTTTTTATTTTTTCTCTAGAAATACCATAGCATCCTTCAAGTAAAAGACCAGTACCTATAGATGCAAAAGTTAAAGTTTTAATTGAATCTCTTCTATTCATACTAAAAATTTTGTTTTTTAAATTCTTCTATAATTTTTTCAGATGATCTCATAGCTAAAGCAAGAATAGTCCACGTTGGATTTTTATCTGCCTGTGAAACAAAAGGTCCTGCATCAACCACAAATACATTTGATACATCATGTAGCTGTTCAAATTCGTTTACAACCGAGTCTTTAGGGTTTGAACCCATTCTTGTAGTACCAACTTCATGAATGATTTGCCCAGGCTTTGTTAAGCCGTAATTGGCTTCTTTTCCAGGTTTCCCCCACAACGGAATAGCTCCCATATTGTGAATAATTTCCTCAAAAGTGTCCTGCATATGCTTTGCTTGTTTAATTTCATTATCTGTCCACTTGTAGTTAAATCTAAGTACAGGTACACCATATTTATCAACCTTATTGGGATCAATCTCACAATAATTTGTTTTTTGAGCAATAGACTCTCCTCGTCCTGAAAGACCAATAGTAGACCCATAATATTTTTTCATATCGTCTCTTAAACTATTACCATACCCACCAGCTTTATTTATTCCAAAAAATTTATTAAAACTGTTTACATTAAACCCTGTTCCATAAGATGGAGCACCCAATCCACCCCAAACTTCTATGTGATATCCACGAGCAAAATCTAGATTTTTATTGTCAAGCCACCAAGGAGAATATACATGCATTCCACCAACTCCATCTTCATTATATGTTTTTCTATTGATTAGTTGAGGAATAAACGCCATCATATCTCCACCTGTTGAATCGTGTAAATAACGACCAACTAAATCAGAACTATTTCCTAAACCGTTTGGATGTTGTTTTGATTTTGAGTTAAGTAGAATCCTAGCAGAGCTGCATGCAGAAGCAGCTAGAACAACTACTTTACCCTTAAGTTTATATTCAGTATTATCTTCTTTATCAATAAAGGAAACACCAGTTGCTTTTCCTTCATTGTTAGTAGTAACAGTTCTAACCATTGAATTGACAAATAAATCAATTTGTCCACCAGATTTTTGGGCTGGAAAAATCAGACATGACCCCGATGAAAAATCGGCGTAAACATTACAACTCCTTGCACAACCGTTACAATAAAAACAAACTCCTCTATCATTATTTAATCTTTTAGTAAGTACAGATAATCTAGATGGCATTACTTTTACGTTACTTTTTCTAGCTGCATTTACATAAAATAATTCATGAAGTCTTGGTTTTGGTGGTGGCAAGAAAAACCCATCAGGCTCATTATACATATTCTCTTTAGTTCCGAAAACACCAATCAATTTGTCAACTTTATCATAATATGGTTTAATATCATCGTATCCAATAGGCCAATCTTCACCTAAACCATCAATAGATTTCTTTTTAAAATCATCAGGTCCAAATCTTAAAGAAATCCTTCCCCAATGATTTGTTCTTCCTCCAAGCATTCTGGACCTAAACCATCTAAAATCAGTATCGTCATTTTGACTATAAGGTTCTCCATCAATATCCCATCCGCCGTAAGCTTGGTCATAATCACCAAAAAAACGTGTAGTTCCCGCACCTCTTCTTGGAGAATGATAAGCGGGTTTTAATTGTGTCATTTGCTCTGGATTGGCAGGATCGTAGTAAGGACCTGCTTCAACTACAGCAACAGAAAGTCCTGCTTCAGAAAGTACTTTTGTAGCCATTCCACCTCCAGCGCCAGAACCAACTATTATTACATCATATTCTTTTGAGCCTTGTTTTATTTGCATTATTTTAGCTTTGTTTTGATTACTTAATTTATAGTTCTAATATTTTTATGTTTCTAAAAGAAATCACACCAGGGTGATCTTGAATACTAATTTTTCCTGTTTTAAACTTTCCAAAGTCACAGTTTTGCCAAGGTTTTTCATCACAATTATTAAATTTAGTTGGCTCAACCATTGCATCCCACTCATCTCCACTTAAAGGAAATTCAACAATTTTTGTGCCATTATGAACAACTATTCCTTTGTTAATATTATGATTAATTGTTATATCGTATGAATTCCATTCTCCGGCAGGATTTGTCACCCATTCAGATGGAGCAACCATGCCATATAATGCGCCAGCTTGAATTAACGGAGGATCAGGATTTGCAGGATCTAAAATTTGTATTTCAGGACCTGTCACATATGGAAATTCATACTTTTCATCTTCTTTTACACCCCAGAAAAAGCCACTATTCGATCCTGGACTAACTTTCCATTCTAAATGAATTTTAAAATTTGTGTATTCCTTATCACTAACCAAACTTTTATCACCTTCTCCTGATGCGTTTGCAGATGTAAAAGTCAAAACACCGTCTTTAATATCCCAACCTGTTTTTTCTCCGTTGTCTTGATAGTAATGCCAACCTTCCATAGAATTTTGTTGAATCAAAGATACCCACTCATTATCATTAGCAGCATTTATTTTAGTCATCGGTATCGAGTCAACTTTATCTTTGTTTTGGGTAGTATTATTACATGATAAAATCAAAACAGTTATAAGTATTAGTATTATTTTTTTCATGATTTAATTGTTTTTAATTTGAGTATTAGCAATATTATTTTGATACTATTTAATTTTTTAAAGTTCCCAACCTTTTCTTCTTTTTCTTCCTACAAATTGGTTAGCAGGTTCAAAGTTTGTAATTCGGGTATTTTCCCCGTCCCAAAGTAATTTTTTTCTACCAATAAATTCATTTCCTTTTTTTAGCATATAGCTTCTAAGGGCAAGATTTCCCATTAAAACTGTTTCAGTAAAAGGACCTGAATATTCAATTGGAGAAGTTAATTTTTTATACTCTTTGCTCCCATAACCACCCTTACATGCATTTATCCACTCCATGTGGTGTACATGATCCAATCCTTTTTTATAATCCAAATCAGTATTGTAATGTATAGTTTGCTCCCCTTTTCTGTATAATTTTGGATTAAGTCCATAAACCCCACAGGAAATTACACCTTTGTCTCCAATCATTATAACTCCGTTAGTATTTCCTTTTTCTCCTAAATAATCTTCAGCAGGAATAATTTCTGGTCTTGGAGGTATTATTCCGCCATCCATCCATATAAGTTCGAGGTTTGAGCCTGTTTTTGAAGTTTTATCAAAATGTAAAGTAATTATAGAGGCTGCAGGTGGACCTTCTGGATAATAGTTAGCAGTCCAAATTTTTTCATAAATGTTAGCGACACTACATTCCACATCTTTTGGATAACCGAGTTCTAAAGCCTTGTAGGGTGCATCTAAAATATGACAACCCATGTCTCCCAAAGCTCCGGTCCCATAATCCCACCAACCTCTCCAATTAAAAGGATGAAAAGCAGGTCTATAACCTCTATATTGTGCGGGCCCCAACCACAAGTCCCAATTTAAATCTTCTGGCTTATCATTAGTGGGTTTAGGCATCTCAAACCCTTGTGGCCAAACTGGTCTATTAGTCCAAGAATATACTTTATTAATGTTTCCTATTAATTTTTGATCAACCCATTCTTTTATTTTATTAACTCCGAGACTGGATCCACCTTGGTTTCCCATTTGGGTTACTACCTTATTTTTTTTTGCAGTATTTGTTAAAATTCGTGCCTCCTTAATGTTGTGAGTCAATGGTTTTTGAATGTATACGTGTAAACCACGATTCATTGCGTTATTTCCAATAATTCCGTGAGTATGATCTGGTGTACTAATAGTTACAGCATCTAAATCTTTTTCTTTATCAAGTAATTCTCTAAAATCAACATAAAAGTTTGCATTTGGATATGTTTTTCTAGATTTTGTAACTCCATGATTTCCTGAGGGGTGTACATCACAAAGAGCAACAACTCTTTCTTTACTTGCCCACTCATCTCTAATGTCACTTCCTTTTCCTCCTGAACCAATTGATGCAATTAATAATTGATCACTTGGAGATGTATAACCGTTACCACCAAGAACACTTCTTGGAACAATAAATATTCCTGATCCAAGAACAGTTGATTTTTTAATAAATTTTCTACGAGAATTTTTTTTCATTAAATTGAGATATTATATAATTTGAATTATATTGAATTTATGAACAAATTTTTTATTTACTTAACTCTTATATTATTTTTTTCACAACAATTAGCTCAATCGCAGAATTTAAAAGATAAAAATGTATTAATTGTCTGGGGAGGATGGGAAGGACACAAACCTGAAAAATTTTCTAATATTATAGTTAGTTGGTTAAATGATGTTTCTGCTAATATTAGAGTAGAAAATGGTTTAGATATTTATTCAAACTACGATGAGTTAATTAAATTTGATTTAATAATACAATCTGTAACACAATCATCAATTTCTTCAAAACAAGAAAAAAACTTATTGAAAGCCATAAGAAATGGAGTAGGATTTGCTGGCGCTCATGGCGGAATCGTTGATTCGTTTAGAGAAAATACCAACTATCAATTTATGACAGGTGGCCAATGGGTTGAACATCCAGGGGGAATGGTAAATTTTAAAGTAAAAATTGTACAAAATGATTTTACTGAAGGGATTAATGATTTTGAAGTATTTTCTGAACAGTACTATTTACACTATGATCCAAATGTTGAAATTATAGCCACAACAACCTTTAATGGAAAAGATTTCCCATGGATAAACGGTGTAAAAATGCCTGTTGCATGGAAAAAACTATATGGCAATGGTAAAGTGTTTTTCATTTCGATTGGTCATGATCCTGGTGAATTCAAGCGCTACAAAAATGGATGGGAATTACTCAAAAGAGGACTAGTTTGGGCAGGTTCATAATGATTTAAGATCAATTATTTCTTTTTTATTTAAAAACCTCCATTTTCCTCTCTTAAGATTTTTTTTGGTTATACTCCCAATCATTACTCTATCGAGCGATATAATTTCATTATCAGCATCTTTGAATAAGTTTTTGATGTATGAGTACGAACTTGTAAGCAATTCTAAACCTATTTCATTTTTTTTGGCATCATTCACAAAATTAATTGAAATAATTTTTAAATTTTCCATTGACTTTTCTTGAAAATATTTGAGTTTTTGAACTGATAAAGGTTTTTTAAGAGTCATGTGAAATAATTGCTTTATTCTTTCAACATTGAAAGGAAAACTTGTGTTCAAACCATTATCATTAGAAAATAAAACAAGCCCTTTAAAATCATCTTTAACCATTTCTAATAAACCAAGATTATCTATTTCAGACGATTTTATAAGATCAAAAATATTTTTTTTGCTATTAATATTGAAATCAATTGGCTTATTTAACACAACATATTGAAAAGAATAGGGAACAATTATTTTATTATCAACTCTTACCTCTGAATCAATAGAAACTTTATATCCTAATGTTGTGACTATTTGATTATCTACATGTACTCTTCCGTCGACAATGAAGTCATCTGCTTCTCGTCTTGTACACAAGCCTGAGTTGGAGATAAATTTATTTAATCTAATCATATAAATTCTAATCTTAAAAACTATGCAATATTATGCTAAATATTCCTAAAATAATTAAAAGCTTTAAAGCATTGTGGAGTTTTTGAAACGTTTCCTTTGAATAGCTTTTCCAAAGTATATAAGCAAATAATACAAAAAAGGGATAAACAAAAAAATGAAAGTATTTCATGTAAGAAATTTCATAAGATTGTAATATGTGAACTGACATTAAAAAAACAAAAAATATTAAAATAGAAATATAGACTTTTGAAACTTTCACACCATATTTTACAGGAATTGTATTATAATTTAATGTAAAGTCCCCTACAAAATTTTCCAAATCTTTAACTACCTCTCTTATCAAAACAATTAAAAATAAAAATATTGAATATGAAAAAATTTCATAGGAGTAATTTTTGTAGTAGAGAATTATTGCAAAAAAGGGAGTTATTGATAGTAAAACAGAAAAAATATTTCCAATAAATGGATATCTACTAATCCTAATTGAATACAATATGATACCCAATATGTAAAATGCAAAAAACAAAAATGCCCTAAGCGAAATTTGAAAAGATAATAGCAGTGTAATACTATTTAAAAGCACATATACTATAAATTTAGTTTTTCCTGAAATTTGATTTTCTAGAGTTGTTTTTAACGGGCGATTTATCAAATCCTTTTTTGAATCATAAATGCTATTTACTATATATCCGGCTGAAATTGAGAAAGCTGAACAAAATATAATTATCCAAATATTTAAGTCTACCACTACATCAATAAAACTTTTATTTTCAGAGAAGAAATATATCGCAGATATAAATTGAGCAATTATGATGAAAACGATATTATAACCGCGAACAACGGAAAACAAGCTTAAAATTTTAAATAGTTTTATTTTATTTAAAACTTGATTTAACATTAAAAATTATAAACAACCTCTAAATCGAAATCATTTAAAGATTTTTGTGCTTTTTTAAAATCTTTAGCAAATCCTAAAATATAACCACCTCCACCAGAACCACATAATTTTAAAAAATACTCATCGGATTCAATTCCCTTTGCCCAAATATTATGAAAATTTTCTGGGATCATTGGTTTGAAGTTTTTCAATACAACTTTTGAAAGAACTTTTATGTTTTTAAATAATGAATTAAAATTTCCATTTAAAAAATCATCGACACAATTATCTGTTGTTTTAATGAACTCTTCTTGTATCATTTTATTGTAGTTTTTATTTTTCATTGATTTAAAAAATAAATCTACCATTGGGGCTGTATCGCTCGATTTTCCACTGTCCAATAAAAAAACAGCACCCTTTCCCTTACTTTCTTGGGATGGAATTCCTGTGGTCTCAACTTCATTTTTAGAATGTATTAGAATAGGCAAACTTAGGTAACTATTTAAAGGATCTAAACCTGATGATTTCCCATGAAAAAAAGACTCCATCGTTGAAAAAATATTTTTAAGAACTAAAATTTTTGACTTGGTTAAATTTTCTAAAACTGTTATTTTATTAATAGCATATCTGTCGTAAAAAGCAGCAACCAAAGCACCACTACTACCAACTCCGTAACCTTGAGGAATTGAGCTGTCAAAAAACATACCTTTATCTAAATCTAAATTTAATTTTTCAAAATCAAATTCAACTGTAGATATTTCAATTTTTAATAAATAATCTCTAAACTTTTTTAAATTTAAATTGGATTCCTTCTCAATTAATTCACTCATATCTCCAATCCTTAATCCTCCCTTAAAAAAATTAAAAGGAATTGATAGTCCTTTGGAGTCTTCTATTATACCATACTCACCAAATAACAAAATTTTAGAATAAAACAAAGGGGCTTTCATATTTTAAAATTATAATTTATTTGGTCCATTACCAACTTGATCATTTATAAATTCATTATTCTGACAATATTGAATTAAGTTATTTTCAATTAAACTTTGAATCTGCCTAAACTCGTTTTTCGGATACAGTAAGTGAATATTTGCTCCTGCATCCAATGTAAAACATACTTTAGAACTTGTACTTTGTCTATAATTCCAAATTTCATTAATTATATTTAATGTATTTGGTTTTATAAGTAGGTAATATGGGTCTGAAGTCATCATCATTGCGTGAAGGGTTAGTGCCTCTAACTCAGTAATTTTAATGAATTCATCAAAGTCTCCATTACATAAAGCATTGTTTAAGGAATTAATGTTTTTTTCAACTTGAATTAGTCTGTCATTTGAAAACGAGTGATGATTCATTAAAGAATGACCAACAGTACTAGACATATGTTTTTTTCCTTTATCTACTAATAAAATAGTATCGTGATAGTTTTTAAAATTATCATGAATTTTGTTCTCATATTTTGTTCCAAATAAATCTGAACTGTTATTGAAACTATTACTTTTTCCCCAAATAACAAGTGGACCAAAAGTACTTCTACAAGCACTTCCTGAACCTAACCTTGCTAAAAAAGACGCTTTTTTAAAAAAATAGTCTGAGGATAAACTAGGGTCAATAGTCTTTTCAACATCCATAATACACAATGATAAAGCACTGTATGCTGAAGCTGAAGAAGCTATTCCACTGCTGTGTGGAAAAGAATTATTAGTTTCTACAATAATTTTAAGACTACTTAGATATGGACAATAAACCTTAATTCTTTCAAAAAATACTTTCATTTTATTTTCAAAAGAAATCTCCTTTTTACCCTCAAAATACAGTTCAAAATCAGTTTTATTAGAAACATTTGAAGAACTAAACTTTATTTTACAAATCGTAAAACAATTTGATAAAGTAAAACTTAGTGAAGGGTTTTTAGGAATTTGAAGATCCTTTTTACCCCAATATTTAATTAAAGCTATATTACTTGGAGACTTCCAGCTAGATTCGCCTTTTAAATCTCCTGTTATTGTTTTATCGAAAATAAATTTATTAGACATTAACTTATTGTCTTTATTATTGAATTTTCAGATTTTTTATTTGTTCCGTCAAAACCCTTTATTCCTGAAACAGTAGTATACTTTAAAATGTTTTTTTTATTAGGATGTATAATCTTGTAGGCTGATTGACACATAAGGGTAGCCTCGTGAAATCCACACAAAATTAATTTAAGTTTACCTGGGTATGTATTTATATCACCAATCGCAAAGACACCAGGTATATTAGTTTGATAATCTAATTCATTATTTACTATTATAGAATTTTTATCTAAATTAAGTCCCCAATCGGAAATACTACCAAGTCTTGGAACTAAACCAAATAATGGTATAAAAAAGTCTGCATCAATTTGTTTTTTTTCATCATTGTGTGTTATAACAATACTTTTTAAAATCTCGTCTCCTCTAAGCTCTTTTACTTCACTTGGTGTTATAACATCAATCTTCAAACTATTTTTTAATTTTTGTACTTTTTCAACGGAATCAATTGCTCCTCTAAATTCATTTCTTCTGTGAATTAATGTAACTTTTTTTGCAATTTTAGCTAATTCAATAGTCCAATCAAGAGCTGAATCACCACCACCGGCAATAACTATTTTTTTATTTTTAAAATTTTCTGGGTCTTTCACCATATACTCAACCCCTCTACCTTCATATTTTAAAATATTATCAACAGGAGGTTTTCTTGGCTCAAAACTACCAAGTCCTCCAGCAATTGCAACAACTTTTGCATTGTGAACTTTTGAGCTACTTGTTATTACATCAAATGATCCATCTCCTTTTTTTATCAATTTTTCAGCTCTTTCTCCCAATGAATAACCGGGTGTAAAAGGTTTAATTTGTTCCAATAAATTATTAACTAAATCTCCCGCCATAACTTCTGGCATTCCTGGAATATCATATATAGGTTTTTTTGGATAAATTTCTGCACATTGTCCTCCAGGTTGTGCCAATGCATCAATTATATGGCATTTTAAACCCAAAAGACCTGCTTCAAAAACTGTGAATAAACCAACAGGTCCAGCGCCAATAATTAAAATATCTGTTTTAATAGTATTCATTATTCTATACTAACAACTTTTTGAATCTCAGGAGCATGTTTTTTTACAGTCATTTCTACTCCATTTTTCAAAGTCATTTGATTAACAGAACAACTAACACAGTTTCCAAGTAACTTAACCTTGACAACATCATCAATAATTGATACTAATTCAATGTTACCGCCATCAGATTCTAAAAATGGTCTGATTTCATTTAAAGCCTCTTGAACTTTTTTGTTTAATGCTTCTTTATTCATAATATTAATTTTAATTAGAGCAGCCTGACATAGTTGTTATTTTTACAATCTCTGTTTCAGGCAATTCTTTATTTCTTTTTAAAAGTTCAGATAACATTTTTTTAGAAATTTTGTTAAAGGTGTTTTCTGAAATTGTATTTTCTTGCATAGATGCTGGTCTACCATAATCACCAGCTTCCCTTACACTCTGTATTAATGGAATCTCTCCTAAAAAAGGGATTTCTAAATCCGTAGCTAAATTTTTGGCTCCCTCTTTTCCAAATATATAATACTTATTTTTGGGAAGTTCTTTTGGAATAAAAAATGACATGTTTTCAATAATTCCCAATACAGGAACATTTATATTTTCTTTTTTAAACATTGAAACCCCTTTTCTGGCATCGCTTAAAGCAACAGTTTGAGGTGTACTAACAACCACAGCTCCAGAAATAGGTAAAGATTGCATGATGCTTAAGTGTATATCACCTGTTCCTGGCGGAAGATCAATTAAAAGAAAATCTAATTTACCCCAGTCGGCATCAAAAATCATTTGATTTAATGCTTTAGAGGCCATTGGTCCTCTCCAAATTACAGCTTCATCATTTTTTGTAAAAAAACCAATAGATAAAATTTTAACACCATAATTTTCAATAGGTTTCATTTTAGATTTGCCTTCAATATTAACAGCTAAAGGTTTTTCATTTTGAACGTCAAACATAAGAGGAATTGAAGGACCATAAATATCAGCATCAAGAATACCTACATTAAACCCCATTTTAGATAATGAGACTGCTAAATTTGAAGTAATTGTTGATTTACCAACTCCACCTTTCCCAGAGGATACAGCAATAATATTAGAAATATTTGTTATTTTTTTTAGAGGATTATATATTTTATTTTCGATTGGTTTACTAGCAATTTGAAAATTAATTTTAAGAGATATTTCGTTATTCAAATGCTCTTTTAAATAATTATATAGATTTTCTTTAATTAAATTTTTAGATTTAAGTGTTGGGTTTACTACCTCTAAATCAATAACAATTTCCTTGTCAAAAATCACAATATTTTTTACCGATCCTTTTGAAATAATATCAATCTTTTCACCGTCTAAGTAAAAGCTACTTAATTTATCTGATATTATTTTTTTTGTTAACATAAATATTTAAAACGATTCTAAATTGCAAATATACTATTCTAGTTTTTAAATTTTATAATTCTTTAGAGGGATCCCAAAAAAAATTATTGAAATTTTTTATTTGATTATTATCAATAATCATTCCTTCATTTTCTAAGAGTTGTTTCATTAAATTAATTCCAAAAAAATGTTTTTTCCCAGTTAGTAAACCTACTCTGTTAACCACCCTGTGGGCAGGTATATTTTTTTTTTGATGAGATGCATTCATTGCCCAACCAACAACTCTCGCGCTTTTTTTAGATCCCAAATAATTAGCTATCGCACCATATGTACTCACTCTTCCATGAGGAATTTGCTTAACTACAGCATAAACTTTTTCAAAGAAGTCGGTCTTATTATTCATTAAATTTAAAGCTTAAATAAGATATTTTTTTCTTTTCCTTTAAATAAATACTCTCGTAATAAGTTTGAATTTTAACTACCTCATCTGGTGCATTAAGATTTTTATAAATATCATGATTGGAAAATATTGGAGTTATCGACATTCCTTGCAAAAGGCCCAGAGTATAGCCATGAAGAAATTCACTATCGGTCTTAAGGTGAACTATTCCATTTAATTTTAATACGGAATTGTAAATAGAAAGAAAATCTGGATTGGTTAACCTATGTTTTCTTCTTTGATATTTTGTTTGCGGATCTGGAAAAGTAAGCCAAATTTCATCTATTTCATTTTTATCAAAAATATAGCCTAACAACTCTATTTGAGTTCTTATAAAACATACATTTTCAAGATTTTCATTCAAGGCCGTTTTAGCTCCTCTCCAAAATCTTGCTCCTTTTATATCAATTCCTATATAATTTTTTTCAGGGTTTAATTTAGCTAGATTAACCGTATACTCCCCCTTACCACACCCGAGTTCAAGTACAATTGGATTAGTATTTTTAAAAACTAATTCATTCCATTTTCCCAAAAATTTAAAATCGTGATTAATTAGCTCATCTCTTGAAGGCTGTATGACATTATGAAAACTTTCGTTTTCAATAAATCTTTTTAGTTTGTTTTTACTTCCCAATCGTTAATGAATTTGAGATGTAAATATAATTAATTGGATTTTTGCAAAGAGAAAGAGAATTCTGAACCGACACCAAAATCGCTTTCTACATAAATTTTTTCATTGTGTGCATCAATTATATGCTTTACGATTGCCAGACCTAAACCTGAACCTCCGGTTGATCTATTTCCAGAGTTTTCAACTCTATAAAATCTTTCAAACAGTCTTTCAAAGTGTTCTTTTTTAATTCCTTTTCCATTATCAGTTATCCTAATAATTAGCTTATCCTCAATTAAATCTTCAATTGAAATTTCGGTAGTCCCATCTTGTTTTCCGTACTTCACTGAGTTTTCGATTAAATTTGTAAGAACTTGATGAATTTTTTCTTGATCAGCATTAACATTCACCCTTTTCAATTTACTATCAATTATTAAAGAAATATTTTTTTTATTTGCTTGAATTTCTAACATTTCAAATACATTATTAATTATAGATATTAAATTAAATTTAGATTTTTCTAACTTCATATTATTAGACTCTAATTTTGTAATTAAGTCTAAGTCTTTAACAATAAATATTAATCTTTCAACAGCCTTTTCCGCAATTTTCAAATACTTTAAATTTACTTTTTCATCTTTCAAAGCTCCATCAATTAGAGTCAATAGATAACTTTGAGAAGTAAATAATGGAGTTTTTAACTCATGAGCAAGATTTCCAATAAAATTTCTTCTAAAATTTTCTTTTTCTTGCATTGACTTTATTTCAGTTTGACTTTCTATTGAATATGTTTTTAGCTGATTAACTAAATCTTCCATATTAGTTGAAATTAGTTTATTTGAGACAATCTTTTCTTGAGGAATTATGGATTTATATATTTCTTTAATCTTATTTTCAATAAAAAAATTTAAGTATATGTATGTAAATAAAAAAGAAACTGACGTTAATATTAAAAACATAATTAAAAATTGATTTACAGAATTAAAAGAGGAATTAATAAAAAAATCAATAAGAAAATAGATAATTGTTGAAAGTAAAAGGCCTAATACAAATGAAAATACAAAAGATTTTAATTTAATTTTACTAAATGACGACATACTATAATTGATTAAACTTGTATCCTACCCCTTTAACAGTTTTAAAATACAAATCTCCAATTTTTTCTCTTAATTTTCTAATATGTACATCAATAGTTCTATCACCAACAATAACTTCTGAACCCCAGACTTTACTCATAATTTCATCTCTTGTAAAAACTTTTCCAGGAATAGAAGCCAAAAGAAAAAATAATTCAAACTCTTTTCTAGGTAAGGAAATTTTAATATCATTTTTTGTAACTAAATATGAATTTCTGTCAATTTTAATTTCTCCAAGATCAATTAATTGCTTTTTATCTTTTGATTTATTAATTCTTTTTAAAATAGAAGCAATTTTTTTTAATAAAATTTTTGGTTTAACAGGCTTAGTAATATAATCATCTGCTCCAGCATCAAAAGCCGATAATTGAGTATAATCTTCATTTCTAGCACTTAAAAAAATAATTCTGGTGTTATTTAAAGAGGGTATTTCTTTAATAATAGTACATGTTTCAATTCCATCCATTTCAGGCATCATAACATCAAGTAAAATAATTTCAGGAAGAAATATTTTTGCTTTTTTTATAGCTTCTTTTCCATTCGTTGCTGATTTAATATCATAACCAGCCATAGATAAATTATAACGTAAAATTTCAACAATATCGGGATCATCGTCTACAACTAAAATTTTTGATATTTGAGACATTTTTTAATTTTTCTTCAAAATTAAATATTTAAGGTTTTAACTTGCAGTAATTAACAATTACTTAATATTAGGTTAATATAGTTTTTAAATGACAATAGATTTAAAATCATCAACAAATTTTAATGTTGAAGCATTAAAAATATTTAATTATCAATATAATAATAATAAGGTATACAATAAGTATTGTAATCTTTTGAAGATTACAAATGTTTCAAAAGTTCAAGAAATACCTTTTCTTCCTATTCAATTTTTCAAAAGCCATAAAGTTATTTGTAGGGATAATTATTCTCATATTTTTAAAAGTAGTGGAACTGAAGGGATAAGAAGTAAGCATTATATTTCTGATATAAATTTATATGTAAAAAGCTTTGTTGAAACTTTTAAAATACAATACGGAGAAATTAAGGGAAGTATTGTTCTTGGTCTTCTTCCATCTTATTTAGAACAAGGTAATTCTTCTTTAGTTTTTATGGTAAATCACTTAATTAATTCATCGGAGCAAAAGGAAAGTGGATTTTATCTCAATAATTACAAAAAACTTTTTGATTTAATAAACAATATAAAAGATAAAAAAATTATACTTTTTGGAGTAAGTTACGCTTTATTAGATTTCGTAGAAAAATATCCTGTAAAATCTAAAAATTTAATAATTATTGAAACTGGTGGCATGAAAGGAAGAAAAAAAGAAATAACTAAAGAGGAGCTTTACATTAAATTGGAAAAAGGGTTTCATACAGGTTTAATACATTCTGAGTACGGAATGACTGAGCTTCTTTCCCAAGCTTATTCAAAAAAAAATGGTGTTTTCAAAACTACAAATTGGTTAAAGGTTTTTAATAGAAACATAAACAATCCTTTTGATGTTAAAAGTAAAGGTAAAGGATTACTGAATTTTATTGACTTGGCTAATATTAACTCATGTTCATTCATAGCAACTGATGATATTGGTGAAGTGTTCTCAAATGATTCTTTTAAAGTATTAGGTAGACTAAATGAATCTGATATAAGGGGTTGTAGTCTTATGTTTAATCAATAGTAATAATGAAGTAATATTTCTTTCCTCTTTGAGCTAGAATATATTTATTACAAATTAAGTTTTTCTCAGAAATTGAATACGAATCATCAATTTTTTCTTTATTAATTGATATTGAATTTTGTTTTAATGCTCTACTTATTTCAGACTTTGAAGATAGAAACCCTGCATTGTGCAGAAAGTCTTGAACCAATGGAAATTTAGTGATATCATTTTTTGATTTTGTAACGTTGGGAACACCATCAAAAATATCTAAAAAAGTTTTTTCATCAAGTTTACCAAGATCCTCGGATGTTGACTTACCAAATAATATATTAGAGGCAGTAATTGAATTTTCTAAATCTTCTTTTGAATGAACCAATTCGGTTAAAAATTCTGCTATAAGTTTTTGTAAAACTCTAGTGTGAGGAGCTTCTTCGGTGAGACTCAATAAAATTTTCTATTTCTTTATGTGTATAAAAAGTGAATATTTTGATGTATTTTTTTGCATCATCGTCAGAGATGTTTAGCCAATATTGATAAAATTTGTATGGAGATGTTTTTGTTCTATCTAGCCAAACGTTACCATCCTCAGTCTTTCCAAATTTTGTCCCGTCAGCTTTTGTAATTAATGGACATGTTAAAGCAAAAGCTTTTTCTCCAGTCTTTTTTCTAATTAGTTCGACTCCACTTGTAATGTTTCCCCACTGATCACTTCCACCCATTTGTATCGAACAATTATTATTGGAAAACAAATGAAAAAAATCATAAGCCTGAATTAGCTGGTAAGTAAACTCAGTAAAAGACATTCCAACGGTAGATTCTTTGCTCAATCTTTTTTTAACAGATTCTTTAGCAACCATGTAATTTACAGTGATATGCTTTCCAATATCTCTAATAAAATCAATAAGATTAACATCTTTAAACCAATCGTTATTATTGCACAAGATTGCAGAATTCTTTTTCTTTGAATCAAAATCTAAAAATTTAGATAACTGATTATGAATTCCTTTAATATTTTTATCTAATTCTTCCTTGCTTAATAAATTTCTTTCATTAGATTTTCCAGAGGGATCCCCTATCATTCCAGTAGCACCACCCACCAAAACAATTGGCCTATGTCCAAATTTTTGAAAATGCATTAAAATTAGAATTTGAACTAAACTACCAATGTGTAAAGAGTCAGCTGTTGGGTCAAAACCAATGTATCCAGAACAAGATTTATCTATTAATTGATCTTCAATTCCAGGAACAGAATCTTGAAGCATTCCTCTCCATTCCAGTTCATTTATAAAATTTGACACAAAATAAGTTTTAACAAATATATATCTCTTGACCGTAAGAAAAAAGTAAAGTAAAAAATAGTACTTTAGTAGTATGATATTAGTTACTGGTGGAACAGGTCTTGTAGGCTGTCATTTACTTTACAATCTTGTGTTAGATAATAAAAAAGTAAAAGCATTACACAGAAAGAACAGCAAAATTGAAATCGTAAAACAAGTATTTTCTTTTTACAATAAAGAATATAAAAAACTCTTTGAGAAAATTGAATGGATTGAAGGAAATATAAATGATCTTTCAAGTCTAGATGAAGCTTTTGAAAACGTAAATGAAGTCTATCATTGTGCAGCATTTATCTCTTTTAATAATCAAGATTTAAATGCAATGAAAAAAATTAATATTTCCGGAACTGCAAATATGATTAATTGTGCACTAGATAAAAAAATTAATAAGTTTTGCTATGTAAGTACTATTGCTGCTGTTGGGGAAACAACAAATTCTTTAATAGATGAAGAATGTGAATGGAAAGAAAATAATAATCCATATTCAGAAACTAAACATTATGCAGAACTTGAAGTTTGGAGAGGAATTTCTGAGGGATTAAATGCTGTTATTGTTAATCCAGGCGTTATTGTGGGTAGTGGATTTTGGAAAAGAGGAAGTGGAGCGTTTATAACTCAAGTTAGCAGAGGAATGAGTTACTATCCAACTGGAGAAACAGGATTTATTTGTGTTAAAGATGTGGTTAAAATAATGATCCAGCTTATGAACAAAAATATTTTTTCCAACAGATTTATTTTAGTTGCCGAAAACTGGGCTCAAAGAGATTTTATTAATAGTATTTGTAAATATTTTAATATGACTCCACCAGTAAAAAAGGCAAGTAAAGGAATAATGTATTTTGGACTATTGTTAGATTTTTTCAGAAGTAAACTACTTAATAAAAGAAGAAGACTAAGTAGATCAATTATAAAATCAGGTCAATCTTTAAATAAATATTCCAACAAAAAAATCAAAAACACATTAGATTATAACTTTATCAAAGTTGAAGATTCGATAAAAGAAACTTGCAAAAATTTTAATACTAATTAGTATTGTTTAAAGAATCTTTAATCTTTTGAGTGCTGTTTTGTAACTCTAAGTCAATAGAATCTCTAATAGCAATCATCTTTTTCTGCATTTTTGAATATATCCTCAAATATTGTTTTGGTTTTGAAGAATAATATTTATTGCTGTTTACAAACTGTAGGCTGTCAATATTATGGAGTTTATAAAGAAAGGTGTCCTTTATATTGTAATAATTTAAGTCTGAAATATTTCTAAAAGCTCTACTTGAGTTTATGATGTTGATATCAAACAGAAAATCTACCATTTGATTCTCTGACATCAGATTATCTGGCTTACTATTTTCTGAGCAAGAGATAAAAATCAATAAAAAAATTACTACTTTTTTCATCTTTCAAATAGTATTTTTTCACCATACAACTCATCTGAAAAATCTCCTTTATTATAGGCTAGATTTCCATTTACAAAAGTATGAGTGACTTGAGAATTAAATTTTTGGCCTTCAAACGGAGACCAGTTGCATTTATAAAGAATATTTTGCTTGTTAACTGTCCAGGATTTATTTAAGTTAACTAATACCAGATCTGCAAAATAACCCTTTCTTATAAAACCCCTATTTTTAATTTGAAAAAGAATTGCGGGGTTGTGACACATCTTAGTAACAATTTTTTCAAGAGAGATTTTATTATTAAAATGATGTTCAATCATTGAAACTAATGCATGCTGAACTAAAGGTCCACCTGAGGGACATTCTAGATATGACTTAGACTTTTCTTCAATAGTGTGAGGAGCATGATCTGTAGCTATTACGTCTATTTTATCATTCAATAATGCATCCCAGATCCCGGTTCTGTCCTCAGAGGTTTTGATTGAAGGGTTCCATTTAATCAAAGATTGTTTGTTCTTGTAATCGTTATCGGAGAACCACAAGTGGTGTACACAAACTTCTGAGGTAATTTTTTTGTCTTTCAGTGGCATACTATTATCGAATAGAAGTGATTCACTTTTGGTTGATAAATGGAATACATGTAGCCTTGCGTTGGTTTCCTTTGCAAGTTTTATTATTTTTTTTGTCGATTTTAGGCAAGCTTCTTCAGATCTAATTTTTGAATGAAATTCAAAAGGAATATTAGATCCATACTTTGATTTATATTTATCTAAATTTTCATTGATAATCTGCTCATCTTCACTATGAACAACAATTATTAAATCAGTATTTAAAAAAATATCTCTTAATATATCCTGATCATCTACTAACATATTTCCAGTAGATGAACCAAGAAATATTTTAAGAGCTGCCACTTCATTTTTATCTATTTTTTTTATTTCTTCCAAATTACTATTTGTAGCTCCAAACATAAATGAATAGTTTGCATAGGAACTAGCTTCAGCAATTTTGAATTTTCTTTTTAATTCTTTAACGGTTGTAGTCTGAGGAATTGTATTAGGCATTTCTATAAAGGATGTTATTCCTCCAGCTATCGCCGCTTTTGATTCAGATTTTATAGTTGCCTTGTGAGTTAATCCAGGCTCACGAAAATGAACTTGATCATCTATTATTCCTGGAATAAGAAGTTTACCAGTTGCATCAATAATTTCAAAATCATCTTGAATTTTAATATTAGGTTTTATTTCAAAAATTATTGTATCAACAATTAATAAGTCAGAAATAAATTTTTTTTCTTCGTTAATTATGGTTGCATTTTTAATTAAAATTTTCTTTGCCATAAACTTACAATCTCTTAAAAAAACTTTTTAATCTCATAGTTATTAAACCAAATACAGCTTCAAAAATAATACTACTATTCATTTTTGAATCTCCATACACTCTATCCTTAAAAATAATAGGAATCTCTAATATCTTAAATTTATTTAGATAAGACTTAAATTTTAATTCTATTTGAAAAGCATATCCGTTGAAAACAAGTGATTTTAAATCAATACTTTTTAAAACTTTACTTTTATATCCTACAAAACCAGATGTAGCGTCCTTTACTGGCATTCCTGTGATTATTCTTGAATAAATTGAAGCAAAATATGACAAAATAATTCTGCTAAGTGGCCAATTAACTACATTAATTCCATCTATGTACCTTGACCCAATAACCACATCATAATCAGTCAAATTATTAAACATTCTAACTAAATCGTTTGGATCATGAGAAAAATCTGCATCCATTTCAAAAATATAATCGTATTGTTTTTCTAAAGCCCATAGAAAGCCTTCTTTGTAAGCCTTCCCCAGACCTGCTTTGGTAGGCCTGTTTATTATATATACTTTGTTATCAATTTTTCTAATCAATTCATTTACTAATGATGCCGTACCATCTGGAGAATTATCATCAACTATTAAAATATCAAATGAAACTGGCAGAGATAAGACTTTGTTAATAATTTCTATAACATTCTCTGCTTCATTATAAGTTGGTATAATAACTATTGATTTAATCATAAAGTCATACAAAAATACTGATTTCAAAAGTATATATAGTTAGGGTTTAAAATATTACTAATTTTGAATAATGAATGAGCTAGAGATAATTTATCTGCCTGTTGAAAATTGGATCAAAATTATTTTTATAATATGCACTATTTTAATTTTAATTTCTAGAGTAAGTTTAGGAATTAGATTTCAATATTTTCTAGCATTTTGGAATATACATAGGTATTTCTACTTTGTTTCAGGTCAAAGAATAAGTTCTCCAACAAATATCTCATTCATATTTTTAAGAGTACTGACAACTGCTTTTTTAATAAATTATTTTTTTGATACTAAAAACTATTTTCATGAAAATGATTTTGAAAATTATATGATTTGGAATGTAATAATACTGTTGGGTATTTTTTTAAAGTTTGCTCTAGAGAAAATTTTAGCCTATCAATTTAAATATCAAAAAAAATTAAAAGAACTGACTAATTATAGGATTGGAATAAAAAACTTATTTTCAATTCATCTGTTTTTTTTTCTTTTTTTATTCACATTTAGTAATTTTTCTTTTGAATCAGCATTTACTATTTCTGTTATTTTAATATGTAGCTATCAATTACTTTTCTACAGATTTATTTATAATAAAAATCCAATTAATTCCCCAAAAGGTCTTGTCTATTTTATTTTATATCTTTGCACGTTCGAAATAGCGCCTATTGTAGGCATTATTATTTTTTTAAAATAAAAAAGCAATATGAAAGTTAAATCAGTTTTAGTTTCACAGCCTGCTCCAACAATCGAAAATTCACCTTATATATCGCTTAAGAAAAAAAGAAAAGTAAAAATTGATTTTATTCCTTTCATTCATGTCGAAGGAATGACTGCAAGAGAAGTTAGAAGGCAAAAAATTGATTTATTTAAATTTTCAGCAATTATTTTAACTAGTAGAAATGCTGTAGATCACTTTTTTAGAGTAGCTGAAGAAATGAGATTTCCCATACCTAATGCTTTAAAATACTTTTGTCTCTCTGAGGCGGTAGCATTTTACCTTCAAAAATATGTAGTTTACAGAAAAAGAAAAATCTATGTGGGTGGTAGAACTTTTAATGATTTAACTGAACAAATATCAAAATACAGTGAAGAAAACTACCTCATTCCCTGTGCCAATGTTTTGTCTCCTGCTATTCCAACTAAACTTGATGAACTTGGAGTTAGATGGACTCAAGGAACGTTTTATAAAACTGAAATTAGTGATTTATCTCACTTGAAGGATGTTTATTACGATATCCTGGTCTTCTTTAGCCCATCTGGAATAGAGTCGCTAATGCATAATTTTCCTGATTTTAAACAAAATAACACAAGAATTGCTGTGTTTGGGAAAACTACTGTTAAAGCTGCCGAGAATGCTGGTTTAAGAATTGATATTTCAGCACCAAGCCCTAAAGTTCCGTCAATGTCAAAAGCACTTGACATGTATATTGAAAAAGCTAATAAAAAATAATTAACCCTTAACTTGACTTTTAAAGTTTTTGACAAAATTGTCAAAATCACTTTGAGATTTTACATTTTTGTATGTATCATCTTTAAATAATAAAAGATATATTTCGATTTGTTTTGGATTCAAATATCCTTTAACTGGAGTAAGATAATTCATCTCTGAATCAAAAAAAAGCGTAGATGGGTAAGCATTGATTCCTAAAAATTGAGTTAATTGATGGGACGAATTTCGTTTTTGAGTTTTGGCACTATCAAAATTAGGATTAGTAAAAACTTTATCCATGAATGTTACAGTGTCATTTCCCTCAGCATTAAATTTTACAGCATAATAATTTTCATTAATTATTCTTATTATATCTGTATTACTAAAAGTATTTCTATCCATTAATTTACATGGTCCACACCAATTTGTGTAAACATCAATTAATACATTTTTTGGATTAGTTTTTTGAGCTTCCCTAACTTCATCCAAACTCATCCAGTTTATTTCTTGAGAATATAATTGGAATTGTATTAATATAAAAAATAAGAAAATTAAATTTTTGTAATTATTCTGCATCATGAACTAATCTTTTGAGTGGTTTTATAATTAGTATTACTAATACCCCAAAAATTGTGCAAAAAATTGTTATTCCAGAAAATGTCCAAAAATCACCAACTTCAGCTGCATTTTCTCCTATCGATCCTGCAACTTTATTTCCTAAACCAGTAGCAGCAAAATAAGCACCCATCATAAAAGCTCCCCATCTTGCTGGAGATAATTTAGTAATAAAAGATAATGCTACAGGTGAAGCGCATAATTCACCAATTGTATGAAACAAATAAGCTAATAATAACCAATACATTGCAGATTTTTGAGTAATATTTCCACTTGCATCATAATTAACTTCATTTGCTGCCATTGCCATAAAACCAAAACCAAGACCCATAATTACAACACCGACTGCCATTTTGAAAAGTGAGGAGTGTTCGTAACCTTTTTTCTTCCACCAAACCCAAAACGAACCAATTAATGTTGCGAAAATTATAATATAAATGGCGTTAACTGATTGAAACCAACTAGCTGGAACCATAAAAGAACCTAAAGCCAAATCAGTTTTTTGTGAGGCATAAAGATTCATTAAACCACCTGCTTGTTCAAAAGCTCCCCAAAAAACAATTACAATTAAAAATGCTAAATAAGTAACTAAAATTCTATCCTTTTCAATTTTATTACCATCATTATAAACTACTATTGCAAACCCAATAGCAAATGCAATAGCTATAACTAATAGACCATAATTCCAATCACCATTTATTCCAATATAAATTCCTATTAAAGCAGTAATTGAAAATCCAACTAAAGAATTAGTTTTCTTAAATATTTGTAAAAACAAGTTATCAGATTTATCTTCTTTATTTGGTTCGAGTTTAATTAAGTTTCCAACATGAGTTAAATATTTTTGACCTTTCCAATATCCAATTTGACCAATTGCCATACCAATTCCAGCCAATCCAAAACCATAATGCCAATTGTATACTTCGCCAATATATCCAACCAAAAGTGCAGAAACAGCTGCCCCAATGTTTATACCCATGTAAAATATATAGAACCCCATGTCTCGTTTATTATGATCATCTTTTCCATACAGACCTCCTACCATAGTAGAAATATTTCCTTTTAAGCATCCAACACCTAGAACAATAAAAGCTAATCCTGTATAAAATGCCCACAATGCTTCAACAGCTAAAATACCGTGACCAAAACACAGTAACAATCCTCCTAGCATAACTGATTTTCTTTGGCCCAAATACCTGTCAGCTAATATTCCACCAGGTATTGTTGCTAAATAGACAAACATAGTATACCAACCATATAGAGCAAGAGCAGAACTATCTGACCACCCCATACCAGGATTATCTCCAGACGTTTCAGAAACTAAGTAAAGTACAAGAATTGCACGCATTCCATAATAACTGAAACGTTCCCAAAGTTCAGTAAAGAACAATATAAATAGTCCCATTGGGTGACCCAAAAAAGTTTTTTGATTAACATTTACACTATTTTCCATAATATTTAAATTTTAATAATTTTTTTTCCGTGATAATATTTTCCGTTTAGTATTGAGTGTATAATTTGAAAGTTTTGAAAGGTAATCCCTCCAGCACTAATAACTTCAAAATTATTTGGAGCTAAATCTAACATTTTTTTTAGAGATTTTAGCCCATCTTTTGCAAATTGCTTTCCACCTGAGGATAAAACACCATTAATATTTGGATCCTGTATGATTTTTTCAAAAGAACCTATTACTGAATTTGAATAATCAATTGCCTTATGAACTATTACCTTTAATGGTTTTGCAATTGAAGCTAATTTAGATATTTGAGTAAAATCTAGAGTTATTCTCTGAATCTAAACAACCCAAAACAACTCCATCAACATTTAATGATTTACAAAACTTTATGCTGTCAATCATAGCTTTTAAATGACTTTGGTTGTAAACAAATCCATTTCCATGAGGTCTGATCATAACTCTTATTGGGATTTGTAATTTAGAAATTGTCTTTTTAATTAGCTCTTTTTCAGGTGTCAAACCATCTAAATCTAACCTAGAACATAACTCAATTCTATCTGCACCATTTTTTTGTGCACAAATAGCATCTATCAAAGAATCTACGCAGACTTCCTTTATGATTTGCATTTATGGAAGATACCTAAAAATGATATCTTTTAAAAGTTTCAATGGCTGTATAATCAGACATACCTATGTTCCTAAACTTTTTAGCTATTGCACGATTTCTATCCTCAGTTCTAACCCAAAATTCTCTGTTATCGTCACCTTGAAACATTACATTGTCTTTTTGTGTTTGATGATAGAAAATAGCTTTTCTTTTTCTTAAAACCTGAAATGGACTCATAGGAACAGCCATGTCAATTTCATGAATTGGCCACTCATGCCAAGCACCTCTGTACAACCAAACCCAACAATCTTTCATAAATGTCTTTAGTTTTAAATCCTTAAGTGAATCAAACAATATATCTAAGCATACCTTGTGAGTTCCATGTGGATCAGCTAAATCACCAGCTGCATATATTTGATGAGGTTTAATTTTTGTTATTGTTTCTGAAATTATTTTTTTATCATCGATAGTAGGTATATTTTTCTTTATAGTACCTGTCTCATAAAAAGGTAATTTCAAAAAGTGTACTTGATTATCAGGAATCCCTATAAAACGAGTAGCTGCAAGGGATTCTTTTTCTCTAATTGTAGCTGCAATTTCTCTTATTCTTGAATTATTTATAATATCAGAGCTGTTTTTTAGTATTTCAATAAGTTCATCGTTTTCACATTCACAATCAGGAAAAGTGGAGTTAATTACTTCTAAATATCTCAATACATCAGAATTACTTACAGCAATATTACCTGAGGTTTGATAAGCTACATGAACTTCATGTCCCTGAGAAACAAGCCTATCAAAAGTACCACCCATAGAAATCACATCATCATCAGGATGAGGGCTGAAGATCAATACTCTTTTTTTTGCAGGCTTTGATCTTTCAGGCCTAGCCTTATCGTCTGAGTCAGGTTTACCACCAGGCCAACCAGTAATTGACCTATGAATTCTTTTGTAGAAATCTAAATTCAAATCATAATAAGATTTTTCCATTAGAAGTTCTGATAAATTATTTTCGTTATAATCAGACTCCGTAAGATTTAAAATTGATTTATTTGTCTTTTCACAAAGCCATGCAACCGCTTTTGCTTTTAACTCTTCATTCCAGTTTGATGAACCAGTTCTCCAAGGAGATTTGACTCTAGTTAAATCCTCCGATGCTGATCTATCAAGAACAAAAGTTGCATTTTTATGATTTTGAAGATAACTGGCTGAAATATTAGAATCTACTTCGCCTTCAATGGCTTTTTGAACAACTGAAGACTTATTATTTCCCCATGCCATTAAAACAATTCTTTTTGATTTTCTTATTGTTTTAATTCCCATTGTTATTGCAGTTGTTGGTACATTTTCGATTCCAAAAAATGCTTTTCTAGCGTCATTTCTAGTCAAATAATCAAGATGAACTAATCTAGTTAACGAATCATAATTCGATCCAGGTTCATTAAACCCAATGTGACCAGTTCGTCCAATTCCAAGTAACTGAAAGTCTATTCCTCCTTGTTTAGCAATTTTCTTTTCGATATTCAGCACAATACTCATTTATTCTTTCTTTTTTAATATTTCCATCTGGAATATGAATATTTTTTTTATCAATATCTACGTGGTCAAATAAATGAACATTCATAAAATGATGGTAGCTATTAATATCCTTCTTAGTCATCGGAAAATACTCATCAAGATTAAATGATACTACATTTCTAAAACTAAGCCCATCTTCCTTGTGCATTCTGACTAATTCTTGGTATACAGATATTGGGGATGAACCGGTTGCTAAACCCAATACACAATTTTTATCTTGCTTTTGCTTCTTAATAATAAGATCAGAAATTTCATGTGCTACAGCTAAAGAGGCTTTTTTGAGTCATCAAAAATTACACTATGAATTTTTTCAAATCTAGTTTCCTCTAAGGTTCCTGGTGATTTATAATTAATGTTCATTTAATCTAGCTTATTTAATTTATTCCAATTGTATTTTAAAGCCCATGAAAAAACTATTCCAATTGTTAAAAAAGATATTCCATTGTTTATTTCTCCATAAATAAAATAACCTGTTGAAAACAAAATGGAATATATAGCAAAAGACCCGAATAACATGCATAATATACCAAGAGGAACTGACCATTTTTTATCATTATTTTTTGTGTCAAATGATATATTTTGAGACTCTGCTTCTTTTTTTATTTTTTCCCAGCCAGGACCTCCTGGATTAGTTTTTTTACAAAAATCAATTAAAGATTTAGTTGTGTCAGGTTTAGTCAAAAAAGTGACTATTAACCATACTACAGTAGTGACCAAGACAACTGCTGGGAACTTATAATAACTTTCAAACTTTCCAACATCGGAGAACAAATAATCTCCTAAATACGTAAAGTTTAAAATGATTGATATAAATCCTGAAACAAACATAGCTGAAATTTCGCTCCATGCATTAATCCTCCACCAAAACCACCTTAAAATAAAAATCAAACCAGTTCCAGCTCCAAACATCAAAATAACATCAAATAACTGAAGTGCATTAGTCAGGATTAGTGCAAATAAAGAGCTAAGAATAAAAAGAGAAACAGTAGATATTCTTCCAATATTAACTAATTCTTTTTCTGTAGCATCTTTATTAATCTGTTGTTTATAAAAATCATTAACGATATATGATGAACCCCAATTCAAATGGGTTGAAATAGTTGACATAAATGCTGCACCCAGAGGAAGCAACTACAATTCCAAGTAATCCTGAAGGAAGTTTAGTAAGCATTGCTGGATAGGCTAAATCTTGTCCTAACTTGTCTTCTGAAATATTTGGGAAAGCTTCTTGAATACTTGAAAGATCAGGGAATACCACTAATGAAGCTAAAGCAACAATAATCCATGGCCAAGGTCTTAAGGCGTAATGCATAACATTGAAGAAAAAAGTTGCTCCAATAGCATGGTTTTCATTTTTAGCTGCTAGCATTCTTTGAGCGATATATCCACCTCCACCAGGTTCAGCACCTGGATACCAAGAACTCCACCACTGAACAGCAAGAGGAACGATAAGTAAAGGAATATACAAATCTGGATCATCAAAACTTGGTAATATTGAAAGTTTGTCAGAGATATTTTGATTAGAAATTAAATTAGCCATTCCTCCAACTTCAGGCAAATTAACCAAATAATATGCTGCTCCAATTGAACCAACCATAGCTGCAAAAAAGAGAATAAAATCTGTATAAACTACTCCTCTAAAGCCTCCTACAGTACTAAATATCACAGTGATTGAACCTGCATACAGTATAGTCTCTAAGGGGTCTAATCCTAACATTATTTCACCTATTTTAATGGCGGCCAATGTAACCCCTGCCATTGCCATAACATTAAAAATCACACCTAAATAAATTGCTCTGAAATCCTCTTAAAAATCTTCCTCCCCATCCACTATATCTTAATTCATAAAATTCCATATCAGTTGATACTTCTGATCTTCGCCACAATTTTGCATAAACAAAAACAGTTAAAAGTCCCGTAAAAAGAAATGCCCACCAAACCCAATTTCCTGAAACACCATTATTTCTTACAATGTCAGTTACTAAATTTGGTGTATCAGTAGAAAAAGTGGTCGCAACCATTGAAATACCTAATAACCACCAAGGCATATTTCTTCCTGATAAAAAATATTCACTAGAACTAGATGAAGATTTTTTTGAAACATAAAACCCTATAAAAAGAGTAACCGAAAAAAACCCTGTAATAATTACAAGATCAAGAAATGAAAGATCTATCATAAGATTAGTTATTATTTAAAATTAAGTAATTAAAATTTAGAAATATTTATTAATAGATAAATCTATCTAATTTATAGACTAAGAATTCCTGGAGACTCATTAGCTTTTACAACATCATTGACACCAATAGAAAATAGTTTATTAATTATATTTTCTTGTTTATTTTCATTGGATAAAATTAAAATAGAGCCTCCGCCTCCAGATCCTATTATTTTTGCTCCATAAGCACCATTTTTAGTTGCAATATCAATCATTTCATCAATCTTAGGTACAGTTATTTTAAGATTATTTTTTAAAAAATTATGATGCTCATTCATTAGTCTACCTAATTTATTTAAATTAGGCTTTGTTTTTTTTAATTCGTTTAAAGCAGATAATGTTATATGATGGTTTGAAACAGCAGCTTCAAAATAATTAAAAGAGGTTTTATCTAAAAGCTTTTTATATCGATAAATTTCAGATTTTTTTACTTTACTTAAAATAAAAGATTCATTGATTTTCTTTATTTTATTTATAGAATCAATACTTTTTTCCTTCAAATTTTTTAAAACCAAATCAGTTGGTTTTTTTATTCCAGAATTTGCAATTATGAAATTTTTAAAAGGAGATTTTATTTTAAAAAAAGAGTTGTTAGTGTTGGTTTCTAAAAATATGGTATTTCCGATAGTTATTGAATACTGATCCATTCTACCTCCCGATCCGCCCTGTTCAACAACTTCACTTTGGTATGCTAATTCTGAAATAAATTTTTCAGAGATTTTCTCAGGATTAAAAATTTTTAAAAAAAAATTTATTAATGCGACTATTAGGGCTGAAGAGCTTGATATACCAGCATTAATAAAAATCTCACTTTTTACTTTTATATCATAACCTTTATTGATTACTATTTTATTTTTTTTTAAACTTTTAAGTACATATTTGATATGGTCTCCTTTTTCTATTTCTTTTAAATTATCATTTAAATTAATTGATATTTTCTTGCCTAAATCCTGTAAATCAAAATTTAAAAAATTTGAATTATTCAGTTTTCCATTAATAAAAATGTATTTATCAATTGCACAAGCTATAACTGGCAACCCTAAATAATCTTGATGATCACCAAATAAACAAATCCTAGCGGGTGCTTTTGAAATCATTATTTATAATTCAAGTGATGGTATAATAAATTCCTTTAAAAATGGAGTTGAATGTGCTTTTTTAAGCTTTTTCTCTAAGATCCTTAACTATATCAGGATAATTATTTGAAATGTCATTTAATTCTTTTTCATCAATTGATAAATCATACAATTCAAGTTTAGAAAAACCTTTAAACAAATTTTTCTTAATTCCTTTCCATTTTCCCATCCTAATTGCCTGTAGACCACCACTGGCTGGATATTCCCAATATAAAAAATCATGTTTTATTTGATCTTCTCCTATCATTTCTTTATAAAAACTTATGCCATCTGTTTTTTCAAAATTTTCAATACCAGCAACATCACATGCAGTTTCAAAAAAATCATAAAAAGCTGAAATATGATTAGACTTAGTATTTGGTTTTATTTTATTTGGCCACGATGCTATCATGGGAACCCTTATTCCACCTTCACTAACACTTCCTTTCATGGTCCTTCTTGAATTAATAAATTTCCCTGTACTATTGAAAAAATTATAATCTACATGATCTACCCAAGTTGGACCATTATCACTGGTAAAAATAATTAGGGTATTTTCATATTGACCAATCTCTTTGAGCTTTAAGACCAAATCTCCTACTTGTTGGTCAAGATAAGAAATCATTGCTGCATAGGTAGCTTTAGGAGTTTTATTTGGATAATATGATTTTCCAGTATAGGGTTTCTCTTCTCCAAACTTTTTTTCATAATAATTTACCCATTTCTTAGGGGCTTGTAATGGTAAATGTGGTATTGGAGATGCGTAATAAAGAAAAAAGGGAGAGTTCTTATTTCTAGTAATAAAATCTATTGCCTCATTATGCATAAGTGTGGGAGCATAATCCTTTTGATTATACTTATTGTATGAGATAGGATCATTTGGATCTAGATCTCCAAGACCTTCCTGTTTTGTTACAATATAATTATCCAGATATATGTCTACTCTCGTTTTTCCACAAGTGAGTTGGGTAAAATGTATGAGCCTGTCTTTGGCAGTTATAGCCATAAAAAAAGTCGAACCCTTTTTTATTAGGCACACTGTTAGTATTTGGTGCACCCAATCCCCACTTTCCAACCATTCCTGTTTTGTAACCTGCATTATTTAAAACTTGAGCAACAGTAGTGATTGAATCTAACAACGGTCTTTGGCCTTCTAGATTAGGATCATCAAACATAGCCTTGAAACTCCACACATTGCCTCTTTCAGACCATTCACCATTGGCTCTTATGTGTGTATTACCAGAATGCATACCTGTTAAAAGAACACTTCTTGCAGGAGCACATACCGGGGATCCTGAATAATGATTCATAAACATCATTCCAGAATTAGCTAATTGATCAATATTTGGAGTTTCTATATGTTTTTGACCATAAACTCCTAATTCACCATAACCCAAATCATCTGCAAGAATATAGATGATATTTGGTCTATTTTGTTCTTTTTGATTATTTGAATTACATGAAATAATGAAATGACTCAAAAAAAAACACCAAAAAATAAAATAGATTTTTTTCATCATAAAAATTAAGTGATTAAGTTATTACTAAATTATAAAAATTGAAAGAACAACATAAATACATTGATTATCTTTGAATTATGAACAAGAAAAGTTTTGAAAATAAAATAGAAGGATTTTCTAAAATTAGCAAAGAAGAAAAAATAAAGTGGATCGAAAAAAATTATTTCAACAGTGTCTCTAATCCAATTTTAAAAAACTATTGGAACAAAGATGACTCTCTTCAAAAGATACATGATGAATTTACAGAAAATACACTTTCTAATTTTTATTTACCTCTCGGCGTAGCTCCAAATTTTCTTATTGATAACAAGGATTATACAATTCCAATGGTTATTGAAGAAAGTTCTGTTATTGCTGCTGCTTGTAAAGCTGCAAAATTTTGGAGAAATAAAGGGGGCTTTAAAACTTCAATATTAAATTTTAAAAAAACAGGGCAAGTACATTTTATATTTAAGGGTGATAAACAAAAACTAAATATTTTTTTTAAGAACAACAAGTTAAAATTTTTCGAAGATTGTAAAGAAATTTCCTCCAACATGAAAAAAAGAGGTGGTGGTATTTTGAATATTGAATTGTTGGACAAAACTCATGATATTGACAACTACTTTCAAATAAATGCTGTATTTGATACTGTTGATTCAATGGGTGCAAATTTTATAAATTCCTGTCTTGAACAATTTGCTTCTACTTTAAAAAATGAAATAAAACTGTGCTCAGATATTACTAGTTCTGATTACTCACTCGAAATCATTATGAGTATTTTATCAAATTATGTTCCTGAATGTTTGGTAAGAGCTGAAGTTAGTTGCGACTTAAACCAAATTAATCAAACTGGTGGACTAAGTGGAAAAGAGTATGCAAATAAATTTATACAAGCGATCAATATTGCAAAAACACAAACCAGTAGAGCGGTAACACATAACAAAGGAATAATGAATGGAATTGATTCAGTTGTAATAGCTACTGGAAATGATTTTAGAGCAATTGAAGCTGGTGTTCATGCTTATGCAGCTAAAAGCGGAATGTATAAAAGCTTAACAGACGCTTGTGTTGAAAACAATACTTTCAAATTTTGGATTGAAATTCCACTAGCACTCGGGACAATCGGAGGAATTACTAATCTTCATCCTCTTGTTAAATGGTCTTTAGAATTATTAAAAAATCCTAACGCTAAAGAATTAATGAAAATTGTTGCAGTTGCTGGTTTAGCTCAAAACTTTGGAGCTGTAAATTCTCTAATTACGACTGGAATTCAAAAAGGACACATGAAAATGCATTTAATAAATATTTTAAATTCATTAAATGCTTCTGAGAATGAAAAAACTAAACTAATAGATTTTTTTAAAAATAATACAGTGTCATTTAGTTCTGTAAAAAATGAACTTGAAAAATTAAGATAAAATGAATTTTAATATTTCAAGTCCTGGAAAACTTTTAATCACTTCTGAATATTTTGTTTTGAAAGGCGCTTTATCTTTAGCAATCCCAACAAAATTCAAACAAAGTTTAGATTTTATTCATGATGAATCAAAAATATTATTTTGGGAAAGTCTTGATAATAAAAATAACACATGGATTAAATGTGAATTTGAAGTTGATAGTTTAAATATTCTAAAGCATAAAAATAAACATACCATAGCGTTACAAAACTTGCTTCGTTCTGCAAAAAAATTAAATCCAAATTTTCTTACAAAATTTTCAGGAGGAGTAGTTACCACTAAACTTGACTTTCCAACAAATTGGGGGCTTGGCACTTCATCAACTTTAATTAATAATATTGCTAAATGGGCAAAGATTAATCCATACAAACTGCTTTGGAGTAATTTCAAAGGAAGTGGATATGATGTAGCTTGTGCAAATTCAAAAAGCCCAATACTATACAGATTTGATAATGGTATGCCATTTGTGGAAAATGTAAAATTTAATCCAAGTTTTTCAAAAAACTTATTTTTTGTTTACTTAAACAAAAAACAAGATAGTAATAAAGAAATAGATGATTTTTACAATTTAAGAATTAATTCAAATTCAATAAAAATAATATCAGATCTAACCAAAAGATTTCTTAACTGTCAAACATTAAATGAATTTCAAAATTGTATAATAGAACATGAAAAAATAGTATCCACATCTATTAATAAACAGTTAGTAAAATTTAAATATTTTCAAGATTACAATGGAGAAATAAAAAGTTTAGGTGCTTGGGGTGGTGATTTTATTTTAGCGGCCGGACCCTCCAACTCAAAAGAATATTTTAATGGTAAAGGATATAATACAGTCTTTAGTTTTAATGAAATATTTTAATTTTTTAATCAAAAATATACTTTGGCACGGTTAATGTAAATTATCTAATACATAATATTTTTGGTTAGTTGTTGTAAAAAATGCTCAGTTCCTAAACTGGGCATTTTTGTTTTTTATAATATATTTTTTGGATACTCAATCATTAATATAATCAACATCAAATTGTAATAGGTCATATTTTATCCTACATTTTCAGAGTTTTATATTAGAAATAAATTAGTTAATCCATTTTAATTATTAACAGTAATAATTATTGTTAACTTGTTAATCATAAGAAATAGTCCATATTTATTTGATGGGTTTTATTACTTATTTACAACAACAAACAATAAACTTATTTTAATCATAAAGGGTTTTAATTTTTTAAAATGTATTATAGTTATATGTGTTTATACTTTAATTATGTAAATACAACAACAACAACAACAATAATAAAATATTATGAGTAATAATTTAGCTGAAGAATACTGGAAAAAAAATCTTAAATATTTATTAATTCTATTATCTATATGGTTTACCGTATCATTTGGTTTTGGAATTATATTAATTGAAGAACTAAACCAAATAAAAATAGGTGGTTTTAAACTTGGGTTTTGGTTTGCCCAACAAGGATCAATCTATGTATTTGTTACTTTGATTTTTGTATACATCTATTTGATGAACAGATTGGATAAAAAATATCATTCTAAAAAATAATTATGGAATTACAAGTTTGGATTTGGTTAATGATTGGTATAACATTTTCGTTATACATTGGAATTGCTATTTGGTCAAAAGCTGGTTCTACTAAAGAATTTTATGTTGCTGGGTCAGGCGTATCTCCAATAGCCAATGGGATGGCTACTGCAGCAGATTGGATGTCAGCTGCATCCTTTATATCGATGGCTGGACTAATATCTTTTATGGGTTATGATGGATCAGTTTACCTAATGGGTTGGACTGGCGGATATGTTTTGCTCGCACTTTTACTAGCTCCTTATTTAAGAAAGTTTGGAAAATTTACAGTTCCTGATTTTATTGGAGATAGATATTATTCTGATACAGCACGACTTGTAGCAGTATTTTGTGCATTAATAATTTCATTCACTTACGTAGCAGGACAAATGAGAGGAGTTGGATTAGTGTTTTCTAGATATCTGGAAGTAGATATAAATACAGGGGTTGTTATTGGAATGGCCATAGTTTTGTTTTATGCAGTTTTAGGTGGAATGAAAGGAATTACATACACTCAAGTTGCACAATACTGTGTTTTAATCTTTGCATTTATGGTTCCTGCTATTTTTATTTCAATTCAGATGACTGGGAATCCAATTCCACAAATAGGTTTTGGATCACAAGGTGCTGATGGAGTTTATCTTTTAGAAAAACTAGATGGATTAAGCAGAGAACTGGGATTTCATGAATACACAACAGGGTCCAAATCTAAACTTGATGTGTTTTTTATTACTGCAGCTTTAATGATTGGAACTGCAGGTCTTCCACACGTGATAGTTAGATTTTTTACTGTTAAAAAGGTTAGTGATGCAAGAAAATCCGCAGGTTGGGCATTATTATTTATAGCAATTTTGTATACAACAGCCCCAGCGATTGCAGTTTTTGCAAGAACAAATTTAATTGAAACGGTTAGTGAAAAAAAATACGATGAAATGCCCGTATGGTTTGACAACTGGGAAAAAACAGGACTCTTAAAATTTGATGATAAAAATAATGATGGAGTTATTCAATATGTTGCTGATCCTCAAATCAATGAACTTACAATAGACAGGGATATCATGGTTATGGCCAACCCTGAAATAGCTGAGCTTCCAAATTGGGTAATAGCCCTTCTTGCAGCTGGAGCTTTAGCTGCAGCTTTATCAACCGCAGCTGGATTACTTCTTGTAATTTCATCTTCAGTTTCACATGATTTAATTAAAAAAATTATAAAACCTGATGTTAGTGAAAAAGGAGAATTAATAGCAGCTAGAGTATCTGCATTTTTTGCTGTTATAATGGCTGGATATTTTGGTATTAATCCACCTGGGTTTGTCGCTGCAGTAGTTGCTTTAGCTTTTGGATTAGCAGCAGCCTCTTTTTTTCCAGCGATTGTTATGGGAATATTTTATAAAAGAATGAATAAAGAAGGTGCCATTTCTGGAATGGTAACTGGTTTACTTTTAATGCTTTTTTATATGACAAAATTTAAGTTTGGATGGTTTGGTGGAGGTGATCAATCAGACTGGTGGTTTGGTATATCTCCTGAAGGTTTTGGAACATTAGCTATGCTCGTTAATTTCGTCGTCTCATTAACTGTATGTCATATGACTAAAGAACCGTCTGAAGAAATTCAAGAATTAGTTGAAAAAATTAGAATTCCAACAATTGAAAGCAAATGAAATATTTAGTTCTATTTTTTATTCTATTTCTTAATGTAAATTTAAATTCACAAGATTTGGATTTATATGAACAAAAAATCTTTGTTACAGAAAAGGACACCCTTAATTATAGGATTTTAAAACCTTTAAATTACGACTCAACAAAACAATATCCAGTCCACTTGTTCTTGCATGGAGCTGGTGAAAGAGGAAATGACAATGTTTCTCAACTAGTACATGGATCAAAACTGTTTTTAAAAAAAGAAAGTAGAGAAAAATATAATTCATGGGTAATATTCCCACAAGCTCCTAAACACGATTGGTGGGGTTATAAAGATCCTTATAAATTAAATTATAATGTAAAAGAATCTAAAGCCATGTCTTTGGTTGTGAAATTAATGGATAATTTTTCAAAGAGAAAAGACGTTAATCAAAATAAAATTTATGTAAGTGGATTGTCAATGGGCGGAATGGGAACTTTCGTGATTTTAAATTTAAGACCTAATATGTTTGCTGCAGCCACTCCAATTTGTGGAGACGGAGATCCTAATTCAGTAAAGAATTACGCAAAAAAAATTCCTATTTGGATTTTTCATGGTTCTGATGATACAGTTGTTAGTCCAAAAAAATCCTTAAAAATGGCTAATGCTATTATTGATGCTGGCGGAAGTCCTAAAATTACCTTCTATGAAAATGTTGGACACGACAGCTGGAACAATGCTTTCGCTGAAAAAGATTTTCTTAAATGGATTCACTCAAAAACTAAAAAACAATGAAATACAAAAAACTAACTATTATTATTTTTTTATTATCAATTATTATGAATAATAATGCACAAGATACTTATATTCAGGGTGGTGGAACTTTAATGGATTGGGCCCATTTAAAAAAATTTGAAAAAGATAACGAACGTTTAAAAAAAATAAATGACCCAAACAGAGTTGTTTTTATGGGAAATTCGATTACAGAAGGTTGGTCAAACTTCGATAAAGATTTTTTTATTAAGAATCCCTTTGTTAACAGAGGAATTAGTGGTCAAACGACTCCTCAAATGCTGGTCAGATTCAAACCTGATGTAGTAAACTTAAATCCTAAAGCTGTAGTAATTTTAGCAGGAATAAATGATATAGCTGGGAATACTGGACCAATCTCCCTTAAAAATACAGCTGAAAATATTATTTCAATGGCTGAGATAGCAAAAGCTAACAATATAAAAGTTTATATATGTTCAACTCTTCCAGCAATAGACTTTCCATGGTCTCCAGGACTAGAACCAGGCCCTAAGGTGATTAAGCTTAATACCATTTTAAAAGATTATTGTATTAAAAATAATATCACATATGTTGATTATTTTTCTTCAATGGCTGATGATGAAGGGGGACTTAAAGTACCTGAATATACTACTGCAGATGATTTGGTCCATCCTAACCTTGCAGGATATAAAGTAATGGAAAAAATAATTTTATCTTCATTAGAAAAATAAATTTTAGCTTAAAAAAAGCATTTTTTAAAAAAATCAATCTAAAAGAATTAAACTAAATTTCTTAACTTTAGTAGTAGTGAAAAAAAATAATTATTAAAATATTATCATATTTCTTTCGTGCCTTTACTCATTGCATTGGCATTTAAATATGTTTCTTCAAAGCCTGCAGTAGATGATATCTCAATGAGCAGTCAAACTAATGAGATAGTTAAAACAAGTTCAAAAATTGAAGTCAGTGAAGTTAATTTTAACTTTGATGTCAAACCAATTCTTTCTGACAAATGTTATACTTGTCATGGCCCTGATGACAAAGCAAGACAAGCAAATTTAAGACTAGATATTCAAGATGGTTTTTATAAGTCTCTTGAGGATAATCCTAATCATTATGTCATAAACAAAAATAATCCTAACGAGAGCGAAATTTTAAAAAGAATTAATAGTGAAAATTCAATTTATGTTATGCCTCCACCCGAATCGAATTTAACTTTATCTGAAAGAGAAAAACAGATACTAAAAAAATGGGTTAGTCAAGGAGGTAAGTGGGAACAGCACTGGGCTTACACAAAACCTGAACTACCCAAAGTTCCTGAAATTAAAAATAAGGACTGGGCAACTAATGAAATTGATTTTTTTATTTCAAATAAGTTAGAGTCAAAAGGAATGACTCCCTCAAATCTTGAAGAAAAAGAAATATTAATTAGAAGGGCCTATTTTGATATTATAGGTCTTCCTCCATCATTAGATGAAATTGATAATTTTATTTCTGATAAAAGTGAAAATGCATATGAAAAAGTAATTGATAAACTTCTAATGTCTGAAGCTTATGGTGAGAGAATGGCTGCAATATGGATGGATTTATCAAGATACGGAGATAGTCATGGTTATCAAGATGATCAGGAAAGAATTATGTGGCCTTGGAGAGATTGGGTTATACATGCATACAACACAAATATCCTCTATGATAAGTTTATCACATGGCAAATGGCGGGAGATATGCTTCCTAATGCAACTAAAGAGCAAATTTTAGCATCTGGTTTTAACAGAAATCATAAAATTACTCAAGAGGGTGGAGTTGTGCCTGAAGAATATAGAGTTGAATATGTCGCTGATAGAACCGTAACATCTGCCAAAATAATGATGGGGCTTACCGTTGAGTGTGCAAGATGTCACACACATAAATATGATCCCATATCACATGATGAATTTTTTAGTTTATACAGCTTTTTTAATAATGTTGATGAAGACGGGTTAATTGGATATGGAATTACTGCACCAAAACCAAACTTAACCATTAATAAAAAAGATATAAATAATGATTTATCATTTGTAAACCTTCCTGATAGCATTAGTGATGTAACTCTAATGGTAATGAAAGAAACTGAAAATTTAAGAAATACGTATGTACTAAATAGAGGAAGCTATGATTCTCCTACTAGACTTGTTAAACCCAGTACACCTAAAGCAGTATTAGAATTTGACGATAATAAATACCCCTCCAATAGAATTGGTTTGTCAAAATGGTTTTTTGACAAAGACAATCCTTTAACATCAAGGGTTACTGTAAATAGATTATGGCAACAATTTTTTGGAGTTGGTATAGTTGCCACGCCAGATGATTTCGGAAGCCAAGGAAACAAACCTGTTAATCCTGAATTATTAGATTGGCTAGCTTATACATTTCAAAATAAAGATAATTGGGATACTAAAAAGTTTATTAAAAGAGTTGTAATGTCTTCTACTTATAGACAATCCAGTAAAGTAAAAAAAGAAAATCGTTTAATCGACTCTGATAATACTTATTTAGCAAATTATCCTAGACAAAAACTTTCTGCTGAAATGATAAGAGATAATGCCCTTGCTACCAGTAAAATGCTGGTAAAAAAAGTTGGTGGTCCTAGCGTTAAACCTATGCAACCCCCAGGACTTTGGGATGAAGTGACTGGAGGTGGTGGTGGAAGCTTAGCTTTTTATGTTCCAGATTCAGGTGAAAATCTTTACAGACGAAGTTTATATACATTTTGGAAAAGAACAGTGCCTCCTCCTTCAATGATGATTTTTGATGCACCAACCCGAGATTTTTGTTCTCCAGTACGTCAAAAAACTAGTACTCCTCTTCAATCTTTGGCATTAATGAATGACCCACAATATCAATTAGCTGCAGAAAACTTATCTGAACTAATTTTTAATGAAAACACCTCCATTGAAAACAAAATAATTAAACTTTACAGAACAGTAACTGGAAGAACACCAATTGATATTGAAGTCAATAAACTAAAAAAATATCTTGATGAAATAAAGGAACTAAACAAAATTGAGGATAAAATAGCGTTTAACTCATTGGCGGTTTTAGTTTATAATTTAGATGAAACCACTCAAAAAAGTTAGATATTATGGAAGAAATACACAAACACTTCTTGAACAACAACAGACGAAACTTTTTAAAAAAAGCTGGTTTAGGAATAGGTGGTTTAGCATTAGGTTCATTATTAGATCCTTTTAATTTTGGTAAAGAAACCAATCCGTTTGCTTCTTTAAATAACAACTCATTAAATCTTCCTCATTTTGCTCCAAAAGCAAAGAGGATAATTTATTTATTTCAAAGTGGAGGTCCATCACAATTAGATTTATTTGATTATAAGCCTAAGCTTAACCAATTAAGAGGAACAGACCTTCCTGCATCTGTTAGAGATGGTCAGAGATTAACTGGAATGACCTCGGGTCAGGCTAAATTTCCTTTAGTTGGAAGTAATTACAACTTTAAACAATATGGAGAGTCAAGAGCTTGGGTTAGTGAACTAATGCCTTATGTTGGTAAAATAGCTGATGAATTATGTTTTGTTAAATCTATGCATACTGAGGCAATAAATCATGACCCTGCCATAACATTTTTTCAGACCGGTTCACAACAACCAGGTAGACCAAGTATGGGTTCTTGGATGAGTTATGGTTTAGGAAGTTTAAATAATAATATGCCGTCTTTTGTAGTTCTTCTTTCAAATGGAACTGGAAGACCTAAGGGTCAACCTCTCTATTCAAGACTTTGGGGAAATGGTTTTCTAAGTTCTTTACATCAAGGTGTTCAATTTAGATCAGCAAAGGACCCTGTTCTTTATTTAAAAAATCCAGATGGTGTGACTGCTCAAGAAAGACGAAAAATGTTAGATTATTTAGCAGAACTAAATCACCAACAAGAAGCCTCATTTGGAGATCCTGAAATAAGCAGCAGAATTGCGCAATATGAGATGGCCTACAGAATGCAAACCTCTGTTCCAGAAACTATGGATATTTCAGATGAGCCTGATCATATTCTTCAAATGTATGGTCCAAATGCTCAAAAACCAGGAACTTATGCTGCAAATTGTATTCAAGCCAGAAGATTAATAGAAAAAGATGTTCGTTTTGTGCAATTGTATCATATGGGGTGGGATCAACACGAGAATCTTCCTGGACAAATAAAGGGTCAAACTAGTGATGTAGATCAACCCACCGCTGCATTGATAATGGACTTAAAACAAAGAGGATTACTTGAGGATACTTTAGTAGTTTGGGGTGGGGAATTTGGAAGAACTAATTATTGTCAAGGTACTCTTTCAGATACTAATTATGGAAGAGATCATCATCCAAGATCGTTTACAATATTTATGGCTGGTGCTGGTATTAAACCTGGGTTTTCATATGGTGAAACTGATGATCTTGGGTACAATATTATTAAAGATCCAGTTCATGTACACGATTTACAAGCGACTATTCTAAATCAGTTTGGTATAGATCACACTAAAATGATCTACAAGCATCAAGGAAGAAGATTTAGATTGACTGATGTTTCTGGAAATGTGATTAATGACTTGTTGTCTTAATTAATGTGTTTTTTAAAAAATTTCCAAATTTCTTCACTGGCATTTATATCTTGATTTCCCCATGCTCCAGGCCAATCGTGACCTCCTCCTTCAACTTTATAAAACCAAACTTCATTATTATAGCTTCCACCCTTTTTCTTTGTTAGAGAAACAGTAGAATAATCTGATTTATCAATATCAGGAAAATCAATTATCTCATCTTGAGTACAAGCATTTAAGTCTGACCAAAACTCCATTACATCTAAAATATGAGGTGCTCCCCCCCATCCTAAGGCTGTATTCATTGTTCCGTCCCATGGAACAGTTGTATCATTAGTGCCAGACATTTGAAGAATAGGTATTTTATATGCTGGTGAACAATTTTGCCAATCATAACCACTCATTGTTCCTGTTATTGAAGCCACTGCCTTAAAAATATCTGATTTCTCACACCCCAAAGTATAGGACATAAATCCTCCATTTGACATACCAGCAACAAAAACATTGTCTTTACTAGTTTTAAATTGTTGTTGAACGGTAGATGCTAAATCAGATAAAAACTCAATATCATTTACATCACTCATTTGTAGATTTGCGTTCCAATGTGTTTGACCAGTTAATGGAGTTATTGAACCCTGAGGATAACATACCATAAATCCATTTTGATCTGCAATTGTATTCATTTTTGAATAAGTCAGAATATTATTATTATTACTCGTATAACCATGAAGAATCATAACAAGTGGAGCATTTTCAGAAAAATTTTTTGGTTTATATAAGATATATTTTCGATTTAATCCTCCATGATTTGTAGTAAATTCTTTTTGAGTCCAAGATGTATCATCGATAATAACGTCTACGTCATCTTCTTGATTACTACAAGAAAAAAATAATAATATAAAGAAGGTTATAAATATATTTTTCAATTCAATTGATTTTCGTGACTCCAGGCTTTGGAATTAAATATCTTCCTTTTTCGTTGGGTAAAGTTGGTGGATTAGAACTCCAACTTAAATCACTTGGAACTAAAACATGTTTAGAGTTTAGAGCCTGTTCCCATGTAATCTCTTTTCCAGTATAGGTAGCCATTCTTCCCATGATAGCTGTTAAAGTTGATTTGGCTCCATACTCTGCATCATTAATTACGCCTCCATTTCTAATTGATGCAAATAATTTATCGTGTTCGATTTGATATGGACTTTTATCGTTGGATGGATCATGCTTGAATATATCATTAGCATTATGATCAATGATTTTACAATAATCACCTGAAGTGACTACATTAGCTTTAGTGCCTTGAAATGCCTCACTAACATTATATTTTGTTCCAGGTTGATGTCTACACTGACTTGAAACAACTGCACCACCTGGATATTTGAATTCTACAAAATGATGATCAAAAATTTCACCATGATCTATACCGTTTCTAACTTCTCTTCCACCCATACCAGAAGCTGATTTTGGATACTCACCAATAAACCAGTTGGCTACATCAATATTGTGAATATGCTGTTCTAAAATATGGTCTCCACAAAGCCAATTAAAATAATACCAGTTTCGCATTTGATATTCCATTTCAGTCTGCCCTGGTAATCTTTTATTTACCCAAACACCTGCACTGTTCCAATAAACTTGACCTGAAACTATTTTACCTACTACATTGTTATTAATTTGACCTAGTGTGTTATTATAACTGTTTTGATACCTTCTTTGCAAACCAACAACAACATTTAGGTTTTTTTTCATTGCTAATTTTGCTGATTTTAAAACTTGTCTAACTCCAATTGCATCTGTCGCAACAGGTTTTTCCATAAACACATGCTTGTCATTTTCTATTGCATATTTGAAATGCAATGGTCTAAATCCAGGTGGAGTTGTAAGGATGACTACGTCAGCTTTATCAATCGCGTTTTGATATGAATTAAAGCCAACGAATCTATTTTTTTCTTTAACATTTATAATTCTTTCCCCTTCAAGTTCCTCAGAAATTGCTTTTAGACTAGATTCTAATCGGTCTTTAAAAGCATCTGCAACAGCTATTAGCTCTGTATCTTTATCGGCTCTTAAGGCTTGAACAGCTGCTCCAGTTCCTCTTCCACCACAACCTACTAAAGCTATTTTAAGTTTTTTGTTTCCCGAACTATTAGCCATAGCTTCAAGAGAAAAAGATGGGGCCAATAAAACACCTCCAGTTAAAGCTGTTGATTTTACAAATGATCTTCTTGAAAATTGTTTTTTATTCATTTTAATTATTTAAAATTATCTACTTGCTTGTAAGAATTAATAAGCTTGACTTCACCATCAATTCCATTTTTAGAATTCCCATGTTCCATGCCCAATATACCATTATATCCTCTTTCATAAATATATTTAAAAATATTTTTATAATTAATTTCTCCAGTTGTTGGCTCATTTCTTCCTGGGTTATCTCCTATTTGAAAATATGCGATTTCATCCCATGTAGTTTCAATATTAGGAATTAAGTTTCCCTCCTGAATTTGTTGATGATATATGTCAAAAAGAATTTTGCAAGAAGGAGAGTTAACTGACTTGCAAATCTGAAAAGCTTGTGGACTTTCAGTTAAGAATAGTCCAGGATGATCTCTAAAATTTAAAGGTTCTAATACCATAGTTAAATTATGGCTTTCTAAAATTCCGCAAGCTTGCTTTAATGTTTCTATAACATTTTTTGTTTGAAAATTTATATCAAGTTTTAAATCTAAATGACCAGGAACTACTGTCATCCATTTTGCATTTACTCTTTTCGCAACGATTACAGACTCTTTGATATCATTCAGAAATTCTTTTCTTTTATTAATATCACCACTTGCAAGATTAGGTTTATTCCAATGAATTTTATGTGCAACAAAAACACCCATTTGCATATCATTATTAATTAAAAAGTTTCCTATTTTTTCTTGAGTTTTTGTGTCTCTATTTTTCATTCCGTTATCCTCGAAAGCACTGAAACCTTGATCAGACATGAATTTTAATTGGTCAATAATACCACTACCTGCATGACTTTTAAACATTCCAAAATGAGGTGCATATTTCAAATTAAAAACATGCTTTTCAATATTGTTATTTTCTGAGGCAAAAGAATTTAATGACAAAAGACTTGCGCTTGCAACGGTGGAGTTTTTGATAAAATTTCGTCTTTTCATATTTTAATAATTAATTGTTCCAATATTTATTTTGTTCATCTGCTGTTGGAGTAATAAATGGTCTAACTATTCTAAATCCTACAAATTGAGCGTCAGTATGCCACCATTTACTTCTAGGTATTTGAGGATCTTGTTTTTTCCACTGTTTAGAAGATGCTTGTCTTGATGCACTTCTTAATCTGTAGTTTGAACTTTTCCAAGAACCTCCTCTAACTACTCTTGGATATAATTTTTCAGGTTGATTGTAAGGGTTATTATCTATTTCATTTTTTGAATTACTATAAAAAGAGGTGTCATAAGCATCCAAAGTCCATTCCGAAACATTTCCGTGCATATCATACAATCCCCATTTGTTAGGAAGTTTCTGTCCAACTTTTTGATATTTATTGTTACTATTATTTTTATACCAGCCGTATTTATCTAGATCGTTAGAATCATTGCCGAAATAATAGGGTGATTCAGATTCAGCCCTACAAGCATACTCCCATTCAGCTTCTGTTGGCAATCGATAAAAATTTCCGGTCATAGCTGATAACCACTGACAAAATTTTTTAGCAGCCAATTGAGTCATGGATATTGCTGGGTAACCCTCTGTACCCATTCCGAAACTCATTTCAACATAAGGTGTAGTTGCACCAGAAACTCCATCAACATCAATGTTAACTTCACTATTTTTAGAAAAAGATTGTTGTAGGTTATCTAGTTCTCTTGCCATAAACAAAGTATATAAATTCCAGGTTGTTTCATACTTTGCCATCCAAAAGGAATCAATTTTTACTTTACGAACAGGACCTTCATCTGCTAGTCTATTTTTTTCATAAAGTGGACTTCCCATTAAAAATTCTCCGCCTTTTATTGGGACCATTTCAAGATTATAGTTTTTATTTAAAATCAATTGATTGTATCCAGCAAATTCACTTTGAGAATAAGAAAAACAAAATGAAAAAAGTACCAATAAGAAAGTTTTTTTCATATTAGTAAATTACTAAAAATCACTCTTCTTTACTAATTGTCAAATTAAAATTCTCTGTATGGTGAATCTAAAAATTGGTTTGCTTCTTCTTCTTTAAATTTTGCTAAATTGTTGTCCCAATGAAGAGTTTTTCCAGGGAACCTTCCAGCAATCACACCCAAAAGAATTGTTTCTGTTAATCTTGCAGAATATGAAAATGGTGCTGTACATGTATCTTTTCCTAAACATGCGTCTACAAATTGATGGTAATGTAAATAGGATTCTCCACCATAATCCCTAACTGGTTGATCTGTGATTTGACCAGAACTTTCAAACTCTGATAAATCTAAATCTACATACTTTCCATCAACAATATGTTTAGGAAGTTCCATAAAGTGTGGCAATAGAAGCCTTCCTTTTTCTCCGATAAACATAGCACCCTGCAAAGGAAGCTTATCTTTATTGGGTAGTTTTAAATCCTTATGATTTTTAGGAGCACCTGAACCGTCCTGCCAAATCCACTCTAATTTTTCTGTAGTATATTTTGTGCCTGGAAATTCATAAGTAACAATATTCTTTTCAGGAAAGCCAAACTCGTTTGGTTTTCTGCAATTATTTTTAATGGTTAAAGGAACATCCAGTTCAAGAGCATTGTAGGGCGTGTCAAATATATGAACACCCATGTCTCCAAGTGTTCCGCAACCATAATCCACAATTTTTCTCCAATTCCCAGGATGATATATTTTGTCTTTATATGGTCTTTCTGGAGCAGTTCCAAGCCATAAATTCCAATCTAAATTAGCAGGAATGTTATCTTCCCCTGATGGCTTATCCCCATCGTATCCCCAGTTTTTCGGAGACCAGGCTCTAACTCTACTAACTTTACCAATGATTCCAGATTGAATAAGTATTGTTGCTAACTTATAATCATAAAAAGAATGTACTTGAATTCCCATTTGTGTAATCAGGTTTCTTTCTTTAGCTAGTTTTCGCATTGCTCTAGCTTCACTAACATGATGAGTTAAGGGTTTCTGGCAGTAGACAGATTTGTTTAATTCCATTGCCATTATTGAGGCAGGGGCATGTGTATGATCAGGTGTAGAAACTATAACGGCATCAATAGAGTCAGCTAATTCCTCAAACATAATTCTATAATCTTTATAAACTTTAGCATTTGGATGTAGTTTACTTGCCTTAGAAAGAGCTTTTGAATCGACATCACATAGAGCAGTTACATCCACCGATTTATGAGAAGCAATATCATTTAAATCTGCCGCTCCCATTCCTCCAACTCCAATATGGGCAGTTCTAAGTCTTTTGTTTTTAGGCAAAGCCCAAATAGATGTTGGTAATACACTTAAGGAAGCTAATGCTGCTGTTGATTTTATAAAATTTCTTCTTTGATTTTTCATAATTTATAGTCTTATTTAAATTTAATTAAAAAAAAATTTAATTTCTTGAAAAAAAGATAAATTGATAAAACTTAACTATTAATAACTTTAAAACTAATATTAGTCTGTTTAAACTTGTTTTGAGAGAATAATACTATTAAATTTAAAGGAAATGGTAATCTTATGAGTAGTAGTAATAATAATTCAAGAAGGAAATTTTTAAAAAAATCTGTTATAATTCCACCACTTTTTATAGTTCCAAGACACGTTTTGGGAGGTAAAGGATTTACTGCCCCTAGTGATAAACTTAATATCGCCGGAGTTGGAGTAAGAAGATGGGGAATGGGATCTAATAATTTACATCAATGCAGAAACGAAAATATAGTAGCGCTTTGTGATGTAGATTTTAAAGAAGCAAAACCCACCTTTGATAAATATCCAAAAGCTAAAGTTTATAAAGATTACAGAATTATGTTAGACAATCAGAAAGATATTGATGCTGTAATTGTTGCAACACCCGATCACAATCACGCTGTAATTACAATGAAAGCTATAAAAATGGGCAAACATGTTTACTGCCAGAAACCCTTAACTCATACAGTTTATGAAGCTCGTGAAATAACAAAAGCTGCAAAAAAATACAACGTACAAACTCAAATGGGAAATCAAGGGAGGTCCTCAGATGAGATTAGAAAACTCAAAGAATGGATAGATGATGATGCGATAGGACCAGTAAGGGAGTTATTGGCTTGGACAGACAGACCTATTGGGGGAAATGCATGGGATACTTTTGCGGTGAAAGCAAAATCTAAAGAAAAACCTCCTATTCCGGAAGGTTTAGATTGGGATTTATGGTTGGGGCCTGCTCAATATCGAGATTATCACCCCGATTATCATCCATTATCATGGAGAGCATGGATTGATTTTGGAACTGGTTCCATGGGAGATATGGGTTGTCATATTTTAGATCCTGCCTTTTATGCTTTAGAATTAGGTGCTCCAAGCGAAATACAAGCTACCTCTACTCATTATATTCCAGAAATTGAATCTCAAACCTATCCTTCTGCTTCAATTGTTAGGATGAAATTTCCAAAAAGAGGAAAACATCCTGAGTTAAATTTAACATGGTCTGATGGAAGAATTCAACCTGCAATTCCTGATGAATTTAAAGATGGTGAACAGTTTACTTTAAGTGGGGCATTATTTATTGGAGACAATGGTAAAATTACTCATGATTCCCATGGGGCTAGTGGAGTAAAGATTATTCCTGAAGAAAAAATGCTTAATTACAAACAACCGACTCCTTACATTCCAAGGGTTGAAACTACACATGAGGGGGATTGGATTCGAGCTTGCAAAGATGGAGTTCCCGCAAGTTCATCGTTTGATTATGGTGGTCCTCTTACTGAAATGGCATTACTTGGTATGATTGCTATTCGTTTAAAAAATCAAAAACTAATATGGGATTCTAAAAATTTTAAGTTTACAAACAACGAAAAAGCCAATGAACTTTTACATAAGACTTACAGAAAAGGTTGGAGTTTGTAATTAGACTATTTTTCAATTTGCATAATATTTGATCTTTTAAAAGAAAACCGAGATAAATTGTATAGAAACCTACTACCATTTCTTTTAGTCTTAATTGTTTCATGTTCAAAGGATCCTGCTTTATTTCAAGTTAATTTTGACGTAAACCCCAAAGATGGAGGGTCTATAAACTTAAATTCAAATACTTATTTTGAAGGCGAAACATTAAATATAGAAGCAAATGCTTCAAAAAATTATGTGTTTGACAACTGGTCTGGTGATTTTTATGGTACTGATTCGACGGCTGTAATAAATATTAATTCTGATAAAAATTTAGTAGCAAATTTTTCTAAAAAAAGATTTGAAATAAATATTTCAATTGAAGGTAAAGGATCTGTTTCAAGAAAATTAATTAAAAGTGGAGTAAATAATGATTTTAGTCATGGAAGTATTGTTGAAATATTAGCTTTAGCCGATGATGGATGGACATTTGTTGAATGGAAAGGAGATGTTTCAAACAAAATTACTAATCCTCAGCATTTAACAGTAACTCAAACAAAAAACATTACTGCTGTTTTTCAAGAAAATATTTCTGGAAAAAATGCCTCCAAATTTTTAGCCCTTGGTGATAGTTACACGATAGGTGCATCTGTTACTGTTAATGAAAGATGGCCTGTTCAATTTTTAAATGAATTAAAATTATATACTAGTGCTATTGATACTTTACAAATCATCGCCACCTCAGGATGGAGAGTTGATCAATTAAAAAACGGGATGAACAATTCTAATCTAGAGCCTCCATATGGGTTAATTTCTTTATTAATTGGAGTTAATAATCAATTTCAAGGACAAAACGCGAATGGGTTTCGACCTGAATTTATAGAAATATTAGAAAAATCCTTAAAATTGGTTAATAACAGAAAAGAAAGATTTTTTGTTATATCGATACCTGACTGGGGAGCAAGCCCTTTTGGTTCCGGTTTTGACAGAGCTAAAGTTTCAAAAGAAATTGATGAGTTTAATTCAGTGTTAAAAGAAGAGTCAGAAAAAAGAGGAGTGCGTTATTTTAACATTACAGACATTTCAAGAAGAGCTTTAACAGATAGAACCCTTATAGCCAGTGATGGATTACATCCCAGCGGAAAAATGTATAAACTCTGGGTCGATAAAATGATACCCGAGATTTCAAAAATTAATTTTGAATAACTATAATTTTCTGATTTTTATATTTCTAAACCATATAGGACTATCATGATCTTGTAGGGCTATATACCCCTTTTTGTATTTACCATAATCAGGAAACTTATCCCACTTTCCTGAGTTTCTTTTTAAAAACCAATCTTCAGAATAAGGAACAAATTCCAACATTAATTCGCCATTTAACCAATGTTCTACTTTATTATTAGTATAAATAATTTTAGATGAATTCCACTCCCCTGCAGGATTTAATTTCTTTTTATTCAAATCCGCTTCATGCATAGCGTAATTAGCTCCTGCTTTTTGCCATTCTTCAAGTTTCGCATTGTTTATCTCTTCCCAACCAATGTCATCTAATATTTGATATTCAGGAGAAATCGCATAGGGAGCTTCATGACCTTCTTGAACATTATAAAAAATACCGCTATTTCCTCCTTTTGGAAGTTTCCATTCTAAATACAATTCAAAAAATTCAAACTCTTCTTTATAATATATAATATCTCCTCCGCCTATCCAATCTTTTTCAAGTTTAAGGTCAGTATTAAAGGTTAGCTCACCATCAACAGCAGCCCATTTTTTAGGTATTTCTTTACCATTATATGCCCTCCACCCATTAGTAGTTTCACCATCAAACAAATAAATCCATTCTTTATTTGTATTTGAACATGAAACTAAAAGTAAAATGAGGATAAAAAGTTTAAATTTTCTCATAATTATATGTTTTTTTGATTTTATTCAAAATCATAATTTCACCTAAGAATTGCCAATCAAAATTAATAGTTTGATTTGCAGGATGGTGGTGATGATCTTGGTCTAAGATATAATCTTCTGATTTATTAATTACTCTAGTTTTAGAATACACCCTTTCAAATTCATTTCTCATATTTATAAATTGATTTTCAATACCTTCTAAATAACTTAAATCACTGCTTTTATCAACTTTTTCTAACTTCAAAATTAAATTAGCAGAAAATTTTGTGAGTTCATTTACTTGTTGGTATATCTCTAAAGTATATTTATTATTAGGGTTCTTAGATTGGATTCTAGCAATTATATTTTCAACTTCAGAAGAAATTTTTAAAGACTCAATTGCATTATTAATTCTATTACTATTATTTTTTGACCATTCTCCTTTATTATTTAAATCAGGTAAATCGATTATATCAGTATCCAGTGGGTTTTCTTTTTTTGATAATCCTGGTCTCCATCCATCTTTAGAAAGAAACATATTAAGCCACAATGAAACGGGTTTCTCTAAATGATCAATAAATTCAAATTCGTCACTCTTAAATAAATGCCCAAAATTTCGATATCTGTATAATGATTTAAATTGATCAATTGATAAGTTATCCCCAGCCCAACTGTATTCTGAAAATCCTGCTATTCCTCTTTTATATAGTTCAAAGTGAGGAGAATCATCATCCCAAAGTGTTAACAACAACCCATCTAAATTTTTATCTATAGAACTGGTGGCAAATGATTTTATTTGTGGAATATTACTTTGATTTTGAGGCATAAGAGTCCATCTTGTTTGGCCAGCAGTAGCTCCCATAACCTTCAGACCATTTTTAGAATACCAATCCATTGCTTTTAAATTTCCATAAGAATGTGATTTTTGATAATTCCATCTCATGTAGACGGCATTTTTAGGAAATTTTTCTATAAAATTCATGAGGTTTATTTCATTTTTTTTCCAAATTTCATCAACTTCTTTTTCGGTCATTTTATCATTAAACATAGGATTATAAACTCCTGCATGTTTTAAGGGCATATCATCCCAAAAAATTGGAATTCTGTTGTGCTTTTTAGCAAACTCACATACCTTATTTAACCAAATTAGATTTAGTTCTAGTTCAGATTTACCCTCCCTCTGAACCAGATGAACCTCATCACCTCCAACATGTAAATATTTTCCAAAAGGAGTAGCTTTAATAGCGTCTAAATAAAGATCAAATTGTAATTCGTATGTTTTTGGATTTAATGGATTAAAAGCCCAGTCACTTTCAGGTTTGTCCCTTAAATGAAAATTCTTTTGATGTTTTAAAATAAATGAGGCATGGCCTAAACCCTGCACAAGTGGATTAATACTGATATTTCTATTATGTGCATATTCACTTAATTCAATCCACCAATCAATTGAAAAGGAATCGGATGATCCAACCTCAGGCCTTGTCTCATATTTCAGTTTATCCTCAAACTCAACTATAATTCCATTAACTTTTAATTTAGCTAAGTGATCAATTAAATTAAAATAATAAGTTTTCTTTTCTGTATGATGTTTTATATCTATATGAATTGGTCTAAAATCCAAGGAGGGAAAGTCTTTAATATCAACCATTGGTAATGTGGTTTGATTATTTTTTGAATCCTCAATTATTTGATCAAGAGTGATAAAAGCATAAAATAATCCTGCTGAATCTTTAGCTCTGATAGTTATTTTTTTATTATCAATCTTAAGAGAATATCCTTCTTTTTTTAAATCCAATTGTTTATCAATACCAAAATCAATAATAGATTTTTTTGAATCACTCAATTTAATTTGTTCAATATCTCCATATCTGATTGGCAATTCATCATTAGAAATTGAATATGCAGTCAAAACGTTCTTAGGATTTAAATTTGAAAATTCATTTGAACTTGATAAGACTTTTACAGAGGGCAATAAATTTAAATTATTATCAATAGGAATAGAATTACAAGAAATAATTAAAAAAAGTATAAGGAGGTATCTCATAAAACTAAATTTAATAATTTTAAATCCCTTTTCAAATTAGATTATCAAATTCATTAAAACAAAAAAAGCTTCCCAAAAGGAAAGCTCTTCATCGGTTCTCTACAAACCTCCTGCTTACGCAGGTAACACAACGAGTGCAAATATAGGTTTTTGTTTGTTAAAAACTAATTAATTAAATTTTTCTAATTTGAAGTTTTAAAATCATAATACTTATGAGATATAAATTATTGTTATTAGTTAGTGTCTTTTTTCTTTATACTAACACAATTGAAGGTCCAAAAAATTCATTCAAAGTAATGGCTTGGAATATTTTACACGGAGGAAATGACATTGAAAATGGACCTGAAAATGTTGCTAAAATTATTAAAGAAATTAATCCTGATATTATTCTAATGGTTGAAACTTACGGATCTGGACCATTTATAGCTAACTATTTGAATTATAACTTTCATTTAATTGCCTCTGAGGAGACAAATCTAGATGATCCGTCTGTAAACCTTTCTATATATTCAAAATATCCCTTTGCTAAGCGTATTGACACAAAATATCCATTTTATCTAGGTGGCATTGAAATACCAATAAATGGAAAGACAATACGTTTTTTTTCGAACTGGTTTCATTATTTACCATGGGACAATGAGCCTGAAAAAATGGGAAAAACAGTTAATGAATTGTTAGAATGGGAACTAGACGGGCCTAGGCACAACATGATCCAAAAAGTTCTTCCATATTTGAAAAAATATTCCCAAGAAACAGACTCAATTCCTATGATTTTTGGGGGAGATATGAACTCATTATCACATTTGGACTGGACTAAAAAAACAAAAAAACTTCACAATGACTTGATTGTTCCATGGGGAGCAACTAAAATTTTAGAAGATTTAGGATTAATTGATTCGTATAGAAAAGAAAATCCTAACCCATTAACTCATCCTGGAATTACATGGGACAAAAAAGGGAGAAAAGACTCCCATAGAATTGATTATATTTTTTACAAAGGAAAATCAATAAAATCTACAAAATCAAAGTCCTACAATGCTTTTTTTAATGAACCAATAACTATTAATGGAAAAGAAATAATTTACCCATCTGACCATGGAATTGTTGTAACAACTTTTAAATTAAAATAAATTGTTTTAAATGAAAAGAAGAGATTTTATAATTACAAGTTTAAAAGGTAGTATCGTAACTTCTCTTCCAATATCATTATCATCATTCAATATTAATAGCAGCAAAATAGAAATAGGTATTATTGCTGATGTTCATCAAGATATTATACATGATGGTACATCAAGGTTAAGTCATTTTATTGATTTAATGAACAAAAGAAATCCTGCTTTTATTATACAATTGGGAGATTTTTCTTTGCCTAGAAAACAAAACCAGCCTTTTATTGAAAAATGGAACTCATTTAATGGCCCAAAATATCATGTTTTAGGTAACCATGACATGAAAGATTTTGGATACACTAAAGAAGAAACTATGAAATGGTGGAAAATGAAAAAAAGATATTATTCTTTTGACCATAATAATTTTCACTTCATTATTTTAGATGGCAATGATCCAAACCCCAAGCCATGGTCTGGATATGATCGTTATATTGGTTCAGAACAAATAGAATGGTTGAAAGATGACTTAAGTAAAACTCTTAAACCAACAATAGTATTTAGTCATCAAAGTTTAGAAGCAAAAGGGGGTATTTCAAATAGAGAAGAAATTAGAAAGGTTTTAGAGACTATTACAAATAAAAATGGACAGCCAAAGGTTATTGCCTGTTTAAGTGGACACCATCATGCAGATTATGTAAATTCAATAAATAAAATTCATTACATCCAAATAAATAGCATGTCTTATAAATGGGTAGGTGAAAATTTTAAATACAAACGATTTTCTAATAAAATTGAGAAAAATTTTCCTAGTCTATCAAAGACATGCCCATATAAAGAGCCGTTATTTACAACAATATCTTTAGATTCGGATCAAGGAATACTACACATTGAAGGTAGAAAAACTTCATTTATTGAACCAACACCAAATGAATTAAACATTCCCAATGCTGATAAAATGAGTCCTACAATAACTGAAAGGAATCTCAAAATTTAATTTATTGCTAAATACAGTTTTTCAGGTCCGTAGCGAACAACATCTGTTACGGGAAGATTAGTTTTAGACTCAAGATATTCTACAGCTTTTTTGGCTTCTATTGAGTCCAATTTATAAGTATTTAACGAAATTCCTACAACTTTTGCATTAGGGTAACTTCCGCATGCACTAGCTAAATCTTCATAAAGTTTAATAACACTGTTTAAATCTGGAATCTTAATGTGCTTATAATCTCTTAAAGTTTTAAAATCTGCACGATGACAAAGAATCATATGTGTTGTACAACTTCCTCTTATTAAAGGTAAACTTGCAGTACTTCCAGGATTCAGTAATGATCCTTGTCCTTCAATAAAAACCCAATCACTATTCTTGTTTTTTAAAACCATTTGCTCAACTGCTCCACATGCATGATCAACTTTATAGGCATCCAAAGGAATACCATCACCTGTAATTGTTATGCCTATTTGACCAGTTGCAATAAATGAGCTATTTATTTTTTTTTCAATTGCCCACTTATGCATTTCTAAGCTTGTAGTCATTTTACCAACAGCCATATCAGTTCCCACAGATAAAATTCTTTTATTATTTAGTTTGGCTGCTTTTCCACTTGCTATTTGTGGAATAAATTTAGGGATTCTGACATCCCATATCCATTGATCATTTTGAAGTGAGTTTTTATATTTTGATAATAAAGTGTCATGAAGACCATTAATGATTGAAAGGTTTTTTGATATAGCACTTTCTATAACTTTAAACCATGCTTCTGGGATTTTACCACCAGAAGGAGCAATACCTAATATAAGAACTTCTGCACCATTTAAGATAGCGGCATCTAGGTTGTCAACTATAGGAACACTCCTTTTAATAGAATTAAATTCATTTGTGTTTTTGCCATTATTTTCTGAATCAATAACTGCTACAATAGTATTAGATAAATATCTCAAAACTCCAATACCCATTTTTCCGTAATCTGTTGAAAAATGGCCCTCTAAATAAATTGCAACCTTATGATTTTCTTGTAGCATAAGTATTAATTTTTTAGAAATGCTCCATGTCCATGATTATTACTTGGCATTGTAATTCCTTTAACCATTGAAGCTCCCCATGATGGATCTGGGTTTAAGTTATAGTGTGAGTCTAAATCTATATGATCTATCTGTCCAGAAATTGAAGCTCCTGCTGAAATGGAAATTGATGATTCGCTCATACAACCTATCATAGTTTCTAATCCAAATGCTTTTGCTGTTGACAAAACTCTTAATCCCTCAGTAATACCACCGCATTTCATCAATTTTAGATTGACCCCGTCAACACTATCATGATATTTTGAAATATCACTTGATGATCTACATGATTCATCTACAAATATTGGAAGTGACCTACTTGAATACAAGGTCTTTAATTCTTTTTCGTTTCCCTCAACTATAGGTTGTTCAACATAATCACAATTTTTATTTGATAACCAATCGATCATATATTTAGCATTTTCTGTACTCCAACCTCCATTAGCATCAACTCTTAAACTTAAATCATATCCTTTTGTGCTTTCAAGAACTTGATTGTACATTGCTTTATCGGCCTCTATTCCCAAAGGAGAGCCTAACTTAACTTTAAGAAATTTTGTTGTTGAATTTTCAAACAATAAAGGGATTCTTTCATTTACAGATTGAGGACTCATTATACCAATTGTAAGTGATGTCATTGATTTGGGTAAAGGCAATCCTAAAAGTTCATTTAAGGGTAGTTTTGCTTTTTTAGCTTTTAAATCCCACAAAGCAATGTCTAATCCCGCATAAGCAGAAGGTGAAATTTTCAAGTCACGAGCTATACTTTCAATTTCATAAATTGATTTATTTTTTATTCCAACTTCAATTAGTTTATCAAGTTGTGAGATGACCTCTTCCGCATTTTCAGCACCTTCTGATTTACCTGGGCATGATTCTCCCCAGGCAACTAGACCTTCATCTTCAATTTTAATAAATACATTGTAATTATCTCCGCTGATTCCTCTGCTTATAGCCAAAGGGAATCTTTTTTTTAACATTACTTTTTTAAAACTTATTTTCATTAGATCCTAATTTAATTAAATTTTTAATAGTAATGATATAAAACAAAAATTCCCCCAAATTGGAGGATGATTTTTGCGGTCTGGACGGGACTCGAACCCTACTGTAACACTGCTGTTTTTAATGAACCAATCCTTATAAATAAAAAACAGCCTTAGTTACACCATCCGATGTACGCAATTCGTTGATTCTCGTACACTTTGAATTGAACTTAAACCCTTATGTGTAAACTATTTTTACAGGGTTGTGTACTAATTATCGGTTCAAAATTGTATGTGTTATGGTTTTTTGTTTGTTAATCTTACTCATGTTGTTACATTACGTGTTTCAAGAAAGTTTTGGATTTCCCTTGCACTAGATAATTTTAATGTAATTAGTAATTTTCACTATCCCCTTTTTGAATTGATAATGTTTTCCATTTTTCACTACATATTACTTTACCAATCATCACAATTTGTCCAATATGGTATGAATAATGACAGAGTTGTCTATTAATACATTCCATCACTGTATGACCTTCGTTTCTTATAAAACTAATTTTATTTATGTCTTGAAGCCATTTGAGAGGTTTTCAAGAGTGTCAAACTAATGCTTTCCACCCTGTTATTACCCAACATTCATTAGTTCAGGTCTTAGTTTAAGAGTGTCTATGAATTCATCAGCCCTATGCCTCCACTCCTTGTCTCCATCCGAGTTGAAAATGCAAATCCGTCCATCTCGAAACCATATTCCCACTTAAGATTAGTTGAGCTATTGTGTTAATATTATTGGACTTTACCGAGCTTCTGTTTTTGCAGAAAGTTGCCTTATCAGGACATTTGTTCATATTGTTTCTCGTCTCCAATCAACTCTTTCTCTTTTTCTAAGCTGTAATATTGACGTAACTTTAAAAATGAACTGATCGCATGTCTTAAAATTACTAGGAATATAAATTGTCTACAATCTATTTAAACCATCCTCTGAGATTGGTAAGATTAATGCAAATCCCTTAGATATTAAGCTAAACTTTAAATGATTTGAGGATGTTGCTGCAAGCACAACCTTATGTTAATCCTATCATATTCAAAAGATTTATCTTTTACTAGATGTCATTTTTGTAAGGATTCGAACGCGATTATTAATTGTAGGATTGGTATAAACAATATAAATCCCCCGATTATCGAGGGTTTATTTTGTGCGGTCTGGACGGGACTCGAACCCGCGACCCCCTGCGTGACAGGCAGGTATTCTAACCAGCTGAACTACCAGACCTAGATTAGCGAATGCAAATATACACTGCATTTTTAATTACGCAAACAAATAAAACTAATACTATAATAATGCGTCTATACTTTCCGTGTAAACGTTTTTAGGTGAAACACCAACTTGTCTGTTAACTAATTCACCGTCTTTAAATACTAAAACTGTAGGGATATTTCTAACTCCAAACTTTGCAGCAAACTCCTGATTAGAATCTACATCTAACTTACCAACTATAGCTTTTCCTTCATAATCTTTACTAACTTCTTCAATGATCGGTCCGAGCATTCTACATGGTCCGCACCATTCTGCCCAAAAGTCAACCATGACTGGTTTATCTGATTTTAATACTAACTCGTCAAAATTTGCATCTGTTATTTCTAATGCCATATTTTTAATTTATTTATTTTTTAAAAATTTAAAATTAACTAAACATATATTACTATTCAAATTATAAATACTTTAATTAAATAACTATAATTTGTTTTTAAAATACATATCTAATTTAAGCGTATCGCCCATTTCCTTTTGAAGAATGATTAACTCTTCGTATAAATCTTTAACCTTTGATTTATAATTTGAATTATCAGCTAAGTTGTTGATTTCATAAGGGTCATCGTTTAGATCATACAGTTCAATTCTTTTGTTTTTCGGAAATAACATTAGCTTGTAACCATCTTTTCGTATCATCCTTTGAAAATCAAAATAATTTCCGGGACAACATCCATATGTTCCATAAATAGCGTTATGAGTTTTATTATTGTCATTATTAAAGACTATGTTATAAAAACTTTTGAAATCAACATGATCAGGAACTGGGATATTAGCTAAATCTAAAGTTGTTGGAACAATATCTTGAAGGTAAATATCTTGACTGTAAACTGAACCTTTTTTAATATTTGGACCATTAATAATCATAGGAACTCTGATACTATGATCATATAAGCTTTGTTTCCCTATCAATCCATGCTGACCAACAGCCAAGCCATGATCTGATGTAAAAATAATATATGTGTTATCTAACATATTCTGATTTTCCAAATGAGAAACTATTTTACCTACTTGCTCATCTAAATGACTGATTATGGCAAAATATTCTTGAATGTGTTTCTTAACTGCATATTCAGACCTTGGATATGGGGCCAAGGCTTCATCTCTGAGGCCTGGCTCATTTCCAATTTCTTTCCAAAATGGATGTTGAGGTGAATAATTTGGTGGTAATTTTATATTTTCAATGGGATACATTTCTAGGAATCGTTCTGGTGCTTGCCTAGGATCATGAGGAGCATTAAATGCTAAATACATGAAGAAAGGGTTGTCAACTTTTTTTGAGTCCTCTATCAAATTTATTGCATCATCAGCTAGAACTTCACTCCAATGTTTACCACCTTCCCAAAACCCTCCGTGAGAAGTATCGCTGGATTTCCATGAATTATCATCTTCATTAACTGGTCTTCCGTAACCAACCGGCATATACTTTTCAAGTTCTGATAAATCCCCAGATTGTTCTTTCCAAACACGTAATTGTTCGGCAAATAATCCTCTTTTATCATCTGGCATTCCTGGCCGTTTATTAACTACCACATCAAAAACTTTTTCTACTGGAAGTTGAACATGCCATTTTCCTGTCATATAGGTTTTATAGCCGTTTTCCTTCAAAATTTTAGGCCAAGTTTCACCAATTAAAACTGATTGATTCTTGGAAGATATTTGCGAATTAATTTGAACATTAGTTGGTGAATTAAATGCCTGTTTAGCTCTCCAAACAGATTTACCTGATATTATCATTGATCTAGAAGCGACACAAATAGCACCATGCCAAGCGCCCATATTATAAGCATTAGTAAAAACTGCACCATTCTCAACCAACTTATCTAAATTTGGTGTTTGAACTTGCTTATCCCCAATTAAACCTACAGTATCAAATCTTTGATCATCCGTATAAATAAAAATAAAATTAGGTTTATCAATTTCACTTTTACATGACCAAAATAAACATGTAAGTAATACGATAACTAAAAAGTTTCTCATCATATTTTAAGATAATTTAAAATGAAGCTGCCTCTCTTTTATTTTAGAAATAAGATCTTCATTAATTGATATTTTGAAATTTTCACTTAGCATTGTTAATTTAATTTTTTCATTGTTTTCAAAGAATGAAAACTCAAGTTGATTTTTACCTTTATATTTTTTAAATAAATCAATTATATCCTTTGACTTTTTTTCATCTAAATCATCAATACTTAATTGAAGGGTCAACTTTTTAGAATTTTTTTCTAGCGTATCTTGAAGCTGCTGAAAAGAAAGAAAATTAATCCTTGGTTCACCAGTTTTTCCTGTATCTCTATTTCTCCATCCTTCTTTTACTAATAGTCTCATATAAACAAAGTTGTTCTCAAACAGAAAATGTTTAAACTTTAAATACTCCTCTCCAAATATTCTAAATTCATAAGAATCAGTATAATCTTCAACGCTAAAACTAGCCCAACCTTTTCCATTTTTTGATATTCTATGTTCAACCTCTCCGATTATTCCACCAATTCTCAATTCCTTATTCAAAAGTTGATTTAAATCCTTAAGGACTTCAAGTGGAGCATTACAAAAATGTTTAAGAGGAGTCTGAAAATCATCAAGAGGATGACCTGAAATATAGATTCCAACTACTTCTTTTTCTAATTTTAATTCCTCCAAAGTAGGCCAAGGTTTGCAAGGAGGTACTTGTGGTTCTTGTAATTGAATTTCATCACTATTTTCAAAGAGACTAACCTGAGCTGAATTTTTATTTTCTTGAAACTTAGCTCCAAATTTCAAGGCTTTTTCAACAAATGTTATTCCATCACCATTATCTTGTAAATACTGAGCCCTATTTACTCCTTCAAATGAATCAAAACCACCAGCATACACTAAACTATCGAAAGCCTTTTTATTGGCAGAACGTAAATCAATGGTTTTAGTCAAATCAAATATTGATTTATATTTTTTTTCTTGTCTTCCCTCAATAATTGTTTTAACTGCTCCTGACCCAACGCCTTTTACAGCTCCCATTCCAAACCTGATTGCATTATTATCATTCACTGTAAATTTGTAAAAAGACTCATTAACATCAGGTCCAAGAACCTTAATTGACATCCTTTTACATTCTTCCATAAAGAAACTAACTTGCTTTATATCATTCATGTTATTTGAAAGAACTGCAGCCATATATTCAGCAGGATAATGGGATTTTAAATATGCTGTTTGATAAGCTATAAGTGCATAACATGTAGAATGAGATTTATTAAATGCATACGATGCAAATGCTTCCCAATCCTTCCAAATTTTTTCTAAAATTTCTCTTTCAAATCCATTTGACTCCCCTCCATTTAAAAATTTAGGTTTTAATTTACTTAACAGATCAAATATTTTTTTCCCCATTGCCTTTCTTAACAGATCAGCATCACCTTTTGAAAAGTTTGCAAGTTTTTGAGAAAGTTGCATAACTTGTTCTTGGTAAACAGTAATTCCATAGGTTTCCTTCAAAGTTTCTTCCATTGCAGGAATATCATAGGTTATATCCTCTTTTCCATTCTTCCTGTTGACAAATGAAGGTATATATTCTAAAGGTCCAGGTCTATACAAAGCATTCATTGCAATTAAATCTTCGAATACTGTTGGTTTTAAATCTCTCAAATATTTTTGCATTCCAGCACTTTCGTACTGAAAAACCCCTACGGTTTCACCTCTTTGAAATAATTCATAAGTTTTTTTATCGTCCAATGGAAGAGAGTCAATATCGATATCTACATTGTGTTTGTACTTAATTAGTTTTACAGTATCCTTAATTAAAGTCAAAGTTTTTAGACCAAGGAAATCCATTTTCAATAATCCTGCACTTTCTACAACAGAATTATCATACTGAGTTACAAATAAATCTGAATCTTTTGCAGTTGCAATTGGAACAAAATTTGTTATGTCGTCAGGAGTGATTATAATTCCACATGCATGAGTACCTACATTTCTCAAACTTCCTTCAAGTATTCGAGCTTGATTAATTGTTTCAGCTTGAAGATCATCTCCTGTTGAAATGGATTTTAACTCCATGACATTTGAAAAATCTTCTGCTCTTAAATTATCACTTAATTTTTTTTCATCTTTTTCAAAAATATCTTTGAGCTTTAAGTTAGGAACAAGTTTAGCAATCCTATCTGCATCTCCAAGAGACAAGTCTAAGACGCGGGCTGTATCTCTGATTGAAGATTTAGCTGCCATTTTTCCATATGTTATTATTTGGGCTACCTGATTGGACCCATATTTTTCTATTACATAATCAATAACCTTATTTCTACCCTCATCATCAAAATCAATATCAATATCAGGCATGCTCACCCTATCAGGATTTAAGAATCTCTCAAAAAGTAAATCGTATTTTATTGGATCTATTTTAGTTATTCCAAGACAATAAGCAACAACCGATCCTGCTGCTGAACCTCTACCGGGACCAACAGACACACCCATATCAATAGCTGCTTTTATAAGATCTTGAACGATTAGAAAATAACCAGGATATCCAGAGCTTTTAATTACATTTAATTCAAATAAAATTCTTTCATTTAGATCCTTATCTAAATTCTTATAGTGTTTTTTTGCTCCATTAAAAGTTAAAAATTTTAAATACTCATTTTCTAGATCATCACTATTTTCTGTTTTAAAATCTGCTGGGATTTTAAATTTTGGAAGCAGGACTTCCCTAGCTAGTTCATACAATTCAACTTTTTCAACAATTTCTGAAATATTTGAGAAAAAATCTGGATAATCCCGAAATAAAAATTTCATTTCATTTGATGTTTTGAAATAATATTCTTGATTTTTTAATCCATACCTAAAACCTCTTCCTCTTCCAATTGGAGTAGCTTGTTTTTCACCATCTTTAACACACAAAAGAATATCGTGAGCATTTGCATCCTCTTTATTTAAATAAAATGAATTATTGGTTGGTACAACTTTAACATTATGAATTTTAGAAAATTCTAATAATGTCTCATTTACTCTGTCTTCATCCTCTTGTCCATGTTTCATCATTTCAAGGTAAAAATCATCACCGAATAAATTTTTCCAATACACTAAAGCATCCTCAGCTTGAGATTCTCCAATGTTTAATAATTTATTAGCAATCTCACCATACATATTTCCTGAAAGAACTATTAGATCAGATTTATATTGTTCAATTATAGATCTATCTACCCTGGGAACATAATAAAACCCTTCAGTGTATCCAATTGAACACATTTTCGATAAATTTCTATATCCATTTTTATTTTTAGCTAAAAATACAATTTGATATCCGTCATCTCTGTTAGATTTGTCTTTATGATTTGAACAGACATTCAATTCACAACCAATTATAGGCTTGATTTGAGTTTTTTCAGAATCCTCTGATATTGAGCTGTTATAATTTTTTATCGCTTTAATAAAATGAAAACAACCCATCATGTTTCCCCTGTCAGTAATGGCAATTGCAGACATATTACTTTCACCTGCTTTTTTTACCAAATTTCCTATTCTTGATGTAGACTGTAATACAGAAAATTGAGTATTATTGTGAAGATGAGCGAAGGACGCGGAAATTATTTGTTCAGGGATTGAATCAATGATTTTTTTATCATCTTCATTTTCTTTTGATATCTTTTTACTGACTTTTTTTGATTCTTTTTTTAAGTTTAAATGCTTTATTCCAAATAATGGAACTTTTGTCTGATCGTACGATCTTAAGCCTTCTGAAAGTTCAGGATATCCCTTAAAAACAGTTTGATTAATTATACCTATTCTTACCAATTCAAAAAAGGCTCTTGCAGTAGCTTCAACATCAGCTGAGGCATTGTGAGCTTCACTAAAACTTTCATCAAATAAAAAAGAGTAGAGCTCTATCAGAGTTGGAAACTTAAATTTACCTCCTCTTCCTCCAGGTAATTTACAGATATTCGCCGTCAGTTCTGTACAAGTATCTAGAATATCTTTTTCTAGTAAATTAACATCAGAATTTATCCTAAATAATTCAGCTCCTATAATATTAAGATCAAATTTCACATTGTGTCCTATAATGAAACCTGCACTACTTAAATCAGAGATAAATTTATTAAGTACCTCATCTAAATCAACTCCAATTTTATTGGCTAGTTCTGTTGAAATTCCATGAATTTGTTCAGATTCAAATGGTATATTGAAATTTTCTGGCTTAATTAAGTAACTATGATCTGAAATTAAAGCTCCTTTAGAATCATGAAGCTGCCATGCTAATTGAACACATCTCGGCCAATTATCAGAATCTGTAATGGGAGCATTCCATTTCTTGGGTAAACCAGTGGTTTCGGTATCAAAAATTAAATACATTAAAATTTCAATTTAGAGTATTAAAAATAACCATCTTTTATATCAAATCTAAATGAATTTAAGTAAGTTATTAACGCTTAAGAAAAATATTTTTAAGATTTGCCAGTTTGAAAAAATAAATTACATTTGCACCTCATTAATAACCGAGGTTTAGTACCTCACAATTTAATATGATATGTCAGTAAAAATTAGACTTCAAAGACACGGTAAAAAAGGAAAACCTCTTTATTGGATAGTTGCAGCAGATGCAAGAGCGAAAAGAGATGGTAGATACCTACAAAAGCTAGGAACTTACAACCCAAATACAAATCCCGCAACTATCAATCTTAATATAAATGAGTCTGTTAAGTGGTTACAATTCGGTGCTCAACCTACCAATACAGCTAAAAATATTCTTTCTTACAAAGGAGTTTTATTAAAAAATCATTTAAAAAACGGAGTCCTTAAAGGTGCGCTCACTGAAGAGCAAGCTGAAGAAAAATTCCAAGAATGGTTAAATGATAAGTCTTCATCAATTGACAGTAAAAAATCCTCACTTGAAAAAGAAGCAGAATTACAAAAGAAGAAAGCTCTAGATCTTGAAAAAGAAGCTAGTGCAAAAAGAAAGGCAAAAGCTGAAGAAGCCTTAGCTGCTGAAGAAGCGCCTGCTGCTGAAGAAGCACCTGCTGCTGAAGAAGCACCTGCTGCTGAAGAAGCACCTGCTGCTGAAGAAGCACCTGCTGCTGAAGAAGCACCTGCTGCTGAAGAAGCGCCTGCTGCTGAAGAAGCACCTGCTGCTGAAGAAGCGCCTGCTGCTGAAGAAGCACCTGCTGCTGAAGAAGCACCTGCTGCTGAAGAAGCACCTGCTGCTGAAGAAGCACCTGCTGCTGAAGAAGCGCCTGCTGCTGAAGAAGCACCTGCTGCTGAAGAAGCACCTGCTGCTGAAGAATAAATAATATTTCACATACTTTTGTACGATGAATAAACAGGACTGTTTTTTTCTTGGTACTATAGTCTCAAAATTTAGCTTTAGAGGTGAAATACTTTTAAAAGTTGACTCCGATGAAATTGAGTTTAAGAAATTAAAGACATTATTTTTAGAAACTGATGGTGCATTAGTACCTTTCGAAATTGAAAATGTAATGTTACATAAATCTAGTTTATTGAGACTTAGGCTGGAAAACATAGATAGTGAAGAAAAAGCTATTAGAATTTTAAGATCGAAGGTTTATTTACCCAAAAAAGATCTGCCTAAACTAAGTGGCAATAAATTTTATTTTCATGAGATAATAAATTATAGTGTAATTGATAATAATTATGGAGATATTGGAACTGTAGTGAGAGTAAATGATCAAACTTCTCAACCAATTTTAATCGTATCAAAAAATGATAAAGAACTAATGATTCCTTTGGTTGATGAATTTTTAGTTGAAGTGAAAAGAAAAGAAAAACAATTAATTTTTAATCTTCCGGAGGGAATAACTGAATTATAAAATACAATGACAGAACATAAACTTAGAATAAATAAATTTTTAAGCCAGGCTGGATTTTGCTCTAGACGAGAAGCAGATAAATTTATCTTAGATGAAAGAGTAACAATAAATGGTATTGTAGCTAAAATGGGTGAAAAAATAGGCCCAAATGACGATGTTTCTGTTGATGGAGAAAGAATTTCAAAAAAACCAAATAAGAAGATCTATATTATTTTAAATAAGCCAAAAGGAATTGTTTGTACAACAGACTCAGGTGTTGAAAAAAACAATATTATTGATTACATTAATCACCCTAAACGAATTTTTCCAATAGGAAGATTAGATAAAACATCTGAGGGATTAATATTTTTAACTAATGATGGTGATATCGTAAATAAAATTCTCAGAGCTAAAAACAAGCACGAAAAAGAATATCATGTAACTGTAGACAAACCAATTACTCATGAATTTATTCAACAAATGAGTAAAGGGGTACCTATACTCAACACTGTTACTAGACCATGTGAAATAAAGCGTATTAAAGACTATGAGTTCAAAATTATTTTAACCCAAGGTTTGAACCGACAGATTAGAAGAATGTGTGAGTATCTTGGTTATAGAGTAAAAAAATTAAAAAGAATTAGAATAATGAATATTAAATTAGATATTCCATTAGGAGAGTGGCGATATTTTAATGATCAAGAATTTTCAGAGCTTAAAGAGATGCTATCTAAATCATCAAGTGTTAATGAAAAATAAAAAAGTAATTGTATTTTTCTTAATACAAGTATTCTTTAGTCATTCACAAAATATTGTTAATGATAGTATTAAGTTAGATGAAGTAGTTATTTCCATAACTAAAATAAAAGATTCAATTAAAAAATCTCCTTTTGCAATTTCAGCATTTGATTTTACAAACTTTCAATCAACTGCACAACAATTTTATTTAAGCGAATTTTTGGAAAGAACTCCAGGAGTTTTTATTTCAAATGATAATAATTTTGCACAAGATGCAAGAATTTCCATTCGTGGTTTTGGGTCACGGGCTAACTTTGGTATAAGGGGAATAAAGTTAATAGTTGATGGAGTTCCGGAAACTACACCAGATGGACAAAGTCAAATAGATAATTTGAATTTAGAAATAATTCAAAACATTGAAGTAATAAGAGGAACTAGCTCCTCCCTTTACGGAAATTCATCAGCAGGTGTTATAAAAATTAAATCCATTACGGATTTCAAAAAGAATTTTTCAAAAATTGCGTACTCTTTAGGCTCAGATAATCAAGCTAAAAAACAAGCTTTCTTTGGTGTAAAAAAAAATAACTCATATTATACTTTTCTAGTAAGTGAAACTAAAAGTGAAGGCTATAGAAATTTTGGGGATTTCAAAAATTCCAATATAAATTTTAATTTTAAAAAAAACATCTCTAAAAATACGTGGTTCAACATAAATTTTAACTTTGTTAATAGTCCATATGCTTATGATCCTGGAGGCTTAACATTAAAAGAAGTGCAAGAAGACAGAAAACAAGCGAGACAAAGAAATATCGAATATCAAACTAAAGAAAGTATAACTCACTATAAATTAAATTCAAGCTTTAATAAAAAAATTAATAATAAGCTTTCGTTTTCAAGTTATTTATTTATTTCAAAAAGAGATTTTAATGGTAAAATTCCTGTTAAAAATGGAGGATTTATTGATCTAGAAAGAGATTACTGGGGGCTTGGTAGTAGCTTACAACTGAATTCTAAATTTAAAACACAAATTGGATTTGATATAGGCAACCAAAATGATTTAAGAAAAAGACTCAACAATAATCAAGGAGATATTGGTGAGTTAGTTTTGAACCAAGAAGAAAAATTTCAAAATATTGGTTTTTATATAGTTAATAATTTTGAGTTGAATAATTTTGCTATAAGCTCTGGAATTAGATACGATATTAACAAGGTTGAAATTCAAGATATGTTCTTGGAAAATGGAAATTTTTCAGATGATATAAATTTAAATTCTTTCAATCCAAGCCTTGGAATTAATTATAGAATAAATAAAAATAGTAGGTTATTTATTAATACTAGCAGTGGTTTTGAAACACCAACATTAAATGAGTTAAGCTCCTCACCCATTGGAAGTGGATTTAATAAAGACTTGAAGTCTCAAATTAACATGGGTTATGAAATTGGATATTCATTATTTAACAATCAAAAAAAATCAAACATAGATATAATCTATTTCAAGTCGATAACCAACGATGAAATTTTATCTTATGAAGATGAAAATTATCCGAATCAAAAGTTCTATAATAATGCTGGTAAATCTGAAAGAAATGGAATAGAAATTTCTGGATTCTTCACATTTAATAAAACTATTTTGAGTTCTTCATATTCACAAGGAAATTATATTTTTAAAGAATTTAATGATGACGGAAATAATTATAGAGGAAATAAGATACCTGGAATTCCTAATAATGTTTTAACTATAAGTGTTGAACATAAAACTAAAAAGGAATTGTCACTAAATTTAAATTTTAAAAAAATTGGGGCTATTTATGCAAATAATTCTAATACTACAAAAATTGATGATTTCAGTACATTGAATTTCAAAATAGGAAAAGAAATTAAATTATCTAAATCAGTTATTTATCCTTTCTTAATTATAAATAATATTTTTGAAAAGAAATATTTTGACAACATCAGAATAAATGCCTTTGGAGGAAGACATTATGAGCCTGCACCCGAAAGAACAATTTTTGGAGGCTTAAGTATTACATTGTAATTGTTATGAATTTATCATATTGGGAAATAAAATCATGGTTAAACAATATTGATTATACTATTGTAGGAAGCGGTATAGTTGGACTAAATTGTGCACTAAGATTAAAAGAAAAATTTCCAAAATCTAAAATTTTAATTTTAGAAAAAGGATCTCTACCCTCTGGAGCTAGTACTAAAAATGCGGGATTTGCATGCTTCGGAAGTATAACAGAAATAATTGATGATTTACAAAATCATTCAGAGTCTGAAGTCATTTCATTAATTAAAAAAAGAAAAGAAGGTTTAGATTATTTAAGAAATTTAGTTGGTGATAAAAATCTAAATTTCAAACAAAATGGTGGGTTTGAGATTTTTCCAAAAAAAGACAATGATATTTTTGAAAACTGCCTATTAAAATTAAAAGAAATTAATACTTTTCTTAGACATTTATTTCCCTCCAACGTATTTGAGATTAAAGAAAATACGTTTGGGTTTGATCAAGTAATTAATAAGCTTGTTCTAAATCCTCATGAAGGTCAATTAGATACTGGAATGATGATGGAGGCTTTAATTGACAAAGTAAAAAGAAAAAATATAAAAATTCTTAATAATGTAAATGTTAAATCATTTTTAGAAAACAATAGTTCTGTCGAAATAATAACAGAAAATTTTAGTTACAAATCATCAAAGTTATTTATAGCTACAAATGGATTTGCTAATAGAATTTTAAATGAAAATTTGAAACCTGCTAGAGCCCAAGTACTAATAACTAAACCAATTGATTCTCTAAAAATTAAAGGAACATTTCATATGGATAGAGGATATTATTATTTTAGAAATATTGACAATAGAGTACTAATTGGTGGCGGCAGAAACTTAGATTTCAAAAAAGAGGAAACAGATAAATTTGGGCTAAATGATAATATTCAAAACGAGCTAGAATTAATTTTAAAAAACACAATCCTTCCAAAAAATAAATTTGAAATTGACTACAGGTGGAGTGGGATAATGGGAATGGGTAATAAAAAAACTGCAATTGTTAAGTCAATTAGTAACAATGTATTTTGTGGTGTTAGGTTAGGCGGAATGGGAATAGCTATTGGTTCAATTGTAGGAAATGAACTTGCTGAAAAAATTAAATAAAATATTGTTGTTAGTTACTTAGTTATAAAATTTACTATTCCATATATTTTCATTAAAGTTCTTTCCCATGGCAAAACCAAAATAAATAAAAATAGCTGCTAAAGACTTGAACATAAACAGAAAGACAACGAAAAACTGAATCTCTGGATTATTTTTATAAAAAAATATTCCGTCTGGAACAAAAGTTGTGAAAAGCAAAGAAATTATACCTATATAAATTAATATATTGTAAATGTTTTTAAAGGGCCACATGAACATTTTTCTAAAATAGCTCATGTCATTACCCCATTTATGAATCAAATAGTAGTAGTTATTACCTAAGCTTACAAACATTAGTGGATCATCATAATTCTCTAGCTGAAACAACTTTGTTGGGGCCATCATCTTGATATTAAGATCTAAATCAGGGTGATTTAATTCAAATTCTTTTAATTTGGTATATGCTTCATCAGGAACTCCACCCTTAAAAAAATTGAAATCTAAAAATCTTAAACGATAATCTATACAAATTTTTCTTATCTGATCAACATGGAACAAGCGATTTGAATCAATTTTATCAGGATTATAATCGAGATCAATTTTAATTTTAGATATTCTTTTTGATTTAATCAGTTCGAAATGCAAATCAGTTTTTGGCAATGTAATTTCCATTCCTTTAAATTGACAATTTTCATGCCAAAATTAATCAAAAAAAAGAGGGTAAATTCATAAGATTTTACCCTCTTTGTACTCGAGGCGGGACTTGAACCCGCACGAACATTACTGTTCATTGGATTTTAAGTCCAACGTGTCTACCAATTCCACCACTCGAGCAGTATCTTTTCAGAGCGAAAGACGGGATTTGAACCCGCGACCCTCACCTTGGCAAGGTGATGCTCTACCCCTGAGCTACTTTCGCAAATTGGATTGCAAATGTAAAATAAAAAATGAAAATAAATAAATATTAATCAGTTAATAATAGTTTTAATTAAGATTTTAAAATCCTTTTTATTTCATTTAATTTAATAAGAGCTTCTATAGGAGTCAACTCATCAATATTTAAAGACAATAAATCTTCTTTTAACTCTTCTAGCTTTGGATTATCAAGATTAAAGAAACTTAATTGTAATTCAGAATCGTTTTTCTTTAAAACCTCTTTGTCAGTGCTGTGAGATTCTTCTAATTTTTTTAACATTTTTTGGGCAGAGTTAATTATTCCTTTAGGCATTCCAGCCATCTGAGCAACATGAATTCCGAAACTATGAGCACTTCCACCAGGAATTAATTTTCTTAAAAAAATAACACTATCCTTAGTTTCCTTTACAGAAACATTAGCATTATTAATTCTATCAAAAGAATTAGCCATCATATTCAGTTCATGATAATGAGTAGCAAATAATGTTTTAGGTCTATAAGGGTGATCGTGTAAAAACTCTGCGATTGCCCAAGCAATAGAAATTCCATCATATGTACTTGTTCCTCTACCAATTTCGTCCAATAAGACTATACTATTATTTGAAATATTATTAATTATAGAAGCAGATTCATTCATTTCAACCATAAAAGTTGACTCACCAGCAGAAATATTATCACTTGCACCTACTCTGGTAAAAATTTTATCAATTATCCCGATTTTTGCCTTTTTTGCGGGAACATAACTTCCAATTTGAGCTAATAAAACTATTAAAGCTGTCTGTCTTAGTATCGCAGATTTACCTGACATGTTAGGACCTGTAATCATCATGATCTGATTTTTTTTATCACATAGACTGATATCATTAGGTATGTAAGGGTTTTCTTGAGACAACTGAGATTCAATAACAGGATGCCGTCCCATAATTATTTTTAAATTTTTAGAATTATCTAAAACTGGTTTTGAATAATTTGATTTTAAAGCCAAATTTGCAAACCCAGTTAAACAATCCAAAGTAGCAATCCAAAACGAATTATTTTGAACAAGTTTTATATCTTTTATGAGCTCATTAATTAATTCATTGAAAAGCTTAGCTTCTAGTAATACTATTTTTTCTTGTGCACCTAATATTTTAGATTCATAATCTTTAAGTTCACTTGTTATATATCTTTCAGCATTAACTAAAGTTTGTTTTCTAATCCAATCATTAGGCACTTTATCTTTATGAATATTTCTAACTTCAATGTAATAACCAAAAACATTATTAAAGCTTATTTTCAAAGAACTAATACCAGTTAATTTTTTTTCTCTTTCTAAAATTTCATCCAAATAATTTTTTCCTGATTCCGATAGATTTCTAAGATTATCTAACTCAGAATTATACTTTTCTTTTATTACATTTCCTTTTTTAATATTTACTGGTGCATCATCATTAAGTGTTTTTTCTAAAAGATTAATGATTGAATCACAATTAGAAAGTGATGAATTAATTTTATTTAAATTTTTTAATGATCTTAAGCTAATAAGATTCTTAATTGGCTTGATTTTTAATAATGATATTTTAAGTTGAATAAGTTCCCTAGGTGTTATTTTATAAGTAACAACCTTTGCCATAATTCTTTCTAAATCTGAGAATGATTTAAGTTCACTTTCAATATTTAATAATAAGTTCTGAGTATTTAGAATCTCCTCTATTGAATTATGTCTAAAGTTTAATTGATTAATATCCAACAGTGGATGGATCAACCATCTTTTTAATTTTCTTGCTCCCATTGGGGTAGATGTATGATCAATTATTTCTATAAGAGATTTTCCTTCCTTGGAATTACTTTGGATTAACTCTAAATTACTTACAGTAAACTGATCCATCCTAACATAAGTATTGTCAATTATCTGATTAATTTTAGTAATGTGTGCGAGTTGTTTATGTTGAGTTTCGTCTAGGTAATGTAAGATTGAACCACATGCTAGTATACCTACATTATTTTCATCTATTCCAAATCCTTTTAAGCTATTTACATTAAAATGATTTTTAATTTTTTCAATAGAAAAATCTTTTCCAAATACCCAATCATCTAAATAAAAAGTTGAACTGTATTTTCCGAATTCATCAACGAAAGTTGATTTATTTTTTTTACAAACCAAGACTTCTTTTGCTTCATAATTAGAAAGTAAATTTTTTATATGGTCTAAAGTTCCATCGGAAATTAATAACTCACCAGTTGATATGTCAAATAATGCAATACCATATTTATTTTTTATATTGAATACAGAAGCTAAAAAATTATTGGATTTCTGATCCAAAATTCCATCATTCAAAGCAACTCCAGGTGTTATAAGTTCCGTAACACCTCTTTTTACAATTGTTTTGGTTTGTTTAGGATCTTCAAGTTGTTCACATATTGCTACTCTCTCGCCCGCTTTAACTAATTTATGCAAATAAGTATTAAGCGAGTGATATGGAAAACCAGCTAATTTTGTTTCACTATTACTTCCTGCTCCCCTTTTTGTTAAAATTATCCCTAAAATATTTGAAGCCTTTACAGCATCTTCATGAAATGTTTCATAAAAATCTCCTACTCTAAATAATAATAATGCATCAGGATGTTTCTCCTTAATTTTATAATATTGACGCATTAAGGGGGTTACTTTTTTTTCCAAATTTGTGTGAATTAAAGCTAAAATACTATTAATTAATATTTTAATCTATTACTTTGTATGATCTTATATAACTTGATAATAAATTTATGAGAAAATTAAAAAACATTGAACTTAAAAGAATAGATGTCAAGGAATTTAAGAAATCTAAAAAAACTAAACTTATAATTATTCTTGATGACATTAGAAGCTTAAATAATATTGGTTCCGTGTTTAGAACATGTGATGCTTTTTTGATTGAAAAAATTTATTTATGTGGAATTACGGCATCTCCTCCGCACAAGGATATTCATAAAACAGCTCTTGGATCCACTGAAAGTGTTGATTGGGAATATTGTAAAAATATTTCTGATTTACTAGTTAAATTGAAGAAAGAAAAAATATTTATTTGGAGTGTTGAACAAGCAGACAAATCTAAAAAATTAACAGACTTTACTCTAAACAATGACTTAAAACATGCATTAATTTTTGGAAATGAAGTTAAAGGAGTTTCACAAAAAGCTATTAGTTTATCAGACGAGGTTATAGAAATTCCTCAATTCGGAACAAAACACTCATTAAATATTTCAGTATGCTCAGGAATTTTAATCTGGGAATTTTACAACAGACTTTCCTAATTTACTTTTAATTCTAAAAAGTAATTCTAAATAGTGATTCTCTGATTCTACAAAATTCAAATCTGATACATCAATATAAATTACCTTTAAATCAGTATTATTTTTTAAATGAGTTAAATATGCATTGTTGATTTTATCTAAATACTTTTTAGTTATTTGCTTTTCGAAACCCCTTCCTCTTTTTTTTATATTATTTAATAACTGATCTGAAGATTGTAAGAGATAAATGATCAAATTTGATTTAAATAAATCCTTGGTCATGTAATAATATATTTTTCGGAAGAGATTAAAGTCTAACTCTTTTAAGGAAACACCAGCAAAAACAAGTGATTTAAATATATCATAATCTGCTACTAAACCTGAATTAAAAAAATTCATTTGATTATTGAAATCACTAAGTTGACGACACCTGTCAGTCAAAAAAGTAAGTTCTACATTTAGAGCGTACCTGTCAGGATTTTCATAGTACTTTTCAAGAAATAGGTTTTCCATATAACCTTCAACTATTAATTCTTTATTCAAATCTTTTGAAAGTTTTTTTGATAATGAAGTTTTTCCTACTCCAATATTACCTTCAATTACAATATTCTTAATCGATTTTAATTTTAAAAAGATTGGCATAAATAAACAATCATCAATTTTAATTATTTCATTTGAAATCAAGGTACTATTAATTGACTCTATAGTTTCTTTAATAATTGGATGAATTTTACTTTTTGCTATTTCTGTAAGGGGAGTTATAACAAAATTCCTTGTATGCATTCTTGGATGAGGAATGACCAAATTATTAGCATCTATAATTTCATCTTCAAAAAATAAAATATCTATATCAATATTTCTTGATTGATAAGACTTTGTATTAGATCTTTTTCTACCATTTAAACTTTCTATTTTTAGTAATTTGGTTAATAAAGCTGCGGGTTTTAGGAATGTATTTAAAGAAATACAACAATTATAAAAATCATCACCCGTGAAACCTTGAGCTTTAGTTTGATAGACATTTGAAATTGAAAAGACGTTACCGACTTCAGAATCTATAAGATTTATAGCATTTTGAAGATTTCTAATTTTATCCCCTAAATTACTGCCTAAAGAAAGATATACTTTGTTTGAATTCACAAAAGCAAATTAAATAAAAGAATCCTTATTATAATATCTTTATTTAACTAATATCTATTATTTTTATTAAAATATATGTCCGAATCAAAACAGAATTTAGCTAGAAAAATTTATTTGTACTTAGCAGCCCTATTTATAACATCCTTGGTTGTTTCCAATTTAATTTTTCAGAAATTTTTTTTCTGGTATCCATTTGATATGACTATTGGAGGTATTAAGCTATTTGAATTATCTGTTGGAATTCTTCCATACCCAATAACTTTTTTGGTAACTGATTTAATTTCTGAAATTTACGGTCAGAAAAAAGCTAATCAAGTTGTTGTTGCTGGTATTTTTGCTTCATTTTTTTCAATCAGCATTATTTTAGTTTCAGACATAGTACCAGCCATGCCCTCATCCCCAATTGATAACGAAACCTTTTCAAGTGTATTTTCTCTTTCAGGATTAGCTGTTTTAGCTTCAATGTTAGCTTATCTTTTTGCTCAATTTGTTGACATTAGAATTTATCACTTTTGGAAAAATTTAACTAAAGGAAAAATGTTGTGGCTTAGAAATAATTTCTCAACTTTTAGTTCTCAAATTATTGACACAGTTACTGTTATATCTCTTTTATGTTTGTTTGAAGTTTTGAGCTGGGACAGTTTTGTAGGACTTGTTGTTTCAGGTGTTTTGTTTAAAATATTGATAGCGTTTTTAGACACCCCACTATTGTACTTTTTTGTTTATTTATTCAGAAAAAAGTTTGACTTAAAAGTTGGTGAAGAAATTAAGATCTAAGTATTTCCAAGTTAATAATTACTCCCTCATTAGATCTGATATTAAAAACGGTATCATCTTGAAAAATTAAATATTGTCCTTTTACTCCTACTAATTCACTTGAAAAAGATTTTTCTTTAATGATATTTAAGCTTTTAGGTTTCAATGGGTATTTTTTTACTGGATAATCAATTTTTAATAAATTATAATTTTTAAGTTCAGTAAAATCTAGCGCCTCTTTGGGAAGTTTCTTAAATGCCTTTTCTCTTTCTTCCACGAGGTTTACATTTGAATTGCTTGTTTTGAGCATTTCTCTCCAATTAGTTTTGTCAGAATAATGGTTTTTAAGTTCAACCTCGGAAATACCCGCTAAGTATCTATTTGGAAACTCTGCAATTTCAATAGCCTGAACGGCACCTTGATCTATCCACCTATATGGGACTTGAGTTTTTCTAGTAACCCCAACCTTGACCTTACTAGAAAATGCTAAATATAAAATATGAGGTTTTAACTGAACACTTTTTTCATATTCTAAATCTCTTTCTTGAATATTTAAGTGTGCTTTACTAAGTTCCGGTTTCATAACCCAATCCGCAGTACTGGGTAATTCAAAAAAACATTTTTTACAATGTCCTTGTCTAAACAGTTGCAAATCTGACTTACAATTTAAACATTCAAAACCATTGAATGTTAATTTAATTTTTGAACCTAAAATCTGGTTTAAATTAATAAAATCATCCCCTAGCTCTAAAAAATAATTTAGGTCCTGATTAAGTTCAGTTTTCATTTTATTTAATACTCCTTTAAACATTTATACAAGAATTATATCTATTTTTAATTTAAAGATAGTCAAAATGCCTTTCTCGATTATAAATACTATTACTTCATGGTTTCTAAAAAAAAGAATCCACCAAATTGAATTATTCAAAAAATATCCAATTGAAGTTCAAAATGAAGTTTTAATTTCATTAATTAAAAATGCTGAAAATACCGAGTTTGGAAAAAAATATGATTTTAATAATATTAGAGATTATAAAACTTTTTCTAAAAATATTCCAGTTTCTAATTATGAAGATTTTTTTAAATATATCAAAAGATCAATTGAAGGTGAAAAAAATATTTTTTGGAACTCCGAAATAAAATGGTATGCTCAATCCAGTGGCACTACTAATTCAAAAAGTAAATTTATTCCAGTTAGCAAAGAATCTTTAGAGGATTGCCATTACAAAGCTGGTAAGGATGTTCTCTGTTTGTATATAAACAACAACGAAAATTCAAATTTATTTTCTGGAAAATCCTTAAGATTAGGTGGGAGTAAAAAAATACTTAATGATGGAAATAAATATTTTGGTGATCTCTCAGCAATATTAATTGATAATTTACCTATTTGGGCTGAAATGATGAGTACACCGAATAATGAAATTTCTTTAATGGATAAATGGGATGAAAAATTAGATGCTGTAATTAGCAATACAATTAATGAAGATGTAACAAGTTTAGCTGGAGTACCTTCTTGGATGTTAATTATGATTAATAAAGTGTTAAAAGAAAGAAAAGTAAATCAAGTAAAAGAAATATGGAAAAACCTGGAAGTTTATTTTCATGGTGGTGTAGATTTTAAACCTTACAAAAATCAATTTAAAAAAATATTGGGCAATAATGTTCTTTATTATGAAATCTATAATGCTTCTGAGGGATTCTTCGCAATTCAGGACAGAAACGATAAAAATGATATGCTCCTGATGTTAGATTATGGTATTTATTTTGAATTTCAAGAATATAGTAGTGATGGAACTAAAAACGATGAAATTATCAATCTCAGTAAAGTAAAACTTGATACTAATTATGCTATTATAATTTCTACGAATGCTGGTTTATGGCGATACAAAATTGGTGATACAGTTAAATTCACTTCTCTAAGTCCATTTAGAATTAAAATTACTGGGCGAACAAAAAGTTTTATAAATGCTTTTGGAGAAGAATTAATAATAGAAAATGCTGAAAAAGCAATCAATAAAGCTTTACTTAAACATAACTCTACCATGATTGAATACACTGTAGCACCTAGTTTTATAAATAAAAATAAAACTGGTTTTCATGAATGGTTGATTGAATTTGAGATCAAACCCAATGATATTTCTAGTTTCAAAAAAGATCTTGATATCAACTTACAAGAACTAAATACTGATTATAAAGCGAAACGATTCAAAAATATTACTATGGATGAATTAAAAATAACAGTAGCTAAAAAAAATATTTTTTACGATTGGTTAAAACAAAATAATAAACTGGGTGGTCAAAATAAAGTACCTAGACTTTCTAACGATAGAAAAATTATTGATGAACTTTTAAAAATTAATTAAGAAGCTACCTTTAAAATATTAAGACTAGAATGAGAAAGTTTTTTTGAAATATAAGCCTTATCAATATGAAGTTTTTTTCTTTTAGAACTTGGTAACTCAAACATTGCATCATTTAAAACTAACTCACATATAGATCTTAGTCCTCTTGCACCTAATTTGAATTCTAATGCTTTGTCAACAATATAATTAAGCCCTTCCTCAGAAAATGAAAGTTTAATCCCGTCTATTTGAAATAATTTTTCATATTGTTTAACTAAAGAATTTTTTGGTTCAGTTAAAATTGATCTTAAAGTTGCTTTGTCAAGTGAATTCATGTATGATAATACAGGGAGTCTTCCAAGTATTTCAGGGATTAATCCAAAATCTTTTAAATCTTTAGGTGAAATAAATGATAATAAGTTCTTATAGTTTATTTTTTTAGATGAAGGATTTTTATATCCAACAACTTGCATGTTTAATCTTTTGGAAATAACTTTTTCTATTCCATCAAATGCACCACCAGCAATAAAAAGTATATTCTGAGTATCAAGTTCAATAAATTTTTGATCAGGATGTTTTCTTCCCCCTTTAGGTGGAACATTTACTATAGTTCCTTCTAATAACTTTAATAAGGCTTGTTGAACTCCTTCACCTGAAACATCTCTAGTAATTGAAGGGTTATCACTTTTTCTTGCAATTTTATCAATTTCGTCTATAAATACAATTCCTCTTTCAGCTTTTTCTTGATTATAATCTGAGGCTTGTAATAATCTTGTCAAAATTGTTTCTACATCTTCACCAACATAACCTGCTTCAGTTAAAACAGTTGCATCAACAATGGCTAAGGGAACATCTAACATTTTTGCAATAGTCTTAGCAATTAAAGTTTTGCCTGTTCCTGTTTCACCAACTATTAAAATATTACTCTTATCAATTTCAACATCATCTTTTAAGGATTTTTGATTTAACCTTTTATAATGATTATAAACTGCAACTGATAGAATTTTTTTAGTGTGATCTTGCCCTATTACATAGTCGTCAAGAAATTGTTTTATTTCTTTTGGCTTTGCTATTTTTAACTCCTCATTTTCTGGAGAAATGGTTGTTCTTTTAGATTCCTCAATTATAATTCCATACGCCTGTTCAATACAGCTATCGCAGATGTGTGCTTCCTGTCCAGCTACAAGTAAATTGGTTTGAGATTTGGTCAAGCCACAAAATGAACAAACTAAATTTTTTTCAGACATGAAATTATTTTTTTGACAACACTTCGTCTATCATTCCATATTTTTTTGCTTCCTGAGCTTTCATCCAATAATCTCTATCACTATCCTCATACACCTTATCGTATTTTTGACCCGAATGATTTGCTATGATTTCGTAAAGTTCTTTCTTTAATTTTCCAATTTCTCTAGCTGTAATTTCTATATCAGATGCTTGTCCTTGAGCACCTCCCAAAGGTTGATGAATCATAACTCTTGAATGAGTTAATCCAGATCTTTTTCCTTTTTGACCGGCACAAAGTAGAACTGCAGCCATTGAGGCAGCAATTCCAGTACAAATTGTAGCAACTTCGGGGTTAATGAATTGCATAGTATCATAAATACCTAAACCAGCATATACAGATCCTCCAGGTGAATTGATATAGATTTGAATGTCTTTATCCTTATCAGTACTTTCTAAAAAAAGTAATTGAGCTTGAATTATGTTAGCAATTGAATCATTAATTCCAGTTCCTAAAAAAATTATTCTATCCATCATCAGTCTGGAAAAAACATCCATTTGTGCGACATTAAGTTGTCTTTCCTCTATTATATAAGGGGTCATACTACTAACTAATTTATCATAGTAAAGAGAATTTATACCATGATGCTTTATTGAATATTTTTTAAATTCTTCCGAGTAATCCATAGAACTAATTATTTTTTATAATTTAAAGTTAATTATTTTTTAGCATAAGCCATCTCGATAAATTTTTCATATGAGACTTTATTGGTTTTGAGTTTGAGGCTTGATTTAAATAATTCAATTAATTTTTTACTCAAAAGTTGATCAGAAATTCTTTTTACCTCATCCTTATTAGAAAGAATTCTTTGAGAAATAGACTCTAATTCTTTTTCCTCGGGGTTATTCTGACCATATTGTTTCATTTGAAGTTTGATCATATCCTTTGCAAAATCTTTAATTTGATTGTGATCAATCTTAATTTCATTTTGTTCTAAAATTTTTGCTTCAATGAGCTGATATCTTAGTCCTTTTTCAGATTTTTCATATTCAGCATTGGCTTCGTCCTGAGTTAATTTATTTTCTCCGGCGGTTCTCATCCATTTTTTTAAGAAATTGTCTGGTAAATTAAATTTTGTGTTCTCAATCAAATGTTCAGTAACATCATTTAATAATTTTTGATCTGTTTGATTTACAAAATTAGATTCAGCATCAAGTTTAAGTTTATCTTTTAGCTCTGTTACCGTTTTGATAACATCTTTTCCAAAAAGTTTGTCAAACAATTCTTGATCTAAATCAGCGGGAACTCGTTCATTTATTTCATTCAATAAAAACTTTACAGAGTTAATTTTATCTTTATTATCATCATTGAGCTTTAAATGAAAAGTTAAATCTGCATCCTTTGTGAATAAACCTTTTGTTTTAAGTTCTAAAGATTCACTAATTTTTAATTTTTTAAAAAGTTCCTTATTAGATTTTCCTTTGACGTCTTTCAATTGAAAGTTTGAAGTATTATCTATCTCAAGTTCTTCATTTATGAATTTTCCGCTAATTTCAAAACCATCTTCAATTTGAGTTTTTGCAACCAATTTTCCATACTGACTTTGAATATTTTTAATTTGATCATCAATCATTTTTTTATCAACATCAATTTCAAAAGACGGGATCGCTTTCTTATTTTTTAATGAAACTTCAAAATCAGGGGACAATCCAATTTCAAAGTCAAAAGTTAATTTTTCTGCATCCCAATCAATATCTGATTTTTCTACAGGAACTGGGTTGCCAAGAATTGCTAACTTTTCATTACCCAAAAAATCTGATAAACCTTTTTGCATTAATTTATTTATTTCATCAACCTTTACAGACAATCCATATTGTTTTTTTATTAAACCAATTGGAGTGTGACCTTTTCTAAATCCTGGAATATTTGCTCTTTTTCTATAATCCTTTAAAACTTTTTCAACATTTGATTCATAATCAGATTTTTCGATATTAACTGATAAAACTGCATTTAACTTATCAATGTCTTTTTTTGAAACTTTCATATTTTAAAAATTAGGTCGCAAAAGTAGCTCTTTTCTTAGAGGTAGCCAACTTTTAAGATTTTAAAAAAATTTCAATCTCTTTGATGAAATCATTTAAGTTTTCTGCATGAACCCAGTGACCTGCATTTAAGACTTCTACTTTCTTATAATTTGGAAAAAAATTTATTAAAACTTTACTATTGGAATTATCAATATAATCAGATTTTTCACCCTTAATAAATAACGTTTTTCCTATATATAATAAATCTGAAGGCAAGGACTTTTCAACCTCACTTAATGTGCTTAAAATGATATCTAAATCAATTTTAAAACCTAATTCATCCTTATTAATTCTGCAAAGATTTTTTAATAAAAAAGCTCTAAAAGAGGGTTCTTTAAAGTCTGTTTCTAAGGCTTTATCAATATTTGATCTTGAACCCAGTTTTTTTAAATCTAATGATTTTAAAGAATTTAGAATTTGATGATAATCGTTTTTATAGAATATTGGTAAAATATCGACAACTATTAATTTATCTAAATAACTAGGATATAAACTGGAAAACATCATAGCAGTTTTACCGCCCATAGAATGACCTATTAAAGAAAACTTTTTAATTCCATGGAAATCTGTGTAATATTTTAAATCATTGGCTAAAATTTCATAGTTAAACTCCTCGCTGTGAAAGCTTTTTCCATGATTTCTTTGGTCCAATAAATGTATTTGATATGAACCGTTGTTCATTTTTTTTGCAAATGTTTTCCAATTATCTAACATTCCCAAAAAACCATGAAGAACAATTAAAACATGGTTGCCAGAGCCAATGATTTTACTGTTTAATAGCATTGTTGATTTTTTGTAAATACATATTTATTACATTTTCTATTCCTAAATACAATGATTCACAAACAATTGCGTGACCAATAGAAACCTCATCTAAAAAAGGAAGTTTATCTACAAAAAAATTAATGTTTTCCAAATTTAAGTCATGACCTGCATTAACACCTAGGTTAAGTTTATTAGCAAAAATTGAAGCTTCTATATATTTAATAATCTCATTCTTATTTCCCTTTTCAAATTCTACAGCAAAAGATTCAGTATATAACTCAATTCTATCAGCTCCAGTTAATTTTGCACCTTCAATAAATTTTAAATCAGTATCTACAAAAATGGATGTTCTGATATCTTGACTTTTAAATTCTGAAATAACCTCAGTTAAAAAAGATTTATTTTTGACTGTATCCCATCCGGCATTTGAAGTTATTGCATCAATACTATCGGGAACTAAAGTCACTTGGTCAGGCTTGATTTGAGAAACCAAATCAACAAATTTTTTAATTGGGTTCCCTTCAATATTGAATTCCGTTGAAATAACCTTAGGTAAATTTAAAGCGTCATTATAAGTAATATGCCTTTGATCAGGTCTTGGATGAATTGTTATTCCATTTGCTCCGTAAGATTGAATATCTTTAGCCATTTTTAACAAGTCTGGGTTATTTCCTCCCCGCGCATTCCTAATAGTGGCTATCTTATTTATATTAACACTTAATTTTGTCATAATTTTCCAAAATTAGAGATTTATAGTCTGTTATTTTAATTAATTTGCAAACAAATTGAGTTTATAATGAAAATTGCAATTTATGGGCAATCAAGTGATAAAGTTTCTGAAAAAATTTTTTCAGAAATTCTAAAGATTGCAAATGATCGAAATATTTTCTTGATTATTGAAAAAAAATACAATTCAATAATTTCCAAAAACCTTCAACATAATCATCAACTTTTTACAAGTCATTACGACCTTGACAATTCAATCGATTTGATGATTACAATTGGTGGAGATGGAACATTACTAAGGTCTATCACCTATGTAAGAGATCTAGGTATTCCAATAATTGGAATAAACTCTGGCAGATTAGGTTTTTTAGCTACTTTAAATCAAGAAATGCTTAACTCTGAGCTAGATATCATTTTAAATGGAGGTTATGAAATTAGAGAAAGAACTTTGCTGGAAGTTTCATTTGAAAAAAAATCTAAATTATCAGACTTTAACTTCGCATTAAATGAGGTCAGTGTTGGTAGAGAAAATACAACTTCAATGATAGAAATTAAAACTAATCTTGATGGTGAATATTTAAATACTTATTGGGCTGATGGACTAATTATTTCAACACCAACTGGATCAACAGGATATTCTTTAAGTTGTGGAGGGCCTATAATGACTCCTACCAGTCAAACTTTCTCAATTACCCCAATAGCTCCGCATAATTTAAACGCGAGACCTTTAATCATTTCTGACGAAACAAATATTGAATTATCAGTAAAAGGAAGAGAGGAATCGCACTTACTATCTCTAGATTCAAGAATAATATCTTTAACTAACGACACCAAAATCAAAATAAAAAAGGCAAATTATAAAATAAAGCTAGCTTCTTTTTCAAATAATAGTTTTTATAAAACATTGAGAAATAAACTGTTGTGGGGAGAAGATAAAAGGAATATCTAATATAAAGCGAAACTGAATTTATCTATATTTGCATCACTATTATGACTAGAAAAATAATACTCCTAATTTTTTTCTTTAGTACTATGCATATTTTTTCCCAAGATAATGAAATTGGAATTTTTGCAGGCGGGTCCAACTATATTGGTGATGTAGGACCTACCACATATATTAGCCCCTTCTCTTATAATGCTTCAACAAACTATGTGGGTGGAGTTATTTTTAGAAAGAATTTTAATGAAAGAATTTCTGCAAGAGCTAAACTTAATTACTCAAAGATTGGAAGTTCTGATAATTGGCCACAAACTGTAGATTACAGAAAAGAAAGAGGGAAATATTTTAAAAATAGAATAGTTGAAGTTGGACTAGGCATTGATTTTAATTTTTTTGAATTTGATATTTTTGAAAGTTCATTACAAATGACTCCATACATAAGTACTGGAGTTTCTTACTTTAATTACAACGCTTTGAGATATGAAATTGGGATAGCCAATGCAACTCAGTATGGTAAAGGGAGTAATATATCATTTCCTGTTACTATTGGATATAAAGTTAAACCCCTTAAAAGTTTTATCGTTGCTTTAGAAATAAGTGCAAACTACGCACTCACTGATAATTTAGACGGAAGTTATCCTATCAAAAAATATTCAACAGAATCAGAAATGTTTGGATCAACTTTAAGTAAAGACTGGTATGTATTTAGTGGGATTTCTATTACTTACTTATTTGGCAAAAAAAACTGTTATTGTCCTAACTAATAATTTATGAAACAGTCACTTCAAAATAATATTCCTAAACATGTTGCCATTATAATGGATGGTAATGGAAGATGGGCAAAAAAGATTGGTAAAAAAAGAGCGTTTGGACATGAAAATGGAACTAATTCAGTAAGAGAATGTATTGACGCTTCAATTAAACTAGGAGTAAAAAATTTAACATTATATGTTTTTTCAACTGAAAACTGGAATAGACCAAAACTAGAAGTAAATGCACTTATGGACTTACTTGTTCATTCTCTTGAGAAAGAAAAAGATTCTTTAATTAAAAACAATATTAAAGTGAATGTTATTGGAGACATAGAATCTTTAAAAAACAAACCTAAATCTAAGCTTCAGGATATAATTTCATCAACTAATGGTAACGACAAATTAAATTTAAACCTTGCTATTAGCTATGGATCTCGTCAAGAAATACTTCAAGCTATCAGGGAATTATCAGATAAAGTTAAAAATAATATAATTTCTGTAAAAAATATTGATGAAAACATAATAAATGAGCATCTTTACACCCGAAATTTACCAAACGTAGATCTTTTGATTAGAACAGGTGGTGAAAGTAGAGTTAGTAATTTTTTACTTTGGCAAATAGCATATGCTGAAATGTATTTTACTGATATACTTTGGCCTGATTTTAAAGAGAAAGATTTTTTAGATGCAATTGGAAATTATCAAAAAAGAGAAAGAAGATTTGGAAAAATTAGTGAACAGAAAAAATAATATGTTAGATTTTTTAAAAAAGTTTAAATTTCTTGCATTATTAATGTTTTTATTTGCTGGACTTAATATCCACGCTCAAGATACGCCCTATATAAAAGGTGATGAATATATTTTAAAGGACATTACTGTTAATGGCTTAAAAAACTTTAATGAACAAACTGTTATTACATATACAGGTTTAAAAAAAGGACAAAAAATAAGAATTCCTGGAGAACAAATCAGTGCAATTATTAGTAAACTTTGGAAACTTGATCTTTTCAGTGATATTAATTTTTACTTAATTAATATTGAGGATGGAGAAGCTTCAATTCAAATTGATATTACTGAACTACCTACTCTATCAGATTTTAAAATAACTGGATTAAAAAAATCTAAGATAGAAACTATAATCTCAGACACTGAGCTTAAAAAGGGTAAAAAAATTACTGAAAATTTTATTAAAACCACCAAAAATTACATCATTAATAAATACAAAAAAGATGGTTTTTTAAATACTAAAGTTGCAATTAATATAGTTCCTGATACGAGTGATGTAAACTTAAGTAAAATGTTAATTAAGGTTGATTTAGGTGATAGGGTTAAGATTGATAAAATCAACTTTGTTGGAAATGAGATTTCAAAATCTTCTCAACTTAAAAAGAAGATGAAGAACACAAAAGTAAAACTTTTTGGAAGATTTTGGAAAAAATCAAAATTCATTGAAGAGGAATATAAAGAAGATTTAACTTCAATCTTAGACTTCTACAAAGAAAAGGGTTACAGGGATGCTAGAATTCTGACTGATTCTGTAATTACGGATAATAATAAAATAACTATTAATATTGATTTAGAGGAAGGAAACAAATATTATTTTGGAGATATTTCTTTTTTAGGAAACTCAGTATATTCTGATAATTATTTAGCTCGAGCACTCGGATTATTTAAAGGGGATACATATAATGGAGTTTTATTAAAAAAGAGGATAGCTGATAATACCAAGCCTGACGGAGAAGATCTAACAAACCTATATCAAAATAACGGTTACTTATTTTCTAATATAAATCCTGTTGAGGTTTCTGTTGAAAATGATACTATTAATTTTGAAATTAGAATTGTTGAAGGTAAGCCCGCATATTTCAATAAAATTAGTGTAGTTGGAAATACAAGAACAAATGATCATGTAATATATAGAGAACTTAGAACTAAACCGGGAAATTTATACAGTAAAGATCAAGTTGTAAGAACAGTGAGAGAGCTTGGTCAAATGGGGTTCTTTGATCCAGAACAAATAAGTCCAGATTTTAAGAACGTTGATCCAAATGCAGGTACAGTTGATATTGAATATGGATTAGTTGAAAAAGGAGCAAGTCAGGTTGAGCTTCAAGGTGGATATGGTGGTGGTGGATTCATAGGAACATTGGGTTTGTCTTTCAACAATTTTTCTGTAAAAGGATTAAAGGATAAAAGCAAGTATAAACCCCTCCCAATGGGTGATGGACAAGCATTGTCTTTAAGACTACAGGCTAATAGATTTTATAACACCGCAAGTTTTTCTTTTTCTGAGCCATGGTTAGGCGGAAAAGCTCCAGTTTCATTTTCTACATCGATTTCAAGAACTAAACAATATCGCTATGACTACTTCACTGGACAGGCTAATAAAAATCAATTCTTTGAAATTACAGGTGCTCAAATTGGTATAGCAAAAAAATTAAGAGTCCCTGACGATTACTTTATTTTACGTCAGTCTCTTGGATACCAGTATTATAATTTAAGTAATTATTATACTGGACTGTTTACATTTGGAGATGGAAAATCTAATAATATTTTTTATGAAATAGCTTTAGCTAGAGATAACACCTACGTTAATCCGGTCTTTCCTCTTGGAGGATCTCAATTTGCTATAAGCGCTAAACTTTCTTTGCCTTATTCATTATTTGACGATATTGATTATGATGATTTACAAAATCAAGCTGAATATCAAAATGATGATGGCACACCTGATCAAGCTAAGATTGATCAAGAAAAGTTTAAATGGCTAGAGTTTTATAAAATTAAATTTAATGGGACTTGGTACACAAGACTTATTGATAAATTTGTCCTTAAAACCCATGCCGAATTTGGATTCTTAGGGGCTTATAACAATAAAAGAGGTGTTATTCCATTTGATAGATTTTATTTGGGAGGTGATGGGATGTCTCAATATGCCATGGATGGTAGAGAAACTGTCGCATTAAGGGGTTACACAAATCAATCTCTTTCTAGCCAAGACGGCTCAACCATATATAATAAGTTTTCTTTGGAACTAAGATATCCAATATCATTGAAACCTGCAGCTTCCATTTTTGCTCTTACATTTTTAGAATCTGGTAATGGTTACGATAAGTTTAGAGATTTTAATCCTTTTAATGCAAAAAGATCAGCAGGACTTGGTATTAGAATCTTTATGCCTGCATTTGGATTACTAGGTATTGACTTTGGTTATGGATTCGATAGTCAATATGATGGTGATCTTAATGCTCATGGATGGGAGACACACTTTGTTATCGGACAAAACTTTTAGAATACCTATATTTAACTTAAGATTTAGTTAAATGAAAATATTAAACCTTGTCATAATTATAATCTCATTTATTGCTATAAATCAATTATCAGCACAAAAAAGTGAAAGAATAGGAATTATTGATATGGAATATATTCTTTCGAAAATGGAAGATTATACTACAGCCAGTGAACAACTTGAGGAAAAAATTGGAGAATGGAAAAGAGAAATTGAACTTAAATCTAAATACATAGAAAATTTAAAAGATAGCTTAGATATAGAAAGACCATTACTCACAAAGGATTTAATTGATGATAGAGAGTCTGAAATAGATTTTGAAACCAATAAATTATCTGAATACAAGGAGAAAAGGTTTGGAGTAAATGGAGATTGGGTTGTACAAGAACTGTTATTAATCAAGCCCATACAAGATCAAGTGCTAAATGTTGTTCAAACTATAGCTAAACAAAAGAAATTTGATAAAATTTTTGATCAATCTGCGGATGCAATTGTGCTATATTCCGAAAAAAAATACGATATTAGCGACCTAGTTTTAAAAAGTATTCTAAGAGAGGATAAATTAGAAAAACTTAATCTTGAATTTAGTGATGAAAGTTTTAATCCAGAATTAGAAGAAAAAAAGAAACTTCTTGAAGAAAAAAAAGCAAAAAAGGCTGAAGAAATAAAATCAAGAAGAGAATTAATTTTAAAACAAAAAGATGAAAAAAGAGAAGCCTATTTAAAAAAAAGAGATAGTCTTCTAAAATTAAGAAGAAAAAAATAACCACTAAAGAATCTAAAAAATGAAAATTTTCAGAAAACTAACAGCAGCATTTTTACTACTATTTGTTACTATGACTGCAACTGCACAAAGTAAAATTGCTCACATCGACAGTCAAACTTTAATTAGTGAAATGCCTGAGGTTAAAGAAGCGCAAGCTCAATTAGAAAAGTTACAAAAAACATATGCTACTGAAATTGATGCTTCAATGAAAGAGTACCAAACTAAGCTTCAAACTTATTCGGCAGACGCCCAAAATCAGACTCAGGTAACTAATGATGCAAGACAAAAGGAACTAGCTGGAATGGAACAAAATATTCAACAATACCAACAAACAGCTTCTCAAGACATTCAAAAGAAACAAGCTGACTTACTTAGACCCTTAATAGAAAAAGCTAGAGCTGCAATACAAAAAGTGGCTAGAGCTCAAGGATTTGAGTATGTTATTGATGGAACCCAAGGAGGAAGCTTGATTCTTTCTGATGGTAAAGATTTAATGGAAGACGTAAAAAAAGAACTAGGATTCTAAAAACGTTTTTTAAACTAAGAATATAACTACCTAATTTCCTTAGGTAGTTTTTTTTTACTTTTACTTTATGCATAATAATCCTATCGGCATTTTTGACTCTGGAGTAGGTGGAATTACAATTTTAAATTCCATAAAAGAAATAATGCCAAATGAGGATATAATTTACTTTTCAGATAATCTCAATTCTCCTTATGGACAAAAATCTAAAGAGGAAATTAAAAACTTAAGTAAAAAAAATTCTAATTGGCTGTTAGACAGAGGTTGCAAAATAATTGTTGTGGCTTGTAATACAGCAACAACTAACAGCATCTCTTTTCTAAGAGCTAATTTGAATGTTCCTTTTATTGGAGTTGAACCGGCAATAAAACCTGCGGCCACCAATACTAAAACAGGATCTGTTGGTGTGCTAGCAACTAAAGGGACTCTTTCAAGTGGACTTTTCAATATGACCTCCAACGACTATTGTTCTGAGATTAACATTATAGAAACAGTTGGAGAAGGTTTAGTAGATTTAATTGAAAATGGCATCTTTAAGGGTAATAAATTAGAGATGTTGTTATATAAATTTTTAAAACCAATGCTTAATGCTAATATCGATCATTTAGTTTTAGGTTGTACTCATTATCCGTTAATTATTGAGAGTATTAAGAAAATTATCCCAAATAATATTAAAATATTGGATAGTGGAGCGGCGGTTGCTAAACAAACTAAAAATATATTAAGCCAACATAGTTTACTCAATAATAAAAAAGGGTCGAATTCAGAATTTTATTGTAATTCAACTAACACAACTTTAAAAAAAATACTAGGTACTAAATATCAAATTGAAACCATATAAAATGAATCAACATACTATTAAATTTAAAGAAACTAGCAGAGAAGAAGAACTTGAATTTTACTCAAATATTTTCTTATCAGAAGAAAGAATCGAGTTTAATAAAATCGAAGAAACAAATGATTTTCCTTTAATTCAACAAATCTTTTATTTACCATTTGTAAAAAAAGTTACTTTAAATAAACACTCTATATATATTGAAAAACTTAATATTTTAAAATGGGAGGATGTTCAAGAAGAATTATGTACACAATTGCAAGATTTCTTAAATAAAGGAGGCCTAGTTAGTAAAAATCAAATAAAAAAAGCATCTCCAGTTACTGTTTATGCAGAAAGTACGCCTAACCCAAATGCAATGAAATTTGTAGTTAATAAAAGAATCGTTAATGATATTTTTGAATTTAAATCAATTGATGAAACCAATGACTCTCCTTTGGCTAAATCATTATTTGGATTTCCATTTGTCAAAGAAGTATTTTTTGACTTTAACTTTGTATCAATAATTCAAAACTCTGAACATGATTGGCAAGAAAACGTAATGGATGTAAGAGAATTTATAAGATCTTTTATACAAGATAACAATACAATTGTTTTTGAAGAAAATATCAAAAAGTCAAAACCGGAAAAACAAAATATTGAGTACGATGATGTGTCTAAAGAAATAATCAAAATAATTGATGAGAACATAAAACCCGCAGTTGCTTCTGATGGAGGAAATATTCTTTTTGAATCTTATGAAAAGGATACTAAAAAAGTAAATGTAATTCTACAAGGAGCCTGTAGTGGATGTCCCTCATCAACTATTACTTTAAAAAGTGGAATAGAGACAATGCTAAAAGATATGCTGCCAGGTATGATTTCTGAAGTTAATGCTATTAACGGTTGATGCTATCTAATATAAAATTCTTTAAATAAGCTGGCTCAAAATAAGCAATATCTTCAAATTCTGAATTGCTATATTTTTCATAAGAAAGTAACGCCATTTCTTTTGAAGAGGGTAATTCGTCTGTTTTGTAAAAATTTAGATTATTGTTTGTCTTTATTAGCTCCTTGCATTTTTGCTGACCACTTCCAATAAAATACAACTTATTCTTTTTAGAGTATTGACTAAATGACTCGCTATTAATTATTGTAGGAGAATCTTTTTCAATTACATTATAGTGACTATCAAAAATTGCAGAGTAAACTTCATCACGCCTAGCATCTAAAACTGGAATTATTAGACCTGAATCTATTTTTATTTTTTTTGAAAGTACTAATAACGTTGAAATTGAAATTAGTGGGATATCAAGTGAAAAACATAAACCTTTAGCGGCAGCCACTCCAATTCTTAAACCTGTGTAAGATCCTGGTCCTTTACTAACGGCAATGGCAGATAAATCTTTAATATCAATATTTTGTTGCTTTAAAACACCATCAATATATGAATGCAGTTTTGTGGAATGGGAATATTTTTCATCGTTTTTTTCCTTTAATGAAAGTAATTCTCCATTTTTTGAAAGTGATACAGAACAATTAGTTGAAGAAGATTCAATATTTAAAATATAGCACATCTAATTTACAGTAATTGGAACACCAAAATAAAATTCTAGAACTTTCAATTTGAAAATATAGTCGTATTTAGTTCTAATAAGTTCAAATTGAGCTAACTCATAACGTTGTTTAGCTTGAGAAAAATCAAATGAATTCATTGTTCCTATTTCAAATTTATCAGATGCATATTCAAAAGCTTGCTTTCTTGCTGCTAGTAGCTTGACTGACGCTTGATATGCTTTTATAGCACCTTTAGCATCATTATAGGATTGATTAACTGTATTTTCTAGATCTAATTTTTTTTGTTCCAATGAATTAACACTTCTGAGTATATTAATTTTAGATCTGTCAATATTATTTCTAGTACTAAAATTATTTAAAATAGGTATAGACAAGCTAAGTCCAAAATTTTGCCCCTTGTTTAAATCAAATTGATCTGAAAAGGATAATGGTTTTTCTGTTCTGTATATTGGATATGGAGCAACAACTTTTTCATTTGTACTTTCAACAAAACCAATTGTGTTTAAATCAAACTCACCAGTTGGAACAATTCTATCACTGTAGCTTATCCTTGAACTGTATGAATAAAAAGCTGATAACCTGGGCATGGATAATGCTTTTGAAATTTCTAAATCCTTCTTGGCTATTTCAACATTAGTTTCAATTAATTTTATATCTTTTTTATTTTCCACAGCATAACTAAAAATTTCAGTCGGTGTTTTGGATAATATATCAGAAACAGGAATATCATATTTTTCGTTAGCAATTTGAAAGTTTTCATAATCATCAATCAAAATAAGTTGCGCTAGTGCAATTTTAGAAAGGTAGAAAGCATTTTGTGCATCAACTACACTTTTTTCCTGAGAAGCTAGGTTTGCTTCAACTTCATATATATCTCCCCTTGGAATAACACCTGAGCTTATTAACTTTTTAGTTCTATCCAGTTCTTTTTTAGTAATTTCTAATTGTAAATTTTGAGCAGATAGAGCTTCTTTACTAAACAACACTTGTAGGTATGAATTTGCAACTAATAATGCTACATTTTCACTCATATCTTCAAGTTGATATTGACTAGCTAAAAGAGATAAATTAGCTCTGTGCAATCTTTTTACATTTTGTAATCCATTGTATAGATCTACATTTAAATTTAAATTCATTGATGAAAATTGTGTAGTTACATTTTCTAATAAACCAGTTGTAATATTCTGATTTAATCCAATATTCCATGAATGATTTCCTCCAATGTTTACGTTTGGTAAAAAATTCCCAATAGCTCCCTTCTTTTCAATTTCTGTATTTACGTAGTCTAATTGAGATTGTTTAATAGAAATGTTCATTTCTAAGGCTCTTTTAACACACGCTTCTAAGGTCCAAGGTTCTTGTGCATATTGGTGACCTGAAAGCAATACCGTTAAAAATATTAATATAATTTTTTTCATAATTCTTTTATTGCTTTAATTATCGTATCCAGCATCCTCACCCTCAACTTCTCCTCTTTTATCTGGTTCAGTTCTATTCCACACTTTTATTTTATCTGTTTTAGATACCCCGCTTATAAGTTCTGCATTAACTCCATCTGAAATACCAAGCTTTACATTTTTTCTTTCAAACTTTTGAGAAGAAGTCTCAATTTCAACATAAGGTTTTTTAGTTTTAGAATCGTACTGCAACAATGCTTCACTAATAGCTAAAACATCTTCTTTCTTATTAGCTACAATTGATGCATTTGCACTGTATCCTGCTCTAACTACATATTCATCATCTAAATAAACTTCTCCTTCAATTTTAAATTGAATTGCTCCTGCTACTTCTGTTCCTTTTGGTGCAATTAATCTAAGTTTTGCTTCATATTCTTTACCCTCAATAGCACCTAATGTAACTACTAAAGGCATGTCAACTTTTAATTTTCCAACTTCGCCCTCGTCAACTTGACCTTCAAAAATCATTTTATTAAGATCAGCGATTGTTGCTATTATGGTTCCCGCATTAAATGTATTTGCTTGAATTACTTGATCTCCCTCTTCAACAGGAATTTCTAAAATGGTTCCTGAAACTGTTGCCCTAACATTTGTATTTGTTATTGTTGAGCCTCCTGAGGAACCTAATTTAATGATCTGTAAGTCACTTTTAGCATTGGATAAATTCTGCATGTCTTGATTGTATCTCAGAGTTGCTGAATTAAAATCTTGATCAGATATAATTTCTTTTTCATAAAGAACCTTATTTCTTTCATACTCAATTTTAGAGTTGTTCATGACTATCTGAGCACTTTTGACTCTTCCTTCAGCACTGTTCAAAGTTTGCTCATTTGGAACTACTTTAATTTTTGCAATCAAATCACCAGTTGAAATTTCATCACCTTCTTCAACATATAGTTCTTGTATTATACCTGCTATTTGAGGCACAACATTTACTTCATCTTCTGGCAAAACTTTTCCTGTAGCTACTATTTTATCTTCGATTGTAGCAGTAATTAAAGTTTGTGTTTCATACTGAATTGCAGATGTACTATTTGATTTAACAAAAAATGCAATTGAAAATAATATTCCAAAGCCTAAAGCAAATAGTCCTACGTATTTTAAATATTTCATGGTTATTAATTGTTTTTAATTATTCTTCTCTTAATGCGTCTATTGGTTTTATACTTACTGCTCTTTGAGCAGGAATTATTCCTATTAATGTTCCTAGAATTATCATAAACCCAAGAGCTCCTAAAACATAAGCAATGGGTACAGTTGGGTTAGTGTACGGAAAATCTGTCATGTCAATTGTTGCTGCATTAATTCCATACAAAACAAAAGATCCAAGTATGATTCCAATCACACCAGCTAATGTTGTTAAAAATACTGATTCTAAGATTATTTGAGATCTTACCTCACTTGGTGTTGCTCCTAAAGCTCTTCTAATTCCAATTTCTTTAGTTCTTTCCTTTACGGATATAAGTAATATATTTCCAATTCCTATGACACCGGCCAAAATAGTGGTAATTCCAACAACAAGAGATAAAAAGGTTAACCCGTTAGCAAAATTCATTGTCTTTCTAAATACTTCTCCTAAGTTGAAGCCTCCAATAGCTCTTTCATCATCAGGATGAACTTTATGAATTTCTTTAAGTGTTGCTTTTATCTCTTTTTCAACCCTAACACCATTTGCATTTTCATCAGCAGCAATCATAAAAAAATTGACATTTTCTCCTGTATTAAAAATCTTTTTAAATGTTGCAAAAGGAATATAAATATCACCGTCATCTCCAAAACCACCACCTTGAACAAATTTATGAACTCCCACAACTCTAAAGTTCATTTTATTTATACTAATAAACTTCCCAATTGGATCTTCATCTTCCTCAAACAGTTCTTCCTGAGTTCTTTCGCCAATCACACAAACTTTTCGTTCATATTTGATATCTGATTCGTTTATAAATCTTCCACCATCGTAAATTTTTGAGGTTGCAATCTTAATGTATTCCGGATACTCACCATAAATAGCATATGTACCTGTTTTAGTTCCTCTTACGATGTTTCCACCAGCAGAACCAAATACACCAGCTACATTTCTTGGTGCTATAAACTTAATACCTTGAACTCTTTTTTTAAGAACATCAACATCACTTAATTTTAGCTGAATTCCTCTCTCAGCCTTGTAACCGGCATAAGGAAGACTTGTGTATTGTGCCCAAACAAAAATACTGTTGGAAGCTATAGATTGAAATGCTCTTTCAAAGCCGTTATCAAGACCTTTAGAAGATCCCGCAAGTGTTATGTAAATAAAAATTCCCCACAGAACTCCTATCATAGTTATTATGGTTCTTGTTCTATTTTTTTTAATAGAACCAAATATTTCTTGCCAAGTATCTTTGTCAAATAATCTTTTCATCTATTCGTCTCTTAATGCTTCAATTGGTTTGATTTGTGCAGCTCTTTTAGCGGGTAAGTAACCAGCAAAAGCTCCAAAAGCAATAAGCAAAATGGTCGCTGCTATTCCTGTGGATATATCAATACTTGGATTTGTTATGTAATATTCTTCTTCTAATTTATCTCCAATAAAATTTAATAATCGCAACACCAGTTAATAATCCAAAATATCCTGAAATTGTAGTTATAAAAATTGCTTCATGAAGTATCATCCCAATAATTGATTTTGGAGTAGCTCCAATAGCTTTTCTAATACCAAGTTCCTTGGTTCTTTCTTTAACTACAAAAACCATAATATTTGAAATTCCTATAATTCCTGCAAGAAGAGTCCCAATACCAACAAACGAAATAATATATTGAAGAACTGATGCAAATTGATCGTTCTCTTTTAAATCACTTGAAGCACTTCTAACGCGAATTCCTCTACCATCAGTAGGATCAATGAATTTCTTTTGTTTCATATATTTTTTTAATTGATTTTCAAAAGCCACTGCTCCAGCATAGCCAATCTCAGGTTTATATGATATAACTATTTGATCCACTTTATCAGTGTTTTTTCTAATTAATTGAACAGTTGTGTAAGGCGCGTATATGATCCTTTCTTCATTATCACCGCCATCATCTTGAAAGACTCCTACTACTTTCCAGGATCTTCCACCTCCACTGATAAATTTACCAATTCCGTCCTCTCCTTTAAAAAGATCTTGTTCAACAAGTCTACCAATTACTACATTTCTTTCCTTATTTTCAATATCTAATCCGTTTAAAAATCTACCTTTCATCATGATAGTCATCTCATTTTTTTGATGAGAAGGACCTACTCCCCTAACAGTATAATTATTTGATTCTAGTTTATAGCCTACGTTTCCGCTAAAAGTAATTCTTGGGGTCATTCCTTCAATATAAAAATCAAATCTTTTTTGAATATCCTCCATATCGTCATTATCAAACTCAATTCTTCGGTTGGCTTCATAGCCCATATAAGGCTTAGAAGTTCTTGATGGATTTAACCATATTGTATTTAATGCATCGTCTTTAAAGAACTTTTCAAAAGTATTTCTAAGTCCATTTCCAAAACCAAAAAGAACCACAAAGATTAGAATACCTAAAGCCACTGTAAAACCTGAAAGAAAAGTTCTAAGCTTATTCTTTTTAATTGTTTCAAATATTTCTAACCAGCGGTCTCTACTAAACATTATATTGCGCTTATCATTTTGTTTTTCTTGTCCTCCATAATCACCCCATCTTTTAGTCTAACTATTCTGGAACACATTTTGGCTATATCTTCTTCGTGTGTAACAATTAAAATTGTTTTACCAGCTTTATTAATTTGTTGAATTAAAGCCATTACTTCTTTTGATGTTTTAGAATCCAAAGCTCCTGTTGGTTCATCAGCTAATAAGACCTTTGGCCTAGAAGCCATAGCTCTTGCTATAGCTACTCTTTGTTTTTGACCTCCAGATAATTCACTTGGCAAGTGTGTTGCCCATTCTTTAAGACCAACATCATCTAAATACTTCAAAGCTGTTTCCTCTCTATCTTTTCTTTTTAATCCCTGATAATATAAAGGAAGTGTTACGTTTTCTAATGCTGTTTTATAGTTTATAAGGTTAAATGATTGAAAAACAAATCCTAAAAACTTATTCCGGTAATTAGCTGCTTTAGTTTCATCAAGGTCTTTGATTGGAACTCCATCAAGCTCGTAGGTGCCAGAGTCTAGTAAATCAAGCATTCCTAAAATATTTAACAGAGTAGATTTACCTGAACCTGAGGATCCCATTATCGCTACAAGTTCACCTTCTTCAACATCAAAATTAATTCCTTTTAAAACGTGTAGAGAATTTGAGCCCATTTTATAGGACTTATGTAAATCTTTTATTTTAATCATAATTGTTAGTTGTACTCATGTTTAGATCAATAAATGTGCCCAAAGTTTAATTCGTATTTAATTTTAATTTTCTTAAGCATGCTAATTTATAAAAATTATTCATAATGTAATGTTTACTTTACTTTTTTATTTAAATGAAATTAATTGTTTTTATTTAGCATTATACCATCATTCCATTTCCAAATAAAAGAATAGTTGCGTTAATCCAGTTTGGCAGCAAATTTAAATCTTGCATGTTTAAAATTATATTTGGTAATGAAATCATAATAAGGATTAAAAAAGCTATCCACAAAAAAATTAAAAACATAAAAAAATAAGAATTTGATTTCTTTTTAAACAATACATAAAATGAAATAATAACGGAAATTATAATTGTAAGTAGTAAAAAAATTACTGAAAATATCGCAAAGTAATCTGGGATAGCATTGAATAATTCAAATGAACCATAAAACTCTGGATCTTGTTCAGGACTAATATCTTTAAATGATATAGTTGAAAAAATTAATAATAAAACAGAAATAAAAACAATAAATATTGAGGAAAACATAAAGAATATTGTTTTCAAAACGAAGATTCCAATTTTTAAAAGTGCATTAATTAATGGAGCTAATAATCTGAAAGGAAATAAAAAAATCTTAGTTAAAGTGTTTTCAGGACTGTTTAGATTTTTTGTTTTTTTTTTAATGAAGTCCTCAATATTAGATAGATTCACATTAAAACCCGACATATTCATTTTTTCACCTATTGTTTTTGCTTCTTTAGTAAAGAACCATAACAATAGATAGAACAATAGCCCTGCTCCTCCAAAAAATAAACTAATCACAAAAACAACCCTAATAATATTGGCATCAATCTTAAGATAATTAGAAAGTCCTTTTGCTACACCTCCAATTACTCCATTCTCTTTATCTCTGTAAAGTATTTTTCTAAGATCAGGATCAAAATCTTTTGACGGAATTCCTATCCAAAAAATTATATATACTATTAAGTTCAAAGGAACTGCTATAAAAAAAGAACCCTTACAATTATTGGATCAATTTTAAAATATTCCGCTATTCCAGAGCAAACTCCGGCAATAATTCTGTTGCTAGAATCTCTATAAAGTTTATTATCTGTTTTTTTCTCTTCTTCTTGTTCAGTATTCAACGTCATTGTAAATTTCTTTAAAATCATCTAAAGACCCCATTATTTCAATCACTTGTTTAACGTCTTTTAAGTCTATACACGATTTATTTGATGAAACTTTGGATGAAAAATTTTCAGCAATTCTAAGTTCAAAGTCACTAATGATTTCAGAATCATTTTCCATCTTTTGAAAATAATTCTTAATTGAATCTAGATACATTTTTAATATTTCATATGCGTCTTCCTCCACATTAAAAATTGAGTGCCCCAAGCTAATTGTAAATGTTTTTTTCATTTTTTAATTTTAAGTAATTTTTTAACTGAACTATTAATATCACTCCAGGAGACAATAAGTTCTTTTAAATGTTCTAATCCAAAGTCTGTAATTGAATAGTATTTTCTTGGTGGACCTTGAGTTGATTCCTTCCAATTGTGTTGTATGTAGTTGAATTTCTTTAATCTACTCAAAAGAGGATAAACAGTTCCCTCCACAACAATTATTTTCGAATTCTTTAATTCTTCAATTATTTCCGAAGCGTATACTTCTTTATTGGAAACAATCTGTAATACGCAGAACTCTAATAGTCCTTTTCTAATTTGTATTTTAAAATTTTCTGTACTCAATTAAATTTGTAAAAGTATAGTTATTAAAACCGAACCTTGGATTGGTCCTATAAATCAAAATAATAAATATGTGGAATAATTTCAGATTCGGCTTTATAGTGTTATTCTAATTCAGTTTTTTTGATTGTTATAATTATAATCTCCTTTCCATCCTCCCTTTTTTCTTCGGAAGTTATTGTCCATTCACCTTGTACTCCTTCCAAGTTTTTGTCGTCAATTGTTAAATTAATGTCACTATTAACAGTAACATTTGGCTTTACATCAAGTCCACAAGATGTGAAAGTAAAAGCCATTAGTAATAAGTAAATTGTTTTTTTCATTTTTTATTTTTAATTGATTTGTAACTAACTAAGGCAAAAACCAGCATTATAATTAACACTATAACTTCTCGCCAACTTATAAGTATATCCATTTTATATTATTTATTGCATAGTACTATGCATTACATAGTAGCAAAACTAAAAAAAAATTTCATACTGTCAAATCATTTTTTAAAAAACTTTGTATACAGAAAGTATAGTGTAACTGCTCCAAGGATGTAAGGAATCACCATTAAATAAACTATACCATCATTCAAACTTTCTGCTGTTCTTTGGTCTGCACCAGACTCTAAAACTGCTCTACACATAGCACATTGAAAATCCATTAAATAGATCATTAATTCATACGTAGTATGGTGAAATCATTAAATAAACAATCACTCCCGTCACAGCTACATATAGCCAGATTGGAAAGGTAATTTTAGCAATTTTTCTATGAGCTGCAAAATCTGACTGGGAAGCTTTTAAATAGCTAATTAAAACCAAAGGAATAACAACAATAGAAAGTAAAATATGAGTAATTAATATAAAAAAGTATAGGTATGCAATAAACCCTGATCCGCCAAAAGAAGTAGGATCTGAAGTGAGGTGATATGCAATATACATTACTAAAAATGATAAAGAAAGAGCTATACAAACTTTAATAAGATTTTCATGAATTTTTCTTTTGCCTTTCTTTATATAATAAACAGCAACTACCAAAATTAAAGCTGTTAATCCATTAATTGTAGCATAAATTGGAGGTAAAAAAGTTAATGGCTTTGCAATTGGTAAGTTTTCCATTATTACGATTGGCTCATAATTAGGAATTCTCAAATCAAAAATTAATTTGTCATAATCCCATTTCGCAAAAAGTAATAAAGCGACAACTAGAGGGACTACAAATGATATACCCAAATTAATGTATTATACAATCTAGTGTTATTCTTCATTTAATAATTTTTTAATGTCTTCTTTTATCATTTCAATTCCTTGAATATTTTCATTTTCATTTGTTATTCCTGAATAATAAACAATTGGTGTGCCATACTCATTGACTCTGGATCGAATATATCCATTTTGGTCTATTAACGCAAAAAAACCTTGATGTTCGAAACCACCATCAACCGCTTCATTAATGGATGAAAAAATATTAAATCCCTTATTAGATAATTCGTAAATATCTTTTTTATCTCCAGTTAAAAAATGCCAATTTTTTGATTTTACATCAATAAGCTCAGCATACTTTTTTAAAGTAGTTGGGGTGTCATTGTCAGGGTCAATAGTAAATGATGCTATACCGAAATCTTTTCTTTCTCCAAAAATATCATCAAGAATTTTCATGTTTTTATTCATCTCAATGCATATTGAGGGGCATCTTGTAAAGAAAAACTCCGCAACATAAACTTTTCCTTTAAAGTCTTCGTTTCCAATAAGCAAGCTATCTTGATTTAAAAATAAAAAGTTTTCAACTTTACGTTTTTCTCCATTCAGTTTTATGAAACTAAGCTCATCACTTAATGACAATCTTTTTGTATCGTTTATAGATTGATTTTCAATTCGATCCATAATCTTTGGAAAAACTATAATTCCAAAAATTAAAACAATAAATGATATTCCTATATAAGAATACTTTTTCATTCTAAACTTTCTTTAAATCTATTGTTCTTTTTTAATGCCATTCTATATTCTGCAAGAATAACCTTTACATCATCAAGCATGTTATTATTAATATCTGCAACTGATCTTGAATCATATCCGTATTTTATTCCATCATCATCATCTCGTCCTCTTAAATTAGAGTCTCTATCAATTATAAAAACATAGGGTGTTCCATAATTTGAGTCCAATGAAATATCAGTATTTAAACTGTTAAATACAGAATTTAATTCTTGGTTCCCTAGTGAGATAAATTTCCAATTTATTAAATCCGTATCTGTTCCTCTTTTTAAATCATTTTTTAGATTCAACACTAAACTATCTGTCCCAATGGGCTGAATCATTAAAAACTGAAAATCTTTAAACTGATAAAATCTCTTATATATTTTCTGATTTAAATTCAAAGCATCACCGTGCTTATCCTGAACGTTGCTTCCAAAAAATCCTAAAATTGTGATCTTATTTTTAAAAGATTCCTGAGAATAATCAGAAACATCTGTTACATTATTTTTTAATACTGGAAGTTGAGCAAAATGATTTATCCCTGATGCAAAAAAAAGGTAAACAACTAATGGTAATACAAAAAGAATTGTGAGAACTATATATTTTCTCATTTAAAAGGGTTTAGTCGTTAAAAATTCCAACTTACAAATCCTTCATACATCACATCAAATATATAATTCCCTTCAACTAATAAAATGAAGGCTAAATAAGCGATTAAAAACATTAAAGTAACCACCACAGAAAATTGCAGTCCTCTTACTTCATCTCTTAAATGCATAAAATCCCACATAATGTAATAAGCTTTGACAATAGTTAATATGATAAAAATCCAGTTGATCAATTTCATTCTTAAAAAATAATTCTCGATCAATACTTCAGGTTTTAAAATTCCAAGAGCAACCTCAATTATAGTTACTATAGATAAGAATATAAGGACTCCCCATATTTTGGTCTGATTGGATTTAAACTTTAAAAATCCTCTGAAAATTTCTAATTTATGTGTGTTATTTCCCATTTTTAAAATATTAAACTAAGTAAAAGAAAGTGAATACAAATACCCAAACTAAATCAACGAAATGCCAGTAAAGACCTACTTTTTCTACCATTTCATAATGCCCTCTTCTTTCATAAGTTCCTACTAAAACATTAAAGAAAATAATGATATTAATCACTACTCCAGAAAAAACGTGGAACCCGTGGAATCCAGTAATAAAAAAGAAGAAATCAGCAAAAAGTCTATTACCGTACTCATTATTAATCAAGTTTGCTCCTTCAACAACATTAACTGCTTGATTTATTTTTATTAAAGACTCTTCTCTTGAAAGGACGATTTTATGTCCAGTTTCATCAATTTTTTCAGTCTTAATTACAATATCAGGACTAGCATTAAAGCCAGCAATCACCTCTTCAGTGGTGTATGATGGTAGGGTACCCTCATCGACATACCATAGTCCATTTTTACTTTCATGCTGAGCTCTGTATGTTGGTATTTCAACAGCAAAATCACTAAGAGCTACCCTTTTACCAGTTTCAGCACTTTGAAATTGAAAAATTTGACCTCCTGTTGTTTCAACAGCTCCATATTCTCCTCTAATAAAATTGTTCCATTCCCATGCCTGAGAACCAACAAATACTGCACCTCCAATAATTGTCAAAAGCATATAAAAAGCAACTTTTCCTTTCTGCATATGGTGACCTGCATCAACAGCTAATACCATAGTAACAGATGAAAATATTAATATAAATGTCATCAATGCTACGTAATACATTGGAGCATCCACTCCATGTAAAAAAGGAAAGTGAGTAAACACTTCATCAGCAATTGGCCAAGTATCAATGTTTTTAAATCTTGAAAAACCATAAGCAGCTAAAAATCCTGAAAAAGTTAACGCATCAGACACTATAAAAAACCACATCATTAGCTTTCCATAGCTAGCATTCAATGGCTGATTGCCTCCTCCCCAAACGTCATTATTATCTTCTGTTTGTTGATATTGTTGAACTCATTTAAATATTTAATTTAAGGTTACAAAGTTACATATTTTTACTATCTAAAGAAATATAAAAACACAAACAAATAGAGCCATAAAAATCCTAAAAAGTGCCAGAAAGTTTCGGCCAGTTCAAAACCAAGTGTTTCATCATTATATTTCTTGTTTTTATTATTTACAAACACTACAATTAAAACTATAACTCCAGCAAAAACATGTACTAGATGTAAAAGCGCTAATACATATAAAAAGGATGTAGTTACAGTGCTTTGAGCACCTGTGAAATAATAACCTTTATTTATCAATTCTTGAAAGCCCAAAAACTGGGATAAAAAAAAGAAAATACTCAATAAAAAAGTAATAGCTATCCAAAAAGAGGTTTTGGATACAAGTTTTTTCTTTACATTTTTTTTTGCAAGCCACATTGTAATACTGCTGGCTAATATTATTAGAGTACTAATTATAAAATAATCAGGTAACTCAAAATCTTTTAACCAATCAGGTCTTGCTTTGCTAACAATATACGCACTTGTTAAACCTGCAAAAGTCATGGTTATACTTAACAAAGAAAAAAGTAACATCATTTTTCTTGCTCTTCTATGTTTTTTTCTTAATTCATTTTTCTCTAAATCCATAAATAAATTTTATCAATTAAATAGGTTAGTTGTAAGAGTGTTAAATAAATTATACTAACTGTAAACAGTTTTTTGGCAGCACTAATATCCATTTTATTGTACAAATTTATGGAATAATATAGCATAACTAAACCCAGTATAACTACCACAATGGCGGAAGTAACAGAAAGTCTCAAATCTCCAGTCAGTCCCGTCACTGGAAAGATTGAAATGATGATAGTCCACAGTGAATAGAGTACAATCTGAAGTGCAGTTGACTTATCTCTTTTTCTTGTAGGTAACATGTTAATTCCTGCTTTTTGATAATCTTCATGTAACATCCAACCTAGAGCCCAAAAATGTGGAAATTGCCAAAAAAATTGAATCATAAACAAAGTACCTGGTTCAATACCAAAACTGTTTGAAGCTGCCACCCATCCAAGCATGAATGGGATTGCGCCTGGAAAAGCTCCTACAAAAACAGAAAGTGGAGTTAAGGGTTTTAAAGGAGTGTATAAACAAGTATAAATAAAAATCGAAATTGCACCAAAAAGTGCTGTTCTCGGGTTAATTTTATAAAGAACTACAATCCCTATAAGTGTTAATATAACGGAAATATAAAATGCCGTATTAACAGAAATTTTACTTGAGGGTATAGGCCTATTTTTAGTCCTATCCATCAAAGCATCAATATCCCTTTCGATTATTTGATTAAATGAGTTAGAGGCTCCAACCATGCAATATCCACCAATTGATAATAAAGTCAAAGTGTAAAAATCAAATGAATCTACCGCTAATAAATAACCAACTATTGATGAAAAAACGACACTGATTGCTAATCTAGCTTTTGTTAAATCTAAAAATGATTTTAAAAAAAACTTGGGAGAATAATTTAACTTTACGGAGCTACTATTCATATAAAAAAATAGAGTGCAAAGTTAATGCAGAAATATAGAGAAAACAATTATTTTTTCTCTCATTTCTAACTAATTAGCTAATACTATTGTAATTTAAATGTAATAGGAATACTGAACGGCACCCTAACAGGAATTCCTCTCTGTCTACCTGGTGTCATTTTAGGAAGTCTATCAATAATTCTTTTAGCTTCCTTTTCTAAATTTTTGTCTGGTCCACGAGTTCTAACTCCACTAATGCTACCGTCTTTTCCAATCATAAATTGAACAAACACCCTTCCTTGAATTCCCATTTCTTGGGCTATCTCAGGATATCTAAAGTTTTTTCTGATATGTTGGTTCATTTTTTCCTGAAAACAATCTCTTCTTTTAGATTTAGCAACTCTTTCACAGCCAGGAAATAATGGAACATCTTCAATAATTGCAAATGGAATATCCATATCAATTTCTTCTTCCATAACCTCAACCTCTTCAACTATTTCTTCTTGATCAGTTTCTGTAGACTCAATTATGGTTTCCTCTATTTCTTCTTCATCTTCAACAACTTCAATGATTTCTGGAGCTGGTGGTGGTGGTGGTGGTGGTGGAGTCTTTATTTGCTCTGTAATTGGAATTTCTTCGTCATCATCATCATCAACATTTAAAGATTCGTAATCATATTGTGCCTCATATGTTTTGGCTTCAATTGCTCTCCACGAAACAAATAAAATAAAACATAGTCCAAAGGCTAAGAAAAGACTACTGTAATTTCTTAAATCAGATTTGGGATTCTTTTTAGGCTGCATAAATTTCAATTAATAAGCGCTAATGTAATTTTTTTTTTTCAAAAAAACTAAGCATGTGATTTTTTATATGGATATAAAACAAACAATCCGTATGATAAAATAATTCCAAATGAATTTGCTATCAAATCAGCAAGCTCAAAATATCTTTTAATAAATGATGTGCCTTGTAAAAATTCTAAAGAAAAGCTAATCAAAAAAACAACAATTAATGTTTTAAATTTCAAATTATTATCGTTCAAAATATTTGATTTAACCCAAATTAAAAACATCACAAAATATATAATAAGGTGTATTAATTTATCTGTTTGAATCAAATTGAATTCAGGGATTTTTAAGTTCGGAACAGGAACCAAGGACAGAATAATAATTAATAAAGTGTAACAATAAACTAATAAAGATGATTTGTTATTAACCACCAATTAGCTCTTTGTAGTCATCGGCACTGAGTAAACCATCCAATTCACTAGCATCACTAATCTTCATTTTAATTATCCATCCTTCACCATATGGATCGTCATTAATTAACTCTGGATTGTCCTCCAAATTTTGATTCATTTCAGTAATTTCACCTGAAACTGGTATAAATAAATCAGATACTGTTTTAACAGCTTCGACAGAACCAAAAATTTCTTCTTGATTAAGTTCATCTCCAATTGACTCTATTTCAACGTAAACTATATCTCCTAATTCACCCTGAGCATAATCTGTAATTCCAATTATTGCCTGATCACCGTCAATAGATATCCATTCGTGATCTTTAGTATACTTTAATTCTGACTTAATCTCCATTTTAATTTTATTTGAAAACAAATGTAATTGAAAACATTATTACTTTAAAAATTATTCTCCAAAATTATATCTCAATGTCATTCCTGCTCTTATTGTTGTCATCGGAAAAGCTGTTGAAATTGCAAACTTTGAAAACAAGTGATCATAAAAGAATATCGCGTTAAAACTTTTACTTAAATTGTAATCAGCAGACGTTTTTAATGACCACATTTTTTGACCAGCAGTAACTTTATTGTCTTCAATATTTAAATTTCTTATGATGGTTATATTGTCTCTGAAATTTAAATCAGTTTTGATATTAAGATCTCCTTTTGAAACCCGACGCTTTCCTCCAACTCTATTTGTAAATTTTAAATCTTTTATTCTGTAACCCAACCCAATTGAATAATCTGTTCCGTTAGATTCTGTTAAAAGATTATTATCCAAACTTAAAGACAGAGCTCTGTCTTTTTTTAAAGACATTACTATTTGTAATGAATTATTTAATTCCATATCAATTTTAAGTAAAGGGTTAAATTGCTCAACCAAATTGATATTTGTATATAAAAATTCATTTATATAATTCCCTGAATCGTCCGTCAACTGAGTGTTGGATGGATTATACTCTAAGTTAGATTTAAAATTATTTAAAGTATAACTAGACCTGTAGGCATGTCCTAAACTAAACTTTTTAAATCTTTCCTTGAAAAAATCAATATTGATTAATCCACTATAATTAACAGACCAATTTGGTAAAGGGTTATCAGTAATGGCATTTAACGAAATATTTTCAGCATTTTTACCTGAATAGGCAGAAAGAAATGCTGGAATTAAAACAGCCTGATTATTTTTTCCATATCCAATAGGATAGCCAAATTCATCAACAGTTCCAGAGGAATCTCCATTTAATGCTGCTAGTCTTTGTGCAATTATCTAATCTATTGTCCTGAAAATTCTTAAAGGTTTCGGAGTAATTCTCGTCACTTTTTGAAAAAGAAGTTTTGATTAATACTGTGGAAATCTCAAAATTTCCAAAAGAATTTGGAGAAAGGGGATTGTACTGATTGTCAACAACAATAAAATTTTCTGAATAATTTTCTGAATAATTTCTATTTGCTTTGAGAGAAATTTTTAAATCATCAATCCAGCTAATTTCCGCAGAAACATCAAATTTAGTATTGTGAACTTGAGTATACTGCTCATTAAAACTTGGAAAACTAGTAAGCCATCCATTTTTGGCAGCTTGATATCTAATATCTGATTGACTCCCAAAAACAAAACCCAGAGACGGTTTTGAGGTTCCTAAAAAACCTAATGTTTCTAAATAACCAGGTAGGACTTTTCCGTTATTTTCAGAGTAATTAAATTTGAATCTTGATAGTCCCGTAATAAATCCAACAAGTGAATTCTTAAATCTTTCACCAGAGGTTTTTGGTTTTTTCTTTTTCTGAAGATTTAAATTTCTATAAAGTTTTGACATATTAAAAGAGACTGTAAAGGATTGGCTGTTTGAGTTTTGAACTGTATTAACCCTGCCCAAAACATTTCCAATTTCATCTTCAACAAGTGCCATTGCATCTGAACCTCTCTCCCAATTAAAATCTCCTGTATAATTATAGCTACTTGAAATAAAGTTAATAATAGGGAATAACTTAAATGGCAATTCGTAACTCAATTGAAAAGATTGATTGTGTGAAATTGCTTCGCCAGTATTCCAAAAACCATCCCAAATATCTAGCTCTTTATTTACCACTTTTTCACCTAAAATATCAGTTTCAAAATAATTTTTTACAATACTATTATTTGAGGCAGAAAAATCTAGTCTCAATGAATTTGTTAAGTTTTGACTTAGACTGAGATTCCAGTCAAATAAAAAATTTCTTTGTTGGATTTCTGGAAGTTTAATTTGATTGGATAAATCAGCGCCCTCAATGTAAATATCTCTAAACCTTTGACTATTAAATGTTCTATTAATATTAGCATCAAAACTAATACTTGATAGTAATGGGTTTATGTTAAACTCCTTTAACCACTCAAAATATTTGTTGTTTTCTAAAAACTTAATTTTATTAAACGGAGAAATAACAAAAGGATTAAAATTATAACTGTACTGGGAACTTACTCTAGCAGTTTTTTTTGTGTAATTTTCTACTTCATAATCGTGTTGAAGCTCTTGATTATAGCTGTAAGAAAAATCAAAATTTTCTATATCATAAACTCTTTCTTTTTGTTCTTCTGATCTATTTTTCTTTAGCCCTAAAACATTAATGCTACTTATTTTTCTATAGCTAATAGCTTGGTTTTTTATTGAATCCCTTTGGCTATCTCGTGTAGCCGAACTTAAACGATCTTCTAATTTAATATCTTGATAAAAAGGATCATATTCTGGTGTTGAAAATTCTTCAGAAATACTGTATGAAACTGGTATTTGAATTTTCCATTTTTCAGGAAGAACTTGACCTAAATTTAAACTACTCATTAGACCGTATTGTTTCAAATCTTCTCTGCTTCTTTGATTTGGTGACTTATCTATGGATCCAAATCCTATTGTAGACATTTTACCTGAGACAGAGATATTAGCAAAATCTGCCAAATTTGCATCCAAAGACGCTAAAGCTGACCAACCCCCTTTTCCATCAATATCTGATAATCTAAGTTCATTAAACCAAACTTCTGCACTTAAAATATCCCCTAAATTTTGAGATGGATTTTTTACACCTATCATTATATTTTTAATTGATCCAATTGTCGGATTTCCTTTAATAGCAAACTTGTATTTTTTTTCTCCCGGAAGTTCTGAAATAGATGAAAATTCGTCAATGATATCTAAATTTTCATTGAAATAAATAGGCTTAGAAAAATCAGCCTGATTCATTGCAATTGCTTTTATTTTTGTTAATTTCTCAAGAGAGAAATCAATTGAATTTGAATCTGGATTCCAAACCTGGTCAGCACTAAACCTGTTTGAACTTCCATTATTATAAGATGTTGGTTTTAGAGGAATTTCAATTTGATAATAGTTTTCTGTTAAATCTGAACCAAGTCTCAAAAATCCAACTAATCTTTTATCAAGCTCATCCTCAGCTCCCTCACCCGGAAGTTTATTACTTCCCTCTAGAGATTCTGCATGGATAAACATTTTTAGAGATTTATATTGTCTCATATCATAGTCTATCATTTTATAGACTCCTTTAGAATCTGAAGGCTGAAGATCATTAACTTTTAAAGAAAGTGATTGTTCGTTTTGTCTAATGATTGTGCTGTTCGAATTAATTTCTTCTCTTTGAACCCCAGGTGGAAGCACATAATTGACCGGAACTCTATTTTCATTTTCAAGAATATTAACTGATCCTATCTCTAACGAAGTGTTTGGATAACTAATATTATTAGAATTTAAATTCTTAGTATATCTTTTCCATTCACTTCTAACTAAATCCAGAGTTCCAAATCGAAAAGTTATTGGACTAGTAAAGCCTTGCAGATACATTCTCATAAACCTAATTGACCTCAAGTTATCTATTCCATTAATTGATTTGAAGAAAGAGCTATACTTGTTACTTCTATAAAATTGACTTGATACTGGAATTTTAAACTGAATCCATCTTGTTGTAATTGTGTTTCCATTTGGAAGATCAACTTTAACATCATTTCTAACATCACTAATAAAAGGATGATTTCCTACATTCATGTTTTTAGTAATTGGTACACTATATTCAAAATAACTATCTATAGTATTCATTGTATTATCTCCATTTACATCTTCATGGTCTGGAATGGTAGTTGAACCTCTGCCAGTATTCCCAACCTCGATGGGGGAATTTCCTTGTGTACCATTGTAATTCTTATACCTGTTTACAATTCCTCCGCTAGCGTCTATATAATACTCATAATTATCACCAGCGGGATCTAAACTAGAGCCATTGGTATATTTAGTTATTTCATCGCTATCATTTAACCCATCGTAACCTAAATCTTGAAGAGCTCTATTGTTTGCATCCGAGTCAAATGAATACACCAAAGATTGAGTAGCAGGTGTTTTCCCCCAATTAGATTCATTAACTATTAGTTGAGAATTAACAACTGGTAATCCATTTTCATATTGCTTTTTTCCATCCTTAAGAATGTCCTCTGAAATATTACCAAGATTTAAAACTAACGAACCTAAATCATTTGAATTTGATTCATTTTCTGAAAATGTATCTAGAAGCCAAAACTGAATAAACTCAACATTTGACTTTTCAAAGTTAGTGGAAGAAAGATCTCTGGTAATTCCAGCCCAATTATCTTTTAAATCATTTTCAAAGTTAGAATTTATATTATTGTTATATGGACCTTTTTCATCTGGAAAATAACTTAAATCAAAAGTGCTTTGAATTCTTGATTGACCTTCAATGATATCCTGTTGTGGAAAAATCTCTTCTATAAATATTCTTCTAGTTTCATTTTTAGAAATCTCATTCTCATTTATTTCACTAGGTCTTTGTCTGGTGTAAAAAATAGGATCAATATTATACCAAGCCAATTTTCCTCTGTTATAGCCAGAACGCAAATCATCAATACCATAGTCAGAACCCTTAACATTTAAGGGGGTGCTTGATAAATTCCATGACGATGTATCTTTTAAATCAATACTAGTCTCAGACCCTTCAAAATCATCAACATAAACCGTTGCGACATTATCAAACCCAGAATTTTTAGGAGTACCTGAATGTAAGTAAGCAAATTCTGTCGTGAAAGAAACATTAGATTCTACTTCAGTATTAATATTTGGAAGTTTATTAACCAGTCTTGTTAAAAAAGGGACTTTTGAAGAAAAGGTACCATTAAATCCGATCATAGTATTGTTGACCGGCTCAACTCCGTAATTAGCTTTTTGACTTATTGATCTTTCACTAAGATTCATTAGAGTTCCTCCAATTATAAAATTCTCATTAAACTTGTGTTCAATATTAATTCCACTAAATCTTTTCTTTTGTTGAGAATAAAATGAATTGCTTTCAGTAGAAATTTCGATTGGAACACTTGAGTTTTTAAGAGATTCATCCAAAATCTGAACTCTACCGGCCTGATAATTGACAGTATAGTCTAATCCTTCTTGAAGAAGCCTTCCACCAGCAGTAACTTTGACTGAACCTCTAGGAATATTGAATTGACCAATTGATATCCCTCCGACATCTCCTGAAGATTTAAAAGATCCTTTGATTTGAAATTTATTTTTTTCAGATTGTTTTTCTGCTTCTGTTTTTGAAACACTATAAATTTCATTATAAACATATTTCTTTTGATTAGCATTATAAGACGCTAAATTTTCATAGTTTTCTCCTGATCCCTGAGGAGATTTTAACTTGTCAAATAAATATTTTCCAAATGGCTCAATTGATGTAAAAATGACTAATCCATTATTTGTATCAACTGTAATGTTAGGAACAAAATCAAAAAAACCATCACCACCATTTTCAACATCATTGTTCATATTTAAATTATCAAAATTGAAAAGTGATAACAGAGTTTTACCATTGATATTATCTGGCCAAGCAGATTGATCAACGGCTTGTATATAGTTTAAAGGAGATGGGTTACTGTAATAAATATTTAATTTGAAATCATCCTTTGTAACCTGAGATCCTATAGAATAGATGTTCTTCATCATCAAATCCCAAACAGGTTGATTGACATTAGTAACACTACTTTTTAATAATTTCAATATTAAACTGTTATTTGATATTTGTTGTTGACCCACTTGTCCCGAAAGAGAGGTTGCGTCAATTCCATCATTAGCAAATTCTCCAACTTGATAGACTTGTCCTCCAACTGAATATTGAAAAGCAACCGCTAATATCTCGTCATTATTCAATGGTTGTGTCAAGGAGATGTATCCCAATTTATTGTTCAACTTGTATTCATTACTCTCAAGTTTTCTAGCATTCTCTAAAACTGAATAATCGTTACCTTCTGAAACTAAATTTGAGATAGAACCAAAACCGTCTCTTGATTTTGAAATATCTCTAATATTGGATGTTAGTAATCCATTGTCTATTTCATCAGGATCTAATTTGTTAACAGAATTATCTGGATAAACACTTATACCTGGCTTTAAGAAAAAATTTGTAAAAAGATCGTCTAATTTAGTTTTGTCAGGGTTAGATTCTCCCAAATCTTGAAGAGCTATAACATTTCTTACATTTTGTGTTTGACTAGACCTATTGGTGACCCAAACTTCAATCCTAGAAATTTGAATTTGAGTATTTAAATAAGGGTACGTTTTAACAGTCTGCTCATATTTATCTCTAAAATATTGTCCCAAAAAGAAATGTCTATTTTCATCATATTCCAAAGGTAAAATAGAGAATTCTTCTGTGCTTCCACTTCCTTTCGAAACTACAGTTTGAGATTGTGATCTTTGTTCAGAAAGAACGGTTGTAATATTTGTATTACCAAATTTTAATTCTGTTTTAAAACCAAATAAACTTTGTGCTCCAGAAATTAAAGATCCGCTAAGTGGCATACTAACATTACCAAGCTCAATTTTTTGAATAATATCGTCCTCAGTTGGTGTATAATCTAACTTCAATAGGTTTTGAAAATCAAAAGTTGATTGCGTATCGTAATTAGAACTAATACTAAGTCTTTCTCCAATTTTTCCATTCATACTTAGACTAATATTCTGGTTAAAATCTAAACCTATATTACTTTGATTTCTAGAGGGAATAGAAGGGTTGTCGCTTTTTTGATAACGAGCTCCAATATCCATAGAAATGGATCCTTGTGGAACAAGCTCTATATTATCTCCACCAAAAATAGTTTGAAAAAAATTTGAATTTATATATAAGTCTGGAAGAAGATTTTTAAGTTTTGAGATATCCTCGGGATCTTCATCTTTTAACAAATCAATTTTTTCAGAAAAATAAGATTTTATATTTTCTTCTTTAATTCTTTTTCTGTACTCTTCAGGAGTTAAAACTAGGGGCATCCCAACATCAATATCTCCTAATTTAGTTGAGTAAATGTATTTATTTAAAACAGGGTCGTAAGTGTATTTTGATTTAAAAAATGAAGGAGTTTTTAATTTAAACTTTCCTAAATAAACAGTGTTCTCAATTGTATCTAAATTGACAGTCTTTTGACCTATTACATTGTTAAAAAACAACACAAAAGCAAAAGATATAAATAGAATCCTTTTTTTTGAAACAACTTTAATCAATACTTTTTATAATTTATTCAACGCACTTTTAATAATCTCCTCAACAGAAATTTCAGAAACTTCTCCAACCAATTTATCTACAACTTTAGTCGTTTGTTTTCTTGAATAACCTAAAACCTCAAGTGCAGATAGAGCTTCTTCTCTTTTGGAGTTTGATAACCCAATATTCAAATCATCATTATCATTTATTAGGCTAACTTTATCTCGAAGTTCAATTATAACTCTTTGAGCGGTTTTAAGTCCAATTCCTTTAACAGATTGAATAGTTGACACATTCTCTGAAAGTATTGCACGTTGTATTTCTTCAGGATTTAAAGATGATAACATAGTTCTGGCTGTGCTAGCACCAATTCCTGAAACTGATATTAATTTTCTAAAGAGATTTCTTTCTGTTTTATCAAAAAAACCAAACAATGTGTGAGAATCTTCCTTTACTTGGAGATGAGTGTAAAGTGAAATACTTTCAGAATCAGAAAGTAATGAAAAAGTATTTAAAGAAATATTTACCAAATATCCAATGCCGTTACAATCTATAACAAGCTCTGTTGGAGATTTTTCTACAAGTCTTCCCTTAATTTGAGTAATCATAAATCTAATTTTAATTTTTTTTGTGCATCAACAACCGCTAAAGCAGACATATTAACTATTTCATCAACACTTGCGCCCAATTGAGTTATGTGTGCAGCCTTGGACATTCCCATCATGATTGGACCAATAGAAAGTGCATTGTCTAGTTCTTTTACAAGTTTATAATTGGTATTAGCAGAATCTAAATTTGGAAAAATCAAGGTGTTAACCTTTTTACCTGAAAGTTTAGAAAAACTAAACCTATCTTTTAGCATTTTTTTATTTAAAGCAAAATCAGTTTGAACCTCTCCATCAACATCTAATTCAGGAAAATACCTGTGCAAATATTTTACTGCTTTATTAACTTTTGAAGCTGACGGATGAGAATTAGAACCAAAATTTGAATACGAAACCATTGCTATTGAAGGTTCCAATCCAAACATTTTTACAGTATCAGCAGTCATATTTGTAATAGTTGCTAGTTCTTTTGGTGAAGGATCAATATTTATTGATGTGTCTGAAAAAAACAATGGACCTTTACTTGTTATCATAAGGTTTGTTGTTGCTACGTTTTCAATACCTTTAGCTTTTCCAATAGTTTCCATTATTGGTTTAAAAGTTACAGGATAGCTTCTAGAGTGTCCTGAAATTAGTGCCTCAACATCTCCAGAACTCAACATCATCCCTGCAAAATAATTTCTTTGCTTCATTTTATCAATTGAATCCTCTAAAGAAGCTCCTTTTCTTTTACGTTTAGACCAATAGCTCCTTCCATACTTTTCTCTACTTTCTTTTTGATCATCTGACTTTGGGTCAATTATGATCACTTCATCATCAAATTCAATTTCCTTTTTTAATTCTTTTATTACCTCAACGTTTCCAAGTAGAACAGGAAAGCCTATTCCATCTTCATGGACTATTTGAGCTGCTTTTAAAACATCTATATGATCTGCTTCAGCAAAAACAATTTTTTTTGGATTAGCTTTAGCTCTGTTTAAAAGCATTCTTGCCATCTTTTTATCGCTGTAAAGTCTTCCATGAAGTTCCTCTTCATACTTTATCCAGTTTTTTATTGGTTCTCTGGCAACACCTGAATCCATGGCAGCTTTAGCAACCATTGGAGGTATTTTTGTTATGAGTCTAGGATCAAATGGTTTTGGAATAATATAATTTTTTCCAAAGGTTAGTTTTGTTTTATCGTATGCAATATTTACAAATTCAGGGACGGTTTCTTTAGTCATTTCAGCTAGTGCAAGAACTGCGGCCATCTTCATTTCATCATTTATTTTTGTAGCCTTAACATCTAAAGCACCTCTAAAAATAAATGGGAAGCCTAATACATTATTGACCTGATTGGGGTGGTCTGATCTTCCAGTAGCCATTATAATGTCTTTTCTAGTTTTCATGGCTAAAGAATAATTTATTTCAGGGTCTGGGTTAGCCATTGCAAAAACAATAGGGTTTTCAGACATTGAAAGAAGCATTTTTGGTGTTACCATATCTGCTTTGGATAAACCAATAAAAACATCAGCCCCTTTCATAGCTTCTTCAAGGCTATTTAATTTCAATTTAGTTGCAAACTCAGCTTTTTCTTTTGATAATTTTTTTCTATCACTTCTAATGACCCCCTTACTGTCTGTCATTATAATATTCTGTTTTTTAAGACCTAAAGCTTTATACATTCTTGAGCAAGAAATTGCAGCTGCACCTGCTCCACAAACAACAACTTTAACTTCCTCTATTTTTTTTTCTGCAAGCTCTAAAGCATTTAAAAGTGCAGCAGCTGAAATAATTGCCGTTCCATGTTGATCATCGTGCATCACAGGAATATCAAGCTCCTTTACCAGTCTTTTTTCAATTTCAAAAGCTTCAGGAGCCTTAATGTCTTCAAGGTTAATACCGCCAAAAGTTGGTGCAATTCTCTTTACTGTTTCAATAAATTTTTCGGGATCACTAGCATCAATTTCAATATCAAATACATCAATACCGGCAAAAATTTTAAAAAGTAATGCTTTGCCTTCCATAACAGGCTTTGAAGCTTCAGGTCCAATATCTCCAAGTCCTAAAACAGCTGTCCCATTTGTGATAACAGCCACTAAATTTCCTTTTGAAGTGTATTTATACACCTTGTTTGGATCCTCTTCAATTTCTAAGCAGGGGTAAGCTACACCAGGTGAATAAGCTAAAGCTAAATCTCTCTGACTACTGTATTTGGTAGTTGGATTGACTTCTATTTTACCAGGTTTAGGTTTTGCGTGGTATAAAAGAGCTGCTCTCCTGTTATTTTTATTTTTCATTCTATGCTGTTGTTGTAGCTTAACTATTATAAATTTATGTAAAACAAATCAATTACATAAGAAAGAAAGCATTAAATAATCATATATATTTGTTTTCATGAAATTTAAAAAATTTCTTATTCTTTTTTTATTTTTTAATTGCAGTTTTATATACTCTCAATCCCCGATAGTTTCTGCAGATGGAATACAACTTTATTGTCCTGGAACTAAGTTACATGTTGCCACTAGTTTTTCTATTACTCCCGCGGCATCTGAAACTGGACAAAAAGGACTATACATTCAGATTTCACAGGGATATGTTAACGGAGAAGACACTTTAAGCTTACTAAATCCAGCTAATTTTCCAGATATTGATGAAAACTGGAGTAATTTAGAGGGAAACTAACTTAACCCATAAGACAAATCCTGAAATTCTTATATGCGGAAATTGAAGCTTTACTTTTAGATGTAGTTTTTGAAAGTACTTCTTTAAATCCACAAAAAGATAAAACCTTCTCTATCAGTATTGGAGATGCGAATTATCTACCCTCAGAAGATCATTATTACAAATATATTCATATCCAGGAATCACAATGTCAGATCAAAAATGGACAACGCAAAACTTTCGCAGAAATGAAATATTATGGACTCAAAGGTTACTTGGCAACTCTTGCTACTGAGAAGAAGCTATTCTTAGCTGGAATCCAAGCGCCTGGACAGGATGGATTGGAGCTTCTGATGCAGATTCAGGAGGGAAAGTGGGAATGGGTCACTGGCCCTGAGGGAATTGTTCATTTTTGGAATGGAAATTAATGGATCGGATAGTGCATAATTTAACGGAAATTGTACCCAGTTACTGATCCGTAAGTGGAAATGTATAACTGGCACCAATGAACCCAACGAATGCGGTAGGTGAAGATTATGGACATATCTATAATGGTCGGAACAGGTGAAATGGAATGATTATCAATAATTACTAATTCAAGTGTTGAAGGTATTTGTAGAGTTTGGAGGTTCACCAGGAGATCCAACTTTGTCTATAACTGATTTTACAGAGATTATTATGCCCAGAATAATAGCACCAAACCCTATTGTTCCTGAGATAATTTGTGGACCAGATACTGTTACATTTACTGTTCAAACAAATACTTTAGCCCCAACGGATCCTCTAAATGATATTGAAGTACAGTGGTACGATTCAGCCGCTGGTGGAACTCTTCTGGGATCGGGATTATCTTTTACAACCCCAAGCTTAAATTCGGATACAACGTTCTATGCATTACCTGTAAAATATGACGGAACAACAGCTTGCACTAGTACAGCAAATCGGATTCCATTTGAAGTTATTTATTATGAAAAGCCTGAACTTATAGTGCCTAGTCCTCAACCTTTTGAGCAGTGTAACAATACTGTCTTTGATTTAGTTGCACGACAATCTAGTTTGTCTGTAAATGCAGCAACAGAAACTTTTGAGTTCTACAACTCTGCTGGAACTTTAATAGATCCAAGCAATGGGCTTGATCCTAGTAGTTATACTTTTACAGGATCTTTAACTTCAAATCAAGAAACTATCAGTGTAATAATCACTAGTAATAGTTCAGTTAGTCTAACTCCTGTCTGTAATACTTTAACTAATATAACACTCAAGCTTGGTGCATGTGATATTCCTTCTAGTTTTCCTGTTTTAGATGAGGTTGTTTGTGAAACTTCTACTGATCCTCTTGGTGGTGGTCAGGACGGTTTTGAAACCTTTGATAAATCTATTTTTTCTAGTATTGAAGCAGATTTAATAACCGCTGAACCGCTGTTTGGTATTTTTGGAACAGAAATTAACTTTTTTAGATCTGATGCTGACGCAACGGCTGGAGTGGCAACAACTGTAATTGATAAGACTACTGATTACACTACTAGCGCAGGACAAGGGTTTACTGAAAATACTACTGAAAACCGTTGGGAACAAGAACTATGGGTAAGAGTGGAAAACACAACTCTTGGTACAGCGTGTTTTGACACTCAGCAAGTCGCTACATTATATATTAATAAACTTCCTGAACTTAACCTAACACAGATCCGGTACAGTCAACAGAATATCCATTTATACAATGTAATGATGGGATTTTTAACCTAACAACTAAAGAACAAAAGATCTCGTCAAACTATGCTAATGAAGAGTTTGAATATTATGATTCTAGTGGAGATAGAATTCTTAGTCCAACTAATTATGAAATACCAACATTAGTTAATCAGTGGTCTTAACGAAATCATTACCGTTACAATTAAAACTAAGCCAAGTTTAGGAACGGCTTGTGATAATACCTCTGCTACTATAAATCTAGAGTGGGCTTTGACTCCACTTCCTGCTGCTTATACATTAAAAGACGAGTATTTAGTTGAAACAGATCCTGATCCAAAAGGTCAAGGACAAGACGGTATTGAAACGTTTGACAAATCTATTTTTGCTGCTGTTCAAGCAGGTTTAATTGCTGCTGAACCAGCTTTTAGTGGTAAAACATTTTCTTTCTATAGAAGCCAAAACGATGCGTTAACTTCTTTTAATAAAATAGATACTACTGTTGATTTTGCTACTGACGAGCAGACTAATGCTGGATTTACTTTTAACACTGCTGAAAACCGGTGGGAACAACAAATATGGGTTTATATTGAAGATAGCGTGACTACTGCGATTAGCTACATGTTATGGGCTTTATCATATTGCTACTGTTTATGTTGAAAAAAGGCCTGTGTTTTATGATGTTACTATGCAAGAACTTTGTGACGAGCAAACGCCATTGGATATGTACTCCTTGTTTGACACTACTTCATTATTTAGTGAGTTTACAACAGATCCTACTGGAACTGTAACACAAGATACTAGCTTGTTTACAGTTGAGTATACTTATGTTGATGATACCGGAGCTACTAAAACACTTGAACCTACACTTCCTTCAAACTTTAATACCACGGATCAAACCATTACAATAACTCTAACTAATAACTCAACCAATAGTGCTTTGGCTGCTGGTGTTAGTAGTGGAACTATTGAGTTTAAAGTCTATCAGCAACCTATTGCTTACCCTTCTGATCCTAGTGTGCCTGGAGTGTATACTTTTGTTGAATGTGATGATGACAACGATGGATTAGCTGTTGGAGAAGAAGTATTCGATATGTCTAGTATAACAACACGTCTACTAACAGATCTTAGTGGAACATACGCTGCTCAGGATCCTAACGATTTTGATTTTGAGTACAGTGTAGCAGGAAGTCCTATTACCTTAGGTAGTGATTATACTGCAACAACAGGAGATCAAATCGAGGTGAAAATTACCAATCCTCTATATCCTGTTTGTGAAGAAACTATTACAATAGATTTTGTAGTTAACCCATTACCTAGTTTTGATATAGACGATACAACTGTAATCTGTTTAAATCTAACTCAGCCTGTTGAAATTGGAACTTCTAACTGGAATGGAGCAGCAGACCCCTCTATTTATACTTACTCTTGGACCCTAGATAGTGACCCTTCATTTAGTGAAACTACCGAAACTATCTTTCCAGTAAAAGGAGGAATCTATACAGTTGTTGTTGAAGATCCTATAACTTTTTGTACTCAAACAAAAAGCATTACTGTTACAGAATCTGATATAGCCAGTATTGATCTAGATGACGATGGAGATGTTACCGATACTGAATACGACCATTTTATAGAAGTACTAGATCTAACTGACGATAATACCAATACCATTAAAATCAATAATGTAGCTGATCTAGGTATAGGCGATTATGAGTTTAGTCTGGACAATATTAATTATCAACCCGATAACGAATTTACCGATCTTGATCCTGGAGTTTACACCCTTTACATAAGAGATAAAAACAGCTATTATAGTTACACCTACGGATGTGGAATTTTAGAAATCCCAGTCTCTGTGATAGGCTACAAGAAATACTTCACCCCAAACAATGATGGGATAAACGATAAATGGAAAATCCTTGGCATAAGAATTGATTTTAATAATGCCAGTGAAATTTATATCTTCGATAGATACGGAAAACTGTTAAAACAACTTGATCCAATAACAGATGGATGGGACGGAACTTACCTAGGAAAACCAATGCCAGCTACAGATTATTGGTTTAGGGTTTATTTATCGAAGATGGTCGGGAATTTAAAGGACACTTTAGTCTAGTAAGAGGGAAATATTAATGTCTAAAAAACTATTTACTATATTATTTTTTTTAGCTGCTTTAACAAGTGGTTATTCTCAGCTTGGTAAAATACATTATATCCCACCCATAGCAGGTCAAGATGTTAGTGATCATATGATCTACGTTTCAACTCCAAGTGTTGGAGCTATCAATGTTACAATAAAACCCATTGGAGGGACACGAACAGACTGGAAGTCAAGGGCCGTTTCAAACGACGATCCATGGGATTTTCCTACAGGGACTGGAAGGGGAGGAATAATACAAAATATCAACACCCTTAATGGAGTTATAAGTAATCAAGGTTATATCGTTGAATCACAGGGTCTAACTTATGTTAGTTTTAGATGTAATTCAACTCTACAAAACTGTTTCTAACAGTGCTAACCCAATTTCCAATGGTCAATGATTTCATTCTGGAGCTTACGTAAGTAAAGGCTGAATCTGCCCCTGGCTCTAGATTAAGAGCCGCTACACTTACAAATACATCCTATGAGAATGCCACTGGTAGTGGAAGTGCACAACATTTTATTTCAATTCTGGCAACCGAGGATAACACCAAAGTCACTCTTTCAGATTTTCCATCTGGTATTGACTTTTTCAAACAATGATCTTACTGGCGCTCAGACTGCCTCCACTTGTCCTTCCGATACTAAATAAAGATGAAACCTACATAATTGGGTTATTCTCCATCCACAAGTGATTCTAATAAGACTATTTTTAGACAAGCCCTAATTGGAGCTTTAATAACTTCAGAGGATGATCTTGGGGGGGCGGACCCTAAACCTGTTGTAGTAGTTTCAGGATCTGTTGCTGGAAATCTACGTGACGGGTCCAATCCTGGCAATGCTGATTACGGAGTAGACCAAATCACTGATATTGATTTGTTGGGTAGCGAATATATTTTTATCAAGGGATGGTGGAAGGGATGAAGTTGAAAAAGTAATTTTAATTGCAGACGAAGACGGAACTCCAATTTTCAAAGATGGTGTTAATACAGGGATAACTTTAGATGAAGGAGAACATATTTATTATGATGGTGCAGATTATACAAATGGCAATAACATGTACATTTCAACTTTCGATCCGACCACTACACCATCTACCGCTCCCAAAAAACTGGTAGCCTATCAAGGAATTGGGTATGCTTCAAGTGGGGGGGGAGATACCTCAGGTGCTAATCAAGGGCTGGTTTACGTGCCTCCTCTATCCTGCTCTTCCAGAGGAAATATTGATAACATTCCTTTTATTAATAGAATTGGCATCTAATGTAATGCTTGGAGGTACTCTAACTATTTTAACTGAAGAAAATGCCGTGTTGGAAGTCTACAGACAAGGTGTTTTAATTGCAGACAACCAAGGAACAAGTGGTGTATATGACTTGTCCGCAGATGAAAAAACTGTAGATGGAAACTCAAAATACAGAACGTATTTTTTACTTTCTCAGCCTTCCTTAAAGCTGGAAGATAATATTGCTGTTAAATCTGACAAAGAGCTTTACCTTTCAGGTTCTTCGACTTACAGTTCACTTATGGAAGTGGAGGAAGTTTTTATTCAGGATTTGTAACTGATCCGCAGGTTCAACCTGATTTAACAATAAGTCCACTTGGCATATGCATATCTTCAGGTGGAGTGTCAAATGTTGAACTTCAACTACTGCTAATAGTTTTGATACGTATAAATGGCAAATTGAAGATGATTCTACAATTCCAAGCACATGGAGCGATGCTCCAACAAATCCTTCAGATCCCTTAAGTACCAATGACCAGGCTAATTATAATCCTATTCAACCTGGTGTTTACAGATTAGTTGGGACGTTAAGTTGTTATGTCGGCAAAGAATACATTTCTGAAAGCCAAGTAGCTGAGTATTTGCCCTACTGATTTTGATGGAGACGGAATAGTTGATAATATTGACCTTGATTTGGATAATGATGGTATTTTAAATTCAACTGAGTCTAGTGGTAACTTTGAATTTGATTTATCTACAATTGCTAGTCCAATTTTACTATTACCCCGCTCCTTTTACATCAACAGCTAATTACGTTGGTGCCACTACTTCAACTCAGTACATTTACTGGAGACAGCGATGGTAATTTTAAATCCGAAATACCAGCTGCAGGTTCTAATGACACCTCCACTTACACTCTAAATCCTATTCAATTAGACACGAGTATTAGCACTGACCCTCAAAAATTAAATATACTGTTTACTGAAGACAGTTCAGTTACTCATACTTACAATGCTGATGAAAGTTTTTCCATACAATCTTTTCCAAACGATAAAAACTTCACTATACTAGATCCAGGTGAAAGGCTTTTGGTAAACAACGGAAGTGGGTTTGTTAGAATACCGCCCGATGGGTATAGTGGAAATAAAATCATATTTAAATACAATGATAATCCACTTAATGCTTCACTTGAGTTTTCGTTTTACGCTTATGATATTGAAGGATTGGAATTTACACATAGTATCTCTTCAGTTGCATCAGCTGATTCTAGTTTTAATGGAAAATTTGAGATTTTAGATTATATATTAGACACGGATGCTGACGGAGATTTAGACATGTACGACTGGGACAGTGATGACGATGGTTGTAATGATATTGTAGAAAGTGATGTAAATTTTGATAACACCACTGTTAAGCCAAGAGTTAATTTAGATCCAAACAGTGATGGAATTTATGGAGGTTTAACTTATGGATCATCTGGAACGGATGTGATTCGACATCCTGATGTAGATGGCAGAGGAAGAGTTAATGATTTAATAGATGCTACCCACTGGAAATTATCTTAATCCTCCATCAGATCCAGTAACTACAAACCCTCTATATTTAGATAATACTGCGCCTGATGTTATTTTTAATTCTCAGCCTGAGGACATTCAAATATGTCAAGATGGTGACGATGCAACTTTTACAATTGATGTTGATCCGGGAGCTGGATATAACGCTTTTTATCAATGGTGGGTAGATAAAGGAACTGGGAATTTTGAAATTTTATTAAACGATCCTGCTACAACCCCTGATACTACTTCAAAAGATTTAACCGTTTTAAATGTAGATTCCTCAATGAACGGATGGAGATATTATGTAACCGTTTATTCTGATGGAGTGTTATGTGAGGAAGTATCTAGTCCAGCAGTTCTAAACGTTGAAGCTACTCTACCTACTGCTAAAGCTGTTGATTTAGCTGACCCATTATTTGATGAAAACTGGATTATTAAATGTGATGACGGTACAGATCAATATGATGGGATTTCTTCATTTGATTTAAGCTTGATTGACGACTATATAAGAGGTTCTCAAGATCCAGCAATTTTTGAAGTATCATATTTTTTAGATCCAAATGATGCTTTAGATTTAACTAAGACAGGAATAACAAATCCAACAACATTTACAAATACTCCAAATGCATCATACGATCCAAATAATCCTACAACACAAACTTTAGAATTACATGTAAGGGTTAGAAATATTAATTCAAATTGTATAGCTGATCCTATGAGTTTTGAACTAACTATAAATACCGTTCCATTACTTGTTAGTCTTCCTGATGTTGAACAGTGCAACGATACTGTCTTTGATTTGGTTGCAGAACAATCTAATCTGTCCATAAATGCAGCAACAGAAACTTTTGAGTTCTACAACTCTGCTGGAACTTTAATAGATCCAAGCAATGGGCTTGATCCTACAAACTATCAATTACCTGATCCCAATACTAATAATGAAGAGACCATTACTGTTATTGTTAAAAACTCTTCAACTCTTGGAAGTGGATGTTCTCAACAAACTAGTTTTGTTATTAGACTTGGTGCATGTGATATTCCTTCTAGTTTTCCTGTTTTAGATGAGGTTGTTTGTGAAACTTCTACTGATCCTCTTGGTGGTGGTCAGGACGGTTTTGAAACCTTTGATAAATCTATTTTTTCTAGTATTGAAGCAGATTTAATAACCGCTGAACCGCTGTTTGGTATTTTTGGAACAGAAATTAACTTTTTTAGATCTGATGCTGACGCAACGGCTGGAGTGGCAACAACTGTAATTGATAAGACTACTGATTACACTACTAGCGCAGGACAAGGGTTTACTGAAAATACTACTGAAAACCGTTGGGAACAAGAACTATGGGTAAGAGTGGAAAATACAACTCTTGGTAAAGCGTGTTTTGATACTAAGCAAGTCGCTACATTACATATTAATAAACTTCCTGTGCTTAAGCCTAACACAGATCCAGGTTACAGTTCAACAGAATATCCATTTATACAATGTAATGATGGGATTTTTAACCTAACAACTAAAGAACAAAAGATCTCGGAAAACTACAGTAACGAAGAGTTTGAATATTACGATTCTAGTGGAGATAGAATTCTTAGTCCAACTAATTATGAAATACCAACATTAGTTAATAGTGGTCTTAACGAAATCATTACCGTTACAATTAAAACTAAGCCAAGTTTAGGAACGGCTTGTGAAAATACCTCTGCTACTATAAATCTAGAGTGGGCTTTTACTCCACTTCCCACTAATTACAACTTAATAGACAAATATTTAGTTGAAACAGATCCTGATCCAAAAGGTCAAGGACAAGACGGTGTTGAAACGTTTGACAAATCTATTTTTGCTGCTGTTCAAGCAGGTTTAATTACTGCTGAATCAAAATTTAGTGGTAAAACATTTTCTTTCTATAGAAGCGAAAACGATGCGTTAACTTCTTTTAATAAAATAGATACTACTGTTGATTTTGCTACTGACGAACAGACTAACGATGGATTTACTTTTAACACTGCTGAAAACCGGTGGGAACAACAAATATGGGTTTATATTGAAGATAGCGTGACTTCTGTGATTAGTACATGTTATGGGCTTTATCATATTGCTACTGTTTATGTTGAAAAAAGGCCTGTGTTTTATGATGTTACTATGCAAGAACTTTGTGACGAGCAAACGCCATTGGATATGAAATCCTTGTTTGACACTACTTCATTATTTAGTGAGTTTACAACAGATCCTACTGGAACTGTAACACAAGATACTAGCTTGTTTACAGTTGAGTATACTTATGTTGATGATACCGGAGCTACTAAAACACTTGAACCTACACTTCCTTCAAACTTTAATACCACGGATCAAACCATTACAATAACTCTAACTAATAACTCAACCAATAGTGCTTTGGCTGCTGGTGTTAGTAGTGGAACTATTGAGTTTAAAGTCTATCAGAAACCTATTGCTTACCCTTCTGATCCTAGTGTGCCTGGAGTGTATACTTTTATTGAATGTGATGATGACAACGATGGATTAGCTGTTGGAGAAGAAGTATTCGATATGTCTAGTATAACAACACGTCTACTAACAGATCTTAATGGAATATACGCCGCTCAGGATCCTAACGATTTTGATTTTGAGTACAGTGTAGCAGGAAGTCCTATTACCTTAGGTAGTGATTATACTGCAACAACAGGAGATCAAATCGAGGTGAAAATTACCAATCCTCTATATCCTGTTTGTGAAGAAACTATTACAATAGATTTTGTAGTTAACCCATTACCTAGTTTTGATATAGACGATACAACTGTAATCTGTTTAAATCTAGCTCAGCCTGTTGAAATTGGAACTTCTAACTGGAATGGAGCAGCAGATCCCTCTGTTTATACTTACTCTTGGACGCTTGATAGTGACCCTTCATTTAGTGAAACTACCGAAACTATCTTCCCAGTAAAAGGAGGAATCTATACAGTTGTTGTTGAAGATCCTATAACTTTTTGTACTCAAACAAAAAGCATTACTGTTACAGAATCTGATATAGCCAGTATTGATCTAGATGACGATGGAGATGTTACCGATACTGAATACGACCATTTTATAGAAGTACTAGATCTAACAGACGATAATACCAATACCATTAAAATCAATAATGTAGCTGATCTAGGTATGGGCGATTATGAATTTAGTCTGGATAATATTGATTATCAACCCTATAACGAATTTGCCGATCTTGATCCTGGAGTTTACACCCTTTACATAAGAGATAAAAACAGCTATTATAGTTACACCTACGGATGTGGAATTTTAGAAATCCCAGTCTCTGTGATAGGCTACAAGAAATACTTCACCCCAAACAATGATGGGATAAACGATAAATGGAAAATCCTTGGCATAAGAATTGATTTTAATAATGCCAGTGAAATTTATATCTTCGATAGATACGGAAAACTGTTAAAACAACTTGATCCACTAACTAGAGGGTTGGGATGGAACATACCTTGGAAAACCTATGCCTGCAACAGATTATTGGTTTAGAACATTATCTGAAGATGGTCGAGAATTTAAAGGACACTTTAGCCTAATTAGAGGAAATTAATTAAATAGATCTAATATTATAACCTAATGTTATTTGGTGAAACCCACCGTTACCCATAATTATATTTCCTTGTTGATAAGAATAATTATAAGAGAAAACAAAATCTTTGTACGAAACTCCAAAAATTGGAGTAATAAGTTGATAGGTTTGTTTACTTATTTTTTCTCCATCACGATATTTGCTCCATCAAAACTTTGTCTGTAAGATAAGTCCTAAGCCACATGTATCCATAATCTAAATTATAATAAGATTTAAATTTAAGATCAATAGCTTTTTCACTTGTTAAGTTTTGAACCATGAAATAAGACTGATGGTTCAAAAGAAAAAGGAGATTCTGTAAAAAATAAATACCCAAATGAGGCAACATATTTAATAAAACTGGTATAATTTTTTGAAAAATCATAAACCTCATCTCCATAAATATTTGATGGAGAAAAAAGTACATTCTTTAAAGTCAAATGAGCAAAATAATTAAATTTACATATGAAACTCCAACATCCATATTGAAATATCCTGAACTTTGATTGATATTACTTATTAATGGATCTTGTTGACCACTAATATTAAATTGATCAAAAGTTAGTTTGATCTAATGAATTTTGAACACCACCAATACTAATCCAAAAGATAATTGGTTAATTGAACCATAATTAAATAAATTTGGCTCATTCATTCTTGACCTGTCTTCGTTAAAATTTATGTGATGAGCATAAGTTAATGATAATCCTGTTTGAGAATTGTATCCGTTTTCGTCTTTAAATAATATCATCCCTACTCCACTTCTATTATTTAATCTTGCATCAATTGATAAAGTTTGAAGATTTGGAGCATTGATTTGATCAAGCCAATGCTTTCGTGATGTCATTCTTATTTTAATACCCTCTAAATTCACTCCAGCCATAGAGGGGTGTAGTAAATAATAATTCTCTGTTAGATAATCAGTATATATAGGAAGACCTTCTTGACTACTCGAGGAAAGTGTAAAAAAAATGGACAATGACAAAAAAATATTTTTCTAAAAAGACTTTTCATTACTGTTCAAACTCTAAGCGATCAAATATAAACAATATTAATGCCATTGTTTATTGAATAAAAAACTTCAACTTAATTTATCATTTATATTTTATATCTTAAAGCTTCCTAAAATATTTAAAATGAAAAACATCATCTTATTTTTTGCCTTTATTTTTCTTTTTTCTCTAAATAATTTAAATTCTCAAGATCCTAAAGAAAAAACTAAAACTGAGAAGAACGATTCTTTAAAATCGAAAAAGAAAAAGGCATTATTACCGCTAAAACCTGAAAGAAAAATACAACTTAAATACTGATGAAGGAACTTGGATTTCACTTGATGTGAGCCCTGACGGAAAAACAATTGCATTTGATCTTATTAGGTGATATTTATACTCTTCCTATAAACGGAGGAAAAGCAAAAAGAATAACTAAAGGACTTGCTTTTGATGCACATCCTAAATTTTCTCCTGACGGTAATGATTTATTAATTGTTTCTGATAGATCTGGAGGTCCAAATGCCTGGATATTAAATCTTGAGTCTGGTGATTCAACTACAAGTAACTAAAGGCAATGATTTCTTTATGGAAACTGCAGAATGGACTAATGACGGAGAATATATAATTAGTACTAAGGGCGGAAGAAACTCTAAACTGTTTTTAAATCATAAATCTGGCGGAAAAGGAGTAGAACTAACTAAAACTCCTTCAAATTTAAAAGTCAGCGATGTTGCAGTTGGACGAAATGACAGGTACATATGGTTTTCTAGAAAAACTAATGCTTGGCAATATAATGCTAGATTTCCTCAAATGTCAATAGCTAGATACGATAGAGAAACTGGATCCATTGAAAATATGATTAGCAGATATGGATCGGCATTCCGACCAACTTTATCAAACGATGGAAATTGGTTAGTTTATGGTTCAAGATGGAATGACAAAACAGGGCTAATAGCTAAGGGATTTAAACACTGGAAAAGAAAAATGGTTAGCATATCCTGTACAAAAAGATGATATCGAATCTCAAAATACTTTAGGCTCAATTCCAGTTATGAGTTTTACTCCTGATAGTGAATTTTTGATTGCATCTTACGGAGGAAAAATTAATAAAATCCCTATAAGATGGTGGTGAGGCAACTAATATCCCTTTTACTGTTGAAGAGGAAATTGAATCTGGGGCCTCAATTAAAATTCACTTATCCAATTGAGGATGTTAATCTGAAGTTCTTTCCAATCAAATTAGAAATCCAAAAGTCTCTCCCGATGGTTCTAAACTAGCTTATTCACTCCTTTTAACAAAGTTTATGTTAAAAACCTTCCATCATGGCGAACCTATAAGATTGACTAATCTCAAGCTTCTGTAGAGGGATATGCCTGCATGGTCTCCTGACGGAAAAGAGATTGCATTTGCTAGCTGGGATGAAAAAGAACGGAGGGGCTATTTATAAATCCAATGTTGAAATTCTAATAAAACTCAAAAATTAACTATTGAAAATGGTGTCTACTCATTTCCTGCTTTGGAACAATTCAATGGAGATAGAATAGTTTTTATTAAAGCCTCTGAAAATGATTTTGATAATTATGGTTCTCTTGGCGTAGATTCAAAATTTATGTGGGTCTCTTCAAATGGCGGTAATAATAATTTCATTGACAAGACTAAAGGACGTTCAAATCCTCACTTTGTTAAAAGTTCTGACAGAATCTTTGTTGTCTAGCAGATCAAACGGGCTTAGTTCAATTAGATGGGATGGTACAGATGAAAAAAATGATTTTAAAAATAACTGGTATTTCAGTTTATGGAACTCCTGGCAGAAAATCGCCTCCCTCACCTGCTAGCTATATAACTAAAATCTCCTGTTAAAGAAGACGAAGCCTTGGCTGTAATTAACAATGATGTTTATGTCGTTACTATCCCTTATTCCAGGTGTTAAAAGATTTATCCATTAATGTTTCCAACCCAAAAAGCTCGAGTTTTCCTGCTAGAAAATTAACCAAATTTGGTGGTGAATTTGCTTCTTGGGGGGCTAATGGTGACAATGTATATTTTTCTTTAGGAAAATCATTTTTCAATTACAATATTCCTATTGCAAAGGCTGATGAGGAAAGAATTAAAACTGAAAATAAAGATAAAGAAAAGATTAAAGACACTTTAAAAGGCTAATAAAAAGACAGAAAGAACAAAACCTTATGCTGCTTCAGAAATTGAAATTAAAACTTACATAACTAAAAATTCAGTTAAGGGATCTTTAATTCTAAAAAACGCTAGGATTATAACAATGAAAGGAAAAGAAATAATTGAAGATGGTGAAATTCTAATTGTAAATAATCGAATTGAAAAAGTTGGAAAATCTGGTGAGACGGTAAACATGATGGTCAATTAAGGAAATTGATGTTTCTGGAAAAACAATAATTCCTGGATTTATAGATACACACGCTCACGTTAGAGTTTCAAGAAATGTTCACAAGGCAGAAACATGGTCTTTTGCTGCTAATTTAGCATACGGAGTAACTACAATTAGAGATCCTCAGACTGGAACAACTGATATTTTATCATATGGAGATATGGTAGATGCAGGTTTAATACATGGCCCAAGAATTTACTCAACTGGTCCAGGTGTTGGATATTGGGGGTATAACCTTAAAAGTTTAGAACAAACAAAAGATATTTTAAAACAGTATTCTAAATATTACAATACTAAAACCATTAAAATGTACAGGACTGGAAACAGAAAACATAGACAATGGATTTTAATGGCTGCTAAAGAGCAAAAATTGATGCCTACAACAGAGGGTGCTCTTCACGTAAAACTAAATATTAATCAAATGCTAGATGGTTATCCAGGGCAAGAACATAATATTCCTATTTATCCTGTTTACAAAGATTTAATTGAAGTAATGGCGAAATCTAAAATGGCTTATACTCCAACCCTTTTAGTCTCTTATGGTGGTCCTTGGGCTGAAAACTATTTTTACGCAACTGAGGATGTCCAAGGGGATAAAAAATTAAACTATTTTACTCCTAAAGCTCATCTTGATGCTAAATCAAGAAGAAGAAATGATGGTTGGTTTCATAAAGATGAATATGTTTTTGAAGAACAGGGAAAATTCATTAAAGACTTGGTTGAACACGGCGGTATTGTTGGGGTTGGCTCTCACGGACAACTTCAAGGTTTGGGTTACCATTGGGAACTCTGGAGTATGCAGGCAGGAGGACTAGATTTACACGATGCACTTAGAGTAGCAACTATCATTGGAGCTGAAGCTATAGGTCTTGAAAATGATCTTGGGAAGTATTGAAAAGGGGAAATTAGCAGACTTGGTGATATTAGGAAATAATCCTCTTGATAATATAAGAAATACAAACACTGTTGAAATGGTAATGAAAGATGGAAGATTATATGATGCTGATAATTTAAATGAAATCTATCCAAAAGAGATCAAAGCTGAATTTAATTGGGAACAAATTAAACCAGTAGATCTTCCTGGAACTAATAAGTAATAATTTTGAAAATATTAAAATTCATTATTAAATTTTTGAAATGGACCTTTATAGCATTTCTAGGTTTGGTTTTTTCCGATTTTTGTTTATTTTGAAATAAATGAAATTCCTATTTATAATCTTAAAGTTGCTTACAAATTTATTACAGGAGTTTCAGATTATAAGCAATATGAGGGCCTTGCAGAAAAACTAGGCTATTCAGAAAGTGACAAATTATTGATTATACACGCAGATGATATTGGTTTATCCAAGTCTGTTAATGATGCTAGTTTTGAAGCTCTAAAAAAAGGACTGGTCAATTCTGGAAGCGTTATGATGACTTGTGATTATATTTTGGATGTAGGAGAATTTGCAATTAAAAATCCTGAAATAGATTTAGGACTACATTTAACTGTAACTAGTGAATGGAGAGACTATAAATGGAACGGTGTCTCTAATTCTTCAAGTATTCCTTCCTTAATTGACAAAAAAGGACATTTATTTGAAAATAAAAAGAAATTCACATGGAATGCAAATCCTGACGATTTAAAAAGAGAATTACAGGCTCAAATTAATTTGGCCAAATCATTGGGAATAAACCCTACGCACATTGATAGTCACGAGGGAGCCCTGTTTTTTGATCAAAAAATATTCAAAGCTTATTTAGAGGTTGGTGAAGAAAATAAACTACCAGTATTTGTTCCCAAACCAGTAGCAGTTCATTTTGATAAATCATTTCCTAAGCCTAAAAATGTAGTAGTTGTTGATAATATGTATATGGCTCTTCCTGACTTAGAGTTTTCCAAATGGGACGAGTATTACATTAATGTCTTAAATAATCTTGGTCCTGGTTTAAATGAAATTATTGTTCATCTTGGATATGATGATAAAGAAATGCAAAATATTACGGTAGATCATCCAAACTATGGTTCTAAATGGAGAAACTTGGATCTTGATGTAATTTCAAGTAAAGAGTTCAGAAAAGCAATTAAGGACAACAACATCAAATTAGTAACATGGAGAGAAATACAAAATATTATTTACTAAAATTTATTTTACTTTATAATTGTAAGCCAGAATCGCTGCAATACCGTTAACTAAAGCTGAAATAACATATGGATAATCAATAAATGATAAATTGCTATACATCAAATAAACAACAGCCAAACTAATAATACACAGTATGGTACATAACACAAACAAAAACCATTTTAAAATTTTCATATATATTTAATTGTAAAACTAACCATTTCTAAATTGAAAAAACAAATCATAACCCCAGCGATATTTTCTTTAGTACTTGTTGGTCTATTGTTAATTCCTCTTGACGGAACAGTAAACAATACTTTTGCTTTTTTTATTGGAAGATTTCATCCTATTATTTTGCACCTACCTATTGGTGGGTTAGTTGCTTTATTTGTGATGGAAATTATTAATTCATACCGACCAAAACTTAATTTAGATTCAGCATGTTCAATATTATTATGGTTTTCTGTTGCAACAGTAATCCCTTCAGCTATTCTAGGGTTTATTTTAGCATCAAGCGGAAATTATGACGATGAGCTCTTAAACCTTCATAAATGGCTAGGTTGGCTGACAGCTTTAGTATGTGTTTGGTTACTTTATTTTAAATTAAAATCAAAAAAAACCTACAAAGTATTGCTTTACACTAATGTGATTTTCCTTTTAGTTGCAGGGCATTTCGGAGGACAACTTACACACGGAAAAGATTATTTAACTAAGTATATGCCTATAAGCATGAAAAAGGTTTTAAATATTGATCATGACAAAAATTATCTTGTTGTAGACAGAAAAGTTGATTCATTTTCAATGGACGCAATATATTATACAAATCAAATTAAACCAATCATAGAAAATTACTGTTATAAATGTCACGGACAAGAAAAACAAAAAGGAGATATGAGGTTTGACAACATTGATTGGGATATGGTTAACGGTTTTGATGCTGAAAAATGGAATATGATGTTAAATGAGATTAATCTTGGAGAAATGCCCCCAAGCGATGAACCACAACTTTCCGAAGATGATAGAAGAGTTTTAGTTGATTGGATAACTGAAAATTTAGATGAAGCAGCTGAAGTTAAAGAAACTGATAATAAACTAGTGATGAGAAGGCAAACAAAATCACAATACACTAATTCATTAAATGATTTGTTAGGAGTTTACATAAATTTTGGAGATATCTTACCTGATGATGGTAAATCAAAAATGGGATTTACGAATAATGGTAATATTCTTCAAACCTCTTCACTTCACATTGACTACTACCAAAAACTTGCTCGAGAAGCGTTAGACAAAGCACTGATTAAAGGAAAAAAACCCAAGTCTAGAAGGTATAAAGTTATTCTTGGAAAAAACAAAGGAGATGACGTTCTAGGTGCAGAATTTGGAGGTTATCAGACAGCTCCTATAAATAACAAAGATTTTCAAGTAAAAATTCTTGACAGTGATGGGAAGCCCGTAAAGAAAACTGCCAATATTATTGATTCTATCAAATCATTAAAAAATAAAATAGGTATAGGAATGAGAGGATCAGCTAGTAATAGATACTATATTGTTGACGAGGGAATGATTTTAAACTCTGCTTTGCCTGCTAAAGAAGTCACACCAAAATCTTGGCAGGGACCTTCGCCTAATTTAAAACTATTAATTAAAGAAGATTTCCCAAGAGAAGGCAAGTATGCTTTTAGAATTGAAGCCTCAAAAGGATATAATTCGTTATCTGTTGAAAGGCTTATTGATTTAAGAGAAAAAGAACCAGCTTTAGACTTTGAAAAATCTTTTTCAGTTTATGCTAAAGATTTAAAAATTAACAACAGCTTTAAGCTTGATAAAAAAAATCTAATTCCTAAAGAATTTGCAACATTTTCTGAAATTGAATTTACATATAATGTACCACGAGATGGGCTATATAAAATTGATTTAGTCCATCCCTATGTTTCAAATGATGTAATGCCATCGTACCACATTAGATTCTTAGGTCGAAAAGAAGAAGGAGTAATCAGTAAAAGATTAAATATAACTCAAAACGAAAAACTAGATGAAATTATTTCCCCAATAACTTTAGCATATCTGTCAAAAGGGAAACACAAAGGATATATTGGAGGAAAGTTTTTTGTTGGCTTCAGTAAATTGATTTTTACTCCAATATCTATAGATGATCCATTACCTAAAACCTTACTCGAGGAATCCCTGAAGAACAATTCTCAATATGAAAGATCAAACCCCTCAATATTAGCATTTGCTGGATCAAGAACTGATGATGGAATGGATTATAAAGCATTGTCAAAACCAATTGAGGTTAAAAATCCCATGGGAGATTCACAGATTTTTGAATTTACAGGAATGTTAGAAAACCTCCCTATTCCAATGGCTAGTAATGATGTAAGTGGAGAGCTGGCTAATATTGTTACTTTTGGACTATGGAATAATCATTTAGTTAAAGAAAGTAGTTTAAAAGGACCACCCCTATTAGTTAAATCTTTAGAATTTGAAGCTCCTTATTATCCAATATGGCCCCCAAAATCTTACACGGAAATATTTTTCAAATCTAAAAATCAAAATAATGAGGAAGTATATGCTAATGAAGTCATTGAAAGATTTATGGAAAGAGCGTTCAGAAGAACACTTTACGATGGTGAACTTGATCGTTATGTGACTTTTTGGAAGAATATTAGAAATGATTTTGATTCTTTTGAGGATGGTGTAAAAGAGGTATTGATTGCCATTCTTTGCTCACCAAATTTTATTTATTTAAATCAACCAATGAATCTAAATTCCCAAGAATTAGATGACGAATATTATTTAGCTTCTCAACTTTCATATTTTTTGTGGAATTCTCCACCTGATGAGAAATTAATAGAACTGGCTTCAAAGGGTAAGTTATACAGAAACCTACCAGGACAAATTGATCGTATGATCAAAAGTTCTAAAATTGAAAATTTAATTAATGGTTTTTCATATGAATGGTTAAGATTAGACAGGCATAAAAATATGGATGTAAACGTTCAAGAATATGAAGATTATACAAGATTTGTAAAAGAAGATATGTTTAACGAAACCTATGAATTTGTTAAGCATATATTAATAAATGATTTAAGTATAATGAACTTTATAGACTCTGATTTTGCTATGCTAAATCAAAATTTAGCTGAGTTTTATGGATTAAATGGAGTTGAAGGAAATGAATTTAGACCAGTAAAATTAAATAAAAATCAAAATAGAGGAGGCTTGTTGTCACAGGGTTCTTTTTTAACAGGACACTCTGATGGAACTCAGCCTCACGCAATTAAAAGAGCAGTATGGTTAAAGGAGAAAATATTAGGTGATCACCCCCCTCCACCTCCACCAAATGTTCCTGAACTGGATCCAGAAACTCCTGGCTTTGAAAAGTTGACTTTAAAAGAACAATTGTTTCTACACAGAAATAAAGTTTCATGTATGGATTGTCATATGAAAATAGATCCCTACGGAGTAATATTTGAAAATTATGATGCAACTGGACGCTATCAGCTTACTATGAAGGGTAAGCCCATTGATTCAAAATCAGTATTACCTGATGGAAAAGAAGTAGATGGTATTCAAGACATGAAGGACTATATTTTAAAATTTAAAACTGAAGACTTTACAAAGTCTATTGTAAAAAACCTTTTTTCTTATGCGATTGGAAGAGATGTGGGGTTTGCTGATGAAAAAGAAATTAAGTATATTGTAGATAAGGTGACTAGAAATAATTATAGTTTTAAGACTGTAATTCAGGAGATTATCTATAGTCCTTCGTTCTACAAAAAGAAAGAAAATTGGTTTAGTAAACTATTTAAAAATGAGTAAAAAATCTTGGCATTTAGACCGAAGAACTTTTTTAAAAGGCTTAGGCGTAACATGTATGCTTCCTTATTTTGAAGCGATGTCAATGACCAATTTTTCTAAGCTTTCAGAACCTGAGGTTGCTAAAAGATTATGTTTTCTTTATTTTCCTAATGGAGTTGGCCTCCCTCCAAAACAAAGTAAGTATTACAAGGATTGGAGCTGGTTCCCAATAGGCGAAGGAAAAAATTACAAACTCACAAAATCACTTTCACATTTAGAAAGACATAGAAATAATATGTCAATCATTGGAGGATTAAGTCATCCTAGCAGTCGAACTGTTTTGGGTCATATGGCCGGCGATTCATTTTTAACTGGTGGTGATTTAAGAGGCTTGTACAAAAACAGAATTTCTGTAGATCAAGTTGCAGCTGCTGAATTAAGTCAATACACTAGATTTCCATATCTTTCTTTATCAACTGATGGAGGTGTTGGATATAAATCTAGAACTTCAACATTGTCTTTTAATTCATCAGGAAAACCAATACCCTCTGAACACAGATTAAGAGATATCTTTGAAAGATATTTTTCTCCCACAGGTGGAACTTCTACTAATGAAAGACAAAAAAGTATCAATCAAGGAAAAAAGATTGTTGATTTAGTTCTAGAGGATAGTAAAACTTTAAAAAACAAACTTGGCTCTTATGATCAATCAAAATTAGATGAATATATGACCTCACTAAATGAAGTTGAAATGCAGCTAGTCAGAAATGAAAAATGGCTAGACGTGCCAATGAAAGAATTTGATGCTAGCTTAATTAACTTGGATGTTGACCCAACATCTGCGCCACAAGATTATGTTAGATCAATGATGGATTTAATTGTTCTTGGTTTTCAAACTGATTGTACCAGAGTTATAAATTATATGATGGCAAGGGAAGATGGAATGGGCTTTGGTGATAATTTTTCAAAAATTGCTCTTGGATTACAAGGACACCACACAATTTCACATGATGTAACCACTGGACATTGGGAAGAATGGGGAATGTTAGACAGGTGGTATTCTAAACAGTTTTCATATTTTCTAGACAAAATGAAAAATACTAAGGACATTAATGGTTCTTTACTTGACAATACTTTGATACTTTATGGTAGTGCGTGTAGTACAACTCACAATGCTAGAAATTATCCTTTAATTCTTGCGGGTGGCTCAGATCTTGGTGTAAACCATGGCAGCTATACTATTTTTGAAGAGAAAGATGAGAGGATGTCGAATTTATTACTTAGTATGCTTCACAAGCTTGATATTGAAAAAGAAAGCTTTTCTGACAGTACTGGCAAATTATATACTAATATTATTTAGTATAATAACAAAACCTTTAGAATTCTATAATGGAATTCTGGTGTTGAATTAAAAAGTTAATCATCTATAATAATTGTTTTAGGTTTCCATGTTTTAGGGTCTCCTGTAATATCATTTGATAAACTCACTAATTCTAAACTTTGTGGAATAATTTGAATAGAATACAATCAGTATCAATATTATTATAGAATGGTGTCCACTCATTTTTCCAGTATTTTGTTTTTAAATTAAGATCATCTATTAAAATTCCTTTTCCATTAATTGAAACATAATTTTGTCCATCTGAGGATTGAAAGTTTATTGAAATGGATGAATTAAGTCTTAGATGAGTAACTTTTCTAGAAAAAGGATTTGTAACCAGATAAATATCAAAATTCTTATTTATAATATGATGATCCATTATTCTACTTGTTGGTTTTCCAAGGGAATCTATAGTAATAAATACAGAATTTTTAGATTCCTTAATAATTTCAAATGCTAGATTTTTAATTTCTTGGCTTGAAATAGTTTGTGATAACAAATTAAAAGAGATAAACAAAAAAGAAAAAAACAGTATTTTTTTATGTAACATATTAATTAAACTCGATTAAAAAGTATGATTTTACTGATCATAAATATAATAGTTGTCAACAATTTTAAAAAACATAAAATTTTCATCCCTGTTGTATATCTGTAAAAAAAATAAACTTTACTGAAAAATATTTATTATAATTAAATATATTTAACAGTTGATTTACAGTAATTTATACAAATAATAAAAAAATTAATACTCGTAAAAAATATGTTAAAGAAATTTTAAAATTTTTAAAAAAAAGTAATTAACAATATTTTTTTCCAGAGAAGAAAAAATATCTTCAGATAAGAATAATTTTTTATAGATTAGTATAAATTAATGTTTAACTAAAAACCAATACAATGGGATACAAACACACAAACAGTAAAGGAAAAACTTACTTTTTACATTCAAAAGATGTAGAATTAAAAGGTGGTAGAAACCAAACTATTTATTACTTCGCTAAAGACGAAAGAGCTGAGGCTTGTGACTTACCAGCTGGGAAACAAGTTGTTGAGAGTCCAAAAACTGGATTACCATTCGTAAAAGGAAAATAATCATAGATTATTAACCAAAAATTAAAAAGCCTGCTTAGTTTTTAAGCAGGCTTTTTGGTTTAAATAACTTGGTTAGTTAAACTATTTAAATCTATACATTACGAGTTTTAGATTAACTTGATTGATCATTTCTCTAGTTTTAGATCCATTATTCCACATCATTCTATCTGTAAATGTTGGATTTCCCCAAGCTTCTTGAGCTTCTTCTTCGGCTATTTCTCTACCCATAATATCAAGTGTTACATGTGTTATTTCCTTATTTCCATTCTCACTACTCGATAATATTTTATTAAGCTCCCACCACTTTCTTGCTCCGTTTAATATACCTTTATTATGCCATTTTTTATAGAACTCCATTTCATACTGCTCGTAAGTATCTTCTAATTGTTTAAATGCATTTAATGTTGCTACTGTTCCTATTTCAACTTCTCCAAAAATCCATCTTGTATTATCTAACCTTTCAAGTTGATAAAAATTTCTAGTCCCAAATGGACCCCCTTCCCATATTTTATCAAACTTTTTCTTTGATAATTTATTGTAAACACTTCTACCTAATTTATAATAATCCAATTCTTTATTTAATTGAACGGAATCTTGAAATATTTGCATGACTAAAAAATCAGGTTGATTAGCAGCATTTTCATCACCTTCAATTGGTACAACCTCCCAAATCATCCATCCATTCTCTAAACCATCTTCAATGGCTTGTTCGTGAATTTTTGACCAAAATTCTTCATATTTAATATAATCAGCATCTTGACCATCCTCTAGCCTAATAGATGTGTAATTAATAATCTGTGAATAAGTAATTGCAGAAAATAATAAAGCAATCATTAAATTAATTTTTTTCATAATATTTTTAATTTTTAGTGTTGATTTCCATAAAAATATAAAAAATTGTTTAAACATTCGATACGGTATGTTTAATAATTAATGCTATGACTCATATAAAAAAATATTTGTAATTTAATTTTATGTACAGAACTCTCTCTTTTTTAATTTTCCTTATTTCATTTACATGTTGGTCTCAATTAGATCCAACAAAAAAATACAGTGTTAATACAGTAGCATTTTACAATGTTGAAAATTTATTTGATACTATTAATGATCCTAAAACTAATGATGATGATAGAACACCAAACGGGAAAGATAAATGGACTGATGAAATTTATAAAATGAAATCTCAAAACATTGCCAAAGTTATTTCAGAAATTGGAAAAGATATTGTTGGCACTTCTCCATCCATTGTAGGTCTTTGTGAAATCGAAAATAAAAATGTCCTTATTGACCTATTAAAAAATAAAGAATTAATTAACCAAGGTTATTCAATAGCACATTTTGATTCACCTGATGAACGAGGAGTTGATGTAGCTCTTCTTTTTAAACGATCTAAATTTAGACCCACTTTTGCTAAAGCTTATCCCTTGTATTTAACGAGAGAAAATGGTGATACTGATTATACAAGAGATCACCTATTGGTTTCGGGATTTTTAGATAATGAAATGATTCATTTTATAGTTAATCATTGGCCAAGTAGAGCTGGAGGTATGATGAGAAGTGAACCAGGAAGAATTAAGGCTGGAATCCTAAATAGAAAAATAATTGACTCAATATTATCAACTAACCCAAACGCAAAAATTATAAATATGGGAGATTTTAATGATAACCCAACAGATAAAAGTGTCAAACCAATACTATTAACAAACTCTAATAAATCTAGAACAAAACAAAATCAACTATATAACCCAACTGAGGAATTATTTAAGAAAGGTTATGGGACTTATAGATATCGTGGAAAGTGGGACATGATTGATCAAATAATGATTTCTAACCAACTATTGGACGACTCTGGAATATTTTTTTTAAAAGCTGGAGTTTTTAACAAAAAATATTTGATAAATTCTGAAGGTAAATACGAGGGCTATCCATTCAAAAGTTTTGCAGGGGGAAAATTTTTAGGTGGATATAGTGATCATTTTCCAATATATATTTTACTAGCACAAGAAATTAAATGAGTCAAAACAATTCAATTCAAATTTTTATTACTGGAGGAACTTTTGATAAAAGTTATGACTATATAAATGGTGACTTATATTTTGAAAAAACACATATTCCTGAAATGCTCAAAAGAAGCCGTTGCCGTTTAGATGTAAATGTTAAAACTCTTATGATGATCGACAGTTTAGAAATGGATCAATCTCATATTGATAATATAATTACTAATTGTATTGAATGTGAATCAAATAAGATAGTTATTACACACGGAACGGACAGAATAGTTGAAAGCGCTAAAAAAATTCAAAAAGCAGAAATTATTGGAAAAACAATAATACTTACTGGAGCTATGATTCCGTACGCATTTGGAAGTTCATCAGATGGTTTTTTTAATTTAGGCTGTGCTTTATCTTTTGCTCAATCATTAAAAAATGGAGTTTACATAACTATGCAAGGGCAATACTTCAACCCAAATAATGTATTAAAAAATACTAAGGAAGGATTCTTTAAAAAGAAAAATTAATTTGATTTATCAGATAGATTATATTTTTCATTAAGATCAAATACTTTTTTTGCTGAAAAAGTTTTCTTGTTAATTAATTCAAGTTGGTGATTAAGTAAATCTACCTTTCTATCTATATTATTTTTAACTTCAATATAAAGTTCAGCAGAAGCATCATGAAGTTTGTTGTTTCCAATTAATTTAATAACGTTTTTCATTTCATTCATCACTGCTTTCATTTGATTAGGTAACCAACTTATAATTGGTGTCCCACCTGTTGCTTTTGCATACTTAGTATTAGCCATAATATATTTTTGAACGAATTGCCAATGACCATTTCTAAAATGATATATCTCTTCTAAAATTCCTAATAAATAACTAAGTCCGTTAAAATTCTTTTGTTCAAACAAAATTGAGGAAATACCATCATTACTTAAGCTTAAGACTGTTTCTTCTAAATCTTTAAAAAACTTTTGAATACATTTTGGTCTATAACTTCTTAAGTCTAATAAATATTTCGTTAACTCATTTTTTGGGTAATGTTTAATTACACCACTAAAAATATCTTCCATGGGAATTATATCGTCTTGAGCCCCTGTTTGGCCTCTAAACTGTTTAGGCTCATCCCACACTCCATCATAAATAACTCCGTCTCCAAATAATTCTTCATTACCTTTTACACCCATAATAAAAACTCTAAAATCATTATAATGATTCCATCTAGATGCTTTCCACATTTCTCGTCTTCTGCTATTCATTAGCTTCATAGTATCATGATTTTCTTTAAGTGATTTTATAGCAGCATTAGTATCGTTATTATTTAAAGCATGTAATACGTCAATAACTGAACCTACAAGACTAGGAGAATGTTGGTTAATATCTACATGTAACATAATAAATCCAACTTCATCAGGTTGACCAGAAAAACGAACACACATATCCAAATTTGACCATTTATGATCTCCTTTTTGATCAATTTTTTTGAAATTTCCTAATGAATATGCGTAGTGATAATCTAGCCAAGGGTATACATCAAGTTTTTTAGAAACTTCTACAAAGGGCTGGGCAATTTGCTTAGGCAAATAACTTGTCGCTTTCCCATAATTTCCTGTTTTTCTAAAATGTTGAAACGAGGGTTCTAAAGTATAAGCAGATGCTAAAAAACAATACCCTCTATACAAAGCTTGAATAATCATTATATCTAGATTCAATGCAAACCTTTTCATAATAATTGGGAAGACTATTAACCTCTTTATGAATTTGACCTGGATGATCTAAGTACCCTGACTTATCATTAATTTTAACAGGCATATTATCTAAAATTTCCTGAAGCTTTGAATATCTTTTAGGTAAAGTTTCAAGTGGTTTTTGCTGAGGAAGAAATCCATTTTTCTTTCCAACATTAAAGAACCCGTCAGAATATTCTTTTTTTATAAACCCCATATTTAAGTAGTTGTTTTAATAAATATAGTAATTCTTTATTGTATGCAATTGATTTACTAACTTTAGGTAATAACGTTTAATTTTTACAAAAATGGGAAAATTAAAAAAAGATGACATATCCAAATTAGGGCACAAAATCAATCAACTAAAAAAAAGAATATCAAGAACTGAAATTAGTGGAAATATCTCAAAAGTAGAATTCAGAAAAATGAGGATTAATAAAATTAAGAAACAGATAAAAGAAATTCTTGCCAAAAAGAAAAAGAAATGAAAAAATTATATTTTTTATTGTGTATTCTTGGAATTGTTTTACCCTATTATCATTTGATAAATTTTCTTTCAAATAATAATTGGTCAATGGAAGGGTTTTGGAACGACATTTTTTTTGGTTCTCATCCAGTTTCAATGATTGCCATGGATCTTACAGTTGCAGCAACTGCTTTCTTGATTTTTCTAATTTATCAATCAAAAAAAAATAATTTAAAAATTCTTAAATACATAATATGCCTTTTTATAGTTGGATTCTCACTTGCTTTCCCGTTATATCTTTATGACACTCACGATAAAAAATAGATTTTCATTTTGAATTTTTCTGAAGCATTTGATCATCTGAAAAAAGACGAGGTAATGTCTTTTTTAATTAAGAAACTTGGAAATCAAATAACCTTAAAAGATAGATATGATCAAAGATTTTGCTAAAGCAATATCATTATTAATTATAGAACAACAGGTTAGTTTTAAAGCAGCAATAACAATAAAAGGAAGATTTTTAAAATTAATTTTAAATAAAACCAGTAAAGAAATTATCGATATTGATGATTTGGAGATGCAGAGCGTTGGAATTTCTCATAGAAAAGTGAATTATATTAAAAACACCTATTCTTACTTTATTAAAAATAATGTCGATTTTAAAACTTTAGATGAAAAGGGGGTTATTAAAGAACTGACACAAATAAAAGGAATAGGGAAGTGGACAGCAGAAATGTTTTTAATTTTTATTCTTTTTAAAACAGATGTATTTTCTAAAGGTGATTTAGCATTATTAAATAGTATAAAAACAAATTATAGCCTAAAAGATCTATCAAATAAAAAATTAGATTCATTTATTAAAAAATGGACTCCTTTCAATACTATTGCTTCACTTTTACTTTGGAAATCAATTGAAGAGAAAATTTTTTTCAAAAAATGACTAAAAATGATTAAAAAATAGCCAAAATTGATCTAAAATCATCAAAAATTGATTAAAAATAGTGAAAATGACAAAAAAACGTGTTTTTTTAAATTTTAATTTTAATTAATTTTGAATTGTTAGTTTTTTAAAAATTCAATAATTCTAAAATCGTTAAAAAATAGCCAAAATTGATCAAAAATACTAAAAATTGATCAAAAATAGTCTAAAAAGAGCTAAAAATTGATTTTTTAAGTTTTTAATTATGGCAATTTATGCCCTAAATAAGTTTCTAACATCCTAAACCAATCAATTTCGGATAATTTGATTTGAGTGGAAGTAGATGCTGCATTTATTCGTTCTGTTTTAGTTGTTCCTATAACAGGATGAATGCAGGATGGATGTTTTAGAATCCACGCAAGTAATAATTGATCTTTAGATGCGTTATATTTTTTGGATAAGATCACTTAGTAAATCATGAACTTTTTTATTATCATTCTGATTTTTAAAAAATGAACCAAGAGGACTCCAACTCATAGGAATTATGTTGTTAATCATCATATAATCTAAGGTCGAGTCAAAAAGGGGAGTATTGTGTGAAAGAGAAAATTGAATTTGATTTGCACTTACTTTTGAACTTGTAGAAATCAAATCGGTTTGACCATTACTAAAATTTGAAACTCCAAAAGATTTAATTTTACCGTCATTTAGTAATTTTTCAATTCCTTTTCTGATTTCATCAGGATGCATCAACGGACTTGGTCTGTGAAGTAAAAAAAGATCCAAATATTCAGCATTCAAATCTTTTATAGATTTCTCTGCACTATAAATTATATAACTTGAATCGTATTGATAATGCTTTACTGTATTATTTGGTCTTGATTTTCCAACATACTGTATGCCGCATTTTGATATTAATTGAATGTCTTCTCTTTTACAGTAGAATTTTTAAATGCCTTTCCAAAATCAGATTCTGTTGTATAATCTCCATAAATATCTGCATGATCAAACGAACTGATACCACTTTTCCAAATTAAAATGAATTAATTTCTCCATTTCGCTGGTCGATAATGAATTACCCCATTTTCCCCAATTCATACAACCTTGAATAACTCTTGAAAAGCCAGAACTCATTAAAAAAATTTTTTATTAAAATAGTAATTAAAACTGACTTACATTTGTGAAAATTTCAAAATTTGATTGCCCAATACACAAAAGAATTTCGATATAATCTAAAGTTATCATTTCCAGTGATGCTAGGAATGCTTGGGCATACATTTGTAGCATTTGCTGATAATGTAATGGTTGGACAATTAGGAACTGCAGAACTAGCTGCAGTCTCTCTTGGAAATAGCTTTGTCTTTATAGCCATGTCACTAGGTATAGGTTTTTCAACCGCTATTACACCTTTAGTGGCTGAAGCAGATTCTGCAAACAATATTTCACAAGGAAAAAATGCTTTTAAGCATGGCCTTATGTTATGTACTTTGTTAAGTGTGCTCCTTTTTTTAATAATATCTATTATTAAAACCTTTAATGTATTACATGGACCAACCAAAAGAAGTGGTTGAACTTGCAATTCCATATTTAAATTACGTAGCGCTTTCACTAATTCCATTAATTATTTTTCAAGCTCTAAAACAATTTTCTGATGGCCTTTCCAATACTAAATATCCAATGTATGCAACCATTTTAGCTAATGTTATAAATATCATTCTCAATTATTTATTAATTTTTGGTTCATTTGGATTTCCAAAGTTGGGTATAGTAGGAGCTGCAATAGGCACTTTATTTTCAAGAATTATTATGGTTTATTTTTTATGGATGATTTTTAAAAGTAAAGATAAATTCAGGCCTTACATAACAAACTTTAATTTTAAAAAAATTGAACAAAAAATAAGTGCTAAGCTTTTCAATCTAGGGTTTCCATCTGCACTACAGATGTTTTTTGAAGTAGGTATTTTTACTGCAGCAATATGGCTCAGTGGAGTTTTAGGTAAAAATCCACAAGCAGCAAATCAAATTGCTCTTAATTTGTCAAGCATGACCTTTATGGTGGGTATAGGTTTATCTGTTGCTGCAATGGTCAGAGTTGGTAATCAGAAAGGATTAAACGACTTTATTTCTTTAAGAAGAATTGCTTTTTCAATTTTCTTTTTAACATTTATTATTGAAATTATTTTCGCTTCCTTTTTCTTAATTTTTAGAGATTGGCTTCCTACTTTGTACATTGATGGGGATACCCTAGTCAATATTGAACGACAATAAAGAAGTTGTACTTATAGCTTCCAAATTATTATTAGTTGCTGCATTTTTTCAAATATTTGATGGATTACAAGTTGCCATTTTAGGTGCACTAAGAGGCTTACAAGATGTTAAAATCCCTGCCTTTATCACGTTTATTTCATATTGGATTGTTGGCTTCCCTGTTTCATACTATTTAGGTCTTTATACTTCACTTGAAAGTGTGGGAATATGGATTGGTTTATTTACAGGGCTATTCGTAGCTTCAATTTTACTTTACATTAGATTTAATTATTTGTCTAAAAAATTAATTTTACAAAGCAATTAAACCCAAACATCATTTTTAGCAGTTAAATCACTTGATTGATGCTCTCCAGTGTTAACTACACCTTTAGGTTCTATTAACATAATTTGAGATTCATTTTCAGAACTTGGTCTGTGTTCAATTCCTGCAGGAACAACAAACATTTCTCCTTCTTTTACCTTAACCCAACCGTCTTTAAATTCAATCTTTATTTCACCCTTAATGACTATAAAAGTCTCGTCCGTGTCTTGGTGAGCATGCCATATAAATTCACCCTCAATTTTTGCAATTTTAAATTGATAATCATTCATTTCGGCAATTACTTTTGGCTGCCATTGATCATTAAATAACTTATACTTATTACTAATGTCTATTGAGCTGTAATTCATAATTATATTGTTTTGTAGAGTGTTTCTTTATAAAGTTATAATTAAATTAAAAAACATTTTTTTAAATTTGAAAAAAAATAAATAAATGAGAAGACATTCGACGTTCAGATCTGGAAATCCTACATTAACCTCAAAAGTTTTTGAAAACTTAGAAAGGCCAAAAAATGGACCATTACTTGAGAGATGATGTAATGACAATTCAAGGTACAGTTGACAAAACAGGAATATCTCTTGCGCTTTTAATATTTGCTGGGTATTTTGCTTATGTTCCAGATGGATTTTCATTTATGATAGTTGGTGGTTTAGGAGGGTTTATTGTTGCTATAGTTACGATTTTAAAAAAACATGGGCACCAATCACAGTTCCATTATATGCAATGTTAGAAGGACTCTTATTAGGGTCTGTTTCATATATGTATGGTCAAATTTTTGAAGGAATTGTGCTAAATGCTATAATTTTAACTGTTTCTATTTTAATATCACTTCTATTTGTTTATAAGTCAGGTTTGATCCAAGTAACCGAAAACTTTAAACTTGGTATTGCTGCTGCTACAGGTGGTATATTTTTAGTTTATTTATTTGTTTTATTGGAAGTTTTTTTGGAATGAGCTTTTCATTTCTTGACCCTACTAATGGCTCTTTAATTAGCATAGGTGGAAGTTTATTTATTGTAATATTGCATCTTTAAACCTAGTCTTAGACTTTGATTTTATTGAAGAGGGTGCAGAAAAGGGCGCCCCAAAGTACATGGAATGGTACGGAGCATTTGGCCTTTTAGTTACTCTTGTTTGGCTTTATCTTGAAATTTTAAGACTTCTTGCTAAATTAAATTCAAGAAAATAATTTTTATGTCATGTCTAAATTCATAACCTTAGACCAAGCTGACACAAAATCGTTTACAAATTTTTCTTTATTATCATCTTGAGCATAAATCTCAGAATAAGAGCGTAGTACTGAATTAGATCCAAAAATTAAATCAATAGAAGAAGCCGTCCATTTTACTTTATCAGATCTTCTTTCTATTATCTCATATTTATTATTCTCAACAACACTCCACTTGTTATTCATATCCATTAAATTGACAAAGAAATCGTTGGATAAAACACCTGGTTGATTTGTAAAAACACCATCTGAACTTCCTCCGTAATTAGTATCTAAAACCCTCATTCCACCTACAAGAACGGTCATCTCGGGTGCTGTTAAACCTAATAATTGTGTTCTATTTAACATCATTTCTTCAGCATTATCTGCATATTCCTTTTTGATCCAGTTTCTATATCCATCAGCATGTGGCTCAAGATTACTAAAAGAATTAATATCTGTCATTTCCTGAGATGCATCACCTCTTCCAGCTTTAAATGGCACCTCTATATTGTATCCTCCAGCTTTTGCAGCTTCTTCTACTGCAGTATTTCCAGCAATAACAATTGTATCTGCTAAACTAATTCCATGTTTAGATGCGATTGGCTCAAGAACTGATATTGTCTCTGATAACGAGAAGGTTCATTTCCTTGCCAATTATTTTGTGGAGCTAATCTTATTCTTGATCCGTTTGCGCCTCCTCTTAAATCAGAACCTCTAAAAGTTCTTGCACTGTCCCAAGCTATTGTGATACGATCAGAAATTGATAATCCTGACTCTCTAATTGTATTTTTTACTTTATCAATATCATAGTCTTTATTTCCAACAGGAATTGGATCTTGCCAAATTAATTCTTCAGATGGATAGTTAGGCCCTATATATCTACTTTTTGAGCCCATATCTCTGTGAGTTAATTTAAACCAAGCTCTTGCAAAAGTTTCAGAAAAATATTCTTGATCATCTTTAAATTTTAAAGAAATTTCTCTATAAATAGGGTCCTCTTTCATAGCCATATCTGCATCTGTCATAATAGGATTTTGTCTAATATTTGGATTATTTGCATCAATTGGCTTTTTATTCTCATCAATCTCTACGGGTTCCCATTGCCATGCACCAGCTGGACTTTTTCTAAGCTCCCAATCATGATTGAAAAGCATGTCAAAATATCCATTATCCCATTTAGTTGGGTGTGTTGTCCAAGCTCCTTCTAAGTCCGCTAGTTACTGTATCAACTCCGTTTCCATCTCCTTTTGGATTAATCCAACCAAATCCTTGATTTTCAATACTAGCTCCTTCTGGCTCTGGACCTAATACACTGGCATCTCCATTTCCATGAGCTTTTCCTACTGTATGCCCTCCAGCTGTAAGAGCAACAGTTTCTTCATCATTCATTGCCATTCTTGCAAATGTTTCTCTAACATGCAAAGCGGTTTTTAAAGGGATCTGGCTTACCATTAACACCCTCAGGATTTACGTAAATTAAACCCATATGAGTAGCTCCTAGGGGTTCTTCTAATGTAGTAGCATCATCAAGATTTGAATATCGTTGTTCACTAGGGGCTAAAAATTCTTTTTCAGATCCCCAATAAATATCTTTTTCAGGGTGCCATATATCTGCTCTTCCATAAGAAAATCCAAACATTTTAAGACCCATACTCTCGTAAGCAATATTTCCAGCCAAAATAAATAAATCCGCCCAACTAATATTGTTACCATATTTTTTCTTGATTGGCCATAAAAGACGCCTTGCTTTATCCAGATTTCCATTATCAGGCCACGAATTTAAAGGTGCAAATCTCAAGTTACCTGTACCTGCACCCCCTCTTCCATCTCCTGTTCTGTATGTTCCAGCAGCATGCCAAGCCATTCTAATCATCAATCCTCCATAATGTCCCCAATCTGCAGGCCACCAATCTTGAGGCTCAGTCATTAAATTAAGTGCAGGTCTTCCTCTAATGATTTAAAATCTAAATCCTTAACTAGATTCTCTATAATTAAAGTCACTACCATAAGGATTTGTTTTTGAATCGTGTTGATGCAAGTATGTCCAAGATTTAATGATTTAGGCCACCACTTGGTAACTGAATTTTCTTGAGTTGATGTTGCACCGTGCATAAATGGGCACTTGCCGGATGAGTTGGAGCTGTTTTGCATGTTATTTGTATTATGAAATTGAACTTGATATAAAATTAAAATAGGATGGTTTAAAATCCTAATTAATAAAGCTAATTTTTTAAGGAATTATATGGAAACAATATATTCAGAAATCATTAACAAAATTGATTTAATAGATCCAATCAAATATTCAAAAAATAGAAACTTTATTGACGGTTCGGTAACTAGACTATCTCCATATATTTCAAGAGGAATGATTTCTACTAAATTTATTTTTGAAAAAATTCTAGAAAAAAACATTCCTTTTTGGAAAGTAGAAAAATTTGTTCAGGAATTATGTTGGAGAGATTATTGGCAAATAATTTGGAAGCAAAAAGGACATCTAATCAATTATGATTTAAAAAAACCTCAAGAAGATGTCCTCAATAATTCATTTTCTAAAGCACTTTTTGAAAATAACTGTGGAATCACAGCAATTGACGAAAGTATAAAAGAGCTTTACAATACAGGCTACATGCACAATCACAACAGAATGTATCTAGCTTCAATAGCATGTAATATTGCAAAAAGCCACTGGTTAAAACCTGCAAAGTGGATGTATTACAACTTACTTGATGGAGACTGGGGAAGTAATGCGCTTAGTTGGCAATGGGTAAGTGGGGCTAACAGCAATAAAAAATACTTCGCAAATCAGGAAAATATAAATAAATATTGTTATACTAATCAAAAAAATACCTTTTTAGATATAGAATATTCTGAGTTTGATTCATTAGATCCACCTGATTCGTTAATTGAAACTATTAATATTAATCTATCTACAAAATTACCAGAAAATAAAAAATTAAAAATTGATGATAACCTTGATACCTTAATCTATAATTATTACAATTTAGATCCTAACTGGAGGCAAGAAAAAAAATATAATAGAATTTTTTTATTAGAGCCAAAAATATTTAAAAAATACCCTGTCTCACCAAAATGTCTTACAATTTGCGATAGATCTTTCAAAAAATATTGAGGGTATTCAATTATATGTTGGCTCGTTTATTGATTTAATGAATAATTATAATATTAATAACACATTTTTTAAAGAACATCCATTAAATAATTATAAAGGAATTGAAGATTCAAGGGATTGGATGTTTGACAGTCATGAAAATGTTAAATCCTTTTTTAGTTACTGGAAAAAATGTAAAAAAGAATTAAAAATTAAAAATTTAATATAATGAAGAAAATAATTTTATTATTGACATTAATTACAATGTCATGTAGTTCTGATGAGACATCTGACTATACTCAAGCTTTTACTTTTGAAAAGGTTAATTATGTTACGTTAACAAATGAAAATACTGGAGGAGGGTCTCAAAAGGCATACTTATCGTCTTCCACTCAGTGAAAGTCAAGCAGATTTTTGCTTTTGTGACGAAAACTGTTCAAGAGAAATAATTGAAGTTTCCACAATTGAAATAAATGAAGGGACAAACGAATTTAGATATAAAATAAAATTATCAGATGATTTCATCACGGTAACTACTAATAATTGGTGTACGCGATTTAAATAATCATTTAAGTTTTTGATTATATCAATCCTAAAAGCAACCCGCTTGCCAACAACAAAACAAGACAAGCTACCAAAGTTCTTATTGAATCTATTGTAACTTTTTTTAATAGTTTATTGCCTATAAATGCTCCCATGATGGCAGCAGTAACTGAACATACTCCTAATATTGAATATTCTCCAATATTAATCTTTAATAAGTTAGTTGAGTAAACACCTAGTCTAGTTAAATCTACAAAAAATGAAATAATAACGGTGGTTGCAATAAATGTCTGTTTTTCTAAATTTAACTTTATTAAAAAAGAGCTTCTTAATGCTCCCTGATTTCCAGAAAGACCACCAAAAAACCCGCTCAAAAAACCTCCAAAAGGAAGACTTTTTTCACCAAATTTTAATTTTTTAAAAAATGGTATTAAATCAATGAGCGCAAACACTATTAGAAGTAAAGAAATTAAAAATTTAACGTAAGAAATTGATTGTAATTCACCCATTAAATTATAAGAGTACATCATATAATCAGTATCCATATTTATTAAAATATATGATCCTAGAAAAGCTGCAAATACTGCAGGTATTCCAAAACGAATTAATACTTTTTTATCTGCTTTTTGTCCAACAATAAATAATTTGAAAATATTATTAGAAAAATGGACTATCCCAGTGAAAGCTATTGCAACATCTACTGGAAAAAAAATCATCATTACAGGTGTTAAGATTGTACCTAAACCAAATCCTGAAAAAAAAGTTAGTAAAGCAGCCAAAAATGCAACTAAACTAATAATGAATATTTCCATTATTAAATATTAAAACTTAAAATTAATAGAAAAGTGAATAAAAAATTTAATAAAATATAAGCTATTAATCTTACTCTCTTTTTTAAATATTTTAAATAAAAAATATCCTGAAATTACTAGCTGAGTTAAAATACTAGGCAACAATAGAAGTTCCCTGAAAACCCCAACAATTATTGGTTCCCATTTTATTAAATAGGTTAAATAGAAAAGACTAATAACTACAATTGGGATCAAGCTTAAAGTTTGGAGCTTTTTATGGTTCATGTAATGTAATAGAAAATAAAAATAATTAAATAAATAACTAAGTAAACTCTGTAGTAATTTCTTATTTTAATGTATTCAGAATCTTCTGGAAAAACATTTATAAAAAGTGCTTTTATTTCTTTGAAAAATACCGGTTTAATATTTATTTTCCAATCATCTGTTTGGTAAACAATTTTTCTAAATCTACTCCTAAAATAGGTACTTGGAATTCCCCATATAAATAAAATAATTAATAAAATTGTTTTTAAACTCATTTAAAAAAATTTGGAAAGAACATGTTGGTAGTTTGCTTATAATTTTTATAATCTGGTCTTTTTATTAAAGAATAATATTCAGATGGAATAGCTCCAGTTAAAAAAACTAAAGTTTGATACATTAAAATCGTAATATAAAGTAAGGATATAGTTGTACCTAGAAAAATAATCATTGAATTATTTACTAGCAAAGATGAAAAACTGGCAATGATTAGACCATTCCAAATCATCCATTCAGAAAAGTAATTTGGATGTCTTGTATATTTCCATAGACCAACGTTACAAACTTGATTTTTCAAATTATTTTTTTTTGCATTTATTAAAAATTTTTGTTTTTGTAAATCAGATATATGTTCTAAAAAGAAAAATATACCCAGACTAAAAACCCAATGATTTCAATAATTGAAAAAGATTGAGAACTATTATTAGAAATCAAAATAGCAGGAATAGCTAAGAATGTTGCATTAGCAAAACACTGAAGAAGTATTTCATATTGGACTGAAAATTTATCATTAATAAACCCTTTCTTTTTCCATCTAATTCTTTGATAGCTATATCTTGGTAATTCTTTATTTAGATATCCTTTTTTTAATAAAATTAATGCTCCTATTCCCATCCTCAAACCAGCAATTATATATAACATGGATATAATTGATTTTTTTAATAAATAACCATCTCCATAAAAAAATGATATTATACCAATTGCAACAAGTCCAAAAGGCCAAGCTATATCTACATATGACATTCTATCAGTGAAATAAGCAGGTATACATACAATAAATAAAAAAATAAAGATTTGTGAAATGAGATTAATTAATAAAAAGTTCTGAAAATTTTCTATCTGAAAAAAAATATAGAAAACCAGAGAAAATAATATAATCTGGAATAAACGAGATTTAATTTTATTTAAAAAATTGAACATTTTTAATTATTTCTAAATTCGTGCTTAACCCAATCTACTTCCATTACCCATTCACCCTGCATTGGATTATCAGTTATTTTAGCAAAATTTAAAATAGCAAACATAGGTTCGGGATAATTATCTCCAAGGCCAATATTTCTATGTACTTCTTTCCCATCTAATCTATAAACTAAATCACTTTTTTCCCACTCAACAGAATATTCGTGAAATTCACTCAATGAGACATCATATCCAGCTCTGTAACTCCACCAATCTCCTTTATCACATTCACCTAAATTTTTAATAGCACCTGTTGTAAAATGATCAGGATTATAATCTCCATGATGTTCAAAAATGTCAATTTCACCAGAACCAGTCATTGGCCAACATATATTTTCGTTTTCCTCCTGAACTGGAGATTCGTTGTTTTGAGCTCCTAAAATCCACCATGCTGGAAACATACTTTTTTGACTTCCACCAATAACTCTCAATCTTGCAGTCCATTTGCCTTTAATAAACTCTTTTCTATTTTTTGAAGCTATTCTACCAGCTACATAGGGTGTTTGCGGATGTTGTTTGCCAAATTTATCTAAATTATCACATTCAATTTCGTCTCCTAAATTCACTACTCTAATTTTAAGAGTACCTTCACTTACTTCTCTTGTATTATAATCTCCATTTGGAACATAGCATTGTTTTTCATTATTAACCCATATTCTTTGATCTTGCCAATTTTCTAAGTTAAAAGTATCAAAATCATCTATAAAATCTACCTCCCAAAGATCGTTGGATTTATTTGTTTGATTGACTTTGCTATTTGCTCCAAAAACAATTATACAATATCCTACAATAAGTATTATAAATGTTATTATTATTTTTTTATTCATATTATTATTTTACGAATTCTAATTCTATTTCTTCTAAAGATTTACCTTTTGTTTCAGGAAGGTACTTCATGAACATTACAACTCCAAAAACAGCTGTAAGACCATAAATTAAAAAAGTTAATGAACTACCTAAATTTGATAATTCCCATGGGAAAACTTGTTGAATTGTCCAGCTGGTAAATGAATTTACAAATCCAATAACCCCAATTGCCAAACCTCTATATTTATTTGGAAATAACTCAGATAACATCACCCACATGATCGGACCTAATGAAAAAGCAAAACAGGCAATGAATCCGAAAATTCCAAAAAGTACTAAAGTTGAATTCATTTTTGTAGCTGCTTCAAGAATCGCACCTTCATTCTTAGCATAAACTTGATTTCCTATTGCAGATTTTAGTTTATTTTTAAATTCAACATCACTCTCAAATTCTAAATCTTGGAATTTTAATAGTTTAGAAGAATCTACTAAACTCAATGAGTTTATCCCGTCTTCTGTTAATTGATATTTTGCTTGATTAAATCCATAAGCACAAGTAAGTAGACTAATTGCTATTCCTGTAATTCCAACTAATAATAATGGTCTTCTACCCATTCTATCTACTAAATACATAGCTATTAAAGTGAATACAACTGTAGTTAAGCTAAGTAAAACTCCGGATGAAAAAGCAGCATCGGTTCCAATTCCTGTTTGTTTAAAAATTGACGTTGCATAAAAATATATGGCATTAATTCCTGTGGCTTGTTGTAAAATACCCAACAATAAGCCAATTCCCATAATATATCTTAAGGCTGGACTAAATAAAACTTTAAAGTTTGTCTTAACAACTTCTTTGGACGTATTGATATTTTGTTTGATAGCTTCTATTTCAATTTCTGCTTGTTGTGAACCATGAATCTTTAATAAAACTTGTTTTGCTTGAGTTGTTTGATTTTGATTAAAAAGCCATCTAGGACTCTTGGGCACAAAAAACATTAAAATAAAATATATAATTGCTGGAATAAATTCCACCCCAAGCATCCATCTCCAAACAGTTTCATCAGAGAATAACTGACTGTAAGAATTTAAATTATTGAAATAATAATTACTTAAAAAAGCTGCAAAAAAACCTAAAACTATGTTGAGCTGCTGTATTGAAACTAATGTTCCTCGATTTTTAGAATTCGAAATTTCAGCAATGTAGGTAGGGGCTAATATTAAAGCTGCTCCAAAAGCTAAACCTCCTATCATTCTTGCAATATATAATGTTTCATAATTTATGGAATAGGCTGATGCTATTGCAGAGAAAGCGTATAAAAAAGCTACAACTATTAAAATTTTTTTTCTTCCAATTCTGTCACTTAACTTGCCTGAAAATAACATAGCAATCATTGCGGCAAAGGAGGGTGAACTAACTACCCACCCAGTTTGAGCATCATTTAAATTAAATTCTGGGCCTGCAAATGACATTACACCTGAAATTATACCTGCATCAAATCCAAATAAAAAACCGCCTAGAGAAACAACAAAAGCTATGAACAATGTTTTTTTTGTCATATTATTTTTTTATCAAAATAACATCTTATTTAAAGATTAACAACTAATCAACCTATACAAAAACTTACATAAAAAAACCCTCTTTTTTACAAGAGGGTTTAAACAATTTAAATTACAAAATCTATGGAAATCATTCTTTCCATATTTCGATTGTAGCGTTGAAATGTTTATTGAATTGTCTTAATGCTAACATAATTTCTTCGCTATTGGTTTTTACCTAAATGCGTTCAACTTATGTAACGATTTTTTCGGATGCGTTCTCTCCACCCGCGACTATATTATGAACCCAGTCCACACGGGTTTTCAAATATTCTTGATTTATATAAAGTTAAGAAAATTTACCTTAAATTAAAAAATACTAATTTTAGTTAATTAATATTCATATAATTATGGCTATTCAGCAAAACATAGAATCTTTATTTGAAAAAACTTTTTCAGATAAAATTCTTAAAAAATTTGAAAAATATATCCTTTATTTAGCATCACTTGGCTTTGTACTACATCTACTAATAATTTTTCTAAACAACTATAATTTAATAGAGCTTTCAATTGTTGGAACTGATTTATTTTCGAATCCAATTTCTGCTTTATATACTCCCTTTTCTTTCATACTTATTTATGAAGCGTTTTTGCTGGTTTACTACATACCTAGATCCTTTACGACTGCGGTTAGTAAACAATATCAAATAATGTCTCTAATTGTAATTAGAAAAATATTTAAAGATATTCCTCTTGTTGATCTAAATGCCAATTGGTTTGAAAACTCAAATAACCTCCAGCTCATATATGATTTACTTGGAGTCTTAATTATATTCTTTTTAATTTATCTTTTTAAAGAAACCAAAGAAAAACTTCCCATTAAACCAGTTTCAGAAAAACTAGATAGATTCATTGCCTCAAAAAAATTAGTGAGTATCGTTTTACTTCCTACACTATTTTTTGTGTGTATAATAAGCTTTGGTAATTGGGTCAACGGTGTATTTATAGAACAAGCCTTTAATGAAGATTTAAATAATTTATTCTTTAATGAATTTTTTACAATTATGATTTTAGCTGATGTGTTTATTCTTCTAATGTCATTTCAATATACTGAACGATACAGTCAATTAATAAGAAATACTGGGTTTATTATTTCTACGATACTTCTTAGACTTTCTTTTTCGGTGTCAGGCCTAACAAGCATATTATTAATTATTTCAGGTATTGTATTTGGACTTATTATATTACTGATATACAACTTAATTGAAAGGGATAAAAAAACCCTCTAATAGAGGGTTTTTTTAAAATTGTCTTTTATTCAAATTGACTTACATCAAAATCTAAAGTTTTATTAACTAGGTCTAAAATTCCCTTAGCTATTGTTTTTTTCCCATCTGTTACATTATCAAAAGTATAAAGCTCAAAAATAGCTCCATTTCTTTTCCAAATACCTTGAAGAGATGCCTTGTTAAAAGTTTCACCTGCCTGTGTCCAGGCTAGTCCAGTAAATTCCCCGGCATCAGGTGTATCCATTTTATTTGTAAAAACATATGATAAATACACTCTACCATAACCATTTCCAACATCTCCAGAAACATTCATTTGATTTGAATCAACGCCCAGAGTCACGGAATCAACAGTAAAACTGGCTTTAAATACATCTCCACCAATAGGAATATCTTGTCCAATTAGAAATGAAGAAACAAAAAGTGATAATAAGATTAAAAAATTTTTCATAATAATATAATTTAAGTTAGAAACATAAATTTATAAAAACATTCTTTACAAAATGTTATTAATATTTTAAATCTTTTTTTATATTCAATTAACCAAAAAAGTTATGTTATGAAAAAAATATTATTACTATTTACATTGGTGTTTGCATTAAATTTAAGTGCTGCTAATGACCCCAATGACTTCGAAGATTTAAAAAAGTTAGAGGGTAAATGGGTTGGAACCCTTGAAAGAACAAACGGAACATCTGATTCATTTATTCTAGATTACTCAATAACCTCAAACGGAAGTGCATTACTTGAAGAAAGTAATACAGGAGGAGTTGAAATGTTAACTATTTTTAATTTTCAAAATGATGAATTATTATTAACTCATTATTGCGGACTTCAAAACAAACCTATTTCAAAACTTTCTGGAAGTAAAAAAGGAGTTTTATCCTTTGAAACTGATTCAGAAATGAGTGGATTGTCTCTTGAAAAAGATACGTATGTTACTTCTTGGGAAATTAATTTAATGCCTGAAGATGATACCAAAATTTCTTACCATTATACTGTTAGTGGTCCAAACGGAGTAGTTTTCAGTGCTAGCTCAGAGCTAAGTAGAATTTAGATTTTATCTTTTTTTAAAAAAACCTCCCAGTTGATATTGGGAGGTTTTTTTATTTAAAATTCCATATATAACATAAAAAAAGCCATATATAAAAAAAGTATCTAAATCCTCTTTTTAAAGATTGATTATTTGGAAAATTTCCGGCATAGATCCCAAAAAACATTCCACAAATAGTAATACTGGTAAAAAGAATTAAAAAGTTCCAATCAGTATTTATTATCAAAGCATCTCCAAGAAAAAAACCAATAATCGATTTTAATACTATAATAATTAATGAGGTAATTTATCCTTTAGAGCTCCATATGTAAATGCTCCCAAAATTGCACTTAAGATTACTAGACCAAAAATATAATAGCCATTTCCTACGAGAATATACATTGGACCAGGACAAGCTCCTGTCAAAGCCCACCCTAAACCAAAAATTATTCCACCAAATAAATTATTATATTTACCCAGTTTTTTATTTTTAAATTCAATTATTTTTCCTTTAAAATTTTTGAATTTTATTTTTTTAATAAAAAATATCTGAATCATGCCCAAAATAACTGCAGATCCTATAATTCCATACATGTGAAATGAATGAAACCTAAACATTTCTTGTATTCTAAACCAAGAAATAATTTCAGATTTTGTCATAATAATTCCAAATAAAATTCCGATCAAAAAAAACTTTAAATACTTCATATTAAAAAATTAATGGGAAAATTAAATGAGTCATTACTAATCCTCCAATAAAAAATCCAACAACTGCAATTAAAGATGGGAGTTGAAAGTTCGATAAACCACTAATTGCGTGGCCAGAGGTACACCCACCTGCCCAGCGAGCACCAAATCCAACAAAAAACCCTCCAATAACAATTATTAAAAATCCTTTCATTGTAACTAGAGAATGTATATTAAAAATTTCATTAGGGACTAATTCTCCACTAAAAACAATACCAAGTTGTGATAAATCATCAATTGTATTATTGCTTAATTCAAGTGGATCTAAATTCTGAAAAAAACTTGATGCAATATATCCTCCTAGGATAGCTCCTGCAATAAAAATTATATTCCAAATCTCTTTTTTCCAATTAAAATCAAAATATTTATAATACTTTCCAGCTCCAGCAATTGAGCAAACATTCCTTAATGAAGAACTTATTCCAAAGCTTTTACCAAACCATAAAAGTAAAAACATAACAAATGAAATCAGTGGACCTGCAACATACCAAGGCCAAGGTTTACTTATAATATCTACAATACTCATTTTTTAAAAAATTTAATTTTGTGATTGACATGCATATTTAGTTTTATTAATAATTGAACTGTCTGAAATAGCAGAATATCCACCTTTTATATCAATGATATTATGAATTCCTCTAGCTTTTAAAATAGAGGACGCTATCATAGACCTATAACCGCCAGCACAATGAATATAATTCACACCATTACTATTTATCTTTTCTAAATTTGCATTTAATTTATTTAGTGGAATATTACACGCTCCAACAACATGTTCAGAATTAAATTCACTTTTATTTCTAACATCAAATATTTTTGTGTTTTCCTCAACAAACAGTTTTTCAAATTCGTTTTTATTAATGGATTCAACTGAATCTACTTCATTTCCTGAGTCTATCCATTCATTAATTCCTCCCTTTAAATAACCTTTTGAATTATCAAAGCCTAATCTTGATAATCTTGTTATTGCCTCTTCTTCTCTACCGGCTGGTGAAATAATAACAATTGGATGATTTATATCTTTAATGAGTTCACCAACCCATGGAGCAAAACCCCCATCCAACCCGATAAAAATACTTCCTGGAATATGAGCCTTTGCAAATTCCTCAATTGATCTTACATCGAGCATTAAAGATCCATTAACATTAACATTCTTTTTAAAATCAATTACTGTCAATTCATTAATGCTTCTGCTCAATATTTTATCTAAAGGTTCATACCCTTCTTTATTTAATTTTACATTAGAAGGAAAATATTCGGGTGGTGGGTTTAATCCTTCCAAAACTTCTTTTATGAACTCTTTTTTAGTCATATCCTCTCTTAAAGCATAATTTGTTTTTTTTTGGTTTCCTAAAGAATCAAATGTTTCTTTACTCATTTTTTTTCCACATGCAGATCCAGCACCGTGAGCAGGATAAATTACTATATCATCATTTAAAGGCATAATTTTATTTCTTAAACTTTCAAATGAATAGCCAGCAAGGTCTTCAGCAGTTAAATGATCAGACTTTTGAGCCAAATCAGGTCTTCCAACATCCCCCAAAAACAAAGTATCTCCTGTAAAAATTGCTATGTCTTTTCCTTCTTTATCCGTCAATAGGTAACATGAGCTTTCCATTGTATGGCCTGGTGTGTGAATTAAGGTAATTTTAACATCCCCGAGTTTAAATTCTTCTCCATCCTGTGCTATATGTGAATGAAAGTTTGTTATTGCATTTGGGCCATAAATAATTGATGCTCCTGTTTTTTCTGCGAGAGTTACATGACCACTAACAAAATCTGCATGAAAATGTGTTTCAAAAATATATTTAATTCTAGCATTATTTTTATTTGCTGTTTCTATATAATAGCCAACATCTCTAAGAGGATCTATAATAGCGACCTCGCCATTACTTTCTAAATAATATGCTCCTTGTGAAAGACATCCAGTGTAAATCTGTTCAATTTTCATTTTTTAATTATATTATAAATTCTTTAAATAAGATAGAAATGGCAATTACCATAATAAAGATCCCAAACCATTTTTTAAGTTTTAGTTTATCAATAGATTTTCCAAAATAAGTTCCAATTATAACTCCTAAAGTTGTCCAAATTGTAAAATAAATTAAAAAATCCCAATCAATATTCATCACCATAACATCTCCTAAAAAAAACCCAAAGGTTGACTTTAAAGCAATTATAATTAATGATGTTGCGATTGCCTTTTTTATATCTAAACCTATCAATATAACCAACGCAGGTATAATTAAAAATCCTCCGCCAGCACCAACAAAACCAGTTAAACCTCCAACAACAAAACCTTCAATTATAATTAAGGCATAGAAATTTTTAATACTAATTGGCTTAACATTTTTATTAGTTTCATAAATCATAGAAAAAGAAGAAATAAATAAGAGAAATGTAAAAATTCCAAATATTAACATCCTTCTAGTTATTATAAAAGTTTCGTTATCAAAAATGATTTCGGGAAGGTTTGGTATTATAAAAAACCTTGTTAACCATACTGCAATTATTGATGGGATCCCAAAAATTAAAGTTACTTTCCATTCAATATTACCAAGCTGTTTTATAGAACCAACTATTGAAGAAATTCCAACAGTAAACAAGGAATATGCTGTTGCTACTTTTTCATCTAGAGAAAAAATGTATGCAAAAACTGGGACGGATAATAATGATCCACCACCACCAAAAATCCCCAAGAAAATTCCAATTAAAACCGCAAGTAAGTATCCAAAAAATTCCATTAATTTATATTAAATCACATTTTTCCATACAATCAAAAATGCTAAGCAATTGTCGGTCAAAAATTCTATAATAAACCTGTTTTCCAATTTTTTCTGAAATTAAAACCCCATTATCTTTCATTTTACTCAAATGATGAGACATCATAGAAATTTCACATTCATTACTAATTTTTGAACATATAGTTGAAACATCCAATGGTTCGTTAGATTCAAGAATTTCTAGAATCTCTAATTTTACAGGATGCGAAATTGTTTTTAAAATTTTTGCAACCTTTTGAAGCTTTGTTATTGAAAATTTTCTTTTTGTAGCTTTCATAAAACAAACATATGAATAATTTAACATATATTCAAATAATATAAAAAAATTAAAGCTATTCGTTAAATTGAATAGCTTGAATTTGTTTTTAGTTCAGAAGACCAAGTTGCATTAAAAACGTATGATTATCAAAGAAATCTTGTTCTTTAAATACTTTTCCGTCTTTCATCATTACTATTGTAGTTCCTGAAAGATCTAATGATTTGTTAGTTGCTGGAATTCCAAAAAAATCTCCATCATGTGTTCCTTTAAAATTCCATTGTTTAACTAATTTATCACCTTGTCCAAAAATGTGAACAAAAGTAAATTCAGCATCAGAAAATGCAGTTAGATAATTACTATAATAATCTCTGAAAGCATCAATCCCTGTAACATCACCAGACGCAGTAACAACAGTTACTTGCTCATCAAAACTTTCAGTGTTAATAGCGCTTGGATCTCTATTTTCAAAAAATAAATCCCAAGCAGTTTTATATGTATTTAGGTTATTTTCAAGTTTAGTATTTGCTGATTCCAAATTTTGACATTGTTCACTGGGTTGCTGAGAACAACCTACAATTAATAGGGTTAAAAAAAGTGTTAATAAATTTTTCATGTTATAAATATTTAGTTGTTAATATTAAAGAGCCCATATTTTTTCAACTCTTCCTTCTTTATCTACTTTAAAAACTTCAACGCCATCAATAACATCTCCAGTTTTTGTTGTTAATTTTAAAAAACAAGTAATATAATCCCCTAACTCTACTATATCTACAAGTTCTTGTTTAAGTTCATTTTCAGTAACAAATCCAAAAATAATTTCTTCAATTTCTGCAGGTCCAGTAGCCTCAAGGCCAATCAAAGGAGCAGACATGTGGTAATCATCTGTTGTTGGTACTTTTGACCATGCTTCATAACCTTCTGTCCATACAAAATTTACTTTGTAATTTTTAATAGCTTCTGCTGTTGGTGATAGTTTTACAGCTTCTTCAACTTTTTTAGTTTCTTGACAAGAGATCATAAAAAAGAATGATAATAAAAAGATTATTTTTTTCATTATAGTTAATTTATTGTTGATGTGCTAATATAAAAAACATTCGACATACAATGTCAAATGACTTAAACTTTCTATTTAATAGATTGAACTATGGGTCTTATAATTTTAACCCAATTATTGTAGCCTTGTTCTGTTAAATGAATTCCATCACTAAAAAAGTCTTCAATAATTAACCCTTTATCATCAACAAAAACTGAGTGTAAATCGATAATTGAATAAGAATTTTTAGATTCTTCAGATTTTAAAAAATTATTGATTTCATTTATAGGAATTCTATATATCGGTTTTTCAACAGGGAGAATGGTTTGTACAAAAACTTTAGTCTTAGGTGATTTTTTTTTTATTTCTTGTGTAATTCTAATTATATTTTTTGAAATATAATCAACAGAGGGTTCAAAAGGTGAAGTATTCCATAAATCATTAATTCCTATTAACAAAAAAACTGCTTTAGGTTCATAATAAGTAATTTCATCAAGCCTGTGTAATACTCCCTCTGTAACATCTCCTCCTATCCCTCTATTTCTAATATTTGGATAACTTAACCTTATACTCCAATCATTTCCACCGGCAGTAATACTATTACCTAAAAAAACAATATCCCCTTTATTCAAAGGATATTTTTTAAATTCTTTTACTACTTTCTTATAATTATTTCTTCCCCATTTGTCCTGATATTTAATAAATATATTTTCATTGGGATATAAACTATTGGTGTTATTCAAGTTTTGAGTAAAAGAAAAAAAAGGTAAGAGTAAAATTAGGAGCCATTTCATAAATGAAATATCTAAAAAAATTAAATCACAATTCTCTTTTTTAGATTAAGAGGTTAAAATCATATACAAAAATTAATAATTATCCTAAATATTAGTTTCTGATAATTTTGATTTTATTATTTCAGACCAAAGTTTATACCCTAATTCATTTAAGTGCAGTTCGTCAGCAGTAAATAATGATTTTTTTGGTAAACCATCTTTTCCAATAAATCTATTTCTTGTGCCAATAAAATAAAGGTTAGGGTTTTTTTCACAATAAGATCTAATTAAGTTATTAGCCTTCGAGATCTTGTCCCAAGCATTCCATCTACTAGGGGTGGGGGTTGTTTCTATAACATAAACAGGTATATCTTTATGTATTTTTCGTATCAAATTAAAACAATATTCAAATAATCTTTTTACTTCTTCTGGAGATAAATCAGTTCTTGACTTAAATATATCTTCAGATCCCGTAATATCATTCGCTACAAAAATTAATATTGCCTTTGGAGAATGATTAACAACTAATCTTTCTATAAAATGAATTAAATCATAATAATGTGCACCTCCATACCCTCTTTTAATGGCATTATAAGGGCTCATATCTCTTTCAATTTCATCCCATAATCTAACACTAGAACTACCTATAAAAAGCAAATCCTCTTTTGTAGCTTGTTTTATAGAGTCAAGTTTTTCTAAGTTCAAAATTTCTTTTTCAAATACACTTGCAGTGTTTTTATAATTTTTAATTGGAGAGCAAGAATAAAATAGTAGAACAAATAATAATAAAATATACTTTCTCATGATTTAATAACTATTAAGGAAATTTAAAATTTGGATTTCTGACCAATAAAAGGCTCCTTTAGAAATAAACCCTACATGGCCGCCATGCATAGGAGTCATCAAGAAGAAATTTGAATTTTCTTCTGCTTCACTAATTGGAAAACAAGACTCGGACAAAAAGGGATCATCTAATGCATTAATTAAAAGGGTAGGTTTTGAGATGTTGTGGATAAATTGTTTACTGCTTGCCTTCAAATAATAATCTTCTGCATCTTTAAAACCATTTATTTTACTAGTGAAAAAATCGTCAAAATCAGTTAAAGTTTTAATTCTTTTCAAAGGCGTCAAATCAAGTTCATTTGGAAATTGCTGATGCTTTAAGAGCATTTTTTTTGATAAGGTTCTTAAAAAACGCCAACGATAAAGTACATTTTCACAACGCTTTAAACTTATTGAAGAACCCTTTAAATCAACTGGAACTGAAATGGCTACATTAGCCTTGATTTTAGGACTTAAAGAAAATAAATCATCTCCGTTATACTTTAAAATAAGATTCCCGCCCAAACTAAAACCTACTAAATATACAGAGTCATAATTTGGAAGTAAATATTTAATCACTAAATGTAAATCATCAGTTTTTCCACTATGATAGGTAACCAATTGACGATTAATTTCTCCACTACAAAAACGATAGTTCATAGCAGCAACTGAATATCCATTTAAGGATAATAATTTTGCTGTAGCTTGAATATATTTTGAGTCACTACTACCTTCAAGACCATGACATAATATTACAATTTTTTTTCTGCCATTTTCAATTAAGTCAATATCTAAAAAATCCTCATCTAAAGTTTCTATTCTTTTTCGTTTGAACGAAAGTGGTTTTGTTTTTCTAAATAATGAGCTATAAATGGTGTTAATATGTCTATTCTTAAAAAAAAAAGAAGGCTTGTAGTCAGTTTTTATTACTGGCATTGATTTAAAAATTACAAAACTAATATAAAGAAAAAACCTCCGATTTCTCTGGGGTTTAGAAGTTTATAAATTATAAGAAGAAGATGTGCCTATGCTTAAATAATACTCTTCAAAGCAATTCTTGCAACAAATGAAAACCCTGTAACATATAAATACTTTTCGTCCGAATCAAGAGCGCAATTAGTCAACATATCTTTAAATTTAATATTAGCCAACAGTTTACCATCGTCAGATAAAACTAATATTCCATTTGGTCCAGTCGTAAAAATATTTCCTGAGGAATGCACCTTCAATCCATCAAAATTTCCAGGATATTCTTTAGCTAATTCAGTTCCATCAAAAAATAGTTCTGAATTATTTTCATTTTGTAAATCAATTTTTAAGATAATTGGCTCTTCAATAGTATTGGAACTGTTGACAAATAAATATCTTTCATCATTTGATAATGCTAATCCATTTGGCATACCAAGTTCATTTGATATTAATTCTAATCCAGACTTACTACTATATTTATAAACACCATTAAAATCTAACTCTTTAACTGACTCATCAAATGACCAATCACTTAAGCTCATAAAGCCATAAGTTGGGTCTGTGAAAAAAATATCTCCATTTGATGATACTACTACATCATTTGGGCTGTTGAATCTCCTACCATCATAATTATCTATAATAGTTTCAAAATTTGGATTAGTAGTTGGAGAATTTTCTATTATTGATAATCTTCTATCACCGTGTTGAGCAATTATTAAATTCCCATCATTGTCAAATGTTAGTCCGTTTGCACCAGAAAGACCAATATTTGGAATAACAGGCGCATAATTTGTAAATCCTGATGGAGAAATATAATCTTTATATCCTTCTTTTTCATTCCATATATATATTTTGTTTTTTGGGACCTGTGTAAAAAGCAAAGAAGATGAATTTTCATCCCACAACGGTCCTTCTGCCACATTTAAGGAATCAACTATATATTCAATTTTAGCTGTTGTATCTATAATATTTAATATGGAGTCATCAAAAACGATTATTGAGTCATTATCTTTAACAGTGTTTGTGCAGGAAGTAATTTGAATAAGAATAATAGTAAAAAGTATTTTTTTCATTTTATAAAATTTTAGTTAATTAATCTAAATGTAATAATTACTGAATTAAAGAAAGAAGATATATCCTATGGTTTAGACTTTAGATTTTTTCTTTAGCTACTTCAAATTTGTTTTACATTTATTTTTATTTTATTCTTCTTGACTCCATTTTCTTACTCCAGCAATTTTACCTCCTCTGATATAATGTCTTTCATAAAATCTATATTTTTCAATTTTACCATCCTTCCTGTACCTGGTTTCAGTAAATGGGAACATTACTACGGTTAAATTCTCATCATAAGAGGGGACTACTGGAATTACATCATAAACATTTCTTCTAATTGAATCATATGGTTCATGCATAGATTTTGCAAGTTCTATTAAACTAGGTAAATCAAATTCAAGTCTATCCAATCCTTTTTCTGGGTAGAAAAAGATAGTTTCTAAATAATTTTCTTCAGTTACAAAATCATAATCTTGATTTACAAATGCAGTTGAAAAATCTAGAGCTAATTGAGCATGTTCCATACTTCCAATTGAGTAGGTACTACCTTTATTATTTCCGCTTAAAATTTCACCAACATTTTGATGCATGCCAGGTTCATTGTTTTGACAGCTAATTATTAAAAAAGTAATTGTTATAAGTAAAGTGACTTTTTTCATTTTAATGTGTTTTAGTTAAGAGCTACTAATATAAAAAACATTCCGATTAAAATGTTAATTTAATATACTTACTTGGATTATAAGTTCCTGAATTATAAGAATAAGAAATACGCATGGTTCAATGATTACAATTTATTCTTCTAGAATCAGTAATATTAAAAATTTTCCAACCCGATTTCTTTTTTAATAAGTGAATTGAATTTACTCCACAATGACTAAGTTTATCATCCATCCAAAATTCATAATCAACCCAAACATTTGCAAGTGGACCATCAATTTTAATTTTAAAAGATAAAAGTTTTTCTTTCCAAACAGGACTGTCAGGTCTTGAAACAATAGCAGACACAAAATTATCTCCATTTATATTTCTTAATACTCCGTCATCTCCTTTAAATGAAGTAGAATTTAAATCAAATTTACTATCAATAACAGAAGCTATTAGTAATGAATCTTTATTATGAAACCCCTCAAAAAAAGTTTTAACAACAGATTGTAATTTTTCTTTTTCTAAATTCTGTCCAAAACCTAAAAGAGGCAATGTCATTATAATTAAAAACAATTTTTTCATAGTTTAAATTTAAAAATTATAAGTAGAAGAAGATATGCCTATGGTTTAGTTTCCCGCAAATGGAGAATTAAAAATTCCTACAGCTAATTCAATCCATATCAATAGGAAGAGTAATATTATAAAAGAGATAATTGCAATTCTTGTATTAAGCTGCTTGAAATTAAGTGAAGTTAATTCAATTCCAATTCCTAATACCAAAAGTAAAGAACCCATTAGCAAGAAATCAAACATACTCCACTCAACCGAGTTAGTAAGTATAACGCCAAGAAGTGGAATAATTAAAAGAGATAATGGATATAGTACTTTCTTTGAAATGTTTAAATTCATTATGGTATTTTTATCGAATTAATAATAAGGTATAAAGTTAAATAAATAATTTAATAGAATAACTGAGGATGATATGCCTATGGTTTAAGCTATTTTCTTAATATTTTTTCCATCTTTCTTCCTTTTGCAAGTTCGTCTACTAATTTGTCTAAAAACCTTACTTGTTGAGTCAATGAATTGTCTATTTCCTCAATTCGATAACCACATATTACTCCTTTAATTAGATGAGCATTAGGATTCAGTTCAGCATTTAGAAAGAATGTTTCAAATGTTGCCTTTTTATCAATTAAATCTTGTAATCTCAATTCATCATAACCAGTTAGCCATTCTATAACTTGATGTAATTCTACCTTCGTTCTTCCTTTCTTCTCTACCTTATTAACGTAATGAGGATAAACAGAAGCAAATGTCATATTTGCTATTCGTTCGTTATGTTTAACAGTAACTTTCATTACAAAAAATTTACAATAATTTTAAAAGAAGATATGCCTATGGTTTAGTTTTATTTATAAAAGCATTTAACCAAATTAATCTAGACAGATAATAGTTAACAGGTGAAAAAACTATTATTGATAAACTTATTATTCCAATAATTGTAAATAATTGTTCTTCCCCCAAAATTGAAATCAGTAAAATAAGTAAAAAACATCCAAGTCCAATTGCCAATGCGTAACTAACGTACATAGCTCCATAAAAAAACCCTGGCTCAATTTCATATTTTAAATTACAATGAGAGCAATTTTTATGATTTAGACCCTTCTTGAAAAAAAGGCTAGAATAAGGATTTGAACTTAAAAAAAAATCTCCTTTTCCACATTTTGGACATTTGTTAAACAATACGCTCCTAATTTTTTTCATATTCTAAATATAACAATTGCTGAATTAAAAGAAGAAGATATGCCTATGGTTTTATTGTATTAACCATTGTCTTTAGTAACCCATTTTGTTTTTTATCATTCATTAATTGCCAAAACATAATACCACCTAATTTTTTATCCAAAGCATATTTGGACTTTAGTTTTATTGATCTATGATCATCAAAAGTTGCAAAAATTTTATTAATACTGTCATATGCATATGGTGAGTTTGCCAAGTCATCCCAATAAAAATTAAAATTGGAGTTTACATCTTGAAAGTTTATTTGATTATAGCTTCTATTCCATTGAGCTTTTTGATTGAGACCATTATTAATATTTTTAACATTTTTAAATGTTTTAATATAAAAAGCAGCTCCAATAAATATTTTACTTGGCTTTACACCTAAATTAATTAAGGCATCAATTGATGATTCTGCAGATCTATCTTGAAATTCGTTTGAAGAAAGTGCCGTGTGGTGTCCAGTTTTAACTGAACCTGATCCATAAAAATCATAAGTCATAAGATTAACATTATCAACTAAAGGCATTACTTTATCCCATTCAATTGAATTTTTAAAAAATCTTTTAGATGCGCCTGCAGCAAAACTTAATATGTGGCCCTTTTCCATATATTTTCTTAGTTGAACTACTAGGTCTGTGAAATTTTCGCGATCTTCAGGTTTATAATTATGTCCAGGATATCCTGAAATTCCCGGATACTCCCAATCAAGATCAATCCCATCTGCATCAAATGATCCTATTATATTAGCTGTAGAGATTGCAAACTCAATTCTTGCTTTTTCTGAACTAAAAACATCTGAACAAGTTTCACATCCTCCCCAACCACCTAAGGAAACTAATACTTTTAATTTTGGATATTTTTTCTTTTGATTAATAATATTAACTAAAGTTAGACTGTCTTTTATATCGTCAATAGCTAATTTATTTTCCTTAAGATGTAGAAAACTATAAATTATTTGATCAACTCCATTTAAGTCAAATTCATCGATCGATTTCTCATCACCAGCATAATAAGCTATCACTTGAGGTTTAATCTCAATTTCTCTTGAATTATTATCAACTGATGAACAAGAAAATATGTGTGGAATAAACAGTAATAGTAGAATTAGTTTCTTCATTTTTTCTTTTTTAAATAACAAGAATCTATTATAACTCCACCAAAAATAAACCCTAAACCAGTTAAAAACTCATTATTAGTTAATTCATAAATTCCCCAACCTAAAGCACCTAAAGAAACAACAATAGAAACTATAACTAATGATTTTGGATATTTTACTTTTTCCATATCACTAATATAATTAATGTCAGTTGGAAACAAAAGCAAAACCTACTTACGTGGATTAGAAGTTGCTAAATTAAAAGAAGAAGATATGCCTATGGTTTAGTTTGATTTTCTATAAAATCAAAAATTTTATGAATTAATGGTGCATTATTTGAGCCAGTCCACCCTTTACTGTAATTTACAGAAAATGATATATCATACTTAGGTGAATAAACTACTTGAGTACCCCAAAACCCACTATGAGTATAAAACTTTAAACCATTCAATTCAATTTCCCATATTCCTAAACTATAATCCATTGATGCTTTACTTTTATATTTATATTTTTTAAGCATTTCCTTTAATGTAGATTCTTTATTAAAAACTTTATTGTTAAATAATAAGTAAAAAAACCTTGAGATATCTTCAGCAGTTGAAATTAATCCTCCACCACCAAAATAATCTATACTTGGGTCAATCCCATATGCATCTTTACCGTTTCTAAAATACTGATGAATTCTTTTATCATCTCTTTCATCCTCGAACCAAGTATCATTGATGTTTAATTGTTCAAATCTTAAGAGGTTTTTAATTGCATTATCCAAACTTGATTTTGTAATATTTTCAATTATTCCTCCTAAAATAACATACCCAGTATCAGAATATTTGAATTGATTTCCTACAGAACCAATTGGATTACCCCATTCAATACAAGATTTTATTTGTTCCGTTCGAGTCCATTTATGGTCAGGATTATCATATATTTTTTTGAAAAAATTTGGATGATTGGTATGGTCATACATTCCAGAAGAATGATTTAATAAATGTCTTACCGTGATTATTTCTGGGTTGTAGCCACCTTCAATTAAAATATTTTGATGTTCATTTGAAATATATTTAGATATCGATTCATCTAATAATATTTTTTTTTCTTCCCAAAGTCGAAGAACACTCGCTGCGACGAATGTTTTGGTTACGCTGGCAATTCTAAACTGACCAAATTTATTTAAAGAATCATTTATTCTAACATCATTAATTCCAAAAGCTTTTGACCAATTAATATTTTTAGTATTAGAGTAAATATTATAAATAATTCCTGGTTCGTCATTATTGACATATTCCTCTGAAAATTTATCAAATTCGTTAAAATCAAAAACTTTGTTTTGTGATAATACTAAGTGTGGAATAAACAGAAATAGTAGAATGAATTTTTTCATAATAAGTTTTTTTTTATTTCACTCATTCCAGCACCTAACGCAACCCCTAAAGCAAGCCATAATCCTAAATTTTCAGTAAATAACCCAACTAAAGTTCCAAATACAATTCCATAAGCAACCCAATTATCTTTTTTCATATTCTAAATATAACAATTGCAGAATTAAAAGAAGAAGATATGCCTAATCTGGATTACAGTTTGTAAAGTTTGGCTTTTTAGATTCTGGCCAATTAATTATACTTCCAAAAAAACCACCACAATTAGTTACTTTAGAAACATCCCATCCACTTAAATCTATTCCTTCAATATATTTGTTATTAGAGCTATCACTAAAAAAACCAGACATATTCGTTGCTTTACTTACATCCCAATTATTAATATTAGGGTTTATATTTTCTAATTGCATTGCTAGCCTAAAATCTTTTACATTACTTACATCCCAATAGCTTAAATCTGATTTAACAGGCTTATCAGAATCAAAAAGCCCATACATACTAGTCCAATTACTAACGTCCCAATTTTCCATTCCTTTAATTTCGGTTCTTAAAAAAAGACCTGCTGCTGAATCTTCATTAGTAATTTCTACTTTAGTTGTAACTAGTGTGCTTAAATCTGAGTAAGTATTTAATACATTCTTTAACCAAGGTAAATCAACGGAAGTATAATATACTGAGTGGTTAAAGCTAACCAAATCAGTTCCTCCATTTCCTCCATTAAATCCAAAAACTATTCCTTTTAAATCTGCCTTTTTTCCTACAGGAACCCAATCTCTAGCTTTTATTGTCACTCCATTGTCAGCAACATAAAAGGGTAATTCTTTTTCGTCATCAACTGAACAAGAAAATACAAGTGAAATAAAAAGTAAAAATTAGAACTAGTTTTTTCACAATTTAAATATAAGAATTGCTGAACTAAAAGAAGAAGATATGCCTATGGTTTAGGATTAAAAGAGAAAAGGTTTGAAAGAGAGCTAACCATAGCAATCAAACAAACCAATTCATTTTGGGAAGCGCGAATGTACAATAAATAAAAAGATTAATTAATTAAAGTTTATTAATTTAAATGAGTGAAATGCTTGAAATGTAAACACAGCTGGAAAAGAACCAAGTGGCAAGAATTCATTTCGTTCTTATCAAAATGTCCAAAGTGTGGAACTAGATGGATTTTAAGATATTGAAATATGTGCGGACGTTTTAATTTTTCAAACCAATCTGACCTTAAAAATACAATCCCCGAAAAGGTATCTTCATCTTTCAATTTTGCTCCATCACAAAAGATTTTAGCAATTGATTCAAATGATAATGTCGTAGCATTAGATTGGGGTTACAAACCTAAATGGTTAAAGCAAGGACAGATTATAAATGCTCAAAGTGAAACTATTAAGACTAAACCTACTTTCAGAGGATTCTTAGAGTGTTATGTGCCAATTAATGGATGGTATGAGTGGTTAAAAGAAAAGAATGGCAAACAACCCTATTACCTGCACACAGACCAAGATACGGTATATATAAAATCCATAATCAAGGAAAACACTATCATACTATTAACCACTACCGCATCAGAGAACATTTTTCATATACACCATAGAATGCCTCTGATTGTTAAAGAACCTGATTTTAATAGTTGGGATTTAAGTCGTACAGACCTTAACGTATCTTATTATCCCGTCAGCAAAAAGGTTAATTATGCTTTAAATGATGGAAAGGATTTGATTAGCAGAATTTGATTAATCAAAGTTTTTCAAAGTTGCATTATATGAGTAATACTAATCATAAACATCTGACCGAAGGTCACTAAGTAATGCATATCCTACTCAGTTCGAAATAGAATATAGGTGCGGCTAATACAACTTATGTAATTTTTCTATGTCTTTTTTTGTTTGTGAACAAACAATGCATTTCTTATTACTAAGACTTAGATATACTGTAAGTATTACTGATAATACACTCAAAAGAAGATATAGCAAAGTTACAAGTATTTGAGAAGAGTTTCAAGTTTTAAGAGTAGAAGATACTCACGTTTGTTAATAACAATGAGAATAAATAGAAAGTGCCAAATAAGTGCCAAGGTTTTTGTAACTTTAGAATTACGTTCATCCTAAAGTTATGAAAAGAAAAAACCTCCGATTTCTCGAAGGTTTAGAATGTGTAGTGTAACGGTATTACTTGCTCCCCCTCTAGGGCTCGAACCTAGGACCCTCTGATTAACAGTCAGATGCTCTAACCAACTGAGCTAAGGAGGAGTTTGCATTTAGCGAGGGCAAATATAATTTATATTTTATTGTAGTCAAATTAATTAAATCAAAATTTAACTAAAAAAATATCTGTATACATCGTTACCGTTTGCAAATAAAACCAAAGAAACTAATAGTAAAAATCCTGTCATTTGCGCATACTCCATAAACTTATCATTAGGCTTTCTTCCGGAAAAGACCTCATAAAGTAAAAACATAACGTGTCCTCCATCCAAAGCAGGTATTGGAAGAAGATTCATAAAAGCTAATATTAAAGATAATAATGCTGTTGACTCCCAAAATCTTTGCCAATCCCAACTTGGAGGAAATATACTTCCAATAGCGCCAAATCCACCTAACTGAGTTATTCCTTTAGGTGTAAAAACATACTCAAATTGAGTAATGTAATCACTTAAAATCCAATAGGCTTTATCATATCCCACAGAGAAACTTTCAAATAAACTATAGTTAATTTTTGTAAAAGATATTTCTGGCATTTTAGGATATACTCCCAATTCACTTCTCTCGTCCAATACAATAGTTTTTTGCATTTTAGATCCGTCTCTTAAAATTTCAAAATTTAATTCTTCATTACTAGCATCTTGTAAAAACTGTGATAATTCTTGCCATTTAACAAGTTTAATATCATTAATTGTAACTATTCTATCATTAGCTTTAAAATCAAATTTTTCAGCTAAAGAGTTTGGCGCGACCTCGCCAATTACAGGTGCAACGAGTGGAGAAAATGGGTTTGTTGCTCCAGACTCCATCATTATGTGGCCGATGTTTTCAGGGATTCTCAATTTCTCAATTTTACCGTTAACATGCTCAACTGTTACAGTTGAAACATCTCTTAAAAATAAATATTTTGAAATATCCACAACATTTTCAAATGGCTGACCATCGACCTTAAGAATTTTATCTCCATCAGAGAAACCATATGGTTTCATAATTTCATTGACCTCAAAACCATCTTTAAGATTTTCTGATGTTATTATATCTTTTCCCCAGACGAATGTGACCATCATGTAGATAGCAAAGCCTAAAATTAAATTAACAGTAACTCCGCCTAGCATTATGATTAATCTTTGCCAAGCAGGTTTAGATCTAAATTCCCAAGGTTCGGGGTCTTTATTCAAGTGTTCTGTATCCATACTCTCATCAATCATTCCAGCAATTTTCACATAACCTCCCAATGGAAGAACGCCAATTCCATATTCAGTATCTCCAATTTTCTTTTTAATTAAAGAATACGGCCAATCAAAAAACAGATAAAATTTTTCAACTTTTGTTTTAAATAATTTAGCTGGAATGAAGTGTCCAAGCTCATGTAAAACAACAAGAATTGCTAAACTTAAAATCAGCTGAAGAGCTTTAATTAAAAAAACTGTACTCATATATTATCTATTAGGGTGAGCAAAAGTAATCTATTTGGTAATTTTTTGAAAGGAATTAACATGATATTAACTTCTACTAAAATGATTTCCAGCCTTGTGATGTAATTGGAACAACTTGTTCCGCTTTTGTTATTAAATTAATCTGATCTACATCATTAGTTATGTGACCTAGTACTGTTAAATCAGAACTATTTTTAATTTTTTCATAATCCTTTTGATCAATCGTAAATAAAAGCTCATAATCCTCTCCACCGCTCATAGCTACTGTGGTTGAATGTAATTTAAATTCTTCACAAGCAGACCTTAATTCCTCACTTACAGGAATTTTGTCCTCATAAACATTACAACCCATACCAGAGCTTTTACAAATGTGAATTATTTCAGAGGAAAGCCCATCGCTTATATCAATCATAGAAGTTGGTAAAATATCATTTTCAGCAAAAAATTCAATCACATCTTTTCTAGCTTCGGGTTTTAATTGTCTTTGCAACAAGTAAGCGTAATCAGATAAGTCTGGCTGATTATTTGGGTTAACTTTAAAAACTTCATTTTCTCTTTTTAAAATTTGTAAACCCATATATGCACTTCCTAGATCTCCTGAAACAACCATAAGATCATTTAATCTTGCTCCACTTCTTTTTGAAACTTTTTTTCCTTTAGCATGTCCAATTGCTGTTATACTGATAATCAAACCTTTGTTAGAACTAGTAGTGTCTCCTCCTACTAAATCAATATTGTATTTCTTACAAGCTGCTCTTATTCCTAAATATAATTCCTCAATGGATTCCAGAGTAAATCTGTTAGACATTCCGATACTAACAGTTATTTGAGTGCAAATTCCATTCATTGCATATATGTCAGATAAATTGGAAATTACAGCTTTATAACCTAAATGCTTCATTGGTGTATATGCTAAATCGAAATGGACTCCTTCAACAAGCATGTCGGTAGATACTAAAATTTTTTCTTTGTTAAAATCTAAAATAGCAGCATCGTCACCAATACCCAAGTCTGTGCTGTCATTGTTTATTTCAAAAGTTTTAGTTAACTCTTCAATTAATTTAAATTCTCCAAGATCAGAAATTGGAGTTAAATTGTTTTTTTGTTCTTGATCTTCCAATTTTTTTTTGGCTAATATACTTTAATTGGCATTATTATTGAATATTTTTAGATGGTATTCAAGAAGGTATTCTATCTAAAAAAATAAGTTTAAAAAACTTAAATAGATTATATTTGCAAAGTATTTGATTAATTAAAATGATAAAAGTTTCAGAACAAGCTAAATCTAAGGTAGTTACCCTCATGCAGGCAGATGGCTATAATCATGAAAAAGATTATGTTAGAGTCGGAGTTAAAAGCGGAGGCTGTTCTGGTTTATCTTATGATCTAAATTTTGACAAGAAAGCGAGCGATGGTGATAAGGTTTTTGAAGATAATGGTGTAAGAATCATAGTAGACAAGAAAAGTTTTTTGTACCTAATTGGAACAACTCTTGAATATTCTGGAGGTTTAAATGGTAAAGGATTTGTTTTTAATAACCCAAACGCATCTAGAACCTGCGGATGTGGTGAAAGCTTTTCATTATAAATTTTTTATATGGCGTATACAGAGGAAGAATTAAAAAAAGAACTTGAAACAAAGGAGTACGAGTATGGTTTTGTAACAGAGATTGATTCTGATACATTTCCTGTCGGACTTGATGAAGAAATTGTTACCTCAATTTCGAAAAGAAAATCTGAACCAAAATGGATGACCGACTGGCGCTTAAAAGCTTTTAAAGCTTGGAAGGAAATGGAAGAACCAGATTGGGCTAACGTAAAATATGAAAAACCTAATTTTCAAAAAATTTCTTATTACTCAGCCCCAAAAGGAAAAGCTAAGTATGACAGTCTTGATGAAGTTGATCCTGAATTATTAAAAACATTTGATAAATTAGGGATATCTATAAATGAACAAAAAAAGTTAGCTGGAGTAGCTGTTGATATTGTTATGGACTCTGTTTCGGTTGCAACTACATTCAAAGATACCTTGTCCAAAAAGGGTATAATATTTTGTTCAATTTCTGAAGCAATAAAAGAACATCCTGAACTTGTAAAAAAATATATAGGAACAGTAGTTCCACAGAAAGATAATTATTACTCTGCTTTAAATTCAGCTGTGTTTTCAGATGGATCATTTTGTTATATTCCAAAAGGTGTTAGATGTCCTATGGAACTTTCCACTTATTTTAGAATAAATCAAGCTGGAACTGGTCAATTTGAAAGAACTTTAGTTATTGCAGACAAGGACAGTTATGTTAGTTATTTGGAAGGCTGTACAGCTCCGTCAAGAGACGAAAATCAACTTCATGCTGCCGTTGTAGAATTAATTGCATTAGATGGAGCAGAAATTAAATATTCTACAGTTCAAAATTGGTTTCCTGGAAATAAAAATGGAAAAGGAGGGGTTTATAATTTTGTAACTAAAAGAGGAATTTGTCACACAAACTCTAAAATATCTTGGACTCAGGTAGAGACTGGTTCAGCAGTTACATGGAAATATCCCTCATGTATTTTGAAAGGAGATAACAGTATTGGGGAATTTTATTCAATTGCCGTTACAAACAATTATCAACAAGCTGATACTGGAACTAAAATGATTCACATTGGTAAAAACACCAAAAGCACGATAATATCAAAAGGAATTTCTGCAGGAAAATCTCAAAACAGTTATAGAGGCTTAGTCCAAGTTAATTCGAGAGCTGAGAATGCTAGAAATTTTTCTCAATGTGATTCTCTTTTAATGGGTAATAAGTGTGGTGCACATACTTTTCCTTACATAGAAGCAAAAAACAAATCTGCAATGATTGAACATGAAGCTTCAACTAGTAAAATTGGAGAAGATCAAATTTTTTATTGTAATCAAAGAGGAATTGATACTGAAAAAGCAATTGCTTTGATTGTTAATGGGTTTAGTAAAGAAGTATTAAATAAGCTTCCTATGGAATTTGCCGTAGAAGCTCAAAAATTATTAGAAATTTCACTTGAAGGATCAGTGGGATAATTAAATTTAAATTATGTTAAGTATAGATAATTTACACGTTAGTGTTGAAGGAAAACCAATTCTAAATGGTATTAATTTAGATGTCAGAGCTGGAGAAGTTCATGCCATTATGGGGCCAAATGGATCAGGAAAAAGTACTCTATCCTCAGTAATTGCTGGAAATGAAGATTATGAAGTCACGAAAGGTGATATTGTTTACCAAAACGAAAATATTACTGAACTGGCTGCTGAAGAAAGGGCTCACAAAGGAATCTTTCTCTCTTTTCAATATCCTGTAGAAATCCCAGGTATCACTGTCACAAATTTTATTAAAACAGCTATAAACTCGAACCTAAAGGCAAGAAATCAAGATGAAATGCCAGCTAATATTATGCTAAAAAAAATCAGAGAAAAAGCTGAGCTTTTAGATATTGACTCTAAGTTTTTATCTAGGTCTCTTAATGAAGGTTTCTCTGGTGGAGAGAAAAAAAGAAATGAAATATTTCAAATGGCTATGCTTGAACCTAGTTTATCTATTTTAGATGAAACAGATTCAGGATTAGATATTGATGCCCTTAAAATTGTTGCAAACGGAGTAAATAAACTTAAAAATAAAGACAATGCTGTAATAGTGATAACTCATTATCAAAGGTTATTAGACTACATAATTCCTGACTATGTACATGTTTTACACGAGGGAAAAATAGTTAAGTCTGGTGATAAAAACTTAGCACATCAACTTGAAGAAAAAGGTTACGATTGGATTAAATAAAAAATTATGTCATTAGCAGATAAATTAGTGTCTTCTTTTTTGGCTTTCGAGCTTGATATTGATATTCAATCTCCCGTACATTCCAAAAGAACAAAAGCATTAAAGGATTTTGAAAAATTAGGATTCCCTACCAAAAAAGATGAGGCATGGAAATACACCTCACTAAAAAGTGTAATAAAAGAAGATTTTACAATTTTCTCAAAGAAAAAGAATGTTTTAGATTTCAAAAATGTTAAAAATTATTTTTTAGACAATACTGAAACTTATAAGATTGTTTTTGTTGATGGTTTTTTTGATCCTTTTTTATCTCAAACTAGTCATGATGGTGTGGATATTTGTATTCTTTCAGCTGCCCTAACAAAACCTGTCTATTCTAAAATAATATCAAAGTATTTTGATACTTCAATCAACACAAAGGATTCATTATCACTAATAAATACTGCCTTTGCTAAAGAAGGGGTTTATGTTCACATTCCAAAAAATAAAATTTTAGATAAGCCTATTGAAGTTTTACATTTTACTACTGGGAATGAAGCTGCTTTAATGCTTCAGCCTAGAAACTTAATTGTTGTTGAGGAAAATGCTCAAGTTGAAATTATTGAAACACATCAAAGTCTAACTGAAAACCCAATTTTTACAAATTCAGTTACCGAAATATTTGTAGGTCAAAACGCACATTTAGATTATTATAAAATTCAAAATGATAGATTAATGTCTTCTTTAATTGATAACACTTATATTTCTCAGGAAAAAAATAGTGTGGCTAAAGTGCATACATTTTCTTTTGGCGGAAAATTAACAAGAAATAATCTTAACTACTTTCAAAAAGGATCTTATATAAACTCCACAATGAAAGGTATTACTATCATTGACGAAAATCAATTAGTAGACCATCATACTTTGGTAGATCATGCAAAACCAAATTGTGAAAGTCATCAAGATTATAAAGGTATTTATTCAGGGAAATCAACTGGTGTTTTCAATGGTAAAATTGTAGTAGATAAAATTGCTCAGAAAACTAATGCATTTCAACAAAATAATAACATTCTACTTAACGATAAATCAACCATTAATTCGAAACCTCAATTAGAAATTTTTGCAGATGACGTTAAATGCTCCCATGGCTGTACTATTGGACAACTTGATCAGGATGCTCTTTTTTATCTAAGGGCTAGAGGTATTCCCAAAAAAGAAGCTAAGGCACTATTAACTTTTGCATTTGCCAATAACGTGCTTGAAAGTGTAAATATTCCTTCAGTAAAATCAAGAATTAAAAAAATTATTGCAGATAAGCTTGGTGTTGATTTAGGTTTTGACTTATAATTATGACATTAGATGTTAATAAAATTAGAAATGATTTCCCTATACTTAAAAGAAAGGTAAATGGGTATCCTTTAGTTTATTTTGATAATGCCGCTACCAGTCAAAAACCATCAAAAGTAATAGCTAGCATCACTGATTATTACGAAAATTACAACTCTAATATTCACAGAGGAGTTCATACTGTTAGTCAAGAAGCAACTGATGCCTATGAAAATGCTAGAAAAAAAATACAAAAACATTTTAATGCTAAACATTCTGAAGAAATAATTTTAACCTCTGGGACTACTCACTCAATTAATTTGGTTGCCAATGGATTTACAAGTTTACTTAATTGTGATGATGAAATCTTAATTTCTGAACTTGAGCATCACTCTAATATAGTACCATGGCAAATGATGTGTGAAAAAAATGGTGCAAAATTAAAGGTGATTCCTTTGAAAGATAATGGAGAATTAGACTATGAGTCATTTTTAAAAAAACTATCTAATAAAACAAAAGTGGTTTTTGTAAATCATGTTTCTAATGCGCTTGGAACAATAAATCCCATAAAAAAAATTATTTCAGAATCGCATAAACTAGGTGCAGCTGTATTAATTGATGGAGCTCAAGCGAGCTCGCACTTGAAGGCAGACCTTCAAGATTTAAATGTAGATTTTTATACTACATCTGCTCATAAATTATGTGGACCAACTGGAATTGGAATGTTATATGGCAAAAAAGAATGGCTTGAAAAACTTCCACCATACCAAGGTGGTGGTGAAATGATTTCTGAAGTTACTTTTGAGAAAACAACCTATGCTGAGCTTCCAAATAAGTTTGAAGCAGGTACACCCAATATTGTTGGTGCAATTGGTTTTGGTTATGCTCTCGACTATCTAAATGAAGTTGGTTTTGAAAAAATAGAAGCTTATGAAACTGAGCTTCTTGATTATGCAACAACTAGGTTAAAAAGTATACCTAATTTAAAGATTTATGGAGAAGCAAAAAACAAGACTTCTGTAATTTCATTTAATATTGGAGAACTTCATTCTTATGATTTAGGTACAATTTTAGATAAATACGGTATTGCTGTAAGAACCGGACAACATTGCGCTCAACCAGTTATGGACTTTTTTGGAATTTCTGGAACTGTAAGAGCTTCTTTCTCTTTTTACAATACGAAAGAAGAAATAGATTACTTCTACGAGTCATTAAAGAAAGCTGTGGCTATGTTGAGCTAATTTGTAAATTTGTTTAATTAATTTTTTATAATGGGTATTATTGAAGTCCAAAATGAAATTATAGATGAGTTTTCCCTTTTCGAAGATTGGATGCAACGTTATGAATATATGATTGAGCTTGGGAAATCCATTGAACTAATTGACTCCTCAAAAAAGATTGATTCAAATCTTATAAAAGGATGTCAAAGCAAATTATGGCTTCACGCGGAATTAAATAATAATAAATTAATTTTTAAAGCAGATAGTGAAGCAATCATAACAAAGGGAATTGCTGCAGTTTTACTTAGAGTTTTTTCTAACCAAACACCTGAAGATATTTTAAATGCAAATTTAGACTTTGTTGATAAAATTGGACTAAAAGAACATTTATCTCCTACGCGAGCAAATGGACTCATTTCAATGATAAAACAAATTAAATACTATGCTTTAGCATACACTAAAAATTGAAATTATGGATGCAAATGATTTAGGTGAAAAAATAGTAAAAACAATAAAAACAATTTATGACCCAGAAATTCCTGTTGACATTTATGAGTTAGGATTGATATACGATGTACTTGTTAATGAAGATTTTCATGTAAAAGTAATAATGACATTAACAACTCCAAATTGCCCAGTGGCTGAGACTCTTCCTGTTGAAGTTGAAGATAAAGTGAAAAGTATAGAGGGTGTAGTAGATGCCAAAGTTGAATTAACATTTGAACCAGCGTGGACAAGAGATTTAATGAGTGAAGAAGCTAAATTAGAACTTGGATTTTTATAATGTCTGTAGAAATTAAAAATAGAGTTCAGAGTAGTAGTTTAAAAACACTTGATCTAGACATTTTTTATCCTAAAATGGAACTAGTTTCTTTAGATATTAAACCATGGCTTAAAAATGAACTTTTAGTAATTGAAAAAGATTTTAGAGAACACCTAAATCTATTTAAATGGGATAAGTTCAAAAATAAAGCAGTTGCTATTAAATGTTCTGTTGATGCTATAATTCCTCACTGGGCATATATGCTTATAAGCTCTAAACTTAAGTCTTTAAATATTACCAATGTCATTGGAAACATTAAAAATTTAGAGCTTTTATTAATTACGCAAGCCGTTAATAATTATGATTTTTCAGACTATAATAATAAACCCATAATTATCAAAGGTTGCTCAGATCAAAAATTGCCACTTGCCTCTTACTCAATTGTAATAGAAAAGTTACAGCCTATTGCAAAGAGTATTATGTTTGGTGAGGCCTGCTCTTCTGTACCAGTATATAAATCAAAAAAATAATTGGATTGAAAATTAACATAACATACCTATTAACTTTTTTATGTTTAACAAATCTTTTGTTTTCACAATCAAACGATATTCCTGAAAAATGGAAAAATTCTGGAAACGCACTATTTCTTGTAAATCAATCAAGCTTTAGTAATTGGACGTCTGGAGGTCAAAGCAGTATCTCTGGAACACTTAAAATCGATTACAATTTTAATTATTCAGATAATGGGTGGGATTGGGACACTAAAGTCATTAGCCATTTTGGTCTAAATAAAATTAGTGGGAGTGATTTTTTAAAGAAAACCGACGATAGAATTGAAATAAACTCAGTACTTGGTAAAAAATTTAATAATGATATAATCGGAAGATGGAGTTATTCCAGTTTTTTTAATTTTCAGACCCAATTCGCGAAAGGTTATAGGTTTGGTAGAGACGCTAATGGCAATCCAAACAGAACAGAAAAATCAAGATTCTTTTCTCCAGCTACAGTTCAGTTAGGTGTCGGAATGTACTGGAAAAAAAGTAAAGATTTATGGGTTAACGTTGCCCCTATGACAGGTAAACTTATTTTAGTAAATAGAAGATTTACTGAAAATCTTAATGAAAATCAAACCTATTTTGGTGTTAAAAAAGGAGGGAATAGCAGGTTTGAATTAGGTGCCTCTATTAGATCCTATTATAAATCTGAAATTTTTGAAAATGTAACTATGGAAAATAGACTTAGTTTATATTCTGACTACTTAGACAGACCTCAAAATATAGATTTTGACTGTACTTTTAATTTTATAATGAAAGTAAATCAATATGTTTCAACTAACCTAATTTTCCAATTTGTTTATGATGACAATGAAATAAGAAGAGTACAGATAAGAGAAGTTTTGGGAGTTGGTCTTAATATTGACTTAAGCAAGATCCGGATATAAAAAAGCATTATAGGGAAATCTAGTTACATGAATTTTTCTTACTTGACTATACAAGTCTTTTCTAAAATTATTTATTTCTTCTTTATTTAATGCTGAAATAAAAAAAGTTTTTTCATTAAATTGTTTTTTCAAATTCATCTTTAGTGTATCTAAACTATTATCCACGTAATCTAAATCAAATTTATCTTGAATTCCTTGTTGATCATTCTTAAACATATCTGTTTTATTAAAAACTACAATGGTTGGTTTATTAGAAGCATTAATTTCATGTAAAATTAAATTTACAGATTCAATATGCTCATTAAAATTTGAGTGAGAAATATCAACTACATGAATTAATAAATCTGCTTCGGTAATTTCAGTCAAAGTACTTTTAAATGAATCTACTAATTGTGTCGGGAGTTTTCTTATAAATCCAACAGTATCTGTTAATAGAAATGGCATGTTTTCAATAACAACTTTTCTTACCGTTGTATCTAGGGTTGCAAATAGTTTGTCCTCAGCGAATACTTTAGCTTTTGAAATAGAATTCATTAACGTTGATTTCCCAACATTGGTATAACCAACTAAAGCAGCCCTTACTAGAGATCCTCTATTACCTCTTTGAGTTGACATTTGCTTATCTATAACAACTAATTTTTTCTTTAATAAATTTATTTTGTTTCTAACAATTCTTCTGTCAGTTTCTATTTCAGTCTCTCCCGGTCCTCTCATACCAATTCCCCCTTTTTGTCTTTCCAGGTGGGTCCATAATCCTTTAAGTCTTGGAAGAATGTACTGATATTGAGCTAATTCGACCTGGTTTCTAGCGTAACTTGTTTTTGCTCTTTGAGCGAAAATATCAAGAATTAATCCTGTTCTATCAACAATTTTACATCTCAATTGTTTTTCGATATTAGACTGTTGAGCAGGAGTTAATTCATCATCAAAAATTACGGAATTTATATCATGAATTTTAATATAGCTGGAAAGTTCTTCCATCTTTCCTTTTCCTAAAAATGATTTAGGATCTGGCGAATCCATTTTTTGAGTAAACCTTTTAACAACTGTACCCCCAGCTGTATAAGTAAGAAAATTTAATTCATTAAGATACTCTTCTAATATTGTTTTTGGTTGTTCTAAAGTAATTATTCCAACTAGTACAGTTCTTTCAAGGCTTGAGGATGATTTTTCAATCATTATTTTTCAGTAGATTTTTTATAATATTTTAATTCCAGTTCTTTTCCATCAAATTCAGCATAAGAATAATATGATATCCAATCTCCTAAATTATAATAAGTAGCTCTATTCTCTATATCAACTTTAAGAGGCATGTGTCTGTGTCCAAAAATGAAATAATCATAGTCAATTTCATTAATTTTTTTTCTAGCATACTGAACCAACCACTCATTTTCATCTCCTTTATAAACTATATCATCAACACCTGAAATAAGCTTATTTTTTGTAGATAAATATTGTGCTAAGCTAACACCTAAATCTGGATGTAACCACTTGAACAGAAATTTACAAAGTGAATTTGTAAATACTTTTTTCATTCTTTTAAATCCTTTATCTCCAGGCCCTAAACCATCACCATGCCCTATTAACATTTTTTTTCCTGCAATAGAAAAATTTTGGGGTTTATGAAAAACTGGAATATTTAATTCTTCTTGGAAATATCCATTCATCCACAAATCATGATTGCCAACAAAAAAATAAATTTTAATTCCAGAGTCAGTTAATTCAGCTAACTTACCTAAAGATCTGACAAAACCTTTTGGAACAACTTTCTTATATTCAAACCAAAAATCAAATAAGTCACCTAATAAAAAAATTACTTTTGCATCGTCTTTTATTGAATCTAACCAATCAACGAAACGCTTTTCTCTAACTAAACTTTCTGCATGATTAGGAGCCCCCAAATGATTGTCAGATGAAAAATAAATTTTTTCACCTTCTTTTAATTCAATTTCTGTAAAACTATTATTAGACATTTAAATAATTTAGTACAAAAGTAAAAGATTCCTTTACATAATCTTCTCAAAGCAATAAAAAGGTTTGTCACTTTGCTTTCTAAAATATATTCTCCCCAGTTTTTTAAAACCAAGTTTTGCATAAAATATATTATTGTAAGGATTGCCACTAAAGGTGTCTAACCTAATAGAAACTATATTATTCTTATTTGCAAAATCAAATGAAAAATTCATAAGTTTTTTTGCATAACCTTTTTTTTGATAATCAGGGTCTATCGCCAACCTATGTAAATACATGTTTTTATCAGTAGGAGTAGTCCATTTTACTTTTGAATAAAAATCATCCATAAAACTTGAAATGACTATACAGCCTATAATTTTTTGATTTAATTCTAGAACATATAAGTTTTCGTTTTTAACATCGTTTTCAAATGTTTCAATATTTGGGTAGTGTTCGTTCCACTGGAAAATATTTTGAGAAATCATAAAGGCTGCACAAGATTTAGTAATTTCTATAATTCTTGATATATCTTTCTTTACAGCTTTTCTAATCATTATCATTTGGAATTAAATTCCCTAAAAAATCTACATTAACATTTAAAAAGGGGTTTATTATATCGTCTAGAAGTACTGCAAATTCACCTCTTTTTATAATTCTATCTTTACTAAAATTTTCAAGGTTAAGTCTTTTCCAATAGTCTTTTAATTCCTTTTCTTTTTTTAAATTTTCTCCATTTAAATCGTATAACCAATCTAAAACATTGATTATTGAAAGTTCTTGTGGTGGAGATCCTAACATATTCCAGTCCTCTGAAAAAATTTGATTGTGCTCTAAATCTTTATTTGGGTAAAAGAACGTTTTATTTTCCCATCCAATATTCACTCCTTTAGATCTTAAAATTCCACATGCTCCTATTTTTTGATAACTTAAAAAATTAGGATGATAGCTTTCAACGTCTGCATAGGGTAATATATAACCTTTGCTTTTTAATATTTCTGACTGTATTTCTCTTATACTAACTTCTCTAGTTGATTTATTATTTTTAATTGATAAATGAGCAAGTATACCAGCAGCTTGACCAATTTGCATAACAACTGGCTGAAGCCTAGTAGTTCCATTTACTAAGTTTGATACAGATATTGATTTTTCTGCAATTATAAAATTATCTATTCCCTTGGGGACTAAACTTCCGATTGGAACAGAGTAAGATGGAACGGGATAAAAATCAAGCCTTGGAAGATTTACATAATTATCATATGCTCCATGATGATGATCAACTGGGTAATCCCCAACAGCAATCCCAGTTCTATAAATCGAATTCTTATTTGAATATGGGGATTTAATATCATTTAATGTTAATGTTACCATTCCTTCAGATCTTCTCGATTCTCTGTGGTAAGGTATTACTGGAAATCCATCTTTAGTTTGATACTCATCATAATCAATTGAAAGATTAGTATAATTCATTTCTGTCTGAATAAAGTATAAAAATCTTAATGATTTCTGTTTTGCTTCTTCATAGCTTAACAGACGTTCTTTAGCTGTCATTTCAATAGAATTTGAATAATAATCGTTACCATTAATCGGCCAATTAATCATGTATTTATTATTCGGCAGTTTTCCATAACTAATCAATTTGTCTTTTGACCATAGCTTTTTATCAGTCTGAGGACATTCCCCCGAGGAATAAGAACATATAAATTCACTTCTATCATAATTTTTTGGCTTATCAATTGTCATGTCTTTATGAAAATCCTTTAAAATCATAACATAAGTCAAATCTTGTATAATATTATTTGACAATTCTGGCGCTATATCCTCTCCGTATTTTTTGTTTGAATCCATTCCAATTGAATATGGAAGGTTTAACATTGGAATTAAGTCCCCTAATTCTGTTGCGTCAATTAAAACTTTAGATTCGTAATTTAAACCTGATTGAAGATTAACAATAAAGCTTTCATTTTTTTGTACTCCTTCAACTATTGAATTATATTTTATAGTTAAATTTTTCTGAGAGTTTGCGATATTTTTTAAAATCTGATTTCCAACTGAGGGTTCAAACATCATGTTACTCACCCAACCTGTTTTTAAGCTATCCAGATGACCATAATAAGAAACTAAACTATCCCTAAACTCTTTTAAAAATCCTGAAGGTAATTTATAATTTCCATCCATTGCACTTACACCTGCTGAAGTCATCATTCCTCCAAGCCAGTCAGACTCTTCAATAAGCAGAGTTTTTGATCCCATTCTCGAAGATTGAATGGCTGAGACAACTCCACTAGTTCCACCACCAACTATTATAATATCATAGCTCGAACTATCATCGCATGAAAGGTTAGTTAACAATGTAATAAATGCTAAAAACTGAATTAATCTTATTTTAACATTTTTAATCATCTATAGCCTCAAAAATTACCTTACCTGTTGAAGCGTTTGGGGAATTAATTCCCAAAACTGAAGCTATAGTAGGTGCAATATCAATAACATCAGTTTTTCTATTTGTTGATCCTTTTTTTATACCATTACCATACAAAAGCAGTGGGACGTGAGTATCATGGTTAAATCTTGTTCCATGAGTAGACCCTTTTCTGTAATAAGTCCAATTTGGCATCATAGTATAAATAATATCTCCTGAAAGATTTTTGTTAAATCCATTTCTAATGAGTGTTATAAAATGATCATTTTTAATATTTAAAATTTGCTCTGATGAATATACCTCATCAATTCCTGGATAAGCTTGCATTTTATTGATTAGCTTTTCTTTGACTAAATCAAAATCTAACTTTAAATCAGAAATTAGTTCGGAATCTAAAAAAATCTGCTGATTTGAAATATCCATTATAATTTTAGAGGTTCCAAATAAATTAATAATATAATCATCAATATATTTCTTCCATTTATTTGAATTAAAATAGTTAACTGGAATTTTATTGTCTTTTAAAAAGCCTGGAACATTAGTAACTCCATGATCTGCGCTTAAAAACAAAGTGTATTCATCTTTACCAATATTTTTGTCAAAATAATTTAAAAGTCTTTCAATTTCTTTATCGAGTCTGATATACGTATCCTGAACTTCTTTAGAATTTGTGCCAAATTGGTGACCTACATAATCCGTTGAAGAATAATCAATTAGTAAAAAATCCGTCATATCATCTTCTCCTAATTTTTCAGACTCTAAAGCTTGTAATGAAAAATCTGTTACTAAAGAGTTCCCAAATGGAGTTGAAGTTAAATCTCCATAAAATGGTTTACCTGTCTTTTTATTTTTTGTTTTAAAATTATGAGGAAAAACAGGCCTATCTTCTCCTCTAAAATTAGTTTCATAATTATTATCATCAGGGCCACTTTCAGTGTAAGTTGAAATGTCATAATAAGTTTCCCATGGCTTAAGATAGGAATCCACAACTCTAGTCTCATTAAACTTCTTAGCCCAATCTGGAAGCTCTTTTAAATAATAAGTGCTACTTATAAAACTACCTTCCTTGGAATCAAACCAATATGCAGCATTTGCAGTATGGCCTGAGGACAAAATTGATCCTCTATCTTTTATAGCCACTCCAATTGTTTTACCTTTAAAATTAGTCGCTATTCTGTTTTCATCACTTAATGTAGTTGTTAATAATTTTGATGGAGATTTTCTGCCACTTTTTGTTGAGCTTCCAATAGTCTCGTACTGATCATCATCTACACAATAAACTGATTTTTTTGATTTACGATCAAACCAACTATTACCAATAATTCCATGAACTCTTGGATATGTTCCTGTGGCTACCGTTGTGTGCCCGGGACCAGTTGAGGTTTGAGAATAGCCATAGTGATTACTTTTAGCATTAAAACCTTGATTTATTAATCTTTTAAAACCTTTTTCTGAATAATGATCCCAATATTTAGTCAAATATTGATATTTCATTTGATCAACAACAATTCCTACAACAAGTTTTGGATTATTACTTAAATTTTTATCTGATTTAAACCCTTCACTAAAAACTCTAATAAAAAAACCTATAACTAAAAGAAAGAATCCAGCTATTAGATATGTTAAGAAAGGTTTTGTTGCTCATAATTGTTTCGCAATTTACTCAATTCTTTTAAAATACTGTATTAAGTCATTGTTATTTCCAACAATAATTCCTTGTTCATCCTTTAAATTAATTAAATGAAGTTTTTTTGCATCACTTGGAGCATAAAACCCTGTTTCTTTTCTTGACATAGCCTTAAATGTTCCATCTCCATTACCAGTTAAAACCAGCCCATAACTTGCATCATTTCTAGTAGTCTCAACTTCGGAGGTGAATAAATTTCCTGCCATTAAAATATCTTTATTACCATCGTTATTATAATCGTCAATTAAAAAATCATTTATTGAAGAAAACTGGGCTTGATAAGGTAAATCAATAGGCTCAAAACTTGAATTATCATTTATTAGTACTACACTTTTAAATGTATTAGCATGTAACCTTAAAGCATTGTCTAGATTAACTTCTCCATAAACATCTTTTACATCCAAAGAGGCAAAAAGATCATATTTCTGAAATTTATTTTTTAATTCTGGGACTTGTTGTGATGAGCATGAAAAACCTCTAAGTGGAAATTGAATTCCATAGTTATAATACGCTAACACAATATCCTTACTACCGTTATCATCAAAATCATCGTAAAAAACTTCAAAAGGTTCTTCATCATTTGCTTGGTATTTGTAGTTTTTTCCCAAATTTCCTAAAACCAAATCTTCCTGCCCATCATTGTTAAAATCTCCTGCTTCAATAGAATACCACCATCCAAACTTTTCATCACAACTGTCGTTTAGTTTTTCTTTTGATAAGTTGCCGTCATTATTTTTTATTAAAGTTAAAGGCATCCATTCTCCAACTACAAATAAATCCTTATCTCCATCATTATCGTAATCTGACCAAACTGCATCTGTAACTAAGCCGAGGTCAGTAAAACTATTGTTAGGGTCTTTATACTTTATGTAAGACCCATTGTCATTGATTAAAAGATAACTTGTAGCAGGTTCAGGGTAATTCCAAGGAATCATTCTTGAGCCGATAAACAAATCTAAATCACCATCTCCATCAAAATCATAAGGCCTTACTACCGAACCTGATTCATATAAATTTGGTAACAACTCTCTTTGAAATTTAAAATTTCCTTTACCATCATTTACATATAACCTATCCAAATAAGTACTGGAATTTGGAGAAAATTCATTACCACCGCTAACCACATAAAGATCATTATCCCCATCATTATCAAAATCCAAGAATATGGCATCAATATCTTCCAAAACTTTGTGACGATTCCAAATGTCATTTTGAGACTCTATAAATTCTCCATTAAAACTTTGCAGGAACAACTTAGACGTTTTTCCAGATGCTGAGCCTATAAAAACATCTTCCAAATCATCACCATTCACATCGGCAACAGCTAAAGCAGGGCCTAGTTGTGAAAGTTTATGTGGAAGAAGAACTTGTTTTTCAAAATCATCAAAACTATTTTCAATATGAGTGTAATTAATTTTTGTTCTTGATTCTTCAAAAAATAATTTAGTATTGTTTTTAATTTTTTTAAAATCTTTAGCTGAATTTGAATTAATCTTTAAAACTTGGTTAGCATCAATATTGTATAGCTTTGTTTTTAAAGAATTGGGCCAAGTAATTATTAAACTATCTATTTTATTTTTATTTCCAAGTCCAAAGTGTATCAAATCTTCACTTGTTGAGTATATTCCTCTAACATTAGATGTCTCAAATAATTGAATATCACCCTTGTCATATAGTTTGATTTTAGAGCCAAGTACTGGTTTGTTTGAGTTGTCTAATAATTTTATTCTTAAAAAGTTATTTCGTGAATTATTCTTGTAAATAAATGCCGGTTCGTTAACATTACTAACCACTAAGTCTAAATCTCCATCGTTATCTAGATCAGCATAAGACGCTCCATTTGAAAAGCTGGGCTGATCTACTCCCCACAATTTTGCCTCATTTTTAAAATCAAGATCTCCATAATTTTTATATAAATAATTTTTGATTTTTACACTGGGAACCAGTTCTAAAGCCTTATCTAAAGGTAGTATGTCCCAAAGATTATAATCAAAAGTTTTGTTTTTCTTAACATAATCATCCGCTATTTTAAGTACAAACTCTCCAACTTTTTTGTCGGCATCCGTATTTCTAATGTCTCTTAAAAGACCATTTGTAACGTATATGTCTTTCAGACCATCATTATCAAAATCTGCTATTAAATTTGCCCAACTCCAATCGGTTGAAGAAGTTTTAGTGTACTGAGCTACATCGCTAAAAGTTTTGTCTCCATTATTAATTTGAAGCGTATTAAACATATACTGAAAATGCCCACCGTTTTCAACTACTTTCCAAAACGCAGAGGGGTTCATTCCACTCATATTAGATTTGAGACGAAAATTATCCTCAGCAGTCATATCTACAACCATAACATCTAGCTCTCCATCATTATTAATATCAGCTGAGTCCACACCCATACTGTAAAATGAGGTGTGTTTTAGAGAAGATTCTGTTTCATAAGAGAAAGTACCATCTCCATTATTAAAATATAAAAAATCAGGAGCTTCAAAGTCATTAGCAACATACAGATCTACTAATCCATCGTTGTTTAAATCTGATGCCACTACGCTGTTGGGAAACCCTGTTCGTTTGAGACCTGCTTCTTCAGTTACATCAATAAAACTATTTGAACCCGTATTTCTAAATAATTGTAAAGAATATTCTGGAAGTGTCAAATCAGAACCAAAAAATTTTGAATAACTTCCAGGGTTAGGGGGTTGATTAAGTAAATAAAGATCTAAGTGACCATCATTATTGTAATCAAAAAAAACAGCATGTCTAGTTCTAGCTGAAACATCAACTCCCCAGGATTTTGAGGATTCTTCAAAAGTAAAGTTTCCTTTATTTATATATAACTTATTTCTTCTAAGTTCAGGCTTATCATCATATAATTCCTTGCTCACATAAACGTCTACTAGTCCATCATTATTTACATCAGCTATTGTAACACCAGAGGACCATGAACCATTATCATTAATTCCTGAATTTATAGTTTTATCTTCAAATTTAAAATCTCCTAGGTTTCTATATATTACATCTGAAACTAAGTTCCCTCCAAAATAAATATCCTGTAAACCATCATTATCAAAATCTGCAATTCCTACACCACCGCCACCATAATAATTTGCATAAAGTAGGATATTATGTTCCTTTTTATCTTCAATAAAGTTATTAAATTCAACTCCGGTTTGGTTTGAATCAAGAAGTTCAAAAACTTGGCTCTGAGAAAATGAAAGGTTCAGAAAAAGAAGAATAAAAAGATATTTTTTCACTAAATAAAAATAAAAAAAAGAGGGAAATTAATCACTCTTTTTCGAATATATATAAAACAAAAATTTGTAAATATATTTGTAATATTAAAAAGTATATTAATTAAATACTTATAGAAATGAAAAAATTAGTTTACCTAACTCTTTTATTTACCTTTTTTTCATGTCAAGAAAGTTTTAGTGAATTAGAAAAAGTAGGTGATCTTGAAGGGGTATGGGTTTCAGACGAGGAAACATTTTACATAAATACTGAAGAAATGAAAATTAGCATCAATGATACTATTCCTTTGGTGTTGACATCTAGATATTATGATAGATCTTTAATTACTGTATCCATTGGGAGTGTCTTTTTCTTTGATGCTAAAGTGTTTATAAATAACAATAAAACAGCAATCAAACTAAAAAAAAATTCTTCAGAAAATTTAATTACATATTATAAAAAAAAAGAGGGAAATTAATCCCTCTTTTTTGAATATATAAAAAACAAAAATTTTCTTATTTATCCCACCAAACTCTTGTTACAAAATCATTTGGTCCTTGTCTTGCAATTGCTGCAGCAAAATTTTCTGCATTAGTAGACTCTTCACCAGTTGGGTAAATTAACCTTCTAGGAATAGTTCCACCTGTTACATTACCAGGATCATTTGTAGGAGTTAGAGTTGGGAATCCAGTTCTTCTCCAGTTAGAGAAAGCTTCATACTCATTTAAAAGAGTTGCAGCCCAGTATTGTTCACTGATCATTTCCCATCCTTTTGATGCGTCATAAGGTTTTAATGCTAAATAAGCATCTACCTCAGCGTCTGAAATTGCAGCTGCATTTGGATATATACTACTAAGCATCTGCATAGCAGCTTTTACTCCAGCTTCATAGTGAGTCTTAGCATCTCCAGGAACTGACCAACCTCTAAATGCCATTTCAGCTTTTAAAAGTCTAACTTCAGCATAGGTCTGGAAAACCATAGGAACGTCTCTTTTAGTGATTACATTTCTATTAGGTTCTGCATATATAGAAGTGTCAGGAACTGTTTCACCTGTGCTTCCATTTGGCATACCCATTAAATCTGCAACAGCAGTACTTCCATCTGATCTTCTCGCAGCTAAAATTGGTAATCTTGGATCGTCTTTTAACCAATCAACGAATGTTTTACTCATTCTTGGATTACCATCTGCATCAAACACTTCACCGTGACCATTTTTATTAATTCCTTCTGGTCCATCAGTGTGAGGAACCATAGCGATATGATCATTAGAAGTCATTGTTCCACCAGCAACAGCTTTTTCAGCCCAAGCTTTTGCAGTAGCCGAATCAGCTTTTGTTAGTCTCATTGCTAATCTAAGCATCATTGAATTACCCCAAGCTTTCCACTTTGCAGTGTCACCTTGGAACATTAAATCAGAAACTCCCATAGTCGTTGAGGACGTTATTTGAGCAACAGCTTCTTCAAGCTCTTTAAGCATATCCATATAGATATCTTTTTGAGCATCATACTTAGGTTTTAAAATTCCACTAGTATATCCTTGACCAGCTTCACTGTAAGGGATGTCCCCATGAAGATCAGTAAGCCTAGAGTAAATAAATACTCTTAATATACGCGTCATTCCCATTTCAGATCCACTATTTCCTTCAGCAGTTAATTGAGCTTTAATGTCTTCAATTTCTTTAACAGCTGATGGGTAATAACGATCCCAAAGAGAAGTTGCATATCCATCATTTCTAAAATATCTATCACCAGACCAGTAACCAGCTGTTGACGAGAAATGTTGAATCATTACAGATTGATAGATTAAACTGGCTCTCCAGTTTTCGTATCTACCACCTGATGTTTGCAAAATAACTGATGCAAATTTATTACCTACATCAATTTGAGATGCTTTAGCAGGGTTTACATTCATTTCCTCAAATCCTTTGTCAAACTCACACGAGGAAAAAACTAAACTTAAAGCAAATATTGTTAATACTATTTTTTTCATAATTATATAAGTTTAAAATTTAAGATTTACGTTAAGTCCAACTGTTCTTGGAACAGGAAGACCAAACCATTCTAAACCAGCAGAGTTTCCATTATTATATGCAGACTCAGGGTCAATATTATCAGTACTATTACTTAAGAAGAATAAGTTTCTTCCAATAAGAGATATAGTAGCTTTACTAATAAAGGATCCTTCTAGCATGCTAGATGGAACAGTATACCCAATACTTAACTGACGAAGTCTCATGTAATCAGAATCCTGTATAGCCTCTTCAGCGATACTATATGTTCTTCTGTAGTAGTCTTCTTGTTGAGCTTGAGGAATAGAAGTTGTAATCGTACTTCCATCTTCCATCACACCTTCAGGAACAAATCCAGCTTCACGACCTCCAGCAGGAATTGTTTTCTTGTGATGACCGTTTCTAATTAAAAAGGCATTAGTACCAGAGTAAATTTGTCCTCCAGATTTACCTTCAATCAATATAGAAGCATTGAAGTCTTTGTATCTAAATGAAGATCCAAGTCCAAGTGCAGTTGGAGCTACACCAAATCCTAAAATTTTTCTAGCACCAATTTTTGGAATCGGAATCCCATTTACCATTTCATGAACAATATGACCTGCATCGTTTCTTACATATGAAGAACCATATAGTGCACCATATTTTTCACCGACAATATGCGTAACTCTCAAATTTCTTGAACGAGGTTCGTCCATTGAAATATTACCTCCTGTGTCGTTTGTTGCAACAACTTCACTTGTATTATTTGTGTAGTTAATTGAAGCATTCCAAGCGAAATCATCAGTTCTCATTATCTCACCTTTTATAAGCAATTCAACTCCTTTATTGGAAATATTACCAAGGTTTGCAAGTGCACTTCCAAAACCTGAAGTTGCAGAAGCACTAACTCCAACAATATCACCTAGAGTTTCATTGTCATATATTGTAGCATCAATAGATAGTTTGTTGTCAAACATTCTTAAATCAAAACCAAACTCAGTCTCATTTTTTTCAAAAGGAGTAATTTCTGAGTTAGGAATCGTACCTCCTGAAATATTACCAAGAGATGCACCTAAGTGACCTTGACCATAAATTCCATAAGATAAACTAAGGGCATATGGGCTGTCGGCACCACCAGCTACTTGTGAGTAACCTCCTCTTAATTTCAAGAAAGAAACGGTATCTCCAAGATCCATCACATCAGAAAGAACTAATGAAACAGAAGCCGAAGTATATAAATCATTGTTCGGAGATTTTTTATCTTTTAAAGATAGAGTTGAGAACCAGTCATTTCTTGCAGTTAATGTCAAGAAAGCCCAGTCTTGGTATCCAAATTCAGCAGATCCGTAAAGGGAGCTAATTTGTTTTTTCCAATAACTGTATCCACCACCTTGGTTTTTAGTATTTCCAACATCAATTAAAAATGGAACAATAAAGTCATTACCAGATTTTGATACTGCATTATATTCTTGAACATTTGTTCCAATACCAACAAATGCATTTACAGAAAGGTCATCAACAAGTTGTAAGTTATCTGTTCCTAAAAACGCATCAGCATCATACTGCATAAATGTACTTTTGTTTTCACTAATACCACCCAAAGGCTTGTATGCAGTCCCCCAAGGCTCAGAGGTAGTTTTATGTAAATCATAACGATCTCCTCCAAGTCTTCCTCTCAAATATAGATAGTCTGTAATATCATATCTAGCGTTTAATGCTCCAATAAATCTTGCTTTTTCTGATGAATTGATATAGTTGTAAGCAGCAAACCAAGGGTTTTGAGAAAAAGTATTATCACTAATTCTGAATTCCGTCAAATCTGCATTTCTACCCAGTCCTCCTTCACCAAGCATATCATTTACATCAACAGTTGGTGCAAATAGATTAACAGCAAAGTTACCGTTACCAGGTGAGTCAGATAATCTTGGATTTCCTTCTTGATCTTCCAGAATGTACTTCATATTAACATCAAGAGATAATTTATCTCCGTATCTACGTGAAGTGTTTAATCCAAAAGAATTTCTTTTTAAAGTTGAATTAGGAACAATATCTAGATTGTCTAAATTAGTTACAGAAAATCTTGTACTTCCCTTTTCATCTGAATGATGAAATAGCAATTGTGTTTGTGTAAGTTTCCCCAGTTTGGTAAAACTTATCTAAGTTACTTCCCTTATTTGTATAAGGTCTTGAAACACCATCCCATTGAGCAACCAGAGAACCATCCATTTTAGGTCCCCATGCTTGATAAGTATCAATTGCATCTGCAACCTTTGATGCGTCTCTACCTTGACCATAAGTCGTTTGAGTGTCTCTAAGGCTCAAGATTCAACATATCAAATTGAGTTGAACTATTAAATTCAACTCCAATTCCTTCAGTTCCAGCACCACTTTTAGTGTTTATAATAATTACACCATTAGAAGCTCTAGATCCATAAAGTGCAGCAGCAGCTCCACCTTTAAGAACAGAAACAGATTCAATCTCATCTGGGTTAATACTTGAAATACCATCTCCGAAATCAGTACCACCCCAAACACCAGCAGAACCTAAGTTACTGTTGTTAATTGTAATACCATCTACAACATATAATGGTTGATTATTTCCAGTTAATGAACTTGTACCACGAATAACAACTCTACTTGAACCCTTAGCACCCATTGCAGAACCAGTTACCATAACTCCGGCAACTTTACCTTGAAGGGCATTAATAGCGTTTGTAGTTTTGTTATCACTAAGTTCTTCACCGCCAACTTGTGTTATTGAGTATCCAACAGCTTTAACATTTCTCTTTACACCAAGTGCTGTAACGACAACCTCAGATAACGCATTATCTGGTTGTAGAGAAACATTAACAGTTGCAGAAGATCCAACAACTACTGATTGAGATGAATATCCAACAAAGCTAAAAACAAGGGTATCCCCGCTTGAAGCGTTAATTGAATAATTACCATCAAAATCAGTGGAAACTCCATTTTGAGTTCCTTCGACAAGTACAGTTGCGCCTGGAAGAGGCACACCATTCTCATCACTTACTGTCCCACTAATCGATTGGGCTTGCACCGAAAATCCGAATGCAAACACCAATAAAAAAGAAGACAAAAATCGTAGAAATTTTGTTTTCATAAATAATTAGTTTTGTTTAAATCAGTACTAATTTAATAAAATCGTTAACAATTATTTAACATATTCGTAATTTATTTGAAATATTTCGACAAAAGCGTAATTTAATACGATCAATATTTTATCAAAAAACAAGAAGAAATTTAAAAAAAATTGCATAAACATTTGCAATAGAATGTTTTAAGTAGCTAAAGATCTATAAAAAGAGGACTTCATCAATAAATAGCCAAGCGTATTCTCCTTCAGCCGGATGACCCTTAGGAAGTTTTTTATTGCTTTTTACAACTAATTTAACTTTGGATGGATTTTCAAGAATAGGTACCTTAAAAAACTTAGTAAATTAGGTGCTCCTAGAGATGATTTAGGTAGCTTTTTAGAGTAGATTAACTTATTTGAGTTCTGTGAAATATCATACAACTCTATGCTTTCTGGAAACATTATATATGCTCCTATAGACTCTAAAGAATGAAATCCGATTGAATTATATTTTTTATCACTAAGATCTATTTCTAGGACTAAATCTCCTGAATTTCTTTCATTAACCCCTTTTTTATAATCTTTAGTTCTAATAAACCCGTTCCAATGACCGTCCCTAAAATTGATGTCTCCTATTACTCCGTCAAATAATTTTTTTGGATGTCTGTATCTATTATCTGGGGTTGTTTTTAAAACATAATTTTTTAAAACACCTTCTACTTTAATAAAATCCATCACTCCTACTTTACTATCCAGCCAACCTTCTTTAAAGGCTTTCGTTTTTAAGGTTAATGAACTAGAAATTGAGAAAGGTTCTGAATAAGGTATAGATAATGAATCTGGCTCTGTACCATCAAGGGTGTATCTTATCGTTGGGTTTCCTATAGGTTTAAAAAACTCTATTATTAAAGAATCTGAGAACATAGTTTGTTCCGAAATGGGTTTTGGAGCAGAAAGCGGAACCCCTTTAGAAAAATCACTAACTCCAAAATTTAATTCAGCATTAGAAAGGCTTAATAACTGTTTTTGATTTTCATCACTAATATTTGTGTTCCAAAGATAAACAATTTGTAGTGTTCCCTCTGATAGAAACTTTTGAAGACCATCAAAACTAACTTTGTTTTCGTTTAAATTTAAACTTTCAACTGAACTGCTTATTGAAGAAAGCCCCTTGTCTGTAATTTTAGTATTATTAATTTTTAAATACTTTAAATTTTTAAGAGAATTAAGTTTTGATATTAAATTATCATTCAAATTAGAGTTACTAAGATCTAGCTTAATCAATTGGTCCTTTATTTTCAACAAGGCATTTAGGTGCTTTGATTTTAAAGTTTTTCCTAAAAACTTAGCTTCTACATAGTTATTAGTAATACTATTTCTTTCAAGTCTAAAATTTAAATCCAGTAGACTCTCTAAATCTTTTTTTCTTGGCGGATCTACTATTGGCAAATCAGCTGGGATAAACGACATAACAACTTCCCTCTGATCTACGTCAAAACTTTCCAAAGAAGAATATTCTTCAAAATTAGCTCCCTTATCAATCCAAATTTTTAGAATTTCAATTTCATTTTCAGTTAATTGCACATTACCCTCAGGTGGCATATGCATCTTATCATCAATTGGTAGGTTTGGGTAATTGTATAAATGACTTGAGCTTGCATCAAAAGAAACAAGTATTGCGCCTGATTCACCACCTTTCAAAATCGCCTCTTTAGAATTCATCATTAAATCTCCCTTAGATTTATTTTGGTTATGACATTTGACACACTTATTGTCTAAAATTGGCATTACTACTGTCTTGTATAAAGCAATACTATCCGCGCTTGCTAACTTTGTTGTTTGACTAAAGTCAGGCAATTTTAAATACTCACTTCCGTGTGTAATTTGTCCCCCAAAATGACCAGTGATTGACAATAAAATAATAGTAACTACAAATGAAGGAGCAAAATAATTTAAATATTTTGAGGTTTTATGAATCCACAATAGTCCCCCAATAAAAAGAGTTGTAGATATTCCAAGCCACATGTGTCTGTCAATTAAGTCTCCAGAAAAATCATCACCTAAATAAAGAAAATATCCTAAGACAGCGCTTAAAACAGAAAAAGTAAATGAAAACAATAACCCAAATCTAATTGGTATAGTGTATTTAGTATTAAAAAACTTTTCCAATAACACTAAACAAAACGTAAGATATAGTGCTCCTATGGGTAGATGTAAAACTACTGGATGAAACCTTCCTAAATATTCTAAAACTTCCATTAACCTAATTCATATTTAGCATCAATCAATAAATCCTTATTTTTTTCATCATATAAAGAGTAATTAAACCCCTTTCTCAAGCTGTATCCAGCATACTCACCATTTTTATTTAAAGCAATAAAACCTACCTGTAAATAATCCCATTCTGGCCCGTTTTTGTGTAATTTTGAAATTCTTTCAACGATTGTTTTACAAGCTTCCATTGGTGAATAGCCTTGTCTCATAAGTTCAACAACCATAGCGCTTCCAGATGTTTTTATGATAGCTTCTCCCAGCCCAGTAGCTGCAGCTGCGCCCACTTCATTGTCTAAAAACAATCCTGCTCCAATAATTGGAGAATCCCCAACTCTTCCATGCATTTTCCATGCTGCGCCACTAGTGGTGCAAGCTCCAAAAAGATCACCATTCTCATCAATTAAAAGCATGCTTATTGTATCATGGTTTTCAATGTTAATTACAGGTTTATAATTTGACTGTTCTTTCCACTTTATCCAATCTTTTTTTGATGCCTCTGTTAGTAAATTTTCTTGACAAACCCTTTTGAAATTGCAAAATCTAAAGCACCTTTCCCTGAAAGCATAACGTGTGGTGTGTCTTCCATAACATGTCTTGCAACAGAAATAGGATGTTTAATGTTTTGTAAAAAACTTACTGATCCACAATTACTATTCTTATCCATAATACATGCATCCAAGGTTACAATCCCATCTCTATCTGGATAACCTCCAAGACCTACTGATCTTATTTTTGGATCTGCTTCAGAAACCTTTACGCCCTCTTCAACAGCTGACAATCCACCTTGTCCATTTTTTAAAACATCCCAAGCCTTTTGGTTTGCTTCAAGGCCATGATTCCAAGTTGAAATTATTCTTGGATAAACAGGCTTTACAATTGTTTTGGACTGATTTTCACAGCCAAGAATAGATGAAACCCCAAGCGTTCCAAGAGTAGTTTTTTTTATAAAGTTTCTTCTATTATTCATAAATATAGTTTAATCAATCAATCCAACTTCTCTTATCTCATTTCCTGTAATTCCATATAAATCATCTCCTATTTCTTGTCTTTTTTTATTTGCAAGATGTTGAATTTGTTTAACTATCTCAGGGAAGTCCTCAATTATGTTTGTAGATTCTGAAGGGTCTGTCTTTAAATTATAAAGCTCATTTTGTTTAAGATCAACATATTCGTATTTAATAGGTACCCCGTCATCTCTTCCCTCTCTTCCATTTAATGTTCTATATCTGTGAGGAAAATACATTTTATAATCCCCATATCTAACAGCGTGTAAACTATTTCTGTGATAATAGAAAAAGAGCGCTTCGTGTGGATCTTTTTTTGTTTTACTTGTTAAAACATCCCATATGTTTTTACCGTCAATTTTATTTTCTGAAAGATTTGCTTTCGTTACATTGGCAAAAGTGGGTAACCAATCAATTCCCATGAGTGGTGTTGAAATTTTTATATTGGATTTAATTTCGTTAGGATACCAAACAATACAAGGCACTCTCTGTCCACCTTCCCACGTAGTACCTTTCCCTTCTCTATATATTCCAGTTGAACCAGCATGTTCGCCATAAGAAAGCCAAGGGCCATTATCAGAGGTAAAAACAACAATTGTATTTTTTTCAAGATTATTTTCTTTTAAAGTATTCATTATTAAACCCATGGAGTGATCTATCTCTTCAATTACATCAGTATAAAGTCCATGATCAGACCTCCCATTAAATTTTGATGAGGCAAACAAAGGAACATGGGGCTGAGGATGAGCTAAATATAAAAAGAAAGGAGTCTCTTTATTCTCTTCAATAAAAGAAATACTTTTTCTTGTTAATTCCATGGTTAAATCAGATTGATCTGTTAAAACCTCAACTGGCTTATCGTAATCGTAGAGCATCAAATCAGGGTAGCTGTTGGGATATTCTGCATGAAAAGGCCACATATCATTAGAATATAGTATTCCAAAAAAATCATCAAAGCCATGATTTGTTGGTAAAAACTTTGCATTGTCCCCTAAGATGCCATTTTCCATATATGGCAGTGTTATACCCTTTTTGTTTAAACATCTCTGACATTAAAAATTCATTAGGATTAATTCCTTTTTTAGAATTTGGTCCTAGAGCCCCACTGAAACCAATTCTGTTTGGATAGCTCCCAGTTAATATAGATGCCCTTGAAGCGGAACAAACCGCTTGGGTTGAATAATAAGAGGTCAATAAAGCTCCTTCACTCGCCATTGAATCTAAGTTTGGTGTACTAATCATTTTGGAGCCATAAGAACTTAAGTCAGCAAATCCTAGATCATCGGTTAAAACAAATATTACGTTTGGTGAGTTAACTGTTTCATCTTTTTTACAAGATGAAAATAAAATGAGAATGAAAAGTATTATAAAAAAATTAGGGCTAGTAAATTTCATTGTTTTAATAGAATTTTTAAAAATTCATTTTTTAAATTAGTGATTTATAAATAAAAATCATAAAGATTTATATGACATAACTTAATTTATAGTTAATACGTCAAAATTTATAGTTTAAAAAATGAAGATTAGTAAAAGAGCCTTATTCACCAACCCAACATATAATAAGATTAGTTCTATTCCAATTTCTACTCAAGTTTTTTTTTGGCTAGGCTATTTTTCATTTAATACAATACGTTGGGGAAGTTTTTACTCAGATTACGCATATTCATTTAAATCAAATATCATTGAATTCCCATTTCATATTGCGCTATCTTATCTTTTTATTTTTTATTTACTTCCAAAGCTTTTCAATGGTAAAATTATCGAATGCTTTACCCTTCTCTTTATTAGTTTGGGTCTTACTCTAGTCTTAAAATTTCAATTAACTTATTATTTTACAAGTGGAGATGTTATGCCAGAATATGCTGGAATAACATCGAATATTGACTTTCAATATGCTACAAGTGTAATTCTTGGAGAAGTTTATGTTGTCTCATTTGTTACAGCTATTAAATTGGCAATTGACTGGATCAAACAAAAGGAATATCTAAATGAAACTAATGAAGTGCTTTTAGAGAATGAATTAAAGTATTTAAGATCTCAAATTCAACCCCACTTTTTTTTCAATACATTAAATAACCTTTATTCGTTAACTATTGACAAATCAGATAAGGCTCCTGATTTAATTTTAAAGCTTTCAGATTTAATGAAATACTTTTTATATGAAACTGGTAAAGAGTTCCAAATTTTAGAAAATGAAATTTCACATATTAAAGACTATATTGAAATTGAAAAATTAAGATATGATGAAACATTAAAAGTTAATTTTAATATTAAAGGAAATACAAAAAAAACAATGATTAAGCCTCTCATGTTAATTCCTCTTGTTGAGAATGCCTTTAAACATGGGGCAAGAAATTCAAAGAAAAATCCATACATAAATATTAATCTAATAACCACAAAAAGTTATTTAGATTTTAAAGTTGAAAATTCTTTTCAAAAACCAACTAAAAAAATTAAAGAACAAATTGGAGGAATTGGACTTACAAACCTTAAGAAAAGGCTTGAAATTAATTATGGGCCAGAATATTACAATTTGAAAACAATTAAGGAAAAAAATAAATATATTGCACATCTTAAAATTAAACTATGATCAACTGTATCATTCTAGACGATGAGCCTTTGGCGATTAAAGTAATCGAAAATTTTATCAAAAAAATAGATTTCTTGAATTGTATTGGAACCTTCCCAAACGCTAATGATGCAATGGGTATTTTAAAAAAAGAAAAAGTGGAATTAATGTTTTTAGATATTAATATGCCTTTTATTGATGGCATTAGTTTTTTAAAAAAATTAGAAAATCCTCCAAAAACAATTATCACTAGTGCCCACTCCGACTATGCTCTTGATGGATACGATTTAAATGTTGTTGATTATTTAATGAAGCCTATTCCATTTGAAAGATTTGATATTGCGGTTAATAAGGCTTACAAAACAATTACAAGACTAAGAAGTGAAAAAAGTTTAGACCTTGATTTTGTGTTTGTTAGAGTCAATAAATTAAATGTAAAAATAAATTTCGATGACATATTAGTTATTGAAAGTCTTAAAGATTACATTAAAATTGTTACAAAAAATAAAAACTTTATAGTTCACACTACATTAACATCATTTACAGAATCTCTTCCTAGAAATAAGTTTATTAGAATTCATCGTTCTACAACAGTAGCAATTAATAAAATTGATGTTATTGATGGAAGTAATGCCTATATAAATAAAACTCCATATAAAATTGGAGGAAGCTATAAAGAATCATTTAAAAATTTGGTTGTAAATTTCAATTAGTCACTCATTAATTTTATTGCTTCTGGAGCAGTTGTAACGGGAAATTTACAAGTATTATCTACACACACATATATGTATGTTTCATCATCAAAATATCTGTCTTTTAACAGATAAAGATCAGATTTTGTGTTTGAAGCTGCTATTAAAGCATTGGGCAAATATTTTTCCATAAGCTCGTTAGCTTTTGAAGTTGCATTTTTCCCACTAATAGCCAGTTCGTAAAATTTCTGAGAATAATTATGAGAATTGTTTAACCACAATAAATGATCCGTTACTCTCTCATTAAGATTATCAATAATATTATCAATCATCATTTTAGATTGTAATAGATATTCTTTATTTCCATAATAATGTCCTAATCTAAATAGATTGAAATTCATAATTGAATTTGCTGATGGTGTGACTCCATCAACCAGATCAATAAGTGAGTCTGCAAAAAGAGTCTGTTGATTAGTTGAGAATCTGTAGAACCCGTTAGATTCTTTAAACTTCTCATTAGTAAACAAAGTCAATTGATCAGCGAAATTTAAAAACTTTTGATCGAAAGTGACTTCATAAAGACCAATTAACGCATCAATGTAATAACTGTAATCTTCTAAAAATAAAACAGAAGAAAAATTGCTGTTAGTGTGCTGGATAATATTTTTATTAATCATGTGTTTAACTAAAGAATTATTAATTACTAAAGCTTTAGTTAAAAACTTTTGATCCTTTGTAATCTTGTAACTATCCACTAACCCTCTAATAGTAAGTGCATTCCAAGAAAATATAATTTTATTGTCTATAATTGGATGAACTCTTTTTTCTCTTTCTTTTCTAATGGATAAATTAACTTTAGAAAGTTTTTTTTCAAATTCAGTTAAACTAATTCCCAATTTTGAGGCAAACTCAGTATCAGAAATCGTTTGATAAAAAACATAGTTGTCTTTTTCCCAATAACCTTTTTGGTTTATGTTATAATATTCTGACACCCAATCAAAATCTTTTTTTAAAATGTTTTTAAGTTCATCTGCTTTCCAAACGTAAAAATCACCCTCACTTTTAGTACCATCACTATAATTTGTGTCAGCAGAAATACTAGAGAAAATTAGACCATTATCTCCTGTCATTTTTGAATCCAAAAAATTATAAATATTATGTAGTTCTTTTAAAAAGCGGTCTTCTTTAAACAATTTATATCCATTAGAATAAACGCTTAAAAGCTGAGCGTTATCATAAAGCATTTTTTCAAAATGAGGAATGTGCCAAGAATTATCAACTGTATATCTATGGAAACCTCCATCAATTCTATCATTAATACCTCCTCTTGAAATTTGGATTAAAGAGTTGAAAACAAATTCTTTCATTTCTTTACTCTTATATTCGTTTGAATATCTCATGAAAAAGTTTAACATGGATGGTAGTGGAAATTTTTGTCCTGAGCCAATTCCACCATTAACTTTATCAGCGTATTTAAATGCTTTTTTAGCCAAATCAATTTGAAGCTCTGAGTTATAAACATTATCTCGTGGGGCTACCTTTATAAGACCTTCCTTTTGAACACCTTCTTTAACACTTTTAGCATATTCTAAGACATCTTCTTTTCTAGTATTATAAAATCCACTTACTTGATTTAAGACCTTAATCCATTGATTTTTAGGCACATATGTTCCTCCCCAAATTGGAGTTCCATCAGGAAGTGCGATTATATTCATCGGCCATCCTCCACTTCCAGTCATAAGAACTAAAGCTTTCATGTAAATTTCATCCAAGTCAGGCCTTTCTTCTCTGTCAACCTTAATATTTATAAAATTACCGTTCATTACATTAGCTACTTCATCATCAGTAAAGCTTTCCTCTTCCATTACATGACACCAGTGACAGGACGAGTATCCAACACTAATTAAAAGTAGCTTATCAAATTTTTGGGCAGTTTCAAGAGCATCATCACTCCAAGGAAACCAATCGACAGGATTAGTAGCATGTTGCTTTAAATACAAACTTTTTTCATTTGCTAGTTTATTTTCCATGACTTGTGATAATATATGGTTAAATCCAAATAAAAAAACAATAAAAAAAAGTTTAAAATTATTCATTTAAAAAGCGGATCAATTTTTTTTCCTAAATTAAATATTTATTACTCAATTTTTTCATGTTTCATACATTTATTAAGTCTTTTAAAAATTTTCTAAACCTTTTGATAGCCTTATTTGTATTTGGCTCATGTAATTTACAACAAGATAAATCCCCTCCCAACATCCTATTTATTATGGCCGATGATCATACGTCACAAGCTTGGGGTATTTACAACGGAGTATTAGATGAGTATGTGAAAAATAATGGGATTAAATATCTAGCAGATAATGGAACGGTTTTAAATAACATGTTCTGTACGAATTCAATATGTGTTCCTAGTAGGGCTTCAATTTTAACTGGACAATACAGTCACTTAAATGGAGTATATACTTTGGCAGATAACTTGAATCCTGACAGTCTAAATGTTGCTAAAATTCTAAAAAATAATGGATATCAAACAGCCCTAGTTGGTAAATGGCATTTAAAAAAGGAACCCTCCGGATTTGATTTTTATAAAGTACTGCCAGGTCAAGGCAAATACAATAATCCTGTTTTTAAAACAAAGGAAAATTGGGAAGATGGATATAAAGGAGGAAAACAAGAGCCTGGTTTTTCAGCGGATGTAATTGGAGACTCATCAATTGAATGGCTAAAAAAAAGAAAGTCAAAAAAGCCTTTTTTTTTAATGACTCATTTTAAAGCAACTCATGAACCTTTTGATTATCCCGAAAGACATAATGAATTCTTAAAAAACACATCTATCCCTGAGCCTGAATCTCTTTATGATTTTTTACCATCTAAATCTGGAAGAAGTTTTAGTGGTCAGCAGTTAGAGATTCTTACAAATAGATGGCTAAATTTTTCTAAAAAAGAAAACTACGATACAGATGTAAAATATCCTGGCATGCCCTTTTCAGTTGACGGTCTATCAAAAAAACAAATACGATCTGTTTCTTACCAAAAATTTGTAAAAGACTTTTTAAGATGTGCCGCATCAATAGACGATAACCTTGAAAAGATCATAAGCTATCTAAAAGAAACAAACCAAATAGAAAATACAATTATTATTTACACATCAGATCAAGGTTATTTTTTGGGCGAGCATGGTTTTTTTGACAAAAGAATGATGTATGAAGAATCTTCAAGAATGCCTTTTGTGATCAGCTATCCTAGATCAATCCCTAAGTCTAAAAGAATTGATGACCTTATCTTAAATATAGACATACCCTCATTAATTCTAGATTATGCGGGAATTTCATCTCCTAAATCATTTCAAGGAAAAAGCTTTAAGAATGCTATTGAATCAAAACCATATCAATCAAGAGAATTTATTTATTATAGATATTGGGAACATAGCCCTGTTAGACCTGCTCATTTAGGAATAAGAAGCAACAAAAGAAAGTTAATTTATTTTTATGGTGAAGGTTTAGGTAAAAATAATACTAGCATTTCAAAAACAGCTAAGGCTTGGGAATTTTACGATCTGGAAAAAGACCCTTTAGAGTTAAAAAATGAATTTAATAATCCATTGTATAAAGATGAAATCATATCACTTTGGGAAGAATTAGTTAAAATTAAAAATTCAACAAAAGATCAAGAAACAATTGTACCAGAAATTACTGAAATATAAGATTATTACACTATTTTTTTTAATTTACACTCAATCTAGTGCACAAATTGAATTAAACACAAAAATTGATAGTTTAATAAAAACTAGTATACAAAATAAAAATTTTCCAGGAGCTCAACTCTACGTAAAAATTAAAGATTCTGTAATAATAAATAGATCTTACGGTTTCCATACTTATGATTCAATAATTACTGTAAAAAACACTCACCTTTATGACCTTGCTTCATTAACAAAAGTATTAGCATCTACATTTTCAATAATGAGATTATACGATGATGGTCAATTAGATTTAAACGAAAAATTATCCTTTTACTTTAAAGAATTGGAAAAGTCCAATAAAAAAAATACTACACTTTATGAAAGTTTAAGCCATACAAGTGGGTGGATTCCATACATCAGCCATCAAAATTTCATTAAAAAAAGAAATGGAAAAATAAAAAGATCTATAGTTAGAGATGTTAAAAGTAAAAGATTTTCAACTCAAATAAATGAAGAATTATTTTTAAAGAACACCCATTTAAAAAAAGTTTTTAAAAGAATTAAAAATTCAAAGGTTAATTCTAAAAAAAATTATAATTATTCTGGATTATTTTTCTTTTATGTTCCCTCTCTTGTTAATAAAATTTCAGGCTTAAAGTTTGATAGATTTTTTAATGAAAAAATTTTGAAGGATAAAAATATTACCCTTCTTTTTAATCCCACAAAAAATTTCAATAAAGAGTTTATTGTCCCAACAGAATATGATTCAATTTTCAGACAAACATTAGTTCATGGATTTGTCCATGACGAAGCGGCAAGTTTTATGGGAGGAATTTCTGGTAATGCTGGACTTTTTGGAAATGCGGAAAGTATTGGAGTTTTGTTAACTGACTTAGATCCTGGTAGTTCAGCTTTTAAACCAAATACCATCAATAGATTTACGTCTTATGCATATGAAAATACATCAATTAGAAGAGGGCTTGGTTTTGACAAACCCTATCCAAAAAAAGAATATGGAACCTATCCAAATGAAAATTTCTCAACAAAAACTTATGGACATACTGGATTCACAGGAACAATGTTTTGGGTAGATCCTGAAAAACAATTAACAATTGTTTTTTTAACCAATAGGGTTTATCCAACTAGGCTTAACGAATCTTTTTATGATGATAATGTGCGGAGTAAATTGATTAATATTATAACTGAAAATAAATTAAAATGAGAATACTAATTAAATATTTTTTAGTCTTTACCACCTTCAGTTTTTATTCTCAAAACTTTGAATATGTAGATCTCTTCGATACTTCAATGAATAACGAAGTGTTTTGTTATAGAATTCCATCATTAGTGACTACTACAAATGGAACATTAATAGCTGCAATTGATGAAAGAAATAATTCTTGTGGAGATTTAAAATGGAATCGAGATATAAATATTGTAATAAGAAAAAGTTTTGATGATGGGAAAACTTGGACAAAAATTGAAAAAATAGTTGATTACCCTTTAGGAAGGTCTGCCTCTGATCCATCAATGATTGTAGATAAAAAAACCAATGAAATTTTTCTGTTTTTTAATTATATGGACCTTGATAATGCAAAAGATATTTATCGTTTCATGATTATCAAAAGTTCAGATCACGGAGAAAATTGGTCAGAACCAGTAGAGATAACTAATGATATAATTAAGAAAGGTTGGGAAAAAGATTTTATGTTTATCACATCTGGACGTGGTATTCAGACCAAAGACGGAACTTTACTGCATTGTTTAGTGAATTTAAACAAGGGAACTCATGTTTTTGGCAGTAAAGACCATGGAAAATCTTGGTTTTTAATTGACACACCTATTAGCCCCGGAGATGAATCTAAAATAGTTGAACTTTCAAACGGTAATTGGTTGGTAAACTCAAGAGTTAACTCTAATGATAGTAGATATTCTCACATTTCAAAGGATAATGGACAAACTTGGGCTACTTATAAAAACAAAGATCTTCAAGATCCAGGTTGCAATGCAAGTCTGGTAAATTATGATGAATTGTTGCTGTTTACTAATGCCTTTGACTCTAAATATAGAAAAAATCTTAGCTTAAGTATAAGTAAAGACCAGGGTAAAACTTGGGCTAAAAATCAAACAATATATGCAGGAGAATCAGCTTATTCTTCAATAACAAAACTAAAAAATGGTGATATTGGAGTTTTTTTTGAAAAAGACAACTACACAAAAAATGTATTTGTGCGAATTCCAAAAAGCTGGTTAACTAAAAATTAGATGGTTCTATATCTTCTGTTTCCAGACCAAGCAATTCTTTTTGTACGACCTAAATAAGATTTCATTTCAACTCTACCATTAAATTCGTTTCTAATCAAATTTAAATGTTCGTTTCCGTTATCTTGTCTTTTCATCTTTAATATTTTATTTAAAAAATTCCGGCAAATTTATATAAAATATTGAAATCGTTTCATTTTTTTTTCATAATTTTTAAAGAAATTAAAACCCTCCATTTTGTTATATAAAAACTCTTTAAAATTGTCTTTAAAAACAATTCTATTTCTTTTTGGATTTCTACTAAATGCTCAATCAGTTTTTGAAACTTCATCGCCTGAGCTGGAGGGGTTTTCTAAAGAAAAATTAGAAATATTAAATGCTGAAATGCACTCTTTTGTTGATAATAATGATATTTCAGCTATACAAACTGCCATAATTAGAAATGGAAAACTTATACACTTTGATAGTTATGGTAATTCAGATATTTCTGAAAAAGATGCCCTTGAAAGTGACGATATTTTTAGAATTGCATCCATGACAAAACCTATAGTTTCGGTTGCTCTGATGATGCTTTACGAAGAAGGTAAATTTAAGTTAAATGACCCTGTCTATAAATACATTCCTGAGTTTAAAAATCTCACCGTTAAAAAAAGAAAAAAAAATAAGCCTGTAAAAAATCATGTTAAAATAATTGATTTACTAAGACATTCTGCTGGATTAAATTTTAAGGGGCCCGATGACTACAGAAAAGTAATTGATTTATCACTAGAAGAATACACAAAAGAAAGTATCAAATCTCCGTTAAAATTTGAGCCAGGCACAACGTGGTGGTACAGTTATGCAACTGATATATGCGGTTATTTAATTGAAGTATTGTCTCAAGAAAAATTAGATGTTTTCTTAAAAAGTAGAATTTTTGACCCACTTGAAATGAACGATACCTTTTTTGAACTTCCTAACAGCAAATTAGACAGACTTACAACTCTCTATGTCGTTGATGAAAATAAGGAGCTTGTTTCATTTGACAATAAAACTAATACGCCATTTAAAGACAAGGTAATTCTCTTAAATGGATCTGGAGGTCTGCTTTCAACAACTGATGATTATTTAAAGTTTTCTTTTATGCTGTTAAACAATGGCCTTTATAAAGAAAAACAGATTGTCAAAAAAGAAACTCTTGATTTAATGAAAGAAGACCACTCTTTAGGGCTTAAGTATAAAAAATTAGCTTTTGGTAAAAAGAAAGGATTTGGACTTGGTTTTGAGGTTGTTAAAGAAGATGGAACTAAGTTTGGCTCTAAAGGAACTTTTGGATGGGGTGGAATGTTTGGAACCTATTTTAGAGTAGATCCAAAAGAGAACATGGTTTTTATATATATGACTCAATCGTTTGAAACTTATAAACTAAAGCTAGCTGATAAATTTAGAGCTCTAGTTTACGAGTCTATAATCAAGTAATTTATTTTTTCTGTTTTAATATTTTGTTCTGCTCTTTAAGTAGTTCATTCATATCCATTAATAACTGAATATTTTTAGGGGTTGAAATGGTTTTATCTGAGGGATCTTCAGCTTTTTTATTAAGCCTATTAATAAATTTAACGACCATAAAAATTGTAAAACCAACTATTAAAAAATCTAGAAATGTTTCTATGAATTGTCCATAGCTAATTGCAACTTCTTGGACTGAAACCTCACCTAAAGTATTGGTTTGAGTTTCTCTCAAAATAAATTTCTTATTATCTAAATTTATCCCATCCGACAATAAAGATAATGGCGGAAGCAAAACTTGTTTAACTAAAACATCGATTACCTGATTAAATGACGCACCAATTATAATTCCTATTGCCATATCCATCATATTTCCTTTTACGGCAAACTCCTTAAATTCTTGTAATATTTTCATAACTAATAGAATAAGTTTTAAAGATAATAAATATGTTTATTTGGTGTGTTTTAAAAAATTCCTTAATTATTTTAGAGGAACTATTTTTGTTATAAATGCAAACCTTAGAGAAGCCGTTAAACCTATAAAAGAAAATACTGTTAACATAACATATACGTAAATACAATTATTAAATTGGCAAATAGGATTTTAATTATATTTAAGAAATGAAAATTATTAGAAATTATCTTACAACTCTTATTGTTTTGCTGACATACAATATCCACAATGCACAAAACATTGAAATAGATAATTTAAAGTATTTAGAATTCAAAGGGACAGTAATTAACTCTGAAAATAAGGAACCGCTTATTTTTGCAAATATTAACTTAAAAGACTCTAACATTAGCACAATTAGCAATAGTGATGGAAATTTTAGTTTAAAAATTCCTGATTCTTACAAATCAAAAAAAATTAAAATTTCATTTATTGGGTTTAAAACTAAAATAATAGATCTTAACTCTTATGAAAAATTAGACAAGCCTATTTCACTTGATGTGTTTGTGTCTCCTCTTAGTGAAACCATAATTGCTATTCCAAAAAATGTTAAACAATTAGTGGAAGAAACTTTAACAAACTATGGAGACAATTATTTAAATAATCACAACGTCATGACTGCTTTTTACAGAGAAACAATTAAAAAAAAGAGAAGAAATGTTTCTCTCTCTGAGGCTGTAATTGAAATTTATAAATCTCCATACGAGAAATACCAAAAAAAAGAAGTGATAAAAGTCCTTAAAATTAGAAAAGATACTGACTATTCAAGATTAGATACGGTTGCATTGAAACTTTCAGGCGGCCCATACAATACACTTTTTCAAGATATTATTAAATACCCTAACTATTTTATCCCTCTTTTTTATGTTTCTAATTATACTTTCTGGGTTCATAGAACGTCTGAGATTAATAAAACTCCAGTGTTTGTAATTAGATTCAAACAAAAAGAAGATTTAGATGAACCTTTGTTTTTTGGAGAGCTATTTATTGATGGAAAAAATAAAGTATTGCTATCCGCTAATTATTCTCTAAATGTTAGCAACAGAGAAAAATCTTCTAAACTTTTTGTAGCCAAAAAACCTAAAAAAGCTGATGTTTGGCCTACAAAGGCAAACTTTAGAGTTGATTACACAGAAAAAGATGGTAAATGGTATTATAACTACAGTAACTTATCTTTAGATTTTAAAGTAAATTGGAATAAAAAGATTTTTAATACAACGTATTCATTGTCCTCTGAAATGGTAATAACTGATTGGAAAAAAAATATAAATTTAGATTACCCCAAAAGAAAAGAATTTCTCAATCCATCTGTAATTTTAACAGATTCTAAGTTGGGGTTTAATGATTCTGAATTTTGGGGAACTGAAAATATTATTGAGCCTGAAAACACAATTCAAAACGCAATAAAAAAAATTCAGAGAAAATTGAAAAGATTAAGGAATTAATGGGGATGTAGCTCAGCTGGCTAGAGCGCTTGACTGGCAGTCAAGAGGTCGTGGGTTCGAGTCCCATCTTCTCCACTACACATTTCTATCTGGTATTTCACAAAGGGTGATGTTAAGCATTTAATAGATGTTTAATTAATTGCCAAATAGTTGCCAAAAAAAAGTATTTCATATCCAAAAGTTTGTAAACGTTACGACGGTTTATATTACATTGATTTTAAGCTAAACAACAAAAGAATAAGGATGTTTAGTGGTAAAAAGATAGGTTCTTCAACCAATCCCAATACGTTTCCATTAAAGTTTAGAAGAAATGAAACCATTAATCTTGCAAAGGAGGTTTACGATTATCTTGTTTCTAATAATTACAGCTTCACTAAACGACCTAAAAACAAGTTAGAGTTCTTTGATTATTTGATTGAAAGAAAACTATCAGAAAACCTGTCTGTATCTTATATAAAAGCACTTAAAGCTATAGCAAGATGTTTACGTGAGCAGTTGGTTTCTAAAGGTCATATCTCAACTGAATATGTTGATTCCTTGTCTTTAAGGTATCGTAACAATACCAGCTTTAATACAACAAGAAGGCACGTTAATGTACTTGTCAATTATCTGTATGAAAATGACTTTGATATTAAAGCCTTCTAAACTTAAAAGTAGAAGGCAAACAGAAACTTTGCATAAGCCTATTGAGAATGTAAAAGAACTACTTGAAACTATTAAGAAGTTTAATTATGATTTGTACCTGTGTTGTGTTCTAACGTATTGTTGTTTATTAAGACCGCATCAAGAAATTAGATTACTTAAATGGGGTGATTTTAGTGAGGATTTAAGACACATAAGTCTGTCTGGTAATAAAGTAAAATCTAAACGCAATAGAGTCGTTCCTGTACCCAAATTAGGGCTTGTAAAATCAGACAATAATCTAAACATCTTTACAGGAAGAATACAGCCTTATAATAGAAGCTATTTTAACACACTTTGGAAGCGTTTTAAGAAGGCTAATCCATCTGTTGAACAAGGTATAACGATTTACTCTTTTAGGCATTCTGGAGCGATAGAAATCTTTAAAAGAACAGGGTCATTAACCAAGCTACAAAAGGCAATGGGACACTCAAGTTTAAATGTTAGTTTAACCTACTTACGTGGATTAGAAGTTGCTGAATTAAAAGAAGAAGATATGCCTATGGTTTGAAACTAATAATAATTAGCTCTGAACAATAACCACGCTTCCTTTGAATTGGGTTTCTCAACAACAAGTGTTTGCTCATATCTTGAAAAGGCATATTTTAATTTATAGCTTGATAAAGTGTCTTTTCTAGTTACAACTAAAAAATCATTTTCAATGTTAATTATGCCTTCAGCAACTATTTTATTATCATAAGACCTATCAAAAAAAATCTTATTGTTTTCATTTAATTTTATATTTATTGTTTCACCCTCAAAAGACTTCCATTTTCCTATAAATGAATTTACATCTGGGGTGTCTTGAACCGAAGCAAAAACAAGTGTTAACAAAGAGATTAGTAATAAAAATATTTTATTCATTTAATTATTTTTTTTGTAAATCTACATTCAGATATTTCAATTAATATTAACTCAATTTTATTAAACTATTAATTTATAGAGTTTAAACGTACAAATGATAATCAGAATCTTCATCATCATTTTTATTTTTATTTTGTTTTGAGTAATACAAACTGATTACTACTAAAAACAAACTTGTCCATAAAAATAATGTTGAAAAAAAGGAATACTTATATCCCATTACGTTGAAAATAATGCTGATTAATAAAGTTACGTATCCAATAGTTAAATATGTACATTTCATATTTCAAATGTACTCTTGATAATATTTTAGTTAGTTAGATTACTGTTATTTAAATTATATCAAATTGTTAAATTGAAGTTGCTGAATTAAAAGAAGAAGATATGCCTATCGTTTAGCTTTATCTAAAATCTTTTGTAGAGTTTCAATGAGTTTTATGTTTCTTCCATTAACTTTTTTAGATTCTTTTGAAATTGTAATAGATAGATTTTTAATTATCTCTTTTCTTTTTGGTGTCATCACTTTTTTTTCTTTTTTCATAATTGTGATTTTTAAATCTTAGTGATAAAAAAAACCTATTCTAAATAATAATCTATACTACTTTTAATAAATTCAGTTACTCTTAATTCAGAACCTGCAAATGTGAACATTACATTTGAATTTTTATCTAAAACTATATGAGTAGGAAATGAAGGTACTTGCAACTTTTTCATTATATAATCTTTAGAGTCAGGTACAATATTGTAATTAAAAACGTTAGTCTCTAAAAACTTGTTCAACATTGGGCCTTTTTCATCAAGTGTTAATGCTAAAAACAAAACATCGTTATTATTTTCATATTCCTCTACCAATTTATTTAATTCTGGCATTTCTTCAATACAAGGCGCACAGCTCATAAACCAAAAGTTAATGACAACCACTTTGCCTTTAATATCTTCAGGTGTATATGTGTTGCCTAAAATATCTTTAAACACAAAATCAGGCAATGGTTTACCTTTTAAAGCTGCATCAAAACTTGCTGATTGGTTCTGATACGTCTCCATCATTTCTTGTAATTCTTCTTGCGTAAATTTTGTGAGGTAAGCCAATTTAAAAACGTCATTATCATTAACAAAAGCCTCAACCTTGTACACTCCACTTTTAAATTTTTCTTCGGCCTCTTCAGGTCTTAATTTTTTATTACTACTATCATAAAAAGCATAGTTTTCATTGTCAAAACGAAGTTTTCTTGACATAAAGTCTTCACTACTGATTGCAATCAGTCCTTCTGAATGAATTTTAGTTTCAATTGCTACTTTTTTTGGAAAAACAATAAGTTGAATCATCTTCTTGTCGTCTGCATAGAGTTTTGTTTCAGGGTCCATTATTACGCTTGAAAGGTCAAACTGGAATTCATCTAAACTTAAAAATTTATCGTTTTCAAAACCTTTGACTTCTTCGCTTATTTTTACCATTCCTCCAAGTTCCATAATAGTCACTTCATTTAGGGATGTTTTTAGACTGTCCAGCTTTTCTTGAATATTTAAAGGGCTTTCGTTTTGTGCATTTAAAGTTGAGAAAGAAATACTTTGGAGGACAATAAGCAGTATAGATAATTTTTTTAAACTTTTTAATTCAATCATTTTATTTTTTTTAAGATGGCCAAACATAAATTCCTTTAAATAACTTATTATGTTAATTTTTTGTTATAATACAAATTATCTAAACCTTATTAATCTACTCCCTTTATAGAGGACTATGTTGTTGTATAATACAGGTCTATTGTAGCTGGTTATTATAGCTTGTCTTGGATTGTTTTCTTTAATTATCATATATTTAGTTTATGAAAAAGTTATTATTCTTGTTTGCATTTATTCTATTTGCTTGTTCTGGTAGTGATGAAGAACAATACCCAACTATTACTGTAGTAAATGCTACTATTGAGGACAATAAAAAAATTAGGTC
>CALSVD010000006.1:0-41693 GCA_943840765.1 uncultured Flavobacteriaceae bacterium
TCCCATTTTCAAAAACAAGCTTTGTTCATACAAGATTAACTCACAGTCTGGAGGTTTCAGTTGTTGGTAGAAGTTTAGGAAGAGTAGTTGGAAAAAAACTGATTGAAAAATATCCATACTTAAAACAAACTTATGGTTTTCTTAGTAATGATTTTGGAGCTATTGTAGCTGCTGCTAGTTTGGCTCACGACATTGGTAATCCACCTTTTGGACATAGTGGAGAAATGGCAATTGGAGATTTTTTTAAAAATGGTGAAGGTATTGGGTTTAAAGAAAGTCTTTCAGATCAACAGTATGAAGATCTATGTAATTTTGAAGGGAATGCAAACGGTTTTAAAATTATTTCCGAAAATAAGGCTGGAATAAAAGGAGGATTAAGATTGAGTTATGCCACATTAGGAGCATTTACAAAATATCCAAGAAAATCAATTCTTGATAAAAAATCTGATCATATCAAGGACAAGAAATATGGCTTCTTTCACTCTCAAAATACTTTTTTTGATGAAGTAGCAAATGAGTTAGGAATGGTAGATTCAAACGGAGAATACATGAGACATCCTCTAGCTTACTTAGTTGAAGCAGCTGATGACATATGTTATACTTTGATTGATTTTGAAGATGGAATTAATCTTGGCTGGATCTCTGAAGAGTATGCACTAGAATTTTTAATAAGATTGGTAAAAGATAGTATTGACACTAAAAAGTATAATTCTTTAAAACACAAGACAGATAGGGTAGCCTATTTAAGAGCACTTTCAGTTAACACTCTAATAAATGATACTGTCAAAATATTTTTAGCAAATGAAGAGAAAATTTTAAATGGACAGTTTACAAAAACCTTACTTTCAGAAAGTGTTTTCAAAGCTCAAATGAAAGATATTATTGACATTAGTGTAAGGAAAGTGTATAATTCTAAAGAGGTAATTGAAAAAGAATTAAAAGGGTATCAAGTGATTCATAAACTTCTTAGTGTTTTTATCAAAGCTTCTGTTAATAATCAATCTGACAACACTACAGCATTAGACGACCTAGTACTTTCCTCTCTGCCTCAAGCTTATATACATAAGGACGGGAATTTGTACGATCAACTTTTAGATATTAGTTGTTTTGTAGCAAGTTTGACAGACGGAAATGCTTTAGAATGGTATAATAAAATTAGTTAAATGATCAACCTTTTTGACGATAATTATTTTATGCGAAGAGCCCTTGATGAAGCAAAAATAGCTCTTCAAAAAGATGAGGTTCCTGTTGGAGCTGTCATTGTAAGTAATAATCAAATTATAGCCAGAGCACATAATTTAACAGAAACTTTAAATGATGTTACTGCTCATGCTGAAATGCAGGCTATAACTTCAGCAGCTAATTATTTAGGAGGGAAATATTTAAAAAACTGTACTTTGTATGTTACTCTTGAACCTTGTCAAATGTGCGCTGGAGCATTGTATTGGTCTCAAATTTCTAAGGTGGTAATTGGTGCAAGTGATGCTCACAGGGGATTTAGAGTGTTAAATACAAAACTTCATCCAAAAACAAAAGTTGTTGACGGGATTATGGCTAAAGAATCAAAAAGTTTAATTGATGATTTCTTTAAGAAGAAAAGAGATTTAAAATAAAAAACCCCCAGTAAACTGAGGGTCTAAATTGTTATTAAAATAAAATACTATTCTTCAATTAGTGTAACGTTTGCTGCAACTTTTCCTTTTCTTCCATCCTCTTCTGAATATTCTACTTTGTCTCCTTCATTAAGTTTTACACCGTCTAAAGAAGTAACATGAACGAAGATATCTTCGCTCGTTTCGTCGTTTGTAATGAACCCATAACCTTTGGATCCATTAAAAAATTTTACTGTACCAGTCATTAATTATTAATTATTTATAAGTTACAAATGTAGGAATTAATAATTAAGTGGGGAGTTTTTAATTAAAATAATGGATTTTATTTAATTGATTTTGAGGATTTTGCCTTCATTTTTTTTAAATTCTCTTCACTAAAGGTATAGTCACTTAATTTTTTTCCTTTCCATCTGTGATAAAGAAATATAGGCATGAAAATAAAAACTAAAAAAACTACACTAAAACCAAGAATTTTATTTCCAATAATTTCATCAGTTGATTTATAATAGAAACCTGTAGAGAGTCCGATAATAAAAACTGAAAATAAAAACAAAAGAATTTTATTCATGTAATAAGAAATATTATTTCTTGTCTTTAAGTTTTAAAAACAATTCGGATAGTTGTAAATCATCAAGTTTAGAGGGAGCATCTATCATGACATCTTTTCCACTGTTGTTTTTTGGGAAAGCGATATAATCCCTAATGCTTTCTTCTCCGTGAAGAATAGCCACTAATCTATCTAACCCAAGTGCAATTCCTCCATGTGGAGGAGCACCGTATTCAAAAGCATTCATTAGAAACCCAAACTGTTCCTTTGCTTCATCTTCAGAAAACCCCAGATGTTTGAACATGAGAGACTGAATATTTTTATCATGAATCCTGATAGATCCACCACCAATTTCATTTCCATTTAAAACTAAGTCGTAAGCATTTGCCTTGACTTCTTTTGGGTTCTTTTTTAAAAGATCAAGTTGATCAAGTTTTGGAGAGGTAAATGGGTGATGCATTGCATGAAACTTATTAGACTCCTCATCCCATTCAAGTAATGGGAAGTCAGTAACCCATAAAGGAGCAAACTCGTTAGGATTTCTTAGATTCAAGTTTTCAGCTAACTCAAGTCTCAAGGCGCTCATTTGAGACCTAACTTCATTAGTGTTTCCAGAAAGAATTAAAATCAAATCACCTTTTTTAGCACCGGTTTTATTAGCCCAATTTGTTAAATCTTTTTGATCATAAAATTTGTCTACTGAAGATTTAAAACTACCGTCATCATTACATCTAACATAAACTAGCCCCTTAGCTCCAATTTGTGGTCTTCTGACCCAATCTGTATAGCTGTCAATTTGTTTTCTTGTAAAAGTATTCCCATTTGGAACAGCAATTCCAATTACTAATTCGGAAGAATTAAAAACATTGAAATCTTTATGTTTTGAAATATCATTTAAATCCCCGAGCTCCATTCCAAATCTAATGTCTGGCTTATCACATCCATATTTTGACATCGCTTCTTCGTATGTCATTCTAGGAAATTCATCAACTTTAATATTTTTGATTGAGCTTAAAAGGTGTTTTGTTAAACCTTCGAATGTGTTTAGTATATCTTCTTGATTAACAAAAGACATTTCGCAATCAATCTGAGTAAACTCAGGCTGTCTATCAGCTCTTAAGTCTTCATCTCTAAAACATTTAACTATTTGAAAATATTTGTCAATTCCACCAACCATTAATAGTTGTTTGAAAGTTTGAGGTGATTGAGGAAGAGCATAAAACTCTCCTTCATTCATCCTTGACGGCACTACAAAGTCTCTTGCTCCTTCAGGTGTTGATTTGATTAGGTAAGGAGTTTCAACATCAATAAAATCTAATTTAGTAAGGTAATTTCTTATTTCTGAACTTACTTTATGTCTAAATATTAATTTTTCTTTAATAGAATTTCTTCTAATATCTAAATACCTATACTTCATCCTTAATTCTTCTCCTCCATCTGTATTATCTTCAATTGTGAAAGGTGGAGTTAGGGATTTGTTTAATATAGTCAGCTTAGAAACCAGGATTTCAATTTCTCCAGTTTGAATATTAGGGTTTTTAGAAGTTCTTTCAATAACAGATCCTTTTACTTGAATAACAAATTCTCTTCCTAAAGTTTTTGCTTTTTCAAAAAGCTCTTTTGAACTTCTTTTTTCATCAAAAATAAGTTGTGAGACTCCGAACCGATCCCTTAGGTCAATCCAAAGCATGAAACCTTTGTCTCTAGATTTTTGAACCCAGCCAGAAAGTGTAACCTCCTGATTTAAATTTTTTAATCTTAGCTCGCCACAGTTGTGAGTTCTGTACATCCTATTTTTAATATTGTGTAAATTTAAGAAGATATTATCTATATCTTAAACCAATCCACAATTTAAATTTTTCAATCATCATAAACAAAGAAGGAACAACAAATAATGTTAAAAATGTTGCAACAACTAAACCTGAGATAACTGTTGTAGCCAATGGTCCCCAAAAAACAAAATTGTCACCTCCCCAATAAATATTTGGATTAAAATCACTAAATAAAGTATAAAAATTAATATTAAATCCTGTCGAAAGTGGAACTAGCCCTCCAATAGTTGTTATTGCAGTAAGAAGAACAGGTCTTAGCCTAGATTTACACGACTCAACAATTGAATCATATTTTAACTCAATCAATTTCTTATTCTTATTTGAACCATCTAGTTTTTTTCTATTCAATAAAATTTCTGAGTAGTCTAGAAGAACAACACCATTATTAACTACAATCCCAGATAATGCTATAATACCCATCATAGTCATTAAGATTACAAAGGAATTTCCTGAAATAGCTAAATATCCAAACACGCCAATTAAACTTAGTATAATTGCTATCATGATAATTGTGGGTTTGCTGATTGAGTTAAATTGAAGAATTAATAATAAGAAAATCAATAATAAACCAGTTGCAAAAGCTTTGAGTAAAAAAGCTTGATTTTTATTTTGCTCTTCAATTTGACCAGTATAATCAATATCGATCATACTTATATCTTCGTCAAAACTTTTCATTTCATTTACAATCTGATTTACAACAGCACCGGCATCTACATACCCAGAAGATAACCCTGAATAAATTGTAACAATTCTTTTAAAATCTTTATGCTTTATTACATTAAAAGTGGTGGTTCTAGAGTTACTAGTTACACTTGAAATTGGAATCTCTTTAATCATTCCATTATTAGGGTCTCTAAAAGTTAAATTTTGGTCGAATAGTAAATCTTCAGAATACCTGTTTTCCTTATTGAATCTTATATTAATTTCATAATCCTCCCCATTTTCTTTATAAATCCCAGCTTTTGTTCCAAACAGAGCTGCTCTTAATTGTTGACCTATTTGACCAACACTAAGACCTAGTTCACCAGCCTTTTCTCTGTCAATATTGACCAGATTTGTAACTCTTGATTTATTGACATCGATTTTTAATTCTTCAATTCCAGGAATATTTCTTGTATTGATGTATTCGGTAATTTTTTCAGCTTTTTCAATTAAAGTAGTATAATCTTTACCAGTAATCTCAATATTTATTGGGTATCCAACAGGTGGACCTGATTGATTTTTTTCAACTGCTATAGATACTCCCGGATATTTGTTTTTTAATACTTGCTGTATCTCTTTTCTAACTTCTCTTGAGCTTAATCCTTGTCGATATTTAAAATCTCTAAACGAGGTAGTAATTTTAGCTCTATTGGGAAGCTCCTCCAATCCTCCAAGTTCTTTATCAGGATTTTCTGTTCCTTCGCCAATTTGTGAAATATTATTTTGGACCATGAAATTATAGCCATTATCATCATAATATTTATCGGAGTATATAATGGAATTTATATCTGCTTCAATCAATTTGGCAATTTTGTTCGTTTTAGTTATATCGGTACCCTCTGGGTATTCAACATAAACTATTATTTGCCTTGGATCTTCATCAGGAAAAAACTCTATGCTAGTTCTTTGACTGCTAACAGATTCCCCAAAACTCATAAAAGCCAATATTAAACTTAAAAACGTTGAGAGTATAATTAAATAGGGTCTTTTTCCAACTAATATTATTTTAAGTAACTTTTCATAATTAGCATCAAGAATTGGAAGAAATCTTGATTGAAAGCTATTAGCAAGTTTTCTAAGAAATAATCTGTAAATCCAAAAATTTATTGAAACAAATATCAGGAGAGATCCCAAAAATCTGTAAACCCTACTAGACTCTAAATTATCAATAGTGAAGCCTAATATTAAAAATAAAACTCCAAAAACTCCAAGTGTTGTTGTAAGTCTAATAATTCTTTTAACAGGCATATTAGTATCCTCAATTTTCATAAATCTTGAAACTAATACCGAGTTGAAAAAAATAGCTACAAGAAGTGAAGAGCACAGTACCACTGATAGAGTAATAGGGAAAAAAACCATAAACTTACCAATTCTCCCAGGCCATAATCCAAGTGGAATAAATGCAGCTACAGTGGTTGCAGTCGATATGATTATAGGAAAAGCAATTTCAGAGATGCCTTTTTTTGTTGCTTCTATTCTGCTCATGCCTTCTTTTTCCATTAATCTGTAAACGTTCTCAACTACTACAACAGCATTATCAACTAACAATCCCAGCCCAAGAATAAGACCAAATAGAATCATAGTGTTTAATGTGTTACCCATAGCACCAAGAATTGCAATTGACATAAACATTGACATTGGTATGGCTATACCAACAAAAAGAGCATTTTTAAAACCTAAGAAAAATAGTAATACCAAAACAACAATAACTACCCCAAATATTATACTATTAACTAAATCTGTGACTTGGTTTTCAGTTAATTCAGATTGGTCGTTCGCTATTGAAACAGTCAAGTTTTTTGGAAAAACATTTTCGATATTTTCCTCAACAATAGAACGTATTTTTTCAACTGCTCGTAAGGTGTTTTCACCAGATCTTTTTTTGACCACTAACATTACAACAGGGTTGCCTTTTTCACGAGCATAAGTTGTAACTTCTTTTTCTTTAAACTTTATTTCGGCTATATCTTTTAATAACACTGAGTTATTGTAAGATGATTTAACGACAAAATTCTCTAATTCAGAAGGTGAACTTATTTCGCCAATTATTCGAATTGTCTTTCTTTGATCATTGGCTTTTAAATTTCCAGCAGAAACGGAAATATTTCCAGCTTGAATAGAATTCATAACATCATAAAATGAAATTTTAGAAGCCATCATTTTATAAATGTCTACAGCAATTTCAACTTCTTTTTCTAGTGCACCAGAAATATCTACCTTCTTAATTTCATTTAAACTTTCAATTTCATCTTGTAGAATTTCAGAAAATTCTTTAAGTTTTTCAGTAGAATAATCTCCCGAAATATTAATGTTCACTATCGGCATTTCCTCTGTAAAAGTCATGTTGAAAACATTAGGGTCAACTTTTACATTGTTAAACATAGGCCAATCTTCACTGGCCACTGCAGATTCAACTTCATCTTTTACTTTTAGCTTAGCTTCGGTATATCCAATTCCATCATCAAACTCTATAATTATTAGCGATAAATTTTCTTTAGAAGAAGATTTTATTTCAATTATATTATTGACAGATTTAAGCTTATCTTCAAGAGGTTCAGTTATCAACTTTTCAATATCTTCAGCTGTATTCCCTGGATATATAGAACTTATGAATACAATATTTTCTTTAATTTCAGGATATTCCTCTCTAGGCATATTAAAATAAAAATCAATACCTAAAAAAAGAACTAACGCCATTACAACATACATTGTAGTGCTGTTGTTTATTGCCCATGATGATGGAGCAAAATCTTTTTCTTTTTTGTTCAATTCAGTAATTTTTTAATTGATTATTTTAACTCTTGCGTTATCTACTAATTTTCTAATACCTTCAGAAACTATCATATCTCCCGGATTAATTCCAGAAAGAATTTCAATATTTACTCCATCATTTTTTCCAGTTTCTACTATTGTTTTAGAAACATAGTTTTTATTATTATTTGTAGAAATTTTATAAACATATTCTTTGTTTTTGCTATCGATGCTAATCAAGTTTTGATTTACCATTAAAGCAGATGAATTAGAATAGTCGTTTATTTTTACTTTGGAATTTAAATTGGGTTTAATATTCAAATTGTTTTTATCTATATCCATTTCAATTTTGAATGTTCTGTTTATTGGGTTTATATAACTTCCCGATTGTCGAACCGTAGTTGTTATTGTTTTGTCAAGCAACGGAAAGTGGACAATAGCTTTATTACCAGAACTTATTGAAGCAATATATTTTTCAGGAACATTCGATTCAATATATAAATTATCTAAGTTTAAAAGCATCATAAGGTTAGATCTTCCTGGATAAACAACTTCTCCTTTTTTAGCTATAATGTTATCAATTGTTCCGCTAAAAGGAGCTTCAATTAGTGTTTTTTTAATCTGTTTTTTTAGTTGATTTATTCCTTGTTTTTGAGCTTCGTACATTGATTTTGTCTCCAAGAACTTAATTTCACTACCTATATTTTGGTTCCATAATCTTTGTTGTCTTTCAAATGTTGTTTTAGTTAACTCAAATCCAATTTCAAGTTGAGATAATTGTTCTTTTAGCCCGCCATCATCAATTTTTATTAAGGGCTGACCTTTTTTTACTACCTCACCACTTTTTACGTAGATGTTTTTAACAGTACCCGAAAATTCTGGATAAATATTGATTAACTCGTCAGAGTTAACGCTGCCTTGAACTTGTATGTAATGATCAAATTTAACAGGGTTAACCTTATATGCTTCAACTATTGGTAGTTGGGGGTTAGTATTCAATTCTTCAAGCTTGTTATCTATGATTTGAAGTTTGTTAGAAATATCTTGCTGTGATGCTACTATTTCTTTTCTTTTAAGTTTTATTTTTTCAACATCGTTCGATTCTAATATGCTTTTAAGTGATGAGTTATCATCACATGATATTAGTAAAACAATAAGAAAAAGAGTAAGTGTATTTTTCATTTTTATTAATTCTGAGTTAACATAATTTCAAGAGCTGTTTTTTTATTTATTACCTCAAGCATAGATTGAAGTAATTCATTTTGTATTGAGTATAACTGAATTTGAGCTTGCCTTAGTTCAAGGGCAGAAACTAATCCTTCAAGAAATTTGATTTGATTTTTTCTTTCTATTTTTTCAGCAAGTTTCAAGTTTTCTATTGCATTATTATAAGAATTTAGAGCGTATTGATATTCACTCTCTGCATTTTCAAATTCAATAAGAATTCTTTTTTTCGATTCGGAAAGATCTAATTTAGATTTTTCAAACTCAATTTTAGCCTGTTGAGTTTTTGCAGATTTTCTTAAAGAACTAAATATAGGAACAGACATTGTTACACCAACAAATGAGTATCCATACCATTTTTGGTTTGGTTTAAAAAATCTAAACGATTCATTGTTTCCATCATAACCCCCTTTTAAAAAAGCTCTTAAAGTTGGAAGTGCTTTAGCTTGCTCAAGTCTATATAAGGTTCGTTGAGATTTTTTATTATTTAAAGATAATTGATAATCAATATTTTTTTCGATTTCAAAATTTTCTGATGACTCATTTAAATCAAAACTTTTCAAAGTTAGTCCAGATAAATTGTCCAATAGAGTAATCTCTTTTTCAATATCATAGCCAATAATTAGCTTGAAAAGGTTGAGAGTTGTTTTTTCTATTTTGGTGGCATAATCTAAAGAATTCTTTAATGATTTATAAGATATTGTAAGTTGCTCTACATTTTCAAGTTCTGTAAACCCATTTTGATATATTTTATTTATTTCGTCTAAATTATTCTTTACGTTTTTTAGATTCTTATTTAAAATTTTAACTCTTTCTTGGCTAATTAGAGCATTTCCATAAGCTGAAATAGTTGCTTTTTTAACTTCTTGATCTGTTTTTATTTTAGCTTTTTCAGCAATGTCCATATATAGTTTTATAGATGCTAGTCCAATCATATATGATCCGTCAAATAAAAGTTGAGTTAGCGTAACTGACCCATCAATAGTTTGTTTAGTTCCAAAAGAAAGTTCTGCAAATTCACCGGGATTTCCTCCAAAAAATTCAGCAGGAACTAACGAAACAGGTTGTTTTAAATTGTTATTATAGTCAATAAATGCATTTATTTGTGGAAGTCCTGTTGCTATTGTTTCCCATTTTTTTGCATTAGCAATTTCTAAGTCACTAGTCGCATTTTTTGATAGCCTATTGTTTTCTAAAGCATAATCAATAGCATTTTCTAATGTAAATGCATTTTGTCCAAATAAATTATTTGACAGTAAAATAATAATTATCAATAAACCTGTTTTTTTCATTACTTATTTATAAAGTGGTTTAGTTTTTTTAATCCCTCATCAGTTACAATAGCTCTTAAGTGGTATTCAATAAAATCTGTTTTTAAGCTAACTGGATCGTAAAGTTTAGTTGGAAAGGTGTCCAAATCTCTTATTCCCATAATACCTTTAAAATAGAGTCTGGAAATAAAATCAATTTTAATGTCTTTTCTGAATAAACCTAATTTGATACCATTTTCTAAACTTTCTTTTGTAGACTTTGTAATAAACTCAAATTGCTTGTTGTTTAAATTTTTATGAATCTTGGGATAATATTTTTCAAGTTGATAGAGAGGTGAAACACTTTCTCTTTTTAGATATTTAATCAAAAATAAATTAATATCATAAAGCTCACTTATTGGATCATTTGATGTTTTTTTTATTTCAGTGACTCCGCCGGTAATACTTATAAACATGTAATTAGTTACCTCTTTTACTAATTCAGTTTTATTATCGAAAAAATTATAAATTGTTTTTTTAGAAACTCCCATTGCATTAGCAATGTTATCCATAGTAATGCTTTTAAATCCTATGGTGAGAAAAAGTTCTCTGGTTTTTTCTAATATTAAATCCTTCAAGTATTACCTTTTTTGGAGTGCAAATATAAATAGGAAACTTTAAAAACGCAAATAGTTTCCAAAGTTTTATGTTTAATTAATATTAGGAATTGTAAAAGATGTATTTTTGAATTAAAATATCATTTTGGATAACATCAAATTTTATGCCGAGTTAATTAATAACAGTCTAAAAGATTTGTCTTTTTCAGATTCTCCTAAAACATTATATGATCCTATTAAATACATTTTAGAAATCGGAGGTAAAAGAATCAGACCTTTTTTGGTTTTAATGTCTGCTGAATCTTTTGGTGGAAATTATAGTGATGCCTTAAATGCAGCCCTCTCAGTTGAGTGTTTTCATAATTTTACATTAATGCACGACGATATAATGGACTCTGCAGATCTTAGAAGAGGCAATGATACAGTTCATGTTAAATGGGATATTAATCAATCTATTCTTTCGGGTGATGCTTTATTAATTTATTCCTATAATTTACTGGAGGGTTATGATCCAATAACCTATAAAAAATTAAATAATGTTTTAAATACAGTTGCTATTCAAGTTTGTGAAGGACAACAATTGGATTTAGATTTTGAAAAAAGCTCTAATGTTTTGTTTGAAGATTACATCAATATGATCAAATTAAAAACAGCTGTTTTAGTTGGAGCTGCCTTAAAAATGGGTGCAATAATTTCTCATGCAAGTGAAAATGATTTGAAAAGTATTTATGATTTTGGGGTTAATTTAGGGATTGCATTTCAACTTCAAGATGACTACTTGGATACTTTTGGAGAGGAGTCTTTGTTGGGTAAATCAATTGGAGGTGATATTAAAGAAAATAAAAAAACAGCTTTATTTCATTTGTCATTGCTTAATGCTAATGATAAACAGCATAAAGACCTTCTAAAGCTCTATAATTCATCAAAAATTGAAAATAAAATTGTAAAAGTCACTAAACTTTTTAAAGAAACAAAAGCAGATAAAGAAACTTTAAAACTTGTTGAAGACTATACAAATCTAGCCTTAAAATCAATAAACAGTTTAAGTATTCCAAATGAAAATAAACAAGAGTTTATTGATTTTTCTAATTCTCTTCTCGAAAGAAAACTTTAGTAAGAATTAATTTAATATTGATTAAAAATGTTAATATTTTTAGGTAAGCCTAAAATATTTTTTTATTATAACTAAAAATATTACTTTTGACACATGTTAACATTTTCTGAAGAAAATCATATAAAATCAATTTTTCATTTGTCAGCAAGTTCTCAAGAGGGTGTTTCTACGAACTCAATTGCTGAGAATCTTAACACTAAAGCATCTTCAGTTACAGAAATGTTAAAAAAACTTAGTGAAAAAAGCCTGATAGTTTATAAAAAGTATCATGGAGCACAGTTAACAGAACTCGGAAGGAAAACGGCCTTAAATATTATTAGAAAGCATAGGTTGTGGGAAGTTTTTTTAGTTGAAAAGTTAAATTTTAAATGGGATGAAGTGCACGATATAGCCGAACAGTTAGAGCACATTCAATCTGAAAAATTAACAAATCAGCTGGATGAATTTTTAGATTTTCCAACACAAGATCCACATGGAGATCCAATACCTAACCCTGCAGGATTTATAAAATTTACACCAAAGCTAAAGTTAAGTGATTTAAATATTGGAGAAACAGGGAAGTTTATAGGTGTTGAAGATTCTTCCTCAACTTTTTTAAAATATTTAGACAAAAGAAAAATATCACTGGGTTGCAATATAAAAGTTTTACATCGGGAAGATTTTGATCAATCTTTACATATAGGTCTTGATGATACAAACCTGTCAATTTCTATAAAATCTGCAAGTAATTTATACATAACAAAAATTTAAATTTATGTTTCAAGAAATAATAATCTTTTTTCAGAATACTCACCCTGTTTTGGGAGCTTTGTATGCGACTCTATTTACATGGGGGTTGACAGCTTTTGGAGCCTCTTTCGTTTTTTTGTTTAAAACAATGAATAGAGTTTTTTTGGATGGAATGTTAGGTTTCACAGGTGGAGTAATGGTTGCTGCAAGTTTTTGGAGCTTACTTGCGCCCGGAATTGAAATGAGTGAGGGAGAAGGATTTGTTAAAGTTATTCCTGCAGCTGTCGGATTTGCACTTGGTGCATTATTTATTTTTGGATTAGACAAAGTTTTACCTCACTTACATATAAATTTTAAAGAAGCTGAAGGTATCAAAACGCCATGGCATCGAACAACACTTTTAACCCTAGCGATAACTTTACATAATATTCCAGAGGGTTTAGCTATAGGGGTCTTATTTGGAGGAGTAGCTGCTGGTTTACCTGAAGCCTCAATTGCAGGAGCTGTTGTTTTAGCTATTGGTATTGGAATTCAAAATTTTCCTGAGGGTATTGCTGTATCAATGCCTTTGAGAAGACAAGGAATGAGCAGATGGAAAAGTTTTTTTTATGGACAAGCATCGGCAGCTGTTGAACCTATAGCAGCAGTAATAGGAGCTTTGGCAGTTACGTTTTTTACCCCTATTCTTCCCTATGCATTAGCATTTGCAGCTGGTGCTATGATTTTTGTTGTAGTTGAAGAGGTTATCCCTGAAACACAACTTGATAAAAATACTGATATAGCAACTTTAGGTTTTATTGGTGGATTTATAATCATGATGATTTTAGATGTTGCTCTTGGCTAAAAAATATTATGAAAAACTACTTTTTATTATTGATTTTCATATCATTTTCTGGATATACACAAATTAGCACCGATAGACCTGATCAAACAGAGTCATCTTTGGTTTTATCCAAAAACAAGTTACAAATTGAGAGTGGAATTTCATTTGAAGATGATAAAATTATTAATACTCTATTTCGTTTTGGACTTTCCGATAGAGTAGAAATAAGATTAAATACTAACTATATTTTTAAGGATAGTAAGTATGTAAAAAACACTCCATCCTCTAATTTTGGAGATATCGAAATTGGAACTAAAATTCAACTTTTAGATAACATAGATATCAATACTAAAGTTGCATTTTTGACTCATATATCCTTGCCGTCATCTTCTGGGTATTATTCAAATCATGAATATGGAACTTTAAATAGAATTTTAATTTCTCATGATCTTTCACAAACATTATCAATAGGATATAATTTAGGATATAATAAAGTGAGTGGAGTTCCTGGATCTTTTATTTATACTTTAGCTTTAGCAAAAAGTATAGGGTCTTGGAGTATTTATGCTGAGTTATTTGGTGAAAATTCTAAAAAAGAATCTCCAAATAATTTTGATATTGGTTTAACTTACTTGATTAGAGAAAATATACAGACTGATGTTTCTTTTGGAAAAGGTTTTAATAATGATTTTAATTATTTTGCTGTCGGAATAAGCTGGAGTTACAATTTAGCTAAATAGTTAATTCAATAAAATTAATTTCTATTTGCTTTAGCTATTTCTTCAAAATCAACGTTATTATATATAAAACTTGAATCTTTAAAAAGAATACTTCCGTATGTTTTACTCCAATCTTTGTGAAGAGCTAATTCAATATTAGTAGGAGGAATCACAGAGAATTTTACTGTATATAATTCATCAATTTTTCCAGGAAGAGAAATATTTCTAGCATAATGAAAATTATCAATGAGGTTAATATGGGCAAGTAGGTCAATAAAAGTACTGAGCCCAGTTTTTTCATTTATAATCTGTGCAGTTATGTGTAAATAGGGAATAAAACCACCAGATGGAGCACCTTTAGGAATATTAATTGTATCCCAGTTTGCTCTTGCTTCAATATGAACATTTGTTTGTTTTTCTTCTAAGTGTAAAGAACTAGGAGAAACATGATCTTTAATAGCACCTTCAAAAATAAATAGTAATCCAGGTTCAATTCTTTCTTCTCCAATTATAAGTTCCTGAGCATTTGAGTAAAGGGTAAAGGTCAATATAGAAACAATCCCAAAAATAAAATTTTTCATTTTAGTAAGAATTTTTAAGAATATTAATATCATTTAAAAGTTGATCCATTTCTTTAGAATTAGTTCCGTCATAAAAACCTCTAATTCTTTTTTCTTTATCAACTAAAACAAAATTTTCAGTATGAATCATGTCGTATTTGCCTCCATCTCCGTTAGTTTTTGCGACTAAATAAGATGTTCTAGCTAAGTTGTAAATATCTTTTTTGTTTCCTGTAACTAAATTCCATTTAGAGTCGATGACATTTTTTTCTAAAGCATATTTTTTTAATTGTTCAACTGAGTCAATTTCAGGGGTAACAGAAAATGAAAGTAAAAGAACGTCAGAATCATTTTTTATTTTTTCTTGGACATAACCCATATTTTCTGTCATTATTGGACATATCGTAGGACATGTTGTGAAGAAAAAATCTGCAACATAAATCTTGTCATTGTAAAATTCTTGAGTTATGGTTTCACCGTTCTGATTTTTCATGGAAAAATCTTTGATTTTGTGGTATTTTTTTATGAACTGTATGTTTTCCTCGACTAGCTCTTTAGAAACCATAGAGGGGCTATAAATAGGTAAAGTCTCAATAGGTTTATTAACATAATAAAATGAACTAACTACAAAAGCAGAGAAAACAGTCATTGTTATGACTAGAGGAGCATATCTTTTTAATAATTTTTTATTGAACATTCTTAATAAATATTTTTATGAGTTCATGAGATCTTCTATTTCTTCAATTTCGATTGGAATATTTTTCATTAGATTTATCGGATCAGCATTTTCTTGCACTACAACATCATCTTCAAGCCTTATGCCAAAGTTTTCCTCTTGAACATATATTCCAGGTTCAACAGTAAAAACCATGTTTTTTTCAATAGGACGACTTAAATCTCCATAGTCATGGGTATCTAAACCTAAATGATGGGAAACGCCATGAGTGAAATATTTTTTAAAAGCAGGGTTTTCTTTTGTTTGATTTTGAACATCATTTTTAGATAAAAGACCAAGCTTTAATAATTCTGAGGTCATAATTTTCCCCACTTCAGCATAATGCTCTTTCCATAATAATCCTGGTCTTAATAATTTGGTTGCCTCATTTTTAACAAGTAAAACAGAATTATAAACAGCTTTTTGTCTTTTTGTAAATTTTCCTGAAACAGGAATGGTTCTGGTCATGTCACTAGAATAATTTGCATACTCTGCGCCAACATCCAATAATAAAACATCTCCTTCTCTGCACTGATTATTGTTTTTAATGTAATGTAAAATATTTGAATTAATGCCAGATGCAATAATAGGAGAGTAAGCAAATTTTTTAGATTTATTTCTTAAAAATTCATGAGAAAATTCAGCTTCAATTTCATATTCCCAAACACCAGGTTTTACGAAATTCAGGATTCTTCTAAATCCTAATTCAGTGATGTCACAAGCCTTCTGAATTAGTTGAATTTCAATAGGGTCTTTAATAGATCTTAATCTTTGAAGAATAATGTTGCAACCCTTAGTTTCTTTACTGGGGTACTCTTTGGTAATCCAATTATTAAATCTTTCTTCTCTGGTTTGTGTTTCTACCTTAGCTCTGTAATGTTCATTTTTATTTAAGTAAAGGATTTTGACTTCTTTCATTAGAGCACTAATAATATTGTCTAATTCATTTAGCCAATGAATATTGTGAATACCTGATATAGATAAAGTTTTTTTTCTATCTAATCTTGCTCCTTCCCAGTGAGTTAGAAGATCATTTGGTTTGGTTAGAAATAGAATTTCTTTAAATTCTTGATTTGATTTTTTAAACAATAATAATACTGTTTCTTCTTGATTTATTCCGGATAGATAGAACAAGTCTCTGTGTTGTTCAAATGGTAGAGTAGTGTCAGCACTAACAGGATAATTATCATTAGAGTTGAAAAATGCGATACTATTATCTTCCATTTTATCAATGAATTTTTTTCTATTCTTAATAAAAAGAGAATTGTCTATTGGGGAATATTTCATAATGATTTTAAAATTCAAAAATAGTATATTTAACTAATAACATAAATTTAAATAGATCTTTATGAGATACGTATTCACTTTTTTTACATTCTTAATACATTTTATTTCATTTTCACAAAATCCTTCCAGTTCAAGTGAAATAAAAGAAAGTATAAATCAACAAAATCAACTTATAGAAAATTCAATAGTAAAAAATTTAAAGTTTGAAAATATTGGACCAAGCGTAATGAGTGGCAGAGTGACAGATATTGAAGTAAATCCTAATAACTCCTCTGAATTTTATGTTGCCTATGCATCAGGTGGATTGTGGCACACTACAAATAACGGAACCACTTTCAATCCGATAATGGATAATTCTAATACACAAAATATTGGAGATTTTGATGTTGATTGGAAGACAAATTTAATTGTTGTTGGAACAGGTGAAAACAATTCTTCAAGATCATCATATGCTGGAATTGGAATTTTGAAATCAATTGATAATGGAGAAAATTGGGAAAACATAGGTTTAGTTGACTCTCATCACATTGGAAAAGTAAAAATCAATCCAAACAACCCTGATGAAATAATAGTAGCCTCTTTAGGCCATTTGTATTCCAGTAACTCTGAAAGAGGAATTTTTAAAACAACTGATGGAGGAGTTTCATGGAAAAAGACATTATACATTGACGACAACACAGGAATAATTGATTTAGATATTGATCCAAATAATTTTAAAATTCAATTTGCATCATCTTGGCAAAAAGAAAGAAAAGCATGGAATTTTAGTGGAAATGGCAAAAAATCAGGAATATATAAATCAATAGATTCTGGGGATACCTGGACTCTTATTTCTGATGCAGACAGTGGATTTCCTAATGGAGAAGGTGTTGGACGAATAGGATTAGCAGTTTTTGATAGTAAGACTATTTATGCTGTTATTGATAATCAATTTAGAAGGCCAAAAAGTAAAAAAATTTCTAAAACTAATGACTTAACCAAAAATGATTTTGAATCAATGTCTAAGGAAGATTTCTTAAATACTGAAGAATCAAGTTTAAATTCATTTTTAAGAAAAAATAATTTTCCTAAAAAGTATACAGTTAAATCGATAAAAGATTCAGTAAAAAACAATGAGCTTAACCATCTGACTTAAAACTCTATTTAGAGGATGCTAATACTGTTATGTTTGAAACTCCAATTATTGGCGCACAAGTTTATAGAAGTGATGATGGTGGATTAGTTGGACTTTGAAAAACTCATATTACCTAGATCGCTTATATAATACATATGGATATTATTTTGGAAGAATCCATGTCTCGCCAGTTAATAAAGATCATATTTATATTTATGGAGTTCCTTTATAAAATCAATTGATGGAGGTAAAACCTATAGTTCTATAGATTATCCAAATGTACATGTTGACCATCATGATTTATGGATTAATCCATCAAACCCAAATCATTTAATAAATGGTAATGATGGAGGTGTTAATATAAGTTATGATAATGGCGAAAATTGGATAAAATTGAATCAACCTAATGTTGGCCAATTTTACACTATTAATGTTGATAACGACACACCTTATAATGTTTATGGTGGATTACAGGACAATGGAGTATGGATGGCAAGTAATAAATCAGTTGAAAGTCCAAGATGGCACCAAACGGGCCATAATAATTGGACATCAATTATGGGTGGCGACGGTATGCAAGTTCAAATTGATAATAGAAATACAGATATAATTTATACTGGTTCTCAATTTGGAGTTTATTATAGATTAAATAATAAAACAGGTAAAAGAACTTACATCAAACCAAAGCATGATCTAGGGGAGTCTCCTCTAAGATTTAATTGGCAAACCCCAATTTTGTTATCTCCCCACAATCAAGATATATTATATCTAGGGAGCAATAAATTACATGCTTCTTATGATAAAGGTGATAGTTGGAGTTTCAAAACTAAAGATCTAACTAAAGGCATAAAAAAAGGAAATGTTCCGTATGGAACCATTACAAGTATTGATGAATCGGTTTTTAAATTGGGTAAATTAATTACAGGCTCTGATGATGGATTAGTACAATTGTCAAATGATGGTGGTAATACCTGGAACATTATCTCTGATGATTTACCTCAACATTTGTGGGTTAGTAGAGTAATTTTATCCAGACACCAAGAAAATACAATATATGTTACACTAAATGGTTACCGATACGACGACTTCAATCCATATGTTTATGTGTCTAAAAATAACGGAGAATCATGGAAAAGAATAGATAATAATCTGCCAAAATCATCAGTAAACGTAATAAAAGAGGATCCTTTCTATGAAAATATAATCTATTTAGGAACTGATAATGGGGCTTATATTAGTTTAAATTATGGTACTGACTGGAGTCCTTTTCAAAACGGTTTACAGAAAGTTGCTGTTCATGATTTAGTGATTCAAAAAGAACATAAAGATCTTTTATTAGCCACACATGGAAGATCTATTTATAAGATGAATCTTTCTGTGATTTACTCTTATTTAGAAAAAACTAAATCTAACAATGAATCACATTATATTTTTATTGATAATATAAAATCATCTAATTCATGGGGCAAAAGGAATTACAATTGGTCTGAATATAAATCTCCTGTTGAAAAGTCAGTTGTTTACTCAAATACGCCTCAAAAAACTAATATGAATCTAAGAACAAATTCAGGAAAATTAATTTACAATAAAGAAATAGTTTTAGAAAAAGGATTTCAATACGTAAAACTTCCTTTGGAGTTTTTAGAAAGTTTCGTGAATAAGAAAAATCAAAAATATTTTATTCAATCCGAAAATGGTAGGTTTTATTTAAAAAAGGGAGCGTATAAATTAGAAATTGGAAAAGTTTCTGAGGGTTTTGAAATAAAATAAATATTCAATTTTTATTGTCTTATAAACCTTCAAGGGTTAGTTTTGTATAGTAATTATTATATAATTTACTGTGAGTAGTGTAATACAATCTTCGATAATTAGAAAAGTAGCCATGGCATTATCTGGTATTTTTTTAATTGTTTTTTTACTTCAACATTTTATAATAAACATAACCTCAGTTTTTAGTGAATCAATATTTAATCAATTTTCTCACTTTATGGGTACTAATTTTGTTGTTCAATTCATTGCTCAACCTATTTTGATATTTGGAGTAATGTTTCATTTTATAATGGGCTTTATTTTGGATTTCAAAAACAGAAGATCTAGAAATATCAAATATGTAAAATTTAAAGGCAGCAGTAATTCTAGTTGGATGTCGAGAAATATGATAATTTCTGGTCTGGTTGTATTGTCTTTTTTAGGTCTACATTTTTATGATTTTTGGATTCCAGAAATGAATTATAAGTACGTAGAATTTTTACCTGACGACCCTAATAGATATTACACTGAGCTTACCCATAAGTTTGAAGATGTAATTAAGGTTATTATATATGTTATATCTTTTGGTTTTTTATCTCTTCATTTATTACATGGGTTTTCCTCATCTTTCCAATCTATGGGTGTTAATAACAAATACAATTCTATTTTGAAATTAATTGCAAATATTTATGCAATTGGAATTCCTTTAGGATTTAGTTTTATTGCAATTTTTCATTATTTAAATAATTAATGATATGGCTCAATTAAATTCAAAAATCCCTAAAGGCTCAATTTCTGAAAAATGGACCAATCACAAGAATAATATTCGTTTAGTTAGTCCGGCAAATAAAAGACAGATTGATGTTATTGTAGTTGGAACTGGTCTTGCAGGAGGATCTGCAGCAGCCACTTTAGCTGAATTAGGGTATAATGTAAAAGCATTTTGTTTCCAGGATTCCCCTAGAAGAGCTCATTCAATTGCTGCTCAAGGGGGAATTAATGCAGCTAAGAATTATCAAGGTGATGGTGATTCTGTTTATAGATTGTTTTATGATACTGTTAAGGGAGGTGATTATAGATCAAGAGAAGCAAATGTATATAGACTTGCGGAAGTTTCTGCAAATATTATAGATCAATGTGTAGCTCAGGGAGTGCCTTTTGCCAGAGATTATGGAGGTCTCTTAGATAATAGATCTTTTGGTGGGGTATTAGTTTCAAGGACTTTTTATGCTAAAGGACAAACAGGTCAACAATTACTTTTAGGAGCTTATTCAGCTATGAATAGGCAAATAGCCAGAGGAAAAATAAAGATGTTTAATCGTCATGAAATGATGGATATTGTAAAAGTTAATGGTAAGGCCAGAGGAATTATTACAAGAAACTTAATTAATGGTAAAATTGAACGACACTCAGCTCATGCAGTAGTAATTGCTTCTGGTGGATATGGTAACTTATTTTATCTATCAACAAATGCAATGGGAAGCAATGTTTCAGCTTCATGGAAAATTCATAAAAAAGGTGCTTTTTTTGCTAACCCGTGTTTTACTCAAATTCATCCTACATGTATTCCTGTTTCAGGCGATCATCAATCTAAACTTACTTTAATGTCTGAATCTCTTCGAAATGATGGTAGAATCTGGGTTCCTAAATCTAAAAAAGATGCAAACGATATTAGAGAAGGAAGATTAAAGCCAACAGATTTATCAGAAGATAAAAGAGATTATTATTTAGAAAGAAGGTACCCCGCTTTTGGAAACTTGGTTCCTAGGGACGTTGCATCAAGAGCGGCAAAGGAAAGATGCGATGCAGGTTATGGAGTTAACAAAACAGGAGAAGCAGTTTATTTAGATTTTGCTTCAGCAATTATTAGATACGGAAAGGAGAAAGCGCATTTGAAAGGGCTTGATGAAAATAATATTAATATAGTTAAAGAGTTAGGTAAAGAAGTTATTAAATCAAAGTATGGAAATCTCTTTCAGATGTATGAAAAAATAGTAGATCAAAATCCTTATGAAACTCCAATGATGATTTATCCTGCAGTACATTATACTATGGGTGGGGTTTGGGTTGATTATAATTTAATGACAACTATTCCTGGGTGTTTTGCTATTGGTGAGGCTAATTTTTCAGATCATGGAGCTAACAGGCTTGGTGCATCTGCACTAATGCAAGGTTTAGCTGATGGTTATTTTGTTTTACCATACACAATTGGAGATTATTTAGCTGACGATATTAGAACCGGTCCAATTTCTACTAAATCCCAAGAGTTTGATGAAGCTGAAAAAATAGTTAAAGAAAAAATAAAAGTCTTAATAAGTAATAAAGGATCAAAAAGTGTAGATTATTTTCATAAAAAACTTGGTAAAATCATATGGAATAAATGTGGTATGTCTAGAAATGAAAAAGGATTAAAAGATGCTATTAAAGAAATCCAATCTTAAGAAAAGATTTTTATAAAAATATTTCAGTTCCTGGAACTGCTGATTCATTTAATGAACCATTAGCAAAAGCAACAAGAGTTGCAGATTTTTTAGAGTTGGGAGAACTATTTGCTAAAGATGCTTTGGAAAGAACAGAGTCTTGTGGAGGACATTTCAGAGAAGAATCTCAATCAAAAGAAGGAGAAGCTTTGAGAGATGATAAAAACTTTACATTTGTTTCAGCTTGGGAGAATAACGGAGAACCTTCGAATTCAATTTTACATAAAGAAATATTGAGTTATGAAAATATAGAATTAAAAACCAGATCTTATAAATAAAAATGAGACTTAAATTAAAAATTTGGCGTCAAAAAAATTCTCAACTTAAAGGAGAAATGGTTTCTTATGATATTGATAATATATCTCCTGATATGTCTTTTTTAGAAATGATGGACTTATTGAATGAGGAGTTAATGGAAAAAGAAATTGATCCTGTTGCTTTTGATCATGATTGTAGAGAAGGAATTTGCGGGTCGTGTTCCATGTTTATTAATGGAGAAGCACATGGACCAGATAGGCTAGTTACCACATGTCAATTACATATGCGAAAGTTTAAGGATGGAGATACTATTTATATTGAACCTTTTAGAGCAAATAGTTTCCCAGTTATAAAAGATTTAGTTGTAGATAGATCATCATTTGATCGAATTCAACATGCGGGAGGATATATTTCTATTAATACATCTGGTAATACTCAGGATGCAAACGCTACACCCGTAGATAAGATTAGTGCAGATAAAGCTTTTGATGCTGCAACATGTATTGGATGTGGAGCTTGTGTTGCTACCTGTAAAAATTCAAGTGCGATGTTATTTGTTTCTGCAAAGGTTTCTCAGTTTTCATTACTTCCTCAGGGCCAAGTCGAAGCCAATGAGAGAGTGCTAAACATGGTTAAACAAATGGATGAAGAAGGTTTTGGGAATTGTACAAATACTGGAGCTTGTGAGGTAGAGTGTCCTAAAGGAATATCTTTAGAGAATATTGCAAGAATGAATAGAGATTATATAAAAGCTAAAGTTTCCCAATAATTTTTAAACTAAAGACTAATTTTTTTCTAGAACAAGAAAATGTTCGTCCATAACATTTCCCATTAGAATTAAATTTTCAAATGGAGCTGCAACAGTTGAACCAGACATTTCTTCTCCCTTTTCTAGGTAAATAGTTTCAACTTTGTAATCACCTTTTTTAAAATATTGAATTTTAATAATTTCAGACGGAGTTATACTATGGTAGCTATTAGAATAGGACATAAATTGTAAAAGATTTGGGTGAGCTCCAACCCAAAGGTTATTATCAGTATCAAACTCTATATTATCAACTCCAGATCCACAATAGATATCTTCTATAAAAGTTAATGAGTTATTGGGTTGTTTCTCATATACTTTTATTTTAAATTTTCTTGGTGATGCTACAAATATTAAGTTTTTATCTTTTTCAAAATTTATTCCATTAGCATATGAAATTCCTTTAGCAGCTTCTTTAAATTTTTTACCATCGTAAAATATTACATTAGAAAATGATAAACCTAAAAATTCCTCAATAAATCGCATAAAACCATTTTTGTACATATGATCATTTGTAAAGTAAAAAGTTTCTTCGTCTAATAAAACAATATCATTTGGAGCAATAATTAAATCATTATGTAATGTTTTATGATGAGTAAGCTTGGAGTTAGTTAATTTAAAAAGTTCAATATATTCTCCACTTATGGTGTGATTAACCGCCGCAATTGTTGTGATACTATCCTTTGTGTATATCGAAATACCGTGTGGAGCGAAGGGTTTATCAAAATTTTGAGTTAAAAGTATTGGCTTAGATTCAATATTTTTTAAATCTATCAAATATAAATCTCCATCTTCCTGTTCAGTTGGGGGAAATTTTTTCTTTTAGTTGATGATATAATAGCAAAACCTTCTTTTTGGTTTATTGTAATATCTTCAACCCCAACGATTGATACTTTTTTTAAAATATTGCCATTAAACTTTTTATCAATGGTTCTAAAAAATCCTGTGGAATACATTAGCCAAACTAACGATATTGAAAAAAGCATTAAAAAAACAAGTAGTTTATTTTTCATATTTTTTTAAAAAGTTAGATCAATCTTTTCTTCCAATACCCAGTTTTTTCTTATTACTATTTCCTCTGAATAATGAAATGTTTTTTCAGGTTGGATTTTTTTCAAAAAACTACCTGTATCCCAAACACCATTCTGATTTGTATCAAATAAGACTCGTACAAAATAGTTTCCTGGTTTCAAATTCTCAAACAGACAAGGATCCTCATAGGAACCTAATATGATTTCTCTAATTATATCTTCTTTATTATTTATTAAATGAACTATAACAGGAAATTCTTGAATATTTCTAATTCCAAGTTTAAGTGTGCCATAATCAGCTCTGCTTTTAGTTTTAAACGAATAACTTAAAGAATCGTTAGTAGATTCAAAAAAATCAGTTATTGCATTAGGCATTATGTTGACGATATAATTATCGTTTGGGAGTACTTCAAAATTGAAATTGACATCAAATTGATTCTCATCTATATAGGTATCAAATGGTACAGAAACAGAATCTTTATTGAAAACTTTGATTTTTTCAGGATCAACATTTACTAGAGGTCTATTACTAATTACTTTAAAACCTTCATTTAATTCAAGAGTAGATTTTATTGAACTTGTTATAATCAAGGAATCTTTGTCAGATTCCTTAAATTTTAGAGTATAATTTTTTTTATAGTTTGTAGTAGATAACTCAAAATTTAATGAATCATATTCAAACTCTTTGAACCAATAATTTAAAGTATCCGTTTCTTTACTTTTGGTTAAAATAGATTGAATATTTGGATGATTTAAAATTTTAATTTTGACATCATCTGCAAATCCTTTAAAACCAAATCCAATTTTGTTAGTAGTTTCAATAAATGGCTTAAAGCTTTCAAAGGGGATTGTTTCTTTAAATAATTTTAATTCTAAACTATCAGATATTGGTAAATTTATGGGTTGAGATGTAAAGCTTATTTTCTCAAATTCAGGATCAAATTTGTAATTACTGTTTTCGTCTTTTATGGCAACTAACAAGTACTTGCCTTTTTTCAGATTAGTCATCTTAAAATTAGTAGAGTCCAGAGTTGAACCAACATAATTAGGCAAACCATTATAAATTATAGAATCAGAAAAATTTTCATCAATTGGATACAAAAATGTAGATATATATTCCTCTGGCTCTCGTTTAAAAGAATTTTTTATATTACCTGAAATACTCAAAGAGTCAATGTAATCTCCAGTTGAAAAAACATAATTAAAAAAAGGAAGTGGATTTCCTTCATTATTATCAACTACACTTTCCCCAAAATTAAAAACATAAGTCGTGTTGTTTTCAAGTTTTTCTTTAATATCAATTTGAATAAATTTAGAAGCACCTGACTGTGGATTTATAGAGTAAAAACTTTTATCAATTGGAGGGGAAACAACTAGCTGTTTTCGGAAATCTTTGAGCTTAATGTATTCATTAAAATAAAGTCTAATTCTATTTTCATTAAAGTTTACTGAGTTTTCAGCCGGTTCGGCATTGATAAGAAATGGTGGTGATTCATCTTTTGGGCCACCCTCTGGGATACCTCGCTTTGCACAATCAACTAGTGAAAAACAGAAAATAAGAATTAAGAATAATTTTATTTTTTTCATTGTCATATGTTAAGGCAAAATAACAATTATTTTATCTATTTCTATTTTAATTTAAATAATAGAATTATTATAAAATTAACTCTTATTTTAGCTGTATGAGTAGAGATGATAAATTTAAGAAAGTTATATCTCATGCTAAAGAGTATGGGTTTATTTTTCAATCCAGTGAAATATACGATGGATTAAGTGCAGTATATGATTATGGTCAAAATGGAACTGACTTAAAAAATAACATCAAAGACTATTGGTTAAAATCAATGGTTCAGTTAAATGACAATATTGTTAATATTGATTCTGCCATTTTAATGCATCCCAAAATTTGGAAAGCTTCAGGTCACGTTGATGCATTTAATGATCCTTTAATTGACAATAAAGATTCTAAAAAAAGATACAGAGCAGATGTCTTAGTAGAAGAGCATATTTCAAAAATTGAAAACAAAATCCACAAAGAAATCTCTAAAGCAAAAAAAAGATTTGGAGATGGTTTTGATTTAGAACAATTTTCGACAACCAATCCAAGAGTTTTAGGCTACACAAAAAAAATTAAAGAAATTTCAAAAAAATTTAATGAGGCACTTGAAAAAGACGATTTAAAAAATTTAAAAAAATTAATTGAGGAATTAGAAATTGCCTGTCCTATTTCAGGATCAAAGAACTGGACCGATGTAAAACAGTTTAATTTAATGTTTGGAACTAAGCTTGGAGCATCAGCTGATAGTGCAACTGATTTGTATTTAAGACCTGAAACTGCTCAAGGAATATTTGTTAATTTTTTAAATGTTCAAAAAACAAGTCGTCTGAAAATTCCATTTGGAATCGCTCAAATTGGAAAAGCATTTAGAAATGAAATTGTGGCTAGACAGTTTATATTCAGAATGAGAGAGTTTGAGCAAATGGAAATGCAATATTTTATCAAACCAGGAACCCAACAAAAATGGTACTCAAAGTGGAAAGAAAATAGATTAGCCTGGCATTTATCTCTAGGCATGGGTAAAGAAAATTACCGATTTCATGATCATGATAAATTAGCTCATTATGCTGATGCAGCTTGTGACATAGAATTTAATTTTCCATTTGGGTTTAAAGAACTGGAAGGGATTCATTCTCGTACAGATTTTGATCTTTCAAGTCACGAAAAATTTTCATCAAAAAAATTAAAATACTTTGATCCTAAATCTAACGAAAGTTATACTCCATTTGTTTTAGAAACATCAATTGGGCTTGACAGAATGTTTTTAGCTATATTTTCCAAAGCATTATGCGAAGAAAAGCTAAAAGACGGAACGGAAAGAATTGTTTTAAAAATTCCTAAAATTTTAGCTCCAAAAAAAATAGCAGTTCTTCCTCTACTGAAAAAAGACGGTTTACCAGAGTTGTCAAAAAAAATAAAAGAAGAGTTTAAGTGGGAATTTAATACTATATATGATGAAAAAGATGCAATTGGTAGACGTTATAGAAGACAAGATGCATTAGGAACACCTTATTGCTTGACAGTAGATCACCAGTCTTTAGAAGACGGAACTATAACCATAAGGGATAGAGATTCTATGACTCAGGAAAGGATGAGCGTTGAAGAAATTAAATTAAAAATTAGGACAGAGTTAGATATAAAATCTTGGTTAAATTCTTAAAATGAAGATTATTTCTTACAATGTTAATGGTATAAGAGCTGCCATAAAAAAAGGCTTTATAGAGTGGCTAAAAAACTCCAATTGCGATGTAATTTGTTTACAAGAAATTAAAGCAAATAAAGATCAAATTGATTTAAATCTCTTCTCAGAAATAGGATATAATTTCAACTATTGGTTCTCAGCCCAAAAAAAGGGATATAGTGGAGTGGCTATTTTATCTAAAAAAAAACCAAATAAAATTGATTATGGGACTGGAATTTCTCATATGGACTTTGAAGGAAGAAACCTAAGAATTGATTTTGATAAACTATCAATAATGAGTCTTTATTTACCCTCTGGAACTAATATCCAGAGACTTGATTACAAGTTTCAATATATGCAAGAGTTTAAAGACTATATTTCTAATTTAAAAAAGAAAATTCCAAATTTGGTGATTTGTGGAGACTATAATATTTGCCACAACGCAATCGATATTCATGACCCTATTAGAAATGTAAAGGTTTCAGGATTTTTACCATGGGAAAGAGAATGGTTATCAGAATTTATGGATTTAGGGTTTATTGATTCTTTCAGATATTTAAACAAAGGTCCTGATAATTATAGTTGGTGGAGTTACAGAGCAAATTCAAGAGCAAATAATAAAGGGTGGAGAATTGACTACAATTTAGTTTCACAACAATTAAAGCCTAATATAAAATCCTCAGCAATATTAGACCAAGTTTTTCATTCTGATCATTGCCCAATTGTAGTAGAACTCAAATTATAAATTTATGAAATACACTTTTTTACCATCTACTAAAATTAAGGTTAGTAAAATTTGTTTAGGAACTATGACCTTTGGAAATCAAAACAGCGAAAAAGAAGGTTTTGAACAAATGGATTATGCTCTTGAGAATGGTGTTAATTTTTTTGATACTGCAGAGTTATATCCAGTTCCTGCAACAGCAGCTTTATATGCTGATACCGAAAGAATAATTGGAAGATGGATGGATGAGAAGAAAAATAGGGATAAAATTATTTTAGCAACCAAGATTGCTGGTCCTGGAGATTATACAAAACACATAAGAACAACAGGATTTTCTAAGTCTGCTTTAATTTCTGCTGTTGATGGAAGTTTAAAAAGACTTAAAACGGATTATATTGATTTGTATCAATTACACTGGCCAGAAAGAATTACGAATACTTTTGGTAACAGAGGTTTTAATTCAACTTTTGACGATAATTGGCAAGAGAATTTTGAATCAGTTTTGGAGTGTTTAAAAACTTTAATCTCAAGTGGAAAAATTAGATCAATCGGACTCTCTAATGAAAATCCTTGGGGCTTTATGAAATATTTAGAGTTATCAAAAAAAGACTTACCCAAAACCATTACAATTCAAAATCCCTATTCATTATTAAATAGACTTTTTGAGATAGGTAACTCAGAAATATGTAAAAGAGAAAATGTTGGTTTACTGGCGTATTCCCCACTGGGATTTGGAGTTTTAAGCGGAAAATATTTAAATGGTAAAATGCCCATTGATAGTAGGTTGAATTTATTTCCAAATTTAAGTCGATTCTCTGGTGATAATTCAATGAAAGCTACTAGTCTTTACAATGAGATAGCTATTAAACATAACCTTTCTTTAACACAAATGGCATTAGCTTTTGTTAATTCTAGATCTTTTGTTACCAGTAACATTATAGGAGCTTCTAAACTATCTCAACTAAAAGAAAATATTGAAAGTATTAATATTGAATTAAATGATGAAATTCTTACAGAAATAGAATCAATTCATAATAGTATTCCTAACCCTGCTCCTTAAAAAGAATTTTGATAACATCCTCTATTCTAGGAAAAGAAATAACTTTTAATTTTTTTGGAGAAATTGAAATTTTTGCATTTGAAGAAACAATGAGGGCTTTAAATCCAAGTTTTTCCGCTTCGTTTATCCTTTGATCTATTTTAGGAACCGATCTTAATTCTCCGGAAAGTCCAATTTCAGAGGCAAAACAAATCCCTTTTTTTAGAGGAAGATTAAAATTACTTGAAAGTATTGCGGCAACAACAGCTAAATCCATAGCAGGGTCTTCAATTTTTATTCCTCCTGTGATATTTAGAAAAACATCTTTTGCTCCTAATTTGAAGCCAGCTCTTTTTTCTAAAACAGCTAATAACATATTGAGCCTTTTAGAGTTAAATCCAGTTGTACTCCTTTGAGGTGTTCCGTAAACTGCTGAGCTAACTAAAGCTTGAACTTCAATCATAATTGGCCTTATTCCTTCAATAGTAGAAGCTATTGCATTGCCACTTAATGGTGATTTATTATTTGAAATAAGCAATTCGCTTGGATTTGTAACTTCTCTAAGACCACTGTTTAACATTTCATAGATACCTATTTCTGCAGTAGAGCCAAATCTATTTTTTTTAGCTCTAAGAATTCTATAAATATTATTACGATCACCTTCAAAATGAAGAACAACATCAACCATATGTTCTAATATTTTTGGACCAGCTATTCCTCCATCTTTTGTGATATGTCCAACAAGAAAAATAGGTAGATTTGTTTTTTTAGAATACTTTAAAAATTGAGAAGCTGACTCTTTTATTTGGGAAACACTTCCAGGACTACTATCAATTATATCTGTTTGAAGTGTTTGAATAGAATCAATAATTAATAGCTCTGGATTTAAGCTGTTTATTTGATTTAAAATAGTTTCAACATTTGTTTCATTTAAAATAAAGCAATTCTGAGATTTACTATTTATTCTATTAGCTCTTCTTCTAATTTGTTGTTGACTTTCTTCTCCTGAAACATAGAGAACTTTGTTTGTGAGCATTAGTGAAATTTGAAGAAGTAAAGTAGATTTTCCAATTCCGGGTTCTCCCCCAATCAATATTAATGAACCAGGGACAACACCACCACCTAAAACTCTATTCAGTTCATTGTCTTTTAACTCAAGTCTAGGATCATTCTGATAATCTATTTCACTTATTAGTTGAACATTAGATTTTAATTGTTTATGACTCAAGCCAAATGTAGATTTACCAGGCTTTTTAATAATTTCTTCAACTAAAGTATTCCATTCTTTACATGAACTGCACTGGCCTAACCATTTTGAATGTTGAGCTCCACAATTTTGACAGCAATAGGTTGATTTGACAACAGCCATTAGAAAAATTTATTTGTTTAAGATAGGTAAAAAAATAAAAGATAAGGATCCGAAAATAATTATCATTATTGTTTGAGAGCTCCAAACTACCCATCCAAGAGCTAGTGCACTTTCATAGGGCACATTATATTGACTAATTACAGCAGCTATAGCAAGGGGATAGGCACCAATTCCTCCATTAGTTAGTGCCATAGTAATAGCTCCAGCTATAAAAGCTAATAATATAGGCTCAAAATTTAAATTTGCAGTTTCGGGAATGCTAAATTTTACTATATAAAACATTAAAAAATAACATAACCAAATAAAAAAAGTATGAAATATAAATAAAGGTTTATTTTTTACACTATTGATAGACAAAACACCTTTTATTAGTCCATCTAATATTGATAGTATTTTTAGTTTGAGTTCTTTTTCTTTGTAAATATATAACGTTGTAAAAAAAAGAAAAAAAAGAGATATTAAAATAAAACTTTGAGAAATAGTTTCAGAATTTTTTGGTAAGCTAATTTTAGAAGAAATTAAAATTCCTGAAAAAATTATTGTTCCTAATATCAAAATATCAATTATTCTCTCTGCTATTATTGTCCCAAAACCTTTTTCAAATGGGATGTTATTATAAAATGTTGCACTACTAGCTCTAAGAATTTCACCTGATCTAGGTATTCCAAGATTGGATAAAAAAGCAATTAGAACAAACATAATCGAATTAGTAATACGTATTTTATACCCAAGAGGACTTAACATTTGTTGCCACCTCACAGATCTTGATATATGACTGAGCATTCCAAAAAAAACAGATAAAATTACATATGGATAACTTACATTAATAATGGTCAAATAAATTGTATTTCTATCTTCAATTGAAGTATTGATGTATGAATAGTAGATTAAAAAAAACCCTAGTAATGGAGGAAATAAATTTTTAAACCACTTTAATGCAAACTTTAGCATTATGATTTTAAAAAGTTGTTGTTTTCAGGGAATATTAATGTAGGATTGAAATTTTTTGCTTCTTCAATATCCATTGAAGCGTAACTTATAATAATAACTTTATCGCCTTTTTGGACTTTCCTTGCAGCAGGACCATTTAAAGTAATTTCACCACTATTTCTTTTGCCTTTAATTATATAAGTTTCAAGTCTTTCTCCATTATTGATGTTGACAACTTGAACTTTTTCTCCGACTATCATATTTGCAGCTTCGATTAAGGCCTCATCTATAGTTATGCTTCCAATGTAATTTAAGTCACAATCAGTTACTGTGACTCTATGAATTTTCGATTTTAAGACTTCAATTAACATTCGGCAAATATATATTAATTCAGTAAAATATTATCAATTAATCTTACCTCATCAACTATTACTGAAACAAAAACTCTGTAAGATTTATCTGCAGAGTATTTTTTTTGTTTAGATAGACTAAAAGAATCAACTATTTCAAAATATTCTGTTTTAAATCCATCACACGAATTAATAGACTTAATACATTTTGAAATTATTTCATCAAAGTCTGTTTTTTTAAAATGTGTTTTAACATAATTAAGATTGTGGAATATTATTGAGGAATTTTCTCTACTTTTTTTAGAAAGTAAGGAGTTTCTAGAGCTCATTGCTAAGCCATTTTTCTCCCTAACTGTGGGGCAAATTATTAGTTTCGTTTTATGTTTTTCAAGATCTATTAATCTTTTAATAATTTGGGCTTGTTGAAAATCCTTTTCACCAAAAAATGCTTGATTGGGTTTAAATAATTTAAAAAGCTTTGAAACAATTGTTGCAACCCCGTTAAAATGGCCTTTCCTATACTTCCCCTCTAGCTTTGAATCAATTCCATTAAAATCGTATTGTTTATAATTTAATCCTCTCTCATACATTTCGTTAATCTCAGGGCAAAAAACTTTAATTTTTTTTGAGACAGACTTAATTAAGTTAATGTCTTTTTTGATATTTTTAGGATAATTTTTTAAATCAGACTCATTATTAAACTGAGTTGGATTAATAAAAATAGAAACCCATACTTCGTCACAGTTTTCAACTGCGTTCTTTATTAAAGAAAGATGACCTTTATGTAAAGATCCCATTGTTGGGACTAGCCCAATAATGTCTTTGTTAATGATACTTGCCTTTAATTCATTCTTAACTTCTGATTTAAGATAGCAAACTATCATTTAATAAAATTTTAACAGTGTATAAATAGAATTATAGAAGGTAAATCTAACATAATTTTCGTAATTTTGCATTTCAATTTAATTGAGTCTAAAGAAAGGACATTATGACTGGAAAAAAAGTACTTTACGTTTCCTCAGAAGTTATCCCATATTTACCAAATAATGATATTTCTACACTTACATATAATTTACCAAAAGTTGTAAATAAAAATGGGGGTCAAACAAGAATTTTTATACCTAAATATGGTTTAATTAATGAGAGAAGACATCAATTGCATGAGGTTATAAGGCTTTCTGGGATGAATTTAATAATTGATGATTTAGACATGCCTTTAATTATTAAAGTAGCTTCTATTCCCAAAGAACGAATGCAGGTTTATTTTATTGATAATGAAGAGTATTTTAAAAATAGACTATTAGATTCTGATAAAAAGAAAAAACTTTATAAGGACAATGATGAAAGAGCTATTTTCTTTGCTAAAGGAGTTGTTGAAACTATCAAGAAATTAAATTGGTCACCTGATATTATACATGTTCACGGATGGATAGCATCACTGATGCCGCTATATTTAAAAGAATATTATAAAGATGAGCCTCTTTTTGCTAACTCCAAGGTTGTAACTTCAATTTATGAAAACGAAATAGAAGGTAAATTAAACTCTGAAATAGTAAATAAAATTAAGTTTGACGAAGTTGAAAATGAAACAATGAAAATATTAGAGGATTCATCGTTTGAAAATTTATATAAAATATCTATTATGAACTCTGATGGAGTAATTTTTGCTAGCGATAAGGTAAAAGACTCATATTTAGATATCGCTAAATCTTTAAAAATACCTACTTTAAATTGTGGATTTAAAGAAGGATTTGAGAAAGAATATACAGAGTTTTATAATGATAAGATTTTAAAATAAACAGTGAAAAAAAATAGCATATTTCTTATAATTTCTGTTATTCTATTTTCTTGTAATAAAGACTACAACACAGTTGGCTTAAATTTAATAGATAATAATCCTTTTAGAACTAGCTTAGAGGAAGTTCCTGTTTTTGTAAAAATGAGGAAAATCCCCCCATATGTCTCAAATTCATTGACAACTTTTCAATTGGGTAAATTTGAAGATAATATTTATGGAACTTCAAAGGTTAGTTTTTTGGGGCAATTAAATTTTGAAGACCCCTCGTTAGCTTTTGGAAATATTAGCCAAGCTAAAGAAGATAATCCTGATACAGATAATATCGCACAAATTCCTGAGGAAGAAACAGTTAAAAATGTTTTTTTAGATATTCCATTTTTTACTAATGTTGATGATGATGACAATGATGGAGTTATAAACTTATATGATGTTGATAGTACTGATCCTTATAGTGACTCTGATGGAGATGGTGTATCTGATGCAGATGAATCTAATGCAGGACAAAATCCATTAGATCCTGATACTGACGGAGATGGAATTCCAGATGGTGAAGATACAGAATCTGTAAACCCAAATGCTGGAGGAACCTTTATGAATTAGATTCATTACTTGGAAATTCAAATGCATCATTTAAATTAAAGGTAAGTGAATTAGATTATTTCCTTAGGCCTTACGATCCTGAAGTTAATTTTGAACAATTCCAAAAATATTATTCAAATAATTCTTTAGCAAGTGATTTCTCAGGGACAATTCTATATGATGATGAAATGTCTATTAATTCTAAAGAGCTTGTTTTTTATAATGAAGATGATCCTGAGACAGAAGACGTGGATGAATCAGAAACAGTAAAAGAAAGATTAACTCCAAGAATAAGAGTTGAGCTTGATAAAGACTTTTTTCAAACTAGAATTTATAGATAAAGAAGGATCTGATGATATTTCAAACATAGATAATTTTAAACTTTATTTTAAAGGTATTGTTTTAGAAGCTTATGATTTTTCTGATCCTTTATTAATGATTTTAAATTTTAATGAAGCTGAAATTAAAGTTGAGTATGAATATAAAGAATACAATAAACAAGGAACCACAGATGACACATCTGATGATACAGTAGATACTGTAGATGGAGATTTTAGATTTTTATTTAGTGGAATAAAACTCAATTCTTTCAAAAACGATGCTTTCCCTGGCTATGTTTACTCTTCAGTTTTAGATACTTTAAAAAATCCAAAACAAGTTTACTTGAAAGGAGGTGAAGGTGTTATGGCTGAAATTGAATTATTTAAAAATGATGATGGAGTTGATTTACTTGAAGAAATTAGATCTAAAGAATGGCTTATCAATGAAGCTAATTTATCGATATATATAGATAAGGATATGTTATCTTCCTCTGGAGGAATAATTGAACCTTCAAGACTATATCTTTATGATATTAAAAATAAAGCACCAGTAATTGATTATTTTGTTGATAATTCAGCAGGGCCCAAGCCATATCAAAATAAAGTTGTTCATGGAGGTTTAATTCAACTTGATGAAGATAAAAATGGATTAATGTATAAAATCAGAATGAGTGAACATATTAAAAATATAGTTCGTAAAGATTCTACCAATACAAAGCTTGGATTGGTTGTATCCTCAGATATTAATAATACGATTAACGTTGAGGTTGAAGAATCAGACTTTATGAAATTTACTCCAAATTCTTCTGCAATAAATCCATTAGGAACAGTGTTAATTGGACCAAGCCCAAGTGCTGAAAATTATGATAAACGAATGAGATTAAATATTTTTTATACTGAAGTAAATAATTAGTCTAATTTTTTTCAATCCATCTTCCTGCAATAATACTTTTTTTCCAGTACAAAATACATTGTACAAAAATCTCTCTTTTAGTAGAAGAAAATGGGGTTAAAATTATTAATTCAATAGACTTAAAAAATATCATTAAAAAATGAATAACAATTGACTTGAAATAAGAAATATGAGTGTCAATATAAATATGAGATGATTTAATTACCTCAACTTTAGTTTTTATCAAAATTTCTTTATTTTTTCTAGAAGATCCTCCATGATAGTGAATACATTTCCAATTATTAAGTAAACTAACTTTTAAATTTAAGTTTTTAGCTCTTTTACATAAGTCCATATCTTCAAAATACATCCAATAGCTTTCGCTCCAACCATTTAACTTTTGAAAGTCGTTTTTTCTCAAAAGTATAAATGAACCAGAAATCCAGTCAGGATAAGAAATCATACAGGAATTAATTTTTTTATAAGTCTGGCCTTTAAAAATTCTAGAAAAAATTCTAAAAAAACCATTTGAAGTCCATAAATTTAAAAATAATCCAAAGGAGTTGGAGGGTCTATTTTTAGAGTCCAATTGTTTAATTCCTATAATTTTATGTTCGATATTATTATCACAATATTTAAGTAGTGAGCCTAATGAATTTTCAACTAATAAAGTATCAGGATTTAAAAATAAAATCCATTTAGAATTTGCAAAAGTTGCCCCTAAATTACAAGCTTTAGCAAACCCAAGATTTTCTTTGCTTTCAATCCATTCTACCCATTTAAAATTTTTTTTAAATAGATACAGTTTATTGTCATTAGAAAAGTTGTCTACGACAATAACTTTAATGTTAATTTGTTTTTGAGTTAGTATGCTTTTTAAACAAAAGTTTAGTTTATCCCAAGATTTATAATTGACAATAATAATTGAAACTTCAATTTTCACCTATAGTTTTTTTCTTAATCTTGCTACTGGTGCCCCAATCATTTCTCTATATTTTGCAACAGTTCTTCTTGCAATGGGGTATCCCTTTTGATTGATTTTTTTTGTAAGCTCATCGTCGGTGTAGGGCTTTGATTTATTCTCTTTATCAATTATTAATTGTAGTTCTTTTTTTATTTCAATTGTAGATACTTCAACACCCTTATCGTTAGTAATTCCTTCAGAGAAAAAGGATTTTATTAATTTAATTCCATAAGGTGTATCAACGTACTTACTATTGGCAACCCTTGAAATGGTTGAAATATCCATATTAATTTTTTCAGCAATATCTTTTAAAATCATTGGCTTTAAATTACTTTCATCTCCACTTAAGAAATACTTTTTTTGAAAGTCCATGATAGTTTTCATGGTTATTAGTAGAGTCTGGTTTCTTTGATTAATCGCATCAATGAACCATTTAGCAGCATCCAATTTTTGTTTAATAAATGTAACAGCTTGTTTCTGGCTTTTAGAAACCTTTTTGTTTTCTTGATACCCAGAAAGCATATTTTTGTATTCATTTGAAACAAAAAGTTCTGGAGCATTTCTTGAGTTTAAATTTAAAACAAGTTGATTGTCAACAATCTCAATTTTAAAATCAGGAATGATCGTTGAGTTTATTTTTGTTGGTTCAGAAAAAGCTGAGCCTGGTTTAGGATTTAATTTTTCAATTTCCTTGATAGAATCTCTTAAGCTATCCTCATCAATACTTAATTTTAGAATAATTTTTTTGTAATGTTTTTTAATAAATAAATCAAAGTAGCTTTCTAGGATAGTAGTAGCATTTTCAACAGATTTTGTTTGATTTTTTCTTTTCAGCTGAATCACTAGGCATTCTTTTAAATCTCTAGCTCCAACACCAGGTGGGTCTAATAAATGAATTTTTTTTAAAATTTTTAATAAAGATTCAGAGTCAGTGTAAACCCCCATAGTAAAGGCTAAGTCATCAACTATGTCTAGTACATCAGCCCTGATATAACCCGATTGATCAACGCTTCCCACTAAAAATTCAGCAATTTTTTGATCATCACCTTTTAAAGAAAATGTAGCAAGTTGATTTTTTAGAAATTGATTAAAGCTAATACCAGAAACAAATGGAAGTGATTTTTCTTCGTCATCATCACTATAATTGTTAGTCTTTAATTTATAGTCAGGTATATCGTCATTACTTAAATAATCCTCAACATTGATTTCTCCATCATCATTGTTTGATTGATCATCATAATCAGAATCAGAATCATTGTCAAAATAGTCATCCTCATCTTTCTCTTTACCAGATTCCAATGCCGGGTTCTCTTCAATTTCCCTTGAAAGTCGTTCTTCTAATTCTTGAAGAGGAAGCTCTATAAGCTTCATCAACTGAATTTGTTGGGGAGATAATTTTTGAGATAACTTTAGCTGTAAATACTGTTTTAGCATTTTGATTATTTATAAATTAAAAATACAAAAAACGAAATGAAGAAAAGGTTTCTTAAAATTCAGCATTTTTTGGGGTTCGAGGAAATGGTATAACATCTCGAATATTAGTCATACCAGTAGCGAATAAAATTAATCGTTCTAAACCTAATCCAAATCCACTATGTTCAACAGTTCCAAACTTTCTCAAATCTAAATACCACCATAATTCCTTTTCATCAATTTTTAATTCTTTTATTCTGCTTTTTAATACGTCTAATCTCTCCTCTCTTTGAGATCCACCAACTATCTCTCCAATTCCTGGAAATAAAATATCCATTGCTTTGACTGTTTTTCCATCTTCGTTCATTCTCATGTAAAAGGCTTTTATTTTGGCTGGATAATCAAAAATAATTACAGGCTTTTTAAAGTGTTTTTCTACAAGGAATCTCTCATGCTCACTTTGTAGATCTACGCCCCACTCATTAATTGGAAATTTAAATTTTTTCTTTTTATTAGGCTTAGAATTTTTCAAAATTTCATAAGCTTCAGAATAGGTGATTCTAACAAAATCATTATTAATTACAAAATCTAACCTTTCCAATAAATTCAATTCATTTCTTTCCTGCGCAGGCTTGGATTTATCTTCATTTATCAATCTCTGATTTAAAAAATCAAGATCTTCTTTACAATCTTTGACTATATAATCTAAAACACTTTTTATGAAATGTTCTGCTAAATTCATATTGTCACTCAAATCATAAAATGCCATTTCAGGTTCTATCATCCAGAATTCTGCTAAATGTCTTGAGGTATTTGAATTCTCAGCTCTAAAAGTAGGTCCAAAAGTATAAACCTTTCCAAGGCCCATAGCCATGTTCTCAGCTTCTAACTGACCTGAAACAGTTAAATTAGTTTCCTTACCAAAGAAGTCCAGGGAAAAATCTATTTCATTATTATCGTTTAGTTCTGCTTTATTTATATCAAGTGTAGTTACTTTAAACATTTCTCCCGCACCTTCCGCATCACTTCCAGTAACAATTGGAGTATTAATATAGACAAATCCATTTTCTTTAAAATATTTGTGAATAGCAAATGAAATACTAGATCGAATTCTAAAAATAGAGCTAAAAGTATTAGTTCTTACCCTAAGATGTGCATTTTCTCTTAAAAATTCTAAACTATGTTTTTTGGGTTGAATCGGATATAATTCTGGATCACATTCTCCCAAAATTTCAATTTTTTCAACCTGAATCTCTATTGATTGTCCTTTTCCTTGACTTTCTTCCAAAGTACCATTGACCTTAATTGATGCTCCAGTATTAATTTTATTTAAAATAACCTCATCTGTGTTCTCATAGTCTACAACACATTGAATACTTTGAAGGCTAGATCCATCATTTACTGAAATGAATCTATTCGCTCTAAAGGTTTTAACCCATCCTTTTATAGAAATTTTTTCTTTTATCGGTGGATTTGAAAACAAATTTTTAATTGTCATGAAAGTAAAAATATTTAAAACTTATTTCAAAGATAAAGGTTTGGTTTGGTTTATTTTGAATTTAATTTGAGTCTAAATTAATAACTGAATTTTTTAAATCTTTTTTATTAGAAATACTTTTTTCTAATGAAATCAAGAGTGATGGTAATAAAACTAAGTTAGCTAACATTGCAAATAGTAGAGTAGTTGAGACTAAACCTCCTAGCGCAATTGTTCCTCCATAACTAGAGGTCATAAAAACCGAAAATCCAAAGAAAAGAACTATGGATGTGTAAAACATACTTATCCCCGTTTCTCTAAGTGATGCAAAAACAGACTTTCTGATTTTCCAATTATTAGCAATTAATTCTTGTCTGTATTTTACTAGAAAATGAATCGTGTCATCAACTGAAATTCCAAAAGCAATACTGAAAACTAATATTGTTGAAGGTTTTATAGGGATGTTAAAAAACCCCATAACTCCAGCAGTAAATAATAATGGTAGAATATTTGGAATCAAGGAAATTATAACCATTTTGTATGACCTAAACAGATAAGTAATCATTAGAGATATTAAAAGTATAGCTAAGAATAGGGAAATCAATAAATTCTTTATAAGAAATTTTGTTCCTTTTAGGTAACCTAGGGTTTTTCCAGTTAATGTTACATCAAACCTTTCTGATGGGAAATACAATTCTATTCCCTTTATTAAACTTGCCTCTATACCTTCCATTCTTTCAGTATCAATTTCTCCAATCATAGTAGTTATTCTGGCTATTTGGCCATTTTTATCTATATAGCTATTATTTTCCCCAATTTTTAAATCAGAGTTTTTAACATATGTTGATATAAAAGTGTTTTCTTGAGATGATGGAAGTTGGAAATACTTAGGATTTCCATTGTAAAATGATTGTTTTATATATTTTGATAAATTAACTATTGAAATTGGCGAAGACAGTTCTGGAATTCTCAAAATATGTTCATGAAAATCATTCATTCTTTTGATATTTCCAAGCCTCATCATACCGTTTTTTCTCCGACTATCTATCATTATTTCTAATGGTAAAATGCCTTTAAATTCTTTTTCAAAAAACTTAATGTCTTTAACAAAACCAGATTTTTTAGGCATGTCTTCAATTAAATTTCCAGAAATTTCAATTTTATTAATACCCACAATACTAATACACAAACAAAGAATAGAGATTATAAAAACAGGAATTCTTTTTTTCTTGACAGTATTGCTCAAAAATCCAACAAAGGTATTGAGCCAATCGTTATTTAAATGATTTAAATGTTTCTTTTCAGGTAGTGGTAAAAAACTATAAATTATGGGTATCAGTAAAATTGATAATATGAAAATCACCATTATATTGATGGAAGCTACTGTTCCAAATTCTTTTAATATTTGACTATCAGTTAAAATGAAAGTTGCAAAACCACAAGCAGTCGTAATATTAGTCATTAGAGTAGCATTTCCAATTTTGGATATAACCCTTTGGAGAGATCTAGCCTGATTCCCATGTTTTTTTACTTCATGTTGATATTTATTTATTAGAAAAATACAATTTGGGACTCCAATTACAATTATTAAAGGAGGAATTAAAGCTGTTAAAACAGTAATTTCAAACTCTAAAAACCCAAGTATACCAAGTGCCCACATAACCCCCGTAACGACAACTGATAAAGTAATTAATGTTGCTCTGTAGGATCTAAAAAAGAAAAAGAAAATAAATATTGTTACAATAATCGCAATCACTACGAACTTTCCAATCTCATCCATTATGTTCTGGGCATTCATAGTCCTTATGTAAGGCATCCCAGAAATTTTTACATCAAGATTAGTTTCTTTTTCAAACTTTTCAATTAAAGGAACAAAATCTTCATTTATAAATTCAATTCTTTCAATATTATTAACAATCTTTTTATCTAAATATATCGCAGTTTGAATAGTTTCACTTTTTTTATTGAATAAAATATTTTCATAAAAAGGAAAATCTTGAAAAATAGTATTTTTAAACTCCTCAACTTTGTAGTCACTGATAAAAGAATTATTTAAGATAGAATCAACAGTAAACTCTTTTTTGATCTTGTCTTTGGAAATAACAGGAATATTTCCAACATGTATAACATTGTTAATCTCTTTTTTATTTTTGAAAGATTGGCTTAATTTAATCCAAGAGTTAAAATTATTTTTTTTAAACAATGAACTGTCGTTTACTGCGATAATTAATAAACTTCCTTCCTCTCCAAATACATTAACAAAATTATCATACGCTAAATTAAAGGGATGATCTTTTGGCATTAAATTAGCTTCGGAATAACTAAACTTTAAATTTTTCCACTGCGTTGATAAAATTAAAGTAGATATGAAGATAAATACTAAAAAAAAGATACGGTTTCTTAAAATTAATCGAGCAAATATATCCCAGCCTTTAGAATTTTTAATATTACTCATTAATCTTGATTCAAAGGTTTAGACTGATAGAATTTCTTTTTCTTTAGATGCAAATATAGAATCAATTTTTGAAGTGTATTTATCAGTTAAATTTTGAATATCTTGTTCTGAAATCGCTTTTTGATCTGTTGAAACATCACTCTTTTTAATGTCGTTGTTTGCATCTTTCCTTGCATTTCTAACACTAATTTTAGCATCTTCAATTTCAGATTTTGCTATTTTAA
>CALSVD010000007.1:0-112500 GCA_943840765.1 uncultured Flavobacteriaceae bacterium
TTAGTCTTTACAAACACAAAGAAAAATTTAAATCATTATGAAAAATTTGAAATTATATCTTTTCCCAATATTAATTCTTTTATCATTGATTTCTTTAGATAACCCTATGTTATGGGGTGAAATTGGACATAAAGTTGTTGGAGAGATTGCTGAAAGAAAACTTGATCCAAATGTAAAATACATAATAAATGACTTGTTAGATGGAGAATCAATAGCCAGTGCTAGTACATGGGCTGATGAAATAAAATCAGATCCATTATACCAAAAATATAGTCCCTGGCACTATGTTAACATGCCACTTGATATGGAATATGAGAATTCAAAAAAAAACCCAAAGGGTGATATAGTCTTTGCTTTAAAGCAGTGCATTAAAATTTTAAAGAACCCTGATTCTGCAATTGAAGAAAAATCTTTTTATTTAAAATTTTTAATTCACTTAGTCGGAGATATTCATCAACCTTTGCATACAGGAAAATTTGAAGATAGAGGTGGAAATGATATAAAGTTAACTTTTTTAGGAAAACCAACTAACTTTCACATTATATGGGATGTTCATATGATTGAATATTTGAATATGGATTACAAACAATTATCTGATGAATTAATGCAAATGAAAGAAGAAAATTATTCATTAAACCCTGACGATTGGGTTTATGAAACACATCAAGATGTTAAAAGATTATATGCTGAAATTCAAAATAAAAATGAAATAAATATTGATTATATAAATAATAAAATTCCTTTTATTAAACACAAGCTTTTTAAAGCGGGGTCTACTTTAGCAATGGTCTTAAATGAAATATTTAAATAAAAAAACACCTATTTAGGGTGTTTTTTTATTAACAGTTTCTTTTCAAAACTATTCTTCTTTGTCAGTTTCTGGTGGTACAATCTTGAAACTAATATCTCTGCCTTGCATTTTTAATTTCATAGTACCCTCTTCAAATGTAACCTCAATTCCTGCAGTTTCTTGTTTGAATGTATTTTTTGATGTTGCTTCAAGAACTAATTCTTGATCCATTCCAATCGGATTCATGGCTAATTTTGCTGACTTAGTGTAAACCTCAAATTTTAGAGGCATCAGTTCAGAAGCATAAACACCGTGAAATTTTTTAAGATCATCTCTTGAAATTTCAAATGCAACTTTTTCTGGCTTTGGATCAACAACCAATCTTTTTTCTCTATTAGCAATATTCCATGCAGTGTAAAAAATAAGTCTTGATCTCATTTCAAGTAAGTCGTATTCTATTTTATCTGGAGTGTCTGTGACTTTATGATAATCAGCATGGGTTCCGGTGAAATAAAAAATGATTGGAATTCCATTTTTTGCAAAATTATAGTGGTCACTTCTATAATAAAACCTGTTAGGATCGTTTTTGTCATTAAATCTATAGTCTAATGTCATATTCACGGACTCTGCATTGGTTTGTTCAGATAAATTATGAAGATCAACACTGTCGTGATCTGATCCAATTAAATAAATATAATCTCTGTTCTTTTCTCTTCTGCTAGGGTCAATTCTTCCTATCATATCCACATTTAAATTTACTACTGTATTTTCCAGTGGATATATCGGGTTATCTGCATAATAAGCAGAACCAAGCAAGCCTTTTTCTTCACCAGTCACGTGAAGAAAAACAATTGATCGTTTTGGTCCTTTACCTTTATCGGCAGCTTTCTTAAAAGCTTCAGCTATTTCTAATAATGCAACAGTTCCAGATCCATCGTCATCAGCACCATTATATATACCCTTATCATCAACTCCGACATGATCAAGATGTGCAGTAATTACGACATATTCATCAGGTTTTTCTGATCCTTTTATTATAGCAACAACATTTTCAGTTTCAACTGTTCTTGGTTCTTGACCTCTTCTTCCTCTCATGGTAAGGGTCATCTCTTGAAAATAATCACCTTCTAAATCTCCCGGCTCAATTCCGATAGATTTGTAATAGTTTCTTAAATATTCAACTGCTTTTTTTTGACCAGGTTCCCCAGTATCTCGTCCCTCAAATTCATCAGAAGCATAAATATAAAGATGCTCACTTAATTCTTTTTCAGTAATAGATTTTGCAAACTTCTTTGCTTTTGAGGTTTGAAAAGAATATGAAAAATTAATTGTTAGAAGAGAAATAACAATCAATGATAAAATTTTGTTATTCATAATTTATTATTTTGTGCTGGCAAGTTAAAAAAAATAAGTTACTATTTGGATTTAATCTTTAATTTAGAATAAATATGGGTTTTAAAAAAAAAATATTTTTTATTGCATTATTATTCAATTTTTGGTCTTTTTATGGATTTCAAAATAATAACAGTCCAAACTATATAGTAATTTTTGTAGATGACATGGGTTATGGAGATTTGGGTGTTTATGGAAATCCAACAATTTCCACTCCCCACCTTGACAAAATGGCTTATGAAGGACAAAAATGGACTCAATTTTACTCTGCTGCCTCGGTATGCACACCAAGTAGAGCTGCTCTTTTAACAGGTAGGCTTCCTGTTAGAAGTGGAATGGCTAGCTCAAAAAACCCTGTTTTATTTCCAAATTCGTTAAGTGGTCTTCCCTCCACCGAATTAACATTAGCAGAAAAACTCAAAGAAAAAAATTACAAGACTGCAATTGTAGGAAAGTGGCACTTAGGTCATACTAAAAATTATTTACCAAATAATCATGGTTTTGATTATTATTTTGGTATTCCCTATTCAAATGATATGGATAAGATTAATAATAATAATTATTGGTCTGAATATGAAAACAAAGAACTTAGTTCCGATAGCTATAATGTACCGTTGATGGAAAATTTTGATATAATTGAAAGACCTGTTGATCAAACTACAATAACCTCAAGGTATGTTGACAAAACTCTTCAATTGATCAATAATTATAAAAACGATAATTTTTTTATTTATCTATCTCATAATTTACCACACATTCCCTTGTATGCCTCAAAAAGATTTTTAGGAAAAAGTAAAAGAGGACTTTATGGTGATGTAATTGAAGAAATTGATTATGGTGTTGGATTGATAATTAATGAGCTAAAAAAATTAAATCTTGATAAAAAGACAATTGTTGTTTTTACCTCTGACAATGGCCCTTGGTTAGTTTATAAATCTCACTCTGGCAGTGCTGGATTACTAAGAAATGGAAAAGGTACAACTTGGGAAGGTGGTGTAAGAGTACCTACAATTTTTTGGGGTGCTAATATTAAGCCAGGTTTAATAAATGAAATAGGTTCAACATTAGATATTTACACTACATTTTTGGCATTAGCAAAAATTGATACTCAAAAAAATATGATCGTAGATGGATATGATTTGTCAGAAACTTTATTAAGAAAAAAAGAAAGTCAAAGAGATGAAATGTTTTTTTATAAGGGAGATGAGTTGTTTGCTGTTAGACTTGGAGATTTTAAATTACATCTAAAAACAACAGACTGGTTTAAGGAGCCAAAAAAACATAATCCGCCACTTTTATTTAATTTGAATATTGATCCCTCTGAAAAATTTAATATATCATCAAAAAATCCTGAAAAAGTGAAAGAAATTTTAGAATTAATAAAAGTCCATAACTTAAGGCTCGTAAGGGGAAAAAATCAGCTAGACATTAGGTCTTAAGAAATAATTTCATTAATTGAATCCCACAGCTTGATTCTCATGTTTAGTGCTTCTATTGAGGCAGTTGTAGCTTCTTCCCATTTTTTTTCGTCATTGCCACACAGTTCTTCAATCATTTTAAGTGCCATTGGTCCGTGCTCATCAGCATCTATTTCAATATGTCTTTCTAAATAATAAATTAAGTTGTCAGCTTTAATTTCATTTGAACTGGAAAGTTTTTTTACTATTTCAATAAACATGTCTGGAATTAAGTCTTCTCTTCCAAAAGTAAATACACTTGCGATAACATGATTTTTATTTGTTGCTATAATATCAAAAGTAAAGTCCATAAAATTTTTGACAGCTTTATTAATATCAATTTCATTAACAGATTTACTATATGATTTTGATTCTATAATTTTTAAAATAAAAGAGTTAATCAAATCAGTACTTGCTCCAATCTGAGACATTGAATCTAAATAGAGTTCGAAATGACTTTTGGTATTACCGTTTAAATCTATGTCACTTTCTTCAGCTAATACTATATCGTTTACTAATCTCCCGGCTAAATTATTTTTATTTGGAGTCCAAGGAACCTCAACACAAGTTAAGTTATTTTGTAAAGCTTTAATTAAAGACATAAAGTCCCAAACTGCAAATACATGATTTTCCATGAATTTTACGAGTTTCTCTTTACTGTCAAGATTTGAATAGAGTTTATGATTAATTAATATATTTCTATATTCGGAAAGGTCGTTTTCTAGCTTTTGAATATGCGACATGAATTTTTTTTGTGCAAAAATAATTTATAAACCTTAAATTACGGACATAAAGTCAATATTTTTTTAATGGATTTAGAAACTTTAATAACCTTTTTGTTAGCTTCTTTTACTCTAACAATTTCACCTGGTCCAGATATTTTATATGTTATTTCTCAAAGTATAATTAAAGGAAGGAAATCAGCTTTCATGATATCTTTAGGATTAACCACTGGATTATTAGTGCATACTTTTTTAGTAGCTGTAGGATTGTCTGTTATAATTTCACAAAATGAAAATATACTTAACATGATTAAACTATTAAGTGTGTTTTATTTTTTCTATTTAATAGTTAATGGTGTTTTTAAAAAGAAAAGATAATTTAAAACAAAGCGAAGAAGGTTTAGTGAAAATCAATTTAAAAAGGGTTTGATTATGAATCTGCTTAATCCTAAAGTAAGTTTGTTTTTTATTGCTTTTTTTCCAAATTTTTTATTTCATGACCAAATCAGTAATCAAATTCAATTTTTAATATTAGGATTAATTTTCTGGTTACAAGCAACTATTATTTTTTTATTGGTTTCTGTATTTTCATCAAAATTTGCTTCAATTTCAAATAAAAAAAGTTTTGTTAATAAAAATATTTATATAATTGAGATTTCCATATATCTGTTTATTATTTACTGGATTGTTGGATAATTAGAGTTAATTTTATAGAATGTCAACAGTAAAAATCATAGAATGTCCAAGGGACGCTATGCAAGGAATTAAAGAATGGATTCCATCTGAAGATAAATTATCTTACATACAGTCCATATTGTCTGTTGGTTTTGATGTAATTGATTTTGGAAGTTTTGTGTCTCCAAGAGCTATTCCACAGATGAGAGATACTGATTTTATTATAAATAATCTTGATTTATCAAATTCTAAATCTAAATTATTAGCTATTGTTGCGAATAAAAGAGGAGCTATTCAGGCAAGTAAATATTCATCAATATCCTATTTAGGTTATCCTTTTTCAATATCTGAGACATTTCAAATGAGAAACACCAACAAAAGTATATCAGAATCTTTACAGGAATTAAAAGAAATTAAATCTATAGGTGAAAAATTTAACAAAGAACTTGTTGTTTACTTATCTATGGGTTTTGGGAACCCCTATGGTGAACCATGGAGTTTTGAAATTGTGGAAAAATGGATAGATAAACTAAGTGAAATAAGTATAAATATTATCTCAATTTCAGATACAATAGGTCTTGCAAAAAAATCAGATATTCAAACTGTTTTCACAAAATTAATTCCCAAATATTCGAGAACTGAGTTTGGATCTCATTTTCATACTAAGCCTGACCAATGGTTCGATAAAGTTAATTCTGCCTACCAATCAGGATGCATGAGATTTGATGGAGCAATTTTAGGATTTGGCGGTTGCCCAATGGCTAAAGATGACCTTACAGGAAATCTTCCTACTGAAAAATTAATTTCTTTTTTTAATTCTGTCGGTGTTAAAACCAGTATAAACTCATTGAATTTTGAATCTTGTTATAATCATTCTTTAAAACTATTTTCTAAATATCAGCTTAAATAGTGATTTTATTTATATTAATTAAAAATAGTGTAGGTTTTTAATTATTTATGAATTATGTTTTCATAGCTTTTTTAATAAGAATTATTCTTTGATAGAAGCCGCACAAATAAAATTAATTGGAGCTTTATTTTATGACATATTCATGTATTAATCTGCAGTTCTATTGATGACTTATAATTATTTACCTAACTAATCTTTTAGTTTTCAGTTTTTAAAAGGTGCTAAAGCCTTAAATTTTAGTATATTTGCATGCAATTAATTAATAAGTTAATTGCTATGAAACTCCCATCAAATAAATTTACTGGTATAGGTTTAACATACGATGATGTGTTATTGGTTCCATCATATTCTGAACAACTTCCAAATCAGGTAGATATTAAATCCAAATTTTCAAAAAACATCAATTTGAATATTCCTATTGTTTCTGCTGCTATGGATACTGTTACTGAAAGCAAAATGGCCATTGCAATGGCTCAAGAAGGTGGACTTGGAGTTTTACATAAAAGCATGACTATTAAAAATCAAGCAGATAAAGTTAAAAAAGTTAAAAGATCCGAATCCGGAATGATATTGGATCCTGTGACATTAAATGAAAATTCATTGGTTTCTGAGGCTAAAAATTGCATGCGAGAATATAGTATTGGAGGTATTCCCATTGTAAATAACAAAAATGTTCTGATAGGAATAGTAACAAATCGTGATTTAAGATTTGAAAATGATAATAGTAAAAAGTTATCTGAGGTAATGACAAAATCAAATCTAGTGATTGCTAATGTTGGTGTTACTATGCAAGAGGCTGAAAGTATTTTACAAAAACATAAAATAGAGAAACTTCCAGTTGTCAATTCTAAAAATGAACTTTCGGGATTAATAACTTTTAGAGATATTCAGAAAATATCCCTTAAACCAAAATCTAATAAAGATGACTTTGGAAGATTAAAAGTTGCTGCTGCTATAGGAGTTTCTGATGATTCTATTGACAGATGTAAAGCACTAGTCGATGCAGGAGTTGATGCAATAGTAATTGATACTGCACATGGACATTCCAAAGGGGTTATAAATGTTTTAAAACAAATTAAAAAACAATTTTCAAAAATAGATGTAATAGTTGGAAACATTGCCACAGCTGCAGCTGCAAAATTTCTAGTTAAGGCAGGTGCTGATGGAATTAAAGTTGGAATTGGTCCAGGTTCTATATGTACAACTAGAGTTATTGCCGGTGTTGGTTATCCACAGTTATCCGCTATATATGAAGTGTCAAATGCAATTAAAGGGTCCGGTGTTTCAGTAATTGCTGATGGAGGTGTTAAATACACTGGTGATATAACCAAGGCTATTGCAGCAGGTGCAGATTGTGTAATGCTGGGTTCATTATTAGCAGGAACAAAAGAATCTCCAGGTGAAACAATTATTTATGAAGGAAGAAAATTTAAAACATACCGTGGGATGGGATCCATTGAGGCTATGCAAAAGGGTAGTAAAGATAGGTACTTTCAGAGCTCAGTAAATGAGTCTAATAAACTTGTTCCCGAAGGAGTTGTGGGTCGAGTTCCATATAAGGGAGATTTAGTTGAAAGTATCCATCAATTTGTTGGAGGAATTAGATCAGGAATGGGCTACTGTGGATGTAAAACAATAAATGATTTGAAAGAAAATGGAAAATTTGTTCAAATTACTGGAGCAGGTTTACAAGAAAGTCATCCTCACAATGTTATGATTACTCAAGAATCACCAAATTATTCTAGATAAATTAATTTTGAAAAAATACTTTTTTCTTATTGTTATATTTTTTTACAATTGTGATTTATTAGAAAATAGACCAGATCAAGTTTTAGCAAGAGTAAATGATAAGTTTATTTATGAATCTGATTTAAAAAATGCCCTTCCAGATGATTTGTCAAATGAGGATAGTATCTTGTTTGCAAAAAACTTTATCAATAATTGGGCAAAAAAAAACTTACTTTTTGAAAAAGCACTTATAAACCTTGAGGATTCAAAACAAAATGAGCTCAATAAATTAATAGAATCTTATAAAAACGATTTATTTTCATTTACCTATCAAGAAAAAATTGTTAAATTTTCCATGGATACAATAATTTCTGATAGTGCTATTATCAAGTATTATGATATTAATAAGTCAAATTTTAAATTAAATCAAGAAATTGTTAAGGCTAGATATTTAAAAATAAATAGTGAAAATTATAATTTAAAAGATGTTACCAAGCGTTTTAGAAGTTTAAAATTCAATGATTTGATGTTTTTAGATTCAATTTCTCTGCAATTTTCTTCTTACTATTTCAATGATTCAATATGGATAAATAAAGATCTTTTTTTTAGCAAGTTTCCCCCAGTTAGTGACAGACTAAAACAAAATATTGTTAAAAACAATTTATTTTATAAAATAAAGGATTCTTTGGAACTATATTTGATTAAGATTAATGATTATAAAAACAAAAATGATATTGCTCCATTTGATTTTATTAAGCCCACTATAAAACAAGTGTTAATTAATAAAAAGAAATTGGACTTTATTAGTAAATTTGAAAAAGAATTAATTGAAGATGCCCTTCAAAAAAATGAATTTGAGTTATATGAAAATAGTTTATAATATTTTATTTGTCAGTTTTTTAGTAAACTTTTGCTTTAGTCAAGAGAATTCAAAGAAAAATTTTGAATCAAAAATTAAAATTGATGGAGTTTCTGCTGTGGTTGGGGACTATGTTATTTTGGAATCAGATGTTGATAAAACCTTAATTGATTTACAATCACAAGGTGTTTCAACTCAAAATATTACAAGGTGTAGTTTATTGGGTAAGTTGATGGAGGATAAGCTTTATGCGCATCATGCCGAACAAGACAGTTTGCAGGTTGATAGTAATCAGATTTATTCCTATGTTGATAGAACTATTGATTACTTCGTTGAACAGTTAGGAAGTGTTGAAAAAGTTTTAGCATTTTACAAAAAAAATGATGAACAAACATTTAGATCTGAGCTTTATGAAATAAATAAAGTAAGACAACTTTCTGAGTTAATGCAAAATAAAATAGTTGAGGAAATTGAAATTACACCCGAAGAGGTTCGTCAATTCTTTTTCTCAATACCAAAATATGAAAGACCAGTATTTGGAGCGGAATTAGAATTGGCCCAAATAATTATTGAACCTGAGGTCTCAGATGAAGAACAAAAAAAATTAATGAGAAGGTTAGAAACTATAAAAAACGATGTTGAAGTTAATGGTTCTTCGTTTGCAACAAAAGCAATATTATATTCCCAAGATCCTGGCTCAAGAGCCTCTGGTGGAATGTATACTCTAAATAGAAATAGACCTCAAATGCATAAAGAATTTAGGGATGCTGTCTACAGGTTGAGAGAAGGAGAGGTTTCTGAACCATTTGAAACACCAAGTGGATGGCATATCGCAAAAGTTGAAAAAATAAGAGGACAAGAGGTTGATGTGAGACACATATTACTAATTCCAGAGGTAACTAACCAGGCATTAATGGAGGCTAAAAGAGAAATTGATTTAATTAGAAAAAGAATCGTTGATGGAGAACTAACATTTACTGAAGCTGCAAAATCACTTTCAGACGAGAAAGAAACTAGTTCCAATGGAGGAGTATTAATAAATCCCACTACTGGAGACACTCGTTTTGAATTAACTAAGATGGATCCAGTTCTCTATAGTCAAGCTCAAAGATTAAAAGATAATGAAATCTCTATGCCACTTTTAGATGAAGATCAAAGAGGCGTTAAAAAATATAAATTAATTAAGGTGAGTAACAGATTTGATGAACACATCGCAGATTACTCTAAAGATTATATTAAAATTAAAGAATTGGCCCTAAAAGAAAAACAACTTAAAAGAATTCAAACTTGGATGGTTGAAAAAATTGAGGATACTTACATTAATATAAACAAAGATAACCAGTCTTGTAATTTTACTAATAAATGGGTAAAAAATTAATTTCTTTTTTAGTTTCAACTCGTCTTACCGCCATTTTGTTTATTGTATTTGCAGTAGCCATGGCAATCGGAACATTTATAGAAAGCTATTACAGCACAGATACTGCTAAAATTTTAATTTACAACGCAACATGGTTTGAATTAATTATGGTTGTATTTGTGATAAATTTTATATTCAATATAAAAAGATATAATCTTTTAAAATTCAGTAAATGGCCAGTGTTGATGCTTCATATTTCTTGGATTTTAATTATTCTTGGAGCGTTTGTTACCAGATACATTGGATATGAGGGTGTTATGCCAATTAGGGAAAACTTATCTTCTAATAGTTTTCTCTCAGAAAAAACTTATTTAACTGCTTATGTTGATGGAGAAGTTGAAGGTAGTCTTGTAAGAAAAAAATTACAGGATAATTTCTTGTTTTCTGAACATACAAATAATAAAATATCTTGGAATTATGAGTTAAAAGGACAAGATTTTTCGATTGAATACTTAGACTTTATAGAAAATGCAAAAGAAGGATTGGTTGAGGATGAAAATGGAAAAAAATATTTGAAAATTGTAGAGGCAAGCAAAGGAAATCGTCATGAACATTTTTTAGAATTTGGAATAGTCACTAGTATCCATAATATTTTATTTGCATTAAATAAACCAACTGAAGGTGCTATTAATATTACACAATCAGGTGATGAGCTTATTATTAATAGCCCATTTCCTGGAGATTTTATGCGAATGGCAGACCAAATGCAAGGAGATCTCATTGAAAATGAAGATCAAGTTTTACAACTAAGATCTTTATACAATACAGCTGGTTTACAATTTGTTTTTCCTGATCCAATAATAAACGGAAAATTTGAAGTTGTTAAGTCTGAAGAAGAGACTCAACAAGATGGATTATTTTTAAAGGTAAGCTCAAAAAATGAGTCTAAGAAAATAGCTTTACTAGGTGCTAAAGGAGTAGTTAATGACCCTAAGAAAGTTACTGTTGGGGGATTAGATTTTTTATTAACCTATGGATCATTAGAAAAAACTCTTCCTTTTCAAATTAGATTGAACGATTTTATTGCTGAAAAATATCCTGGAACAGAGAAAAGCTATAGTAGTTTCATGAGTAAAGTTACTGTGATTGGGGAAGAAACTTTTGATTATGATATTTACATGAATCATATTTTAAATCATTCAGGTTATCGCTTTTTTCAAGCTAGTTTTGATCCTGACGAAAAAGGAACAATACTTTCAGTTAATTATGATTTTTATGGAACATTAATAACTTACATTGGATATTTTTTACTTTACATTGGATTGTTAGGAATTATGTTTTTTGGTAAAACTAGATTTAAGGATCTAGCCAAACAGCTTGAAAAAGTAAAGCTTAAAAAACAAAAACTAACCTTAATTTTATTTTTAGTTTCAGGAACTGTTTTTTCACAAGAAAAACACAACCACCAAGAAAATAATTTATCTCAAGTAGATTCTATTATTATAAATAATTCAGTTGATAAAGTTCACGCTGAAGAATTTGGAAGTTTAGTAATCCAAGATTCGGGCGGAAGAATGAAACCTTTAAACACTTTTTCATCTGAACTTTTGAGAAAAGTAAGTAAATCGGATACCTATAAATCTCTAAATGCGGATCAAGTAATGCTTTCTATTACGAAAGATCCTGTATTATGGTATAATATTCCAATAATATATTTGAAAAGAGGCAATGATAGTTTAAGAAAAGTTATTGGAAGAGATAAAAAAGAAAAATATGCAGCTTTTGTTGATTTTTTTGATGATAAAGGAAATTATAAACTTGCAAAAAATTTAGAGACAGCTTACAAATCATCTTTACCAAATCAGTTTGAAAAAGATTTTATTGAAACTGATAGAAAAGTTAACCTTTTGTTTTCTGCCATTGACGGAAAAATATTAAAGATATTTCCAATTCCAAATGATAAAAGCAATAAATGGGTTTCTTTCAAAGAATTAAATATTGATGATTTTAAAGGAGTTGATTCTCTTTATGTTAAAAATATTCTCCCACTTTATTTAGGTTCTTTACAAAGAGATATTGAATCTAATGATTATACAAATTCTAAGAAATTGTTAGAGAGTATTACAGGTTTTCAAAATAAATATGGGGCTTCTGTTTTACCTTCAAAAAATAAAATTAAAGCTGAAATTCTATATAATAAGTACGATGTTTTTAGAAATTTATTTAGCTGGTATATGTATGTAGGAACTTTCATGTTTGTTTTTTTAATTATTCAAATATTTAAAGACAATAAATTTTTAAAGTATTTAATTAATTTTTCAAAGTACTCAATCGTTTTTTTATTTATCCTTCACACTTTAGGTTTAATTGCACGATGGTATATTTCTGGTCATGCCCCTTGGAGTGATGCTTATGAATCTATGATTTACGTAGCTTGGGCTACTGTTGGAATTGGGCTAGCCTTTGGTAGAAAATCTGATTTAACTTTAGCCTCAACATCTTTTGTTGCTTCAATGATTTTAATGATAGCTCATTGGAACTGGATGGATCCAGAGATAGCTAATTTGGTACCAGTTTTAGATAGTTATTGGCTTATGATTCATGTTTCTGTTATAGTTGGTAGTTATGGTCCATTTACTTTAGCAATGATTTTGGGAATAGTTTCTTTATTTTTAATTCTTATCACAAATGAAAAAAATAAGAAAAAAATAGATCTTAATCTTAAAGAGTTAACTATAATTAATGAACTAGCTATTACTGTTGGTTTAATCATGTTAACTATTGGGAATTTTCTTGGTGGCCAATGGGCAAATGAAAGCTGGGGAAGATATTGGGGATGGGATCCCAAAGAAACCTGGGCATTAATTAGTATAATGGTTTATGCTTTTGTTTTACACATGCGACTAATCCCTGGTTTAAGAGGCAAGTGGATTTTTAATTTGATGGCTATCGTCTCATTTGCAAGTATTATGATGACATATTTTGGAGTTAATTTTTATCTGTCTGGACTTCATTCATATGCAAGTGGAGATAAAGTAATTACACCGAACTTTGTTTATTATTCTGCAATCTTTGTTTTTCTATTGGGTTTTGCTTCATTTTTCAAGTATAGGAAGTATTATAAATAATTTAACTTTATTTTTAGAAAAAATTATTTTGTAGGCACCATATTTGCCATTATTTTGTTATGCTAGTTAAATTTTATAATTACTCGAGTTTTTCGTCAAGGCTGGTTTACTTTTTTTTAATTTGTTCCTTTATGAGTTATTCTCAAATTGAAAACTCTAAAAGGAAAATTGAGTTATTGCCTCCAACATCAGCAGCAATTAAAAAATTAGATATAACTCCTAAAAACCCCAATTATTTCTCAATAAAAAAGAAAGAGGAATCAAAAACTACATCAAAAAGGCTAGATAAAAAAGAGACTTTTTTAAATCCCGGTGATATTTATTTAAAAAAGTTGAATAGGGAGGAAAAGAAAAAGCCGAACAATTATAATAAAGGAGAGTATCTTGGTGATGTATCGACAGGTTCTTCTTATGTTAATATTCTTTGTAGAGATTTTGAATATATTGATGGAGATAGGGTAAGAATAACAGTTAATGATTCAATTGTTATTTATAATTTATATTTAGAATCTAGTTTTTCAGGATTTAAATTACCTCTAACAACAGGATTTAATAAAATTGATTTTATCGCTTTAAATCAAGGAAGTTCAGGACCTAATACTGCTGAACTTCGAGTTTTTGATGATTCCAATTCCTTAATTTCATCTAATCAATGGAATCTTTCGACAGGGGCTAAAGCTACATTCATTGTTGTCAAAAAATAATTAACGTTCTTTAAAGAATGTTTTTTTAAATATTTTATATATTAGTACACTAAACAAATAAAATATTATGAAAAAAATTACATTTATGTTAGTAGCATTAATAACTTTTTCCGTTAGTGCTCAGAAAAAAAAGAAAAATGGAAATCTTTATATTGAACATCCTGGTATTGATTTGGTAGAATCTTTTCATAAAGCCTTTGTAGATGGTGATATTGAAAAAGCTGCATCTTTCTTGTCTGAAGATTTCAGAATTTACAATTCATTAACGATGAATAAAGACAGTAAGGGTTGGGGCAAAGCTGCTATTATTGCAAATATGACATCTTGGAAGAATAATTGGGAGTATTTAAGCTTTGAGAGAAGTGAAGGTTCTTATCCTGATGCTTTAGAATATGATAAGTCAGGAAATTGGGTTTTTTCTTGGAATCATTTGTATGCTATAAATAAAACAACTGGTGTTAAGTTTGATTCTCCTATCCTTAGAGGCTATGTTCTAAATGAAAGTAATAGTAAAATTACTAGAATACATGAATATAATAATAGTTCTAACTTTTCAATGGTTAATGATAGTTTTTATGAAAGAAAGAATGGTACTATTTATATAAATCATGAGCATATTAATACAGTTAGGAAATTACAGTATGCCTTTGCAAATGGTGATGTAGATAAGGCATTTAGTTTTTTTCATGAAAATGCAGTGTTTATTGATATAAATGAATCTAAAAACATGAACCAAGATGAAATAAAAGCTAGAGATGCAAAAATGTTAGCTGGATGGGCTATTGATGGACTTGATGAATCTGGATATCCAGACTACTTGGAATATGATTGGCAAGATAGTAAAACCGTTCAGTCATGGTGGAGATTTAGAATGTCTAGAAGTTCTGATGGTAAGAAAGTTGTTATTCCAGTTTTATTTATTGACGATTTTGATAATGATGGTAAAATTATAAGACGAAATGCATATTGGAATGCATCACTATTAAAATAATACAGAATTATTAGTAATTAAAGCCTCGATATATCGGGGCTTTTTTTTACCATGAATCTATAAAATTTGAGCAATTTTATTTTGTAAAATTCTTTTAAACCTTTTCTCATGATTAAAATTATACAAAGGTTATCATCTCATCTTTTAAGTGAGGTAATTCATTAAATGTTAAAAGATTAGTTTCTTTATCTGAATAAAGTAGTTTAGAGAAAGAGGTATTTCTTACTGAGAAGTTAAGATTGGCAATAGCTATTTCCTTTTTTATTTCTAATACTTCTCCAATCATTGAACTAATTGTTCCTCCGGATGAAAATACAGCAATTTTTTCTCCTTTTTTTATTTCACTTTTAATTTGATTTAATGCATTTATTGAATTTTTTCTAAACTCTTTCCATGGAATTATTCCTTCTACAATAATTTCATTATTTACCCATTTATGTAAAAAATATTTAAATCCTAACATCATAACAGAATGTTTTTTTTCTGGATTTCTTATAAGTTTTTCTTTTAAAGATTTTAAGTATTTATCTTCAAGCATCTTTGGCATTTCAATTTTCATTGCTTCAGTAGCTTGATGTTCATTGAGACCCTCTAACATAATAGCTTTGGGCATGAACAATCCAGAGTTTTTATATTCTTTTGCTACAATTTCTTGAGTATGTTTTTGTCTTTGCAAGTTTCCAACATAAACCCTATCAAAAATTAATTTTTCTTCGCACAAATATTTTCCTAGTTCAGCTGCTTGTTTTTCACCCTTAGTTGATAAAACATCATAATTTGCCTTTCCTATGGAGGCTTGAGCATGTCTAAATAAATAAATTTTACTCATCAAAAAATATTTTCAATTCTATTTTTTTGAATGGATTGCCATCCTGTTTTACAAAGTATATTAGTGATTTTATTTAAGTCTCTGAATTTTTCATTAGTAGTTAGTCCCTTATTGTATCTATAAAATATTTGTTGAACAATAACAGCAATTTTAAATAATCCAAATACATAATAAAACACAAGATTATTTACTGGCATTCCAGTTTCTTTTTCATACATCTCTACAACTGCAAGTCTAGACGGATTCCCCTTAATTGAAGTAGGATAATTAAAGGTTGATTTTAGTTGAGGAGGGTCAGAGGATTCTGCCCAATAAGCAATTGATGTTCCTAAGTCCATTAAAGGATCTCCTATGGTGCACATTTCCCAATCTAAAATTGAATTGATCTTCGTCCATGAATTTGAACTAAAAACTACATTATCATATTTATAATCGTTGTGAATTAAACTATGCTTATATTGTTTAGGTTGGTTTTCATTTAGCCAGTTCATAATTAACTCAGCTTCTTTAATATCATCTGTTGCTGCTTTTAAGTACTGTTTTCCCCAATTTCTAACCTGTCTTTCAACATAACCCTCTGGTTTTCCAAGATCAGACAATCCTAATTTATTAAAGTCTAAATTGTGTAATTCAACAAATGTTTTAAGCCATGTTTTGGAAATAGTTGAATAATCTTCATTAGGAATTGATCTTTCCTTAAATTCTCTAGGAGTTATTATTTTTCCATTGACTTTTTCCATTATGTAGAAAGAAGTACCAATAATACTATTATCTTCGGAGTAGGCGTAGGCAATAGGAGCTTTATCAAACCCATTATTAAGACCTTTTAGTACTTTAAATTCCCTGCTCATATCATGCCCATAAACAGCACCTTTTGGTGGTTTTCTAATTACATATTCTTTATTTTCGATGGCAAGTGAATATGTTAGGTTTGAAAAGCCATTGGAGAATTGTAAAACTTTTAATTCACTTTTAATATCAGAAATTAAATCATTTTCTTTTAAAAAGTTTTTTAGATTAATTTCATTAAGTTCTTCTCCTTTTCTTACTTTCTGTTCCATAAATTTAAGCAGTTAACCCACCATCAACAGATATTGCTTGACCAGTTATAAAGCTAGCCTCATCTGAACAAAGCCATAGCATTGTACTTACTTGTTCCATTACATTAGCAAAACGTTTCATAGGAACATTGGCTTTTAATTTTTCAGAAATACCTGATTTTAATTTATCCATAGCCTCTGGGTCAAACATAGGAGTTACTGTGAATACAGGACAGATAGCGTTAACTCTTATATTATTTTTAGCGTATTCCATGGCAACAGTTTTAGTAATTCCAATTACGGCATGTTTACTAGCAGAGTAAGCAGTTGCATTAGGAAGTCCTCGAATCCCAGCAATTGAGGATGTATTGAGTATAACACCACCACCTTGTTTAAGCATTATTGGAATCTGATTTTTAATACAATAAAATACTCCAGTTGAGTTCACTGACATGGTCTTATCCCACGACTCAACAGTAAGATCGGTAATTTTAGCAAAGTCTCCTCCAACTCCAGCGTTATTTATTGCTACATCTAGTCTTCCAAATTTTTCAACTATAAAATTCATTAAATCAGTAACCATTTCATAATTAGAAACATCTGCTTTAAAAAATGTTGCCTTACCTTTATTATTTGTTATTTCTGAAACTGTATTTAAGCCATTCTCATCATTTATATCAGAAACTATTAAGTTAGCTCCCTCCTTAGCAAACGCTAATGCAGCTGCTTTTCCAATACCAGAACCACTTCCTGTAATTAAAACTGTTTTGTCTTTATATCTCATGTTGTTTTGCTAAATTTCTTCCTAATTGAAACATATGAACCTCATCTGGCCCGTCTGCTAATCTGAATACCTCTTGCCATAGCATAATATCCTGCTAGAGGTGTGTCTTGGCTAACTCCCATACCTCCGTGAATTTGAATTGCTCTATCAACAACATTACAGCAGTCATTTGTGGGACTTGTATTTTAATCATTGCGATTAAGTTCTTTGCTTCCTTAGCTCCAAACTTATCAATTTTATCGTGCCGTTGCAAGAGTTAGTAACCTTGCTTGTTGAATTTCACATTCTGATTTCGCAATGTCTTGTCTAACACTGCTGAATTTAATTAAATTTCTTCCGAATGCTTCTCTTTGGTTTGCTCTTCTGCACATTAATTCTAATGCTCGTTGAGCAGCTCCTATTAATCTCATGCAATGATGTATTCTTCCAGGCCCTAATCTTCCTTGAGCAATTTCAAAACCTCTTCCTTCACCAAGTAAAATATTACTTGCTGGAACCCTAACATTAGTTAATTCTATCTCGGCATGTCCCTCTGGTGAATCAACACTTCCAAAGACTTGCATCGGTCTTATAATTTTAATTCCTGGTGTATTTGCAGGTACTAAAATCATACTTTGTTGCTTATGTTTTTCAGCATTAAAATCAGTTTTACCCATCAAAACATAAATCTTGCAATGAGGATTCATAGCTCCTGATGACCACCATTTCCTTCCATTTATTACGTACTCGTCTCCATCCCTAACTATAGATGTTTGAATATTAGTTGCATCGGATGAAGCAACTGCAGGTTCTGTCATCAAAAAAGCTGATCTAATTTCTCCATTCATAAGTGGTTTTAACCATTTTTCTTTTTGTTCTGGATTACCATACTTAGCAATGGTCTCCATATTTCCAGTATCTGGAGCAGTACAATTAAAAACTTCAGACGCCCATGTAAGTCTTCCCATTTTTTCTGCTAAAGCGTTGCATACTCTAAGTTGGTCATACCTGGACTTAAGATCTCCATAATAGGAGGGGAGAAACAGATTCCATAGACCTTCCTTTTTTGCTTCTTTTTTCCAGTTTTCCAATTCTGGATAATCTTTCCAGGGGTTATTTTGATGAAAATCGTACACTTTTTTTTCATGAGGAAAAAGATGTTTCATGCATAAAATCATCTACTCTTTTAATTAAATCTCGGGTTTTTTGTGGATATTCAAAGTTCATAAAATTATAATTTATTGCATTGATATTTGTGGAGCGTTCATTAGCCCTCCATCGTTAACTATTGTTGTTCCTGTCATGTATGAACTTGCATCGGACGCTAAAAATACTGCCAATCCTGCCATTTCATCTGGTGTAGACACTCTCCCCAATGAACAGTTTTTTAAAAAACTATTTCTTGACACCTCATTTTCTAATAGTGCTGCACTTAATTTAGTTTTTACATACCCAGGACATATGGATATTAACTCTAATATTATGTCTTCCCCATTCAATGGATTGATTTTTTCCAGCCATAATTAATGCAGTCTTACTGATGTTGTAGGCAGCCATAAATGCACTGGGGTGAAGACCTTCAATTGAACTGATGTGTATGATGCTACCTCCACCTTGTTTTTTCATGTAAGGGTAAACTAGGTTACTAAGTTCTATGGCTGAATTAACATTTATATCCATTGTTTTTTGATAAAGGTTTACAGGCATTTTACTAATTGGTCCAAAATATGGATTAGTACCAGCATTATTTATTAAAATATCAATACGGCCATATTTTTCAATAACCTTTTCAATAAGTTTTTCTCTTTCATCATGTTTAGCGACATGACACTCAATAGAGTCTGCCTTTAATCCAAGTTCTGTAAACTCTTTGGCAACTTCATCAACTGCTTCCTGTTTTCTACTACTGACTATTACTGTAGCTCCAAATTCTGCTAATCCTTGTGCCATTGCCTTACCAATTCCTTTGGACGCTCCTGTAATTACAGCGATTTTATTGTTTAATTCAAACTTTTCTTTAATCATATTATTATTTATTTAGTTAGCCCAAAATATATATTCGTCATTTTTTATTACAGTTTCATCCAAAGTTTTATCAATAAAAATTGGCCAGTCTAGTAAACTAGGCCATATTGGTTTAACTTGCTCAGATAATTTTTTATTTAAAATTTTTCCAAGTTCATTTAGTTTTTCAAGATCAGATTCAATTAAGTTTATTTGTTCTGTTGGATCTTCATTTAAATTATATAACCACTTTTTATTTTGAATCAAATCCACTTGTAATTTCCATCCATCTTTAATTAAAAAAGAATAATCCCCTGATTTATTAAAAAGGACTCTATCTGGCTCTCCTTCTTTTTCTCCACTCAAATAGGGAAGTATATTTACTCCGTCAAACTGTATCTGTTGAAGATCATTTCTATTAATGTCAATTCCTGCTAGACTAGCAGCAGTTGAAAATATATCTAAATTAGATACTCTTCCATTATAAGCCGATCCCTTTGGAATTTTATTTGGATAGCTTACTATAAACGGAACATGAACACCTCCTTCAAAATGAGTTAATTTCCAACCTCTGTAAGGTTTGTTTAAATCAGGTAATCCGATGTAACCTGGAGCGCCGTTATCACTTGTAAAAATGATAATGGTATTATCGTCCATATTGTTCTCTTTTAAAACATCTCTAATTTTTCCAACTCCTCTGTCTACCGTCATAACCATTGATGCTAAAACTCTTTCTTCATGGTTTTTAATAAAGGATAATTTTTCATAATCTTCTTTTTTAGCTTGAAGAGGAGAATGTACAGCCCAATATGCGAGGTACAAGAAGAATGGTCTGTTTTTATTCTTTTCTATTACTTTTACAGCTTCATCTGTTAAATAATCGGTTAAATGTCCGTCAGGATTCATTCTCGGCCCTTCATTAAAATTAACAGCGTATGGTAGATTTCCCCAAAGAACTTTATCAATTGGATCAAAATCTAATTTAGCGTTTATTACATTTTTATCATTTTCAGGTAAAAACAAAGATCCTTGATCCATTCTAAGACTTTCATCAAATCCATGTTTTCTTGGTAAAAAATCTTTGCCATGACCAAGATGCCATTTTCCAATATGAATATTGTGATAACCCTCAGGCTTGAGCATTTCTGGGATTGTTTTTTCAGATTGTGGGATTCCCATTTGATCAATAGCTATTATATTTTCTTCTCTATTATCGTAATAAATACCATCAGCAATTCCATTTTTCTTTGAAAAAACACTTATGGCTTTCATCATACTAGAGGTGGTTGGGGTAAACTCATATCCAAATCTGGTAGCAAATCTTCCTGTTAATAAAGATGCTCTTGAGGGTGAACATACTGGGCTAGAGGAATATCCATTTGTACAAAGTACTCCATCATTTGCTAACTTATCAATATTAGGAGTTTTAAATTGTCCGTTAGCCATCCCTCCACCATAGGAACTAATTTGGTTGAAACCAAGATCATCTACAAGTATTATAATAATGTTGGGTTTAGAGCTTGTTCTTGTTTTAGGTCCATCTTCCCAATTAATTTGAATATTTTCATAGGTTGGATTTTTAATATCACCTATATATTTTGGCATTTTGTACCAGTTTTGGGAAAACCAAATGCCAATTGCGATAACAATTAAAATAAAACTTGGTAAAAATTTTAAAAACTTATGTCTCATTAAATTTTATATTGTTTTAAAATATCTGCACAAGTTTCTATTGATTTAATACCCCCAACACCCTTACCAGCTTGCCAGAATTGAACATCATCTTCAAAAGCTGTCTTACTGTAATTTCTTAATCCTTTACTCATTAGATACATTCTAGCGTATTTTTTAAGTTTAGGCCTTTTAAGCATAAAATTAATAATTGGTCCTGTTCTTAGACCTCCTTTCATTATATCATTTGTTTTTATAACGGAAGAATTATTTCCAGCAACTTTATTAGTCCAAACAATATCTTTTTCTTCTGAATCAACAATTGCTTGCTTATAACTATCGGTAACAATACACTCTTTTGAGGCTAGAAACCTAGTTCCAAGTTGAACTCCAGCATAACCCATTTCTAAAACTTTATCATAGTCCTTCCTATTTCCAATTCCACCAGCACAAATTAATGGAATTTTTAACTCATTTAAATCTTCAATAAATTTTTCTGCTGATTGAATTCCTGTTTGTCCTCCAGCTCTCCAATTAATGCAGTTTAATCCATCAACTCCACAGTCTACCATCGCAAGAGCAACCTTTTTGTTAGGTACATCATGATAAACTTTTATTCCGTTTTGTTTTGCAATTTTTACAATTTCGTGAGGCTTCCCAAGAGAGGTCAGAAAGAATTTAATACCCTCTTCAATCGAAATCTCCATCCATTCTTTCATTTGATTGTGGTATTTTTTATTAGCACCACCAAAAATTGTAAAGTTTACTCCAAAAGGTTTTTTTGTAAGTTTTTTAATTAGTCTAAGGCCTTCCCTAAAATCGTGTCCATATAAAGAAGTAAGTGCAACAGGTTGAACCACTCCAAAACCTCCAGCTTCAGAGACTGCTGCAATTAATTCAGGATTTGATCCTGGATACATCGGCCCACATATAACGGGTGTTGTAGCTCCAGTATCTTTTAAAAATTGTCTAGTTGTCGATTTCATTATTTTAATAAATTTCTTGAAATTATAATTTTTTGAATTTCAGATGTACCCTCATAAATTTGAGTGATCTTTGCATCTCTCATTAATCTTTCCACGTGATATTCCTTAACAAAACCATTTCCACCATGAATTTGAACAGCTTCAACGGTATGTTTCATAGCCATTTCAGAGGCGTATAATTTTGCCATTGAACTTGAATAACCATAGTCTAGATTTTTATCTTTATTTGTGGCACTTTTATATACTAATAGCCTAGCTGCTGTAATATCAGTAGCCATCTCTGCTAATTTAAAAGCTATACCTTGGTGTTGACTTATAGGTTTTCCAAATGTTTTTCTTTGTTTGGAATATTCTAGTGCCATTTCATAAGCTCCTTGAGTTAATCCAAGTGCTTGAGCAGCGATACCTATTCTTCCTCCTTCTAACGTTTTCATTGCATATTTAAAACCAAACCCCTCCGGACCTAATCTATTTTCTTTTGGAACAATCACATCTTGAAAAATAACTGAACATGTATCAGAAGATCGTATTCCTAGCTTATCTTCTTTGGGTCCAGTTGATATTCCTTTTGTATTACTTTCTATTACAAAAGCATTAATTCCTCTATGGCCTAATTCAGGGTTACTTTGAGCAATAACAACGTAAATTTCCGCTTTCAATCCATTAGTAATCCAATTTTTTACACCATTTAAAATATAATGATCACCTTTCTCAAACGCTGTTGTTTTTTGCTGAGTAGCGTCAGAACCTGATTCTGGTTCTGATAAGCAAAAGGCACCGATCTTTTTTCCAATCGCAAGAGGTTTTAAGTATTTTTCTTTTTGTTCTTCAGTTCCATACTCTTCAATCCCCCAACAAGCTAATGAATTATGAGCTGATAAAATTACTGAACAGGAGTTATCAATTTTTGATATCTCCTCAACTGCTAGTGCATATGAAATTGTATCCATACCACCTCCTCCATATTTGGTTGACACTGTCATTCCAAGAAATCCCAGTTCAGCCATTCTTTTGACTTGTATCTCTGGATATTCACATTTTGAGTCACGCTCAATAACACCTTCTTTAAGTTCGTTTTGAGCAAAATCTCTTGCCGCTTGTTTTATCATTAAATGCTCCTCACTAAGTTCAAAATTCATTTTATATATTTTTTGTAGCGTATAAATTATAATTTCTTTTCAAACCTGCTTCTCGATGTATTAAACCTTTAGAGTAGCCAGGAATTTTTTCAAGTTCCAACATTTTACATGCTTTAGTATATTCGGCAATTCCAACAGCTTGCCATTTACCTTGAGTATCAAAAGGTACATTATATTCAATTAGTGAATCACCAATGATTCTTCCATTAAATGCAAAATCACCACCAAGCAATATTACACTTTTAAAAGCCTGAGTTCCATATTTCTCAACATAAGCTTCTCTACCCGTAATTGATATAGATTTATCTTTGTATTGAGCCATTTCTTTTAATTCTAAAAGATTAATCATGTAAGCCTTTTTAGTTGATTTTTCATTTAATAAGCGCTCAGCTTGTTTTTTTGTTGGTAGTATGTTTGAATCTTCATTACTTAAATTTTGTAATTCTTTATTTGATGACTTTATCAATTCAAAGAAATAGCCAATAGGTCTAAACAGTTTTAAAAAATTTACGAAGAGTCGTGGTAAATTTTTTGGCAAAAGATTAAATACTTGAACTGCCTCTAAATCAATTTTACCAACACCATTTTTATAATATTTCTCGAGTTCAAATTTATCTTTAAATTCAACTATTAATACATCTGACCAATAGTCTTCTTTTCCAATATTAGTGTAATGACAGTCAAACCAATTAATAATTTTTAATTTTTTATTTAGGAGACTAATTTTTAGTTCTTCTTTAACTTTTGGTTTAGCAATTTTAATAAATATGACTAATACGATTTTATTCGTATTTTCATGATCATTAAGTTTAGAAGGATCAGGAAAAATATTTACCATATTTATTTAAATTATTACAAGTTAACTGTTACTTATAAATTTAGTATTTTTATACTAATTATACAAAACCTTAGAACCTAAAGTGAGCAGTACAAGAATAAAAATAGTAGAAACTTCCATTTTATTATTTAATAATAAAGGATTGGCTAATGTTCGATTACAAGATATTGCTGAATATAATAATATAAGTCCAGGAAATTTAACTTATCATTTTAAAACAAAGAAGGATTTAATGGAGTATATAATTTATTATATGATTAGAAAATTAGTTGAAATTGAAACAACTCAACGAGAATCTTTGAAACATATGTCTTTGTATAAAATTTTAAGAAACAATATTATCTTTTTGTTCAATTATAGGTTCTTTTTTAGAGATATTTTAGAAATTATAAATTTAGTTCCAAACGCTAAATCCATTTACAAGGATGTCATTATAATTAATGAAAAATTTACAATTGAATACATTAATATTAGCATAAAAAATGGCTATATGAAAAAAGAGGCATTTGTTGGTCAGTATAAAACATTTGCTAAAAATAACTGGGCCATCATTTCTTCATCCCTAACAACATGGGAGGTTTTAGATGACTTTAAAAACAAATATCACAAGATACTAGATGAAATTATGGGTCATTTCTATCCTTACTTAACAAAAAAAGGATTAGATAGATATAAAACAAAACAGAAAGAATTATCAAAAAAAATAGACCAAGATTTTAAGAATCTTTAATTTCTATTCAGGATAATAGTCAGGCTTTAAATTTGTCGGAAATATAATTCTAAAAGTTTCAGCTCCTGAAAAATTTGGCGCTAGCAGTCTTTCTCTTGTAAATTCTCCCCTAATTCCACTAAATTTTCCTGTGCCTCCAATCACTGTTCCATTAAATACTTGTCCTTTAATTCCCCAAACAAACAACATTATTCCAGTTATTGTATCCTTTGCAGGCTCGTTTACGTCTCCACAGTTTTTTGATCGAAATGAAAACGTTGCAGTTTGCTCAAGTATAATTTTATCTGTTAATTTTTCACATTCTTCAGCACTTTTAATATATGCTTGAATTATTTGATCTTTAGAACTTGTTGGTATTAATTTTCTGTTAATGGAACTGGCTATAAATTCACTTGAAATATCAGTAAAAAATCTATTCATAGCTGTAAAATTTCCAATAACTCTATCTGGATATTTTGCTGTTTGAACCATTGGATCATTATCAACTATTTTTAAACCGCCAGATGTTTTTTCTGTAAAATTTGGATCTTTCGGATCTAATTCCAAAGGATTTCTACACTCATTTTCAGAAATTGTTCCATTGCTATAAATTGGACCACCCCCATGTAAAATCAAACCATTACTATTAATTTCATTTTTACTTAAAGAAAAAAGTTTAGACTTTAATGAATATGGGATAAAAGGAATTCTAGATAAAATAAACTTTCTTTTTATTGAGGGTAAACTATTTAACATCTCTACATTAAAAGTCTGTCCAAATAATGGTCCATTTGAAACGGATTCTATAATTAAGTTTTTATTATTCATAAGTATTTACCAGGGGAAAAAATATCTTTTTGAATTTTCAGAATTATCAATAGGAATTGATACATCAGCATTTGAACCCCATTTGGGTTGTTGTAAATCCTTACTCCAATCATTTATTTTTAAAGTTAGTTCCTTTGCTTTTTCTGGATAAACTGAAATCAAATTATTTTGTTCACCAGGATCATCAGTTAAATTAATCAAAAATTTAAAATTTTCTTTTTCATTTATATGTAATTTATAATTCCCTGAAACAATGGATTTCACATATCCTGTTTTCCAAAACAATTCTTTATGTGGTTTTTCGTTTTTAGAGTTTAAGTATTTAAGTAATGATACTCCATCGTATTTATTAACTAATGAAGGCGATTCTACAGCATCTAAAATGGTGGGTACAATATCAAGTAAACTAACCATATGAGTGTAATTTTTTTGAGGCTTTATTTTATTGTTCCACTGCATCATCATGGGAACTACAGTTCCACCCTCAAAATTGGACATTTTTCCACCAATGTAAGGGGAAGTTGTTAGTAGCTCTAGTATATGTTGCTCCTCCATTGTCACTTGTGAAAATAATTAAAGTGTTGTCTAAAATTCCTTCACTTTCAAGAGTTCTTCTAATTTCTCCTACACTGTCATCTAAATTTTTAATCATTGCATAGTAAACTCTTTTGTTGTGATCCTCGATGTGATCAAACATTTCATAATATTTTCTTTGTGCTTGAAAGGGCCCATGAGGGGCCATGTGAGAAAGATGAAGAAAAAAAGGTTTGTCTTTATTTTCTTTTATGTAATTAACAGCCTTTTTTGTAAAAACATCTGTGAGATATTCCGAATTTTCGGGAATTGAATTTTTTCCATTTTCCAATGTGTAATATTTTGTTACTTGCCATGTTATGAAATCTGCAAAATCCCAAGTCTGTTTTGACTCTACAATATTTTCTTTTCCTAATAGGAGCATAGAGAGATCCAGCTCCAGTAATTCCATAGTGATAGTCGAACCCATAATTTTCTGGACTAAATTTTGAGTGTGTACCCATATGCCATTTACCAATAACAGAAGTTTGGTATCCCATTTTTTTTAAATAATCACCTATTGTATTTACATAGGGATCTAATCCTCGTTGATTAATAGGGACATCTTTTTCGTACCACATTTTAAAATTATCTTGATGTCCAAATCTTTTAAAATCTGCTTTTCTAACTCTTGGGCTATAATTAAATAAATCGGGTAAAAACTCAAAACCATACCTATGATGATAATTACCAGTCAAAAATGCAGCTCTCGAGGGGGCACAAACCGATGCCGTTGCATAAGCTCTTGAAAACTTGATTCCATTTTGACCTATTTGGTCAATATTTGTAGTTTGAATTAGTTCATTACCGTTGGCTGAAATATCATTGTAGCCTAAATCGTCTGCTACAATTAAAATTACGTTAGGAAGTTCAGTATTTTGGATATTCAAATCAGAATATTTTGAAGGATTTGCATCTGAAAAAACAAAAGAACTATAAAAAGAAGAGAAAGAGTATATTAACATTATAGCAATTCCAGAATAAAAAATTCTTTGTTTATTTTTAAAATATTCCCATAATAATTCAGCTATTAGTAATGTGGGTAAAACATACATAAGCGTTCTAACAAATTCATCTTCAAACCACCCTATTGGAGAATCTACTTTAATTTCATGATGATATAAGTGGATTTCAATAAGTTGAATTATCCAAGCTAATAGGGAGCCTGTAAGCGTAATAAATAGAATTCTTTTTGGCTTTGAATTATAATTTTTATTGGCGACTTTATTTAAGTAATAAAGAAGAGGAAAAATAAAAATTAAAAATAAAAATATAACTCTGATTAAAGATTCAGTTGTAAAAAATCTTGGTAGAGCAAATAGAGTGAAGTTTGTAGTTATTATTGCAGTAAAAATTAAAAGAAAAAAGTAAAAGAAATTTTTGTTAAAACTATATTTTAAACTTTTTTTTTTAAAAAGAAAATACAGTGCTATTAATCCCAATATTAAGTGAAAATATCCGGGTGCAGGATTTTCAAAACCAAAATTTAAGCTGGATTGAATAACAGCAAAAGCAATTCCAATGTTGAAAATTGAAAATATAATCAAAAAAGGGATGTGTAGTATTTTTAAATCAAAATATTTCCATGAAAATAAAGCAAAAAGACCCAAAGAAAATGCGGCTACACCATACATTTTAGCAAAACCTATAGTTAATGGATTGGCATTAATTAAATCAGGTATTTTTTCAGCAGCAAAAAATAAAGCTAGACCTGCTAGAATTTCTATTATTGCCGTTAAAAGAAAAAATTTTCTCATTATTTCTTGTCTAATATAGAAAGTCCAAATAAAATAATTACAATTAATGCTGGTACAAAAGCATAGGAAACACCAGGTGTTACACCGCTAGTGTAAATACCTTGTATAGCAATTTCTTCCCGAATTAATGGATAGCCGAAAACTCTGAACCCCCATTCAAACATCCAAAACAAACACATCAATGGAATTAATGATCTGTATTTAAAAACTATAACCCAACAAATTAGACAAAAAATTAGTTGAGCAAATCCCCATAAAGAAAAAAATCTATAGATTATTGGCATTGGATCAGGGTCTGCTGAAATTTCTAAAAAACTTGCAATATTATGATATCCGTACTGTTCAAATAACATATGAATAATTGCCCTCCAGCTCATAACAACCAAAAACAAAATAAAACCCCACAATGCTAACTTGTGACCTTTGAAGTTATTGTCAGCACTTTTAGGTAGTATGTTTTTAAAATTAAAAGTCATTATTTATTTATTAAAATCTCCATCATTTTTTGAGGAGTTTCATGTCCTGCATTTTGATTCTGTCCAGTTACAAATTTAGATTCATCGTCCACAACAGTTAAATTGGCAAATACATCTCTAATAGCTGTTTTACTTTCAAAAATAGCTCCAGCTTTTATCAATTCTTCTTCAGGATGTTGAGGTGTAAAATCAATTCCAAGTTCTTTGATTTGTTTATCGGTTACTCCAGTCATTCTTCTGCTTTTTATAATTAGATTTCCTAAAGAATCTTTAGCATTTATAAAACCAAGAACTCCATGACAGACTCCACCAATTATAGAGTTTGGATTGTAATAAGCTTGACTTATTTTTTTTCCTAATATTTCCGAATAACCCAAATCGTACGCAGCACCCCAACCACCTGCAATGAATACTAGATCGTAATTATCAATTTCAAGTTCATCTATTTTGATAGAATTTTTTACTTTTTCTTTTAGAATTGGATCCTCAAGATATCTATCGTCTGAGCTTGTTTTTACAACATAAAAAAAAGATTCTGGATCTATTGGAATTGTTCCACCATTAATACTTGCAAGATCAACTTCAATTCCAGAATCAGTAAATTCATAATAGGGGACGGTAAGTTCGGATGCAAAGACTCCAGTTAACTTTCCAGTTGTTTCACCAGGCTTATTTAAAGTACTGTGACTAGTTGAGATTATAACTGCTCTTTTATTTTTGAAATCATACTTTTTACTATCGAATTCTGGATGTAAACCTGCTTTATTTAAAAGGGTAGGTAGAGAAATAAAAAACAATAAAATAAGTACCGAAAATAAACCAACAATTTTTAAAATTTTTTTCTTCATTAAATTTTATTTTTTAAAATAAACTTGTGCATTCTGTCAGCCATTTTTTCTCCAATATCTTCTTGAATGAAATGGTTTGCTTCTTTGAACTGTTCATGATCTTGACCCTTAGCACCTGGAACAATTTTAATCCATCTGTTCTGAATTCTCGGAGTTCCCAAAAGCTTATCCTGTAAACCTATTAAAGATAGGAAAGGTTTTTTAAATTTTTTTAATCCATCAATTGCTTTTAAAGTTTGACCCGTAATCCCTGCATTCATGGATGGTAAAGTTCTAGGACCAGCCATATATATAAATGATGGAAAAGGAGCAGCATAGGCGTCAAGTATTTTTTTGTCTTTTTTAAAGTCTTTGGACAAAGATAGTCCCATAATTTCACTAATATGAACAAAAGGGGTGGTAATACAATAAGTAATCCATGCTTGAAAATTGTTCATATTAAATCCATTATTATTCAAAAAGTGATATGCCATTGCTTTTTTAAAACTTTTAATTTTAGTATTAATTTTTACTGGCTCAGGAATATATAATGGATTTGATTCTTCAGTAAAGTTTGGCAGTTCAGCATTAGCTGCAATAATACCAGAAAAGAGGTTTGAATTTTCACCAGCAATTCTAAGACCTATCAAACTACCCCAATCCTGACAAAAAAGAGTAATTTTTTTAAGTTTTAATTTTTGAATAAAAGTTAAAATATTATCACAATGAGTATCATAAACATGGTATTTTATTGAAATTGGTTTATCTGATTTTCCCATTCCCATTAAATCTGGGGCGATACATCTGTATCCTTTTGCAACCAGTTCGTGAATCATAGTTCGGTATAAATAGGACCAAACCGGTTGTCCATGAAGTAATAAAAGGATTTTTCCATCGCTAGGACCAGCATCAATATAATGCATTTTAAGTCCATTTATATCAAAATAATTTTCATTGAAATTATAGCCAGAAAGATTCGAAAAACATTCCTCAGGTGTTTTTACATATTCAATTCCTTTTTTTGTTTTGTGAATTTTAACACTATTATCCCAGAAAACTTCCTTAGGAAGCGGATCTATAGTTTTGACTTGTCTATTTCTTAAATTTGGTTCAATTTTAATTGGAGAACCCATTAGACTAACAATAAATTTTTGAATTTTCCTCTTTAATTTTTTCATGAAAAATTAGTATTTAAATACTAATTTAATAAAAAAAAACTAATTTATTGTAATGCTTTTTTGAAGAGATTTATAATAATCGATTGAATTTTGATCCTTGTTTTCAACAAGTATTCTTATTATCATAAGTCCTTTTTTGACTGGTGAGTGAATGATATTTTCACCTTTTGTATTATTGATTGTTAGATTAAGCTCTAATCTATTTGAATTAAATTCTTTATCGTTCTTTACATACCAGTTTATTGTATTTGGTTTATAAAACGAAACGGACCAATAGGTGGAATCTGGCATATTTCCTTTTAACTTAAGATCTCCAGAAGATAAATCATAAAAACTTACAGAGTATAAAAAATCAGGATTGGGCATTACGACATCTCTAGACTTATAATTGGGTATATCAAAGTGTTTAATTTCGTTATCTCCAATATCTTGGTTCTTTTCTATTTTATTATGAAAAACTCCGTAAACAATATTTGGAATGTAGTGAATAGTTAAATTGTAAGAACAAATACTCATTATAAGTAAGATCCATAAGTAAAAAAATATTTTTTTCATTTTTCTATTTTTTTAATTATTGGTAAGTCTAATGATTCTAGGTTTTTATAAACGTTTTCGTCGGGATTATAAATCCTCAAAGTAATATGAAACTGTTTTTCATTTCCAGAGGGTAACCAGTTATTATTTTTTTTTGTAGATGATATTAGTATTGGTTTATCTCTATCAAGATTTTCTTTATTTATAGTATAAGTGTTTGCCTCATTGTTAACCAAAAAATAATCTTTTCCATATAACGTATAACTCCAATACCTTCCTTTGGGTGGGGAACCAATAATTTGATAATCAAAGTCTGATGTTAATTGGTTTCCATCATTGTCTTTACTTGACAAGAAATAAAGAACTTCTTTTTCATCTAAAGCAAATACACCTATTCTTGAAATATAAGCTCTCTGGTAGCTATCCTTTAGGTCCATATTTGGATTTACAGCCCAGCTACCGTTTTTTATAGAAAATTCATTGTTTTGTACTGAGGAGTTAATTTTTGCAATAGCTATATAGCCACCAATAATTATTGACAGTAGAATTAATATGGGTATTATTATTTTATTTTTCATTTTATTTGACAATAAATTTATCCCCATCGTTGGCTAAATAAACTTTTCCATTAAAATTTTTGATTTGCTTTTCATATAGTTTTTTAATAATAATATTATCTGGTGATGGAGTTAAATGATGTAATACTAGTGTTTTAACATTGGCTTTATTAGCTAATTTAACAATTTCATTTGGAGGAGTATGATAATCTTGAATGTCATTAACAATATGTGAATTACGGTACATTTCTTTATTCTGTAGGATTTTAACCGTATTTTTTAACAAAGAATTTAATATTGCTTCATGTATTAGTAAATCAGCATTTGAAGCCATTTCAAATACTACCTCATTTGCCTTTGTGTCTCCACTCAACACTACTTTTTTGTTATTGTATTCAATTACATATCCAATCGATGGCTTTACAGGGTAATGGTCAACATTGAAAGCAGTAATTTTAATTCCATCAGTTTCATATATTACTTTTTTATCTTCTTTCATTTTAAATTCATTTGATACACCAAAAGCATATTTAGTGTTCATTAAATCAGAGCCATGATGATCAACTCGGTGTTTGTTTTCTAGTTCTAAAAAGTCATAATTACTTGCTAGAATATTTTCTAATCCTTCTGGTCCATACACATTTAAGTCTTTACTTCTTCCAAGAACCCAAGATCTATTAATTAGATAGGGGAGGTCGATATAATGATCAGAGTGAAAATGAGTTATAAATATTGCATCTAATTCACTTAAAGGAAGATTCATTTGTTCTGCTTTTGTTACTACTCCATCACCAACATCAAAAATGAAAAATTTATCTTTTATAAATATAGCTGTTCCAGATTGTACTCTACTGTTATTTAAAGGAGAGCCTGTGCCAATTGTAAATACTGTAATTTCATCTTCATTATTTGAAAAAGTAGATGTGTTTCTTTCAATAGTTAGATTTGTCAAAAATTTAGAAAGTTTTTCAGGAAAAAAGTTAATAAATGATAGACACATAAATATTACCAAAACCAGAAAAGAAAATATATGTTTTGTAGTTGATCTCATTTTTGAATTTTCATCATCTTCTTAGCCCAATTTACTATAAAACTCATAGTTAATCTTTGAGAAAATCTGGTTAGTCGATACATGAATTTTGCATCTTTACCTATAATAACTTTAGTTCTCTTTTTCTTAATAGCATTAATAATTTTATCCGCAGTTTGATTTGATGTAGTTGGAAAGTGTGCATCCAATTTTTTTAGTTGCTTTTCACTTAATTTTTGACCCTTAATGTTTCTAACAATATTCGTTTTAACACCACCAGGATGAACACTTGTAACTACAACTCCTGTATTATTACACAATTCCTCAGCTGCTAGAGCTTCACTAAAACCTCTAATTCCAAATTTAGACACACTGTAAGCCGATTGATAGGGAGAGCCTAAAAGTCCCCAAACACTTGAAATATTTACAACACTTGATTCTTTTTGTTTTCTAAGTTCTGGTATAAAAGCAAGAGTACCATAAATCATACCCCACATGTTAATTCCTACAACTTTTTCATAGTCTTCTATTGTTGTTTCAACAGCAGAAAAGCTGCCAATTGTTATTCCTGCATTATTTATTATAACGTCTACTTTACCAAAATGATTGATAACATTTTTTGCAAATTGGTCAAAGTCTTTTTTTTTGGAAACATCAAAAACTTCACTGTATATTTTATTCACATCATCAATTATATGTACAGTTTCTTCTAAAGTTTTATCATTAAAATCGTTAAGTGCTAATAGTGCTCCACTTTCATGCATTTTAATAGCAAGAGATCTGCCAATTCCTGAACCTGCGCCAGTAATTACAACAACTTTATTATTTAAGTTTTTCATTAAAGTTTAACTATCAAAATCCTTATAATCTTTTGATGGATCATAATCCATATTTGTCTTTATAGAACTGAGTTCACTTCTAGAATCTTTAGATTTCAAAATTGGGAACATTAATTGAACATACCAGGGCTCTTTCATTTTATTCCAAGCTCCAAATTTTGTTGGATATTTTCTGGTAATTTTTGCAGTGCCAAATAAAATATCCCATAAAAAAAGGAGATTTCCGTAATTCCCATTTGGATTTGAAACCCCATCTTCAGAGGTCAAACCATGATGAGCATAGTGAGTACTTGGTGTAGAGATAGTTCTTTCAATAACCCATGCAATTGGGTGAAGAAATTTGTATTTGTATAGATATTGATCCCATTTAGTTTCGCTATGGGCAGCTATTATGACAGTCATTTTTATTGGCAGGTAATACAAATAAACTTCAGTCATACCAAGAAATATAAGAATTCCAGTAAACCATAGTCCAGGCATAAATGCATAATACATAAATGCATTTCTGTAGGTTACTAAAACTCCCATTTCTTCAACAACATGATGAGGTCTATGTAATTTCCACATAAAAGAATTTTCATGTGAAAACCTATGCCAAAGATATTGAGTTAGATCATCAAGGATTAAGAATGCTAAAACATGCCATAAGAAATATGCATTTATAAAATAATCCTCGTAAATTAAAAACCAAGAATCCATAGAAAATAAAACTAGTGCTAGAATTGCTGGTTGTATAAGTGTTGGAAGTACAGTTAAGCAAACAAGCTCTATAGTAATATCATTTTTTGAACGTTTGTCATGAAAATATAATCCACCTATAGCTTCCAAAGAACCTAAAACTAAAAGTACTATAACTGGAATTAATTTACTTATGCTTTCTTGATCCATAACTATAAAAATAGTAAATTAATACTAACTACATTTTAATTAACTTATATTGTGTAAAAAATAATAATTATGAAAATATTTATACTAGTTGTTGGGTTGTTAGAACTATTGGTTGGATCAGTTTTATTGATAAATCCGAGATTAATGGCTGCATATAAAAAAGCCAATAATGCTCTTTTGACAACAGCTAGGATGTATGGAGCTGCAGCCTGTAGTATTGGTATTTTTGCAGTATATATTTTTTCAAATTATGAAAATTCAGTTTTACATGAACCTTTTTTAATTGTATTTGCAGTATTTCATTTTTTAGTTTCATTAGCAATCATTATTTCATTTTTTTTAAAACAGACCAGAGATTTAAAAATTGCAATTCTTCATGCCTTGTTTTGTGTCATTACTGTCTACTTTTTATTAAACCAATAGTGTCTATTTTAAGTTTTGAAAACGATATTATCAAAGTATAAAGAATTTTTAAAATCTAACAATAAAATAATTTTTTCCTCATACGATGAATTACATAAATGGAGCATTACTGAGATAGAAGATTTTTGGTTGTCAATTGTTGAATTTTTTAAAATAGAATTTGATAAACCACCAATCTCCGTATATAGATTTGATAAAAACTTCATTAAAACTCTCTGGTTTACTGATTCAAAAATTAGTTATTCTAGAAATGTTTTTAAAAACGATAATCTAAAAACTCCAGCCATAAAGTATCAAGATGAAAATGGAGACTATTTTGAAATAACTTGGAATTCATTAAAGTTAAAAACTCTAGAGTTTCAAAAAATACTAATTAAAAATAACGTTCAAATTGGCGACAGGGTAGTTGCTTATTGCTCAAACACGCCTGAAGTTGTATCAGCTTTTCTGGCAGTTAATTCAATTGGAGCAATTTGGTCTTCATGCTCACCCGATTTTGGATACGACTCTGTATTTGATAGATTTAATCAAATACAACCAAAATTTTTGTTTTATCATTCTGAATATACTTATAATGGAAAAAACTTTAGTTTGAATTCAAAAGTCAAAAAACTTAAAAGTTCAATTAATTCTCTTTCTGGGATTTTAGATTTAAATACCAAATCTAAATTTTCAAATCATACAAAAAAAGTTGATTTGAATTTCAAATCAGTTGATTTTGATCATCCCATTTGGATATTATTTTCCTCTGGCACAACCGGAAAACCTAAAGCAATTACTCACAGAACTGGAGGTATGATACTTGAACATTTTAAAGCCTTGTCAATTCACCAAAATGTTTACACTTCAGACTCCTATTTTTGGTATTCTACAACAGGATGGATGATGTGGAATTATTCGCTTAGTAGTCTTCTTCTTGGATCTTCTTTATGTATTTATAATGGATCCCCAATTTATCCAGATAATGGAGTTTTGTGGCGATTTGCACAAAAGGCAAAAATTAATCATTTTGGTCACGGAGCAGTATTTTTTCAAAATCTTTTAACGAATATTCCTAATGACCTAGATTCGATTGATTTTTCTGATTTAAGAAGTATAGGTTCAACTGGCTCACCTCTTTTCAAAGAAACTAATATTGGTTTAAACAAACTTTTTCCTGATACACATATAATTTCTTTGAGTGGTGGAACAGACGTTTGTACTGCATTTATTGGAGGAAATCCTGAAATGAATGTTATTCCTGGTGAAATTCAATGTAAGATGCTAGGTGCTTCGATTGAAGTTTGGGATAATAATGGTAAACAAATAAAAGGTCAAATGGGTGAATTGGTTCTAACTAAACCATTTATTTCAATGCCTGTATTTTTATGGAATGATAAAGATTATAAAAAGTATATCAACAGTTATTTTTCAAAATTTAACCAAATTTGGAATCATGGTGATTGGGTAACAGAAACTAAAAAAGGAGGAATTATTGTTCATGGGCGCTCTGATTCAACTTTAAATAGATTTGGAGTTAGAATCGGAACTTCGGAAATATATAGTGCTATTTCAGATTTAGATTTTGTTGAAGATAGTTTGATAATACATTTAGATAATAACAAAGAGAATAGTTTGATACTATTTGTAAAATCATTTATTGAAATTGATTTTAATATGCTAAAGTCTGTAATAAGACAAAAATGTTCTCCAAGGCATGTTCCTGATGTAATTTATAAAATCCCAGACATTCCTTATACAATAAGTGGAAAAAAACTCGAAGTACCTATTAAAAAAATATTAACAGGTGAAAATATAAAAGATGTAGTTAGTAAAGATTCATTAAGAAATCCATCAGCCTTGGATTGGTTTGTAGAGTTTTATAAAAATTAGTTATAAGTATCTAATAAATCCTTTTGCTCTTTAATAGATGAAATGAATTCTTTCTTTAAGTTATCAACTAGCTCTTTAACACTTGGGTCGTCATCAATTGTTGTTACTCCCTGACCTGCAGACCAAATAGTTTTCCATGCTTTCGCTTCAGCCTTAGCTGCATCTAACTCATCACCAAAATTAATTTTTTTAGAATTTCCCCACATGTCTTCAGTGATTCCCATAGATTCTAAACTTTGTCTTAAAAAATTGGCATTGACCCCTGAAACAGCTGCTGTATAAACAATATCACCTGCAGTTGAATTTATAATCATTTCTTTATAAGCATCATCAGCCTTACTCTCTTTAGTATTAATAAATCTAGTACCCATATAAGCCAAGTCAGCTCCCATTTGTTTTGCTGAAGCGATATCTCTTCCATTAGATAAACATCCTGAAAGTAAAATTGTTTTTTTGAAAAATTTCTTAACCTCAGCAATGAATGGTATGGGATGAAGTGTTCCACCATGTCCTCCAGCTCCTGCAGCAACTAAGATTAATCCATCAACTCCAGCTTCAGCTGCTTTCTCAGCGTGTCTTTTTTTGATTACATCATGATAAACTAGACCTCCGTATGAGTGTACAGCATCAACTAATTGACTTACTGCTCCTAGTGAAGTTATAATTATTGGAACTTTATGTTTCACACACAACATTAAATCAGCTTGAACTCTTGGATTAGTGTTATGAACAATTAAGTTAACTCCGAACGGAGCAGCTTTTTTTCCTGTTTCTTTTTCGAATGCATCAAGCTCAGTTTTTATTTGAATTAACCATTCTTCAAATCCCTCGGAAGTTCTTTGATTTAGAGCAGGAAATGTCCCAACAATTCCATTTTTACAACACTCTATTACAAGTTCAGGTCCAGAAATCAAAAACATTGGAGCTGCAACAGCAGGAATACTTAATTCATTTATAAATTGTGGTTTACTCATGTTAAATATGTTTAGTATAAATATCCTAATTAATTTTTGAAATATATGTATCCATCTTCAATTTTTTTAAATTTTAGCGAAAACATATCCTTAATATAGTTTTGATTTAATTTCCATGGATATTTTTTTCCTTGTTTTGGTAGAAGTTTTTCAGCTCTTTTTACATATCCAGAATTTAATCCAATGCTGGGCTCTATTTCTAGATTTTCATCATTTATTTTAGGAACAAATGATTTTAGTTCATTTTTTTCCATATGATTTAAAATTCTACAAAAATATTCACATACTAAATCAATTTTTAAGGTCCATGAAGCATTTGTATATCCAAAAACAATAGTTGCATTAGGAATATCTTGCAACATCATTCCTTTATAACTCACTAATTTTGATGTGTCTATTGTTTTATTATCAATTTTTATTTTAATTCCACCCATGAATTTTAACCTTAAACCTGTTGCAGAAATTATAAGATCTGCTTTTAATTCTTTTCCTGACTCTAACAGAATACCGTTTTTGTTGAAAGAATTTATATTTTCTGTAACTACAGTGCATTTACCTTGATTAATTGATTCATACAGGTCATTGTCAACCACTACACAAACTCTTTCATCCCATGGATCATATTTTGGATTAAAATGTTTTTCTATATCAAAACCTTTGGATAGACTATTTTTTATTTCATTTTTAATAAATTTTTTTACCTCTTTAGGTCTTTTTTTTGAAATTCCATAAAAGTAAATCTGTCTTATAATATATTTCCATCTAGAGATGAAATGAGCAAATTTTGAAGGTGTAAAACGAAAAAGAAAATTTGTGAATTTATCTTTTTTAGGAAGATTCATCAAATAAGTTGGAGATCTTTGAAGCATTGTGACGTGTTTTGCTTTTTCTGATAGTGAAGGAATTAGTGTAATAGCAGTAGCACCACTTCCGATAACTATTACATCCTTATTTAAATAATCAATATCATTGGTCCATTTTTGAGGATGAATAAACTTACCCTGAAAATTTTCTAGACCCTTAAAATCTGGAGTATATCCGTTGTCATAATCATAATAACCAGTGCAGGACATCAAGAATTTACAACTATACTCTATTTTTTTATTTTTTTGTTTGTCAACTCCTAATACTGTCCATTCATTTTTTGATGAGTTCCAACTAATTTCATCAATCCAATGATTGTATTTTATATGATTTTCCAAGTCAAATTTTAAACTAGTATCGTTCAGATATTTTAAAATGGTTTTTCCATCAGAGATTGTGTTTTTATGGGTCCATGGACTAAATTTATAAGCAAACGTATACATATCAGAATCGGATCTGATTCCGGGATACTTAAATAAATCCCATGTTCCACCTATTTTATTTCTTCCTTCTAAAATCAAAAATGATTTATTAGGGCATTTTCGTCTTAGATGGCAAGCTGCTCCAATTCCAGATATTCCTGCTCCAATTATTATTACATCAATTAATTCATTCTTCATAAAAGATATTCTAACTATAACATATTTTTAAATTTAAGTTTAAAATTTTTATAAAAAAAAAGAGCAATATTTCTATTGCTCTTTTTTTAAATTCATTTATTTTTTAGAAGTCACGTTTTAAAGAGAACATAACTTGTCTACCTAATGTAGGCATGTTTGGAAGCATACTGTATGCTTCGTCCATAAGATTCACAATATTCATACTAAGTTTAGTTTTAGCATTAATATCGTAACCTAAGTTAGCATCAACAATGTTTCTACTTTCAACGGTACCTGAGTAAAAGTTACCCATACTCGCTTCGAAACCACCATCGTATTTGTATCCAACTCCCATATTCCATTTTCTACCATTGTCAAATGCAAATCCTGCCTTAACTCTGTGTTTAGAATGGTTTAAGTGATAAGATCCAGTTTCAGTTTCAGACCCTAAATCGTCTTTTTCGAAAACTGTTTGACTTACAGTTGAATAATTACCATATAATGTTAAGTTATCAGTTGCTCTCCATTTTAAACCACCTTCAAACCCCCAGTAATTAACTTTTCCATAGTTTTTATAGCCAAGCATTACGTTAGGTTCTCCATTGTCAGGAGCTTGGTCAGTCTCCACAGTTCCAACTGGACCCATTGCTGCTAAACCATTACCAACTGCAGCGTATGAGTTAGAAAGAAGTGTAGCATAATAAGGACCATAAACTGGACCGTAAACTGGTGTAAATGCAGCAGTGAAATATGAATTTACAGCGTTACCTAAATCAGCTCCTAAGTTTGGCAGCGCTACCAACGGACTCAATTGTTCTATAGCCACAAAGTTTTCTTTAATTGAATTATAAACATTAAAACTAAATGTTGTTTTATCAGAGAGCATTCCTTTGTATCCAAACTCATAATGTGTCTCTTTACCAAGTTTTGCAGTATCTCCATCTTCAAGAGGACCAAAAGGATTACCACTTAAGTCAAACATAGCACCCTGAGAGAATGCCCCAAGTCCAGCGATACCTGCAAGTGTATTTTGAGATGTTATAAATGGAATAAAAGCTTGTAAAGGTGTTCCAGCTAAAAGAGGAGCAACAGTTGCTGTTGCTACTGCATAAGCTGTTGATATATTCATTCCAATTCCAGGATTCGATGGAATTCCTGGTACTAAGAATGAAGTTGTTGGATTTGTAAAGGTTTGACCTTCCTTATTTCCGTAAATCCATACATTTCCATAACCACCAGGAATTTTTTGAACGGCTAAATCAACATAAAAATTTAAAGCACTTGGTGCTATAAAAGCTTTGTTGAATGTAAGTCTCATTTTATGTCTGTTACTTGGTGTGTATACAAGAGCAGCTCTTGGAGCAAAAGAAGATTCTCCAACTTGTGGGTATTTGTCATATCTACCGGCTAACTGTAAATTAAACTTTTCTGAAAGTTTAGTTTTTGTAGAAAAATATGCTCCATAAACATTATAATCATCATTGTCTTCATATCTTCCGAAAGTTCCTGTATCAGTATTAAACTGTGCGCTTTTATTTTCAACTCCAATAGACATGTTAGTGTTGATTTGATCAAAAGCTAACTCATATTGAATTTGTAGTTGAGATTGTTTACTTTCAACACCAGATGTAACACCTGTTCTATAGTTAAACCCACGATATTTATCATCGCTTGGATTAGCAGTATCAGAATAATTGTATTGAACAAATAAATTTCCAGACTGAACTCTAGTTTGTATAAATGCAGTTCTTTGTTGAGCTCTAGTTTCTCCAGTTGAATTAATTAAAATATTAGCTGCAACTTCGTTTATACCTGCAACAGTTGTAAGTGAGAAATTATTTGATGGTCTGTAATATATACTTGCGTCAGCACCTCTTTGAGAGTTTCTTTCTTGTAATTTACCATCAATATTTCTAACAACTCTACCTGTAGCTGCATCTTTTATTTCACTTGCAAATTGAGAAATAGTAGATTCTGCAAAATCAAAATCTTCATTTTCCCCATATTTTAAATTGAATTTATATCCAAAAGTGTTTTCATCATTACTAACTGCATGTCTGAAATCCATTTTGTACATATTCATGTCAAAACTCCCCCCTTTTTTAAAACCACCAGCTTGTAGGTTAATAGTTGTTCCTGGATGTTTAAAAGGATCTTTACTTAAATAATGTACCACACCAGCACCAACACCTGGTCCATATAAGGCAGATGCAGGACCCATTACAACCTCAACTCTTTCCAAGTCAATGTTACTTAAGTTACTAACATCAGCATCAAAGAAATTAATTCCAGTAACGTTTAAAGCTCTGTAGTCTAACATAACAAGAGTGGAAGTAGTAAATAAATCAACATTATCCCTAAGTGCAACAGTTGTTCTGTTAGCACCATGTTTGTCGATTTGAACTCCTACCATGTCATCTAAAAGAACAATTGAATTAAATGCAGACTTGTTTTCAATTTCTTTGGCTCCTATGATCTGAATTGCAGAGGCAGCATTGATAGCTTTTTCAGCTTTTCTAGAACCAGAAATAATAACTTCGTCGAGAGCTTCACCTGTAGATAAAGACAATGAAATAACTTGGTTTTCAGAACTAACTTGTATTGTTTGTCCTTCAAAACCTAAAGAGCTAATTTCTAAAGTCCAAGGAAAATCCTGGTCAGATGATATGGCAAAATTACCATCGTCATCACTAATGACTCCTGTAGTAGTGCCTTGAAGGACTACATTTACACCATAAAGAGCATCAACACCATCAGTAATTTTTCCTTTTACAGTTTTAGTTTGTGCATTAACCATCATAAAAGAGGCTAGTAAAAAAACTAAACTAGATAAATAAAATTTAAATTTCATAATTGTTTTGTTTTGGTTTTAATTTGATTTTTGTTTGGTTGTTATTAATTTAATTAATATCTGTTGTTAATATTACGAATACTGTAATATATGTGGCAAAATAATACTATTTATTCGATTTTTAAAATTTTTATTGAAATCATGCCCCATTCCTTTAATGATAACTAACCTTGAACCATGTATTAAAGAAGCTAGTTTTTTGGAATGACTGACCTTAACCAGAGGATCATCAGATCCATGAATTAACAGAGTAGGAACTTTGATTGTTTTAAGTTTTCTATATCTTGAACCTGAATTTTTAATAGCTCTTCTATGTTGATCAAAAACCTTCTTATTAAAACCATTTCTAAATTTAATTTCATAAAGTGTTTTTTGAATTTGTTTTTCGTGTTGATGAACATAGTTGTCTTTTCCGATCCACAAATGATCAAGTTTGAAATGAAATTTTAAAACTTTATCGATATCTCTTTCCTTATTTCTGTAAGAAAAAATTAATTTTCTTAGCATTGCTATTTTCTTTGAATCAGGTTTTTCAGCTTCAGGATCAAATAAATATCCACTTGACATCAGATTTGTAAGAGTTTTTATCTTTTCAGGATGATTTATAGCTAATATTTGCCCAATCATTCCTCCAGTTGAATAGCCTATAATATGAAACTTTTCAATCATTAAATGACTTGTAACTGCTAGTGCATCTCTTGCCATTTCTTCTAGGTTATAGTCATTTCTTTTAGACCATTTTTTAATCCAATCTGATTGACCCAATCCTCTGTTGTCATACCTTATTACCCTGAAATCATTTTTTATTAGAGTTCTAATCATTTGTTCTGGCCATTGAATCATCGTTTCAGCTGCTCCATTAATTAGTAAAATAGTTCCTTTTGGATTTTCTGAAAAGTTTAGATCTTCATAAAATATTTTTACATCAATATTTTTGGCATAACCAGTTTGACCTGATATAAAAACTGGAATTTTTTTTGACTTGGTTATAGAAATTAATTTATCAATGTATGAATCATTTAATCCATCTTTTAATAAACCATTAAAGTAGAAACCTAGTATGAAACTAGAAATAATTAATATTAAAATTATCATTTGTCCTATTCCCAGATAACGTCTTCACTGCTTTTTAACCAATTGTTATATTGGTTAGAAAATTTTTCATCAATTTTTGATCTTTTAATTTTTAAAGTTGGTGTTGTCATACCGTTTTCTGGAAGCCAGTCTTCTTTTACAAAAACAACTTTTGACATTTTCTTATAGTTGTCTAAATTACTATTGACTTTATTTAAAATTTCAGATATTTTAGAATTTGTAATTTCTTTATTTTTTATTGCACTTTCAGATGGAACTGCCAGAAGAAGAGGCTGATCACATCCTAAACCAACAACACATAACTGAGCAAATTCGTTTACATCACCAAAATAGGCTTCTAATACACCTGGTTCAATGTACTTTCCTTTAGATGTTTTAAACATGTCTTTAATCCTTCCTGTAATATATAAGAACCCATCATCGTCTATGTGTCCTTTATCACCAGTATGTAACCATCCGTCTCTTAGTGTTTCATTCGTTACCTCCTCATTTTTGTAATAACAACTTAAAATAAATGGTCCTTTCATAAGTATTTCTCCCTCATCGCTTATTTTTAAATCTACACCAGGGGTTGGTCTTCCAACAGATCCTCTACCTAACGGTTGATAAGGGTTTAAATTAGTACAAGTTGCACAATTTTCTGTCATTCCATAGCCGTTTGTAATATATATGCCTAAACTTTTATACCAATCTAAAAGCTCAAGAGGCATTGCAGCAGCTCCTGTAACTAATGCCTTTGCTTTTGACATTCCTAGTGCACCTTTTAATTTTCTTTTTATTATCCAAGAAAGGATAGGGATTTTTAAAAATTTATCAAGTTTAGCTTGAGGAATTGTCATCAATATTTTCTCTTGGAATTTTGCGTATATTCTGGGAACTCCCTGAAAAGCAGTTGGTTGGGTATCATTAAGGTTTTGAGCAAAGGTTTCTAAAGATTCCACAAATGAAATTGTTCCACCATATCTAAAAGCTACATGTTCAATAACAACTCTTTCAAAAATATGATTAAGTGGCATGTAAGATATAAATCTATTATTACCACCTAAATCTACTTTTAATGGGTTTCCATCTTCAGTAATTCTTTTTGTATTAAAAAGTGTTTCGTAAGTTAAAACTACTCCCTTTGGATCTCCAGTTGTTCCAGAGGTAAAAATTACAGTCCATATATCTTTGAGGTTTGGTCTAAAATCTTCTGTTTGAGCATCAAATTTATTGATAAAATCATGCCATTGATGACCGACTTCAACTTTTGAATGATTCTTATAATTAGGAAATGCAATTATTGGCATTTCTAAATCAACGCCTTTTTTCATTTCCTCCCAATTTTCAAGCTTACCAACAAAAAGTGCTTTAACATCACCAAAGGTTAGTAGATTGTTAATTTCTTTTGAGTTAAGGGTTGGAAAAAATGGTACTGAAATATATCCTGCCATTGAGATTGCAAGATCAGCTATGATCCATTCTCTACAGTTTTTTGAAACTAGACCAATATGGCTATTTTTTTCAAGACCTAGGCTTTTTAAACCATTGGAAAGTTTTCTGGCCATTAATCCTACCTCATTCCATGTGTAGGTTTCCCAAAGATTGCCAAATGGTTGCTTTAAAAATGGCTTATCAGATAATTCTTTCTCCCACTTATAAAAAGGAAAATCAAATAATTCGTTGTTCATATTATTTTTGTTTTGTTGTAATGATTTATTGAAAATAAGGTTTTTTTTTAAAACACATTCATAATTAAATGTCCAATATTTTTCAAATTAATTAAAATAAAAAATGATTTATCCATTTAACTTTTTTCTTATTTCTAAGTATTTCTGTTTATCAATAGGATATTTTAAAATAAAAAGAATGGAAAAAAAATAGATTATCATTAAAAGTGGGCCTCCTATTAAACCAAGTTTTGATATAATTTCTGTTGGAATATTTTCAATTTCAGTTTGAGTAGGAAATGAAATTAATTTTAATAGGATACCCGCAAAGAAATAGCCTAAGCCAACTGTCAATTTATAAGCAAATGACATAGTTGAAAAGAATAAACCCTCATGTCTTTGATTTGTTATCGATTCATATTCATCAACTACATCTGCCATCATTGAATTTACTAAACTCATAGAGGTCCATAAAAAGATATAAGCAATTGTAGTAAATAAAAAATAGGTAACTATTAGAAGCGGAGCTCCATTCTCTGGAAAAAAACCTAATATTCTGAGATTAAATGGGCTAGACATAAATAAGCCAAAAAGAAAAGTACTTATGATAACTCCAGTTTTTTTATCAAATTTTTTTCCCATTTTAGGTGCAGTAAATAAAGAAATAACACCGCCAATTGCGCCGGAGAAAATGATTATTGCCACTTCAGTTTGATTGAGCTCAAAAAAGAAAGAAAGAAAATAAGTTATTAAAGAATTCCCAATCCCTAATGCAATGTAGATCATCATTGTAAATAGGACTAGAGAGTTAAAAGACTTCATTTTATAAGCTGTAGTTATATTTTTAAACAATGATTTTAAGGATTCTTTTTTGTGCATTTTAGGAAGCTTAGGAATTGTATGTTTTGTCCCATATACACTTAGTAAAATGGTTGATATCATAATTAATGCACAAAACATTGCAAATTTTGGATAAGCATCAATGTTTAATAATCCTGTCGACATTCCATCTTCAGGGATAAAAAAATAAATTAACCCAAAAAATGACACAAATGGAGAAATTAAAGTTGCAAACATTATTCTGTAACTTGTTATAACCGTTCTTTCATCATAATCTGAACTTAGTTCAGCACCTAGTGACATTCCAGGAACCAAAAAAAGAGATAAAAAGAATCTAATTAAAATTGAAAAAAAAGTCATCCAGAGAAACAATTCAAATTGACCTAAGTCATCAAAAGGTTTAAAAAGAAGATAAGTTGAAATTCCAAGAGGAATGGCTGACATTGCCATAAATGGATGTCTTCTGCCATATTTTTTTGACTTGTAATTATCTGAAATTGTTCCAATTATTGGATCAGAAACAGCATCAAATAAAAGAGCGATTAGAGTAGCAGTTCCAGTGTAGATTTGATCCAGTCCAAGAATTTGACTAAAGTAAAAAAAAACAAAAACAGCATACAAAATGTCTTTAATTCCAACAGAAATAAAGCCCATTCCATAAAAAAACTTTGTTTTTGAATCTATCCTCATGAATTGTAAATATATGCTTAAGATATAACTAAATGATATTTTTTTTCAGTTCCCTAAAATTTGTTTTGATATTCATAAACTAATGGGCATCATATTTTTCATTAATTTTACATTAAATCAACTTTATATATTCATCTAAATAAAATGATTGTTAAATGAAAGTTAGAAAACCAACTGTTGATGTATTGAGTTCTGGTTTTATTGAAAACGAAATTTCAATGAAAAAATTATTAAAGGAACTTAATTCATATTACAAGTTATCAAAGCAAGAGGGGAATGCAGCGCAAATAAAAAGAACAAGAGCTAGAAAAAAATTACTTGCAAGAGAAAAAATTGATTTGCTACTTGATAAGAAAAAACCATATATAGAGTTAATGCCACTTGCTGGTTTAAAACATGAAAATGGTTTTGGTGCTGGAGGAACAACTGTTGTTGTGTTGGGATATGTTTCAAATGTTCTTTGCTTAATTAATGCAAATGTAGCTACAAGAAAAGCGGGTGCTGTTGATTACGCTACCAGTTTAAAAAATTTAAGACTATCCCAAATCGCAAAGGAAAATAAATTATTAACTATTAATTTAGTTGAAAGTGGTGGAGCAAACTTACCTGATCAAGACAGAGTTTTTAATAATTATGGTAAATTTTTTATGGAAATGTCTAGAAGATCCAAAGAGGGAATCCCAACAATTTCTATAGTTTTTGGTAGTGCTACAGCTGGTGGAGCATATGTGCCGGGCATGTCAGATTATTCAATATTTCAAAAAAATGCTGCAAAGGTATTTTTAGCTGGTCCTCCACTTGTTAAAATGGCAACTAATGAAGATTCTACTGATGAAGAGTTAGGTGGAGCCCAAATGCATAGTAGTATCTCTGGTGTCTCAGATTTTTTAGCAAAGGATGAGAAAGAAGCTTTAACAATTGCTAAAAACTTAATTAAAAAAATAAAACATCCTACAGAAAATAATTTTGAAAATGGTGCATCCGCTCCCAAATTTGATTCAAAAGAAATTTTAGGCATTGTACCATCAAATCTTAAAAAACCTTTTGATATTAAAGATTTAGTAAAAAGGTTTGTCGATAATTCAGAATTTGTTGAGTTTAAAGAAAATTATGGTAGAACAATGTTTTGTTGTTGGACTAAAGTTAATGGATATCCAGTTGGTATTATTGCTAATAATGGTGTTATTTTTATAGAGTCAGCTAGAAAATCTACTCACTTTATTCAGTTAGCAAATAAATCAAATACTCCATTATTATTTATTCACAATACAACCGGATTTATGGTTGGAAAAAGATATGAGCAAGGTGGGATGATTAATGCTGGAGCTCAGTTAATTCATGCAGTTTCAGGAAGTACAGTTCCTCATATTAGTTTACAAGTTGGTAATTCTTATGGTGCAGGTAATTATGCAATGTGTGGCAGATCTTTTGAACCTAGGTTTTTGTTTTCTTATCCAAATGTAAAATCTGGTGTGATGGGAGCTGATCAGCTTTCAGGAGTTATGGAAATAATAAAAAGAAATGCTGCTTTATCTTCAAACAAGGTAATTGATGAAAATAAATTAAATAAAGAAAAAAAAGCATTAGCTGAAGATGCTGATAAAAGAGCTAGTGTTTGGCATACTACATCGGAGGTATGGGATGATGGAGTAATTGATCCAACAGAAACAAGAAAATACTTATCCTTAGCTTTAGCGGCAGTTTACAGTTCTGATATTAAAGGAACGGATTCTTTTGGAATTTTTAGAATGTAATTTTATTATGAGTTACTTTAAAGAAAAAGACATAAAAAACATAAAATTATTCAAATTTGATTTCATTGAATGGTATGAAAAAGATCATATTATTACTATAATCTTAAATCGTTCTAATAAGAAAAACGCCTTGCATCCTCAAATGATTAACGAATTAGCATTTACTTTCCAATATGCTTCTTTTAATAACGAAATTAGAGCACTACTACTCAAAGCTAATGGAGATGTTTTTTGTTCTGGATTAGATTTAAAAGCAGTTTCTGGTGATTTAGAAAATAATAATTCAACAGTCCCATTACCAAACTCAAAAATTTTAATTGGAGAGATATTCAACAAACTATACAAACCAAAAGTATGTCAGTTAGAGGGCGATGTTTATGCTGGCGGCTTTTTATTATTAGCAGGTTGTAATTATGTTGTTTCTACTGATGGACTTAAATTTGGTCTTCCAGAAGTAAAAAGAGGAATATTCCCAATGCAAGTAATGGAATCCTTATCAAAAATTATATCTATCAGAAATGTTATTGATTGGTGTATTAGGGGCTATAATTTGGATGTTAAAACTGCCCATTCATGGGGGTTGATTTCGGAGATTGCATCTATAGAAAATATTGATTCGGTTATTTCTAAATGGCTTAATGATGTAACAAGTAATTCCCCAAAAGCAATTCAATATGGTTTAGAAGCTTTTGATAAGATTAATTCAAGTGAATCAAATCATAAATTTCTTTCTCAAATGTTGGAACTAGTCTTAAATTCTGATGATGCAAGGGAAGGTATTGCTGCTTTTAAAGAAAAAAGAAATCCAAACTGGAAATAATTAATTTTTATTTTTACTATGCAAGCATAGTATTTTTTTATATTTTAGTATAAAAATACTAATAAACTATTATTATATTATTAAAATTAAATCAATACACAATATTATGTTGAAAAATAAAGTTGTTAAATTATCATCTCGTCCGTCTGGTTTTCCCTCTGCTGACACATGGTATAATGAAGTTGAAAATGTCAGAGAAATTAATGATGGTGAAGTTCTTTTGAAGAATTTATATGTTTCTCTTGATCCAGCAATGAGAGGATGGTTGAATGAAACTAGATCATATATTCCACCAGTTCAAATAGACGAAGTCATGAGAGCTGGGACTATTGGAGAAGTTTTAGAGTCAAAAAACCCAAATTTTACTAAGGGAGATATTCTTTCTGGATGGGGTGGAGTTCAAGAATATTCTATTACAAATGGAAAGGGGTATTTTAAGGTGCCTAGTTCTGAGATTCCTCTACCGACTTTTATTGGAACTTTAGGAATGCCAGGGATGACTGCCTATTTTGGTATTCTTGAGGTTGGTAAAATAAAAGAAGGTGATACCGTATTAGTATCGGCTGCTGCAGGAGCAGTTGGAAGTATAGTAGGTCAAATTGCAAAAATCAAAGGATGTAAGGTTGTTGGTATTGCTGGTGGTAAGGAAAAATGTGACTATGTCATTAATGAACTTGGTTTTGATGGTTGTGTTGACTATAAAAATGAAAGTATTAAAAGAGGAATTAAAAGAGAGTGTCCCGATGGAATTGATGTTTATTTTGATAACGTTGGGGGTGAGATTTTAGATGCTGCTCTTATCTTTTTAAGAATGGGAGCTAGAATTGTAGTTTGTGGAGCTATTTCACAATACAATGAAATGTCAGCTAAAGGTCCAAATAACTATTTGTCATTACTTGTAAACAGGGCTACCATGAAAGGAATGGTTGTTTTTGATTATGCTGAAAATTATCCAATTGCTACCAAAGAAATGACTCAATGGATTTTGGATGGCACTTTAAAGTCAAAAGAAGACATTTATGATGGAATTGAAAATTTTTATGAGGTTTTTAAAAAATTATTTAATGGAGAAAAAAAAGGTAAATTAATTTTAAAAATATAATTATGAGAGATGCAATAATCGTTTCTACTGCAAGAACTCCTTTGACAAAATCATACAGAGGAACATTTAATAATACTACTGCTCCAACAATGGCAGGTTGGGCAATTGAGGAAGCAGTAAAGAGATCTGGTGTTGATCCAAATAAGGTCGATGATGTGATTATGGGTGCAGCTTTACAACAAGGAACACAACATTGTAACGTTGCTAGAAATGCCGCATTAGCTGCTGGTCTTCCTGTAACTGTTAGTGGGATGACACTAGATAGACAATGTTCATCTGGAATGATGGCTATTGCCACTGCTGCTAAACAAATTATCTCTGATGGAATGGATGTTGTTGTTGGAGGTGGATTAGATTCTATAAGTCTAGTACAAACTGAAAAAATGAATTTGGATAGATGGGTTGATAAAAAATTAATAGCACAACACAAACACATATACATGCCAATGCTTAAAACTGCAGAGGTTGTGGCCAATAGATACAATATTTCAAGAGAATCTCAAGACGAATATTCTCTTCAAAGTCAATTAAGAACTGCAAAAGGACAAGAAGAAGGAAAATTTGATGATGAAATTATGTCTGTTACTACAACCATGGGTGTTATGGATAAAGAAACCAAAGAAATTTCATTTGTTGAAAAAACTTCATCTAAAGACGAGTGCAATAGACCAACAACAACTATTGAAGGACTAAGTTCTTTGAAGCCAGTTATTGAAGGAGGATCAATTACTGCCGGAAATGCTAGTCAATTATCTGATGGATCTTCTGCATGTGTTTTGATGGAATCAAGTGTTGCAGCTAAGCATAACGTGACTCCGCTTGGAATTTACAGAGGAATTGCAGTAGCTGGATGTGAGCCAGATGAAATGGGTATTGGACCAATTTATGCGGTTCCTAAATTATTAAAACAAAATGGTCTTAAAATGAGTGATATTGGACTTTGGGAACTTAACGAAGCATTTGCTGTTCAGGTAATTTATTGTAGAGATGTGCTTGGAATTCCAAATGAAATTTTAAATGTTAATGGAGGTTCTATTTCAATAGGACATCCCTATGGAATGAGTGGATCAAGAATGGTAGGTCATGCGCTTATTGAAGGAAAAAGAAGGGGAGCAAAATATGTGGTTTCAACAATGTGTGTTGGTGGTGGTATGGGAGCTGCGGGTCTATTTGAAGTAATTTAAATCGAATTAATAATAAAGATTAACTTAATATAATAATAACAATAATATGAAAAGATTAGAAGGTCAAGTTGCTATCGTTACAGGTGGAGCTCGTGGAATTGGTAAGGGAATTTGTGAAGTTTTTTGCAGAGAAGGGGCTACTGTTGCATTATGGGATGTTTTGGATGGAACTGAAACAGTTAATGAAATTACTCAAAATGGTGGAAATATATTCTTTCAAAAAGTAGATGTAACAGATCAAAGTTCTGTGGACTCTGCTATTGAAGAGATTATTAAACAGCATGGTAAAATCGAGATTTTAATTAATAATGCAGGAATTATTAGAGATAGATCCTTTTTAAAGATGTCGGAGGAGGAATGGGATTCAGTTATTAATGTTAATTTAAAATCTCTTTATGTTGTTACACGATCTGTTATTCCACACATGAAAGAAAATGGATATGGAAGAATAGTTTCAGCATCATCAATTAACGGAACTGCAGGTGCTTTTGGTCAGACAAATTATTGTGCTACTAAAGCTGGAATTTCTGGATTTACAAGAGCTTTATGTAAAGAAGTTGGAAGGTTTGGAATCACTGCAAACGCTGTCGCTCCTGGTTTTATACAATCTGCAATGACAGATAGTATGCCAGAGGAAGTAATAAATGCAGGAATAAAAATGATTCCTGTCGGTAGAATAGGAACAGCTGAAGATATGGGTAATGCTTATTTATTTTTAGCTTCAAAAGAATCTGGATTTGTCAGTGGAATAACTCTTCACGCGAATGGTGGTGCAATGCCAATGTAAATTTTTAAAAAATAATTATGGACAATAACAAAGCATATAGTACAAAAGTTAAAAACCTAGATGAATTAAATCAATTAGTAGGTAAAGAACTAGGAATTTCTAAATGGATTGAGATAACACAAGAAAATATTAATATTTTTGCAAAAATTACTGAAGATGAGCAGTGGATACACATCGATAAAGAAAAATCTGAAAAGTATTCACCATATAAAACTACAATAGCCCATGGTTTTATGATTTTATCATTAGCGTCCCGGTTTTCCTATGATACTTTAACAATTGAAAGTGTTAAGATGGGTGTAAATTATGGTGTTGATAGAGTTAGGTTTACAAGTGCTACTCCCTCTGGAGGTTTTGTAAGGGGAAGAGTATCTTTAATTGAGTGTGAGAAAAAAGATAGTAGCGCAAAATATAAACTTGGAATTACTGTTGAATTAAAAGGGCAAGAGAAACCTGTTTGTGTTGCTGAGACATTAGCAATAGCTTACCAATAGATAATTATTATGGAAAATAAAGCTGTTATACTAGAAATTGTCGAAAGTACTGCAATTATAACCTTCAATAGGCCAGAAAGATATAATGCAGTGAACCATGATTTAATAGAAGGGATAAACTATGCATTTTCTGTTATTAAAAATGATGATAACATTAGAGCGGTAGTTTTAACTGGAAATGGAAAAGGATTTTGTGCTGGAGCAGATTTAACAACGATGGGAACTTTATCTGCTGAAGATTCTAGAGATTACATAATAGACAATTATAAACCAATTTTAAATAATTTTTTAAACCTCAGAAAACCAATTATAGGCGCAATCAATGGTACTGCTGCTGGAGTTGGTGCAGCTTTTGCGTTAGCATGTGATTTTAGAGTAATGAGTAAAGAAAGTGCATTATTGTATGCTTTTATTAATATTGGTTTGGGACCTGATGGAGGTGCAAGTTGGTTGCTTTCAAGACAAGTGGGTTACAGTAAAGCTTTAGAGATTGCAACTGGAGGTAAAAGAGTTATGGGCGATGAGTGTTTTAAACTAGGTTTGACCAATAAACTTGTTGAATCAGATGAAATTTTAAGTGTAGCTAAAAATTGGGCCAAAGATTTATCAAAGAAACCAACAATTGGAATAGGTATAACTAAGCAAGACATGATTTTTTCTTTGAATAATGATTTATTGGATACTATTGAATATGAGGCAAAAGAACAAGTAGCAGCATTTCACAGTGAAGATTTAAAAGAAGGAGTCTCTGCTTTTTTGGAAAAAAGGAAAGCTAATTTTAAAGGAAAATAATAAAATATGGAAACACAAGTTAAAGTTGACTTAACCAATTTTAGATTAGAAACTAGAAAATGGTTGGAGAAAAATTGTCCGATGTCGATGAGAGGGCCAGTAACTGACGCAAAGCAATTATATTGGGGAGGAAGAAATGGAAAATTTACAACTGAAGATCAAAAAGTTTGGTTTGAAAGAATGCTTGAAAAAAAATGGATTGTTCCATACTGGGAAACAAGATATGGTGGCGGTGGACTTAGCTCAGTTCAAAATAACATTTTGAATCAAGAGATGTCAAGGTTGGGATGTAGAAAACCCCATATTAATTTTGGTATTTCAATGCTTGGCCCTGCGCTTTTAAAGTTCGCAAATGAGGAACAAAAAATATATTATTTAAATCAAATATGCAGAGGAGAAATTAGATGGGTTCAAGGTTACAGTGAGCCAAACGCTGGTAGTGATTTGGCTAACCTTCAGACTAAAGCAGAGGATAAAGGCGATCACTTTTTAGTAACAGGATCTAAAGTCTGGACCTCTTACGGAGACAAAGGGGATTTCATATTTTGTCTAGTTAGAACTAGTTCTGAATCTAAACATACTGGAATAAGTTTTTTACTTATAGATATGAAATCTGAAGGGGTTTCAACAAGACCTATAAAATTAATTAGTGGTAAATCTCCTTTTACAGAAACATTTTTTGATTCAGTTAAAGTTCCAAAAAAGAATTTGGTAGGTACCTTAAATGATGGTTGGACCATAGCTAAATATTTATTGACTCACGAGAGACAAATGATTGGAGGAATTGGAGAAACAGAAAAGAAAAAGACATTAGGTGAAGTAGCAATTAAATCAATTGGAATTACAGACGGATTATTATCAAATCCTTCAATTCGATCAAAAATTGCTAATCTTGAAATGAACGAGAAGATTTTTGAGTTAACTATTCAAAGAGCTTTAGATGAACATAAGGCAGGAAATAATTCTGGTGCAGTATCGTCATTTTTTAAATACTATGGAACTGAACTAGCTATGCAAAAAGAGGAATTAAGATTAGAAGTTAATGGATTTGATTCAACTGAATGGACTAGTGAAGAATCAAATAACGGAAGAGAGGCTAGATATTTCTGTCGTTCCAAAGGTCATTCTATCGAAGGAGGAACACATGAAGTTCAATTAAATATAATAGCAAAAAGAGTTCTTGGACTCCCATCAAAATAAAATTTATGTCATTAGTAATAAACGAAGAGCAAAATATGCTCAAATCCTCAGCAAAAGAATTATTGGATTTAAAATCTCCAATATCTTTAATGAGAGAATTAAGAGATGATAATTATAATCAATTTGATCCTGATTTGTGGAAAGAAATGGTTGAAATGGGATGGACAGCATTAACAGTACCAGAAGAGTATAATGGTCTGAATTTTGGTTATGTTGGACTTGGTCAAGTAATTGAAGAAATGGGAAAAAAACTTACTGTTTCACCTATGATTTCAACTGTTTTAGTTTCTACAACTATAGTTGGTTTATCAAAAAATGAAGTTTTGAAAAGTAAACTTTTTGATGAAATAATGAGTGGAAAGAAGCTTTGCACATTAGCTCACGAAGAAAGTTCTCATCACAACCCAAACATTGATTTATCAATTATTTCAAACAACAATGATAAGTTTATTTTAAATGGAAAAAAGAGATTTGTAATTGATGGTACAATTTCCGATTACTTAATTGTTTCAGCCAATTCTGAGTCTAATGGAAGTTTAGAGCTTGTAATAATAGATTCTAAATCAAAAGGCATCACTTTCAATAATAAAGTTCATATGGACTCTAAAATTTATTCTGATATTTCATTTAATAATGTCGAGTTTTCAAAAGATAATTTTTTATCAACTGAAAATGATGGTAAAAAAATATTGAAGAAAGCTTTAGATATTGCTTGCGTTGGATTAGCTGCAGAAATGTTGGGTAATATTCAACAAGCTTTTGATATGACAATACAATATTTGAAGGAAAGAGAACAATTTGGAGTAAAAATTGGATCTTTTCAAGCATTACAACACAGATCGGCAATAATGTTTGGGGAAATTGAGTTGTGTAAATCAATTGTTTTAAAAGCTTTACAAGCGATTGATTCCGGAGATGAAAATTTACCTGAACTTGCTAGTTTAGCCAAATCTAAGTTGGGCTTAACATCAAAATTAGTTACAAATGAAGCTGTGCAAATGCATGGAGGAATAGGTGTTACTGATGATGCTGATATTGGTTTTTTTTTAAAAAGAGTTAGAGTATCACAAAGAATTTTTGGTGATTCAAATTATCACTTAGATAGAGTAGCAAAATTTAATAGTTATTAACTATTTATTTACCTGTTTTTGATAGGTGCTTTCAAATATTTTATCAGCATTTGATGTTTCAAATCCATCCCTTCTGTGTATAGATTTTATCTTCTTTAAGTTTTTAAACTGGGATAGAACCTTTCTCTCAGCAAATTCTACGTAGCTTCCAGAAATTAATGACTTACCTTCTTCAAAATCTGCGGATATTTTGTTAGCTATTGAACTACTTTGTAAAAGAAGACCATCTTTACTTTTTTTAATAATTCCACCAGAATCGTTCAATTTAATACCAATACTTAATAAAAAGTTATTGAACTTTTCTAGGGTATTATAATTTTCATTCAGTTCATGAACACTTATTGTATAATGATTTAAGTAATATCTATTGTATATAACCCACGATCCATATTCAGTTTCTTTCAAAAGTTCATTGTAGTCATTTAATGTAGGAAGACTCCAGAGTGGATTACTTAAAAAATTTATTATTTCTCTAGCATTATCTAAGTTTATTTGATCAACAGGATCTTTTTTTACTTGATCCGTGTAACTTCTTATAATTTTTTGAGAATTTTCTGAAAGGTCATCAACTATTAATTCACTAATAAAAATTCTTGGCATGTTTTTTCCTGGGTGTGAATACCAGAAAGCATTTAATTTCTTTCCTTTAAAAAAATAATAATCTTTTTTTTTATAACCATGATGAAGGAAAATTTTTTCAAAGGATTTAATACCTAAATTTTCAACCCCCATAGTTCTAAATGCTATATGATCATTAATGATTTCAGATTGATTAGAAACAATGTTTTTCAATACCATTGCATTGGTAATTTTCTTTACATCGGGAACTCTTTCACAATAAGTTGAGAAAAGTGCTTCTAGAACAATATTGATAGTTTTTTTATTTTGAAACTTCATAATTTAAAGTTAATCTAAAAATAATTTTCCTGAATCTGTTTTTAAAAATTTATCAAATGGAATTTCCTCTTGTTTTATAAAACCTTCTTTTTTTAATAAACCTTCGTTTATCATTTCAATAACTGAAACTAGAGATGCAGCTGTAGTCCACGATATTGCTCTCCAGGTTTGCCCCATAATATTAATTGGATAAAAAGCTTTAAAATATTCACTTCTAGAAATTTTTTCTTTTTTCCATCCTTCAACTACTGCGTATACGTATACTACATCTTCTTTTACAGGTGGCTTTGCATTACTAAGTATTTTTTCTAGCTGACTTTTATCATTTTTTAATATTAGTTCATACATTAAAAATCTCATTAGTTTTCCGTGACCAGGATACCTTATGGTTTTATAATTTAGAGTATCAACTTTCCCCTCATATGTATCACACATTGTTCCTAAACCACCAGATGTTGCAAAAGCCTCAAATTCTTGTCCTTCAATGTTTATATATTCAAATCCATCTAGTGAGGGAACCATTTTTTTTACTCCATTTTGAATAACTTGCGCGTCATTAATATATTCATTAATAACTCCCTCAGGAGACCAAGTGAACGAGTAGGCTAACTGTCCGTTTGGGTATCTTGGAAGAGCACCGACTCTAAGTTCAATATCTCTTAGTTTATCAAACTCACTTGCTAAATTATTGCCAATTATCCCAATTAATCCTGGTGCAAGTCCACACTGGGGCGCCATAACTTTAGTAGTGTTTTTGCTTAATTCTTTTATGTAATTTGTTGTTTCTATATCTTCGGTGAGATCAAAATAGTTCATGTTTAATATACTTGACATTTTTGCTATTTTCTTATTTAAGAAAAATGGTAATGCTGAAACAACTGTATCATTTTTTTTAAATATTTTTTCAAGTTCTTTTTCATTTGTAACATCACACTCCAGGACTTTAAATGGTAATTTAAAATCATAGTGTGGTTTTTTTTGATCAATGCCAGTTACATTAAATTTTTTACTTAAAAGAACACCAACTAGCGTTCCTACTTTACCCAACCCTAGTACTACAATATCTTTCATATATAACAATAATTCAATATTTTGTTATAAATATAACAATTTAAAGTCATAAATTTCTACTTTTATTTTCATGAATTTAATTAAGTTAATTTGGGATTTTAGAGGTCCTGTTTCAAAAAAAACTGCTCATCATTTTCATTCTCATCTCAAAGAATTTCTTGCTTTAGAAAAAATGTCTGAATATAAAACCGGTTTAGAGGAAAATAGTGATCATCACTCGATAGTATTTGTTATAACTAATTCTGAAGATTTAGATTTTTTTAAAAAAAAACTTAAGCCAAATAGAGGACAAAAAGTATCTTAATTTACTTCACTCTATCATTTTATATTTATTAACTTGTCTAAATAAATTTATTATTATGAATAAGGAAAGAGAATTTGATGTTATTATATGGGGAGGTACAGGATTTACAGGATCACTAGTAGTGGAGTATATTTATAATAACTATAAAAATAAAAGTCTTAAATGGGCAATTGCTGGTAGAAGTATTGAAAAATTAAATAAAATTCGATTAAAGTTTGCTGATGATTCAATTCCTGTTATTTCTGCCAACAGCGATGATTTAGTTAGTCTTCAATCAATGGTTAAAAGAACTAAGGTTGTTTGCACTACAGTCGGACCATATGCTCTGTATGGATCAAATTTGGTTAAAGCATGTGTAGAAAGTAAAACACATTATTGCGATTTAGCTGGAGAGGTTCAGTGGATTAGAAAAATGATCGACCAGTATCATCAAAAAGCTAAATCTAATAATGTCAAAATTGTTAACTGTTGTGGATTTGATTCAATTCCCTCCGACATGGGTGTCTATTTTATTTATAAAGATTCTCTAAAATCAAACAAAATCATAAGTAAAATTGAGATGAGGGTTGCTGGAGCAAAAGGTGGTATTAGTGGTGGTACTTATGAAAGTTTGAGTAACGTGAATAAAGAAGCTCTCAAAGACAATGAAATTTTTAAAACAGTGATCAGCCCTTATGGACTAAACCCTGTAGGAGAACAAAGCGGGCCTGATAAATATGACCTTAGAAAGGTAAAATTTGATAAGACATCAAAAAATTGGATAGGTCCATTTATAATGGCTGCTATAAACACTAAGATAGTTAGAAGAAGTAATGCTTTAAGTGGATATTTGTATGGAAAAGATTTTGAATATGATGAGGCAACTTTGGGTGGCAAAGGATTTAATGGAAGAGTAAAAAGTATTTTAATGTCAATACCATTAGCAATTGTTATGCTTGCAAAACCTGGATCAATTATAAAGAAGATTGTTGATAAAATATTACCAAGTGCTGGTGAAGGACCCTCAAAAAAAGATCGTGAAAATGGATATTTTAATTTGAGATTCTACGTTACTTATAAAGATGGATCAAATTCCATAGCTAAAGTTACTGGAGATAGGGACCCAGGCTACGGTTCAACATCAAAAATGCTAAGTGAATCTGCCATATGCTTAGCTATGGATAAATTGGATAGCCTTGATGGTGTTATTACACCCTCTACAGCAATGGGAGATAATTTACTGGAGAGGTTAGAAAATAAATCAGGATTAACTTTTAATATTAAACATTTATGAAAGATGTTAAATCAACCTTTACTAGTTTAATTGGTCTCTTAATAATATTTTGTTTTATAATTATTTATAATAATTCAGAACAAGTTGATGATATTAAAGAAATAAATGATTGGGAAACTATTTTTAATGGTGAAGATTTTGATGGATGGGAAATTAAAATTAGGGGTGAAGAGTTAGGTAATAATTTTAAAAACACATTTAAGGTTAATGATGGTTCATTGAAAGTTTCATATGAAAATTATGAAAATTTTGACGATAGATTTGGTCATATATTTTATACGAAATCTAAGTTCAAAAATTACCACCTTAGTTTAGAATATAAATTTAGTGGAGAACATTTGAAAGGTGCTCCAGGATGGTCAATTAAAAATAGTGGAATAATGCTACATTCTCAGCATCCATCTACTATGCTTTTAGATCAAGATTTTCCTGTTAGTTCAGAAGTCCAGCTTTTAGGAGGATTGGGAACCGGAGAAAGATCAACAGCAAATATGTGTTCACCTGGAATCGATGTTGATATTAACTCTGAAAAAGCAAAATACCACTGTGTAAATTCTAATTCTAAAACGTATCATAATGACGATTGGGTTAAAGTTGAAGTAATTGTTAAATCAAATAATATAGTTCATCATATTGTTGAAAATGATACAGTGATTTCTTATTCTAATTTAAGAGTAGGAGGTGATAAAATTCCTGAAAATTATTTAAGCAGATTGAGGTGAGCCTCTTACAGATGGTTATATTTCACTTCAATCTGAAGGGCATCCAGTAGAATTTAGAAATATAAAAATTAAAATCTTAGATTGATATTACATTCTTTTATGAATGTTTAATTATATTTGAATTAACTAAAACTAAAATTATTATGAAAAAATTTTTATTATTAACATTTATCTCTGCATTATTTTTCTCTTGTGAAACAACTCCAAAAGAAGTTGAAAAAGGGCCAGCACCTGGTTATTTAGTAGCACAAGACGGTTCTAAAATAGATGCAAGAGATGCAGACCCATCTAATCTTGCTATATGGGAGAAGTACATGGAAGCTCACAACAACAAAGATTTTGAGACTATTTCCACTATGAATCATGATTCTATTGTTGTGAATCTTTATGATGGTCAAAATTTATTTGGAAGTGAAGCTCATCTTAATCTTTTAAAAGGTTACATGGAAGAATTTAATCCAACTTTTAATACTTTTTTCTCCTATACCATGCATGTTGATGGTCAAAAAGGTGATTGGGTAATCACTGGACACCAGATTGATCAAACTGTTGATGGAGAAGAACAATCAATTTCAGATATATGCGACGTATTTATTGTAGATCAAAAAATTAGAAGAATTATAGTTTATCGTAAAGAGAACTAATATTAATTTATTTATTAAAAAAAGGGGATTATTTTAATCCCCTTTTTTTGTGACCTCGGCAGGATTCAAACCTGCAACCTCTTGAGCCGTAATCAAGTGCACTATTCAGTTATGCTACGAGGCCAATAAAATAATCGAAATGCGAATTTAGCATTATTTTTGTTATAGAAATATATAAATCTTTTCAAGTGAAAAAAAATAAACCTGACAATATTGTTTTTGATACTGAAACCAACAAGTATAATGCATCTGTTCTTCCATATGCAAGCTCAGTTGGTGCTCCATCAATAAAAATTGAAGACAATAAGAGTTGGAAAGAAAGAGGAGTGGCAAAGGTGAACAAGAAAATTAGTTCAAAATTTAAAGAGCTCAAATTAGAATATCAAAAATTATTGGATGATTTTAAATGGAACGAATTAATATATAATTCTAAGTTTTCTTTTGAGCCAGTTATTGGAGAAACTTATTACTTATATATTGACTCCAATAATGAATATTTTTTATCTCTAATTAACCCAAATTCTTGGACCAAAGAGTGTGTGGGAGAATTTATTCTTAATAGTGAAGGTAGGTGGATTAAGTCTATTTAAAAGCTTTTTCAAGTGTATTATTTAATCCAAAATTTGCTTTCCAATCCCAGTCCTCTTTGGAAATCTTATCATTTATGTTTTTAGGCCATGTTTTGGCAATTTCATTTCTATAATCTGGTTTGTATATAACATTTCCAATGCAACCATTTTCTTTTAATTTTAATTCTAATTCTTCTGGCGTAATACTAAACCCAGTAATGTTATAAGATTCTTTTACATTTAATTTATTTTTCTTTGAAGACATAAATTTAATAGTTCCTAAAATAGCATCTTCAATATACAGCATAGGAAGTCTCGTGTCTTTTTCTAAAAAACAGATATAATCTTCTCCTTTTTTTAATGATTCTATCATTTCCATTACATAATCAGTAGTTCCACCCCCTGGTTTTGATTCAAAAGAAATAATACCAGGGTATCTTAACGAACGGATGTCTAAATCATATTTTTTATTATAATAACTTATTAATTTTTCACCTGCTAGCTTAGAAATACCATAGATTGTGTTTGGGTTAAGTATAGGATCTTGACTAACGTTTTCCAGGTTAGATTTTGTTCCAAAAACTGCTATTGAGCTAGGCCAAAATATTTTCTTTATTTTATTTTCAATCGAAACTTCAATAATATTTTGAAAGCTTTCCATGTTCACCTTCCATGACTTAAACGGATTTTTTTCACCAGATGCAGATAGTACAGCAACTAAATGGTAAATTGTATTTATATTATATTTTTTAACAACAATATTCAATCTTTTATTATCCATAGCATCAACAATTTCAAAATCACAATTTAATTTTTCTTCTGGATGTCTAATATCCGACGCTAAAACATAAATATTTTTTTTTATGAAAAATTTGATAAATTCCTGACCAAGTTGCCCTAAAGCTCCAGTAATTAATACTCTTTCCATTGCTAAATAAATATTATACTTTTATTGAAAATAAATAATTATGTACGAATCTATACAAAAAAGACTTATAAAGGAATTAGATGAGGTTAAAATTTCCGGCAGATTTAAAAGTGAAAGAGTGATAGAATCAACGCAGAAATCTGAGATTTCTGTAAATAATAATAAGGTTTTAAATTTTTGTGCTAATAATTATTTGGGTTTAGCATCAAACAAAAAAGTTATTGCTAGAGCTAAAGAAACACTTGATTCTCATGGTTTTGGAATGGCCTCAGTAAGATTTATTTGTGGAACTCAAGATATTCATAAACAACTTGAAAATAAGATTTCGAATTTTTAGATAAAGAGGATACTATTTTGTATGCTGCAGCCTTTGATGCTAATGGTGGATTATTCGAACCTTTATTTAATGATCAAGATGCCATTATTAGTGATGAACTAAATCATGCCTCTATAATTGATGGAATTAGGTTGTGTAAAGCTAAAAGATTTAGATATAAACATAATGACATGAAAGATTTAGAAGAACAGCTTATTAATTCTAAAGATTTAAGAAATAGAATTATTGTAACTGATGGTGTTTTTTCAATGGATGGTACCATAGCACAACTTGATAAAATATGTGAATTAGCAATTAAATACGACGCTTTGGTTATGTCTGACGAATGTCATTCTACAGGGTTTATTGGCCCAACAGGCAAAGGGGTTCCTGAAGAACTTGGAGTTATGGATAAAGTAGATATCATAACTGGGACACTTGGAAAAGCTTTAGGTGGAGCCTCTGGAGGATTTACCAGTGGACCAAAAGAAATAATTGACCTTCTTAAGACAAAAGTCACGTCCTTATTTATTTTCTAATACGTTAGCTCCTTCCATTGTTGGAGCATCGTTAGGTGTTTTAGAATTATTAAATGAAGATGATTCTCATTTGAAAAAACTCAAAGACAATACAAAGTATTTTAGAGATAAGATTTTAAGTTTAGGTTTTGAAATAAAACCTGGATCTCATCCAATTGTTCCAGTAATGCTTTATGATGACCATTTAGCTCAAAAAATGTCTGCAGAATTATTGAAACTAGGCATTTATGTTATTGGTTTTTTCTTTCCAGTAGTTCCTAAAGGCCAAGCAAGAATAAGAGTACAAATTTCAGCTGCTCACTCAAAGGAGGATATAGATAAAGCTCTAAATTCATTTTACAAAGTAGGTAAAGAACTTGGGGTAATTTAAAAAATTAGTCTAAACTGTTCTTTGTTATATAATACCTCCAGCCTATAATTAAAAATTGAAGTTTTGAAGCTTTAATAGGATCAACCCCTTTTTTTGTCATACTTGGAAGCACTATTTTGTTTATTTTTGCTAATATTTTAAATATAATTTTCATTTAAAAAAAATATAATTCATATGTTATCTTTACAAAATTAAATATATGGATTTTAATACAATTAGCTTATTGATTTTTGGTTTAACCATTTTAATTATTGGTGGTAATCTTTTACTTAAAGCAGCAGTATCAATTTCTATGAAATTTGGAATACCAAAGCTTTTAATTGGAATGACTGTGGTTTCTTTAGCAACATCCGCTCCTGAACTTATAGTTAGTATAAAATCTGCTATAAAAGGCTCTCCAGATCTTGCAATTTCAAATGTATTAGGTTCAAATATTGCAAATTTAGGCTTGGTTTTAGGTATAACCATAATGTTTTCTCCGATAAATATTTCCAAAAGTATTTATAAAAAAGAATGGCCGATTATGATGTTTTCTGCAATCTATTTTTTAATAGTTGTTCTTGATGGTATAATTACAAAAATAGAAGGTGGAATTTTAGTTTGCTTCCTAATAATGACCATAGCATCACTTATAAAGTTTAGGGATAAAAATGAAGAACATATTGAATTAGAGGATGAGGATTCTGTTATAAAGTCTTTAATAATTTTAATTTTTGGAGGAGTATTTCTTTTTTACGGCTCTGAGTGGTTTATTGATGGAGCTATTTTGTTGGCCAATTCATTTGGAATTAGTGAAAGAATTATTGGGATAACTGTTGTTTCTGTTGGAACAAGTATTCCTGAATTAGTTACCTCACTCGTAGCAGTTTTTAATAAAGAAAAAAGTATCTCTTTAGGTAATTTGTTAGGCTCAAATATATTTAATGTTTTTGCAGTTTTAGGAATTACATCTTTAGTAACTCCTTTATCTGTTCTAGATCAAAATATTATTGATTTTGATATTTATATAATGTTGTTTTTTGCTGCAATCATTCTTCCTTTGATATTTTTTCCTAAAAAACTTGTTTTAGGTAGAAAAGAAGGTGTTATTATATTAATATTTTATTCAATTTATGTTTATCAACTATTTTATTAAACATAAAAAAAGCTCTCAAAAAGAGAGCTTTTTTAGTTAAAGATTTTAATAATTTAAACCTTAGCTGATTTAACAGTCTTAACTATTCTTCCAGCTATTTTATATGGATCTCCGTTTGAAGCAGGTCTTCTATCTTCAAGCCATCCTTTCCAGCCTTTTTCAACAGTAATAATTGGAATTCTAATCGAAGCTCCTCTATCAGAAATACCATAACTAAAGTCATTAATTGATGCAGTTTCGTGAAGTCCAGTCAGTCTTTGATCATTAAATTCTCCATATACAGCGATGTGTTCTTTTGTTACTGGTCTAAAAGCTTCACAAACCGCCTCATAAGTTTCTTTAGAACCACATGTACGTAATAATGTGTTAGAAAAATTTGCATGCATTCCAGAACCATTCCAATCACCTTTAATTGGTTTTGGATGGTACTCAATATAGTAACCGTATTTTTCTGTTAATCTATCTAACAAATATCTTCCGATCCATATTTCATCTCCAGCTTTTTTGGCACCTTTTGCAAATAATTGAAACTCCCATTGTCCACTGGCAACTTCTTGATTAATACCTTCAAAATTTAATCCAGCCGCAATGCATTGGTCAGCATGTTCTTCAACTAAATCACGACCATGAGTATTTTTCCCACCTACTGAACAATAATACATTCCTTGAGGTCCAGGATAGCCTCCTACAGGAAACCCAAGTGGTAATAATGTATCACAATCCATAATAAAATATTCTTGCTCAAAACCAAACCAGAAATCATTATCATCATCATCAATTGTTGCTCTTGCATTGGATTCGTGAGGTGATCCATCAGCATTAAGAACTTCAGTCATAACTAAAAATCCATTAACTCTGTCTGGATCAGTATATATAGCTACAGGTTTTAAAAGGCAGTCAGACGATCCACCTTCGGCTTGCTTAGTAGAGGAGCCATCAAAAGACCATACAGGACAGTCTTCAAGTTTACCTGAAAAATTTTCAAGTACTTTTGTTTTACTTCTCATGTTTTGGGTAGGTTTGTAACCATCCAACCAAATGTATTCTAATTTAGATTTGCTCATTTTGTAAAGTTTTTTGTATTTAAATTGTTCAATAAAATTAAAATATATAATTGATTTTTAGTGTTTTAACTTTTTAAAAGATATAAACAATGTTAATTATTATTAATACCATATTTTTTAATATTTAAAATTTCATTTTTGATAATTTTTAATCTTAATATTGAATTTTTCGTATTTTTTTAATATTTATTTTAAGATACTTTAGTTAAAATAAAATTTTAAAAACCTTGTCATTACTTTGTATCTTTGTATCCAATGAAAGATGAAAATAAAAGTCGATACAATTTAAGAGGTGTTTCAGCTGATAAGGAGGACGTTCATAATGCAATTAAAAATGTTGACAAGGGGTTATTTCCAAAGTCATTTTGTAAGATTGTTCCTGACTTTCTCTCGAATGATTCTGATTATTGTCTTGTGATGCACGCTGATGGAGCTGGTACTAAATCATCTTTAGCATATATGTATTGGAAAGAAACAGGTGATTTATCAGTATGGAAAGGTATAGCTCAAGATGCTCTTATTATGAATATAGATGATTTATTATGTGTCGGTGCAGTGGATAACATCATGCTATCTTCAACAATTGGAAGAAATAAAAACTTAATTCCTGGAGAAGTAATTAAGTCTATAATTGAAGGTACAGAGGAATTAATTAAAGAAATGGCTGATTATGGTGTTAATATAAAATCAACGGGGGGTGAAACAGCAGATGTTGGCGATTTAGTTAGAACTGTTATTGTTGATTCTACAGTTATTGCTAGAATTAAAAAATCAGATGTAATTGATAATAAAAATATTTCACCAGGAGATGTAATAATTGGTTTAGAATCTTTTGGAAAATCTAAATACGAATCTCAATACAATGGAGGAATGGGAAGTAATGGATTAACTTCTGCTAGACATGATGTTTTTAATAAAAAATTAGCATCAAAATATCCTGAAAGCTTTGATCCAATGGTTCCCAATGACTTGATTTATTCAGGTTCTTATGATTTACAACAAAAAGTTGAAGGTGTTGGGTTGGATGCAGGTAAATTAGTTTTATCACCAACAAGAACTTATGCACCAATAATTAAAGAAATTCTAAATCAATACAATTCTGATACTATTCACGGAATGATACATTGTAGTGGGGGAGCACAAACTAAAATTTTACATTTCATAGATAAACTACACGTAATTAAAGATAATTTATTTGAAACGCCCCCTTTATTTAAAATTATAAAAACAGAATCTGATACGGATTGGAAAGAAATGTATAAGGTATTTAATATGGGTCATAGGATGGAACTTTATGTGGATCCAGCCATTGGAAGAAATATAATAGAGATTTCAAAATCATTTGGTGTAGATGCTAAAATTATTGGAAGAGTAGAACTTAGCGATTCTAAAAAGCTTACAATTATTTCTGATCATGGAACTTTTGAATATTAATAATATTTAAAATACTTTAAATTTGTAAATTATAATCTGCAATGTTAGATAAATTAAATGTAGTTGAACAAAGATACAATGAGGTTTCAGATCTTATAATTCAACCTGATATAATAACAGATCAAAAAAAATATATCAAGTTAAATAAAGAGTACAAAGACTTGGGTCTTTTAGTTGAAAAAAAGAAAGAGTATGAGAGTTTAATATCGAATAAAAATGAAGCTGAGGAAATTATCAAAATAGAAGATGACAAAGAAATGCTTGAAATGGCAAATGAAGAGTTAAAAGATTCTAAAGAAAAAATAAGATTAATTGAAGAAGAAATTAAGTTTTTACTAATTCCCAAAGATCCAGAGGATTCAAAAAATGTTGTAGTTGAACTAAGGGCTGGAACAGGAGGAGATGAAGCCAGTATTTTTGCTGGAGACTTGTTTAGAATGTACACTAAATATTGTGAAGGAAGAAATTGGAAAGTTAGTTTAGTTGATGCTAGTCCTGGAACTGCAGGAGGTTATAAGGAGATTATATTTGAGGTCTCCGGAAATGATGATATTTATGGTTTTTTAAAATTTGAATCAGGAGTTCATAGAGTTCAAAGAGTTCCTCAAACAGAAACCCAAGGCAGAGTTCACACATCTGCAGCTACAGTTATGGTCCTGCCAGAAGCTGAGGAATTTGACGTAGAAATTAACATGAATGATGTTCGTATAGATTACTTTTGTTCATCTGGTCCAGGTGGACAATCCGTAAATACAACTTATTCAGCGGTTAGGCTTACTCATACTCCAACTGGCATAGTTGCACAATGTCAAGATCAAAAATCTCAACACAAGAACAAAGATAAAGCATTAAAAGTTTTGAGATCTAGATTATATGAACTTGAATTAAGTAAGAAATTAGAGGAAGACTCATTAAAAAGAAATTCAATGGTATCCTCAGGTGATAGATCAGCAAAAATCAGAACCTATAACTACCCTCAAGGTAGAGTTACCGATCACAGAATTGGGTTGACGTTATATGATCTTCAAAATATTGTTAATGGAGACATACAAAAAATCATAGATGAACTTAAAATTGTTCAAAATAATGAACTACTTAAAAACTCTGAAGAAGTTTTTTAAATTATGAAAACTGAATTTTTAAAAGATCAAATTATTTTAAAGAACTCATTCCTTTGTTTAGGTTTAGATAGCGACATAAATAAAATTCCTCCACATTTATTAAAAGCATCAGACCCTATTTTTTTGTTTAATAAATTACTTATTGATGAATTAAATAGTTTAATAGTTGCTGTTAAGATTAACACTGCTTTTTATGAGGCAAATGGATCCAAGGGATGGGAGACATTGGAAAAAACCATTTCTTATATTAATAATACATATCCAAATTTATTTACAATAGCTGATGCCAAAAGAGGAGATATTGGTAATACATCTGATAAGTATGCTCAAGCTTTTTTCAAACATATGAAATTTGATTCTATAACTGTGTCTCCCTATATGGGGAATGATTCAATTGAACCTTTTTTAAAATATGATGAGAAGTATACTATTTTGTTGGGACTAACTTCAAATAAGGGATCAAAAGATTTTCAAGTTTCTGAAGATTCCGAAAAAGATTTGTATAAAAAAGTTTTGACTAAATCTCAAAAATGGAAAAACTCTAAAAATCTTATGTACGTAGTTGGTGCTACAAAGGCTTCATTTTTAAAAGACATAAGATCTATTATTCCAAATAGTTTTTTATTAATCCCTGGTGTAGGAGCGCAGGGTGGAAACTTAGAAGAAACATATAAAAATGGAGTAAATAATGAAATAGGAATTTTAGTAAATTCCTCTAGATCAATTATATACGCTGGAAATGGTACGGACTTTCTAGATTTTGCTTACAATGAAGCAAAAGAACTTCAAAACCAAATGAAAAAACTTTTAAATGATTAATTATTCATTATATAAAAATAAAAACTCTAAAGAGTGGGTCACCTTTGTACATGGTGCTGGAGGAAGTTCCTCCATTTGGTTTAGACAAATTAAAGAGTTTAAAAAACATTTTAATGTGATTCTTTTAGATCTCAGGGGTCATGGAAAATCCAAATATCATTTTAAAAATGTTTTTGAAAAAAAATATACTTTTAAGTCAATTTCCAATGATATTGTAGAAGTTTTAAAAAAAGAAGAGATAAAGAGCTCACATTTCGTAGGGATTTCTCTTGGTACTATATTAATTCGTCAGTTAGCAGAATTTTATCCAAAAATGGTTAAAAGTATGATTATGGCTGGAGCAATAATGAAATTAAATTTTAGGTCACGATTTTTAATTAAACTAGGTTCGGCATTTAAGTCTGTAGTTCCTTACATATGGATTTATAAACTTTTTGCATTCATAATTATGCCTTATGAAAATCATAAAAAATCAAGGCTTTTATTTATTAACGAAGCAAAAAAATTGTACCAAAAAGAGTTCATGAGATGGTACAAGCTAACATCAGAGCTAAATCCTTTGCTTAAGTTGTTCAGACAAGTTGAATTAAAAATACCTACATTATACCTTATGGGCTCAGAAGATTATATGTTTTTGGAGTCAATTAAACATGTAACGAAAGAGCATAAAAACTCAAAATTGATTGTAGTTCCTGACTGTGGACATGTAGTTAATGTAGATAAACCTAAAATATTCAATAATTCTAGTATTTCTTTTTTGAATACACTGATTAAAAAAACTACTTAATTCCAGGTTGTTTTATTTCAAAATCTAATTTTTTCTTGCTAATATCTACCATTTCTTTTACTTTTTTAGAAGCAGTTTAGAATCATATATTATTCCATCTTTAATAGTGTATTTGACCCCACCAACTCTAACAACTTCATTATTTTGATTTAATTTAATGGCCCCAGTTCCATACAGAACTTTTAAATTTTCTAATGGGTTTTCTTCAATAATAATAATATCTGCAAATTTACCTACTTCAATTGAACCTATTTTGTTTTCAACACCAAGTGCTTCTGCTCCATTAAGAGTGGCAGACCTTATAATTTCTAATGGATGAAAACCAGCTTCTCTTAAAAGTTCTAATTCTCTAACAAATGCAAAACCATAAAGTTGATAAATAAATCCAGAATCAGATCCAGTAGTTACTCTACCACCTCTATTTTTATATTCATTAACAAAAGTCATCCATAATTTATAGTTATTTCTCCATTGAACCTCCTGCTCAGTTCCCCAATAATGCCAATAGGATCCATGAGAAATTTTACTTGGTTTATAAAATTTCCATAAAGATGGCATTGTGTAGTCATCGTGCCATTCTGCTCTTCTAGCTCTGTGTAAGTCTCTGCTTGCTTCATAGATATTGAATGTTGGATCAATTGTAAAGTCAAGTTCGATTAATTCATTCATTACATTATTCCAGTGATTACTATACGGTTTTGCAGCCTGCTCCCATAATTTACCTGCTTCTTCAAATCTATGTTGTTCGTTCTGATAATTATAATTTGGAGGATAGTTTTGAATAGTTCTGTCAGTAAATAAAGCTTCTGGTAAACCATACCAATGTTCCATTGTAGTTAAACCAGCTCTTGCTGAATGTAAAACATTCCATCTTGCAACACTCATTTGAGCATGATGAAAAGCGGATCTTAACCCAAGTTTTTTATTTTCTGTTATGGCTGCTTTTAAAATTTCAGGAGAAGATCCAAAAAACTTTATTCCATCTGCACCTTTTTTTGCATTTTCTCTAACCCATTTTACAGCATCTTCTGGTGTATTTATTTCTGATCCGCTTCCAAACCCAGCATAGGCAAAAATTCTAGGTGCTGCAATTGAGTTTTTCTCACTTTTTCTTTTTAAATCTAAACTAAAATCAATTCCTCTTCCACTAGGTTCTCTTACTGTTGTGATTCCATGAGCAAGCCAAAGATTAAATACGTATTGTGGATAAGCTCCTTGAAATACTCCTCCAATGTGTCCATGCATATCAATAAACCCAGGCAGTACATACATTCCGTCCAAGTTTAGTTCATATCCATTTTTGTTGAGTTTTAAATTATTTCTTTTTGAAACTCCAGGATATCCAACAGTCTTAATTTTTGTAATAATATTTTGCTTAATTTCAATATCTACTGGCCCAATAGGAGGAGCACCATTTCCATTGATTAGGGTAACGTTTCTTAAAATTAATTGCTCGTATGGTCCTTGGCTTAAGTTTTCTTGACCATATATAAAACAAAACTGCAATGTTATAATAAATAAACATTGCAGTTTTATGATTGAAGTTATTTTCATAGTAATAATTTTCTATGAAAATAGGTATAAAATTTAATTTACCCTGAAATCTCCATAAGCTCTAGTTCCGTGTTCAGCAATATCAAGTCCTTGATCTTCTTCCTTTTCATCAACTCTTAAGCCAGCAATAGACTTAACAAATAATGTAATTAAAGTCCCAAGAATAACACAAAACACCCCAGTTATTCCAACACATGCAAGTTGAACCATGAACTGATCAAATCCTGCCATTTCTCCAAATAATCCTACTGCTAAAGTCCCCCAGATTCCACAAAATAGGTGCACAGGAATTGCTCCAACAGGATCATCTAACTTACATTTGTCAAGTAAAGCAACTGAAAGAACTACAATTATTCCAGCTATTAATCCAATAAATATTGCAGAAGTTGGTAACATTTGATCTGCACCAGCTGTTATTCCAACAAGTCCTCCTAATACTCCATTCATAAACATAGTTAAGTCTAAATTTTTATATAAAAACCTAGAAAATACTGCTGCTCCAATTCCTCCGGCAGCTGCTGCTAAGCATGTAGTTACAAGTGTAAGTGAAGTTAATGCTGGATCTGCTGAAAGTACTGAACCTCCATTAAATCCAAACCACCCTAACCATAATATTAATACTCCGGCCGCAGATAAAGGGATATTAGATCCTGTTATTGCCTTGGGTTTACCGTTTTCATCAAACTTTCCTTTTCTTGCTCCAAGAAAATAGATTACAACTAGTGCACCCCAACCACCAACTGAATGAACTAAAGTTGATCCAGCAAAATCATAAAATCCAAGTTCATCAGAAATAAAGGTGCTAAAAAAACCACCTCCCCATTGCCATGAACCAACTATTGGATAAACAATAGTGACATAAAGAATAGCAATTAAAATAAAAGAATTAATTTTTATTCTCTCAGCAACTGCTCCAGAAATTATAGTTGCTGCAGTAGCTGCAAACATACCCTGGAATAAAAAATCAGTCCAGTAAGTATATCCTTCATTGTAAGATAAGTCGCTAGCAGCAACTGAATCTAATCCAGGAACAATTGTTCCAATTACACCCTCAATGATCCATTCTCCTGGATACATAAGATTAAAACCAATAAGGCAATAAATAATTAGTCCAGCAGTAATAACGAAAAAGTTTTTAAATAATATGTTAATTGTGTTTTTCTGTCTTGTAAGACCAATTTCTAAAAATGAAAACCCTAAGTGCATAAAAAATACAAGGGCTGTACAGACCATCATCCATACATTGTTTACTGTTAATAATTCCATAATTTTAATTTAATGAGGTTTTACCTGTTTCTTTAGTTCTAATTCTGTAAGCTTCTTCAACTGGAAGAACAAATATTTTTCCATCTCCAACTTCTCCAGTATATGCAGATTCAAGAATAGCATTTATTGTTTTTTCAACAAATGGTTCCGAAACTACAATCGAAAGAAATCTTCTTTGAATATCAGCAGTACTGTAAGTAACACCACGATAAACATGACCTACTTTTTCATTTCCAACTCCGGTAACATCCCAGTAGGAAAAAAAGTTTACTTCAACATCATGAAGAGCTTTTTTAACATCCGCAAATCTTGATTTACGGATAATTGTTTCAATTTTTTTCATATCTATTTTTTTTTAAAATTTTAAAAACTAGCTCCAAAAACTAAAAATGCAGCTTCTGAATCTGGATTATAGACAAAAGATCCAAAAACAGGTAGAGAATAACTTTCAGTTATTTTTATATCTTTTGAACCTCCTAAAGAAATGTTACATAATCCACTTCCTCCATTAACATACCAAGCGTCTCCAGAATCGTCACCATATCCAAGTGCAATATCAACTGGTCCTGCAGAAAATGCAGCTTCAATGTAAAGAGCTTCAACTTCTGTAAAGTATCCAACCATCAGATTGATTGGTCCAAGTTCTGCTGAACCAGAAACCTCAAAATAGTCTCCTTCAAATAATCCTTCTCCATCAGCATAAGCACCTCCTTCACCAGGAAATGAATAATTAGTAAGAGTTAAACCAAATTTTCCAAAAGAATAACTAGCGTAAAGATCTAATTCATTTCCACCTCCATTTGCTGTTGTTGGAAAGCTTCCCCATGCTCCTAATTCTAAATCACCAGTGCTTAGAGAAACATATGGTTGAATGTGAGCTCCTGAACCAAATTGTGTTCCTCTCCAAACATAAGAGCTAACCAAATCTGCTCCCAAATCTTGAGCTTTGGCTTCGTTTAGAGTTGAAAATGCTAAAAACAGCAACAAGAAGTGAAGTTAATTTTAATGATTGTTTTTTTAATTTCATAATAATAATTTTAAGGTTTTTTTAATAATTTGTTAAATAATTTTCATCAAAACTAAATAAACAGCTAATATTTGATAATGTTTTTTACAATTATCCTTTAATTTTTATGAATAATATAATTATGGTTACGAAAAAATTAGTTAATGATAATTTCAGGGGGAGGAAATTATTAATTTGATCAATATTAGATCTAAGTAAATTGTTTTATGAGTTGCATTCCTGACTATTATAGCCACAAAACTTATAACAATTGAAATTAAAGTATAAATTAGAAAGTTGTAGAAATCACCAGATTTTATTAGTTCAATGTTCTCGAATGCAAATGTGGAAAACGTAGTTAAACCACCGCAAAATCCAGTTGCTAGTAATAATGTTTGAGGAGAATTCATTTGATTGTTTTTAATTGCCCAACCCATAATTAATCCAAAAATTAAGCAACCTACTATATTGGATATAAACGTTTGGAATGGTAGTTTTGATATGTGTAAAAATGAGATATTTGATATAAGGTATCTAAAAGCACTACCTAATCCACCTCCAATAAAAACTAAAAGTACTTGTTTCACGAAACACTGAGTTTTTTTAAAATTACCAATAGACTTACAAAACAAACAAAACCTATGATCACCCATCTAATACCTGAATATCTTCCTTTAAGTCCTTTTAAGTCTTTTTTATAGCTTAATGTTATTAAAACTAAAAAAGATATAAAGAATAGGATTGCAAAAACTAATTGTCCACTAGTAAACATATTTAACTATTTTAGATCAAAAATAATATTTAAAACTATATGAAACACCAAATCGATGCTGTAAAAATTTTTCATGAAACTTATAATCTTAATTATAAAGAATCTCCAATTGCTGATATAGGAAATGAGAAGATTAATTTGAGATTTAAATTAATGTCTGAAGAAAATGAAGAGTATTTAGATGCTGCTAAAAATAATGATTTAGTTGAGGTTGCTGATGCTTTAGGAGATATGTTATATATACTTTGTGGAACAATAATTGAACATGGTATGCAGGACAAAATTGAGCAAGTTTTTGACGAAATTCAAAGAAGTAATCTAAGTAAACTCGGAGAAGATGGAAAGCCAATATACAGAGAAGACGGTAAAGTAATGAAAGGTCCTAATTACTTTAAGCCAAAAATTTCAGAGATATTAAATTAAACTTCAATTGTCCATCCATATGGGTCATTAGACAAATTATATTGAATATTGTTAAGTTTATTTTTTAACAAGTTAGCCCAAGAATTTTCTTTTATTGGTAATTCGTATTTGTTGTTTTCATATCCAAAACCAAGTATTGGTAAAACAACAACAGCAGTTCCACTTCCAAATATTTCAATAAGAGATCCATTATTAGCAGCATCTATTAATTCACTAACCAATAATGGTCTAATTTCTACATCTATATTTTCATCTCTAGCAATTTGAATTAAACTTTTTCTAGTTATACCGTCTAAAATACTATCACTTGTAGGAGCTGTAATTAGTTTATCACCAATTCTAAAAAAAAGATTCATTGTTCCTGCTTCCTCGATATATTCATGTGTAGATGAATCAGTCCAAATTATTTGTTGATAGCCTTCATTTTTTGCCAAGATAGTGGGATAAAATTGAGCGGCATAATTCCCAGCAGCTTTAGCATATCCAACTCCACCTTTTGCAGCCCTACTGAAAGATTTTTCAATTTTCACTCTTACTTCTCCACTGTAGTAAGAGCTAGCTGGTGCGCATATGATCATAAATTTATATTCCTTAGCTTCTGTGGCGTTAATAGTTCCTTCGCTAGCAAATATGAAAGGTCTTATATATAAAGAATTTCCAAATCCAGGTTTTATCCAATCAGCATCAATTTTTAAAAGATTGTGCAAAGCATTAAAAAATAAATCTTTAGGAAATTCTGGCATAGCAAGCCTTTTTGATGATTTAGTAATTCTTTCATAATTATCAACAGGTCTAAATAACCAAGTTTTATCATCATTGTCCTTGAAAGCTTTCATTCCTTCAAAACATGCTTGACCATAATGAAAAACTCTACTGGCAGGACTTACAGTTATTGGTTTGTAGGGTGTTATTTCTGAATTTATCCACTCGCCATCAATAAAATCACAAGAATACATATGATCCGTAAATACACCTCCAAAATCTAGATTTTTAAAATCTACAGTATTTATTCTTGATTCTTTAATTTTTTCAATTTTCATAAAAATTCAATTGCAATTGTAAAATTACAAATTAACTTTGAAGAATTATTGTTTTAAAAATAATTTATGAAATTTTTACTTACTGGGGCAAGTGGTTTAATTGGAAAAAAACTTGTTGAAAATATGTTATCTAAAGGATATGATATTAATATTCTAACTACTAGTAAAAATTTAAATTCTAATTATTTAAATATTAAAAAGTTTTATTGGAATCCCGAAAATAATATTATAGATCCAAAGTGTATTATTGGTGTAAAAACCATTATTAATCTTGCAGGTTCACCAATAGCTCAACTATGGACTAAATCTTCAAAAAAATCAATTTTATATAGTAGGGTTAAATCAGTAGAACTATTAACAGAATTAATAAAAAAAAATAAAATCAAAATTGATCATTTTTATTGTGCCTCTGCTATTGGGATCTACAAATCAAAAATTGGTTTGAAACATGATGAAAAATCATTTAATATTTCAAATTCTTTTTTAGGAAATACTGTAAAAAAGTGGGAGTCTTCATGTGATGATTTAATAAGACAAAATATTAATGTTACTCTATTAAGAATTGGCTTGGTCTTATCAATGAACGGAGGTCTTTTAAAACCTGTGGTAAATTCAATTAAATATTATTTAGGGACTTGGTTTGGAAAAGGAAATAATATTTATTCATGGATTCATGAAGATGATCTTGTAAATTCTATTTTATTTTTGGTTAAAAATAAAAAATCTGGTATATACAATTTGGTAGCTCCAAATCCAGTTTCTAGTAAATTATTTACAATTGAAATAAGTAAAATTTTGAATAAAAAAATATTTTTTCCACCAATTCCAAAAAAAATAATAAAATTGTTCACCGGATCAATGTCTGAACTTCTGCTATTTAGTCAAGATGTTTCATCAAATAAATTGAAATCGGAGGGTTTTGAATTTAAATTCAATAAATTATCTCCAGCTTTAAGAGATTTATTAAAATAATTCTGTGACATTTTGACAAAATATTTAAAATTGGCAGTACTTTTGTAACCCATAATTTAAAATTTAATAATGGGTAATACTAAATCAAAATCAACAAAAAAACCTACATTAAAATCTCAAATAGAAGCTTTGGAGCTTTCTGTCAAAGAAGAAAATGACAAATTTCTTAGATTATTTGCTGAATTTGAGAATTATAAAAAAAGAACATCTAAAGAACGTCTTGAATTATATAAGACTGCTTCACAGGAGCTTATGACAGCTTTACTTCCAATAATTGATGACTTAAATAGAGCCTCTACTGAGTTTGAAAAATCAAAAGAAAAAAGTTTAGTTGAAGGTTTTTCACTGATCAAAAATAAGTTTTCAGATACTTTACAATCTAAGGGTTTAATATTGATTGATGTTAAGAAAGGAGATGATTTTGATGCAGAAATTCACGAAGCAATTACTCAAATACCAGCTGACAATGAAAAAATGAAAGGTAAAATCATAGAAGTTATCGAATTTGGCTATAAACTTGGAGATAAAATAATAAGATATCCTAAAGTCGTTGTAGGAAACTAATAATTAACCTTATGAAAGAAGATTTTTATGATATTTTAGGAGTTGGTAAGTCTGCATCTGAGAGTGAAATTAAAAAAGCTTACAGAAAAAAAGCTATTAAATATCACCCTGATAAAAACCCGGGTGACCCTAAAGCTGAGGAAAATTTTAAAAAGGCAGCTGAAGCTTATGAAGTTTTAGGAAATAAGGATAAGAGATCTAAATATGATCAATTTGGTCATTCTGCATTTGATGGAAGTGGTGGATTTGGTGGAGGTGGAATGAATATGGATGATATATTTAGCCAATTCGGAGATATATTTGGTAGTGCTTTTGGGGGCGGATTTGGTGGATTTAGTGGTGGAGGAACAAGAAGAGTCAAAGGGTAGTAATTTAAGAATAAGAGTAAAACTTGAATTAAGCGAAATAGTAAACGGAGTTGAAAAGAAAATCAAGGTAAAAAGAAAAATTAAAGCAGAAGGGGTTACCTACAAAAATTGTACTTCCTGTAATGGATCTGGACAAGTAACCAGAATTACAAATACAATTTTGGGAAGAATGCAATCTTCTTCAACATGCCCTAATTGTGGTGGCTCTGGTCAAATGGTTTCAAATAGACCTTCAAATTCTGATGCAAATGGACTTATATTAAAAGAAGAAACTGTTTTAGTAAAAATTCCTTCGGGTGTTGAGGATGGTATGCAATTAAAAGTTTCTGGTAAAGGAAATGATTCTGCTGGAAATGGAATCCCTGGAGATTTAATTGTTCTAATAAGTGAAATGGAGCATCCAACATTAAAAAGAGAAGGAAATAATCTTCATTTCGATCTCTATATTAGTATTTCTGAGGCTGTATTAGGAGTTTCAAAAGAAATTGAGACTGTCACTGGAAATGTTAGAATTAAACTTGAAGCTGGAATTCAATCTGGAAAAATACTAAGATTGAGAGGAAAAGGTCTTAGTAGTATAAATGCTTATGGAAGTGGCGATTTATTAGTTCATATTAATGTGTGGACACCCAAAACACTAAATAAGGATCAACGTATTTTCTTCGAACAAATGAAAGAAAACGACAATTTTATACCTTCACCAGATAAAAGTGAAAAATCTTTTTTTGAAAAAGTAAAAGATATGTTTTCGTAATTATAAACTAAGAATTAGTCTTTTTTTTAGTTCTAAAGTTATCATTTCATTATATTTAACTTTTCAGTTATACAATGAACAAATTTTTAGAATTTATTAATAAAGAATTTTTTATCACCTCTGAAATTAAATTCTCAATTTTTTCTTTACTTCTAGTTACCTTTATTTTTCTTCTTACTCATTTTTTATTAAAATTTATAAAAAAAAATGCAACAAAAAAATTAGATGAGGAACGAAAACTTAAGTTTAAATCTGTTTTTTCTTTCTTTAATTATTTTGTTTTTGTAATTGTAGCCTTTATTACGTTCCCAACTTTCGGTATAAATTTGACAGGAATATTTGCCGCTTCAGCAGCATTATTAGTCGGAGTTGGTTTAGCTCTTCAAACTTTTTTTCAAGATATTATTTCAGGTATCTTAATTTTAGCAGATCAAACAGTTCATGTTGGAGATATTATTGAGATTGATGGTAAAATTGGTAGAGTAGAAAATATTAAAATCAGAACTACTAGAGCAGTAACTTTTGATAATAAGGTGTTAATTATTCCTAATCATAAATATTTAACATCTACTCTATTTAATTGGACTGAAAATGGAACAGTTTTGAGAGGATCCGTTTCTGTGGGTGTTGATTATAGTTCAGATGTAGAAAAAGTAAAAGAAATTTTATTGGAAATAGCTGACTCACACCCTCATTTAATGAAAAATCCAACTCCAAATGTAATATTCAAAAATTTTGGAGATAATTCTTTAGACTTTCAGTTAATATTTCACTTACAACAATGGTTTTAGAGTTAATTTAATTGAAAGTGATATAAGATTTTTAGTTTATAAAAAATTCAAAGAAAATAATATTAATATTCCATACCCTCAAAGAGTGGTACACTTACAAAAATAATATATGTCAAAAATATTAATTATTGAAGACGAGGAATCTATCAGAAGAGTATTAAATAAAGTTTTAATACAGGAAAATAAAACTTATAATATAGTTGAAGCTATTGACGGCGTTGATGGTATTTCAAAAATAAATTCCAGCAAATTTGATTTGATTCTTTGTGATATCAAAATGCCAAAAAAGGACGGTATTGAGGTTTTAAAACATGTTTTAAAAGAATGTCCAAATACACCAACAATTATGATTTCAGGTCATGGAGATCTTGAAACAGCAGTTGAGTCTATGAGACTTGGTGCATTTGATTATATTTCTAAACCACCAGATTTAAACAGATTATTAAACTCTGTTAGATCAGCTCTTTTAAATAACAATTTTGTTAAGAAAGGGAAGATAAAAAATAATACTTCAAAAGAGTTCAATATTATAGGTAAATCAAGCCCTATCTCAGATATTAAAAATATGATAGATAAGGTTTCATTAACTAATGCAAAGGTTTTAATTCAGGGTCCAAATGGATCAGGAAAGGAATTAGTAGCTCACCAAATTCATTTAAATAGTTTAAGAAATTCTGCTCCTTTTATTGAAGTTAATTGTGCTGCTATTCCATCCGAATTAATTGAAAGTGAGTTATTTGGTCATGTTAAAGGGGCTTTTACTTCAGCAGTTAAAGATAAAGCTGGTAAATTTGAGGCGGCTAACGGAGGGACTATTTTCTTAGATGAAATTGGAGATATGAGTATGCCTGCTCAATCAAAAGTTTTGAGAGCACTACAAGAACATAAAATTCAAAGAGTAGGAAGTGAAAGAGATCTTGTTGTTGATGTAAGAGTAATTGCTGCTACTAATAAAAATTTAAGAAAAGAAATAGAAAACAATAACTTCAGAGAAGATCTATTTCATCGTTTGGCTGTTATTGAAATTGATGTCCCATCATTAAATAAAAGATTATCAGATATTCCTCTACTTGTAGAGCATTTTTTGAAGGATATTGCCAAAGATTCTGACAATGAATTAAAAACAATGGATAAAGATGCTATCAATCAATTGAAAGAGTACGATTGGTCAGGAAATGTGAGAGAGTTAAGAAATGTTGTGGAAAGATTAATTATTCTTTCCGATAATAATAAAATTACTAAAAAGGATGTAATCAAATACTCTAATAAATAGTAAATGAAACTTATATTAAAAATATCCTTCCTATTACTTAGTTATTTTATTTTTCCTCAAAATGAGCAAGATAAAAAGATCATAAAAAAAATTTTTGATACTACCATGACATCTAGTTCTAGTTATCAAATGTTAGATTATTTATCAAATGAGATTGGTCCTAGACTATCAGGATCCTTGGGGGCTGAAAGAGCTGTTGAGTGGGGAAGAAGCGAATTATTAAAAATAGGATTTGATAGAGTTTGGTTACAGGATGTTATGGTTCCAAAGTGGGTCCGTGGTCCAAAGGAGTTTGCTTTGATTGAAACTCAACCTGGAATTACTTTTAATGTTGATGTTTGTGCTCTTGGAGGTTCTGTAGCAACACCGTCTGTTGGAATAAAATCAAACGTTGTTGAGGTAAAGAGTTTTGATGAACTTAAAAAATTAGGTAAAGAAAATATTGATGGAAAAATAGTTTTTTATAATAGACCAATGCAACCCAACTTAGTGAGTACTTTTAAAGCCTATGGGCTTGCTGTTGATCAAAGAGTAAGTGGGGCAGCAGAAGCTGTAAAATATGGAGCTATCGGGGTAGTTGTTAGATCAATGAATCTTCGTCTTGATGATTATCCTCATACTGGAACAATGAGTTATGGTAATTTACCACCAAGTAAAAGAATACCTGCTGCAGCAATAAGCACTAATGCAGCTGAAAAACTAAGTAAACTTTTAAAAATTAATCCAAATCTTAAGTTTCTACTTCGTCAACAATGTAAATCTTATGAAGATGTTAAATCACACAATGTTATAGCAGAAATCAAAGGATCAGAATTTCCTGATGAAATAATTTTAGTTGGTGGACATCTTGATTCTTGGGATATTGGAGATGGATCACATGATGACGGTGCTGGAATTGTCCAGTCCATGGATATAATAAACATTTTTAAAAAAATAAAATACAAACCCAAAAGAACAATTAGAATTGTACTTTTTATGAATGAGGAAAATGGTTTGAGGGGAGCTTTAAAGTATGCTGAAATCTCAAGTAAAAATAACTTAAATCATATTTTTGCACTCGAATCTGATGCAGGTGGGTTTACACCAAGAGGTTTTTCGTTTACAACAAGTACTGAAAACTTTAATAAAATCAAAAATTGGAAAAAACTTTTTGAACCTTATTTGATTCAATCCTTTGAACTAGGAGGCAGTGGTGCAGATATTTCTCCTTTGGAATCAAAAAACAATGTTTTAGCTGGCTTAAGACCCGACTCCCAGCGTTATTTTGACTATCACCATGCTTCAATAGATACTTTTGATGCAATTAATAAACGTGAACTAGAATTAGGAACTTTTTCAATGGCTTCATTAGTTTATTTATTTGATCAATATGGAATTATAAAATAATTTTAATAGAGTGGAAATATTAGTTGATTTAGACAAGTCTCTTTTCATTTTTTTAAACTCACTGGGTTTAGAATTTTTCGATTCTCTTTGGATGTTTATTACAGATAAAAGATCCTCAATTCCACTTTATTTATTTTTAATTTATTACATATATAAAAAACTTTCTAAGACTGAATTTATTAAATATTTAGTTTTTATAATTATACTAATTGTATTCACAGACCAAACTAGCAATTTATTTAAAGATTATTTTGAAAGACTAAGACCTTGCCACGATGAAACAATAAATAGCCATATTAGAATTGTTAAAGCAAGTTGTGGTGGATTATATGGATTTTTTTCAGCCCACGCTGCAAACTCTTTTGCTCTAGCTTCTTTTTTTTATTTTTCATTTAAAAGTTTTTCATCAAATTTTAAATACCTTTTTTTATGGGCAATTGTAGTATCATACAGTAGAATTTATATTGGAGTTCATTTTCCAGCTGACGTTATATTTGGTTTATTTTTTGGAATGTTTTTAGGTTATCTTTTTTCACTTGCTTCTTTTAAAATTAAACTATAATGTATAACAGACTACATTCATATAAAACACTTTTTTTAAGATTATCAATAGCATACATATTTTATTTTTTTGCAAGAGTTTTGTTTTATTTCTACAACAGTAACATGATTTTAATTGATAGTTTTCAAGAGTTCATTTATTTGTGTTTTGTTGGTTTAACATTTGATACCTCTGCAATTTTATATAGTAATGTTTTATTTATACTAATTTCTTTAATTCCTTTTAAAAATTATTCAACGGATAAATTTCAAAAAAGAATGATGATTCTGTACTTTTCCACTAATTTAATTACTTACTCAACTAATTTTTTTGATTTCATTTATTATAGATTTTCACAAAGTAGATTAACCACTCGAGTTTTTGATATTCTTGAAAATGAAACCAATAAAATGTCACTTGCAGGTTCATTTATTTATAATTATTGGCATGTCTTTATTTTCTTTTTTGTAATGGTTTTTTTATGGATTAAGCTTTATAAAAAAATTGAAATTAAAAAATATAAGCCCACTTATAACTTTAAGTTTATTTCTTTCTCACTAATTTCTTCACTATTGATAATTTTTGTGTGCATAATTGGAATGCGTGGAGGCATAGGTAATGCAACTAGACCAATAAATATGGTTGATGCACATCGTTATGTTGATAAGAGCGTTCATGCTGATTTTGTTTTAAATTCTCCATTTTGTTTTATTAGAACTTTTAATAAGAACTATTTTAAAAAGAAGAATTTTGTTAATTCTTCACATATTAAAACAGTATGTAAATCCCTATAAAAAAACTTAATGACAGTATTTATTCTAAACCTAATATAATGATATTAGTTATGGAAAGTTTTGGTAGGGAATATATAGGAGCTTTTAATAAGAACAGAAAAATTAAAAATTATATTAGTTATACTCCTTTTTTAGATTCTCTTTCAAAAAATAGTTTAATTTTTACTAATGCTTTTGCAAATGGAAGACAATCAATAGAAGCTTTACCTTCAATATTAGCTAGTATACCTTCTTTTAAGGTGCCTTTTACTTCATCACCCTATTCGAATCAAAAAATTCAATCTCTAGTTTCAGTATTTAAAGAAAAAGGTTATTCAACTTCATTTTTTCATGGTGCACCAAATGGCTCAATGGGTTTTTTAGGTCTTTCAAATATTTTAGGTTTTGATAATTATATTGGTAAAAATGAATTTAATGATAATTCTCTCTATGATGGTTATTGGGGGATTTGGGACGAACCTTTTCTTCAGTTTGTTAATAAAGAAACAACAAAACTAAAAGAACCCTTTTTTTCAACTTTTTTTAGTTTATCTTCTCATGAACCATTTTATGTACCTAAAGAGTATAAGGGGGTTTTTCCAATGGGTGATGTTCAAATGCATCAGGTGATTGGATATTCTGATAATGCATTAAAATTATTTTTTGAATCTGCTAAAAAAGAACCATGGTTTAAAAATACTCTCTTTGTTATTACAGCAGATCACACAAATCAGTTTTGGTATCCTTTTTATTCTGCTCCAATAAACAGATTTGCAATTCCTGTAATGTTTTATCATCCCAACAATTCCTTCAGTGGTGAAAATGATGTGTTAATGCATCAGATGGATATTTTTCCATCTCTAGTTGATCTGGTTGGATATGAGAAATCAATTAATTCATGGGGAAGAAGTGTCTTTTCAACAAAAGGTTATCCTTTTTCAATACATTTTTCTGGAACTGTATACCACTTTTCATCCGAAAAATATACTCTGGTATTTGATGGTGATGATGTAATTGGAGTTTATGACTTGAATGATTATCATTTAAATTATAATCTTATTAATGATGAACAAATTGATTATTCTTTTGAGGAGAATTATGTTAAAGCTTTCATTCAAGATTATATGTCAAGAATTATTGATAAAAAATTAGATTAATCTACTTGATCAATTCAGGATATTTCATTTTAAACTTATTAATTCTAGGAGCTGATACATTCATTATATATGGATTATAAGGATTCTTTTTTTTATAATCTTGATGATAATCCTCTGCAACATAAAATTTATTAAATTTTTTAACTTCTGTGGTGATTTTATAGTATGTTTTAGTCTCAATTAACTTTTTGATGGCATTTTCAATTATTTCCTTTTCATTAAAGTTTTTATAAAATGCGATTGATCTATACTGAGTTCCGCTGTCAGGTCCTTGTCTGTTAAGTGTAGTTGGATCATGAGAGCCAAAAAAAACATTTACTAAAGTTTCATATGAAATCACATTAGGATCATATATTACTTCAATAGCTTCAGCATGTCCTGTTAATCCAGACATTACCTCTCTGTAAGTTGGATTTATTGTTTTTCCCCCAGAATATCCTGAATTAACTTCACTAACACCCTTTAAATTTTCGTATATACTTTCAACACACCAGAAGCATCCAGAAGCAAAATATGCGACTTTATATTCTTGTTTAGTTTCATTAATATTTAAAATCAAAAGTAAAATTGATATTACAAAATAATTATTCATGTCTATTTTTTAAAAGTTCTTTATTAAAATTATCCCAAGATAAATTCTTTTTATGTTTTATAATATTACTTATAATTTTTTTCTTGTTAGTATTCAATGCATAATTAATTTTATTCGATAAATTTTCAACAGATCTTTCAAATAAAAAACCAGTTTGATTATCAATGACATCCTCCTTTAGTCCATTTATATTTGAGCAAACTACTGGGGTTTCAAATTTAATAGATAATGGAATAATTCCACTTTGTGAAGCAGTTTTATATGGGAGAATAACTAATTCTGAGGCACTAAACCAATATTTTACATCATTATTTTTTACATATTCATTTTTGAAAATAATATTTTTTGAGATCCCTAATTTATCGATTAGAATTTTATATTTTTTTAATGAAATATAATTTTCTCCAACAATCATCAATTTTACATCATTATTTTTTTCTAATATTTTTGGAATTGAACGTATTAATAATTCCACACCTTTGTATTCTCTTATTAATCCAAAAAATAAAATATATCTATTTTTAACCTTCAATTTTAATCTCCGTTTAGCTTCATCTTTATTTATTTTGTTTCCGAATTTTTCAGGAAGTGGATGATATAAAGATCTTGCATTATAACTTGATGAAATATTCTTTATTTGATTTAAAACATTTTTAGAAAGCGTAAAAATATTAGTAAGACTAGATAGGTAAATTTTAAGTAATTTTTTTTCAAAAAATTTATTTTCATGAGAAATTGAATTATGAATTACTCCAATTTTCTTAATATTTTTTGTTAATTTATTTAATGCATATAGACAAGGTGATAAAAAACCAGTCCAATAAGTTGAAATAATTAAGTCAGGGTTTAAACTATTTATTTTTTTTGCTACAAAAAACCAGTTTATTGGATTAATAGAATTTAGAATTTTTTTTGATTTTAAATCAACTCCATTGTTGTAATCAAATTGACTTTTTCCGGGAAATAATATTTTTGGGTATAATAACTTAAAATTTATGACTTCCACATTATGACCAGATTTTATTAAGCTTTGACATAGTTCTTGATTTGTATCGGAAATACCACCTCTAAATGGATAATATGGCCCTATTAGAACTATGTTCATGAGTTATTCAATCATTAAAAATTATCCAATCTCCTTTTTTAATCAGACTTTCAGCAACTTTAAATTTTATAGTTTTAGTTTCTCCATTTGAAACATTTTTAATAGTTACTTTTTCATTTCTTCCAATCTTTTTGACTTCTCTAACTACTGTTTCAACATAGTTGTTAGATTGGGATACTCCTTCACCAGCTTTTCTATTCCTTGATGCAATTTCGTCACTATTAAGAACTTCTTCTTTCGATGTATTAAATTTTTGTTGTCTTCTTATTCTTCTATCTTCTCTAATAGTTAGCAGGGTCCTTTGAGGGTAATGTTCCATTAAATAAAAATAGAAGTATATCCTTATTTACTTTTTCAATCATAGATCCAAAAAGTTTATAAGCTTCCTCTTTATAAATTACAAGTGGGTCTTTTTGCTCATGTACTGCTAGTTGTACAGATTGTTTTAACTCATCCATTTTTCTTAAATGAACTTTCCAGGCTTCATCAATTATTGCAAGTGAAATATTTTTTTCAAAGTCATTTACAAGAGTTTTTCCTTTAGAGTTGTATGCATTTTCTAGGTTTGATACAACATTTAATGTTTTTTTACCATCAGTAAATGGTACAACAATTCTTTGAAAAGTATTTGAAGGGTTCTCATAAACACTTTTTATAACAGGATAAACTTTTTCAGCGCTTGAAATCATTTTTGAATTATAATGTTCAAACGCCCCAGAATATGTTTGAGTAAATAAGTCATTAACTTCTAAAGATTTGAATTCTTCTTCATTGTAACTAGATGGCAATGAAAAAAACCTAGCAATATCAAACTCATAATCCTTGAAATTATCAGAAATTTTACTGTTATTCACTATTATTTCGCAAGTATCATAAATCATTGTAGCAATATCTACTTTTAATCTTTCTCCTTGTAAACAGTGTTTTCTTCTTTTGTATATTATTTCTCTTTGGACATTCATTACATCATCATATTCAAGTAATCTTTTTCTAATTCCAAAATTGTTTTCTTCTACTTTCTTCTGCGCTCTTTCTATTGTTTTTGTCATCATTGAATGCTGTATTACTTCTCCCTCTTCTAATCCCATTCTGTCCATCATTTTAGCCACTCTATCAGATCCAAATAGTCTCATTAGATTATCTTCAAGTGAAACATAAAATTGAGAACTTCCTGGGTCACCTTGTCTTCCAGCTCGACCCCTTAGCTGTCTATCAACTCTTCTTGAATCATGTCTTTCTGTTCCAATTATCGCCAATCCACCATTATTTTTAATTTCATCAGAAATTTTAATATCAGTTCCTCTACCAGCCATATTAGTTGCAATAGTCACAATTCCAGCATTTCCTGCTTCCGAAACTATATCAGCTTCTTTTTTATGGAGTTTGGCATTTAAAACATTGTGTTTAATTTTTCTAATATTAAGCATTCTAGCTAATAATTCTGAAATTTCAACTGAAGTAGTTCCTATTAAAACTGGTCTGCCTTGGTTCGATATCTCAGTTACGTCATCAATAACAGCATTATATTTTTCTCTTTTAGTTTTATAAATTAAATCATTTTGATCTTTTCTAGCTATTGGTTTGTTTGTAGGAATTTCAACAACATCTAACTTATATATATCCCAAAATTCTCCAGCCTCTGTAATAGCAGTTCCAGTCATCCCAGAAAGCTTATTATACATTCTAAAATAATTTTGTAATGTAATCGATGCAAATGTTTGTGTGGCATCCTCAATTTTAACATTTTCTTTTGCTTCAATAGCTTGGTGAAGTCCATCTGAATACCTTCTTCCGTCCATAATTCTTCCTGTTTGCTCATCAACAATTTTTACCTTATTGTCAATTACAACATATTCAGTATTCTTTTCAAATAATGTGTAAGCTTTGAGTAATTGGTTTAATGTGTGAATTCTTTCACTCTTAGTAGCAAAATCATTATAAACCTTTTCCTTTTCTTCAACTTCTATATTTAATTCTAAATTTTTATTCTCTATTTCTGAAAGTTCAATTGATAAATTTGGTAGAATAAAAAAGTTAGAATCTTCGTTTTTGTTAGAAATTGTATCAATCCCTTTATCGGTTAGTTCTATTTGATTATTTTTTTCATCAATTACAAAGTATAGGTCAACATCAACTTTTGGCATTTCTCGATTATTATCCTGCATGTAAAAGTTTTCAGTTTTCTGCAATAGCTGTTTAACCCCCTCTTGACTTAAATATTTAATAAGCGCAGTACTTTTTGGAAGTCCTCTGTAAACTTGTAATAAATGAAATCCTCCTTCTTCTTTATTTCCTTCACTGATTAATTTTTTTGCTTTAGATAGAACTTGAGTTAGTAATTCTTTTTGTTTTCTGACTATATCATAAATTCTTGGCTTTAATTCATTAAACTCGTGTATATCACCTTTTGGAATAGGACCCGAAATAATTAAAGGAGTTCTAGCATCATCAACTAAAACTGAGTCAACTTCATCTACGATTGAATATGCATGTTTTCTTTGTACTAAATCTTTCGAGGAGTGTGCCATATTATCTCTCAAATAATCAAATCCAAACTCGTTATTAGTTCCGTATGTTATGTCTGCATTGTAGGCTTTTCTTCTTTCTTCTGAATTTGGCGAGTGATGATCAATACAATCAATACTCAATCCATGAAATTCAAAAATAGGAGCCATCCATGCACTATCTCTTTTTGCCAAGTAATCATTTACTGTAACTAAGTGCACTCCATTTCCAGTAAGTGCATTTAAATAAACTGGAAGGGTCGCTACTAATGTCTTACCCTCACCTGTTTGCATTTCAGCTATTTTACCTCTGTGTAATACAATTCCACCAATTAATTGTACATCATAATGAACCATATCCCATGTAACTTCTTTTCCTGCTGCATTCCATTTATTTGACCATAATACATTGTCTCCAGCAGTTTTAACATATGTTTTTTCTGCAGAAAGTCTTAAGTCAAACTCGGTGGATTTAACCTTTATTTCGGAATTTTCTTTGAATCTTTTAGCAGTTTCTTTTACTACAGCAAATGCTTGGGGAAGTATTTCATTTAATGTTTCTTCAACTTTATTATATGACTCTTTCATTAATTTCATCAATTTCAGTATAGAAATTATCCTTCTCATCAATATTAGTAGAGGATTCAATTTTTTTGTTAAGAGTTTTAATCTCTTGATTGAAAGAGGCTCTAGTTTGTTCGATTAAACTTTTAAAATAAATAGTTTTTTCTCTTAATTCATCATGACTTAAATTCGAAAATTCTTTCTCATAACTCAAAATTTCTTTTACAATACCCTCAACTTCCTTTAAATCCTTTTTTGATTTACTTCCAACAAAAACATTTAATATAGAATTTATAAAACTCATTTACTTATTATAATATGATCAAATTTAAACAAAAAAAAAGCCTCAAATGAGACTTTATGAAAGTTTTTAGAACTAATATTCATCTTCATTCCAAAGATAGTCATCTTCAGTGGGATAGTCTGGCCAAATTTCGAGAATTGATTCATAGGTTTCTTCTTCCTCCTCTTCAATTTCTTGTAAGTTTTCAATTACTTCAAGCGGAGCACCAGTCCTAATACAGTAATCGATTAGTTCGTCCTTATTTGCAGGCCAAGGTGCATCTGTTAAATAGGTAGCTAGTTCAAGAGTCCAGTACATAATTTTATTAAATAATATTTGCAAAAATAATTTTTTATATGACTCTCACAATATTTAATTAAATTATTTAATATTTATTTTTTTTTAGCAAAATAAAATAGGAAAACTATTAGAAAGAGAAAAAGTGAAATTCTGTAGATAAAGTCACCATAAATATTGTAAAACGTAATTTTCTCAGAAACTTTAATTTCTCCAAAAATTACACCTTTTTTATTGTAAGGAATTGATTTAACAATATTGCCTCTACTATCAATTATTGCTGATATGCCAGTATTGGCACTTCTAACAATACTTCTTCTAGATTCAATTGCTCTTAGTCTAGATAGACTTAATAATTGTTTGTGTCCTTGCGAATCACCCCACCAACCATCATTTGTGATTATTGCTAAAAATTCTGCACCATTTCTTATATATTCATTGATGAATTCACCATACATTGATTCATAGCAAATTATAGGTGCAACTTTGAAATCGTTTTTGGTTTCGTATACAGTTCTTTCATTTTGAGATGCTCTCGACATTACTGTTCCTCCAAAATCTAAAAGAATATTTCCTAGTATTGGTTTTAAAACAGATTTGTAGGGTAGATTTTCGACTCCTACAACTAATTTAGATTTATGATATACTTGCTTTTTTTCTGAGTTAATAAAACTACTGTTGTATATGTCAACCCATAAATTTTCTCGAATATAATTTGAGGTGATAGTTTTAGTTTCATTTGAATTGTACGTTTTATAGAACTGGATACCGCTTAGTATTTGAGAATTTTTTTTTATTAAATAAGAGTTTAAATCTTTATAGAAAGGGGTATTGAAGAAGTTGTCTAGTAAGTAACCAGGGCTTTCAGAAAAATATGTTTCTGGTGTAACGATTAGTTTATTATTAAAATCTAATTCTTTAGTCGTTTCTTTAAACTCATCTAAAATTTCAAGATTAGTTCTTCCATATTTATCATTATAAGGATCTATGTTGGGCTGTATTACAGCGACTTCAATAGATCGACTATCATTTTTATGATTTTTATATATAAAAAGAGAAATTATAATAGGGATAGCGACTAAAATTAACCCAATAGAAAACAATTTTAAATATTTATAATTAAGTTGTCTATAGTTTTGATATGCCTTAAAAAAAATAATATTAATTAAAAGCACCCATAGAGTTCCACCAAAAGTTCCAGTATACTCGTACCATTGAACTAACATGTGCGACTCTGAAAATGCATTACCTATTAGTAATAATGGCCAAGAAAACTCCCAGTTTAAATTAAATTTTTCAAAAACTATCCAGGCACAAACAAAATAAATAAGTCCAAGTTTATTATTTAATTTTTTAGATATTAAACTGAAGGAGGTAAACAACAAAGACATTAACGTGGAGTATAAACAAATGGCGAATGTCATTCCAAAAATAGTCGAGTTTATAAGCCACCAACTAGAAATTATATTCCAAAGAAAAAAGCAAATAAAACTATATGAAAAAACTTTAATTATTGACTCATTTCTGATTGAAAATTCAACAAAAAGAATAGGAACAAATGCTATAAAAATTAAATAAACAAATCCATATGTAGGCCATGAAAAGCCTAATAGTAAACCAGAAATAATGCTATAAATAATAAGTTTTTTATTCAATTTTTTTGTTTTAACTGTAAAACATTTCAAGTTATGAAAAACACAATAGTGAACATACAATAAATTAAAAACTTTCTGTTGACTAAAAATGTCTAAATTTATATTGTGAAAATATTGAATTTTATTCCAAATTTCTTCACACTTGCAAATTTATTTGTTGGGTGTGTTGCTGTTGTTTATGGTGTAATGGGGGATCTCAACACTCTAGCGATTCTGGTTTCTATTGGACTAGTATGTGATTTTTTTGATGGTTTTTTTGCTAGATTACTTAAGGTTGATTCTGATATTGGTGTACAATTAGATTCTTTATCAGACCTTGTTACTTTTGGCCTTACCTCATCCATAGTAATGATGCATTTAATTAGAAATTCTACTTTTATTATTGAAAATAGTTCTGTTTTTTATGCCAATCAAATTCCTGTTATTGCTTTTTTAATCACTTTGGCATCATCATATAGATTAGCTAAATTTAATATTGGTGATAAAAATCTAGAATTCAGCGGTTTACCAACTCCTGCAAATGCAATTTTCATTGTATTCCTACCTTTTTTTATAGAAAAATTTGAGTTGTTAATTTTATTCAAAAATATATACTTTCTAATTTTTATTGTTTTATTATCATCATACATGCTGATTTCTAATTATCCTATGATGTCTTTAAAATTAAAAAACTTAAATTTTAACCAAAATAAAATTCTATTAATAATATTATTAATTTCCCTTATTCTACTAATAATTTATGGAGTTGCATCCTTACCAATTATAATTATTATATATATATTGGTTAATTTTATAAGGTTAGTATTCTAGTTTTTTCTTTCTAAATTCAAAATTTTGACCCAGATAAACCTTTCTAACTAATTCATCTTTTGCTAAATCCTCAGGGATTCCAGATTTCAAAATATTTCCTTCAAACATTAAATAGGTTCTATCAGTAATAGCTAATGTTTCTTGCACATTGTGGTCAGTTATTAGAATGCCTATATTTCTTTTCTTTAAGTGTGAGATAATTTTTTGAATGTCTTCAACAGCGATTGGATCTACACCAGCAAAAGGTTCATCTAGTAAAACAAATTTTGGATCAGTAGCTAGAGCTCTTGCTATTTCTGTTCTTCTTCTCTCACCACCTGAAAGTAAATCTCCTCTGCTTTTTCTAATTTTTTGTAAGTTAAACTCATCTAATAGTAACTCTAATTTAGATTTTTGTTCATCTTTAGATAAGTCAGTTAATTCTAAAACAGCTTTAATATTATCTTCGATAGAAAGTTTTCTAAAAACAGAAGCCTCTTGAGCTAAGTAACCTATACCTTTTTGAGCTCTTAGATACATTGGAAATTGTGTTATCTCATCATTATCCAAAGATATATTTCCGCCATCTGGTTTAATTAACCCAACAATCATATAAAAACTTGTAGTTTTTCCAGCTCCATTAGGTCCAAGTAATCCTACTATTTCACCCTGATTTACTTCAATTGTAATATCATTAACAACTTTTCTCCCTTTGTAAGATTTATAAATTCCTTTTGCTGTTAATTTCATTTTTTGGTTATTTGATTTTCTTTTTTTATTACAAATCTAGAAATATAAATACTTATTTGATATAATATCACTATTGGAATAGCAACTATTATTTGACTTGCAACATCAGGTGGTGTAATAATTGCAGATAAAGTTAAGACGATAATTAGTGCAAATTTTCTGTATTTAATCATCACTTCAGGTGTGACTAACCCAACTTTTGTCAAAAAGTAAACAATAATGGGTAATTCAAAAATTAGTCCAGATGCTATTACAGAGGCTCTAACCAATCCAACGTAACTGTCTAAATCAAAATCATTAAAAATTTCAGTACTAACGCTGTATGATCCCAAGAAATTAATTGAAAGTGGAGTAACTATATAATATCCAAAAAGTACCCCTAAAAAAAATAAAAAAGATGAAATAAAAATAAACCCTTTTGCATTACTTTTTTCATTTTCATATAAACCTGGACTTATAAAACTCCAAAATTGATAAATAACATATGGAAAAGATAAAATAAAACCAGCTGTAATTGACATCCAAATGTGTGCAGAAAACTGACCAGACATAGTTCTACTTTGAATTCTAAATGGCATTTCGTTTATACAAAAGCTGTCATCAAAGCCAAGCCAATTTGAAATATTGCAAAGTAATTCATAAGTAAAAAAATCTATTTTTTTTGGTCCAAATAAAACTTGATCAAATATGAAATCTTTAGCAATAAACGCTAAAGAACCTGTAATTAAAATAGCAAATACAGATCTAATTAAGTGCCATCTTAAATCTTCAAGATGATCTAAAAAAGACATTTCTTCAGTTATGTTTTTTTTCATTAAGCTAGACCTTCATTGATTATGTTGTGTAAATGTATCAGACCAGCATAATCATCATTTTTGACAACTACTAGTTGAGAAATCTTTTTTTGATTCATTATCTCAAGGCTTCAGAAGCTAAAATATCTGATTTTATAGTTAATGGATTTACTGACATTATATCTTTTGCTATACATTGATTTAATTTTTGTTTTTTTGAGAACATTCTTCTAATATCACCATCAGTAATTATTCCAATTGGTTTTTTATTTTTAGTAATAACTGCAGCACCCAAAAGATTTTTAGAAATAATATCAATAATTGTTTTAAAATCATCATTTTCAGACAATTCAGGTTTAAGATTTTTGTCTAAAATATCACTTACTTTTAGGTATAATTTTTTTCCAAGAATTCCACCTGGATGATGTTTTGCAAAATCATTTTCATTAAATCCGTTTAAATAAGAAAGACAAATAGCTAAAGCATCTCCAATAACTAGCTGAGCAGTGGTACTGGTGGTAGGGGCTAAATTGTTAATACAAGCTTCTTTTTCAATAAAACAATTTAAAAAGTAGTTTGAGTTTTTTGCTAAAAAAGAATCTTTATTTGATGTAATCGAAACAATTTTTATTGATCGTTGTTTTAAAAATGGGAGCAGATTTTTAATTTCAGGTGTATTTCCACTTTTGGAAATCAAAATCAATATATCATCTTTTTGTACAACTCCAAGGTCACCGTGTATTGCCTCAGCAGCATGCATAAAAATTGATGGTGTTCCAGTAGAGTTAAGGGTTGCGACAATTTTCATGCCTATTATTGCACTTTTACCAATTCCACTTACAATAACTCTACCCTTAGATTGATGAATATCATTTACAACATACTCAAAATCTTTAGTGAGTTGACTAGTAAGAGCAAGCACTGCATTACCTTGATTATTAAAACTCTCTTTTGCTATCTCTAAAATATTTTTTTTTGAACTCAAGTTTGTTTTTTTTAATAGTCTTTAAAATGTTATATTTAGATAACAAAGGTACAAAATACCTGTTTAAGAAAATTAATGTCATCAAAATTAGACTTAAATAAAGAATTAAAATCTTTATTCGGGTTTTCTAAATTCAAAGGAGATCAAAAGTTAATAATTTCATCACTCTTAAATAAAAAGAGTTTAATGGTTATAATGCCTACTGGGGCAGGTAAATCTTTGTGCTTCCAATTACCAGCTCTTTTATCAGAGGGAACAGCTTTAGTAGTTTCTCCATTAATTGCTCTAATGAAAAATCAAGTAGATGTTATCAGAGGGATTTCCTCAAGTGATGGTGTAGCTCATGTTTTAAATTCTTCATTAAATAATTCACAGGTAAATAATGTAAAGAATGATATTATTAAAGGAAATACTAAGCTGCTTTATGTTGCTCCAGAATCATTAGCTAAAGAAGACTATATTGAATTTTTAAGTAAAATAAATATTTCATTTTTAGCAGTTGACGAGGCACATTGTATTTCAGAATGGGGTCATGATTTTCGTCCAGAATACAGAAATTTAAAATCTATTTTAGATAGAATTAATAATAAGATTCCAATAATTGCTTTAACCGCCACAGCAACTAGTAAGGTTCAAGATGATATTGTTAAAAATTTAGGAATTAAAAATGCTGAAGTTTTTAAATCATCATTTAATAGACCCAATTTATTTTATGAGATTAAACAAAAAACCGAAGATGTAAATAGGGATATAATTTCTTTTATAAAACAAAGAGAGGGTAAATCAGGTATCATTTATTGTCTGTCAAGAAAAAATGTCAATGAATTATCTCAAGTTTTACAATTGAACAATATAAATGCTCTTCCTTATCATGCAGGATTAGATTCTAAAGTAAGGGTTAAAAATCAAGATATGTTTTTAATGGAAGAATGTGACGTAATTGTTGCTACAATTGCATTTGGAATGGGTATTGACAAACCAGATGTCAGGTATGTGATTCATCATGATATTCCTAAAAGTCTTGAGAGTTACTATCAAGAAACAGGACGAGCAGGCAGAGATGGTGGAGAAGGACATTGTTTAGCGTTTTATTCTCACAAGGATATTGAAAAATTGGAAAAATTTATGTCTGGCAAAACTGTTGCGGAGCAAGAACAAAGTTTTTCTTTGCTAGATGAAATGGCAGCTTATGCAGAAACATCTATGTCAAGGAGAAAATTCTTATTAAATTATTTTGGAGAAGATTTTGACGAATTAAAAGGTGAGGGGGCTTTAATGGATGATAATATGAAAAATCCTAAGCCTAAAAAAAAGGTTAATGATGAAGTTATTACAGTTATTAAATTAATTCAACATACAAAAGAACAATATAGAACAAAAGATTTAGTCGCTTACATTACTGGAAAAGAAAATAATTTATTAAGATCACATAAGGTTATTGAAAATAAACTTTTTGGATGTGGAAAGGAAAAAGATTCTGTTTTTTGGAACTCATTGATTAGACATTTATTAGTAAATAAGCTAGTAGAAAAAAATATTGAGTCTTATGGCGTTTTGAAATTGAATGATATTTCACTTAATTATTTAAATGAACCAACTGATTTTTATATTTCAGAAAATCACAAATATGATTCGAAAAAAACTATTTCTATAAGCTCTGGATCAAAACCCATTAACGATAAAGGCCTATTTAAAATTCTTGTTTCTGAGAGAAAAAGAATTGCAAAACATAAAAATATTCCTCCTTATGTTATTTTCCAGGAATCCTCCCTTGAAGAAATGTCATTAAAATATCCAATAAATAATGAGGAGTTGAGAAATATAAATGGGGTAGGTGAAGGTAAGGCTAAAAAATTTGGAGATTCATTTTTAAAAATTATTTCTGACTATGTGAAAGAAAATGAAATTACCCGACCTGAGGATTTAATAATAAAAACAAGTGGATTAAATTCTTCTCTCAAGATGTTTTTAATTCAAAGTATTGATAGAAAAATACCGATTGAAGATATAGCCAGTAATAAAGGTTTAGATTTAAATGATATTATTAAAGAATTAGAGACTATTGTTTTTTCTGGAACTAAAATAAATATAGATTATATGATAAATGATTTTTTTGAAGAAGAACAGCAAGAGGAGTTATATGAATTTTTTATTGAAACTGAATCTGATGATATTAATATTGCAATTGAAGAATTCCAAGATGAATATGAAGAATCTGATTTGAGATTGTATAGATTAAAATTTATAAATGATGTCTCAAATTAAATTCAATATTCTTACCTATATTTTTAAAGTTTAAATTATCTTGCGCATTAAATTTTCATAAAAATTATACAAATGCAAGAAGGTATATACGCCAAGATTAAAACTAATAAAGGAGAAATAACTTTAATTTTACACTATGATAAAACACCTGGAACTGTAGCTAATTTTGTTGGCCTGTCTGAGGGAAAAATTAAAAATTCTCAAAAAGCTATTAATGAGCCGTTTTACGATGGTTTAGAATTTCATAGAGTGATTCCTGATTTTATGATTCAAACAGGTTGTCCGCACGGTTCAGGAACTGGTGATCCAGGGTATAAATTCGATGATGAATTTCACCCGGATTTAAGACATGATAAACCAGGTATTTTATCAATGGCAAATTCTGGAAAATCAACTAACGGTAGTCAGTTTTTTATTACTCATGTTCCAACTCCTTGGCTAGATAATAAACATACCGTATTTGGAGAAATTATTGAAGGTCAAGATATAGTAAATCAAATAGAACAAAACGATAAAATAGAATCTTGTTCAATTATTAGAATAGGTAAAAAAGCTGAAAATTGGGATGCAGTTAAAAACTTTGAATCTTTTAAACAGATTAAAGAAAAAATAATTAAAGAAAATCTCTTGAAAGAAAAAATATTGATAGATGAGCTTTCTAAAGATTTTGATGTTACTCCCTCAGGTTTAAGATATCAAATTATAAATCCTGGTAATGGAGATTCACCTAAAAAGGGTGATACTGTAAAAGTTCATTACAAAGGAATGTTATTGGATGAAACTGTTTTTGATTCATCATATAAAAGAGCTCAGCCGATAGAATTTAATGTTGGGATTGGTCAAGTAATTAAGGGATGGGATGAAGGTATAATGCTTTTAAAAAAAGGAGACAAAGCAAAGTTTATTATTCCTTCTGATTTAGCTTACGGAGAAGCTGGGGCAGGTGGAGTAATTCCACCAAATGCAACTTTAATTTTTGAGGTTGAATTACTTTAGTTTTTCCACTTTATATTGCATCCAATACTAGGTTTTTGGTTTATGGTTATAGATCTAGAATTTATAATGCTTTCAAAAACTTCTCTAATGTCTTTTCCATTTAGTGGAATATCATTTCCTGGTCTTGAATCATCTAATTGCCCTCTGTAAACTAGTTCTTTATTTTTATCAAAAACAAAAAAATCAGGTGTACAAGCAGCATCATAATTTCTTGCAACTTTTTGACTTTCATCATATAAATATGGGAAGGGATATTTTTCTTCCAAAGCAACTTTTTTCATTCTTTCAGGGGAATCTTCAGGATAATTTTCAACATCATTACTAGAAATTGCTATAAATTTAATTCCCAATTTGTCATAGACGTTAGCAATTTCTACAATTTGCTTATTAACATACTTTACAAAAGGACAATGATTACAAATAAACATAATCATTGTTGCTTTTGCTCCAAAAAGAGTTTTGGATTTTAATATTGAATTGGAAACTACATCAAGAAGTTCAAACTCAGGTGCTTTAAAACCAAGAGGCACCATTACTGAGGGTGTTCTAGCCATAAAAAACTTTTTTTCAAATTTAAATCTATTTTATATAAATTGCACATTATTTTATTAATATGCATGAATTAATAAACTATTTCGAAAATATTTCTTCGTTACATAGATCAATCATTTTGGTTGGTGGAATTACATTATTTTGGTCAATAGAATCTATAATTCCTTTATTTAACTTTAATTATAAGAAATTTAAACATGCCTTACCTAATTTCTTTTTTACATTAACTACAATCATCGTTAATTTTTCATTGGCTTTTATTTTACTTTTAGTTTCTGATTGGGTAACTGAAAACAATTATGGTTTACTAAATTATGGGCAATTTTTACCACTTTCTCTTTACATAATTTTTGGAGTTTTATTTTTAGACTTAATTGGAGCTTATCTCCCCCATTATGTTCAACATAAGGTAAAGTTCTTGTGGAAAATACACTTGGTTCACCATTCTGATCATAAAGTTGATACAACTACTGCAAATCGACATCATCCTTTCGAAAGTGTAGTACGGTATCTTTTTACGCTTCTAGGTGTTGCCTTATTAGGAGCAAATATGGGACTTGTTTTTTTATATCAATCTCTTTCTGTTGTCTTATCTCAATTTAATCATGCAAACATAAACATAAACCCTAAAATTGATAAGTTTTTAAGTTTTTTTATTGTTACACCTAACATGCATAAAGTACACCATCACTATGTAATGCCATATACAGACTCAAACTATGGGAATATTTTTTCTTTTTGGGATAGATTGTTTGGAACTTTTAAATCTCTAAATCCATCAAAAATAATTTATGGAGTTGATACATTTTTTAATGAGAAAGAAAATGAAAGTATTAAAAGTTTACTTTTAAGGCCATTTGAAGAATCCAGAGCTCCAACCAAAAAATAAACTACATTATTTTAGCAAAAAATATAGCATTCATCATGAGTTTATTTGTGCCATACCAAAAAGCTCTGAAGTTTGTGTTTTCAGTGAAAACATTTACACTTCCTTTTTTAAGTTTATGATTTACAAAAGGTCTAGAATTGACGATAGATTTCATGTTGTATTTTGAAATATATCCGCTAATTAATGTGTTTTCTTTTGAATATTTGATAGGATTATTAAAACCTATTTCATCATTTTCAATATAAATATTAGTATTTCTAAATATTGATAAATCTTTTTTATAATAGCCATAATTTATTGGATGGCTTAGGTCTAACTCAACATTAAAGATAGCTCCACTTGTTAGTTGTGCACCATAAAACTTATTTTTGTCTACAAATTTTACATTTTTAGGTAATGGTTTGTTTTCAATAAATTTTATTTTCAAGAAATTATTTTTACTAAGCCACTTTGAGGCATTTCTAAAACCAATTAAATTTCCACCATTTTCAACCCAACTCTTTAATTTATCAATCGTTTTATTATTTGAGTAAGAACCGTTTACAAAAATTAGCGTGTTATACTTATTTAAATCAATCTTTGATAATGTATTGTAATCTAGCTTGGTTGTCGGAATTTGATATCTTGTATCTAGCAAGTGCCAAATTTCACCTGCATCATAGCTGTTCACTCCATTACCAACAATTAATCCAATTTTAGGGATATTGATATTTTTAAAATCATTGCTCCCAAGGTCAATTCCATCAGTTCTACTAGAATTTAACCCATAAAAATCTATTCCAGTTTCTTTTGAGATTTGTTCAATATATTCATTTATCTCATCACTGCTTTTATTTTGGCCACTGACTGGAATTAATATTGATCCATAGCTAAAGTTCATTTTATTCACCGAGAATTTATCTGTAGCAACTTTAACCTTAATTCCTTTTTTTAATAACATAAAAAGTGCTTTGGGAGTATAGTAATCATCCCAAGAAAAAACATATGCATAATCACTTTTTGAAATTACAGATCCTTTTGGTTTTGTAAATTCAAAATTTTCAAGTTTATCGTTTATTTTTGAATGGGTATATTCAAGATTAAAAGAATTAAGAAAAGACCATGCTGAAACATCATAAAATAAACTGTCTTTAAATATCTTTTGATTATTTACAATTGCACTTAATAATCTTCTATTTTTCTGATTTTTAGGAATTAAAAAAGAATGATTTTTTTTAAAATTTATTCCATTTATAATCTTATTTTCTTTTAATTTTTTTGTTTTAATTCGATGTCTTTTTAAAATTTCATGAAAGTGATATAACTTTGATTTATCTTTCATATCACCAACAACTATATATTCATTTTCTTTGTTTTGTTTGTGATTAAAAAAACTGTATTGATAATCAAGTAATTCATTTTTTAAATCAACTGTGGCTTCCAATGAGGAAATGGATGTTAAAAGCTGATTTTTTATTGTAAAGGGAAAAGAAATATTTCCATTTATGCTTTCTTGAAGATGCCCTCTTGAACTTCCTTGTTCGAACAATATTCCAATACCTCCATTAATATCAGGAAAAGTTGAACCTTTTCCATAATAAAAATCATCATAATCCTCTTCACTATAAAAGAACGACCCATTATCACTCAAAATTCTTTCGTGATATTTTCCAATTTTAGCTGTAAGTTCTTGATTTTTATTTGGTGTTAAAGGATTTACTCTTGAGGGTACGCCTGGTTGATAAAAAAAAGTTGAATTTGTTCCCATTTCGTGATGATCAGTTAACACATTTGGATACCAATCATGAAAAGAATTTATTCTAGCTTTTGATTCTGGTAATTGCACAGGAAGCCAGTCTCTGTTCATATCAAACCAATAGTGATTTGTTCTTCCTTTTGGCCAGTTTTCATTGAACTCTCTGTCGTTATTATCAGGATTTAAATTTTCACTTTTATTTATATTAACCCAGTTTGCAAATCTTTGTAGACCATCAGGATTCATTGAGGGATCTAATAGTATTATAGAATTGTCTAATTGATTTTTTAGTTTCTCGTTTTCTGATGCAGCTAAATAGTAAGCGTATAGTAAAGCTGCATTACTTCCGCTTGGTTCATTTCCATGTATAGAATAACCTTGATAAATAACTACAGGACGATCATAAAAGTTAGATTTTTTATTTTTTAAATCTATTTGATTAAGATGATTTTTTCTAATCTCATTTAAGTTTTTATGATTTTTTTTTGAGGTTATTGTTAGCAATATTAGAGGTCTACCTTCAAAACTATTTCCTCTATTTTCAATACTTACTCTTTCTGAAGATTCAGCTAAAGAATACATATAGTTAACTAGCCTGTCGTGGCTAACATGAGATGATCCAACTTCATTTTGGTTCAAAAGAAATTCGCTTGGTTTGGGAATATTTGGATTTAAAGAATTCGAAAGATCTCCAAAGTAATAATGAAGATTATGATTTTCTTGAGAAAATAAATTAATACTTATAAATAAAATAAAGTAGTAAGCTACCTTCATAGATTTTTATTTATATGTCGTCAAAATCTACATCAGTAAAGTTTTCCTTGGTCTCATCTTCCTTTTTTTCTTCACTTACTTTTTCAGAATCAATAGTTTCTTCTTTTTTGTAGTCTTTTTGATGAATTTCACTAATAACCTCGAGGCCTTTTTCATCAATAATATATTGGGTCATTTCTTTTAAAAGGTCAGAAAATCCGTGAAAGTCTTCTTTATATAAATATATTTTATGTTTTTTAAAATAAAAAGAACCGTCTTCATTGGTAAATTTTTTGCTTTCTGAGATTGTCAAGTAGTAATCCCCAGCCTTTGTAGACCTAACATCAAAAAAATATGTTCTTCTTCCAGCTCTTAAAATTTTAGAGTAAATATCTTCACTGGCATTGTATTTTTTTTCTTCCATAATAGATTATTTAAATCCAAAAATGAATAAAAAAAATAAACTCACCAAATATTAATTAATTTCTTTTTTTTTTGATTGCTTGGTGTAAATTGAAAAATAAGATTTTTTTTCTTTCATCAATTCTTCATGAGTTCCAAAACTTTCAATAAATCCTTTGTTTAAAACTATAATCTTATCACAATTTTTAGAAGTAGACACTCTGTGAGTTGAGATGAAAACAGTTGTTTTCTTAGTCTTGTTTTCTATATTATTAATGATTTTTTCTTCTGTTTCAGTATCCACAGCAGAAAGGCTATCATCAAGTAGCAAAATATTTGGTTTCTTTATTATTGCCCTGGCAATAGCTAGTCTTTGTTTTTGACCACCCGATAGGTTTACACCTCTTTCACCAAGTAAAGTATTAAATTTATCTTTAAAATCATTAACATCATCAAATAAACATGCTATTTTTGCACTTTCAATAACTTCATCTTTAGAAGCTTCTTGTTTTCCAAATTTTATATTGTTTGCTATTGTATCAGAGAATAAGAATGTGGATTGTGGAACATAACCTATGTATTTCCTTAAATCAGTAAGGTTAATATTTTTAGTATTAGCATTATCAATTAAAATATTTCCATAATCTGGTTTATATACTCCAGAAATTAATTCTAATATGGTAGATTTACCTGATCCAACATCACCCATTATGGCAACCTGTTTCACCGCGTTTGACATTAAAGGAAATATTATTTAATGCCTTGATTTTTGTCTCTTTAAACATGAAAGAGATATTTTCAAAAGTTACATCCCCATTTATTTGAAGAGGTTTATTAAATTCATTTAATTTATCAACTGGTGTATTTAGAAATTCATTAATTCTTTTTTGAGAAGCTTCAGCTTGTTGAATTATTGAAGTTACCCAGCCAACAGTTGCAACAGGCCAGGTTAACATAGTAACGTATATTATAAACTCAGCTAAAACTCCTAACTCAATTTCGCCATTCATATATTGTATTCCTCCTATGTATATAACTAGGATATTACTAATGCCAATTAATAAAATCATCAAAGGAAAGAACCATGACTGAACTTTTACCAAAGACATGTTTTTGTTCTTGCTTTCACCAGCAATAAGTTGAAGATTTTTATTAATAATATTTTCAAGGGTATATGTTTTTATAATTTTAACTCCAGAAAATGATTCCTGAGTAAATGTTGTTAATTTTGAAAGATACTCTTGAACAATTTTACTTCTAATATTAATTATCTTACTTATTTTATATATAATTAGCGATAGTAAGGGTAGGGGGAGTAATACGTACATTGTTAATTTAGGGGCAACGCTTATCATGTAAGAAATAACTATTATGAATAATGTAACGGTATTAATTGTGTACATAATCGCAGGTCCAACATACATTCTAACTTTACTTACATCCTCACTTATTCTATTCATCAAGTCTCCAGTTCTATTATTTTTATAAAAATCATAGTTAAGCAATTGGTACTTTTTATAAATAATATTTTTTAAATCAAATTCAATAAATCTTGAAACATTAATGATCATTTGCCTCATAATAAAAGTGAATATCCCAGCTAAAATGGCAGAACCAACTATTAATAAAATATTTAATAAAAGCTTTTCTTTTAAAATTTCTAGTTCAATTGAGGAAGAAAGAACGTAGTTTTCAATTAATGTTATTGAATTTCCAACTAGATTGGGAGCTACTAGAGCAAAAATTCTAGCAGTCACCGTTATAAAAAATCCAATGATAAGCTTGATTTTATATTTAAATAAAAATTTATTAAGGAACTTTAATTCTTTCATTTTGGTGTTACCAAATATACATCAATGTTCATGCAATTCTTGGATTGTTTGTTGAGATTTTAAAAAATAACATTAATTTTACTTCAAATTAAAGTTCTTTAAAATGTTAAATAGACGTCAGCTAAGGATAAAGGCACTTGAAGTTGTTTACGCATATGATAAATCAATTGAAAAAAACATTGACTTTCAAATTAAATATTTTTTAAAATCCAATCATAATTTTTTTAAGTTATACATTACTTGTTTCTCTTTGATTAAAGAATTGTATAGAAAAGCCAATGAATTAAATTCAAAGAATAAAAAAAAATATTTAAATAATGAAAACGATATTTCATTAGAAAAATTTTGTTCTAATACCATCCTAAGAAGAATTTTTAATGATGATTATCTTTCTCAAAAAATTGATGATTTTAAAATAGACTATTGGGAAAATCATTCTGAATTAATTTCTTCAATTTGGAAAGAGATTGTAGAAAGTGATTTAACATCTAAATATTTGAATGATACAAATATTTCTTTTGAAAATGATAAATCCTACATTACAAACCTATACAGAAAAATTATCGCTTCCAATAAAAAACTATATGAGTTTTTTGAAGACAATGAAATCTCATGGATTAATGATTTGCCTTTGATAAATTCGTTGGTTTTGAGTTCCTTAAAAAACAACAATAAAAACTCTAACAAAATTGTTTTGATGAAAGATATTTATAAAAACAAAGAAGACGCTGATTTTGGAGTTAGTTTGATCAAAAAAGTTATAGACAACAAAGAGTCTTTAGAAAAAGAAATTTCTAATATTACTTTAAATTGGGATAATGATAGAATAGCTCAAATAGATTTAATTCTTTTACAAATGTGTCTTTCAGAATTTTTATATTTCAAGTCAATTCCTGTGAAAGTTTCAATGAATGAGTATTTAGAGATTGCTAAAGAATATTCAAGCAAAAAAAGTAATGTATTCATAAATGGAATTTTAGATAAGTTGTCCAAGAATCTTATGAAAGAAGGATTATTAAAAAAGAATAAAAGAGGTTTGCAATAATTTACTATTTTTGAACATAAAATATACAGCAAATATGATACTCACTAAACAACCTACACATACATCTTTAATTATGTTTTTTACTGCATTTTTCATTTCACTTTTATTTACATCTTGTGAAACTGATCCATCAAAAAAAATTAAAGAACAAAATGTTGAACTAACTAAGGAAAGATTAAAGAATACAGGAGATTTTCCTGTTATAGAATTTGATAAAAATAATCATGATTTTGGAGAAATACAGGAAGGTGAAATTGCTGAAACAGAGTTTAGGTTTACAAATGTTGGTAAATCTGATTTAATTATTTCTGATGCATCAGGAAGTTGCGGATGTACTGTGCCTGATTATCCAAAGAATTCTCCAATCAAACCTGGTGAAAGTGGTAAAATTATTGTAAAGTTTGATTCTAACAATAGACCTGGAATGCAAAGAAAAGCAGTTACCTTAATTACTAACACATCTAAGGGTAAACAGATATTAAACATTAAATCGATTGTAATACCAAAATCATAACATATGGATTTTACAGTAATATTATTATTTGGAGGAGCACTTTTCTTTTTGATGATTTTAGGTCCAATGCGACGCCAGAAAAAAGAAAAAAATTTTTTAAATGGATTAAAAAGAGGTGATAGAGTTATTACCAAAAGCGGAATGCATGGAAAAATTATTGAAGTTGTAGATGGAAGTGATACTTGTGTTCTTGAAACTATGGCTGGTAAAATTAGATATGAAGTCTCAGCTATTTCTTATGAGATGAGTATTAAATTAAACACAAAACCAAAAAAGAAGTAATTTTTAAAAATTGATATATAGATTATTACTTAGACCAATTCTTTTTCAATTTGATGCTGAAAAAGTACACGACTTTACTTTTATATGTCTAAGTTTTTTTGGAAAAATTCCTTTCTTATTTTCTTTTATTAAATTTCTTTATAAACCAACAAATTCTAAGTTAGAAACTAATTTGTTTGGAATTAAATTTCCAAGTCCTGTTGGTTTAGCTGCTGGTCTTGATAAGAATGCAAAATTAATTAATGAATTCTCAAGTTTAGGATTTGGTTTTATTGAAATTGGAACAGTTACTCCAAAGCCACAAGATGGAAATCCGAAAAAACGATTGTTTAGATTATTAGATGATAAAGCAGTTATTAATAGAATGGGTTTTAATAATGATGGAGTTGAAAAAATTGCTTCAAGATTAAAAAACAGAGGCAATATTATTATTGGTGGAAATATTGGAAAAAACAAAAATACTCCTCTAGAAAAAGCAAACACTGATTATTTAATTTCTTTTGATTATCTCTTTGATTACGTTGATTATTTTGCAGTAAATGTTAGCTCACCAAATACAGAAAATTTGAGAGATTTACAGCACCAGGATAATTTAAAGTCACTTTTAAATTCCATTCAAAAAAATAATAAATCGAGAAGTCAACCAAAACCAGTTTTACTTAAAATAGCACCAGATTTAAATGAAACACAATTATTAAACATTATTAAAGTTGTTGAAGATACTGGTTTAGATGGCATAATTGCTACTAATACAACTGTAGAGAGAAATAATCTTAAATCTGATAATGATTTAGTTAATCAGAAAGGGGGTCTAAGTGGAGCTCCATTAAAGGATAGGTCCACTCAAGTCATTAAATTTATACACAAATCATCAAAAGGGAAGATTCCAATTATTGGAGTTGGAGGAATTATGAGTCCCTCTGATGCTTTAGAAAAAATTAAAGCTGGAGCTTCCTTAGTTCAGCTATATTCAGGTTTCATTTATAGTGGTCCAGGTCTTGTTAAGCAAATAAATAATACAATACTTAATTATAGATTAAACACCTGATCTTAATTTTTTATATTTAATAAAAATATTGTGTTTTGAAAAAAATAGACAACTACATTGCAAGATCTGAAACTGATTATAACCGTCTTTACTCCAGCAGTTTAGCTAATCCTGAATTTTTTTGGAATCAAATAGCTGAAACTTTTTTGTGGAAGAAGAAATGGACTAAAACTCTTGAATATGATTTTAACAAACCAGAATTTAAATGGTTTCTTAATGGAAAGTTAAATATTACGGAAAATTGTTTGGATAGACATTTGCTAAACGATCCAGAAAAAACTGCAATTTTATTTGAGCCAAATGATCCTTCTCAAGAATCTGAGAAAATTAGTTATAGGGAATTACACAAACGTGTTTGTGTTTTTGCTAACGTTTTGAAAAGTAAAAATATTAAGAAAGGAGATAGAGTATGTATCTATATGCCAATGGTTCCTGAATTAACAGTTGCTGTTTTAGCTTGTGCTCGAATTGGGGCAGTTCATTCAGTTGTTTTTGCAGGTTTTTCATCATCCGCTCTTGCAGCGAGGATAAACGATGCAGAATGTAAGGTTTTATTAACTGCTGATGGTAGTTTTAGAGGCTCCAAGATTATAGATTTAAAATCAATTGTTGACCAAGCACTATTGGAGTGTCAGTCAATAGAATCTACAATTGTGTTAAAAAGAATTGGAAGCGATGTAAATATGAATAATAATGAAACCTGGTGGCATGATGAAATTAATGGGGTTTCAGATTATTGTGAAGCAGAGGAAATGGACTCGGAAGATATGTTATTTATTCTATATACTTCTGGATCTACGGGAAAGCCAAAAGGAATGGTTCATTCATGTGGAGGATACATGGTATATTCTACTTACACATTCTTAAATGTATTTCAATATCATCCAACTGATATATATTGGTGTACCGCCGATATCGGTTGGATTACTGGTCATAGCTACATTGTTTACGGCCCATTATTATCTGGAGCAACATCTGTAATGTTTGAAGGTGTTCCTTCATACCCAGATTATTCTAGGTTTTGGAAAATTGTGGAAAAACATAAAATAACACATTTTTATACCGCCCCTACAGCTATTAGGGCTTTGGCCAAACACCCTGTTTCTTTAGTAGATGATAATAACCTTTCTTCACTTAAGGTTCTTGGAACGGTTGGTGAGCCGATTAATGAAGAGGCATGGAACTGGTATGATAAAAATATAGGTAAATCAAAATGTCCAATTGTTGATACTTGGTGGCAAACTGAAACAGGTGGTATAATGCTTTCATCTCTAGCTGGTGTTACAGATGATAAACCTACATATGCCACAAAACCAATGATTGGAATCCAACCTGTTTTATTGGACAATAATGGAAAAGAAATTTCAGAGTTTGATAAAGAAGGAATTTTAGTTATAAAGTATCCGTGGCCATCAATGGCAAGAACTATATATGGAAATCATCAGAGATATAAGAATGTATATTTTGCTGCTTACCCAGGTTATTATTTTCCTGGAGATGGAGCTTTAACAGATAGTAAGGGGAATTATAGAATTACAGGAAGAGTTGATGATGTCGTTATTGTTTCAGGTCATAATCTAGGAACAGCACCAATTGAGGATGCTATAAATCTTCACGAAAATGTTGTTGAGAGCGCAGTTGTTGGATATCCTCACGATATCAAAGGAAACGCACTCAGAGCTTTTGTTATTTTGTTGGATGAAAAAGCTAGTATTAATATGGATAAGGAAATAAAAGAACAGATTTCTAAGACAATAGGTCCAATTGCAAAACCAGATATTATTCAGATAGTTCCTGGTCTTCCAAAAACAAGAAGCGGTAAGATAATGAGAAGAATTTTAAGAAAAATAGCATCAGGAGAAAAGGAGAATTTTGGGGATATATCTACATTATTAAATCCTGAGGTTGTTAAACAAATATTAAATAAATCTTAGTGTTTTTATTTTATTTAAAATAGCTAAAATCTTCACCAACCTTAATAGTTAAAAGAGTTTCGTATATAAGTCTAATAACATTTTCTACATCATCCTTTTGTACCATTTCTACAGTTGTATGCATATACCTAAGTGGTAAAGAAATTAGGGCTGAGGCAACTCCACCATTACTGTAAGCAAATGCATCAGTATCTGTACCAGTGCTTCTTGATGAAGCGTGTCTTTGGAATGGTATTTTTTTCTTTTCAGCAGTTTCAATGATTCTTTCCCTGAGTTTATTTTGAATAGCAGGAGCATACGAAATAACAGGACCTGAGCCCATAGTATTATCACCTTGAGCTTTCTTATTTATCATAGGTGTTGATGTGTCATGACAAACATCAGTTACAATAGCTATATTAGGTTTAATTCTTTCAGTAATCATTTCTGCTCCTCTGAGGCCAATCTCTTCTTGAACTGAATTTGTTATATATAATCCAAATGGTAATTTCTTTTTATTTTCATGTAGAAGGCGAGCAACCTCAGCAATCATAAATCCACCAGCTCTATTATCAATTGCTCTGCAAACAAACTTATTTTTATTCAAAACGTGAAACTTATCAGGATAAGTAATTACACATCCAACATGAACTCCCATTTTTTCAACCTCTTTCTTGTTTTTTGCACCTATATCAATAAATATATTATCCATACTAGGTTGTTCTTCTTTTCCTGGTTTACGAGTGTGAATTGCTGGCCATCCAAAAACACCTTTTACGATTCCCTTTTTGGTGTGAATATCAACCCACTTTGATGGAGCTACTTGATGGTCACTTCCACCATTTCTAATAACATATATAAGACCATTATCTGTAATGTAATTCACATACCAAGAAATTTCATCAGAATGACCCTCGATAACAACTTTGAACTTTGCGTCAGGATTAATTACTCCAACAGCAGTCCCGTAAGTATCAGTTATGAATCCATCTACATAAGGTTTTAGATAATCCATCCATATTTTTTGACCTTCCCATTCATATCCAGTAGGAGAAGGGTTGTTTAAATACTTTTCAAGAAAACTGATTGACTTATTATTAAGAATTTTTTTTGTAGACATGTTCAAATATTTTAAGGTCAAAAATACATAATTAGTTAATTATAATGGTGTAATTTTAAAAAATGAAAAATTTATTTTTTTTTCTAACCTTTCTAAGTTCTTCATTATTAATTTCTCAAGACAATGATGTTTTGATAATGGTTGAGGGAGATTCTATCCCTACAAGATCAATAGGATTAGAGGAAATAACAGTTTTCCCCCCACTTGTTTTTAAAAATTATAAGGAAAAGGTTAATTATTATACAGTTAAAAGAAAAACCCTTAAAGTTTATCCATATGCTGTGCTTGCTTCTGAAAGACTTGATAAGCTAAAAAACAGGTTAAAACTTATTGATGGTAGAGCTAATAAAAAAAGGTATACTAGATTAGTGGAAAAGTATATTGAAAAAGAATTATCTGCTCAATTAAAAAAATTAACTAGAACTGAGGGACAGATTTTAATTAAGCTTATATATAGAGAAACCGGTTTAACAGTATATGATTTGGTTAAAGATTTGAGAAATGGTTTTAAAGCTTTCTCTTACAGCTCTTTAGCAAAACTGTTTGATATTTCTATAAAAACTGAGTATAATCCTGAAAAAATTAAAGAAGATGCAATTATTGAAGACGTTTTGAAAAGAGCGTATGGCGATAAGTCAATTATTTTAGACTTAAATTAATCATTTTTGTTAATTCATAGTTAGTAATTATATGAGAAGAATGAATGTTATTAACAATTTTTTTATTTTTTTACAATAAAGTTTGCGGGATTAAAAAAGCAATGTATATTTGCATCCGCATTACAGAAGATGTATTGCATAAGTTCATTGAAAATATTGAGATAGACAGCGTAACAATAATGTTTACATTATTAAAGAATTAAGTAAGACCATTTTGAGTACAATTCCATTCAAATTTTAGTTGTTAAATTTATTTAAAGTTTTACAATGAAGAGTTTGATCCTGGCTCAGGATGAACGCTAGCGGCAGGCCTAATACATGCAAGTCGAACGGTAACATTGGTGCTTGCACCAGATGACGAGTGGCGCACGGGTGCGTAACGCGTATGCAACCTACCTTTTACTAGAGTATAGCCCAGAGAAATTTGGATTAATCCTCTATAACATCTTTTAATTTCATGATTTTAAGATTAAAGTTTTAACGGTAAAAGATGGGCATGCGTCCTATTAGTTTGTAGGTGAGGTAACGGCTCACCTAGACTACGATAGGTAGGGGCCCTGAGAGGGGGATCCCCCACACTGGTACTGAGACACGGACCAGACTCCTACGGGAGGCAGCAGTAAGGAATATTGGACAATGGACGAAAGTCTGATCCAGCCATGCCGCGTGCAGGATGACAGCCCTACGGGTTGTAAACTGCTTTTATACAGGAAGAAACACTCCGACGTGTCGGAGCTTGACGGTACTGTAAGAATAAGGATCGGCTAACTCCGTGCCAGCAGCCGCGGTAATACGGAGGATCCAAGCGTTATCCGGAATCATTGGGTTTAAAGGGTCCGCAGGCTGTTTTTTAAGTCAGAGGTGAAATCCTACAGCTCAACTGTAGAACTGCCTTTGATACTGGAAAACTTGAGTTATTGTGAAGTGGTTAGAATGTGTGGTGTAGCGGTGAAATGCATAGATATCACACAGAATACCGATTGCGAAGGCAGATCACTAACAATATACTGACGCTCATGGACGAAAGCGTGGGGAGCGAACAGGATTAGATACCCTGGTAGTCCACGCCGTAAACGATGGATACTAGCTGTTCGTCTAACATTGGTTAGATGAGTGGCTAAGCGAAAGTGATAAGTATCCCACCTGGGGAGTACGGTCGCAAGACTGAAACTCAAAGGAATTGACGGGGGCCCGCACAAGCGGTGGAGCATGTGGTTTAATTCGATGATACGCGAGGAACCTTACCAGGGCTTAAATGTAGTGGGACAGGTCTAGAGATAGACCCTTCTTCGGACTCATTACAAGGTGCTGCATGGTTGTCGTCAGCTCGTGCCGTGAGGTGTCAGGTTAAGTCCTATAACGAGCGCAACCCCTATCGTTAGTTGCCAGCGAGTAATGTCGGGAACTCTAACGAAACTGCCAGTGCAAACTGTGAGGAAGGTGGGGATGACGTCAAATCATCACGGCCCTTACGTCCTGGGCTACACACGTGCTACAATGGCCGGTACAGAGAGCAGCCACTTCGCAAGAAGGAGCGAATCTATTAAAACCGGTCTCAGTTCGGATCGGAGTCTGCAACTCGACTCCGTGAAGCTGGAATCGCTAGTAATCGGATATCAGCCATGATCCGGTGAATACGTTCCCGGGCCTTGTACACACCGCCCGTCAAGCCATGGAAGCTGGGAGTGCCTGAAGTCGGTAACCGCAAGGAGCCGCCTAGGGTAAAACTAGTAACTGGGGCTAAGTCGTAACAAGGTAGCCGTACCGGAAGGTGCGGCTGGAACACCTCCTTTCTAGAGAAAGACGACTGAATTTGAAGAAATTCAACAAAAAATGTGTTTTACTTAAGCTGTCCATCTTATTTTTATAATCTATTCGTTAGAGTCTCGTAGCTCAGCTGGTTAGAGCGCTACACTGATAATGTAGAGGTCGGCAGTTCGAGCCTGCCCGAGACTACTTTTTGATAGATCATTTATGGAAATTTAGAGGCTGGGAAACTTTTATTTTTTTCCGTTCTTTTTTTCAGAATGGGGGATTAGCTCAGCTGGCTAGAGCGCCTGCCTTGCACGCAGGAGGTCATCGGTTCGACTCCGATATTCTCCACAAAGGTTTTTTTTAAACCGCACGTTCATTGACATATTGAATTATTTAAGATACATAAAAATAAAAGGTATAAATTATTAATCGAGCCGATTAATAATTTGTACGAGCAAAGTAAAAATTACAATTTTAAGAGAAAGTAAAG
>CALSVD010000007.1:117500-155656 GCA_943840765.1 uncultured Flavobacteriaceae bacterium
TGTGTTTTTTCTAAAAAATGGAATTTGATATTGTATTGTATATGAAAATCCAACCCCAACATTATTGTTTTCAAGAACTTTATTAAATCCTGGAATATAAAGATTATTGAAATTATCAGGTTTGTCCTGACTTAAAAGTCTATTCACTTTCAAGTTTAAACCCATATATAGATTTTTGACTATTTGAGCGTTAAATCCAACTACAAACTCTAACCAACTAGCAGATAGATTGTTATGAGATATTGGGTTTTCAATATTATTTTGACTCCAATATTGATCAGTATTATAAATGGTAAATGAATTTATTTGGTGATCAAATTGTGATGAACCAAACCTTAAACCAACATATATTTCATTTTCTAGATCCTGTATGTTTTTAAATATATTATAGTTTATTCCGGTTTTAAAAAAGGATCCTTTGGTATTGAAATTTAAAATTTCATTTTCAACTAATTTTTTTTCACTACCAATTTCAAATGCAATATAAATTTTTTCAGAAAATCTGTAATCTCCAATTAACACTAAACCGTTATAATCTGGTTCAGTCAACATTCTAATTTGTTTACTTAAGTCAATTCCTAATTTCAACCCATACGTTGATTTATAAAGACTGTCTTTAGTTTTTTCTTGTGAAAAATTACTCAAACAGAAAGTTAGAGCTAAAAAACTAATGAAATATTTTAACATGTATATTTTTTTCATCAATTATATTAGTATCAATTATTTCAGTATTTAATATCCAATTTTCAGAATCATTTTCAATGATTATATCTTGAATATCATATGTAGTGATAAACCCACAAGCTCTACTTATGTAATTCCAATTATAGTTATAATTAAAATAAATCTTATCTTCATTTCCAGAGGATGGAGTGTTTTCATTGAAGTCTTTTGTTAAAGTATAAACTGTTAAATTTTCTGAATTTTTTAACGGAATACCTATTGAGTCAAGAGTTTGATAAACATAAATTTCTTCGTTTGAAAGTCCCTGAATTTTCAAATTATTAATTTCTTTTATTTCTCCAGTATTTATATCATAAAAACCTAAGATAAGTCTTGGTGTGTCTTCAACTGAGCTAAGACATATATCATCAGGCTCACAGGAAAGTAAAAATTGAAATAAGAAGATTAATAAAAATGTATTTTTCAAAGGAGTCATTTAAGTTCCAAAAGTACAATATTTTCTACATGATCAGTATGAGGAAACATATCCACTGGTTGAACCTTAGTTATATCATAAGTGTCTTTTAATAATTCTAAATCTCTACATTGTGTGGAAGGATTACAACTAACGTAAACTATTTTGGGTGTTTTAAGTTTTATGATTTCCTTAATAACATCTTTGTGCATTCCGTCTCTAGGTGGGTCGGTTATTATTAAATCACAATTACCATGTCTTGATATAAATTCTGACGAAAATAATTTCTTCATGTCTCCAGCTTCAAAATCTACATTAGTTATGTTGTTTTCTTTTGCGCTATTTTTTGCAGATATAACAGCCTCCTCAATACTTTCAATTCCTATTACTTTTTTTGCATCTTTAGCTATAAACTGAGAAATAGTTCCCTAGACCTGAATATAGGTCATAAACCACTTCGTTTCCCTTTAAATCTGAGAATTCATGTATTATTTTATATAATTTTAATGTTTGTTTAATATTTGTTTGAAAAAATGATTTTGGATAAATCTTGAAAATCAAGTCTTTTATTTTTTCTTCAATATAATTTTTACCATTATACAGGATTATTTCTCTATCATATATACTGTCATTTTCTTTATTGTTAATGCAGTAAAGTAAAGAGTAAATTTCTTTAAAAGAGTCTTTCAAAAAATTCATAACTAATGAAATATTTTTTTCATTATTTTCAAAAAATTGAACTAAAACCATAAACTGATTAAGACTACTGCTTCTTATTGTAACAGTTCTCAATAATCCTTTTTTTAATCTCGTGTTATAAAACGAAATATTGTTTTTCTTGGCAAATTCTTTTAATGCGATTCTAATCTTATTTGATGGTTCCTCTTGTAGGTGACACTTTTTAATATCCACTACTTTGTCCCACATTCCAGCTTTATGAAATCCTATTCCTCTTCGATCAATATCATTATTTTTTTTCTTAATTTCATCATTTGTCAACCATTTGTTATCAGTAAATGAAAACTCAAGCTTATTTCTGTAATTAAATTGGTCTTTACACTTAAGAATTGGATTAATATTAACGTTTTGAAAAATTTTATTTAAAGAGTGTTTAATTTTATCCTCTTTTAGTTTAGTTTGATAATCGTAAGAAATATTTTGCAATTTACATCCTCCGCACAAACCAAAATGTTCACATTTAGGATCAACTCTAAATTTTGAATATGAGTGATAGTTAACAATATTACCTAAATAATAGTTTTTCTTTTTTCTGTAGGTTTTAATATCAACTATATCTCCAGGAACTCCGTTCTTAACCATTAAAACTATTCCTTCATCTGATTTAGCAATAGTCTGACCCCTGGATCCAATATCAAATATTTCAACAGATTCAAATAATTTATTTTTTGACATTTGGCAAATTTAAAATGAAAAAATAGATATTATTAATTATATTTAAATTATTCCAATAAAAAATTATCATATGAATAAAGTTATAAAATATACTCTGTTGTTTTTTCTTTTGTTTTCTTTCAACAACAGTTTTTCGCAAAAAAATAAAAAGGACTCAAAAAATGAGTCAAGTCTTTACTCAGGTTTAAAATTTAGATCCGTTGGTCCTGCTTTTATGTCGGGAAGAATTGCCGAAATTGCAATTAATCCTGAAAATGAAAACGAATGGTATGTTGCTGTAGGATCTGGTGGTGCATGGAAGACCGTCAATGCGGGAACAACTTGGGAACCTCTCACAGATAACCAGTCTTTTTATTCAACAGGAAGTATTACAATTGATCCAAATAATACTAGTACTATTTGGTTGGGTACAGGTGAGAATGTTGGTGGAAGACACGTGGGTATAGGTAAAGGTGTTTTTGTTACAAAAGATGGTGGAAAAACATGGAAAAATAAAGGTTTAAATAATTCGGAACATATATCAAAAATTATAGTAAATAAAAAAGATTCAAATATAGTTTTTGTTGCCTCTCAAGGCCCACTTTGGTCAAGTGGTGGTGAAAGAGGACTTTACAAGTCTATTGATGGTGGTAGCAATTGGAATTTAGTTCTCAGTGTAAATGAGTGGACTGGAGTAACTGACGTGGTTGTGGATCCAAGAGATGAGAATATTATGTATGCTGCCACTTGGCAAAGACACAGAAATGTTGCAGCTTATATGGGTGGAGGAGTAGGAACAAAACTATTTAAAAGTACAGATGGAGGTGATTCCTGGAGACAATTAAAAACTGGTTTACCAACTGGGAAACTTGGTAAAATAGGTTTGGCTATTTCTGAAATAAATCCTGATGTATTGTATGCTGCCATTGAACTTGATCGAAGAAAAGGAGCTGTTTACAGATCATCAAACGGAGGAGAAAGTTGGAAAAAAATGTCCGATACAGTTTCTGGCGCTACTGGACCACATTATTATCAAGAATTAGTCGCTTCTCCTCACCATTTTGACAAAATTTATTTAATGGATGTTAGAGTTCAAGTTTCTGATGATGGTGGAAAAACTTTTTATAGAATGAATGAAAGAAACAAGCATTCTGACAATCATTCTATGACATTTAAGAAAAACGACCCCAACTATTTGCTTGTTGGAACAGACGGTGGAATTTATGAATCTTTTGATGATACAAAATCATGGAAATATGTTAATAATCTTCCTCTGACTCAATTTTATAAACTAGCTGTGGATGATTCCTATCCTTTTTACAATATTTATGGAGGAACTCAAGATAATAATACACAAGGAGGACCAAGTAGAACTTTTAGGTCTAACGGAATTGTAAATAGCGACTGGTTTGTTTTATTGGTGGAGATGGACATCAACCTGCAACTGAACCTGGAAATCCAAATATAGTTTATGCTCAGTCTCAGCAAGGTAACCTTCATAGAGTTGATAGAACAACAGGCGAAGCTATTTTTATAAAGCCATATTCAGGAATAGATGAAGATTATGAAAGGTTTAATTGGGACTCTCCAATACTTGTAAGCTCACACGATCCAAAACGTTTGTATTTTGGTTCTCAAAGGGTCTGGAAATCTAGCGACAGAGGTGATAGTTGGACTCCTATTTCAAAAGATTTAACAAAAAATGAGGAAAGGTTATCATTGCCTATAATGGGAAAACAGCAGAGTTGGGATTCTGCTTGGGACGTTTATGCTATGTCAACATATAACACAATAACCTCATTAAGTGAATCCGTATTGAATCAAAATATTTTATATGCTGGAACTGACGATGGATTAATTCATTATACTAAGGATGGAGGTTCGTCTTGGGCATCCATCACTGTCGATAAGCTTCCAGGAGTACCTAATTCTTCTTTTGTAAACGATATTAAAGCAGATCTTCATAATGATCAAGTTGCATACGTAGCATTAGATAATCATAAATTTGGAGATTATAGTCCATATTTATATAAGACTTCAAATGGAGGCAAGTCATGGAAGCCTATTATTAATGGATTACCTGAAGATAATTTTGTTTGGCGAATTGTTCAAGATCATGTTGATCCAAATTTACTTTTTTTAGCTACTGAGTATGGTTTGTATTTATCAAATAATCAGGGAGATAAATGGACTAAATTTTCAACTGGACTTCCTACCATTTCAATTAGAGATTTAGCAATCCAAAAAAGAGAAAATGATTTAGTTGTAGCAACTTTTGGTAGAGGTTTCTATGTTTTAGATGATTATTCACCTTTAAGAAAATTAAATCAAAAAAATAGTAATGAGCATTTACTATTTGATGTTAAAGAGGCTTTGCAATATAATCCTATAAGACCAGGAACATCAAGTCAAGGATCGTCTTATTTTCAATCTAAAAACCCACCATATGGAGCAGTTTTTACTTACAACTTGCCTAAATCTTATAAATCTTTAAAATCTTTAAGATCTCAGGAAGAAAAAGAATTAGATAAGTTAAACAAAGATGTCCATTTCCAGGGTGGGAAAATTTAGATAAAGAAATTAATGAGATTAAATCAAAAATAATATTGGAAGTTAGAGATGAAAAAGGAGATTTAGTAGATCGAATTAACGGTTCAACTAAAAAAGGTATTAATAGAATTTCATGGAATCTCACTAAACCTTTACCAATTACAATGAATTCAAATTCTAGAGGATCCAGACTAACCCTGTCAGTTAAACCAGGAAAGTACTCTGTTCATCTTTTAGAATTAGTTAATGGTGGTGTTAATGAATTAACAGAGAGTAAAACTTTTGATATCAAAAGAATTAGAAAGAATGTATTAGAGAATCCTTTAACCTCCAAAATTGATGAATATATATTGGATTTACACAAATTTGAAATTCAGTATTCAACTATGATTTCTGATTATATTAAATCTAAGAACAAACAATCTACTTTTGAAAATATATTAAGATTTGTAAAAAATATTGATAATGATCTATTAACTAAATTAAAAGAGTTAAGAGATCATATGAACTCAATTGATGTCTTACTATATGGAAATAAATCTAAAAAAGAAATAATGGAAAAAGATGTTCCTCAAATTTCACAGCGCCTTGGAATTGCAAAAAGAGGATTTAATGATTCGTATGGTCCTACTAAGAATCATATGAATAGTTTTGATATTGCAAAAACCCAGTGGAATAGTATTTCACCTAGAATTGAAAAATTTATTAAAGAAGTTAATTATTTAAGTAAAGAGCTAGAACAATTAGGAGCTCCTAAAATTCTAGATTAGTATACTTATTAACCAATAAATCTACAACCAAATTATAGGATTTTATTCCTTTAGTTTGGTTGTTTGCTTTTAAAAATAAATCGTATACTTTTTTGAAATAAGTTTCGAATGGATTGTCATATTTTTTCCATTCTTCTCCAGCCTCCTTATAATTTTTTAAAACCCAATTTTTATAGTTGCCAATAACTGTTTATATAACTTTTTGTCAATAATGTATATTTCATTAATTAAATATTTTAATCCTTGAGAATACCCACTGTATTGAATGTGTTTATTTTCTGATTTAATAGTAGATATTATTCCAATATAGTTTGCTTCATCTTCAGCAGAATAACCAAGTTGGTGACCAATTTCATGGCAAATTGTAGTTGGAACATTAATAGTAGGAATATTGTAATTAATTTGAGCTTCTAGTGTAAATGGATTTATATATCCACCAAAGCCCATATAAGAATAGGAGTACTAAAAATTGATTTTTTTATTTTTAAATCTAAATTTTTGTTTTTAACGAAAGCTGTTTTCTTGATAGATTTTATTGATTCTTTTTCAATATCAAAATTTAGATTATCGTATTTTACACTAATAGTATCATTAATTGAAAGAATATTGTGTAAATCATTAGTTTTAGTTATAAAAAAATTAGTTGTTTCTAAAAGTTCATTAATTGAATAACTTTTATAATTATTTGCTTTATTTTTTAAAGGAACTCTATAATAATTTAACCCCCATTGTAAATTAAAAACAACATAAAAAAATAAAAATGCAACTATCGTTTTGGTTATTAATCGTCGTCTGGTTTGATTTTTTTTTATTAAAAATCTATAAAATAAAAAGGGAGTTATTAGATACAATATGTCTCCAACTGAAAAAGAAATTTTGTTAACTATTGTAAGACTTAAGTTTGAAATAATTTCGTAAAAAAATGTTGAATAGAGTTTTTCTACAAGTTCTTGTTTACTTTTTATTATATAAATTAATAAGGAAAAAATAAATAGGATAATTAAGTTCTTATTTTTTTTTAAAAACAAATAAGTAGTCATTAATTATTTCATTTCAACAATTTCAACTTCAAATATCAAATTTGATTTTGCAGGTATTTGAGGTTCTCTACCTATTTCTCCATATGCCAAATGATATGGAAGAAACAACGTAGCTTTATCACCAATATCAAGTAGTTTTAAACCTTCTTTAAACCCTGGGATCATAGCATCCTTAGGACCTACTCTAGCTTCAATAGGACTATATCCATTGGCATTTTTTTTAGCAATATTCACTGATTGGTATTTTTCAGCAACTTCTAGAATACTAGTATCTAATAATGTTCCGTCTTCAAAATATACCGCATAATGTGTCATAATAATTTTATTATCATCAACTTTTATATTGTCTTTTCCTTTTGAAGTAATTGTGTACTGTAAACCAGAATTGGTTTTTATTGAGTACTCTTTCTCAGCTTCATGAGCCACTTTTTTACCAATTTTAACATTTTTTAATTCTTCAGCTTTTTTATCTTCAAGGATTTTATCTTCTTTAAAATGATTTGAAAATATTTTTGGGGCATTGAATCTTTTAGCATCCCTACCATTTCTGATTATTGTCACAGATTTAATAGTATCGTTTTGTTCAATAGAATCGACTATTTCTTGCCCTTTTACCACTTTTCCAAATACAGTATGTTTACCATTTAACCAAGGTGTTTCTTTATGCGTTATAAAAAATTGACTTCCGTTAGTTTTTGGTCCAGAGTTAGCCATAGATAAAATGCCTGGACCGTCATGTAAAAGATTTTCACTGAATTCATCCTTGAAATTGTATCCTGGGCCACCTCTTCCAGTTCCAGTTGGATCACCACCTTGAATCATAAAATTTTCTATAACTCTATGGAAAATTAGTCCATCGTAATATTTTTTGTTCTTAAATTGATCGTCTACATCTTTATTTTTTCCTTCACTTAATGAAACAAAATTAGCGACTGTTACAGGTGTTTCTTTAAATGTTAAATCAATTAAAATATCACCTTTATTTGTTTCTAATTGCGCATAAAGTCCATCATTTAAGTCAGGGTGAGTACTTACACATGAGGAAGAAATAGAAACGATTAAAAATATAAGAATGTAGTATTGTTTTTTCATTTTATAATAATTTGTTTTTATAGTTAGGTATGACTTTTAAAAAATGTTCAATTGCTTTTTTAGCACTTCCCTTCAAATCTTCCGCCAGATGCATTAATGTGACCTCCTCCGTTAAAATTTTCTTCAGCAAATTTATTGCATGGGAAATCTCCAATTGACCTAAAAGATATTTTTACATTATCATCATCATTTATGTCTTCGATGAAAATAGCACAAAAAATAACATCTTTTAGAGATAGTCCATAATTTACAATTCCCTCAGAATCACCTTTTTTATAATCAAACCTTTCTAAATCAACTCTATTTATATACATATATGCAGTTGCATAACTTTTTAGATGAGTTAGGTTATTTAAGGCTGAACCTAATATATTTAATCTGCTTTTTGAAGAATCATTGTAAACCTTATTATAGATTTTACTAGTTATTAATTTTATTTTTCAAAAGATCAGAGACAATTTCATGAGTTCTTGAACTTACTGAACTGTATTGAAAAGATCCTGTATCTGTCATTATTCCAAGATATAAACAAGTAGAAATATCCTTATCAATTAGTTTTTTATAATTTAAAGACATGAAAATTTCATACAATAATTCACAAGTTGATCCAATATCAGGGTGAGAAAAAATTAAATCAGCATAATTTTTGGGATTTTGATGATGGTCAATCATCACTATGTTTGAACTAGCTTTAGTAATAATATTACCAAGATCGCCAATTCTGTTAAGATCATTAAAATCTAAAGTAAAAATCAAATCACATTCATTAATGATTTTTTCACCAATCTTGGGGTTTCTTCAAAATAGACTATTTCCTCAAAAGATGGTGTCCAGCTGTAAAAATCTGGAGCTGTATTTGGGCTTAAAACAATAGAGGTTTTTTTAAGTTTTTTAAAAATACAATGAAGAGCGAGACAACTTCCTACTGCATCTCCATCAGGATTTGTATGAGGAATAATAACAATATTATTACTGTTATCAATCAATTGTTTTAACTTGTTTGTATTCTCAAATTTCATAAATTCAAATATAATCATTCCAACTAGATGAATTAACTAAAATTTACAGTCAATTTTGTACATTTGATTTAAACATTAGTGAATTGAAAGTAAATTTTTTTAAGCTTAATAAAAATAAAAAATTCAATTACAGGACTAGATATCTCAAAGATGAGTCTTATAATAACATTTATGAGCTTGATTCAGTTTATCAAAAACAAAAAAGAATCAGAAGTTCTTATGATGTTTCATCTCAATGGAGTGAAGAAAGGTTGATGTATAGAAATCGTTCTAACAGCTCTATTTCCAAAACTTTAATTTTTATAGTTTTAATTCTTGTTTTTGTATTTCTTTACATTATAGATTTTGATCTTTCTATATTTATTTAAATTTTAATATGAGTATAATTAAATTGCTGCCTGAAAATGTAGCAAATCAGATTGCTGCTGGTGAAGTGGTTCAAAGACCCTCTTCTGTGGTCAAGGAACTTCTTAGAGAACTCAGTTGATAGCGGGGCGACAACTAATCAGATTGATAATATCAAAGATGCTGGAAAGACTCTTATTCAGGTAATCTCGACGATGGAGTAGGAATGATTAAAGGAGGATTTAAAAAGGTGTTGTTGTCTTAGGCATTCAACCTCCAAAATTCGTAATTCAAAAGATCTGTATTCACTTGAAAACTATGGGTTTTCGAGGTGAAGCTCTGTCTAGCATATGCGTCCGTAAGTCTCATTTGCGCATTATTTCTAATCAGGAAAACACTCAAGATCATCTTGGTTATGAACTAAAAATTGATGGAGGCAAAGAGAAGTCTTTTAAAGAAACTCTGTCAAACATTGGAACCTCAATTTCTGTTAAGAATTTATTTTTTAATGTTCCTGCAAGAAGAAATTTTTTAAAATCTGATAATGTTGAGTTAAAACATATTATTGATGAGTTTCACAGAGTTGCATTAATAAATAATGATATTAATTTTATCTTTTCTAACAATGGAAATGAACTTTTTAATCTTAATAAATCAATATTTAAAGAAAGAATTATAAGAGTTTTTGGAAATACTACTAATCAAAAATTAATTCCAATTAATGAAAGTACCGAAATAGCTAACATTAATGGATTTGTGTTTAAGCCTGATTATTCAAGAAAAACACGATCATCTCAATTTTTCTTTGTTAATGGAAGATTTATTAAAAATAATAGATTACACCACGCTGTAAAAACTGCTTACAAAGGTCTAATTCAGGATGAGTTGCATCCTTCGTATTTTCTAAAAATTGAAGTCCCTCCAGAATCTATTGATGTAAATATTCATCCTAATAAAACTGAAATCAAATTTGATAATGATCAGTCAATTTATGCTATTTTGATTTCATCAATAAAACATAGTTTAGGACAGTTTAATATTGCGCCAACAATTGACTTTGATAGTAATGTAAATTTAAACACACCATATGATTACAGAGAAAAATCAGCTAAAATTCCAAAAGTTGAATATGATAAAGCTTTTAATCCCTTTGATAATCTAAAAGATACTGTTAATGTCAAGTCTGAGGATCTTATTTACGAAAGTTTAGATAATTCAAATTTTGTTTTTCAAGAAAATAAAGAGTTTAATTTTGCTGAAATTAATTCTCTTCCTGTTTTTCAATTAAATACAAAATATTTAATCACTAAAACAGGATCAGGAATAATTATAATCAACCAGAAAAGAGCTCATCAGCGTATTTTGTACGAAAGTTTTTTAAAAGAGTTGTCAAACAAAACTAATCCAACTCAAACATTGTTGTTCCCATTAAAATTAGAGTTTGATAAAGAAGAGTTAAGGCAATTAAAAATAATTAAAAACTCTTTGATGCATTTAGGTTTTGAATTTAAAGAGTTTAAAGGCAATTTTATAGAAATTTCTGGAGTTCATCCTCTGCTGAACAAAGCTAACACAGATAAATTATTTAAAGATTTTTTGAGTTTCAGTAACTTCGATAATAAAAATTTAAGTCATACCTTAAACGACATGTTGGCTAAGCTTTTGTCAAAACATACGTCTATTAACTCAAATGAAGAAATTAACAATAAATTACAGGAGTCTTTGGTAAATGATCTATTTGCATGTAAAGATCCGAATGTTTGTCCCTTTGGCAAGCTTATTTACAAAGTAGTATCTACTCAAGAAATTAATACTTTTTTTAAATGAGATCGATTCCTGAAACTATAAAGCAGCTTATTATTATCAATGTAATATTCTATTTTGGTTCCCAATTTATTGGAAATTTAAGTTATGATATTCTAGCATTACATTATTATGAAAACGAAAAATTCTTAATTTCTCAGTTTATAACACACATGTTTATGCACGGCAGTCCATCACATATTTTATTTAATATGTTCGGTTTATGGATGTTTGGCTCTCCTCTGGAGCAAATGTGGGGAAGACAAAAGTTTTTATTTTTTTATATCTCTTGTGGATTAGGTGCTGCATTGCTACAAATGTTGGTTTATTACTCACAGATACAAAATCTCTATCAAGTAATTGAGTTAAATAATTTATCTCTAAGTGAGCCTCAGCTTATTTTAAACTTCATGAGTGAAAGAGATTATAGTAATGCTATAACCGCCTTTAATAGTGTAATGGTTGGTGCTTCTGGAGCTATCTATGGGGTTTTGGTTGCTTTTGCATTCTCATTCCCAAATTCAAAGCTTATGCTCTTATTTTTACCCTTTCCAATTAAAGCTAAATTTTTTGTTCCATTACTTATATTGATTGATTTATTTTTTGGTATTTCATCATTTTCTGTGGGTCCGATAGCTCATTTTGCTCACGTTGGCGGTGCTATTATTGGTTTAATTATGGTTTTGTATTGGAGAAAAAATCAGTTTAACGATAGAAGATGGGATTAATTAACGACTTAAATTACAATTTTAACAATTTGAATATTCTTCAAAAAATCATCGTTTTAATGATTATTTGTTTCATTGTCCCTTTTTTCATAAACACAATTTTCTTTCTTTTTGAGTTAAAACAAATTTCATTAATTAAATTATTTGATATATCACCTGATTTCTTTGATTTGTTATATAAACCATGGTCATTAATAACCTATGCTTTTTTTCATGCTGATCTTTGGCATTTAGCTGGAAATATGATAATACTATATTTGAGTGGAAGTATAGTCCTTGATTTATTTGGAAAAGAGAGATTTTTAAAAATATTTGTTCTAGGTATTTTCTTTGGAGGATTGACATATTTAGTTAGTTACAATCTATTCCCTGTTTTTAACAATACTAAGTCTTCAATGATAGGCGCCTCTGCTGGAGTAATGGCAGTATTTATATTTTTATCATCATATAATCCTGATTTAAAAATTAGGCTCTTTTTTATTGATGTCAGGATAATATACATAGCTATATTTTTAATAATATTAGATGTAATACAAATTCCATCTGGAAATTCTGGTGGTCATTTAGCTCACCTTGGGGGAGCATTCATTGGGTACTTCTATAACAATAAAATTGCTAAAGGAGAAGATATTGCAGATTGGATAATTAAATTCTATAATTTTCTTTTTTTAAAAAGAAAAAACAATAAATTATATAAAAAACCATCTCAAAAAAAATATCGGAAATCTAACAATCAAAAGGAAATTGATTCTATCTTGGATAAGATTAGTAAATCTGGATATGACAGCTTAACAAAACATGAGAAAGAAACTCTATTTAAAGCAGGAAAGAAGTGAAATTTAATCAGAGTAAATCTTTCTTTTCTAAGTTTTTATTTTTTATAAATATTATTGTTGGTTTTTTAATTGGAGTGTGTTATTTCTTCAATAACTTTTATTCAGATTTTGTTTCTGATTATGCAATAATTAGTGTTTTTTTTCCCATAATATTCATTATTAATTTTTTATTTTTTATTTACTGGTTAATAAGGTTTGACTTGAGGTTGATTTATTCCTTATTTTTTATAGTTTTATTTACAAACAATCCTGTTTTTATTATAAAATCAAAAAAAAAAGAAGAGTCTAAGGATTCATTTCACCTAATGAGCTATAATGTAAGATTGTTCAATCATTATAAGTGGTTAAAAACAGATTCAATTCCAGAAAACATTTCAAATTATATTAAAATTAACCAACCAGACATTCTTACACTTCAAGAATATCATAATGATTACGAAAAATTATTTAATCAATATCCTGAAAAATATTTTGGTTTAAATGGTGAAAATGTTGGATTAGCTATTTTTTCAAAGAAAAAGTTTTTAAATAAAGGAGCCCTAGAAGATGAAAATGGACGTTTACTGGCTATTTATATAGATTTTATTGAAAAAGAGGATACTTTGAGGATTTATAATTTACATTTAAAATCTTACAATTTAGATATACTTAAATTAAAAGCCGATAAGAAATCTTTAAAAGAGATTTTAAATAAGACTGGGAATGCATATAAAATTCAAAACAATGAAATTGACTTATTTATTAAGCATGTAAAAACTAGTCCTTACCAAAACTTGATTTCAGTAGACTTAAACAATACACCTTATACTTATGTTTACAAAAAAATAAATAAAAATTTTAAAGATTCTTTTGTTGAAAAGGGTGGTGGTTTTGGTTCAACATACGGTTTTGGATTAATTCCAATTAGAATTGATTACTTATTTGTTTCGCCATCAATTAATGTTGATTACTTCAAAATTCATGACATATATTTGTCAGATCACAAACCAATAAGTGTTTTTTTAAATATTTAAACTTATAGTTTATAAAATAAATGTTAAAACACTGGATAACATTACTTTAAATATAAAAAAAACTAAACGAACATCCTCCATAATTCCTAGATTTTTCAAAATTTGGATGTTCACTAATGTTAATTTTTTCTGAATGTTCAATAATTAATGACCTTCAATATTTAATAAGTTTTTACTAAATATTTCATTAATAATTTTTAAATACTCATTTACTGCAAAGTCATAAGGGGGGTCAAGAAAAATTATGTCAAATTTATGTTTTGTATTTTTTATGAACTTAAATGCATCTGATTTTATAACTTTTATATTCATACCTAAATTAATAGATGTTTGTTTTATAAAGTTTGTACATTTTATGTTTTTATCAATACTATATATTTTGAGTGCTCCTCTAGATGCAAATTCATAACTAATATTACCAGTTCCACTAAATAAATCAAGAATCTTTAGATTTTGAATTTCATAATTATTTTGAAGTATATTAAATAATGCTTCTTTTGATTTATCTGTTGTTGGTCTTACAGGAAGATTTTTTGGTGCAATAATTTTCTTTCCTCTGTTATTTCCTGAAATTATCCTCAAAATTGTTAACTTTTGCTATGTTTAATTAATAATTTCATCAGTTACTTCGAGATGTTTTATGAACTTTCTTAAATACTCAAATTCAACTGATTTTAATTTATTTTCTCTTAAAAAAGTGATTTTAGTTTGTGAATTAACGACTTTTACTTGTTTGGTGGCAAATAGTATATAATATAGTAGATCTTCTTTAGTTTGATACTCAAATGTATTTGAGTAGTAAAGTTTTTTACCCTTAAAAATAACTAAATTGAGAAGGTTGTGATTTATACTTGCATAAAATGAAATGCAATTTTCGCAATCAATTTTTTTATAAACCTTCTTAATAAATAAGGTAGAATAATGATAGAACTCAAATGATCCGAAAATATCAATTAAGTAGTTGTTAATATTTATATATGGAACATAAATATTTTTAGCATTTAACTCTGTCAAATCATCAACTTCAGAAGTATCATTATTAAAAATCTCAGAGTTATATTTTAAATATTCAATCGATAATTTTTTATTGAAAATCTCATCAGGAACTAGAACTGATAATTTATTATTAACAATAAGTTTAACATCTAAAACATTTTTGATATTAAAATCAAGTAAACTCTTTTTAATATTGTCCAATAAAATATCTGTACTGTTATTTCCTGAAAACTGGGTATTTAAGGATTGTTTTAATTCATTGTCAGTCGAACTTAACAAGTAAATATTCAGTTCCTGTAAACTAACTGAAATTATGAGGGTTGAGCTTTTATTAAGTATTTTATTTTCTTGCGATTGCATCATAGGTTGTTGGCCAATTTCCATTGGTGCTAACCTCAGTCAATGAACCTAAAACTAAATCAGGACCATTTACACCATCGACAGACATTAAGGCTTTCTCCTGCTTAAGAAGATCTTTATTTTGATCGTACAATATTGCATCTTTAGAAATTCTAACTTCAAATACAGGTACGTTATAACCATTTTTGTCAATTATATCAGCTTTGATTGAGAAGGTTTTATCAATACCATCAATTGGAACTTCTGCCATTGTTTTATATCTATCAGAATCTCCAAATAATGAGTCTTTAACAGATGCAAATCCTAATGTGTCTATGACGATAATCTCTTGTAGCATGTCAATTCTATAAACCCTATCATATTTCATATAACTAGAATCTCTTTTTTGAATAAGGGTATATTGTGCAGAGTCTATAAACTTAATTAGACCATCAAAATTATCAGCATATACTCCATTGACAGTTTTATAAGCAATTTGTGCATTTCTAATATCTTTTAACTTGTCAATTACTTTTAGATATCTTTCCGTCTTTACTTCATTAAATTTAATTGGTGCATTTATTGAGTTGTAAACTTGGTAAGCAAATACTAATATCAAAACCCAAAGAAATGCTTCAATTGATCTCTTGTAATTTGATATAAAATCTGTTGTTTTTGATAAGAATCCCATTGATTATTTAATTATATTTAACAAAGCTACAATTTTTTTTGAAGCACCAAAATACATTACATTTTCTAATCTACAATGAATTTTAATGATTTTTCAACACTACTGATTAACAAATTTTCATTTAATCCTACAGATGATCAGAAAAAAGCAATTATTTCTATTAGTCAGTTCTTAATTTCAGATAAGAATACAAGCTTATTCATTTTAAAAGGATATGCTGGAACAGGGAAAACCACATTAATGAAAACATTGGTAGACAATGTAAAAATTTTAAACTATAATGTATGTTTGCTTGCTCCTACTGGAAGAGCAGCTAAGGTTTTATCAAACTATACAAATAAAAACTCATACACTATTCATAAAAAAATTTATTTTTCCTCTGTTGATAAGTTTGGTAAGTTTCAAACAAAATTAAAAACTAATAAAATAAAAAACTCCCTATTTATTATTGATGAAGCTTCTATGATTTCAGATTCCACCAATTCATCTGATTTATTTACAAGAAAATCGTTATTAACAGATATTTTTAAGTATGTTGATTTTAATAATAACTCAAAAATAATTTTTTTGGGAGATACAGCTCAGCTTCCCCCTGTAAAACAGGAGATTAGTGTAGCTTTAAATTCTGATTTCATTAATAATACTTATAAATTAAAATGTTTAGAATCTACCTTGAGTCAGGTAGTTAGACAGTCTAATAACTCTGGAATATTAGTAAATGCTACTGAGATTAGAAAAAATATTTTTAATAATATTTTAAATTTTGATTTTCAATTTTTTGATGATGTTCAAATTCTTACAGATGGTTACGAAATTCAAGAAAAAATAGAATCTTCTTATAACATTAATGGATCAAATAATACTATCATTATAGTAAGATCTAATAAGCGTGCCAATTTGTATAATCAACAGATTAGAAAAACCATATTGTTTAATGAGAATTTAGTTTCTGTGGGCGATCTACTAATAATTACAAAGAATAATTATTTTTGGACTTCAGAGGAGCATAATATTTCCTTTTTAGCTAACGGAGATATAATTGAAGTTTTAGAAATTTATTCAATTAAAGAGTTGTATGGGTTTAAGTTTGCAGAAGTAAAAATCAAAATGGTCGACTATGCCAATGAACCAGTAATAGATACCGTTATATTGTTAGACACATTAAACTCAGAGGCTCCGTCACTAAGTTATGAGCAATCAAATAAATTATATAACGAAGTTCAAAAAGATTATACTAATCTAAAATCAAAATACAAGAGATTTATTAAAACAAAGGAAAACCCTTTTTTTAATGCCTTAAATGTAAAATTTTCCTATGCCCTTACTTGTCACAAGTCTCAGGGAGGTCAGTGGCCTACTGTTTTTATTGAAAAGCCTTATTTAAAAGATGGAGTTGATATTGATTATTTGAGATGGCTTTATACAGCAGTCACCAGAGCAGAAAACAAATTATATTTGATAGGCTTTTAAAATTTAAATGTATTTTTGAGTCAAAACTATCGCTTTGAAAATTATTGCAATGATTCCAGCCAGATATGACTCTAAAAGATTGCCAGGAAAGCTGATGATGGATCTTAACGGTAAATCTGTTATAAAAACCACTCTGGAAAATATTGTAAACACAAATTTATTCGATGCCGTGTATGTTGTTACCGATTCTCAAATTATATATGATCATCTAAAACAGTTTCACCATAATGTTTTAATTAGTAATAATGAACATATCTCAGGATCTGACAGAATCGCTGAGTTTGCTCAAGAAATGGAGGTTGATATCATAATTAACGTTCAAGGTGATGAACCCTTTATCGATACTAAGAGTATAAGAAAACTAATTGATGTTTTTAGCAATGGTGACAATAAGAAAATTGACTTAGCTTCACTAATGGAAGAAATTAAGGATGAATCTGAAATCAATGACCCAAATACTGTCAAAGTAATTGTAGATTCAAACAATTTTGCTATTTATTTTTCTAGACATTCTATTCCTTACAATAAATCAAATAAAGAAATTAAGTATTACAAACATATAGGGGTTTATGCTTTTAGAAAAAATGCTTTGATTGAATTTTACAATTCAGCTCCTAGTAGATTAGAAACCATTGAAAATTTAGAACAATTAAGATATTTGGAAAAAGGAAAAAATATTAAAATGGTTCTTACCAATTTTGGTTCAATAGGGATTGATACAATGCAAGATCTTAATAAAGCCAGATTACACAATGATAAAAATTAGAAGATTTATTTTTTTTAAAATATTCAAGTGGAAAATTATTGGAAATACTGATTTTCCAAAAAAATGTGTCTTAATTGCTGCTCCACATACTCATTGGATAGATTTTTTTTTAGCAATTTTTGCAAGAAGTTTATTTGTCCAAAAAAACGTGAGTTTTATTGGTAAAAAAGAACTATTTAAATTTCCATTAAACTACTTTTTAAAGTGGTTAGGTGGTATGCCGGTAGATAGAGGAAGTCACTCAAATAGTGTTGACTCAATTGCTGAAATATTTAACAAAAAAGAAACTTTTATTCTTGGAATTTCTCCTGAGGGAACAAGAAAAAAAGTTGATAAATGGAAAACAGGTTTTTATTACATTGCTAAAAAGACAAAAGTTCCTATAGTTAGCGCCGCATTAGATTTTGAAAATAAGAAAATTTTAATTTCTAAACCATATCATTTGACTAATGATATTGAAAAAGACATGATTAATTTAAAGAGTTTTTTTGAAGGTATTAAGGGGAAAATTCCAGAATATTCTTAATTCATATTATGAAAAACATTTTGCACGTCATCATCTTCCTCAATTTTTTCAATTAAAATATTAACTTCTTCTTTTTTTTCTTCATTTAGTTCTTTCATTTGCTTTGGAATTCTTTCAAATTCTGAGGATATAATTTCGATTTCTTGACTTTCAAGTTCTTTCTGAATTTGTCCATAATTTTCAAAAGGAGAGTATAATATTAAACCATCATCTTCTTTTAAAACCTCATCAACCCCAAAATCAATAAAATTTAATTCCAATTCTTCTAAATCGATTTCAGTTTTTATTTTGAAGCTACATACTCTATCAAACATGAATTCAACTGAACCAGCAGTACCAAGATTTCCACCATATTTATTGAAATAACTCCTAATATTAGCGACTGTTCTATTATTATTGTCACTTGCAGTTTCAACAATTATTGCAATTCCACAGGGACCATATCCTTCGAAAAGAATTTCCTTAAAATTTCCAGTTGATTTATCTGAGGCTCGCTTAATTGCTCTTTCGATGTTATCTTTTGGCATATTTGCTGCCTTTGCATTTTGAATTACAGCTCTAAGTTTTGAGTTAGATTCAGGGGAGGATCCACCTTCCTTAACTGCCATTACAATATCTTTTCCAATTCTTGTAAAGGTTTTGGCCATTGCAGACCATCTTTTCATTTTTCTTGCTTTTCTAAATTCAAATGCTCTTCCCATATTTAAATAATTAAAGTTAGTAAAATCATTTTATGTAATTTCTTTTATTACTGAATTGTAACTAAAGTTTAAATAATTTGGAAATTTATTTGTTTTAGACATGAGAGATAAATATCTATTTTCATTTGTGGTATAAACGTATTTGAAATTACAACTTTCGGGATTTAATTTAGATATAATTAGTTTGATTAATTCCTCATGGTTTATCAAATCTTTTGATCCATGGTGAAATATGCCAGAAAGATTTCTACTAATAATGTAATGAAGTTGTTTTGAAAGATATTCTTCAGAATTGATGTTTATTATTAGATTAGGAAATATCTCTATCGAATTTGAGTTCTTTAAATCTTTTTTTAATTCATGCAGTCTTTTTGATTTTTTACTAAAAATTATAGCAGATCTATTAATTGACCAGTTTTTATTATTCATTCTTAACAATTTATTTTCAACATGAACATTAAATCTTCCATACACGCTTGTTGAGAAAGTTTTATCATTCTCAAATGAAGGGTAGTTTACAAATGAATCAAAAACATTTGAAGATGAAATGAACATTAATTTAGATTTGTATTTTTCACAATGACTAATTATTTTTTCAAAAAAAATGACTTGAGAATTAAAGTTTCCTTTAAGGGCTGTGATGATAATATTTGGTTTAAGATTTTCTAGAATTGTGGAAGGATCCTGGTCTACATCATAATAAATATATCTTTTGTTAGATTTAAACTTAGAGTTTGAATAATAAGTTGCGTATGAATCATAAAAAGGTTTTAATTCTTTGAAAATGGCTATACCTATTGAACTACTTCCTCCAAATATTAAAATCCTTTTCATTAATCAAATAAAAGGACGTTTGACTATTTCAGATTTAATTTTTTTATTTCTTATCTCAATATAAATTTCAGTTCCAATCTGACTGTGGGTAATTTTAATGTAGCCCATTCCTATTCCTTTTTTTAAAGTAGGCGACATTGTTCCAGATGTAACAATTCCTATATGATTATTATTTGAGTCAAAGATTTTATAATCTTTTCTTGGAATTCCTCTGTCAGTTAATTTGAACCCTATCAATTTTTTTTCAACCCCATTTTCTAAAGATTTTAAAATATTTTGTTTTCCAATAAAATCTTTATTGATCTTCGTTGCCCACTTCAGTCCAGCTTGAATAGGATTAATAGTTTCATCAATATCATTTCCATAAAGACAATACCCCATTTCTAACCTTAAAGTATCTCTGGCAGCTAATCCTATTGGTTTAATATCTAGGAAAGCTCCAGCTTCTAAAATCAAATTATATAGCTTTAAAGCATTTTCATTATTTACGTATAATTCAAATCCTCCAGAACCTGTATATCCTGTGGTTGATACAATTACATTTTTAACTCCTTCAATATCCAGGTTAACAAAAGAATAGTTTGTTAATTCATTTAAATTAAAAGAGGTAAGTTTCTGTAATACTTTAATAGCTTTTGGACCCTGAAGGGCAAAGAGAGATGTCTTTTCAGAGATATTTTCAAGTTTATTATTAAATTTTAAATTCTGTTTTTTTAGCCAATCCCAATCTTTATCAATATTTGCGGCATTAACTACAATCATATAATTGTCTTTATTTTTCTTGTAAACTATTAAATCATCAATTATTCCTCCACTTTCATTAATTAGACAATTGTATTGAGCTTTTCCATCAGTCATCATCAAAATGTCATTTGAACAAACGTAATTTAAAAAACTTGAAGCATTTTTTCCTGAAATTAAAAATTCTCCCATATGAGATACATCAAATATGCCTACTGAATTTCTAACCTTTAAATGTTCAATATTCACACCCTCAAATTGTACAGGCATATTGTAACCGGCAAACGGTACCATTTTTCCTTTAAATTCTAAATGTTTATCAAAAAGTATAGTGTTTTTCATGATCTATTTTAAGTTTACAAATTTCGAGCAAAATTAATTATCTTACAATAAAATTATTAAACACATATTAACATGAAAAAAATATTAACTCTTCTGTTGGTCTTTCCGATGATGTTACTATCTCAGGGAATTATGGGTGATAAAACTGAATTTAATAGACAAGACACACTTAGAGGTTCTATTACTAAAGAGAGATCATGGTGGGACTTAAATCGTTATCATTTGGATATAAGTGTAAAACCTGAGAAAAAATTCATATCTGGATCTAATAAGATTTTCTACACAGTTTTAGAGTCTTATAATGTGATGCAAATTGATCTTCAAACTCCTTTAAAGTTAACTAAAGCAATCCAAGATAATGCAGAGTTAGAAATTATCCATGACGGTAATGCCCATTTTATAAAACTTATTAAGGAACAAAAAATTGGATCTAAAGAAGAAATAATAGTTTATTATGAAGGAAATCCAAGAGTTGCAGTAAGAGCTCCATGGGATGGTGGTATTTCTTGGGAAAAAGATAAAAATGGAAATCATTTTATAGCATCTTCCTGTCAAGGCTTAGGTGCAAGTGTGTGGTGGCCTAATAAAGATCACATGTATGATGAGCCCGAAAGCATGCTAATGAGTGTTAATGTTCCAAAGGGACTTACAAATGTTTCTAATGGAAGATTAGTTAAAGTTGACGATATGACGGATTCAACAACATTTCATTGGGAAGTTGTAAATCCAATAAATAATTATGGAGTTAATATTAATATAGCAGATTACGTTAATTTTTCAGAGGTGTATGAAGGTGAGAAAGGTGATTTAGATATGGATTACTATGTTTTAAGCTATAATTTAGATAAAGCTAAAGTTCACTTTAAGGATGCTATAAAAACTATGCAGGCATTTGAACATTGGTTTGGACCATATCCGTTTTATGAAGATAGTTTTAAACTAGTAGAAACCCCATATTTAGGAATGGAACACCAAAGTTCTGTAACTTATGGAAATCAATACAAAAAAGGCTATTTGGGCCGTGATTTATCAGGAACTGGTTGGGGGTTAAAATTTGATTACATCATAATTCATGAAACTGGTCATGAATGGTTTGCCAATAATATTACTTATAAAGATATTGCTGATATGTGGGTTCACGAAGGTTTCACTACTTACTCTGAAAATTTATTTGTAGACTATCATTTTGGTAAAAAAGCTTCTTCAGAATATGTAATTGGAACAAGAAGGGGAATAAGAAATCAAAAACCAATTATTGGACCATATAATGTTAATAAAGGTGGTTCAGGTGATATGTATTCAAAAGGTGCAAATTTACTACACACCCTTAGGCAATTAGCTAATAATGATTTAAAGTGGAGAAATATTTTGAGAGGTTTGAATAAAGATTTTTATCATAAAACAGTTACTACTCAAGAAATTGAAAATTATATTTCTAAAAAAATGAAAATGAATTTAAAACCTTTTTTTGATCAATATTTAAGAGACATTAGAATTCCAGTGTTAGAACATAAATTAGAAGATGGTAAAATGTTTTTTAAATGGAATAATGTTGTTGAAGATTTTGATATGCCAATAGATATAATAGTTACGGATCATGTTGCTGGTGAACAAAGCAAATCAAGAATATATCCAACTTTAAAATGGAAATCTAAAAAGTTGAAAGGAACTCTTGAAATCGACAATAATTATTATGTTGATTCAAAATATGTAGTCAAATAATTATGAATAAAGTTTTTAATTCATTTTCAATTTTATTTCTGACCTTATTCTCATGTAAGACTGATAATGTATCATCAATAAGTGCAGATGATTATGAAAAAGCATCATTTCATATGAGTAGAAGCTTAAATAAGCACCTTAATAACGTATTAACATATCAAAAATGGGATGATGAAGATATTTTTCATTATGGGGTTAGGTTTAAAGATAAAACTGATAGTTTTACAATTAATCTTAAATCATTAGAAAAAACTGACTACAACCATACAGCTAAAATTGACACCAAAAAAAATGTTCAAGTTGTTAAGAAGAATAGAAATGAATTTTTATCTCCTAATGGAAAATTAGCAGCCTACATAGAAGATTTTAATTTATGGATTAGAAATACGAAAACCGGAAAACGTATTCAATTAACTTTTGAAGGAGAAAAGGATTATGGATATGCTACCAATAATGCTGGTTGGATACAATCAAAGGGGCCTGTTTTAAAATGGAGTCCTAAATCTGACAAAATAGCAACATTTAGACAGGATGCCAGAGGAGTAGGTGAGATGTACCTTACTACTACAAATGTTGGACATCCAAAACTCCAAGCTTGGAAGTATGCTTTACCTGGAGATGAAAAAATATTTGAAATAGAGAGACTAATTATTGATATTAAATCAAAGAAAATCATAAAATTAAAAATGAAAAATGATTTTCAGAGATCGACAACTACTGATCACATTGCCGGAAGAGGAGGTGAGTTACTTGATACTCAATGGAGTGAAGATTCTTCAAAGTTGGCATTTATCTCATCATCTAGAGATCATAAGGAGGCACATTTACAAATTGCAGATTCAAAAACTGGAAATGTTTATTCTGTACATAAAGAAAATGTTGATACTTATTATGAGTCAGGTGTTAGATCTGAAAATTGGAAAGTACTTTTTGATTCTAATGAATTTATTTGGTACTCTGAAAAAGATAACTGGGGACATATCTATTTGTATGATCTTAATACAAAAAAATTAAAAAATAGAATTACATCTGGAAATTGGTTGGTTAGAAAAGTTATGCACATTGATAATGATAAAAGAGAAATAATCTTCACTGCCGGAGGAAAAGAAAAAGGTAATCCGTATCACGTTTATATGTATAAAGTCAATTTTGATGGAAATAATTTAACTTGTTTAACGCCAGAAAAAGGTACTCACTACCATAAATCCTTCTCCAAATTGGAATTATTTTGTTACTACTTATTCAACAACTAAAAATGCTCCAAAATCAATTTTAAAAGATAGAAATGGAAAAACTTTATTTCAACTATCCACATCCAATACTGATGAATTGAAAGAAAATGGATGGCAAGAACCTATCGAGTTTAATGTAAAAGCAAGAGATGAAAAAACTAATCTTTATGGTCTTTTGTATTTACCTAGTAATTATAAAAAAAATGAAAAATATCCAGTTTTAAATTATATCTATCCTGGCCCTCAGTCTGGAAGTGTTGGTAATTACTCATTTATGGTTGTCTAGAAGAGATTTTCAAGCTCTTGCTGAGTTAGGTTTTGCTGTAGTTGCAGTAGATGCAATGGGAACACCTGGAAGATCTAAATCCTTCCATGACGCATATTATGGAAATATGGGCGACAATGGTCTTCCAGATAATATTGCTGGCTATTAAACAATTATCAAAAAAATATACTTCAATGGATTTGACTAAAGTTGGTATTTGGGGACATTCTGGTGGTGGATTTGCTTCTACAGGTGCTTTATTAAGATATCCTGAATTTTATGATGTGGCAGTTTCAAGTTCTGGAAATCATGATAATAGAAATTATGAAGCTGATTGGGGCGAAAAATGGCAGGGTCTTATGCAACCTGTTGATTTGAACATTGAAGATAATAATTCTGAATATGATTCTAGAAAAACTAATTATGACAGTCAGGCTAACCAATTACTAGTTGAAAATTTAAAGGGAAAACTATTGATCGCACATGGAATGCTAGACGATAACGTTCCTCCGTCAAACACTATGCTTGTTGTTGATGAATTAATCAAAGCCAATAAAGATTTTGATTTAATTTTATTTCCAAATAAGAGACATGGATACGGAGATTTAAGTAATTATATGATGAGAAGAAAGTGGGATTATTTCGTAAAACATTTAAAAGGTTTAGAACCTCCCAAAGAATTTTCTTTTGATTAAAACTTCAATACAAACATTTTTTCTTTAAAATCACTATAATCATCAATATCGATGTATTTTTTCTCTTTCAATAAAATTTTATTGATTTCTTCTGGAATATCAAGTTTAATTTTAATCACTTCTTCAACATCTTTTGAAAATTTTATAGGATGTGCTGTTTCTAAAAAAATACCAATTTTTTCTGGATTAATAGATAAGTACTTTTTTAAACCTAAATATCCTACTGCACCGTGTGGGTCAAGAACATAATTTTTGTCCTCATATACATTTTTTACCATTTTTAGAGTTTCTATATCATCAAAAGAATATGATGACATTATTTTTGAAAGGTCTTTAAAGTTTTGAAACATTTCCTGAATTCTAACAAAATTACTGGGGGAGGAAACATCCATCGCATTTGAAACAGTTTGAATAGTTGGTTTTGGATCAAAAACTTGAGATTTAAAATATCTTGGTATAGTATCATTTATATTTGTACTAGCTATAAAATGTTTAATTGGCAGCCCTAATTTTTCAGCGATTAGTCCCGCACATATATTTCCAAAATTTCCGCTTGGCACACTAAATACTAAGTTTTCTTTTTGTAGTTTCTTATATGCAAAAAAGTAATATAATGACTGAGGGAGCCACCTAGCAACATTTATTGAGTTAGCAGAGGTTAAATTAAATTTTTTATTTAATTCTTTGTCTATAAATGCTTTTTTTACAATTTTTTGACAATCGTCAAAACTTCCATTAACTCTCAGAGCCGTAATATTATTTTTGTTAGTAGTTAGTTGTCTTTCTTGTATTTCGCTTACTTTATTTTTTGGATATAAAATAACAACATTTGTTCCCTCAACTTTATAAAAACCATTTGCAACTGCTGCTCCTGTATCTCCAGATGTTGCTACTAAAACTGTATTTAATTTAGATTTATTTTTATTAAAATAACCCAAACAGTTAGCCATAAATCTAGCACCAACATCTTTAAAGGCAAGGGTAGGACCGTGAAATAATTCTAATGAATAAATATTTTTTTCAAGTTTAACAACAGGAAAATTAAAATCAATTGTTTTTGATAATATTTCTTTTAAGTCATTTTTATTTATAGAATCTCCAATAAATTGTTTAATCACTTTATAGCCAATTTCAAAATTTGAATAATTACCTATGTTTTTAATAAAATTGGAATCAAGAGGTTTTACGTTTTCAGGAAAGTATAACCCTCCATCTTTTGCTAAACCATTTTTAACAGCAGTTTCAAAGTTTACTTTTTTTGATTTTCCTTTTAAACTTCTATAATACATTTTATTTGTAATTCAATATTCTTATTCCTTTATCATTGACACAAGATATATGAATATCATATTCAAGATTTAGGTTTCGGTAAACTTTTGTCATCGCTTCACCAACTTTGTTAGCTGTTGTTATTCCTTTACATATAGCAAATACAGAGGGGCCAGACCCTGAAATACCACAGCTAAGAGCACCAGAATTAATACTAGCAGATTTAATTTCTTCAAATTTTGGAATTAAAACAGATCTTAAGGGTTCAATTACAACATCTTTAACTGATCTTCTAATTAAATCATAGTCTTCTGTATACAGTCCACTAATAAAAGCTCCAAGATTTGCAGATTGTTCAATCATATTTTTTATTGAGACCTTATCTTTAATAACTGCTCTTGAATCTTTTGTTTTTAGTTCAATTTTTGGATGAATTACAGTAAATGCAATTTCAATTGGAGTATTTAATTTGAAATAATCATTTTCAACACTATTTCTAACAAAAGTAAACCCACCTAAAAGTACAGCTGCTACATTATCAGCATGTTTAGAGCCGCTAGCAGCCATTTCACCTTGCATAGCAAACTTTATTAATTCTTTATTTGAGTAGGGTTCACCAATTAATTTATTAATTGCAAATACGCTTCCTGCAGAGCTTGCAGCGCTACTTCCAATCCCACTTCCAGGCTTAATTCCTTTATGGATTTCAATTTCAAATCCACAATCTACTTTAGATTCATTTAAAAGTGCTGTTGCTGAAACTCCTGCGACATTTACGGATATATCTGTACTAAGTTTTTGTCCTGAAACTTTTTTAATCGTAATTCCTTTTTTTTTAGTTTTCCTTACCGTAATTTCATCTCCAATATTATCAAGACAAACTCCTAAAATATCATATCCACATGATAAATTAGCAATACTAGCTGGAGCAAAAACTTTAATCTCTTTCATTTAATTTCTGCTTACTCTAATTATATCAGCAAATATTCCTGATGCCGTAACTTCAGAGCCTGCTCCAGCACCCTTTACAATTAAAGGTTGTTTTTTATATCGCTCTGTGTAAAACAAAACAATATTATCACTACCCTCTAAATTATAAAAATAATGACCTTTGGGAATGTATTTAATACCAACTGAGGCCTTTCCATTTTTATATTCTGCGACGTATTTTATTTTAGATTCGCTTTCAATAGCCTTATTTAATATTTTTTTAAAATGGGTTTCATTTGAATCTAAAGAATTTAAAAAATCTTTATTTGAACTAGTTTCTAAACATTGATTGGGAATAAAAGAATTATTATTTATTTCATTAAGTTCAATTTCTTTTCCACTTTCTCTTGCTAAAATCAAAATTTTTCTAGCAACGTCTATACCACTTAAATCTATTTTGGGATTTGGTTCTGTAAAACCTTCATCCATAGCTTTTTGAACAACTTCTCTAAAGTTAATGCTGGTGTTGTAATTATTGAAAATATAATTCAAACTTCCAGAGAGTATTGCTTGAATTGAAATAATTTTATCACCAGAATTTACAAGGTTATTTAATGTATCTATTATAGGTAATCCTGCTCCAACGTTTGTCTCAAATAAGAAGGATGTTCCATATTTTTTAGCAACATTTTTAAGATTTTTATAATTTTCATACACATCTGCACAAGCAATTTTATTACACGTAACGACGTTAATGTTATTCTTTAAAAAATATTTATAAGATTCTGCAATTTTTGAGCTAGCAGTATTATCAACAAAAACACTATTTCTTAGGTTTAGTTTTATTGCTTTTGAAATAAAAGTTTCAAGATTTGCTTTTTCAGAATTATCAATTAATGAACTGAACTTTTCTATATTAATTCCAGAATCATTAAATAGCATTTTTTTGGAATTTGATATAGCTATTACTCTTAATTTTAATTTAAGTTTTTCTTTTAAATACTCTGATTGTTGATCAATTTGCTTTAATAATTTTGATCCAACGTTTCCAATTCCAATAATGAATAAATTTATTTGTTTAATATTTTTTTCAAAAAATCTTTCATGTAATGTATTCAAAGCTTTTTTTACATCTTTTTCATTTATAACTGCTGTTATATTTCTTTCAGACGAACCTTGTGAAATTGCCTTAACATTAATATTGTTTTTACCCAAAGCGCTAAACATTTTACCACTGATCCCCTGATGATTTTTCATTTTATCACCAACCAAAGCTATTATTGAAAGCTTATCTTCGATTTTGCATGGGTTTAGAATATTACTTTCAATTTCATATTTAAAGGCATTATCAACTAATTTTTTTGCTTTTACAGCTTCAGATTCTTGTATTCCAATGCATATGGAATGTTCAGATGAAGCTTGAGTTATCATAATAATATTTATGTAGTTACTTGAAATTTCATCAAATAATTTTTTTGAAAACCCAGGAACACCTATCATTCCACTTCCCTCAATAGTTAATAATGCTATTTTCTTAATATGTGTTATTCCTTTAACAGTGGAATTACTATCAGAATTAACTGAAATTATTGTACCTGGTTTTTTATTATCAAATGTATTTCTGATGTAAACAGGTATATTTTTCTCCATTACTGGTTTTACAGTTGGTGGATATAACACTTCAGCTCCAAAATGGGAAAGTTCCATTGCCTCCTTATATGATAAAAACTTTATTGGAAAAGACTGTTTTACAATTTTAGGATTTGCCGTATAAATTCCATTGACATCAGTCCATATTTCTAATGCATTAGCATTTGCAACCGAGGCTAATATAGATGCAGTGAAGTCTGATCCTCCTCTTCCAAGAGTTACATTGTTTCCAAAATTATCTCTTGCAATAAAACCTGGCATTATGATAATTTTATTATTTGTTTTTTCAGAAAAATCTTTCCATTTTCTTTCAGTTAAATTGTAATCAATTTGAATTGATCCAAGTTTGATTAGTTGAGTTGTAATAATTTCTCTTGAATCTTTTAATTCCAAATCTAACCCTCTTTGTAAACCTAGTTTACCAATTATGTAGTAAGATAACAATTCCCCAAATCCTGAGATAGTGTCATATGTTTTTGTACTAAATTCCTTGAGATTATAAACTCCTTCAATTAGACTTCCTAAATCATTAAAGTTTTTTTGAATATGACTTAAAATCTCAGTTTGATTTTTAACCTCAAATAACTCTTTGCATATTTTAAGGTGATTTTCTAAAATAGATTTTAATACATTTTTATAATCATTATCTCTTATGCTTGCTAACTTTCCGCACTTTATTAACTTATCGGTTGTTTCTCCAAAAGCAGAGAAAACAACTACAATATTTGATTCATATTTTTGTATGATATTAAAAACATTTTCAATGTTTTTAGCACTTGAAATTGAGGAACCTCCAAATTTTAAAACTTTCATTTAAATATGAATACATAATTAGTACGTAAAAGTATACTAACCATGTATTTTTTTAAATAAAAAAAGTATTTTTTTTAAATGTATTGTGAAAAAAGTATTGAGATTGAATAATAATACGTATTTATCAATAAAAACAATTAATATTAGCTTATATTTTGATAATATTTAATTCTGTATTGTTTTTATTACAATCAATTTTGAATTTATTACCCTCTTTAATATTTGACTTAACTATTTCTTCAGCTATTAAATCTTCAACATAGTTTTGAATTGCTCGTTTTAGTGGTCTGGCACCATATTTTTTATCAAAACCTTTATCACATAAAAAGTTAAGAGCTTTGGACGATATTTTGATTTCATATCCAAGTTCTTTTAGTCTTTTCTTTAATTTATCTAATTCTATATTAATAATTTTTTTAAGATCATTTTTTTCTAAACTATTAAAAACTACTATTTCATCAACTCTATTTAAAAACTCAGGAGAAAAAGCTTTTTTTAGGGATTTTTCGATAGTGCTTTTAATATTTTTAGCTTCTTGAGATTTCATAGATTCAGTACCGAATCCAACACCATTTCCAAAATCTTTAACTTGTCTAGCACCTAAGTTAGATGTCATTATAATTACAGTATTTTTAAAGTCTACTTTTCTTCCCAAGCTGTCTGTTAATGAACCTTCATCTAATACTTGAAGAAGCATATTAAAAATATCAGGATGAGCTTTTTCTACTTCATCTAATAAAATAACGCTGTATGGTTTTCTTCTAACCTTTTCAGTTAGTTGCCCTCCTTCTTCATAACCAACATATCCAGGTGGAGCACCAATCAACCTTGAAACTGCAAACTTCTCCATATACTCGCTCATATCTATCCTGATTAATGAATCAGAACCATTAAATAGTTCAGATGATAAAATTTTTGCAAGTTGAGTTTTACCAACCCCAGTCTGTCCAAGAAATATGAACGAACCTATAGGTTTGTTTGGATCTTTTATTCCTGCTCTATTTCTTTGGATTGCTTTAACAACTTTATTTACAGCTTCTTCCTGACCTATTACTTTTCCAGAAATGCTATTTCCTAAATTGTTAAGTTCTTTTAGTTCAGCTTTCGCAATTTTATTTACAGGAATTCCTGTAATCATGGAAACAACCTCTGAGATATCATTTTCATCAACAGTTTCTCTGTGAAGTTTAATGTCTTCTTGCCATTGTTCTTGAGCATTTAATAACTCTTTTTCAATTCTTTTTTCATCATCCCTAAGCTTAGCAGCTTCTTCATATTTTTGTTTTTTTACTACTTCATTTTTTTTGTCTCTTACTTCTTCAAGACTATGTTCTAAATCAACTATATTTTTTGGAACATCCATATTTGTAATGTGAACTCTTGACCCTGCCTCATCCATAGCGTCAATGGCCTTGTCTGGTAAAAATCTATCAGAAACATACCTGTCAGTTAATTTTACACAAGCTTCTAAAGCTTTATCGGTAAAATTAACGTTGTGATGAGATTCATATTGATCTTTTATGTTTCTTAAAATTTCTAATGTTTCATTAACTGTTGTTGGTTGAACAATTATTTTTTGGAATCTTCTTTCTAATGCTCCATCTTTTTCTATATATTGTCTGTATTCATCTAAAGTGGTTGCGCCTATACATTGAATTTCACCTCTGGCTAATGCTGGTTTAAACATATTCGAAGCGTCTAAACTTCCAGTTGCTCCTCCTGCACCAACAATAGTATGTATCTCATCAATAAACAAGATTATGTCATCATTTTTTTCAATTTCGTTCATCACCGCCTTCATTCTTTCCTCAAACTGACCACGATACTTAGTTCCAGCAACAATACTAGCTAAATCTAGTGTGACAACTCTTTTATTGTATAAAATTCTTGAAACTTTTTTTTCAATAATTCTTAAAGCTAATCCTTCAGCAATAGCTGATTTACCAACACCTGGCTCTCCGATTAAAAGGGGATTATTTTTTTTTCTTCTACTCAATATTTGAGATACTCTTTCAATTTCTTTTTCTCTACCAATTACTGGATCTAGTTTTCCAGAATTTGCTAAAGCAGTTAAATCTCTTCCAAAATTATCGAGAACGGGTGTTTTTGATTTGACTTTTGATTTTGATTCAGATTTTATAGTAAATGGATTTTCTTCAATAGGGCCTTCATTTTCTTTTGAGTCGTCCGGAAATGTTTCAGATGATGGTAAGTTAGAATAATCATCATTTGATTCAGTTAACATGTATTTAAATTGTTCTTTGACAGTTTCATAATCTAACTGAAGTTTAATTAACAATTTTGTTGTTGGATCATTTTCATTTCTGAGAATACAAAGTAGTAGATGAGCTGTATTAATCGATTTTCCTTGAAAAAGTTTAGCTTCCAAAAAAGTAGTTTTCAGGGCTCTCTCAGCTTGTCTGGTTAAGTGTAGATTTTTTTTATGATTTTGATTAAAATCATTAATTGGGTTTGGGGGGCTTAATATTTCAACCTTTTTCCTCAAGATAATCTAAATCAATTTCAAGAGAATTTAGAATATTGATAGCCTTCCCGCCACCATCTCTGAGCATTCCTAAAAGAAGATGTTCTGTTCCGATAAAGTCATGACCTAATCTTAAAGCCTCTTCTTTACTGTAAGTTATAACATCTTTTACTCTTGAAGAAAAATTATCATCCATACTTTTATTTACTTTATAGTAAATAGACAAAAAAAAATTTTTAATTGCAAGTTTTTTTTATTGACTTTATTGTGAATTAAATTAAAAAATTTGTTAATAAAATATCTAAAAAACTACTCTATTTTAAATTATAAAATATGAGGTATTACTTATATTTGTTAGGTTGTAACTAACATAATAAAAATATTTATGAGTGAAGGAGAAAAATTGATCCCAATTAATATTGAAGAAGCAATGAAATCTGCTTACATTGATTATTCGATGTCAGTTATTGTTTCAAGAGCACTTCCTGATGTAAGAGATGGTTTAAAACCAGTCCATAGAAGAGTACTGTATGGAATGCACCAGTTAGGTTTAAGAGGTTCAAGTAAATTTAAAAAATCAGCTTTTATTGTTGGAGAGGTTTTAGGAAAGTATCATCCTCATGGAGATTCCTCTGTATATGATACCATGGTTAGAATGGCTCAAGAGTGGAGTTTAAGATATTTATTGGTTGATGGTCAAGGTAATTACGGATCAGTTGATGGAGATAGTCCAGCTGCAATGAGGTACACTGAAGCTAGAATGCAGAAAATTTCTGAAGAAATGGTAGCTGATCTTGATAAAGATACAGTGGATCATCAATTAAATTATGATGATTCCATTATGGAGCCTACTGTTTTACCTACTAAAATTCCAAGTCTTTTGGTTAATGGTGCCAGTGGAATTGCCGTTGGTATGGCTACTAATATGCCACCACACAACTTGACTGAAGTTATAGACGGTACTATCGCATATATTGAAAACAATGATATTTCGATTGATGAATTAATTCAATTCGTCAAGGCACCTGATTTTCCAACTGGTGGTATCATTTATGGTTATGATGGAGTAAAGCAAGCTTTTGAAACTGGTAGAGGAAGAATTGTAATGAGAGCAAAAGCTGAAATCGAAGAAGTTAACGGTCGAGAGTGCATAATCGTTACTGAAATTCCTTATCAGGTTAATAAAGCAGAAATGATTAGAAAAACTGCTGAAATGATTAATGATAAGAAAATTGATGGAATATCTACAATAAGAGATGAATCTGACAGAAAAGGAATGAGAATTGTTTATGTTCTTAAAAGAGATTCTGTGCCCAATGTTGTATTAAACACATTATTTAAACATACTCAGCTTCAATCTTCTTTTAGTGTTAATAATATTGCTCTTGTCAAAGGAAGGCCTCAAATGTTGAATCTTAAACAGATGATAGGACATTTCGTTGATCACAGACATGATGTAGTAGTTAGAAGAACAAAATTCGAGCTAAAAAAAGCAGAAGAAAGAGCTCACATACTTGAAGGTTTAATCATTGCTTCTGATAATATTGATAAAGTCATTTCATTAATTAGATCTTCATCAAATGCTGATGAAGCAAAAGCTAAATTAATTTCTGAATTTAAATTAAGTGAAATACAATCTAAGGCTATTGTTGAAATGCGTCTTAGACAGTTGACTGGACTCGAACAGGATAAATTAAGAGGAGAGTTTGATGAATTAATGAAAACTATTAAGGATTTAAAAGATATTCTTGACAGTGAAACTAGAAGAATGGATATTATAAAGACAGAACTTCTAGAAATGAAAGAAAAATATGGTGACGAAAGAAGATCCGAGATTGAGTATGCTGGTGGTGACTTAAGTATGGAGGACATGATTCCTAATGAAAAAGTAGTCATTACTATTTCTAATGCAGGTTATATTAAAAGAACTCCTTAGTTGAATATAAAACTCAAAATAGAGGAGGAGTTGGTCAACGAGGATCAACGACAAGAAATGAAGATTTCTTAGAACATTTATTTGTTGGTACAAATCATCAATACATGTTGTTTTTTACTCAAAAAGGAAAATGTTTTTGGATGAGAGTTTTTGAAATTCCTGAGGGAAGTAAAACATCCAAAGGAAGGGCAATGCAAAATTTAATTAATATTGAGCAAGACGATGAGGTTAAAGCATTTATTTGTACTCAGGACCTCAAAGATGAAGATTATATTAATAGTCATTTTGTTATAATGGCTACTAAGAAAGGGCAAGTTAAAAAAACTTCATTGGAACAATATTCTAGACCAAGATCTAATGGAATTAATGCTATTACAATTAAAGACGATGATGAATTACTTGAAGCTAAATTAACAACAGGAAATTCACAGGTTTTAATTAGCTGTCAAATCTGGTAAATGTATTCGATTTGAAGAAAGTAAAACACGCCCTATGGGAAGAAATGCTTCTGGTGTTAGAGGAATCAGATTAAAGATCAAAAGGATGAAGTTGTAGGTATGATTTCTGTTAATGATATGGATAGCGATATTTTAGTTGTTTCTGAAAACGGTTATGGTAAAAGATCTAGTTTAGAAGATTACAGAATGACTAACAGAGGAGGAAAAGGAGTTAAAACTATTTCTATTACTGAAAAAACAGGAGAATTAGTAACTATCAAAAATGTAACAGATAATGATGATTTAATGATTATTAATAAATCAGGTATAGCTATTAGAATGGAAGTTTCTTCTTAAGAGTCATGGGTCGAGCTACCCAAGGAGTTAAGTTAATTAATCTCAAAGAAGAGGACTCGATTGCAGCTGTTGCAAAAGTTGTTCATGATGAAGAAGATGTTTCTGATTTAGATGAAATAGATGTAATTGACCCAAAAGAAGAAAAAGAAAATTAATTATTTAATAAATATTATAATGAAAAAGATATTTTACACACTAATTCTAACAACTTCAATTTTTGTTTTTGGACAAAAAAAGGAATTAAAACAAGCACAAAAACTTTTAGATCAGGAATTTTACTCCGAAGCTTTAAGTGTGCTTGATAATAATAAGGATCTAATATTAAACACTGATAAAAAGTATCATGCTCAATATTATTTTTTAAACGGATGGGCATTAAAAGGTAGTTCAAGATACTTAGAAGCTATAATTCATTAAGTAAATCTATAGAAATTGAGAGGTCTATGCGTCAAAAAAAATATATTGAAAATGCTAATATTTTGATGCAACAAGCTGAGGCAGATCTGGTTAATTCTGCAGTAGAAGATAACAAAAATGATGATTACGAAAGTGCATCAGTAAAACTTTACGATGCATATTTAATGAATCCTGAAAAAGAAGACAATATAAATTATTTATATTTTTCAGCTTCAAGTGCCGTTAATTCAAAACTTTATGATACTGCATTAGAATACTATCTTAAATTAAAAAATATGGGTTATACTGGTGTTGTTTCAGAGTACTTTGTTACTCCTGTTGAAACAAATGTGGAAGAAAAAGTTACTCAAACTGAATATCAATTTATTTAAATCATCCAAAGATTATACAAATCAAAGGATTGGTAAAACTGAATCAAGACTTCCAGAGATTGTAAAAAATATTGCATTAATTTATGTTCAAAAAGGAGAAGTTGATTTAGCCATCTCTGCGATTAAAGAAGCAAGAGAAATTAACCCTGATGATATTAATTTATTGTTGTCTGAAGCTGATTTATATATTAAGTTGGGAGATAGAGCAAAATTTAAGGAATTAATGCAATTAGCCGTAGAAAAAGATCCAAACAATGCAATTTTATATTATAACTTGGGAGTTATAAATGGAGAACAAGGTGATCTTGAAGAAGCAAAAGAATTCTATTTAAAAGCTCTTGAACTTGATAATACTTACACCGCTACATATTTAAATCTTGTTGGTTTAATTTTGGAGGGTGAAGGACCTATAGTTGAAGAAATGAATAAGTTAGTTACATCTAGAAAAAGAAGTGATTTAGATAAATATGATCAACTTGAAGAACAAAGAGTAGGTCTTTACAAAGAATGTTTGCCTTATTTAGAAAAACTAATTGAAATAGATCCAAACAATATTGAAGCAATCAAAACTGCTAAAAATATCTATTATACAATTGATGATATTGATAAATTCAAGGAAATGAATACTAAATTACAGGAACTAGAAAATTAATAGTTAAAGGTTACTACTTTTTTTAGTTTGTGGGTAATCTTGTTGGTCTCTGTATTCAAGATTCCTTTTTTATTTATTTTATCAATTCTAATTCTTCCAAAAGCGTGAATAATTTCATCCCTATTGATAATTATCCCTACATGAGTTATTTTATTTTCCCCAAAAAAAACTAAATCACCCTCTTTTGCACAATTCAATTTAATTTCTTTTCCTTGTTGTGCTTGCTGGTATGCATCTCTTTTTAATTCAATATTATTAAGCTTGAAAACCATTTGGGTAAATCCAGAGCAATCAATTCCTGAGTTTGTTTTTCCTCCCCATAGATAGGGCGTGTTTAAATATTTTCTTGCTGTTTCTTCAATAGAGCAAACCTCGTTTTTAAAATTCTTTATTAATTTATGATTCAAAAAATTACAGTAACTAATTTTTGATCCAATACTAATTATCATTTTTCCAGAAAAGGTTTCGATCTCAGTTGAAATATTGTGTAAAAATTCTGTTTTTATTTTTTGTAATTTTTTAAAATCTTTTTCTGATATTTTTTTTAATTGAGAATAATTAATCCAACCATTGTAATTATCATCTAAAATTTCAACATAGTACCAGTTGTCTTCTTCTTTTAATATGGTGAAAAGATCCCCATACAATAACTGACTTACTAGTTCAGATTTGCTTGTTTTTTCTTTTCTTAAGGGATTATATTTAAGTGACATATTCCAAACACACATATAAAATTAATTTTTTAAAATAATAAAACAATTATTATATCAATTTTTATATTTGATATTAATTATGATAGTAAAACAACTTTATACCAAATGTCTTTCTCAAGGAGCTTATTATATAGAAAGTAATGGAGAAGCAGCTGTAATTGATCCTTTAAGAGAGGTGTCAGAATATATTAATTTAGCAAAACTTTCAAATTCAAAAATTAAATACATTTTTGAAACGCATTTTCACGCTGACTTTATAAGTGGACATCTAACTTTATCAAAAAAAACTAATGCCCCAATTATTTTTGGTCCAAATGCTAAACCCTCCTTTGAATCTATCATAGCTAAAGACAATGAAATTTTTAATATTGGTGATATCACTATCCAAGTAATTCATACACCAGGTCACACACTTGAGAGCTACGTGCTATTTATTAAGAGATGAAAATAATGCTCAATATTGTTTATTTTCTGGAGATACTCTTTTTTTAGGAGATGTTGGTAGACCTGATTTAGCTCAAAAATCTATGAATATTTCCAAAGAAGACTCTAGCAGGAATTTTATTTGACTCTATAAATAACAAAATCTCTGTTCTTGATGAAAATATTTTGATATATCCTGCTCACGGGGCTGGTTCAGCATGTGGAAAAAATATGATGAAAGAAACTGTTGACACTTTAGCTAATCAAAAGTTGGTAAATTATGCACTTAATGGCAAGTTGAATAAAGATGAATTTATAAATGAATTAACTAACGATTTGGCTAGATCCACCTGAATACTTTCCCTCAAATGTAATGTTAAATCAAGATGGTTATGATGATTTTGATTCTATTTTAGAAAATAGTTTAAGATCAATATCAATTAAAGACTTTAAAGATTTAATGCAAAATGATGATACAATAATATTAGATGTTAGAGATCAAAAAGATTTCAAAAATGGATTTGTTCCTGGGTCTATATTTATTGGATTAAATGGAGCATTTGCCCCTTGGGTTGGCTCCATTATAAAAGACATCAATAAAAAACTTTTGTTAGTTTGTGATCCTGGTTCCGAAAAGGAAGCTATTATGAGATTATC
>CALSVD010000008.1:0-74002 GCA_943840765.1 uncultured Flavobacteriaceae bacterium
AAAAAAAAATAAAAATAAATAAGAAGTAATAAAGAGGCTAAAATCAAAATTATTATTTTTTCTTAAAAATACACATTATGATTTAATCCCATCGATAAGTCCACAAAGCATTTTTTTTAATTTAACAAACCTAAACCTTATTATAAAATAAAAAGAAAAAACTAAAAATTTGAAAATTTGAAAACAATACGGAAAAATTGTTCCAAAATATTTTTTATGCTTTTTTATTAATTTAATGTGATTACGAAAATTATAATAATGAATCATTGGATCTAAATTCCCTTCTATATTAGATTTAGATTTACTTGATCCAGATTCATAATGATAAATTATACTTTTAGTTTCTATTCCTAGAAAATAACCTGCTTCTTTAATTCTCAAAGACCAATCTACATCTTCAAAATAGGCAAAAAATGAATTATCCAACAACCCAACATCGTTAATAATTTTTGATTTTAACATTATGCAACATCCAGAAATCCAATCAGTGTAATTTTTAATTAAACCGTTGTTTGTTAATTTTTTTCCTTTACCAATAACAACGGGTAAACCAATTAATCTTAGAAACTTTCCTCCAGAATTCCATATTTTATCTGGATTATTCATTTGACAAATCAACGGTTGAATTGCGCCTAGTTTATCATCATTTTTAAATCTATCAATAAGATGTTTTAAAAAATCTTTTTTAACTAAAGTGTCATTGTTTAGTAGCATTACATAATCAAAATTATCTTTTAAGGCTTTTGAAATTCCAATATTATTAGCTCCAGTAAATCCGAGATTTGATTTGTTTTTAATAAAATGAATGTCTTTAAATTGTGAGGAAAGTTTATCTATAGATGAGTCTTTTGAACCATTATCAACTAAAATTATTTTGAAATTTGTATAATTACATTTGTTTAAAGAATTTATACAATTAACAGAAAAATCATAACTATTCCAGTTTACTAAAATAATTGCTACACTTGGATCAATCATAAATTTTCTTTTTTTAACAAGAAAGAATGAACGATATAGCAAATAAGTTCAGAGAAAATTAAGGCATAAGCTAAACCATATCCTCCATAATAATAACTACCAAAGGTTGATATAAAAATCATAAAAATTGCTGAAATCCATATTGCTTTATTAAGTAATTCATTTTTTTCATTTATGAGAATTAGCACTATATTTTTAAAATTTAACATACTAAAAAATGGAATAAAACCTATAATAATTAATATATTTTGACTGTATTCAATATATTCACCTGCTAAAATGAATACTACCCAGCTAGATGCAAAAAACAAAATTAAAGCGAAAAAAAGTGTAACAGTTATACCTAAAACATAAACTTTATCTAAATAATTATTTAAAGATTTTTTATTAGAGATGTTTAGTCTTGAAGAACTCTGTAATACCGATTGTACTAAGAAAGTCGGAACCATTCTCAATAAAAGTCCAACTCTTTGGGCTAATGAAAATTGACCTAGTTCCGAATTATTTACAAAATTTGATAAAATAACAATACCACCATTTACAATAATTTGAGAAGCAACAGTTGAAAGAAATAGGTTGAAATTTTCGAAAAGAGCCTCTTTAATTTCAAAAATATTAAGCTTAAACCAATTATATTTTTCATTTTTTAAATGTCTTATCCAAAATATAAGATATATTAAAAATGAGGATAACCCGAAAAAAAGATTTGCTAAATATGCGTCTTGATGACCCTTAATTAGGGTATAAACTAAAATAAAGTAAATACATTTCGAACATGCATTTAAGATCATTAAAGAATTTAAATTGTCTTTTCCTTGCAAGTAAAAAAGAGGATATAAAGCTTCACTAAATAATATAATTAGAGATGGAAAAAGAATTGACCAATAATTTTTAAAAAAACCTAAATAAGAAAAAAATATTAAAATTATTATTGAAACTAAAACAGCAATAAAAATTCTTACATTGATTACTTTGTTTAAAAAATTTAATTTATCAAAATTATTTTTTAGAGTAGCGATTTTTTTGGGTCCATTTAAATTGTAACCATAACTAACTACAATAGAAATCAACATAAATATTGAAAATGCATAGTTAACTAGTCCAAATTGACTGTCACCCAAGTTCTGGAACAGTATTGGAGTTACAATAATTGCTACTAAAATGTTTAACCCTTGATTTAATGAAAGATTAATGAAATTTTTTATAAAAATGTTCTTAACCTTTTTATTCATTTTAAGTATTAATGAGTTAAATGAATATATGAATAAATTTACAGCGAATCTAGGGTTCTTTTAATTGACAATGAAAAAATTGAAAACCCTAAGCCCAAAATCATTCCATAAATGATGGTTTTTAATAATTTCCATCTTGAGTTTTCTAAAGGATAACTAGGACTATCAATAATTTGAATTAAAGGCATATTATTTCTGTGAGTTACTTTTGCTAAGCTCTAGCTGTTTGAGAAGTTCTTGATAAATAGCGCTATTGGCTTGAACGTCAATCATAGCTTTTTGATATGGAACTAGATTTACCTTTGAAAGAGGGTTTGGATTTGGAATGCTCTGATCTATCTCTGCTAGAAGCATAATAGATGTGTCCAAAACAATTTTTACACTATCAGACTGTCTTTGTAAAATTTTAAGATTTGACCCTGTTTTTAGTGTCTTAGTTTCATTATAAAATTGGTTAACTATTTTAACTAAATTTTCATTAAAGTTTTTAGCTAAGGTTTCATCTTTATGATCAAAACCAATTTCTAAAATAGTTGTTTTTCTACTGGGCTTATCAACTATTAAATTTTTCTTTTTTATATTTTTTATCAAATCCTTTATTAAACTATCTTTAACTCTTGAGATAGTCTTATTTGATCCAAGATTATTAGTGTCAACTCCTAGATTATTCCATTTATTTTCTAGATTTTCCGATTGAATAAAACGTTTAATTAAGATAAAATCTTTTTTACCATCATTCCCTGAGACATCAAAGTTTTTTTAATCATTGAATTAGATCTGTATAATTCTTGTATATTATCAATTTGAAATAGACTTGAAGCATCAATAAAACTTGAAGCATTAATTCCAGCTAAAGAGGCTAATGAACTTAAATCCCCCATTGAGCTTTGCATTGTCGTTATCTAATACAAAAGTCGTTCTAGCGTAATAATAGGTTGGTTAAGATAATTATAGGAAATAGTAAAAAATAAAAAACAGAAATGTACCTAAAATTATTGATTCTCCTTTTAGTAAAATAAAAACACTACCCAATCTTTAAGTCGCTCATACAAGAAAACTTAAAGAGATTTCCTTTCTTCAATAATTGTATTTTTTTTCAACTCACGTTAATTAATTTGATTGATTGCTAAAATTAAAGTTGCTAAACCTGTTGTAAAACTTAATAATTGATTAGCTGCAATTGGGTTTTTTAATGGTTTTTTAGGAACTATTACTTCAGAACCAGGTTCAGCTTTTGGATATATATTAAAAAATAAAAATTTCTTTGTTCTGGCTACATCACCATTAGCATAAACAATATAAGTTCCGAGCGTTTTGCTTTATTATCAAAACCTCCAGAGGAGTTAATATAATATTTTAAGCTTTTGTTTGGAATAAACCTTACAGTTGTAGGATATAAAATCTCTCCTCTTAGTCTAACTGTTTCTAATTTTTTTGGAACAACTAATAACATCACCTTCCTTTAATAATAAATCTGATTTTGATCCTGGAGATTTAATAATTGCCTCTAAATCAATTCCAATAGCTTCAGATTTTGAAATTGGAATATTGCCCTGAACTGAATTCTTTCTTTATAATTTCATTGAATTCTTTCTGTTTTGCATAACTACCAAGATTTTGATTGTCATTTTTTTAGACTCAAGATTCTTTAAATCTTCATCAATTCTTTCAATTAACAAAACTTCAGATTCTGTTAAAGTTCCTTCTTATTTGAAACTTTATTTTTAAGATCTTTAAGTTTTTTATTTTTTTTGTTAAATCAGATTGCATTTCAGCAAATTCAGTTAATCTAATAAGTGTTGCGCCCTTTAAATAGGCCATATTTTTAAACCCACCTGATCTGTTTATTAAATCAGAAATTCTTTCGTTTTTAGATGAAATAGCATACTTTCCAGGATACATTACTTCACCCTCAACTCTTGCATATTGTTGAGCGTAAAAATTTGGATTTTTTCTAACTATAACTTGATCAAATGGCTTGATAGATTAAGAAGTTTACAAATTTTTATTCTAAATCAAATGTTAAAATTTCTGATAATATTATTATTATTTAGATTGATTATGAAACTCTTCTGTTAATTTCAATCCTGCTTGAAGAAGCATTTTCTTTGAAATCCTCCTGCTAATAAAATTAAATCAGAAAGAGATATGTTTTTTGAATAAGGAAAAACTCCTGGATTATTTACTCTCACCAGAAATTTCAACATAATTTTCTTCACTAAATCGTTTACAGAAAGAATATTTAAAATATCTTCTTCTTTTAAAACAAAAGAGGGTTTTTCATTTCTTCTTTAAGATTTAATGAGATAGTAGTTGTTGAATAATCTTTATTAGTTCTTGTAACATAGGCCTTTTCAAATAAACATCAGCTTTTAATCCTCCTGCTTTTTCAACTAAATCTTTTACAGTCATTTCAGAAATAGAAAAAGTTCCAGGTCTATAAACTGCTCCATTAACTATTACTCTATTATTATATTTTTCAATAATTTGTTCAACTTCAAACTTATCACCAGTTAATTGGTTTAAAAAACTCAAATTGTTCTTTATTTATATCAACTATCTTTAATTCTCCATCAATAACTCTTGTAAGTTTAATTGATTTTATAAAAGCTTTTTCGAGAAAGCCTCCAGAATATTAATTAAATCTAGAAAGAGTCTCATCTTCTTTAATTTCAAATTTGCCAGGTATTTTTACCTGCTCCCTCAATGATTACTCTATTAGTATATGGACCAACCAAAATTAAATCATTATTTTCTAAGTCTTATATTTGAGCTGACCATCACCTTGGTTTAAAAATTTGTAAACATCAACTGAGTTTACTCAATTTATTATTTCTAAATAAGTTTTATTTCTCTTAAAGTAGCCTTTTCAGTAATACCTCCAGCTACATAAATAGCATTGTATACAGTATTAAATGCACTAAAATTATATGTTCCAGGTAAATTCACTTCACCAACAATATTAACTCCTTACTGCTCTTGGAATTCCAACTGAAATATTTAAAAAGTTGTTTTATCTATGATAATCCAGAATAAATTGTTTAAATCTTGAAATCAATCTTTTTCTTGCTTTTTCTACAGTCAAGCCATTTAAATTGACTGGACCAATATTTTCAAGTATTGCATCTCCATCAGGACTTACTTCAGCTTGATAATAACTTTCAGATTGACCATATATATCAATAAATAATTTATCACCAGCTCCAAGACATAATCTTCAGGAGTTGGTATATTTAAATTAGATTGAAAATTAAAAAACTGTTTCCTCTAAAAACTTCATAACCAAATATATCACTTTCTACTTCTCTAAAAACTTCCATTTCTTCTTGCCATCTTTTTCTAATCTAGTTTCTTCCAAAGGAGTAGAGCGCTTTGCAGCAACTCTGGCTATAGTTTCAGCTGATTTAAATCTTTTATCTAATTTTTCAATATCAGCTCTGATTACATTCCTTGAGATCTTGCCATTTTTAATAAATCAAATTGATTATACCCTTGAGCTGATGCTCTTCTTAATAATAAATCAATTTGACTTTATTTAACTCAGAAAAATTAATATTTGATAAATCAGAAAAATTTTGTGAAAAATTCTGAAATGAAAGAAATAAACATATTAATAATATATAATATCTTAACATTTTTAGTTTATTGGAAAGACGAATATACTGAAAAAGTGCTTATTTTAGTTTCATCTTTTAGATTAAATAAGATTTAACTAATATTAACACAGCCTATGATTAAATATATTTCATCATTCTTTTTACTTTTATCTATAAATTTAAACCATTCACAAACTGAATTAAAATTTAACCTTGCATCAGCTCTTATATTAACACCAAATATTGGAATTGAAGTTCAACTTTCAGAAAAATTTGGGTATCAATTAGATACTAGTGCTACATTTTTTGATAATATTGAAGGTTCCCCTTTTCAAACCACTCAAATTTTTAATGAAATTAGATACTACCCTAAACTTAAAGAAGGTAAAAATAAACGCTCTTTTTTCATTGGTCCTCACGTTGGATATGGAATGTTTACTCTAAGAATTCCAAAATTTATAACCTCAATTGTTGATACTGAGTTAAAAGAAGAGGGTAGTTATCAATCTGGAAGAAATGCTTATTATGGGATAACGATTGGAAAGAAAATTCCCCTAAAAAATACAAGATTTAATCTAGAATTGTTTATTGGAGGTGGAAGTTCTCAATCAAATTATAAATACTATAATAAAGAAGGGAATCGAATTTATGAGAATCCTGATATTGAGAAAAACTTTAATCAAAGTGGTGAAGAACTAATTTATAAGGGTGGTCTAATGCTTACTTACAGGCTATAATTATCTTAATTTTAAAACTCCTTTGAATAAAATTAAAATAGTTCTAATTACAATTTTTAGATCTAAAAAAATACTCCAATTTTTATAGTAAAAAATATCCATTTTTACTCTATCATTCATGTCGTGAAGTGAAGATACAAATCCTGAGTGGCCTAAACTCTGTGCTAAGCCTGTTATTCCAGGCTTGTAGCGGTGTCTTTTTTCAAAATTTATAACTTTAGATCTGTATTCTTTATTTAAATTAGTGGGTGAGGTCTAGGTCCTACGACAGACATATCACCAAAAAAAACATTAATAAATTGAGGCATTTCATCAATCGTGCTTAATCTTAGAAATTTGCCAAATTTTGTAAGCCTCTCATCGTTATCATCTGCCATCTTAATGTCAGAAATTGAATTTGGAACCATTGTTCTAAACTTTATACATTCAAATATTTTGCCTCTATAGCCCTCTCTTTTTTGGATAAAAAATACAGGACCTTTAGATGATAATTTTATAATTATTCCAATTATTGGAATTAACCATGAAAGAATTAATATTATACTAAAAAATGAAAAGATTATGTCAAAAAATCTTTTAACGTAAAGATTAAATACATTGTCAAGAGGAAGTTTATTTATGCTTATGTAAGGAACTGTTGAAATTTTCGATATAAAAAAGTTTTTATAATCGTGGAAAGCTAAATCTGGAATAGAACTAACCTTGATATTTAGTTTATCCGCAATTTCTATTATTTTTTCTTGAGTTTTAATTTGATTTTTTGAGAAAAAAATATTCTATCATATTTTTTGATTACACTTTCATCTAAATCAATAAATCTTACCTAAATGGGAACTGAATTTAGTTTGCTTTTTGAATTATAAGTATATACACCATTAGCTCTGATAACCTAACTCTGGAAATTTTAAAATTTCATTATAAAGATCAGAGCCATGATCATTATTTCCAATTATAAGACACTTTAAAATATTTCCTCCGGTTGCTCTATATTTTTCTAAAATTGTATCTACAGTTAATCTGTATAAAAGCATTAAAAAATAAAATAGAGCTGCAGCAATTATTATTGTAATTAAATAAAATTCCATTCTATAAAAAAGTAAGTTTAAAATAGAAACAAGACCGCTAAACAAAAACAGACTCTTTAAGTGTGATTTAATTAATTTCCATTTTTTGATATCACGTCCACTAACATGAGACTTAAGTCCAATTGATATTAAAAACCAAAATGCTATAAAAAGATTATTTACATAAGTCCACTTGTAAATGTGTATGCCAACATAATTGGGTTGACAGAAAAATAACAAGGAATTCTCCAAAATAATAGAGAATTGGGAAATAAAAGCTAAACCTAGTTTTTTTCATAATATTTTTGCAAATATAAAACTTTTTAAAATTCATCCTTTTAGGATGTTTTATAATTTTGTTAGTTAGTACTTCGGGTGGGAATCGAACCCACACTCTCGAAAGAACTGGATTTTGAATCCAGCGCGTCTACCAATTCCGCCACCGAAGCAGGCAGGCAAATTTATAAAAATTATACTTTATTTTATTATATATTATGTATCCTAAAATAAATTAGTAAATTTGCCCTCCATTATTAGAAGAAATGTCAAAAAATATTACCGATGCTAAAATTTTTGCTTGTAGACAAAGTCAAGCAATTGGTAGTAGTATAGCTAAAGCCTATGGTGTAAAGCTTGGAAAAGTAATTTTTCATTCTTTTAGTGATGGAGAGTTTCAACCCTCCTTTGAAGAGTCAATACGTGGAAGTAGAATTTTTTTAATTGGATCTACTCACCCTAGTTCTGAAAATTTAATGGAACTTTTATTAATGATAGATGCTGCCAAAAGAGCTTCTGCTAGACACATTACAGCTGTTATGCCTTATTTCGGATGGGCTAGACAAGATAGAAAAGACAAGCCAAGAGTTCCAATAGGTGCAAAATTAATAGCTAAGTTGTTAGAGTCAGCAGGAGCTACAAGGATTATCACAATGGATCTTCATGCTGATCAAATACAAGGTTTTTTTGAAAAGCCTGTTGATCATCTTTATGCATCAACAATATTTATTCCTTATTTAGAAAATTTAAAATTAGATAATCTAACAATTGCATCTCCTGATATGGGAGGTTCAAAAAGAGCTTATGCTTATTCTAAGTTTTTAAAAAGTGATGTAGTTATTTGCTACAAGCAAAGAAAGAAGGCTAATATTATTTCTCATATGGAATTAATTGGAAATGTAGAAGGAAAAAATGTTGTTCTTGTTGATGATATGGTCGATACAGCAGGTACTCTAACAAAAGCTGCTGACCTAATGATGGAAAGAGGAGCAAAATCTGTAAGAGCAATTTGTACTCATCCATTATTATCAGGGAAAGCATATGAAAGAATTGAAAATTCAAAACTAAAAGAACTTATTATTTCTGATAGCATTGAAATCAAAAATAAATCTAAAAAAATTAAAGTTTTATCCTCAGCTAATCTTTTCGCTGAAGTGATGAAAAATGTTCATAATAATCAATCAATAAACCCATTTTTTATAAAATAAATCATGAAATCAATTACAATCAACGGATCTAAAAGAGAACACGTGGGCAAAGTAGCTACTAAGGCCTTGCGTAATGCTGGAAAGGTGCCTTGCGTTATATACGGAGGAGAAAGTCCAGTACATTTTTCAGCAGAAGAATTAGCTTTTTCAAAACTAGTATATACAGCAGATGCACATACTGTTGTTGTTGTCTTGGAAGATGGAACTAAAATCGATGCGGTAATGCAAGATATTCAATTCCACCCTGTTTCTGATAAAATTTTACATGTAGATTTCTTCCAATTACACCCTGGTAAAGAAATTAATATGATAATTCCTGTTAAAATAGAGGGAACTGCACCTGGAGTTAAAGATCAAGGTGGACTTCTTTCTAGAAATAAGAGAAAACTTACGGTTAGAGGTATTCCTAAAAATCTTCCAGATTTTCTTACGGCTGATATTTCTAAACTAAAATTAAATGATTCAATTACAGTTGCTGACCTTTCTGAAGAAACATTTAAAATATTACATCCTGAATCTCAAGTAGTTTGTCAAGTTAAAATGTCTAGAGCTTCAATGTCTATTGATGAAGGTGAAGAAGAAGGTGAAGAAGGTGAAGGAGCTGAAGGAGCTGAAGGAGCTGAAGGAGCTGCAAAAGAATCCTCTTCTGAAGGTGCTGATACCGGAAAAGAAGAAGCAAAATCTGAATAATTTCAGGTTTTAAAATCTTAAAGCATCTCATTTAAGACTATTTGAGATGCTTTTTTTATTTTTAATAAAAAATCTACCGACTTGAATTGGCTTAATTTCTTTAGCTGCAAAAAAAATAATTTGGAAATGAAAAAATTTCTAATAGTTGGAATTGGGAATATTGGAAAAGAGTATGAAAACACCAGACATAATGTTGGTTTTCAAATCTTAGATTATATCTCTAAAGAATGTCAACAAGATTTTGAGACTGTCAAATATGGTCAAATTTCTAAATTTAAAATTAAAGGTAAATCTGTTATACTTTTAAAACCCTCAACTTATGTCAATTTATCAGGAAAAGCTGTAAACTATTGGTTGAAAAAAGAAAAGATAGGTATTAATAATTTACTTGTTATTTCAGATGACTTAAATCTTGACTTTGGAAAAATTCGAATAAAAACTAAAGGAACTGATGGAGGTCACAATGGTTTAAAAGATATCTCCAACATTCTAGGAACAAATCACTACAGCAGATTCAGATTTGGAATTGGGGGAAATTTTCCAAAAGGCAGACAATCTGATTATGTTCTTTCTAAATGGAATAATGATGAAATAGCAGAATTTATTTCACTTGAAACTCATTTTATTGAACTTTTTAAATCTTATCTATTTGAAGGTATCGATATAACTATGAATAAATTCAATGGTTAATAATGAAAAGATTTAATAACATAAATGAATTTAATTGTAAAAAATTTACAATTATAACCATTGGAACATTTGATGGGGTTCACTTAGGTCATCAAAAAATCTTAAAAAAGCTTAACGTTGAAGCTGAAAATAATAGACTAGAATCTAGTGTCCTTACATTTTTCCCTCACCCAAGAACAGTTCTAAATCCTGATTCTTCACTAAAACTTATTAATACTATAGAGGAAAGAATAAGTCTTTTTAAAAAATCTAAAATTGATAATTTAATTGTTCATCCCTTTACTAAGAACTTTTCAGAACTTGATTCTGAGGATTACGTAAAAAATATTTTAGTTAATCAGCTAAAGGCTAAAATTGTTCTAATAGGGTACGATCATAAATTTGGAAAAAATAGAACTGCAGATATTAATAATTTAAAAGAGTATGGAATTAAATACAATTTTGAAGTTATTGAAATAAAAGCTAAAGAAATTAATGATATTGCTATTAGTTCAACTAAAATTAGAAACTCAATAAAAGAAGGTGATATTCGGCTTACTAACTCTTATTTAGGATATGAATTTTCTTTCTTTGGAAAAGTTGTAAGAGGAAACAGTATTGGAAAAACACTTGGGTTTCCTACTGCCAATATTAAAATTGGATGTGATCTTAAATTAATTCCTAAAAACGGAGTGTACTTGATTTATACAACCATCAATAAAAAAATAATTTTTGGCATGATGAATATCGGAATAAAACCAACAACAAATAAAAACACAAAATCTATTGAGGTCAATTTATTTGATTTTAATCAAGATTTATATGATAAAAATATCACTATCTACATAAAACAATTTTTAAGAGAAGAAATAAAATTTGATTCACTGAATGAATTAAAATTGCAAATTGAAAAAGATAAAATAACCTGTAATTCTATTATAAATAATTAACCTAATCTTTTAAGTAATAATCTATTAACTTTATAAAAAAATTTAATGCTACAAGTATCTGATATAAACGAGAATATTGATAATATAAGTTTGTTATTATCTAAAAGAAATATTGATGTAAAGGATAAGCTTGTTGAAATTTTAAAAATTGATAAATCTAGAAGATCTATTCAATCTGAACTTGATGGTGTTTTAGCTGAATCAAACAAATTAGCTAAAGAAATAGGGGATTTATTTAAGAGTGGACAAGCTGAAAAAGCATCAATTTTAAAAGAAAAAGCAAGTTCTTTAAAACCAAAAAGCAAAAGCCTTTCTGAAAAACTTTCTTCTGAATCTCAAAGACTCAAATCTCTTTTACTTGACATTCCAAATGTTCCAAATAAACTAGTTCCAACCGGTTCTGGCGAAGAAGATAATTTAGAGAGTTTTTAAAAATGGTAATATTCCTAATTTAAATACAACTGCTTTACCCCATTGGGAGTTAGCATCAAAATATGATATAATCGATTTTGATCTTGGTAATAAGATTACTGGGGCAGGATTCCCTGTTTACAAAAACAAAGGAGCAAAACTACAAAGAGCTTTGATTAATTATTTTATTGATAAAAATACCGAGGCAGGATATAAAGAAATTCAAGTTCCAATTCTAATTAATGAAGATTCAGGTATGGGTACTGGCCAACTTCCTGATAAAGAAGGTCAAATGTACTACGTTACTGAATGACAATCTTTATTTAGCACCTACCGCTGAAGTGCCTGTTACAAATATTTATAGAGATTCTATTATTAAGTCTTCAGAACTTCCAATACGCCTTACTAGTTACACTCCTTGTTTTCGACGAGAAGCTGGAAGCTACGGAGCTCATGTTAGAGGTTTAAATCGATTACACCAGTTTGATAAAGTTGAGATTGTAAGAATTGAAAAACCTGAGAATTCTTATTCTGCTTTAGAAGAAATGGTAGATCATGTGAAAGGAATTCTAGATGAACTTGAACTCCCTTATAGGGTATTAAGATTATGTGGGGGAGATCTTGGCTTTACCTCCTGCTTGACTTATGATTTTGAGGTTTATTCAGCAGCACAAAAAAAATGGTTAGAAGTCAGTTCCGTTTCAAATTTCGAAACATTTCAGGCTAATAGACTAAAGTTGAGAATTGACAATAACGGAACTAAAAGTTTAGCACATACTCTTAATGGTAGCTCACTGGCTCTTCCTAGGATAGTCGCTTGTATATTAGAAAATTTTCAAACTGAAAATTCAATTAAAATTCCCCAGGCATTAATTAATTACACTGGTTTTGAAGAAATATAATTCTACAGTTAAACCAAAAAAAAGATTAGGCCAACACTTTCTGAGAAAGTTCTGAAATTGCAAAAAAAATTGTGGATTGCTTAGATTGTAATGATATTAATACAATTATTGAGATTGGCCCTGGGATGGGTATACTTACAAATCATATTATTAAACTTTCAAAAAACTCTTTTTTTATAGAAATTGATAATGAATCCGTAGATTATTTAAAAAAGGAATTTAGTGAAATAGAAAACTCTATAGTTCAAGAAGATTTTTTAAAAATAGATTTAAAAAAATTTAAGTCTCCACTAGCTATTATTGGTAACTTTCCTTACAATATATCATCACAAATTGTATTCAAAATCATTGAAAATAAGAATACTGTTGAAACTTTAGTTGGAATGTTTCAACTTGAGGTCGCCAAAAGGATTTGTGAGAAACCTGGGTCAAAGTCCTATGGAATTTTATCTGTATTGGTTCAAGCTTATTATGAAACAAGTTTTGAGTTTTTACTTGAGCCAACTTATTTCAATCCTCCACCAAAAGTTAACTCAGGGGTCATTACTCTTAAAAGAAAGAAACAGTTAGAATTAAAATGTAATGAAACTTTATTTTTTAAAGTTGTAAAAACCTCATTCCAGCAAAGAAGAAAAACAATTAGAAATAGTCTAAAAGTTTTTAATTTAAGTAATAATATAAAAGAAGATGTTATCTTTGGAAAGCGTCCAGAGACGTTAAGTGTTGATGATTTTATACACCTAACTAATATTATTGCTAATGAAAACATTTCAACTTAGCGAAAAACTCTTAAAAAAGATTGCTGATTTAATTCAAGCAAAAAAAAATTCACCTTTAAAAAAATTAGTTAAGGACATTCACTTTGCCGATATGGCAGAAATAATTAATGAACTAAATCTTGATGAGGGGGTTTATTTAATTAAGTTATTTGATAGTGAAAAAACATCTGAAATTTTAACTGAATTAGATGATGACGTAAGAGAAAAAATTCTTAAAAGGTTATCTGTAAAAGAGATTGCAGATGAAATTGAAGAATTAGACAGTGATGATGCGGCAGATATCCTAGGAGAGTTATCTAATCAGAGAAAGGAAGAAGTAATCTCAGAAATATCTGACAATAATCTTGCTGACAGTCTTAAAGAACTTTTATCATATGATGAAAATTCTGCAGGAGGTTTAATGGCAAAAGAATTAGTTAAAGCAAATGAAAATTGGACTGTCACCAGATGTCTTAAGGAAATTAAACAACAAGGTGAAAATGTAACAAGGGTTCATTCAATCTATGTTGTAGATGATAAAGAAAAATTGATTGGGAGACTTTCTTTAAAAGATCTTATAATATCACCTTCAAAAAAATTAATAAAAGAAATTTATATTCCTAAAGTAGATTCTGTAAATGTATTTGAAGATGGTGAAGAAGTTGCAAAAATTATGTCAAAATATGATTTAGAAGCCATTCCAGTTATTAATAATAAAAAACAATTATTAGGTAGAATAACTATTGATGACATCGTTGATTTAATAAAAGAAGAGGCCGAAGAAGATTACTTACTTGCGGCTGGTGTTCAAGGAGATGTTGAAGCTGATGATTCAATTTTTGAATTAACAAAAGCTAGACTTCCGTGGTTGTTCTTAGGACTTATTGGAGGACTAGGTAGTGTTTTTATTTTAGAAGGTTTTGAAGAAGTTATGAGTCATCCCAGCTATAAAGCGTTATTTTTCTTTACTCCTTTAATTGCTGCGATGGCAGGAAATGTTGGAGTACAATCTTCTGCAATTATAGTACAAGGTTTAGCTAATGATGTTGTTAAAGGAAGTCTAATAAATCGTCTTTTAAAAGAATTAGGATTAAGCTTAATTAATGGATTAATTCTTTCATTACTTACTATAGTTTTTGGGCTCGCTACAAATTTACCAATTGAACTTAGCGTTACAATTTCTTTATCTATGCTTTGTGTAATTGTGGTTGCAGCCTTGATTGGAACTTCAATTCCAATTATTTTAGATAAAAGAGGGATTGACCCTGCAATTGCTACTGGACCATTTATAACAACTAGTAATGATATTTTTGGAATTTTTCTATTTTTTTATATTGCTAAAATTATCTTAGGATTCTAAGAATGAAAATACTTCATTTAGATACAACTCACCCTTTTTTAGAGGAGGAATTAAAAAAACTTGGATTTACTAACCATTTTGATTTTGATTCACCAAAATCAGTAATTGAAAAAAAAATATTCAATTTTTTTGGAATAATTATTAGAAGTAGAATAACTATTGATCAAAAATTTATTAAAAGTTGTAAAAATTTAAAGTTCATAGTTAGAATTGGATCAGGTACTGAAAATATTGATGTGAAATATGCTCAAAAAAAACAAATACAAATTATTTCAACCCCTGAGGGAAACTCAAATGCCGTCGGAGAACATGCCTTAGGGCTTCTTTTATCATTATTAAACAATATTAATTCCAGTAATATTGAGATTAGTGATGGTGTTTGGGAAAGAGAATTTAACAGGGGAAATGAGCTTAAAAATAAAACTGTAGGTCTAATTGGATATGGTCATACTGGTAAAAGTTTTGCAAAAAAATTAAAAGGTTTTAATCTAAAAACGATTTACTATGACATAAAAAATGTCAAAGGAAATAAAAATGCAAAACCTGTTTCTCTAAAGTTTTTAAAAGAAAATTCTGATGTTATTAGCCTACACACTTCTATTACAAAAGAGTCAAATGGTATTATAAATAATTCATTCATTAATAGTTGTAAGAAACCTTTTTGGCTTATTAATACAGCCAGGGGGAGTTGTGTGAAAACAAATGATTTAGTTGATGGATTAAAAAATGGAAAAATTCTTGGAGCTGGTTTGGATGTTTTAGAGTATGAGAAAAAATCGTTTGAAAGATTGTCCATTGACATTTCTGAAAAGGCCAATTTACAATATCTTATAAATTCTAAAGACGTCATTTTAACTCCTCATATTGCTGGATGGACACATGAAAGTAAAATAAAACTTGTAAAAGTTGCTTTAAAAAAAATAAAAAAACTAATTAGTAAAAAATGAAGAATATTTTAATTCTATGTACAGGAAATTCTTGTAGAAGTCAAATTGCTCACGGATATTTCAATAACTTTTCTAAAAATAAAGCCAAAATTTATAGTGCTGGAATAGAAACACACGGTCTTAATATAAATGCAGTTGAAACTATGAAAAGAGATCAAATTGATATTTCAAGTCATAGGTCAAATAATGTTTCTGAATATTTGAACATTAATTTTGATTATATAATTACAGTTTGCGATCATGCAAATGAAAACTGCCCCTACATTCCATCAAAAAAAGCTATTAGAATTCATAAGAATTTTACTGACCCATCTAAAATTGAAAACTCAGCTAATAAAGAAAAAGATTTTGATTACTGTAGAGATGAAATTAAAGCCTTTACTATTAATTTTTATAAAAAATACTTTGGTTAAGAAACTACCAGTTGTAAAGTCTCTTTAGTCCTTTGTTCAAGTAAAAGCTTATTATTTTTTAAAATTTCTTTTGACGAATTTTCATTAAAATGTCTAATAGTAAATAAACTAACATTTTCAGTACATTCTACTTTATATGTTGCCTTTAAAATGGATAACAATTCTTTTAGCCTATAATACTTATCGTAGACACACACCGAGAAACTAATTGCTGAATTTTGAATTAAATCGACTTTCATTTTATTTTCATGAAGGATTTGAAAAATATCACTAATGTTGTCTTCAACAATAAAAGAGAAATCCAAAGAAGAAAGCTTTAACAAGCTAAGGTTTCTTTGAACAATAAAACATGGGATTTTAGGATCTATTTTGATTCCTCTTGAAATTGCTGTTCCCTGACTAAAAGGATCTAAAAAAGATTTAACATATAATGGTATTTCTTTTTTTTGCAATGGCTGTAAAGTTTTTGGATGAATTACAGAAGCTCCATAAAAAGCCAACTCAATAGCTTCTGTGTATGAAATTTTATTTAATAATTGTGGTTTTTTAAATACACGAGGATCAGCATTTAAAACACCAGGGACATCTTTCCATATTGTTACAGACTCTGCATTTAAACAGTACGCAAAAATAGCTGCCGAATAATCTGATCCTTCCCTTCCAAGTGTAGTACTAAAATTATTATCATCACTAGCAATAAAACCTTGTGTAATGTTTAATAAAGAATTATTTACTTTGTTAGAAATATTATTTTGAGTGACCTGCCAATTTAGATTTGCATCTCTATACTTTGAATCAGTTTTAATCAAAAGCCTAGAATCTAACCAGTTAGATTTGATATTGACATAATTCAAATAAGAATTGATAATTTTAGTGGATACGATCTCACCAAAACTTACAACTTGATCATAAACAAAAGAGTAATTTGGTGATTTATTTCTTTTAAGAAATACTTTTAAATTTTCAAATATTTCTTTTATTTCAGAGTATATAGGGTGATTGTTTTCAGAAAATAGTTCATTTAAAATATTATTATGAAAAATAAAAATTTCATTTAGTGAATAATCTAATTCTTTTTGATTTTCAAAATAATTTTTAACAACAAACTCTAATGAATTAGTCATTTTACCCATGGCAGAAACAACTATCAGGGTTTTATCACTACCTAACTCATTTAAAATTTTTACTAAATTTTTTACTCCACTGGCATCTTTAACAGATGCTCCACCAAATTTATATATTCTCATTTTTACTTATAAAAGTTTTAATAGCACTCTCATCCATTTGTGCTATTTGCCATTCTTTGGATACATGAGCTCCATTGTTTTTATAAAAATTTATTGCATCAATATTCCAATCCAAAACTGCCCATTCTATTCTTCTAACTCCTTTTTTATATGAGAAATTTATAAAATGTTTAAAGAGGGCAAATCCAATCCCTTTACCACGTTGAGATTTGGTAACTATCAGGTCTTCTAGGTGCATTGTAGGTCCTTTCCAAGTTGAATATCTTGGATAGCCTAAACACATCCCTGAAATCAAATTATTAGTTACAGCTACAAAACAAGAAAAAAGAGGCTTATTTCCATAACCGTGTTGAATTAAATCCTCTAATTTAATTACAACTGCTTCAGGTTCTCTTTCAAAAGTAGCAAGCTCTTTAATTAATTCTAGGACGTATTTCATATCCTGCTTTTCGGCTTGTCGAATTTCAATTTTCATAAATAGTAGAACAAATTTAACTTAATGAATTTAATAATCAACAAATGATAAAAAGTATAACAATTTTATAGATATTTGTGACAATGAAAAAAGGGGTTAAACCTCGAATTATTTTACCTTATTCAAAGTCTCTGAATCTTCAGAAACTACAAAATTCTATTGCCCAAAAAAAAAATAACATCCATTTAAAAGGCTTATATGGATCTGCCAAATCGTTTGTAATTGAAAAGCTTTTTAAAGAAAATATTCATAATATTTTATGGATTTTAGAAAGTAAAGAAAATGCAAGTTACCATTATAATGATATAGAAAGTTTAGTTAGCAGTAAGCAACTTTACTTATTACCTAGTAGCTACAGCAGAGAAAATAATTTTAAAAACACAAATTCTCAAAATATTTTTAGAAGAACTGAATTTATTAGAAATTACAATTTGTCTAAAAATTTAACCATTACCTACCCTGAAGCTTTATTTGAAAAAATAATTTTAAGAAAAGAACTAAAAAATAGGAAAATAATTCTTCAAACTAATTATCAAATTAGTTTAGAAATTTTGAATGAAAAATTATTTGAACTTGATTTTGAAAGGGTAGATTTTGTGGTAGAACCAGGGGATTTTTCTGTTAGAGGAGGTATTGTTGATGTTTTTTCTTATTCAAACGATCTTCCCTACAGAATTGAATTTTTTGGTGATGAGATAGAAAGTATAAGAAGTTTTGATATTGAAACACAAATCTCAAATAACAATTTTAAAAAAATTGAAATACTGGGAGACATTGAAAATAAAGATATTGACTATAAGCGAGAAAGTATTTTTGATTTTATAAGTAATGATACTATAATTATATCAGAGAATATAGATTTGTTAGAAGAATCTCTCTCAAATTCTTACAAAAAGTTAAAACAAACAAATCAAAATGATGTAGAAAATATTTTTTATTCAGGTGATTCAATCCATTTAGATATTAGAAAATTTAAAGTTATTGAATTAAACAAAATTGATAATCAATTATCTGATGTTAATTTTAATATTGCACAACAACCTGCTTTTAATAAAAAGTTTAATCTATTAATTGAAAACATTACGACTTTAAATAATGAGGGTTACTCAATTAGAATATTTTGTAGTAACGAGACACAGATTAATAGATTCCAAGAAATATTTGAGTTAAATAATTTAAATTTTGATCCAATTTTAATTAGTAAATCTATTTATAAGGGGTTTATTGACCATGATACTAAAGAAGTTTGTTACTCAGATCATGAAATATTTGAGAGGTATCATAAATTTAAAATAAAACAAGGTTTTAAAACTAAATTGAGAGTTAACCTGAACGAATTAAAGCAATTACAAATCGGAGATTATGTTACACACATAGACCATGGTATTGGAATTTTTGGTGGTCTTAAAAAAATTGAAGTTAATGGTAAAAAACAGGAGGCTATTAAATTATCTTATGGTGAAAGAGATACTTTGTATGTGAGTATTCATCTAATTCATAAAATTTGCAAGTACAATGGAAAAGATGGAACAAAGCCAAAAATCTATAAACTTGGTTCAGGTGCTTGGAACAAAGTTAAATTAAAAGCAAAAAAGAGAGTAAAAGAGGTAGCATTTAATTTAATTGAAGCTTATGCAAAAAGAAAATTAAAAAAAGGGTTTATATATGGACCAGATTCTTCGATGCAACATGAGCTAGAAGCCTCTTTTTTATATGAGGACACACCAGATCAGATTAAATCTACCATTGATATTAAAAGAGACATGGAAAATCAACAACCAATGGATAGACTAATTTGTGGTGATGTTGGATTTGGAAAAACAGAAATTGCGATTAGAGCAGCATTCAAAGCTATTGATAATAATAAACAAGTTGCTGTACTTGTCCCTACGACAGTTTTGGCATTTCAACATTTTAAAACATTTTCTAAAAGACTCAAAGACTTCCCTGTTTCTATAGATTATCTAAATCGATTTAGAAGTTCTAAAGAAAAATCTACGATAATTAATGAATTGAATAATGGAAAAATTGATTTAATTATCGGCACTCATCAACTGGTTAATAATAAAATAAATTTTAAAAACCTTGGGCTTTTAATTGTTGATGAAGAACAAAAATTTGGAGTTAGTGTAAAAGAGAAAATTAGATCTATGAAAGAAAATATTGATGTGCTTACATTAACCGCAACTCCAATTCCAAGAACTTTGCAATATAGCCTAATGTCTGCAAGAGATTTATCAATTATTAATTCACCTCCTCAAAATCGATTTCCAATAGAAAGTAATGTAATTTCTTTTAAGGAAGATGTTATAAAAGATGCTATAAATTTTGAAATTAATAGAGCTGGTCAAGTATTTTTTGTTCATAATAGAATTGAAAATATAAATGAAATTAAAAGTATGATTTGCAGGTTAGTTCCTTCAGCTCATGTAGCTGTGGTACATGGAAGATTAGATGGTAAAATACTTGAAAAAACAATGCTTGATTTTATTAGTGGAGAATATGATGTTTTAGTTTCAACTACTATAATAGAAAGTGGTTTAGATGTACCCAACGCAAACACTATATTTATAAATGATGCTCATAATTTTGGATTAAGTGATCTACACCAAATGAGAGGGAGAGTGGGAAGAAGTAATAAAAAAGCGTTTTGTTATTTTATTACATCTCCATTTTCATCCATGACCAAAGAAGCAAGAAAAAGAATTGAAGCAATTGAAAAACACACTGAACTAGGATCAGGATTTCATATCGCTATGAAAGATCTAGAAATTAGAGGTGCTGGAGATCTTTTAGGAGCAGAACAAAGTGGGTTTATCAATGATATTGGATTTGAAACCTATCAAAAAATATTAAAAGAAGCTGTTGAAGAATTAAAAAACAAAGAATTTGAAAACGTATTTAATGATGATAACAATAAATCATTATCAAAACTGACAAACTTCAAAATTGATACAGATCTAGAAATACTATTTCCAGATGATTATATAAATAATGTCAATATTAGATTAAATCAATATCAAAAACTTTCGGAAATAAAAGACTTAAAGAGCTTGAGTTTATATCAAATTGAACTTGAAGATAGGTTTGGAAAATTACCAGTTCAATCACAAGAGCTAATTCAAACCGTGAAACTAAAATTTTTAGCTATTGAAAATGGCTTCGAAAAATTGATTTTAAAAAATCAAAAAATGATCTGTCAATTTAATAGTAATAAGAATGATTCATTTTTTCAAAGTGAAAGCTTTCAAAATATCTTAAAAGTAATAAATCAAAATCACGATATTTGTCAATTGAAAGAAAAGAAATCTATAAAAGGTGAAAGATTACTATTAGTTTTTAGGGAGGTCTTTAATGTTGAAGATGCTATTAATTATTTAAAGATTTTTTAAATTTTTAATTACTTTAAATGCTTTATCCACTTGATCTTCATTGACAAGAATTGTAAATTCATTTGATGTTGATATTACCTCATAGATATTAATTCCTTCCCAAGATAATCTTTGAAAAACAAAATAATAAACACCAGGAATTGAAACATTTTCAGCTGGCAACTTGATAGAAATAGACGAAAGATTAGTTTGCTTAGATAATAATACCTCATCCTTTAAAACATCTTCAACTAGCGAAATTAAATTCCCACTAACAACGATATTACATTCATTAACTCCTCTTGATGAAGTGTAAAAATCATCATTATTATCCACTTTAGATAAAAGCTTAGCTTGATTACTTAAAAGTGTCTCAGAAACTTTGAAATTGTAATCTACTAGAGAAGATCTAACGGTAATATCACCAATGTCTTTAATTATTTTTACAATTTTAAAAGTAGTTCTAAACTCAAGTTCAGTTGATAATCTCTTTAAAGCCATAACAATTGCCCCATACCTAACTTCTTTTTTTAAAGAGAGCTCTATTTCAGATTTTATAATTCTTGACAATGAAGTCAAATTTATAATTCCTTGAGAAAGGGCAGAAATTAAAAATGGTTTGGATTTAATATAATCCTCAACTGCAGATGAAATTGTTCTCATAACATGGCAAATATACGTTGAATTTAAATTGTTACAAATAAAACATTTAATTATATATATAACATAAGTTAATTTATTTCAGATCATAATCTGTGAGAATAAATCAGTATTTTTATAAAAAATTATAGATCATCAAAAAAAGATATACAATAACTGCAGCTTTACCCTATGCAAATGGACCTATCCACATAGGACATCTTGCAGGATCTTATATTCCAGCTGATATTTACTCTCGATACTTAAAATTATGTAATCATGATGTGATTTTTATTTGTGGAAGTGACGAACATGGAGCTGCTATTCCAATAAGAGCAAAAAAAGAAGGGGTTTCTCCTCAAATAATAATCGATAAATATCATTCTGTAATTAAAAAATCATTCTTTGATTTTGGAATATCTTTTGACAACTATTCAAGAACTTCTTCAAAAATTCATCATGAAACTGCTTCAGATTTTTTTAGAAATCTTTATGAAAAGGGAGTTTTTATTGAACAAGAATCCGAACAACTTTATGATGAAATTGAAAATCAATTCTTAGCAGATAGATATGTTGAAGGTGAATGTCCTAAATGTGGATTTGGGGAAGCTTATGGGGATCAATGCGAGAGTTGTGGTTCAAGTTTAAACTCAATGGATTTAATAAACCCAAAGTCCAAGCTGAGTGGAAATAAACCTGTAATTAAAAAAACAAAACATTGGTTTCTACCATTAAATAATTTTGAGCCTTTTTTAAAAAAATGGTTTTTAAAGGATAATAAAGATAATTGGAAAGCAAATGTTTTTGGACAAGTTAAATCATGGATAAATGAAGGATTAAAACCAAGGGCCATTACTAGAGATTTAGATTGGGGGATTCCTGTGCCATTAGATGAAGCTAAAAATAAAGTTTTATACGTGTGGTTTGATGCACCAATTGGATATATTTCTGCTACCAAAGAGTGGGCTATGTCAAATAATAAAGATTGGGAATTATATTGGAAGGATTCTAAAACCCAATTAGTTCATTTTTTAGGAAAAGATAATATAGTTTTCCATTGTATAATTTTCCCCTCAATGTTAAAAGCTACAGATGAATATATCTTACCTGCCAATGTCCCCGCTAATGAATTTTTAAATTTAGAGGGTAAAAAAATCTCAACCTCAAAAAACTGGGCTATATGGCTTCACGAATATTTAGAAGATTTTCCAAATATGCAGGATACTTTAAGATACACTTTGACATCCAATGCGCCTGAAAATAAAGACAATGACTTTACGTGGAAAGATTTTCAAGCCAAAAACAATAATGAATTAGTTGCTATTTTTGGAAATTTTGTAAATAGAGTGGTTGTTTTAACTCATAAATATTACGATGGGATTAACCCTGATATGAACCTTTCAAATGATATAGATAAAGAAACTCTTCAAGAGATATATAAATTTCCAAAAAAAATTGGGGACTTAATTGAGAGATATAAATTTAGAGAAGCAGTGAATACAGTAATTGATCTGGCTAGATTGGGTAATAAATATTTGGCTGAAGAAGAACCCTGGAAACTGATCAAAACTGATCAAAAAGAAAGAGTCAAAACAATTATGAATATATCTCTACAGCTTTGTGGAGTTTTAAGTATTGTTTGTGAACCATTTCTTCCATCAACTTCTAAAAAATTAAAAAAAATATTAAATTTTGAAAATTTTAGTTGGAATTCAATTTCCATTAATAATCCGGTTAAAATAAAAAATATTAATAAAGGAGAATTAATATTTAGAAAAATTGAAGATGATGAAATAGAACTCCAAGTTCAAAAACTAAATGAATCAGCTTAAAATAGCAATAATTGGATGTGGTTGGCTGGGTCTTCCTTTAGCCAAGAAACTTATAAAAGAAAATTTTATCGTTAAGGGGTCTACAACTTCGAAAGAAAAAATTTCTGTTCTTAAAGCAGAGAAAATAGAACCATTTCTAATTGATTTAAATAAAAATTTAGACAAAGAAATTTTAAATTCATTTTTGGAGAATATCAATGTTTTAATAATTAATATTCCTCCTAAAATTAGAAAAGAAAAAACAATCAATTATTACACCAAAATTCAAAAAATTACAAGTAACGATCTTATTAAAAAAGTTAATAATATTATTTTTATTAGCAGCACCTCTGTATATGGATCAAAGCAAGGTAAAATTAATTCTCAAACTATTCCTTCACCAGACACTATAAATGGAAAAGAAATTTTAAAAACTGAAAAATTAATTGAAAATAAAAATAATACTATTATAAGATTTGGAGGATTAATAAATGAGACTAGAAATCCATTAAATCATTTAATAAAAAAATCAGAGGTTTTAAATTCTGACGCACCTATTAATTATATTCATTTAGAGGATTGCATTGGAATAATTCTTTCAGTAATTAAAAAAAATAAATGGGGTAAAATATATCTAGGAGTTACTCCGTTTCATCCAACCAAGAAAAATTATTTTGATAATTTATGTGAGAAAAAAAGAATTAAAAAATTAACTTTTTCATCAAAGAAAACTGTTGTCAATAAAGAAATAGATGATAATAAAATTAAACCTGAATTGAATTATACTTTTAAATATCCAAGTTTATAGTTTTAACCTCATCAGTTTTATTGACTATAGAGTTCATTGTTTTAACTAATGCATTATGAGAAATGATAATATCTTTTAAATGAACTTTAAATTTTACAATATTTTCTGGTGAAAAATCGTCAAGATTAATTTTTAAAATATTTGTCTTTAAAACTCTAAAACGTCCTATAATTTGTGGATGATTTAAAACATGTGGAATATTTTTATCATTTATCTTTAAAATATCACTTTTCAAAGCCGAAAGGATGTAATTTAATTCCCTTGAATCAGACTTACTAATATTTTTAATATTAGAAATAAGTAATATTTCATGCCACTGACTAAAAACATCTAAGTGTTTTTCATCAAAATCTACTAAAATGGGTAAACTGTCAGATATAAAAATATTTAATTCATTGTAATTTATAGTATCCAATATCTTTAATTCTTTTTTTACATTTATACAGCCTACAAAAAAAACACAAAAAAAAATATAGATAATCTTCATAGCAAAATATCAATAAAACTCAAATTTACTTAATTTAATTATATCAATGTTAGTCAATATTGTGTAACGATATATTTAGTCCTTAAAACTAGACTAAAAGTCTTTTAAAGAAATATCTATCATAGTCATTATTGATAAATCTTTACATAATCTATCTCCATAGAATCACTTGTAAAACCTGAATCAATATCTCCTCCCATATCACCTCCCATGGCAAAATTTAGAATTAGATAGAAATCCCAATTAAAAGGTAATGCGCAAGAATTTCCAACAATATGGTGTGGTTTGTCATCAACATAAAACGTTAAAGCTTCTTTTGTCCAAACTAAAGAATATAAATGAAATTTCTCATCTATATCGGAGTAGTCGTAGGTAACATTAGAATCTCCTTGACCAGCATAACCATCTGGTTGATGTACAGTAGATTGAACGTTGAAATTATTTGTATGAGCATACTCTTGAATGTCCATTTCACCACAAGCAGGCCAGTCGATACTTTCATAATTAGAACCTAGTAACCAAATTGCTGGCCAAACACCATTAGTTTTTGATGGCATTTTAGCTTTAACATCAATTCTTCCGTAGGTAAAATCTAATTTTTTATAGGTTCGTATTCTAGCAGAAGTATAATCTCCATTTGCTTTTTTTATTGCTGTAATTTTTAATTTTCCGTCTTCTACTTTAGAATTTTCTAATAAACTAGTAGTAGACTGGACTTCGTTATTAAACCATTGTTCTCTAACTTCATGAGTCCACTTGTCAGGATCAATAGCTCCAGTATAATCAAATTCATCAGACCAAATTAAATTAGTAAATTGATCTTTTGAAGGCGTTTCAGAAACAGTTTCTGAAGTTAGCCATAAGTACCAAGCTCTATCCTGATCATCTACGGTTCTAATAAATATATTGTTTTGATCTGAGCATTCAATAGTATAGTTATGAGTGCCTGTATAAAACCCTAAAAACCCTTTATCGTTAAACTCTAATTTATCTACTCCATCTTCTTTTTTTGCAGAGAAAGTAGTCTCATAATTATCTAAAGGATAATTTTCAATATCACCATCACTATTTGTGGATGAATTTGTGCCAAAATCAGAATTTAGATATACTCCTTTACCAAAAACAGTATTATTGGTTTTATGTGTATATATTCCATTTACATTAAAAGTGTGCTCATCATCATAAAATCCTGAGTCAGATTTAGAAAATGAGTAAGCTTCCCACCATGTAGGATAATTTTTATCAACTGAACCATTAGAGAAATGTGCATCTTGAGCTGCATTAATTTTCCAAGTTTTCTCAGATGAGCCAGCTAAAAGTTCTAGTAAGGTTTGTTCAGAAACAGGTTTAACATAAACTGTTACAGCTTTATCTATGCTTATAAAATTATTAGTTGAAGAATATGCAATAACTTTAACGTTATATGTCTTTGTTCCAATATCTGTATATGTGAATTCAACTGGTCCAGTTGCTGTTTTTGAATCTCCTGTACCAAATCTATAACTGTATGAAACAGCATTAGTCGCTGATGCAGAAAATTTAACAAGCCCTGACCCATCTCCATTTGGATTTTCTGAACTAGACCCTTCTATTGTAATATTAACACTTAAGTTTGTAGGAATTATCTCACTTGGGGGATCTACAGGACCTCCTCCGTCCGGTTCTTCACCGCCAGATGAACAGCTAATTATAAGTGTGAAAACAAAAAATAGATTAGTGAATATGTTGTAAAAAAACCGTCTAGTATTCATTAAAAAAAGATATAAAAAAACCTGAACAAATTGAATTATTCAGGTTTTTTTAAGTTAAACAAAATTAATCGATTGCAATCAACTTATACCACCACTTTCTACCGTTAGCATCAGTTGTTGTTAATTCCATAGTGTCACTGGTTGGAAAAACTATTGTGTAGTCATGAGTTCCAGTATATAATGAAAAGAATCCAATTCCAGATAAGGAAATAGTTTCAATACCTCCAGGAGCTGTTACGTTCCAGGTTCCTGAGTAATCATCAAGGGGAAAGTTTTTAAGTGTATCATCCTTAGGATCATCAGTTCCACCTGGAAGATCTCCAGCGTACTCAGTTTTAACTGCAGTACCACCATTTGTAGTGTGAATGAACCCTTTTCCATCTAAAGTAAAAGTCCAAGTATCATCGTCTGCCCCAGTATCAGCTCTTGAATTTGGATCAGCGGTATACCAAATAGGAGCATCACCACCAGCTGGCCCAACACCAACGTATCCACCAACATCTGTATTTTGTTTCCAAGTTCTTGATGAATTACTAGTTAAATTTGTCAAAAACTCAGGTTGAGGAGAATAGTTAGCAAAAACTTTAACATCAACTGATTTCATTGATGTTGTTCCTCCTGTACCTACAGCGACAACCGTAACAACGTAAGTATGTGTACCTGTTACACTGAAATTAATAGTGTGTTTTCCTGAGGGAGCTAAAGTCTCTTCTCCGTTAAAAATATACTTATAAGTTAATGCATTATTAGAAGTTGCATTAAAATGAACTGTTCCACTTCCGTCTCCATTTGGGTTATTTTCATCAACCCCAACTATTTCTGAAGTAATTTCAATATTAGATGGAGCAACAATATCTCCTAACTCATAGTTTTCTTTTTCACATCCTACAAAGAAAATGAGAGAAAACATGAAGATTGATTGATATATGATTTTTATTTTTTTCATAATTAATAAATTTTTATTTTTTATTTTTTAACAAAGTATAAATTGTCTATATATACTTCTCCATCACCGTCCCATACTAATTGCATAAACTTTGAAACATCACTTGTGTATTCAGAAAGTGGAATTTCAATGGTTATCCATTCAGCTTTTTCAATCGAAGAAGCGAATACAATTGACTCTTTTTTACCTTCATCATTATTAGCATGAGAAGTATTAACTAATTTAAGACCTAACTTTGTTGAACTGATCGTCCAATAATCAAAACGAACATGAGTCATAGAGCTTATATCAGTTCCAGGGTCATAGTTTGTTACAAGACCTGAATAGTTTAAGTTTGAATACTTTAAGAAATTGTCACTACCAACAGTAACCGTTTCCAATGTTGTTGACTGGCCCCAATCAGGGTTCCATTCTGAAACAACCTCGTTAGTATAACTATCACTATATATAGAAACTACATCAGCAGCAGCAGCGGTTGGAGCAGCAGCAGCACCTGTTGGCTTATTATCATAGAAATATAAGTTGTCAATGTATACTGTACCATCTCCGTCCCAAACTAGTTGCATGAACTTTGAAACATCACTTGTGTATTCAGAAAGTGGAATATCAACACTTACCCATCCTCCTTTGATAATAGATGATGTAAATACAATTGATTCTTTTTTACCTTCATCATTATTAGCATGAGAAGTATTAACTAATTTAAGACCTAGCTTAGAAGCGTCATTAGTCCAGTAATCAAAATGAACGTAATTTTTTCCATCAAGTGATGTACCAGGGTCGTAATTAGTAACAAGACCAGAATAATTTAAATTTGAATATTTTAAAATTTTATCATTACCAATTGTGATGGTTTCTAAAACTGTTGATTGTCCCCAGTCTGGATTCCATTCAGAAACAACCTCGTTAGTATATGTATCACTAAAAATAGAAACAACATCATCTGAATCAGCAGTTGGAGCTGCAGGAGCACCTGTTGGAGCAGTTGCCAGTTCATCTGTATAAAAATAAAGATTATCAATCCATATCTTTCCAGCAGCACCGTCCCAAACCAATTGCATAAACTTAGATGTGTCATTAGTATACTCTGAAAGAGGAATATCTACACTTACCCACTCTCCTTTCGTAATCGATGACACATTAACTAGTGCTTCTTTTTCTGGTTGACCAGCATGTGAAGTGTTAACGAGTTTAAGCCCTAGTTTAGTAGCATCAAGAGTCCAGTAATCAAAATGAACATATGTTTTTCCAGCAAGTGATGTACCAGGATCGTAATTAGTTACAATACCTGAGTAATTAAGATTGCTGTAAACTAGTGTTTCATTGCCGTCAATTTTGACAGTTTCCATTGTAGTTGATTGTCCCCAGTTTGGGTTCCACTCTGAAACATTAACATCAGCATAAGCATTACTAAATACTGAAACAACATTATCAGGGTGAATAGATGGTGTTGGAGCTGCAGTTAATGGCTCCGTAACTTTAGCAGTTTGGGAAAAATCATCGACATAAAACGTCCAATCATCTCCACCTTCACCTACAGTGCCAAGGTCAAAAAACCAAACAATTTTTCTGTATTCTTTAGAAGTATCTATTGAACTCATATCAAAAACCACTTCTTCCCAAGAGCTATTACCAATTACTGGTGCAGTTATTTCACCACTATTAATGGCACCATCATCAATATTCTCTAATTTCATCGTTATAGAGCTTCCAGGTCTAGGTGACCAAACTTTCATCTTGATTTGATTTTTAACACCTAGGTCAGAGATTGGATTTGTAGTAGTTATAACATTACCAGCCCAAGTTTCACCAGCTCCCTTGGTTACTTTACCAACAGTTTCTGAATCGTTACCAGTTTTATCAGGGTTTGCAACTACGTCATGACTAGTTCCGCCAAAGCTAATAAAGACACTTTTATCAAAGCTTTCAAAATCAATTGGAAGAACAGTCTCTGTAAACATCGTTACAGTTTCAACTTTTTCAGTAGTAGCTGTACCGCCACTAAATGCAATAACCTTAACATCATAATCTCCACCAGTTGCATATGTATAACTAACAGAAGAATCTGCAGCAAGCTCAACAGGATCCTCTCCGTCTATACCAAAATATACGTGAAAATATGCAGCGTAGTCAGCAGTTGCAGAGACTTCAAGTGTTAATGCATTTGCAACTAATTTTAATTCCAAATTCTCTGGGGCTCTAAAAGATACTGTTAAAGGAACTGTACTTGAAGTTTTTAAATTATTTAAACCATTAGCTGTTATTTGAATATCATAAGTACCTTCAGCAAATGTGTGTTGAATACTTGTACCAGGCTTAATTCCAGTTACACCTTCAGAATCATCACCAAAAGATGTAATATCAAAATGAATAGCACCTTCTGCGCTAGGTGTAATTGTAACTAAACCAGTATTATCTTGAGTTATTACAAAGTTTGCAGAGACATTAGAAGGAGCAACTATACCAAAATCTGTTTCTTCAAGAAAGTCCTCTTTACAGCTAACAAATGCTGTAAAAACGAAAAGTAAAGTAAATAATTTTTTTATTGTTTTCATATTTATATAATATTATATGTTAGTATCCAGAATTTTGAGTTAATCCTGAAATGTCAATTTCCGTTTGAGGAATTGGGAACACTTCATGCTTTACCAGAAACAAAACCTGAAATTTTAGAAGCAGCTTCACCTGTTCTTACTAAATCAAAAAAGTGATGACCTTCCATAGCAAGTTCAAGCCTTCTTTCATCCCAAATTTCTTGAGTTAAAGTTGCTCCAGTAGAGGAAGAAGCTTGAGAATCTATTTCCAAATGCTCTTGCTCTAACTTGATTCAAGTAATTTTGAGCTTTTACATCATCTGCACTAGTCTTTCTATTGTTAGCTTCCGCTGCCATAAGTAGAACATCAGCATATCTAATTGCTCTATAATTCATCTCATAATTCAACTCACCTTGTGCAGCAGTTGCACCAGCTCTTGGAATGTACTTGTGGTTAAAGTAACCTGTATGCTCATAACCTTCAGTGTATTCAGCACCAGTTGTTTCAGCCCAGTTTACAATATCAAGAATTGCTACAGATCTTCTTGAATCTCCATCAGCATAAGCATCGTATAAATCTTGAGTTGGAACATTAAAACTCCATCCTTGAGCATAAACTGAACCATTATATCCTCTAATTCCGTGGTGAATTATTCCAAAGTTCCCTTCCGAACCTTGAGGGAATCCCCAATCCCACCAGTTAGAATTTTTAGAATGTTGTACTTCAAATACTGATTCGGATCCATTTTCACCAGAAGTTAAAAATACACTTTGAAGATCCGGAGCTAAAGTGTAAAGACCAATTAAGGGCTCTAATATACTAGCTGCTTCATCAAATTTGTCTTGGTATAAATATACTTTTCCAAGTAAGGCGTGAGCAGTGAAACTAGTCGCTCTTCCATCTGTACTTTTCGCAGCAGGTAAAGCAGCAATTGCTGCTTGTAGGTCTGCCTCAATTTGAGCATATACCTCTGAAGCTGTAGCTCTTGCTAAAGTTCCAGAATCACCAGCAGTTAATCTTGATTCAGTGAATAACGGAACACCACCAAAAATCTTAACTAATTCAAAGTAATAGTAAGCTCTCAAAAAGTGAACTTCACCATATAATTCTGATTTTCTAGTAAAATCAACTTTATCCTTATTTTCAACAAGATAATTAGCCCTGTTGATTCCTTCATACATCCATTTCCAAGTTGATTCTAATTGATCATTAACCGGATTATGAATCATGTCATCGATTTTTTGTAATCCTATAACATCTGTAGCACTTTCTCCTCCACAAAGTGAATTTGGAGTCGCCATGTCACCAATCATCACACTGTAAATATTCCATTGTAGTGGATCATAGGTTCCTACTAGAGCAGCTTCATAGTCAGATGCTTTAGTAAAATAGTCACCAGCAACGATTGTATATCCTTCTGATGCCTCATAATCTACATAATCTTCACAAGCTACAAAGCCTACTGAGATTAAGACTAATAAAATGTTTTTATATAATTTATTTTTCATGTGATATATTTTTAAAATTTAAGTTTTACTCCTAATGAAACCACTCTAGGAGAAGGGTATGTTCCTCTGTCAACTCCTGTGTCTAATACAGTGTTTCCACCATTAGAAATTTCAGGGTCATATCCAGTGTAGTCAGTAAATGTAAATGCATTTTTAGCACTAGCATAAATTCTAAAACCTGTGAAAGGGGAATCAGCAGCTAGAGGAACATTATATCCTAACTGAATATTTTTAATTTTTACAAAACTACCGTCTTCGACATATCTATCAGACTGTCTACTATTGTCATTCGCATCAACAAAACTATATCTTGGTTCAGTAGTACTGGTACCAGGACCTGTCCATCTATTTAGAACCGATGCAAATTTATTTGTGTAGTTAAGATTTCTTTCATAACCTCTGTATATATCATTTCCTACAGAAGCGTAAGTAAATACTGATAAATCAAAATCAGAAACATTTAAATTAAAGTTCCATCCTAATGTAAAGTCAGGGAATGGATTTCCAATTTTAGTTCTATCTTCTCCATCAATTTTACCATTTCCATCAACATCAACAAATCGAATATCACCTGGTTGAGCATTTGCTTGTGTAGCATGCGCATCAATTTCGGCTTGAGTCTGAAATATTCCATTTGTTTTATATCCCCAGAAAATTCCAGGTGATTCACCTTGTCTAAACTGAGTTAAGTTCTTGTAAGGGATTCCGTAACCTGATCCCCAAATGTATTTATCTCCATTGTTAATTTCTTCAACTAAATTTTCAGCAGTTGTGAAATTAAATGTTGTATTAAAGCTTACATTTTTAGCAATTTCATCGCCGTAAGAAAGACTTATTTCATATCCCTTAGTTTCAGTCTTACCAATATTCGCAACTGGATACTGAGGAATACCTAAGTATAAAGAAAGTGTTGGACTAAATAAAAGATCATCTACTGTCTTGATAAAGTAATCAGCAGTTAAACTTAATTTTGAGTCAAACATTCTCAAATCAACACCAACGTTTGTTTGGATTTGATTTTCCCACGAAACGTCATTATTGGGAATACCTAGTAAAGTGGATCCATTTATAATATTTCCGTCAAAAGTATATTTTGGAAAAGTTGATATAGTACCAAACTGTGGACTAGCATTATCATTTCCAACAGAACCATAACTTGCTCTAACTTTTAAGAAATCAACAACAGATGAGTTAAAAAAGTCTTCATTTGATGCTACCCATCCTAAAGATGCAGATGGAAATACAGCAAACTTGTTGTTTTTACCAAAGCTTGTAGAACCGTCTCTTCTTACGGTTAAAGAAGCTAAATATTTCTCATTAAAATCATATTCAACTCTACCCATCAAAGAAACACTTCTGTTTACACCTTGCCAAGATCCTGTAGTTTGATCCTCAATTCCTCCTGAAGCAGAACTCAGATCTGCATAAGTCCAAGAATTAAAAGGAACATCAACGTTACTTCCACTTAAACCGTTAGAAGTGCTTTTTCCAATTGTAAATCCAGCAAATACATTAAAGTTATGTGTATCGTCAATTGAAAAATCATAGTTTCCAAAGATTTCGTAAGTGTAATTAAACCAATTTTGTTTTGTTTCAGAAACTCTACTATGGTCATCTTCAGTTCTTGGAGTTAAGTCAGCATTGGCATTTGTTCTGTTGTGACCAATTCCATAAAATTGTAATGGATTAAATCCTTTTTGTTGTTGCCAAATTGCAGAATAACCTAGTCTTGATGTAATTTTTAAATTATCAAGTAATTGATATTGTAATTCTAATTTACCAATTAATTTATCTGTTTTATTGTCTCCATATGAATTAGAAAGACCAGCAAGTGGGTTTATAACTTCCTGAGTAATTGTACTACTCATCCCATAAGCACCATCAACCATTGGAGAAATTGAAGGATCGAAGTTTAAAGCATTGAAAACTTGATTTCCTCCAAGACCATTTCCTTGAAGATTAGAATATTTAGTATTAATAAAAAACTTAAGATCATCTGTTAAATCAGAAACAAAATTTGCACTCAATGTAGATCTGTCATAAAAATCTTTATCTCCACCTCCAGCTACACCTTCTTGCGCTAAATAACTAGCAGAAATAAAGTACGTTGTAGTATCTGATCCACCTGAAGCTGATAAAGTAGTGTTAGAAATAGGAGCAGAATCAAATAATTCAGCTTGCCAGTTAGTACCAACTCCTAAAGCGGAAGGATTAGTAAACAACAAAGATCCTCCAGAAGTGACACTTCCTTCGTTAAGTATTGCACCATATTGAGCCGCATTTAAAACATCGATAAAGTTTTCAACTTCTTGAACTCCATATGATGAATCTAAAGTAAATTGAGTTTCTTGATTTTTCTTACCAGATTTAGTAGTAATAACAATAACTCCATTACCTCCTCTAACACCATAAAGTGCGGTAGTAGAGGCATCTTTAAGAACAGAAACAGTCTCAATATCAGATGAACTTAAGGCATCAACATCATACAGTGAAGAGTTGATTCCGTCAATAACAACTAATGGATCAGTTCCTGAAAAAGAAGTAATACCTCTAATTAAAATAGAAGGCTTACCTCCTGGGTTTGGAGCAGAAATTACATTTAAACCTGATTGACCTTGTAGAGCTTCTTCAACTCTGCTTGGTTTTAATTTTTCAATTGCTTCACTTGAAACTGTTGTAACAGATCCAGAGATATTTGAAGCTTTTTGTGTGCTATAACCTACAAGAACAACTTCGTCTAAAGCTTCAACATCTTCTTCAAGAGAAACACTAATGTTAAAAGAACTTCCGACTTGAACTTCTTGAGTTATGTAACCGATGTAAGAAAATTGGATAACGTCACCAGAACTTACACCTGAAAGACTGAAGTTTCCATCAAAGTCTGAAGTGGTTCCGTTCTGAGTACCTTTAATCACAACACTAACACCTGGTAAGGGACCATCAGTTGATGAATCCGATACAGACCCAACTAGAGTGGAATCTTGAGCCACCATGAAGAAAGATCCTAATAAGATAATTAATGATAATAGTTTTGTTTTCATATATATTTTGTTTAGAAAGCTTAAATCTAAAGTAAAATTATTGTTAAGCAAACATAAATAACCTATACAGAAATGACGATTATACAATTACAAGTGCTATTTAGTGTTAAATTGATAAAATTATAGTTAGTCCACCTTATTAAGTCGCATTATTTGACCATTTAAATTAACATCTAATTTTTGATGTTATAGATAATGTATAGGTTTTGTATAGCTTAAGTAGTATTTTTTTTAGATCAAATTATAAAATCTATAGACTTAGTAAATGCTCTGTCAAACCTTCTCCATGAGATAAATTCATCTTTTTTCTAAGCCTATATCTTTTAATCTCTACACTACTGAGTGATATATTAAGTAAAGGTGCAATATCTTTGGAGGAAAGGTTTAATCTTAAATACGCACATAATCTTAAATCATTATTGGTTAATGAAGGGTGTGTAGATTTAACTTTTTTAAGAAAGTCCTTATCCGCATTATTAAAAGCTTCTTCGAAAAATTTCCAGTCGTCTTTATTATTTAGGTTTCTATCAATCATTTTAATAACTGAAAATATTTTATTAGATGAATCTGATTTTTTAAGATCTAATTTAATTTTACTTAAAAATTGATTCTTTTTTATCATGCTCATGGTTGAAACAGCAAGCTCTCTATTTTTACTTTCAATATCAGTTTGTAACTTAGTATTTTCAACGGCCATTAGAGCTTGTTTTCTTTCAAATTCAATCAACTCCATCTTATTTTTATTTATTCTTATCATTTTCTCTTCTTTATCTCTGTAATATTTTTCATAGGATCTGTTTAGTAAGAAAAAAAGGATAGCAAAAATTAATAGATAATTAGCAATCATAAAATTTGAAAAATACCATGGGCGTTCTACCGAAAAAGAGAAAGATTCGGTATTTTTGGAATATAAATCTCCTATTTTAGCTCTTAACTTGAACTCGTAATCACCTGGCTTTAAATTATTAAACGTAATTACTGAAGTCTCATCTATAGAAATCCATTCGTTTAAATAACCTTCTAAAAAATATTCAAAAGTTACTGGTTGAAATTTTTGATAATTTGAGACGCTTGGATAAAATCTTAAATTATTTGAATTATACTCCAACTGATTAAATCCTTCATTATTCAAAAGTTCAGGGTCTTGATTTAATTTAAAGGCTTCAATTTTATTAAGTCTAATCTCCGGAGATTTTGTAGAATAGTTATCTATATCCAATGAAATATATCCATTATTAGTCCCCAAAATATAATTTGATTCATCTGTTTTTGAAATATTTTCAAAAACAGTTCTTCTTAAATCAAAGGGGTAAACTAAAGAGTTAACTTTTTTATTTCCAGTTACTAGATCTTTATAAACATAATGTAATTTACTCTCTGAGAACAACCATAATTTACCATCGTTATCGTTTCTTATAATTCCGTAAAAGAGATATTTAGAAGATAAATTTGAGAGCAGAGTGTCTTTTGAAAAATTATTAGTTAAAGAATTGTATTGTAATACACCATCGATAAAATTATAATAGATTTTATTATCAAATTTTGCCAAACTAGTATTACCTCCAGTGGTAGCAATTGAATCTAATTCATAATCAATAACTTTAGTAAAGTCTGAGTTAACAGAGAGTTTATACACCCCCTTATATCCGTGGCTTACTATAATCTTACCATTATTAGCTAATTCAAAAAATCTAGATGATATGTCAAAGCCTGAAATTTTATTTTTAACAACCCAACTTCCATTAATATTAGATAGTACAGATAATCCATTATAACTACCCTCTAAAATTTCACTTGAATTATTAGGGATTTTTTTAAAGGTCCATGAGCCTACAGTCCCATCAATTTTTTGAGCAATAGATTTTTTAACAATAAACGTTCCTTTATCATGGCCACAAAAAAGTAATCCATCAATTTCCTCAAGACTCCAAACTTGTCCACTTGTATTTCGCATCAGTTTAAAAGCTTCCCTTGAATTATTTTTTTTATAATATAAACCTTGATTAGTTCCTATGTATAAAAAATTATTATATACTTTAGAAGCATATACTGTTCCCAATACCCCATTATCATCACTGTAAATTTTAAAAGGAGAATTGATATTTATAACCGAAATTCCATTATCAAGACCAAGCCAAATATTGTTTTCAAAATCTTGAAATAAAGAAAGTACGGTATTATTGATAAGGCCATTAGATTTATCAATTTTATTAACATATTTCAGATTAGAGTCTAAGAAGATTAAGCCTTGACCAACAGTTCCTAAAACAAAAGAATTATCATTTAATTTAAGAGATGAAAAAATTGAAAAGTTATTGTTTAAATCTAAATAAGAATTAATTTTTGATAATTGACCAGATTTTTTTTCAATATAAAATCCATCATTTTCAGTTAAAAACAACAAACCATCATTTGTTTTAAAAGCGTTTACAATCGGAGAAGGAATTTTATTATTAATTATTTGTACTGGCTGACCGTTAATTAACTTGTAAAATCCAGATTGTAAGCTAAAATAAATTTGATTATCAATAATAAAAGAGGTAATAATGGTATCATCAATTTTAAGATATTTAACATCACTAGAATTCTTGTCTAAGAAGATAAACCTATGTAGCGATTGAAAAATTATCCAATTATCTAAAGTCAGTATTTTCCAAAATTCTTCATCTTCCTCTAAATTTAAATTTAGTTTTTTTATTAATGAGGTGTAATAAAGTGTTCCATTAGATAATTTTTCCCAATATCCAAAATCTGAGTGAGCACCCGTGTAAATTAAATCGTCAATAAATTTAACAGATCTAATAAGACTTCCGTTAGGGGAATTGTATTTAACCCAAGTTGTTCCATCATAAACTAATAGACCTTCACTATTTGAAAATAAAATTTGATTATCACTGGATCCATCAATCATCCAATTTTGATTAGCACCATTGTATTGCTCTGGAGTATATGATTGTATAGGCGGTAACAATTGTGCCTTTACAGAAAAACATATTAGAAAAATTAGAATAAATTTTTTCAAAAAATACTGATTATTAGGCACTTATGATGTTTATATTAAAATTATTTAGGTGCTAATTTAAAATAAAAAAATAGATTTAAAAATATTATGTATAGTTTATATTTATTTTACTTAGAGTTTTTATAATTCTAATTTTTTAAAAAATTTAAATAAAATTTATTTTTGGAATGATTATTGAATATTGGTTTAGAAATTTATATTTCATGAAAAATAAAAGAAGAGAATTTTTAAAAAATGTGTGCCCAACAGTAGCATTAGCATTCTTTGGAGTTACCATGCTTGAAGCCTGTTCTTCAGGTGGTGATGAATCTCCTACCAATTCAGGTGGTAACAACAATGGCGGTGGAAACAACAATAATACAAGCGGTTATTCTGTTAGTGGAAGCACTGTAAGTATAACTCTTAATAATTCAAATTTTTCTAAACTTCAAAATGATGGTTGGATGAATTTTACAGCACAAAATATGCTACTTCTTAAAATAGACGCTTCAACTTACAGAGCATTTACTAATGCTTGTCCTCATCAAGGTGCAAGAAATCAATGGTCTTATAATACCTCGGCAGATAAATTTGTTTGTGGTCAACACAATAATTCTTACCCTACAGACTGTACAACCAGTGGAACTGCAGGAGGTCCTTTAAACTGTTATACAACTAGTTTAAAAGATGGTGTTTTATCTGTTACTAAATAAATTTTATAAATTCTGAAAATTTAAAAAAGCAAAGAATACAGCATTAACAAGAAGAAGGTTTATTGAAAATGAATATTCTTTTCTTTCTACATTAAAGTGGTATATGTATTGTGTAGTCAATCCAATAATAAACCATCCAATATAATTCTGTAATGGGACTGTAGGTAAGTCAAATATCCAAAACCCTAGAAGTGGAGCAACGGGCTCAATAATTAAATCCAATAATATCATTAAAATCGCTCCAGTGATAGCGGCTTTATGTTTGTTTTTAATTATGTAACTAGACATTGAACCTGTAATAAAAGTTAAAATAATCCAATTAACACCTATCAAAACAGGAACTCCTAAAACTTTAAACCCTAAATTATCTAGATAAACATAATCTCCGAAGATTAATCCATAATTAACACCTAAGATTTCTGAAATCATTCCAATAAAAAAAATAATTAAAGCAGCATTTAGTTCAGATTTTTCAAGCTGTACCTGATTTATAAATAATAAAACAAATGAAATGAAAAGATTTATTGGCGTAAAAGCTAAAAAAAATTCTTTATTTCCATAAGAAATTCCAATCATTCCACATATGTGAAACAGCCAAATAATTCCTATTGAAATTATGGAAGTGGGTTTATTTGGAATTAAAACTTTCATTGTTTTTTTATTAATTCTGAAACTATTTTGGCAGAAAGTAAACAAAGTGGTATTCCACCCCCTGGATGAACACTTCCTCCACAAAAGTATAAATTTTGAATATGTTTTGAAAAATTAGGATGTCTTAAAAAAGCTGACATTTTATTATTACTAGAAGATCCATATAATGAGCCTAAATAAGATTGAGTATTTTTCTCTATAGTTTTTGGTGAAAATACTTTTTCAAATTCAATAAAACTTTCAATATCTGTATTTAAAGTACGGTTTATTTTATTTATAGTATTTTTTCGTACAGTTTTTACAATTTCGCTCCAGTCTTGACCTTTATCGTTAGGACTATTTATCATCACAAACCAATTTTCACTTTCTTTTGGAGCATCTGAAGCAACATCCTTTGAGGTAATGTTAATATACACGGTTGGATCATCACTAATAGTTCCAAACTCAAAAATAGAATCAAATTCTTTTTTATAATTATTTGAGAAAAGTATATTATGTAATTCTAAATTTTTAAAGGTTTTTTTTATTCCCCAATAAAAAATTAAAGCGGAACTTGACCTTTCTTGATTTAAAATTTTTTTTGGTTGATATGATTTTTTTAAGAGTTTTTTATAAGTTGGTACAATATCCATATTTGAAATAACAAAGTCAGATTCAATCATAGTATTATTGACTTTAACTCCTACTGCTTTATTGTTTTTTACAACAATCTCATTAACTAACTTATTAAATTCAAACTTTACGCCATTTCTTTTAGCCAAATCATAAATAGAATTTGAAATATTAATCATTCCTTTTTCAGAAACGAAGGTTCCATACTCCTGTTCAAGATGCTGTATTAAAGTCATCATTCCAGGTGTTTTAAATGGAGATGAGCCGTTGTATGTTGCAAATCTGTTAAATAGCTGAACTAAATGAGGTTCCTTAAGTTCATCTTGATTAACTGTATCAAGAGTTTTATTGATTTGAAAAATGTATAAATTAAAAATACCTTTTAATAAATCTGATGATAGATAAGTTTTAATCTTATGTAACGATTGTTCTAAAAAAATACTTTTGGTTAAATCATATTTTTTTTTTGCCTTTAGTAAATATTTTGTAACAATGTTTTTATCAACTTTTAAAACTTTATTGATCTCATTTATAAATTTAGTTTTATCTGAATAAGCATTTAACACAGTCTTATCTTCCCAAAAATACTTACAAGAAATATCTTTTTTTTTATACTTAAAATAGTCTTTTGGGTTTTCATTAAACAACTCAAAAAGTTCATCAATATAATGTGGCATTGTTAATAATGATGGGCCTGCATCAAATCTATATTGCCCCAAATTAAATGAAGATAATTTACCTCCAGGATAACTATTATTTTCAAATACCACAACATTTAAACCTTGAGCTTTTAATCTCAAGGCTGTAGCTAGGCCCCCAACTCCAGATCCAATGATTATAACCTTTTTCAATTATTAAACACTTTAGTTTTTTTATCAATAATCTCAAACCTAGAAAAAAGATCCTCTTTATACCACTTTCTTTTCCTTGTTTTTTTAACAATCTCAGAGTGATTAATATTTTTATATGCAAAATTTGTTACCGATTCTAGATTTTCCCAAATACTAAATGTTGCCTGCTGTATAAAAGGAACTTCGCCTATCCCTTTAAACCATGAAACACCTTTAGCAGATTTAATAGCATTAGAAGCTTTTGGAACAGATTGCCAAAATTCAAATAACTTACCAAAATTTAAAGTTGCTCTTGTGATAATTGCTATTGGTTTAGTTTTATCAAAATCAGAATTAATTAGTTCACTAAAAGGATTAATACCATCCCATTTACCATGACTATGAACAGGTTTAAGAAAATAATCATTTCTTGAAAAAGCTTTCTGAGAAATCTTGTAGGAATGATGACTATTATTAATAAAATCATTGGCTGACTTGAAATTATCCCAAACACATAAAATTGAATAGGTACTGAAATCGGGGTAAAGACTAAAACCAGCTCCTGCTCCTGTTCCAAGTAATTTGTAGAATTTTAAACCAGATGTTTTTTTTATTAAAAAATTAGCTAAATACATCTGCTTAAAAGCCCAAAACTTATTGCTTTTGTAACTAAAAAATGAAATTGTAACCAATGATCTTTTTTTTAATTGTACAACAAATATAATTTAGAAATAATTTTTTCTTTTATTTCTTTTGATGAAAATGAGGCCTTCATTGCATTAACATTAACTTCCAAAAATTTATTTTTTAACCAATTAAAATTTTTATTAAGTAAATTATATTCTTTATTCAAAGTGGTATTAGAGATTGTTCTTCCATCGGTATTTATGCTTATGGATATTCCATTTCTAAATAAAAAATCTACTGGATGATCTTTAATGTTTTTAAAAACTTTAGTTACAATATTACTTGTTAAGCAAAGTTCTAAATGAATATTCTCTTCTTTTATTTTTTCTAATAATAAATTATCTTCTATACACCTAACACCATGCCCAATTCTATGAGGTTTAAGATTTTTTAAAGTAGATTTTACGCTTTCTGCTCCTAAAGCTTCACCGGCATGAGCAGTACAGTAAATATTATTTTTATGGGCAAATTCAAATGCTTTAATATGATTGTCCAGTGGAAAACCTGCCTCATCTGCAGCTATATCAAATCCTAAAATATTTTCATTTGAAAATTGATGAACTAAATTAACAGTTTCTAAACTTTGTTTTTCAGTAAAGTGTCTTAGTGTACACAAAATTAGACCTACCTCTATTTCAGATTTTAAGCATTCTAGTTTTGTTTTCTTGCTAATAATTTCGACAACTTCTCTTGCAGAAAGACCATTGTTAATGTGTAATAGTGGGGCAAATCTAACCTCAGCGTATAATATATTGTCTTCTTTAAATTGATTAAATAAATCCTCTACAACAATTTCCAGTTGTTCTTTCGATTGCATGTATTCTAAAGCATTATCCGCACATTTTATATAGTCTTTCAAGCAACTACATGAGGTTCCAATAAATTTTTCTTTAAATGTTGATAGACTTACACCCGGATCTATCTTGATTAAAGCTTCATAACTAAGACAACAATCTAGATGAACATGTAATTCAACTTTAGGTAATTTTTCAATTTTAAAATCCATTATTTAACAAAGTAAAGCCTATTTATAATTTCTGAATTTTCACAAATATTAATCACATACAAATTTGAATTATTTGTGTCAGAAATATTTTGATAAATTTTATCATTTATAAGATTGTTAGCAAATTTAGGGATGGTATTACTATGGCCAACGACAAGAATTGTTTTGCCTTTATTGTTTAAAATAAAATCTTTATAATTTATGGTTGATGGATTATAAATTACTATCTCCCGACCATTTGAAATTGGCTTAATTGTTTCAATAGTTCGATGATAATTAGTAGAATAAAACTCATCAAATTCTATATTTTTAAAAAAAGTTTTCCAACTTAAAGACCTTTCTTTTCCAAGAGAATTTAAATGTGGATTAGAATTATTAGAGTCTGTTCTATCTTTTTCTGCATGTCTAATTAAATAAATAGATGTACATGCTGTATAATCATGAGATTGAGCATTTAAGGAAAATGTAAAAATGAAGCATATAAATAATATTATTTTTTTCAAATTACTTAATATTAATGTTTGATGGTAATTCAAATAATTCTAAATCAAATGTACTAAGTGAGGCTAATAGATGATCAAATAAATCAGAAACAATATTTTCATAATTTTTCCATTCTTTGTCAGTTATAAAGGCGTAAATTTCTAAAGGAACTCCTTGTGAAGTGGGAGTTAATTGACGACACATTACAGTCATTTCATTGTTTATCAATTTATTACTTACAAGATAATTCTCTGTATATTTTCTAAATAGTCCAATATTCGTAAGATTTCGACCATTAACTTTAATATCTGAAACAATATCTAAATTTGAATTATGCTCAATAATTTCAGATTTTGTTTGGGACACATAATCACTTATAAGTTTGATCTTTTGTAGTTTTGAGAGCTCTTCTTCATCCATAAACTTAATAGAAGAACCTTTAATTAATAAAGCTCGTTTTATTCTTCTTCCATTTGAATCACTCATTCCTCTCCAATTTTTAAATGAATCAGAAATCAATTTATATGTTGGGATTGTTGTAATTGTTTTATCAAAATTTTGAACTTTAACCGAGTTTAAATTAATTTCAATAACATCTCCGTCAGCTCCAAATTGTTTCATAGTAATCCAATCACCTATTCTAATTAAGTCATTTGAAGTTAGTTGAATACTTGCAACTAAACCAAGTATTGTATCTTTAAAAATTAATAAGATTACTGCTGATAAAGCCCCCATTGCAGTTAGAAAAGTAGAAACTTCTTTACCCGTCAATATTGAAAAAACTAATATAATAGCCATAAACCAGACTAAAATCATGGCAACCTGAACAAAGCTATCAACAGGTTTATCTTTGAAAGAATCAATCGTTTTAAAAAATTCTTTAGCCGCATTTAAAAAACTTCTTATAATCCAAACGATTAAAAAAATAAAATATACTTCTAATATTAGGTTTGAGTAAATTAATCCTGTCTGGAAATCTTCAAGCCAGAATGGCAAAATCCAATATAAAAATACAAATGGGACAAGTCTCGATAAATGAACTTGAATATTATTGGCGACTAAAAAATTATCAAAATTATTTTTTGAGTTAATTGAAATTCTCTCAATAAAATTTCTTATTAAAGTTTTTGAAATGTAATTTAATACTACTACCACTAAAATTATAATTAACCCTACTAAAAAGAGGTTAATCAACTTCGCATAAAAATCAGGAATTTCAAATTTGATTAATAATTCGTAAAATACGTTATTTAAATTCATAAGATTTTTTTAAAATAATTCTTCTTGAGAATTTGTTTTTTTTAATCCTAAATGATTATAGGCTAGTTTGGTTACTTCTCTTCCCCTTGGAGTTCTAACAATAAATCCTTGTTGAATCAAAAAAGGTTCATATACTTCCTCAATTGTTTCAGAACTTTCTGAAACAGCAGTAGATAAAGTATTAATTCCAACTGGACCTCCCTTAAACTTATCAATTAAGGTTTTAAGAATCTTATTATCCATTTCGTCTAGACCGTTTTTATCAACATTTAAGGATTTTAAGGCATACCTAGTAATTTCTAAATCTATAGATCCATTTCCTTTTATTTGAGCAAAGTCACGCACTCTTCTCAAAAGAGAATTTGAAATCCTAGGAGTCCCTCTACTTCTTCCAGCAATTTCTATAGCAGCATCGTTATTGATTTCAATATTAAGTATATCTGAACTTCTTTGAACAATTGTAGAAAGCAGTTCAGTATTGTAATACTCTAGTCTGCTGTTTATACCAAATCTAGCTCTCATTGGAGCTGTTAATAATCCCGATCTTGTAGTGGCACCAATTAAAGTGAAAGGATTTAAATTAATTTGTACAGTCCTGGCATTAGGACCAGTCTCGATCATGATATCGATTTTATAATCTTCCATAGCTGAATATAAATATTCCTCAACTATTGGACTTAACCTATGAATCTCGTCAATAAATAAAACGTCTCTAGGCTCTAAATTTGTTAATAACCCTGCTAGATCTCCAGGCTTATCAAGAACTGGACCTGAGGTTACTTTTAAATTGACTCCTAATTCATTTGCTACTATATGAGCTAAAGTAGTTTTTCCTAATCCTGGGGGGCCATGAAACAAAGTGTGGTCTAATGCGTCAGATCTTTGATTACAAGCTTCAACAAAAATTTTTAAATTATTTAGTATTTGATCTTGACCAGCAAAATCATCAAAAGAAAGTGGTCTTAATGCTTTATCAATTTCAAGTTCTTCATTTGTATAACTTGAATCTGTAGGATCTAGATTTTCATTCATCTAATCAAAGATAAGCAAAAGAAAATCTAAAAGGAAAACTGCAACCTAGTGTTCGGTTTCAATTTCTCCCTTTTGGATTGGAGTAGTTTGTAATACAAAATCTTCATCTTGACCAGGTTTACTATAATCATATGCCCACCTGTGAACGTGAGGAATTTCTCCAGGCCAGTTCCCATGAATATGTTCTACTGGAGCAGTCCACTCCATTGTATTTGATCGCCATGGATTTTGTTCTGCCTTTTTACCAAAGAACATACTATGTATAAAATTGTAAAGGAAGACCAATTGAGCTGCTCCTGCTAGTAAAGCAAAAACTGTAATTACTACGTTTATATTAGCTAAGTCATCAAAATACGGAAAGGCAGTATTAGTATAGTATCTTCTTGGTAGACCAGCCATACCAATGAAATGCATCGGAAAAAATACCCCATATGCAGAAATTGCAGTAATCCAAAAATGTATATAACCAAGATTTTTATTCATCATTGTTCCAAATAATTTAGGAAACCAATGATAAACTCCTGCAAATAACCCGTACAAGGCTGAAATACCCATTACTAAATGGAAATGAGCAACAACAAAATAAGTATCATGTATGTTAATATCTAAAGTACTGTCACCAAGAATTATTCCTGTCAATCCTCCAGTTATAAATGTAGAAACAAGACCTATTGAGAAAAGCATTCCAGGATTAAACTGAAGATTACCTTTCCACAAAGTAGTAATGTAATTGAAGGCCTTTACAGCAGAAGGAATTGCAATTAGAAGAGTTGTAAATGTAAATACAGATCCTAAAAACGGATTCATTCCTGAAATAAACATATGGTGTCCCCAAACAACTGTAGATAAAAAGGCTATCGCTAAAATTGAAGCAACCATTGCTCGATAACCAAAAATTGGTTTTCTTGAACTTGTAGCTATAATCTCTGATGTAATTCCTAAGGCTGGCAATAAAACAATGTATACTTCCGGATGCCCTAAAAACCAAAATAGATGTTCAAATAATACAGGAGAACCTCCTTGATAGTGAAGAACTTCACCCTGAACAAAAATATCTGATAGGAAAAAAGAAGTCCCAAAGGATCTATCCATTATTAATAAAAGTGCTGCGGATAATAATACTGGAAATGAAATAACACCAATAATCGCAGTAACAAAAAATGCCCAAATAGTTAAAGGTAGTCTAAACATTGACATTCCTTTTGTACGTAAATTGATAACAGTAACAATATAATTTAGAGAACCTAGTAAAGATGATGCAACGAAAATTGCCATGGATATTAACCATAAAGTCATACCCATACCAGATCCTGGTTGGGTCTGAGGTAGTGCGCTTAAGGGTGGATAGATAGTCCATCCTGCTGCAGCTGGACCTGCTTCAACAAAAAGCGAAGCAAGCATAATCATACTAGATAGGAAAAATAACCAGAATGAAATCATGTTTAGTAGGCCAGATGCCATGTCCCTAGCACCAATTTGAAGTGGAATTAATAAATTACTAAATGTTCCGCTTAGACCTGCTGTTAAAACGAAGAATACCATTATTGTTCCATGAATAGTAACAAGTGCCAGATAAATATTAGGATCCATAACACCTTCAGGCGCCCAGTCTCCTAAAAAAATATCAAAAACTGCAAAAGATTGTTCAGGCCATGCTAATTGTAATCTGAATAATAATGACATAGCAACTCCTATAAAGCCCATAAACAATACTCCAAGAATCAAATATTGTTTAGCAATCATTTTATGATCTTGACTAAAAATATATTTAGTTATAAATGTTTCTTTATGATGATGATGATGATCATCATGGTTCGAGTGTGATATACTTGTTAATTCTGACATAGTGTTTTATTGTATTATTTCAGAAAATGTTTTTTGTTGTGACAACCATTTTTCATAATCTTTTTCAGATTCAACTACTATTTTCATTTGCATGTTGTAGTGAGATGAACCACAAATTTTAGCACATAATAATAAATAATCAAACTGATAAGGTTCAAGAGCCTCTTCACCATTTGCAGTAAGCTCTTTACTATTTTCATATCTTATTTTATTAATTCTATTTACTTTATCTACAACATCTGAATTCATTCTCATATCAGCAGTTGTTATCGTTGGAGTAAAAGAAAATTCTGTAATCATTCCCGGAACACAATTCATTTGAGCTCTAAAATGTGGCATATATGCAGAATGTAATACATCTTGAGATCTAAATTTAAAAATAACTTTTCTATCAACTGGAAGATGAAATTCTTGACTAACAACAATATCATCCATTCCATTAGGATCAGAAGAATCTATCCCAACCGAATTCTTTCCATCAAAATCGTTTAAAAATCGAACATTAGCATCTCCCAATACGTTGTCCTCTCCACCATATCTAGCTTTCCAATTCCATTGCTGAGCATATAATTCAATTACTAAGGCATCCTCATCTTCCTCAATATTCATGATATTTCCCCATGTAACCATTCCATAAATTATTAGAACAAAGAAGATAATTGCAGGAATGATAGTCCAAACAAACTCAAGAGTATTATTGTGTGTATAGAAATAAGCTTTTCTGTTATTTATTCCTCTATACTTATAAGCAAAAACATGTAATACAGCTTGTGTAATGGTTTGAGCAAATAATATTATGGCAAATGATATCCATAATAAAGTATCATAGGCAGGGCCGTGAGCAGAAGCTGATTCAGGTAAAAGTACTTTTGAATATGACCAAAAGGAATAAATGGTTACAGCATATATAAAAACCAAAAATGCAAACATTAGCTTTCCGTTAAGATCATTGTCTTTCTCAGTTGCAATCTGGGAATCATCTTTTTTTCTTCCCATTTGTGAAAGTTCAAAAATCTTAGAGATTTGCCAAAAGGCTACTCCTGTTAAGATTAAAATTGCTAATGTTAATAATAATGTCATTTATAAACTCTTTATTTAGTAAACAAATTTTTCACTTTCCTTTAATAATGGGTCTCCTGTAGGCTCCAATGGTACTTTAGATATACTATTAAACACTACATATATAAATAGTCCGGCAAAAAATGCTATCCCAGAAAGTTCTGGAATTCCTATAAACCATTTATCTCCCACTGTTGCAGGCATAATCATATTAAATACATCTATATAATGTCCTACTAAAATTATTATTCCAGTCGTAACGATAAACCAATTAACCCTCTTGTAATCACTGTTCATTAACAATAGAAGTGGAAAAATAAAGTTTAAAGCAATCATACCAAAGAAGGGAAGATTATAATCTTCAATTCTTGTGATAAAATAAGTAACTTCTTCAGGGATATTAGCATACCATATTAACATAAATTGAGAAAACCATAGATAGGTCCAAAATACACTAACTCCAAACATAAATTTACCAAGGTCGTGAATATGATTATGATTTACTTTTTCTAAATATCCTTTTGATTTTAAGTAAATTGTGATAAGGGCTATAGTTGTAATACCTGAAACAAACATGCTAGCAAAAACATACCATCCAAATAAGGTACTAAACCAGTGAGGATCTACGGACATGATCCAATCCCATGACATCATTGATTCTGTGACAATGAAAAAAGCTAAGAAACCTGCAGACCATTTAAAATTCTTCGTGTGATTAGAAATATCCGAGGAATTATCCTGGGCTATTGAATATTTTCTAGAAATATATCTGTAAAAATTCCAACCTGCAATGTAAAATACTGCTCTAGCTAATAAGAAAGGAGTATTTAAATAACCTACTTTTCCTTGAATAATTTTATCATGAGCTACAACATCAGGATCCATCCAAACAAACAAATGATTTAAATGCATTGAAGATAAAATTAGTATCACTAAAATGATAAGAGTTCCCGGAAGAAGATAAGCCGTAATTCCCTCCATTACTCTAAATAACAGCGGAGACCAACCTGCCTGTGAAGCTCTTTGAATTGCGTAAAAAGCTAAAGTTCCTAGAGATAAGAACATAAAAAATAATGCTGCAACGTACAATGCAGACCAAGGTCTATTTTGCAATTTATGAAGTAAATGTTCATCATGTGAATTAGAATGAGTATCGTTTTCATAATGTGAATCTTCACCAGAGTGAGAACCTACAGCACCATGATCTTCACCGTGGTTATCACCATGTGAATCTGAAACCATTTCCTTTGCTTGTTCAATAGTTTTTGGAGCAGAATAAAAGCTAAACGCCAAACCAAGGGCACCAATAATCATTAATGAAAATGAAAAAATTTTAATATTTTTAGAGACCTTATACATTAAACCTATTTTATTAATTTTTCTCTTAAACTCATAACATACTGAGAAATCTGCCATCTTTCTTCAGCATTAACTTGACTTGCATGAGAACCCATTAAATTTTTCCCATACATCAGTACGTGATATATACTCCCTTCCGAGATATCTCTATCTGCATAACTTGGAATTCCTAAAAACTTTTCTCTAGTCATTAAAATCCCTTGTCCATCGCCTTTTGAACCATGACATACCGCACAATAGATATTATACAATTCTTTACCCTCTGATAGATTGTTTTCGTTTATTTCTAAAGGAGAAAGTAATTCCTTTTTTGCTAATTCATAACCTTCATTAGTATCAGAATACTCGTAAGGTACCCAACCTCTTGGGATAGTACCTTCAACAGGGATTTGAGCTTCAATTCCATTAGCAAAAGCATCTGATTCTTGGTAGGTACTGTATCCAACCGATTCGTACATATTTGGAAAAAACTGATAATTAGGCTTTGATTTATCAAAACACGAGACTGTTAGAAGACTAAACAAAATCATAACACTAAAAAAAGTTGTTCTTCTCATTATTTAGATTCTTTTTGATCAATTATGTTAATCTCTAATACATCTGTCTTTTTAACAGCAGCTTTTAGAGCTTTACCATCTCCATGGAATTTAATTTCAATTAAAAATTTATCATCTGTGGTAGATGGAAGTGGGTTTTCTGCTTCTTTAAAAGGCCAAAGTTTACTTCTTAAATAAAACGTTATTACCATTAAATGGGCAGCAAAAAATACGGTTAGTTCAAACATGATGGGAACAAAAGAAGGCATGTTTTCAATAAATGAAAAACTTGGTTTACCTCCAATATTTTGTGGCCAATCAACAATCATTATATAATTCATCATAAATATTGCAAAACTAAAGCCAATACACCCATAAATAAATGATAAAATAGCCAACCTTGTAGGCTTAAGACCTAATGCCTTATCTAATCCATGAACTGGAAAAGGAGTGTATACTTCATCGATATAAAAATTAGATGCTTTTAAATCTTTGACAGCATCCATCAATTTATCATCGTCATCGTATACGGCATGTAAAATTTTATCAGCCATTATTTTTTATCTCTTAATTTTTTATAGTTATCTCCTGAACTTTTTAAAATTGTTTTCACCTCAGCTTGTGCAATTACAGGAAATGTTCTAGAATAAAGTAGAAACAATACAAAGAAAAATCCAATAGTTCCAACAAAAATACCAATGTCTACAAATGTGGGTGAGAACATTGTCCATGATGATGGTAAATAGTCTCTATGAAGTGATGTAACTATAATTACAAATCTTTCAAACCACATACCAATGTTTACAACAATTGAAATGAAGAAAGAAAAAAGAATACTTGTTCTTAATTTCTTAAACCACATTAGTTGAGGAGAAAAAACATTGCAAGTCATCATAGACCAATAAGCCCACCAATAAGGGCCAGTCGCTCTATTTAAAAATGCATATTGCTCGTATTCAACACCTGAATACCATGCTATGAAAAGTTCAGTAATATATGCTGTCCCAACAATGGAACCAGTAATCATTATTACAATATTCATTAACTCAATGTGTTGAATTGTTATATAATTTTCAAGGTTAGATACCTTTCTCATGATTATAAGTAATGTATTTACCATTGCAAATCCTGAAAAGATTGCTCCTGCAACGAAATAAGGAGGAAAAATGGTAGTGTGCCAACCTGGAATTACAGATGTTGCAAAGTCAAAGGATACTATGGTATGTACGGATAGTACTAAAGGAGTAGCTAAACCAGCAAGAACTAAGGATACTTCTTCAAACCTCTGCCAATCTTTTGCTCTTCCCGTCCATCCAAAACTAACTAAACTGTAAATCTTTTTTTGAAATGGTTTTACAGCTCTGTCTCTTATCATAGCAAAATCAGGTAAAAGACCTGTCCACCAAAAGACAAGTGATACAGATAAATATGTAGATATCGCAAAAACATCCCATAATAATGGTGAATTAAAGTTAACCCATAAAGAGCCATAAGCATTGGGGATCGGAAGAACCCAATAAGCTAACCATGGACGCCCCATGTGAATAATTGGGAATAAACCAGCTTGAATAACAGAAAATATAGTCATTGCTTCGGCAGATCTATTAATTGCCATTCTCCATTTTTGTCTAAAAAGTAATAGAACTGCTGAGATTAAAGTCCCCGCATGTCCTATTCCAATCCACCAAACAAAATTTGTAATGTCCCAGGCCCAACCTACAGTTTTATTTAAACCCCATACTCCAATTCCAGTTGAAATTGTGTAGATCATACATCCGAGACCCCAGAGAAAAGCTGCTAAAGCAATGGAAAATACAATCCACCATTGTTTATTTGCTTTACCTTCAATAGCGGCAGCAATATCAACTGAAACGTCATGGTATGACTTATTACCAGTTACTAAAGGTTTTCTTATAGGCGCTTCGTAATGAGATGACATATATTATCTTTTTACGTATTTCTTACTTTAACTTGATACATAACATTTGGTTTTGTACCAACACTTTCTAAGAGATGATACATTCTATCATCTTCTTTTAATTTTAAAACATTGCTTTCTTCATCATTAACATCTCCAAACACAATCGCTCCAGTATCACAAGCAGAAGAACATGCGGTTTGAAATTCTCCATCTTTTATCTCTCTAGCATCAAGCTTAGCATCTAAAATAGTTTTTTGTGTCATTTGTATACACATTGAGCATTTTTCCATTACTCCTCTAGATCTAACAACCACATCTGGATTTAAAACCATTTTCCCTAGATCATCATTCATGTTAAAATCAAACTCATTATTATTGTTGTACAGAAACCAGTTAAACCTTCTTACTTTATATGGACAGTTATTTGCACAATATCTTGTTCCAACACATCTATTATAGGCCATGTGATTTTGACCTTGTCTTCCATGAGAAGTGGCTGCAACTGGACAAACAGTTTCACAAGGAGCATGGTTACAATGTTGACACATTACTGGTTGAAAAGCGACCTGAGGATTTTCAGAAGGATCTTCCATTTCTCCAAATACTGAAAGAGAATCTCCTAAACCACTTATATTATCCTTTGTAATATTATCTTGAGAAAAAGTTTCTGCAGAAGAATAATATCTATCTATTCTTAACCAGTGCATATCTCTAGACTTTCTCATTTCTGATTTACCAACAACCGGAACATTATTTTCTGCATGACATGCAATAACGCAAGCTCCACAACCAGTACATGAGTTTAGATCAATTGATAAATTAAAATGGTGTCCTATAGATCTATCAAATTCATCCCAAATATCAACATCTGGAGAAGTTACAGGTGTTTCGATGTGATTCAAAGAAACCTGAGTCATATAATTCCACTCAGAAGATTTTTTTGTATTAAAAATTTCTAATGTCGTTTCTTTAATTATGTCTCCTCTACCCATTAAAGTATTATGAAGTTGAACACAAGCAAATTCGTGAACTCCGCCAATTGCTTCAATTGAAACATTCTGGATATTTTTAAAATCTTGATAAAATTCAAAACCATTAACACCGGTTTGTAATTCTTTTTTAACACCATCTTTTCTTCCAAAACCGAATGACAAACCAACTGATCCTTTTGCTTGACCTGGTTGTATGATAACAGGTATCTGAATAGACTTACCATTTAAAGAAACCTTGGCAAAATTGCTATTTAGAGCTCCATTGGAATCATTTGTATTTTCAATTCCTAAAACTTTAGCATCAGATTTAGAAACTGTAAGATAGTTATCCCAAGAAACTCTTGAAATTGGATCTGGCATTTCCTGAAGCCAGGGATTATTAGCTTGCTGGCCATCTCCCATTGAGGTTTTAGGATAAAGTATTAATTCATAATCATTGGTACCAGAAGAAAGTAAATTTTTTACACTTTTGGATAAATCTTTATTGATATATATAAGACTTTTCGCAGATTTCTTATTTAAATAAATACCATCATGAAGTGCTTGATTCCATGAATAACCATTAAGAATGGAAATATTCCAATTACTTTTTAGTTCATCGTAAAATGAAACTGGCGATTCAAGTAAGTTCAATATTACATCTTGAAACTGTAATGTATCAAATAGGGGCTTTATAGTTGGTTGAACTAAACTATAATTTCCTGATTTAATTTCAACATCACCCCAAGATTCAAGATAATGAGGAGTAGCAGCTACCCATTTTGATAGTTTAGCGGTTTCATTATTATTCATTGAAAATGAAACCGTAAAATCAATTGATTTTAATGCCTCATTAAACTTTTTGTTTTCAGCAAGTGTATAAGAAGGATTAACACCTGCCATAATTAACCCGTCAACTTTATTATTAGAAAGATCGTTTATTAAATTAGAAACTTTATTGTCATCTCCTTGTCTTGTAAGATTAAGTTTTGAAGTATTTAGGACTCTACTTTTAATTAACATATTAATTTTAAGAGCAATAAGTTGAGCGTTAACATCGTCTAATCCTGTAATAAATACACCTGAACTTCCAGCATCGACTAAACTGTCAGAAATCATTTTAAGATTTGACTCAAGTTTATTCTCTAGAGTTACTCCAGTATTTTCACCTGAAAGATTTTCATAAATCTTTAACAATGCTTTTATTTGATTCGATGGTTTTAAAGGTATACGAACATCTGCATTAGCGCCAGAAAGAGACATGTTAGCTTCAATCTGGTAATGCTTAGACATTTTTCCATTCTTTGGAACTCTATTTTTAGCATATCCTTTCGAAAAACCACCACCTTGCCAATCACCAAGAAAATCTGCAGCAAGAGAAACAATAACTTGTGCTTTTTCAAAATCATAAGTAGGTAAGGCTCTGACTCCAAAACTAAGTTCAAATGCATCTAAAGCTTTTGAATCAGAAATAGCATCATATATGATATGTTCAACATTAGGGTATTTCTTAGTAAAGTTTTTAATAATATTTTCTGTTGTTGGACTTGCAAATGTTTGTGTCAATAAAACAACTCTTTTGCTAGAAGCTTTCATCGCATTAAGCTGAGCTTTAACATTTAAATTAAATTGATCCCAAGAAATATCTTGACCATCCATAGTTGGTCCCTGAAGTCTAGAGCTATCATACATGGATAATACGGATGCCTGAACTCTGGCATTAGGCGTATTATCGTCAGACTTCTTATTTAATTCAATTTTTATGGGCCTACCTTCTCTGGTTTTTACAAGGACGTTTGCAAAATCAAATCCATCTGAAATAGATGTTGCGTAGAAATTAGAAATTCCTGGAATTATTTGTTCAGGCTGTACAACGTAGGGGATTGATCTATTTACAGGTCCCTCACAACTTGCTAAGGTAGCTGCAGCAGTTGTAAACCCTAAATACTTAAGAAAATCTCTTCTATTTGTAGAAGAATCTTCTAAGCTATTTTCAGTATTTTGAAAAGAATCAATAGGCAATTCATTAACAAACTCATTATTTTTTAGGTCATTAACTATAGGGTTATCAGAAGACAACTCCAATTCACTTTTCCAATATTTCTTATGGTTTCCCATTCCTAATAATTGTTTTTTTTTAATAATGACATTTACCACACTCAAGTCCACCCATCTGAGCTATAGAAAGCTCTTCAACTCCATATTTTTTAGAAAGCTCTTCGTGAACTTTGGTGTAATATTCGTTATCCTTTACTTTTATATTTGATTCTCTATGACAATCAATACACCAACCCATAGTTAGTGAAGAATATTGATACAATATTTCCATTTCTTCAACAGGTCCATGACACTTTTGACAATCAACTCCAGCAACTGAAACATGTTGAGAGTGATTGAAATACACAAAGTCTGGAAGATTGTGTATTCTTACCCATTTAACTGGTTCAGTTTCTCCAGTGTAAGATTGTGTTTCTTCATCCCATCCAACAGCTTTATATAATTTTTTTATTTCGTTAGTGTAAAAATCTTTAGTATATCCTTTTTCTAAATCTTCTTCACCATTGTATTCAGCTATATTTTCGTGACAATTCATACATACATTCAAAGAGGGTATCCCAGAATGTTTTGATACTCTTGCAGAAGAGTGACAGTACTGACATTCTATTTGATTTGCACCTGAGTGAATCTTATGTGAATAGTGAATTGGCTGCACCGGCATATAACCTTGATCAACACCAATTTGCATCATATATCCATAAGCAAAATATGCGCTTGAAAGTAGCAGTAGGATAACTGAAACAAATATTAAAAATTGGTTTTTAACAAATGCTCTCCATATAGAAAATGATTGAGATTCTTTAACATGAGCTTTTATGCCGTTTTTTTCAGCTATGTTTCTAAGGGTTTTAGTTACTAGATAAAGGGCAACAATCAATACCGTTAAAACAATAACAAGCAATCCCAGAACAATATCATTAGTGATTGATGATCCTTCAGAAGATCCTGAGTTAGTTGCAACTGTGGAAGTTGATGCAATAGGTTCAGGAACATAATCTGTGTAAGCTAAAATGTTATCAATATCCTCATTAGATAATTGAGGAAATGCATTCATAGCAACCTTGTTGTATTCTTCATAAATTGCAACAGCTTGTTCATCTCCTGACTTAATTAATGCTGCACTATTTTTAATCCATGAGTATAGCCATTCTTTATCATATTTTGCAGAAACTCCTTTTAATGCTGGGCCTATCAATTTCTTGTTAAGCTTATGGCATGCCGCACAATTTGCATTATATAAAGATTTTCCCTTAGCAATATCAGGCTCTTGAGCTGATATATTAAATGTAAATAGTAATGCGAAAAATAAATTAAGCGCGAGGGGTGATACAAAGCTTTTTAGTAGTCTTGAAAACAGTTTCGATAAAGTTGTTATTCTTACGACTGACAATTGTTTAAATTGTATCAAAATTAGGGCACAAAAATACAACACAAACACGATATTTTAAACCTTAGTTATGTCTAATTTTTAATTTATAATCATTCTAAATAATTGTTTTTAAAAACCCTCTAAAATGTTCCTTTTTAAAGTTCAAAAAACTATATTTGTTTTATGAAAAAAATAGTCTTTTTTTTCCTATTTAGTATAGCAATGATTTTTAAAACATTTGCTCAAAACGACTCAATTATTATAAATCAAGATTCAAAACTTTTAAAAGTACTTGAATTAAAAAAAATTGTTAATCAAGAAGCTTTTACTTCAGGGCAGTACACTGTTCAAATTTTTAGTGGAAACTTTAAAGACTATCAGGAATTATTAAATTTAATTAATGAAGAAAAAGAATTTGAAGAAGTTTTTTTTAGTTTTGAAACTCCTTATTACAAGATAAGAGTTGGAAAATATGTTTCTAAAATTAAAGCTATAAAAGAATTAAAAAAAATTAAAAAAAAATATCCTTCGGCATTTATATTACAACCCAATTAACTATTTAATTTTCTTTTTAATTTCAACTTCAGAATAAGCCTCAATAACGTCTGCAACCTTTATGTCATTGTAGTTTTTAATTTGTATACCACAATCATATCCTTTGGACACCTCTTTTGCGTCATCTTTAAACCTTTTTAAAGAAGCTAAAGTTCCCGATGTTACAACAACACCTTCTCTTATAATTCTAATATTTGAGTTTCTGAATATTTTTCCACTTGTTACCATACATCCAGCAATGGTTCCAACTTTAGAAATTTTAAAGGTTTCTCTAATTTCAGCATTTCCAGTAACCTCTTCTTTAAACTTCGGAGCTAGCATACCTTCCATAGCATCTTTTAAATCATTTATCGCATCATAAATAATGGAATAGTTTCTTATATCTATTTCTTCTTTATCAGCAATTTGTCTTGCATTTCCAGTTGGCCTTACGTTAAATCCTATAATAATCGCATCTGAAGCAGAAGCAAGTAATACATCCGATTCAGTGATAGCACCTACAGCTTTGTGAATAATATTGATTACTATTTCATCCGTAGATAATTTTTGAAAAGAATCAGTTAAAGCTTCAACCGAACCATCAACATCCCCTTTAAGTATAATATTTAACTCTTTAAATTCTCCAACTGCAATTCTTCTTCCAATTTCATCTAAAGTTATATGTTTTTGAGTTCTTACAGATTGTTCTCTAACCAATTGTGTTCTTTTAACAGCAATTTGTTTTGCATCTTTTTCATCAGCAAAAACATTGAATTTATCTCCAGCTTGTGGAGCACCGTCTAAACCTAATATAGAAACTGGAGTTGAAGGACCTGCTTCATCAACTGATTTTCCTCTCTCATCCTGCATTGCTTTAACTTTACCGGAATGTTGGCCAGCTAATAGATAATCTCCTATTTTTAAAGTTCCTGACTGAACTAAAATTGTAGAAATATAACCTTTTCCTTTATCAAGATAAGCCTCAACAACAGAGCCGATTGCAGACTTATTTGGATTAGCTTTTAATTCTAAAAATTCAGCTTCTAATAAAACTTTTTCTAGTAATTCATCAACACCCGTTCCTTTTAATGCAGAAACATCATGAGATTGAATTTTTCCACCCCATTCTTCAACCAATAAATTCATTGAAGAAAGTTTTTCTTTTATTTTATCAGGATTTGAATTAGGTCTATCAATTTTATTAATTGCAAAAATAATTGGTACACCAGCAGCTTGAGCATGACTTATAGCCTCTTTTGTTTGTGGCATCACATCATCGTCAGCTGCAATTACAATAATAACTAAATCCGTTATTTGAGTTCCCCTTGCTCTCATTGCAGTAAAAGCTTCATGACCTGGTGTATCTAAAAATGTAATGTTTTGACCACCTTTTAATTCAACATTGTAAGCTCCTATGTGTTGAGTAATTCCTCCTGATTCCCCAGCGATTACATTTTCTTCTCTAATATAATCAAGAAGGGAAGTTTTACCATGATCTACATGACCCATAACAGTTACAATTGGAGCTCTAGGTAATAAATCTTCAGGTTTGTCTTCCTCTTCTTTAATAGAATCTTCAATGTCAGCAGTCACAAATTCAACTTCATAATCAAACTCATCAGCAACAATGGTTAGTGTTTCAGCATCTAACCTTTGATTCATGGTTACCATAATTCCTAACGACATACAGGCAGAAATAATATCGGAAGAAGTTATTTCCATCATGGTTGCAACTTCTCCTACAGTAATAAATTCAGTTACCTTAATAATTTTCTTTTCAGCTTCATTTTGAGCAATATCTTCCTCTGATTTTAATTTATGAGAGTCTCTTTTTTCTTTACGATACTTAGCTCCTTTTGAAGATTTACCTTGTAATTTTTCTAAAGTCTCTCTAATTTGTTTTTGAACCTCTTCCTCGCTAGGCTCATTTGAAACTACCTTAGCTTTTGAAGTTTTATTGAAGTTCTTTTTATTTTGATTAGTTGGTTTTACCGGGTCTTTACTAATTCTTATTCTTTTTCTCTTAGAGACAGTAGATTGCTTGCTGGCACTTGGTTTTGGCTTTTCAAATTTTCCTAAATCAATTTTATCTCCAACAGTTTTTAAACCACTTAATTTCTTATACTTAGTTTCAATATTTGTACTCTCTTTTGGTTTATCGCCGGAACTATCTTGAACTGATTTCTCAGCTTCGATGTCTTTTGGTAAATCTTCTTTAGGTTTAGATTCAGATTTTGACTTTGGTTTGTTTAAAATATCTAAGTCAATCTTGCCTAAATGTACTGGTTTTTTAATTTCAGCTCTTTCAATAAATGAAGCTTTTTTCTTTTGTTTTTCCTCTAACTCTTTTTCAATTTTTATCCTTAATTCTTCCTTTTCTTTTCTTTTTTCCTCACTCAAGTCATGAGACTCGACTTTACTAGATTTATCAGAGCTAAACTCATTTAAAAATAAATCGTACTGTTCTGATGAAATTTTTGTCGTAGGCCTCGCCTCTATCTCATGACCATTTGCAGACAAAAACTCAACAGCTCTATCAAGAGAAATATTAAATTCTCTAAGTACTTTGTTTAATCTTGTTAATTTAGTTTCACTCATATTTAAATATAATGTTATTCAGAAAATTCTGCATTTAATACATTTCTAACCTCAATAATTGTTTCTTCCTCTAAATCTGTTCTTTTAATTAAATCTTCAACATCTTGTTCCAGTACACTTTTAGCAGTGTCAAGTCCAGCTTTTTTAAATTCTTCTAGGACCCAACCTTCAATTTCGTCAGAAAACTCTGTAAGTTCAACATCTTCCTCAGCACCTTCTCTATATACATCAATTTCATAACCGGTTAATTGACCAGCTAGCCTTATGTTATGTCCACCTCTTCCAATTGCTTTAGAAACTTGCTCAGGATCCATAAAAGCCTCCACTGTTTTATTTTCTTCATCAATTTTTAAAGATGATATTTTTGCAGGACTTAGTGCCCTTGTTATCAGTAACTGAGTATTATTTGTAAAATTAATAACATCTATATTCTCGTTTCCTAACTCTCTTACAATTCCATGAATTCTAGATCCTTTCATTCCAACACATGCTCCTACAGGATCAATTCTGTCATCGTAAGAATCTACTGCAACTTTAGCTTTTTCACCAGGAATTCTAACAACTTTTTTAACAGAAATTAATCCATCAAAAACTTCTGGTATATCTTGTTCAAATAATTTTTCTAAAAATTTTGGAGAAGTTCTTGAAAAAATAATTGAGGGCTTGTTCCCTTTTAGCTCAACTGACTCAATTACTCCTCTTACAGAATCTCCTTTTCTGTAGAAGTCAGAGGGTATTTGACGATCTTTTGGCATAATAAGTTCGTTTCCATCATCATCGAGTAATATGACAACATTGTGTCTAATGTGATGAACTTCTGCGGTATAAATTTCTCCAATTAAATCAATGAATTGTTTATAAATTATTCCATTATCATGTTCATGAATTCTAGAAACAAGGTTTTGTCTTAATGAAAGCACTGTTCTTCTACCAAGATCAACTAATTTAACCTCTTCAGAAACATCTTCTCCAACCTCAAAATCAGGCTCAATTTTTCTTGCTTCTGTAAGAGATATTTCTTGATTATCATCTTCAACAGCCCCATCTTCAACAACAATTCTGTTCCTCCAAATTTCCAAATCTCCTTTATCTGGATTAATAATAATATCAAAATTATCATCGTCTCCATATTTTCTTTTTAAAGTGTTTCTAAAAACTTCTTCAAGAATTGACATGAGTGTTACTCTGTCAATAAATTTTTCGTCTTTAAATTCTGAGAACGATTCGATTAAAGATAAATTTTCCATAATTATAATTTATTAAATTCTACTATTAAGTTCGCTTTTTCTATCTGATCAAAAGCAATTAATTTATTTTTTACTACTGTTATTTTTCCTTTACCAACAGGTTTGGGTTCTCTTGATGACCACTCCAACGTGATATCTTCTTCCCCTACGTCAACAAGATTGCCAACATAATCAGCACCTGCTTTAGATTTTACTTTCATTTTTCTTTTAAAGTTTTTTAAGAACTGACGATGTGTTTTTAAAGGAGATAATAATCCTGCTGAACTTACGTTTAAATTGTAATCATCAAGCTCAGAATCAAAATGATTTTTAATATGCTTAGAAAGCGCAATACAATCACTTATTTTTACTCCTTTATCTCCGTCAATCTTAATGTCGATTTTAAAAGCTTCCATAGAAAAATCAACTAAAAAAAGTGATTTGTTTTCTTTAAAAAACTCTTCAAATAAACTCTCTAATATCTCCTTCAAATCAAATATATTTAATAAAGAAGGGGACACTGTCCCCCTTCAAATTTTCAATAATGCTGTGCAAATATACTAAATTCTGTAACAAACGAGAATTTAATAAAACACTATCAATTAAAGTTGGCCTACTAGGGCTCGAACCTAGACTCTTCTGGACCAAAACCAGACGTGTTGCCAGTTACACCATAGGCCATTTAATGAACGGCAAATTTAATATAAAGTTTTAGCTAGACAAATAAATTATATTTAAAATATTAATTGATAATATTGTTTAATTTCGTGTTTCAAATTATGGGAATGGATATTAAAAAATTTGAAAACTATAATAAGTTTAATGCTTTACTTGTTTTTTTCATTGCTCTTACCACTTACTACCTAACAGTTGAACCCACGGCAAGCTACTGGGATTGTGCTGAATATATTTCAACATCAGCAAAATTACAAGTTGGTCACCCGCCAGGAGCACCTTTTTTTCAAATGATCGGTGCTTTTTTTGCATCCTTTGCTTCAAATCCTGAAGACATTGCATTTATGGTCAATATGATGTCCGTCTTCGCAAGTGCTTTTACCATATTATTTCTTTTTCTGACCACATCAATAATTGGAAAAAAAATATTGAAAATTTCAAAAACCATTACAAAAACTGACTCTATAAAAATCTTAAGCGGATCTACTTTAGCAGCTTTGTCTTTTACTTTTTCTGATAGTTTTTGGTTTAATGCAGTTGAAGCAGAAGTTTATGCAATGGCTACATGCATAATGGCTCTGTTATTTTGGCTTGGATTCAAGTGGGAGGAAGATATTGATAATGAAAGAGGAAATAAATGGCTGGTTTTAATATCATTTATAGTTGGGCTTTCATTTGGAGTTCATTTTATGGGATTACTTGTTATTCCTGCAATTGGTATGATTTACTTCTTTAAAAAATATCCTAATCCAAATTTTAAAAACTTTCTTTTAGCAAATGTTTTATCTGTAGCAATTTTACTTTTCATTTTCAAACTTCTTCTTCCCTCAACTTTAGCACTTTTTGGGTATTTAGAGGTGTTTTTTGTGAATTCTCTTGGATTACCATTTGATTCTGGAACTATTTTTACTGCTATTCTTTTAATCACATTTTTTGTTTTTTCCCTTTCTTACACTAGAAAAAAAAATTTATACAATACAAACACTTTCTTGTTATGTGTTATGTTTATTTTCATTGGTTTTTCTTCATGGTTAATGATACCTATTAGATCCAATGCCAATACAGTAATTAATGAAAACTCTCCGTCTGATGCTAGAGCTCTTTTGGCTTATTATAACTTAGAGCAATACCCAGATACTCACTTATTTTACGGTCCTATGTTTTCAGATGCATACGCTGGTCAAGATGAAAATAACCCTTATAAAGATGACAAACCAAAATACGAGAGAAACGAAAAAACTCAAAAATATTTTATCGTAAACGATTGGGAGTCAGGAAAAATCAATTCCAATAGTGATCACGTTGGATTGTTACCCAGAATGTGGAGCTCTGAAAATGCAATAAATTATATGACATATTTTGGAGTTTTAGATTTTAGCATAAAACCTGAATATCTGTCTGAAACAAATTTCAAAAAATTGGTTTTAGAATTTAAACAAAGTGTAGCTAATGGTGACATTGACGCAGAGGGTTACCATAAGTTTTTAACTCAATATGGCGGTTATTTAGATATTGAAAAACCGTCCTTGTTTAATAATTTAAAATATCTGTTTAAATATCAAATTGGTTCAATGTATTTCAGATATTTTATGTGGAATTTTAGTGGAAGACAAAATGATATTAAATGGGAATATGATTTATTAAAAGGTAATTGGATAACAGGAATTTCTTTCATCGATAAATTAAGACTAGGTCCTCAATCTAATTTACCCTCTGATTTAAAAAATAATAAAGCAAGAAATACATATTACATGCTACCATTAATTTTAGGTTTAATTGGTTTCTTGTTTCTTTTCAAAAGAGATAAAAATCTTTTTTGGATCGTAACACTTTTATTTCTTTTTACCGGATTAGCACTTAAAGTTTATTTAAACGAAAGGGTCTTCGAACCTAGAGAAAGGGATTATGCATTAGTTGGATCTTTTTATGTTTTTTCAATTTTCATAGGCCTCAGTATTTTTTATTTTACAAACTCTCTTAGAAAATTAATTTCAGAAAAAAAATCAGTTCCATTAATCAGCTTATTACTACTGACCGTACCGTTGCTTATGGCTTATGAAAATTGGGATGATCATGACAGGTCTGATAGATATACGGCTCAGTCTCTTGCTAAAGCTTATTTAAATTCAATTGACAAAGATAAAGATGCAATGATTTTTACTATTGGTGATAATGACACTTTTGCACTTTGGTATGCTCAAGAAATTGAAAATTATAGAACTGATGTAAGAACTATCAATACTAGTTTGATAGCAACTGATTGGTATATAGATCAAATGAAGAAACGAACTTACAATAGTAGTCCAATACCCTCACAACTTAAACATAGTCAATATGCATACGGGATAAGAGATTATATTAAGTATGAAGCATTAATTGATTCGGTAAGATGGGAAATTAAAGATTTTATGAACTGGGTTTCAAGTGATCATCCACGAACTAAGTACAAGAATTTATTGGTTCAATATGGTGCTGATCTTGAAAACATTCCTTTATTTACTCAAAACATGGTTTTTTATCCAACTAACAAAATAAGAGTCCCTGTTAATAAGAAAAATGTTCTTAAAAGTGGTTTGGTAAAACAAGAAGATGAAAATTTGATTTTAGATTATATTGACATTGATTTACCAACTGGAGGTTTGTATAAAAACCAAATTTTAATGTTGGATATTTTAGCAAACAATAATTGGGAGAGGCCTATTTACTTTACAGGAGGAAGTTACAATGATGCTGAATATTTATGGATGAAAGATTATCTTCAATTAGACGGGCTAGTTTATAAATTAGTGCCTATCAAAACAAAAGTTGACAAAAATAATCCCTACGAATTGGGAAGGATAGATTCATCTTCAATGTACAAAATTGTAAAAAGTTGGGAATGGGGTAACTCGGAAAGTCCAGAAATTTATCATGATCCTGAAACAAGAAAAAACAGTATTTCTTTCAGAGGAAATCTTCACAGACTAGCAAAACAATTGATCGTCGATAATCAAAATGAAAAAGCTGAAGAAATTCTAGATCTATCTATCGAAAAAATGCCAATAGACTACTTTGGATACTACAGTCTTTTAGAACCTTATATTTCAACATATTATTCTTTAGGGAAATTTAACAAAGGAGATAAACTATATAAAAAACTTTCCTCAAAATACGATGAAAGTTTAAAATATTATTCTCAAATGTCCAAATCTAAAAGTTCTAGGTTTTCAATGTATAGTTTTGCAGAAAACATTATTACAGATACAGAAAGATACAGAGCTCTACTAGAAACTCTTTTAAAGTCGGATAATAATGATCTTAAAGCAAGCTCTATAAAACAATTTATAAATTCTAGTGAATTTGTATTAGAATTATATGGTGAATATGAATATTACACTCTGTTATACGAGTTTGTTGATGAACTGTATTTTTTAAATGAAAATGAGTATGGAATAGGTTTGTATTTTAAGATTTCTAAACCGTTGAAAGAAAGAATTTCAATTTACATGACATTAGAAGACAAAGAAGACTACACGCAAGCCATTTTGAACGATTATTTTCAGTTAAAAAACTTGTTACAAACAATTCAAAAATACGATTCGAAAGAAGATTTTGTTTTGAAAGAAATAGAAGAATTTGAGACGATTAGCGCTAAACTAGACAAAATCATTAATTAGATTTATAAGGGTTTTAGCATCCTGCTCTCCACTTTGTCTCCAAACCATTTCTCCTCCTTTATAAATCATTAAAGTTGGTAGATCCTTTATTCTCAACGCTTCAGAAAGCTCGCTGTTTAGATCCACATTAATCTTAATAACCTTTCCTTTATCTCCGACAGCAGCAGCAACATCTCTTAAAATAGGGTGCATTGATTTAGAAGTTTCATCCAAATCACCAAAAAAATCTAAAAGAATAGGAACTTTGAAATTAATAAGTTCGCCGAATTTTGACATGTGCCAAGTTTAGAATTATTATAAAAATAATAAATTTTTAAAATCTATGATTTTTTCAAAGTAATCACTGATATTTCAGGTGGGATTCCCACTCTTCCAGGAAAACCCAAAACTCCAAAGCCTCTATTAACGTTCAAAAACTGTTTGTTTTCATTGTATAACCCAGCCCAATACTTATAGGCCCATTTCGCTGGACTCCATTTAATCCAACCTGGAATTTCAATTCCAAATTGCATGCCGTGGGTGTGTCCACTCAAAGTCAGATGAAAATGTGTCTTATGATTTTTTAAAATTTCATCCCAGTGTGAAGGGTCATGACTCATAACAATTTTAAAGTCATTCTCATTCAAGCCATTACAAGCTTTATCAATATCCCCTTTCTTTTTGAAGCGACCTTTTCCCCAGTTCTCTACACCAATTAATGAGATGCTTTGCTTATTTCTTTTAATACTAATATTCTCATTCATTAATAAATTAAAACCCATTTCATTTTGAATTTTGAGAAGGTTTTCAAAATTATCTTTCTTCTCGTTTTCAAATTTCCAATCAACATAGTCTCCATAATCATGATTTCCTAGAACTGAATATTTTCCATCATTAGCTTTAATTTTTGAAAGTGTATTCTTCCAAATATCTAATTCATCTGCCCTATTATTTACTATATCTCCAGTAAATAAAATCAAATCAGAATTTTGCTCATTAATTAGCTTCACAGCATATTCTACACTTTTGATATTATTCAAGCTTCCGGAGTGAATATCAGAAATGTGGGTAATTTGATAACCATCAAATTCTTTTGGTAAATCCTCAAAATCTAAATCATAATTGTAAACCTTATAATTATATCTTCCTTTAAAAATTCCATGTAATACAAAAGGGATTGGAATTGAAGCGATTAGAAGAGCAATTTTACTTAAAAAGCCTCTTCTGTCAATTAAAAATGATTCTGTTGGATTAAAGAAAAATTTATATGTAGAGACTATTAATCTTAAAATATCTTCAAAAAAAAGAAATGAAATTAAAATTAGTTTGAAACAAAATAATGTAAAAAATAAAGCAAAAGGAATTGATAAAAAGTTATAGTACTGGTCAGAGTAATCTAAATCTTTTAAATAAACGTTAAAAATTCTATAAAAGAGATTTATAAATATTAAAGAATTTATAATAATATAGGATTTTGTAAACCAACCATTTTTTGATGCAGTTTTAAATGCCTGAAATGCGTATATTTCAATCAGTAAAAAAACAACAATAACTATTAGCCATCTCAACATTATATTTTTTTAAATTAGAAATCAAAAATATAATATTTATATATGAGTAACAGACAAAAACTTTATTTAATTGATGCATATGCCTTAATATTTAGAGGATATTATGCCTTTATCAAAAACCCTAGAATTAATTCAAAAGGGATGGATACTAGTGCCATAATGGGGTTTATGAATTCAATTTTGGATTTAATTAAAAGAGAAAAGCCAGATAACTTAGCTGTTGCTTTTGATTTAGGTGGATCAGTAGACAGAGTTGAAATATTTAAAGAGTATAAGGCCAATAGACACGAAACACCTGATCCAATAAAGATTGCTGTGCCTTACATTCATAATATACTAAAAGCGATGGGAATCCCTATTTTGATGAAAAGCGGATATGAAGCTGATGATATAATTGGAACTGTGGCTAAAAAAGCTGAAAAAAATAATTATGAAGTTTTCATGGTAACCCCAGATAAAGATTTTGCACAATTAGTTTCAGAAAACATTTTTATGTACAAACCTGCAAGAATGGGCAATGGTATTGAAATCTGGGGGGTAAAAGAAGTGCAAGAAAAATTTGAAGTTGATGATCCTATTCAAGTTATCGATTTTTTAGGAATGATGGGAGATTCCGTTGACAATATTCCTGGTCTACCAGGTGTAGGAGAAAAAACTGCTAAAAAATTTATAAATCAATATGGATCATTGGAAAATCTTTTGGATCATACACATGAAGTAAAAGGGAAGTTAAGGGAAAAAATAGAGGCTAATAAAGAAAAAGGAGTCTTGTCTAAAAAGCTTGCCACGATTTTATTAGACGTCCCTATTGAATACAATTTTCAAGATTTTAAACTGGAAAACCCTAACCATTCTCTTGTATATGAAATTTTTGAGGAACTCGAGTTTGTAAGAATGAAAGAAAATTTCAAAAAACTTTTTTTAATTGAAGAAAATGGTGAGGAATTAGAAATCAAAGATGAAAATGAAGATTTACTTAAAAAAGATATACAATACGATCTGTTTAACATGCCTGGTGAATCAAATCAAGAGTTAAAGAAAAAACTTAACAACATATCAAACTCCAGCAAATTTTATCAAAATAACAAAAGTGAATTATCATTAAAATTGCTTTTTAAAAAATTAACCAATCAAAAAGCTATTTCCATTAATGCTCATACATATTAATGAAAGTTCAAATAATTTAGGTTTAAGTTTTAGCTGGGGAAATAACAAAAGTTATTTTCTTGAAATTGAAAATACGAACAGCTTTATTATTGATACCCTTAATTCCATTTTTAATAATTCTGATTTGACTATCATAGGTTTTGATTTGAAATCACAGATCAAGTTATTGAAGAAGTATGGTATTAATATTAAAGGAACTTATTTTGATAATAAAATAGCACATTACTTGGTAAACCCTGATCTAAGTCATAATTACAAAACACTATGTGAAGCTTACTTAAATTATAGCCCTAGTATAAAAAATGATTCTTTTGATCAATTGTCAATGGAAAATTCTGATCTAAATTTCCAGTTAAGCAAGTATCTGAAATCAGATTTAATTAAAGGAAATCTTTTAAATTTATTTGAAAATCTTGAAATGCCTTTGCTTAAAGTATTAAGCATTATGGAACTAAATGGAATTAAATTAGATTCTGAATTTTTATCAAAGCTTTCTGTAAAGTTTCATGAAGAATTAAAAGTACTAGAGCAATTTATTTATAAAAGTTCAAATGAAGAATTTAATATTGCCTCACCAAAACAGTTAGGTGAAGTTTTATTTGGGAAAATGAAACTAGTAGAAAAGCCTAAAAAAACAAAATCAGGCCAGTTTTCAACTAGTGAAGAAATTTTGTCAAAGTTAGCCTCAAAGCATGTAATAATAGAAAAAGTTCTTGAATGGAGATCTCTTCAAAAATTGCTTAACACCTATGTTGATTCCTTGCCAAAACAAGTTGATTTAACTTCCAACAGAATTCATGCTGAATTCAATCAAGGTGTTGCATCTACGGGAAGATTAAGTAGTAACAATCCTAATCTTCAAAATATCCCTATAAGAAACCCAAGAGGCCGAGAAGTTAGAAAAGCTTTTATATGTGAAAATGAAGATTACTTAATGCTTTCTGCAGATTACTCACAAATTGAACTTCGAGTTATAGCAGCTTTAAGTAAGGATCCAAACATGATTTCTGCATTTAAGAACAATGAAGACATACACAGCTCTACAGCAGCCAAGGTGTTTAATATAAACTTGAGTGAAGTGACCAAAGAGCAAAGAAGTAATGCTAAAACTGTAAATTTTGGAATTATTTATGGTGTTTCAGCATTTGGTTTAAGCAATCAAACTACATTAAACCGAACTGAATCAAAAGAGTTGATAGAATCATACTATAATGCATATCCCGAACTCAAAAATTATATCTCTAACCAAATTAATTTTGCTCGTGAAAATGGATATGTTGAAACTATTTTAGGTAGAAAAAGGTATTTGAAAGATATTAACTCTAGAAACCCTATAGTGAGAGGAGCAGCTGAAAGAAATGCAGTTAATGCACCAGTTCAAGGAAGCGCAGCCGATATTATAAAATTAGCAATGATAAAAATTCAAAATAAAATTGCAGAAAGAGATTTTAAATCAAAAATGCTTGTTCAAGTTCACGATGAATTAGTGTTTGAAGTTCATAAAAATGAATTAGAAAAAATGAAAAGTTTAATTAAAAATGAAATGGAAAATGTTTATCAATTGGGCATACCCTTAAAAGTAGATATGGACGTAGGTCTCAACTGGTTTGAAGCTCATTAACATTTTTGTTTATTTCTGATTTGTAGATTTCATTTATTATTGTAGATTTGCAGGCCAATAAAAAGCATTAATTAAATGTTTTTTTAAAAAATTAAATATTTTGGATTCTTTAACATATAAAACAATCTCTGCAAACAAAGAAACAGTTGACAAAAACTGGGTTGTTGTTGATGCAAGTGGGCATGCTCTAGGAAGAATGTGTTCAAAAATCGCTAAACTTCTTAGAGGAAAATACAAGCCTAGTTTCACACCACACGTTGATTGTGGTGATAATGTAATTGTTATTAATGCAGAAAAAATCACTCTTTCTGGAAATAAGTGGGAAAGTAAAGAGTACATCCGACACACCGGATACCCTGGTGGACAAAGATCCCTTACAGCAACTGAACTTTTTGCCAAAGACCCTTGTCGCCTAGTTGAAAAATCTGTTAAAGGAATGTTGCCTAAAAATAAATTAGGAGCTGCCTTATTTAGAAACCTAAAAGTTTATGTTGGTGAAAACCACAAACATGAAGGCCAAGATCCAAAATTGATAAATCTAAACGACTTAAAATAATATGGAAGTAGTTCATAAAATAGGAAGAAGAAAAAAGTCTGTTGCCAGAGTATACTTATCAAAAGGTAAAGGAACATATTCGATTAATGGTAAATCATTAAATGAATATTTCCCAACTGATACTCTTCAATATAAAGTTAACCAACCTTTTACATTAACTGAAACAATGTCATCATATGACGTAAAAGTAAATGTTTATGGTGGAGGAATTAACGGTCAAGCTGAATCAGTTAGATTGGCTATTTCTAGAGCACTATGTGAGATTAATGAAGAAAATCGTTCAGCTCTTAAAAAAGAAGGATTATTGACCAGAGATCCTAGAATGGTTGAAAGAAAGAAATTTGGTCAAAAGAAAGCAAGAAAAAAATTCCAATTCTCGAAACGTTAATTCGATTCGCTTATTGGTTATCGAGTTCATATAAATATTGAAAATAACCTGTTGTCGTATTTCGCAAGCGAAAGTTAGTTTAGCATCTAAATAAATTATATTAAAATTTATTGCTAATCATACGGAACGTAAACTAAAAAAAATGACAAAAATTCAAATTAAACCTCTTTTAGAGGCTGGTGTTCACTTTGGACACTTAACAAGAAAATGGAATCCCAATATGGCACCATTCATCCACATGGAGAAAAATGGCATCCATATTATCAATCTTTACAAAACTGCATCAAAAATTGATGAAGCCGCATCTGCTTTATCAAAAATTGCTTCCTCAGGAAGAAAAATTCTCTTTGTTGCTACAAAAAAACAAGCTAAAGACCTAGTATCTAAAGCTGCTGAAGAAGTAAACTATGCCTTACATTACTGAAAGATGGCCAGGCGGTATGTTAACAAACTTTGTCACTATCAGAAAAGCCGTTAAAAAAATGTCAGCTATTGATAGAACAAAACAAGATGGTACTTTTGAAGCTCTTTCTAAAAGAGAAAAACTTACAAATTGATAGATTGAGAGCAAAATTAGAAAAAAATCTAGGCTCAATCACTGATATGACGAGATTACCTGGTGCTCTATTTGTAGTTGATATTAGAAGGGAACATATCGCAATTAGAGAAGCTCAAAAGCTAAATATTCCAATTTTTGCTATGGTTGATACTAATTGTGACCCAAGAGAGGTAGATTTTGCGATACCATCAAATGACGATGCTTCAAAATCAATAGATATTATTTTAAATCATGTTACTGACGCAATTAAAGAAGGTCTCTCTGAAAGACAAAAGGAAAAAGAAGTTGCTGAAGTGATAAAAGAAAAAGAAAGTGGATCTGAGAAAAAAAATGAAGTTACTGAGGATCAAAAAGAAGATGTAAAGGAAGTAAAAGAAAAAAAGAAAAGAACAAGAGTTGCTAAAAAAACAGAAGAATAATCATGACAAAAATAACCGCATCAGACGTAAATAATCTAAGAAAGATTTCAGGAGCTGGAATCATGGATTGTAAAAATGCTTTAGTTGAGGCTAATGGTGATACTGAAGCAGCAATAGAAATTTTAAGAAAGAAAGGACAGAAAGTTGCAGCTAAAAGAGCTGATAGAGAATCTTCGGAAGGAGCAACTATAGCAAAGGTGAATTCTGATAATACAACTGGAGCTGTTATCTCTTTAAATTGTGAAACAGACTTCGTTGCTAAAAATGATAGTTTTGTTGCGCTAGCTAATCAACTAGCTGAAATAGCTTTAGAGAAAGATTCAATGGATGATTTTTTAAATGCTGAAATCGATTCAATGACAGTAAATGATAAATTAATCCAACAAACTGGAGTAATTGGAGAAAAATTAGTGATTGGTAATTTTGAAAAGATTTCTGCTGGGTATGTTGGGAAATATATTCATGCTGGAAACAAGATTGCTACTATAGTTGGTTTCTCAAGTGCCGTCGATGGAATCGAGGAAGCCTCAAAGAATGTTGCAATGCAAGCTGCTGCTATGAATCCAATTGCTCTCGATGAAAGTGGAGTTGATCAGCAGACAATTGAAAAAGAGATTGAAATTGCTAAAGACCAACTAAGACAGGAGGGTAAGCCAGAAGCAATGCTTGATAATATTGCTAAAGGAAAATTAAAAAGGTTTTTTAAAGATAATACTTTGATTAATCAGGCATACATAAAAGATAATAAGCAAAGTGTTGCTAACTACGTGAAATCTGTAGACAATAATTTAACAGTTACTGATTTTAAAAGAGTTAGCTTGACTTAAAATTTATTGCTTTTTTAGATTTAGTGTAATCATCACTATATTTACATAAATGGTTTACAAAAGAATCTTACTAAAACTAAGCGGAGAAGCTTTGTTGGGAGATAGAGTTATGGAATTGATCCTAAACGAATTGCCCAATATGCAAAAGACATCAAAAGCATTTTAGATTTAGGAGTTGAAGTGGCCATAGTTATTGGTGGTGGTAATATCTTCAGAGGTGTCTCAGCTGCCAGTAATGGTATTGATCGTGTTCAAGGTGATTATATGGGAATGCTTGCTACCGTCATAAACGGTATGGCTTTACAAAGTTCACTTGAGGAAGAAAACATACAAACTAGACTACAAACAGCAATTAAAATTGAAGCTGTTGCTGAGCCGTATATTAAAAGAAAAGCCGTCAGACATCTTGAAAAAAGAGAGTTGTAATTTTTGGTGGCGGTACTGGAAATCCTTTTTTTACAACAGACTCTGCTGCAGTTTTAAGAGCAATTGAAGTAAGTGCGGATGTTATTTTAAAAGGCACTAGAGTTGATGGAGTTTATGACTCAGATCCAGAAAAAAATGAAAAAGCTATAAAATTTGATTCCATTTCATTTTCTGATGTTATTGGTAAAAATTTGAAAGTTATGGATTCTACTGCATTTACCTTAAGTCAAGAAAATAACTTACCTATTGTAGTTTTTAATATGAATAAACCTGGAAACCTTTTAAGGTAATTAATGGAGATAAAATAGGAACCTTATAAAAAATTAATTTTGGAAGAATTAGAATTTATTATTGAAGCCTGTGAAGAGTCAATGTCAAATGCGATAAAACATCTAGAAAAGAACTTTTAAATATTCGAGCTGGTAAAGCAAACCCCTCTATGTTATCAAGTGTCAAGTTAGATTATTATGGCTCTACAACTCCATTGTCTCAAATTGCTAATATAAATACTCCCGATGCTCAAACTCTTTCAGTTCAGCCCTGGGAAAAGGACAAACTACAAGATATTGAAAAAGCAATAATGGTTGCCAATTTAGGTTTAATCCCATGAATAATGGTGAATCTATAATATATTACTATTCCTCCCTTGACAGAAGAAAGAAGAAAAGAACTTAGTGTAAAATAGCAAAATCTGAAATTGAAGATGCTAAAATAGCGATTAGAAATGCAAGGAAAGATGCTAACAACGACATTAAAAAGATGTGATGTTTCTACTTGATCAAAAAGCCATCTCTGAACAGTGATATTCAAGATTTAACTGATGAATACACTTCAAAAATTGATAAGATCTATATTTGCATCTAAAGAAAAAGAAATTCTATCAGTCTAAACCTTTGAATCAAGATTAATGAGTAATATTAAAAATTCTAAAGGCTGGGATATATTTGCTCGATTAATTTTAAGAAACCGTATCTTTTTTTTAGTATTTATCTTCATATCTACTTTAATTTTATCAACGCAGTGGAAAAATTTAAAGTTTAGTTATTCCGAAGCTAATTTAATGCCAAAAGATCATCCCTTTAATTTAGCGTATGATAATTTTGTTAATGTATTTGGAGAGGAAGGAAATTTATTAATTATCGCAGTAAACGACAGTTCATTGTTTAAAAAAAATAATTTTAACTCTTGGATTAAATTAAGCCAATCTTTCAAAAATAAAAAAGAGATTAACAATGTTATACATGTTGGAAATATTCCTGTTATTTCCAAAGACAAGATCAAAAAAGAGTTTACTGTTGATTCTATCTTAAATAATTCTTTTATCAGTGACTACAAAGTTGAGGAGTTTAAAAATACTATTTTTCAAGATTTTCCTTTTTATGAAAATATTTTATTCAATAAAAAAAGTGAAACTATTCAAACTGCGATATATTTAGATAAAAAGATTGTTAATAATATTGAAAGAATTGAATTTATAAATGAAGATTTTGTTCCTTTAATTGAAAAGTTTGAAAAAGAAACTAATCTTGATGTAAAAATTTCTGGGATGCCTTACATAAGGACTATGAATGCCCAGAACATAATGGATGAGATTGGA